>CAWCEU010000008.1:0-1325390 GCA_963794625.1 uncultured Pseudomonadota bacterium
TGAGTCCCAGGCCGCCGGGGCTGCCTAGGCGGAAGTGGAAGACGAAGGGACGGTGCTGGTGCTGCTCGTGGTCGTTGGCCCGGTGTAGTGACCGACTACCAGGGTGACGCTGGAGCCCTGGGTCTGGGTAGTGCCGGCCCCCGGGGTTCTCCGACAGCACGATCCCGTCCTGACTCTGGTTGGTCACCGTCTGGGTCTGCTGGGTGGAGGTGAACCCGGCGCTGCTCAACTGCGCTATTGCGGAGTTGACGGTCTGGCCGACGACGTTGGGCACGGTGGCGGTGGGCGCCGTGTACATCCCCACGGTCAACACGACCACCGTGCGGGTAGGCACGTTGGTGGTGCCCGGGCTGGGGCTGGCCGACTGCACAATGTTGTTCTGGTTGGCGGCGCTGACCGGCGTGGTGGCCACCCAGTACTGAAGCCGGCCGCCGCCAGCTGGGCTTCCGCCTGGCTGAGAGGTTCGCCTTCCAGGCCGGCAGGTACCGTCGCCGTCGGTTTGCCGGTCGACACGTACACCACGACGGTGCTGTTGGCGCCCACCATGGTGCCCGCCCGCGGGGTCGGTGCCGACCACCTCGCCGGCTTGCACGGTCTCCGACGACACCGGTGTCTGCTTGGCCGTCAACCCTGCTTGCTCAAGGGTCGCTCCTGCGGTGGTGGGATAGTCGCCGGCCACGTCGGGAACCGCCACCTGGGGCTTGCCGGTGGACACGGTGACGGTGACCGGGGTGCCCGGGGGTTCGCTGGCCCACGCTGGGATCGGTGCTGACCACCGGCCGCTGGCCGCCGTCGGCGAGGCGGCCTGACCACGTGGGTTTGAAGCCCTCGGCGATCAGGCCGACACTGGTCGCCTGGGGCTGTCCGACCACGTTCGGGATACCCACGGGGAGGGACCGCTGCTCACCAGCAGCGTCACGGTGCTGTTGGCCGCCACTTTGGTGCCCTGGGCGGGCTGCGTACCGGTCACCAGGTTCGCTTTTACGGTTTCGTTGGGGGCCAGCGTCACCGCCACGTTGGTGAACCCGTCCGTGGCCAGCTCCGCCTTGGCGGCCACTGTCTTGCCGGTGAGGTCGCCGGGCACCGCCAGTTTGGCCGCGCTCGACTTCCACCAGCCCAACTCGTGACCGAAAGAAGATCAGCGCAGCGAGCACCACCAACAACCCGGCCAGCAGCCCGATCAGCCACCCGGTGCGGGAACCACCTCGGGGGGGTTCCTCGGTCACGTAGGTGGTGCGGGTGGCGGTGGTGGGGGTCCGGGGGAGGACGCCGGTGGCGGCCACCATGGTCGGGGTCACCAGGGGGGCCAGCACCCCCTGGCCCTGACCGAAGCGCACGAGGTCGGCCCGCAGGGCCTCGGCGGTCTGGTAGCGGTCGGCGGGGTCCTTGGCCATGGCCTTCATGACGATGGCCTCGAACGCCGGGCACGGCCGGGTTGATCACGCTGGGCAGGACCGGCTCCTTCGCACGTGCTTGTAGGCGATGGACACCGGGTTGTCCCCCGAGAAGGGGGGCTGGCCGGCGACCATCTCGTAGAGCACCACGCCGAGGGAGTAGACGTCGCTGCGGGCGTCGACCGGGTAGCCCTGGGCCTGCTCGGGCGAGAAGTAGGTGGCGGTGCCCATCACCGAGCCGGTCTGGGTCAGGCCTCGGCCGGCCCCGACGGCCCGGGCGATCCCGAAGTCGGCCACCTTGACCTGGCCCGGTGCGTGTCGATCAGCACGTTGCCGGGCTTGACGTCGCGGTGGATCACGCCGTGGCGGTGGGCGAAGTCCAGGGCGCCGGCCACGTCGGCGCCGATGGCGGCGGCCCGGGCCGGCGGCGATGGGCCCTCGCGGATGCATCGACGAGAGGGTGCGGCCGTCGATGTACTCCATCACGATGAAATAGGTGCGCTCGCCCTGGCCCCAGTCGTAGACCGACACGATGTTGGGGTGCGACAGGTTGGCGGCGGCCTGGGCCTCCCGGCGGAAGCGCTCCACGAACGACCGGTCCACCGACAGCTCGGGGAACAGGACCTTCAGCGCGACCGGGCGGTCGAGCAGGAGGTCCCGGGCCAGGTACACCTGGGCCATCCCGCCTCGGGCGATGTGGCGGACCATCTCGTAGCGGTCGCTGAAGACCTGCTGCTGTGCGACATTCGGTCAGAGCCTAGGCGGGACGGCGGTGGTACGAGTGTCACGGGTGCAGGGCCGGCCAGGTCGGCCTCGATGATGGCCTTGGCGATCGGCGCGGCGATGGTGCCCCCTGGTATTCGTTGGCCGAGGGCTGGTTGGGACGGAGCACCGCCACGGCGATCGTCGGGTTGGCGGCCGGGGCGAAGGCGACGAACCAGGCGTCGATGTGTTCCGGTGCCGGTCTGGGCGGTCCCGGTCTTGGCCGCCACCTGCGACGCCCGGGATCCTGGCCGCGGTGCCGGTGCCGTCGGGGGAGTTGACCACCGAGAGCATGAGCTGGGTGACCTGGGCGCGGTGGCCGGCGAGGTGGCCTGAAGCCAGGGCTTGGGCTGGTAGGTGCTGACACCTGGTTCTGGGAGTTGGTGACGTGGTCGAGCACGTGCGGGGTCATGATCACCCCGCCGTCGGCGATGGCGGCGGCCACCAGGGCCATCTCCAGCGGGGTGGCCTGCACGTCCTGCTGGCCGATGGCGGAGTAGGCCAGTCCGGGCAGGTCCTGGGCGAAGCGCGACGCCGGCGGGAAGGACGACTGGGCCGCGAAGGGCAGGTCGATCGGGGGGTCTTGTTGAAGCCGAAGGCGTGGGCCTCGCCGGCCAGGTTGGTGGCGCCGAGGTCGAGGCCGATCTGGCCGAAGCCGGTGTCGCAGGACACGGTGAACAGCTCGAGCAGCTGGCCGCCGCAGACCTCGCCGCCGAAGTTGTGCAGACTGGTTGGTGGTCTGGGGGAGCGGCAGGCGCGGCGACGGTCGGGTAGATCTTGGTGGCCAGGGACGGGTCGTGGTCGTAGACCGCGGCAGAGGTGATCATCTTGAAGGTCGAACCGGGGAAGCACCGCTGGCGGTAGGCGCCGGGCGAGCAGCGGATGCCCGGGTGGCGCTGCAGCGCCTTGCAGTTGGCCTGCACCTCTGCTGGTCGTGGCCGGAGAGCAGGTTCGGGTCGAAGGAGGGGTTGGAGTACATGGCCAGGATGGCCCCGGTCTGCGGGTCGATGGCCACGACCGACCCCGGCCCGGCCGGCCAGCTGCTGGCCGGCGACCTTCTGGAGGCCGGCCGAGACGGTGAGGGTGACGTCTGGCTCTTGTTGGTGTTGGTCAGGAGGTTCCGCAGCTGCTGAGGCTGGTGGGCAGCTTGAACGGGGCTGTTGGCGCCGGTGAGGACCCTGTCGTAGGTCCTGCTCCGCCCCGTCCGACGCCGTAGGTGAACGAGAAGTACCCGGTGATCTGGCCGAACAGCGAGCCGGTCGGGATACTGCGCGCAGGTACTTGAACTGGTCGTTGGTGGGCTTCGGAGTGGGCCAGGGTGACGCCGTCGGCGGAGATGATGTCGCCCCGCGGGGTGTCGTACTCCTTGACGACGGGCCGGCCGTTGAGCGGGTTGTGGTCGAGGGCGGTGGCGTGGACGACCTGGAGCCAGTTGAGCTGGACGAACAGCGCCACGAACAGCACCATGATCCCCATGCCGACGAAGCCGGATCTGCCGGTTCATGCCGAGCCCATCCGGCAGCAGGCGACCCAGCGGCGGTCCGACACGGTACGGGCCGTTCGGTGTCGTGGGAGATGCGAAGGAGCAGGGCCAGCAGGATGTAGTTGGCGACCAGCGACGATCCGCCGTAGGAGACGAAGGGGAGGGTGATGCCGGTGAGGGGGATGAGCCGGGTGACGCCCGCCGACGATGACGAAGGTCTGGACCCCGAGGATCAGGGACAGCCCGGTGGCGAGCAGCTTCTCGAACGGTCGCTCGCAGCGGATGGCGATCCGCAGCCCGGTGCCCACCATGAGCAGGTAGGCGATCAGGAGGGCGGTGGCGCCGAACAGGCCGAGCTCGTCGGCGATGACCGCGAAGATCAAGTCGGTCGACGCCTCGGGGATGTGGCCGGCGCTGCTCTGCCCGGGCCCGTCGCCGAACAGGCCGCCGGCGGCGATGGCGAACCAGCCCTGGATGATCTGGTAGCCCGTGCGTGGCGAAGTGGGGCCACGGGTCGAGCCAGGCCTGGACCCGGACTCTGGGCGTGCCCGATGACCTTCAGGGCGAAGCACGGCCCCGGCCGCGAAGAGGCCGCCGCCGAGGCCAGGTAGTAGGCCCGGCCGGTGGCCACCCACAGCATGCCGATGAACAGGGCGAAGAAGAGGAAGGACGAGCCCGAGGTCGTTCTCGGCCAGGAAGATGAGCAGCGAGAGGCCCCAGGCCACCATGATCGGGGCCAGGTAGCGGGGGTCGAGGACGAGGAACCGGCCGATCCGCCTGGTGCCTGGTGCCAGCAGGTCGGCCCGCTCGACCATGACCGAGGCGAAGAAGATGGCCAGGGCCAGCTTGGCCATCTCCCCCGGCTGGAAGCTGAGCGAGCCGACGTGGATCCAGAGGCGGGCGCCGTTGATGTCCTCGCCGATGTGGGGGACCAGGGGCAGGAGCAGCAGGCCGATGCCGAGAAGGCGAAGGTGTAGCGGTAGCGCTCGAGGTCCCGGGCCCGGCGCACGACGACGAGGGTGAGCGACGAAGGCGGCCATCCCGAGCGCCGTCCACACCGCCTGCAGCCGGGCCTCGTGGTTGGAGAGGCGGGCGATGAACACGTAGCCGATCCCGTTGAGCAGGCCGGCGGTCGGCAGCAGGATGGGGTCGGCGTAGGGGGCCAGCCGGCGCATGGCGAGGTGGGCGACGAGCAGCAGGCCGAAGATGATGCCCAGGAACGGGCCGATGTTGGCCGGCAGGTTGCCGGCCTTGCCCAGGCCGGCCAGGGCGTAGAGGCCCCGGTGAGCACGACGGCCAGGACGATCAGGCCCAGCTCGGTGCGCCGCCGGGCCGCGGCGGTGGATAGCGGCGGCGCTCGACCCGTACCCGTGGACGCGTCGACTTGCCGGCGGGGTCGTGGTGGTCGTCGTGGCGGCGGCTGGTGGTGGTCGGCGGTCACGGTGGCGGTCGGTCGGGGGCACAGTCGTGGTCGGTGGTCGTGGTGGTGGTGGCCGTCGTCGTGGTCGGTGGTGGTCGTCACGACGCGGTGCACGTAGGCGCGTGCGGCCGCGCCGACGGCTGCCTTCCTGCTGCCCGGACTGTGATGTCGGACTGCAGTGCCGGCTCGCACCTGGCTCGGCGGGATCCCGGTGGTCGCCGGCCACCGTCGGCTGGAACCACAGCACGCCGCCCGGCCGGCCCTTGAAGATGACCACTGCGTTGCCTCTGACGCCCGACGAAGTAGCTGTCGCGGGCGTACCACGCCCACCGCCGCCGCCGCGATCACGGCGAGGAGGCAGCCACGCACGCCAAGAACGCGACGACCCGCAGCGTGAAATCCGCTGACGAGCAGGGCGCCCGGCGCCGGGCGTGGCAGCGCGGCGGTCGGTCGGACCGGCGTTCGCCTGGGCCGCTGGTGTCCGTGGGGCTGCGGGCCGCGTCGGCGACCAGCTACCGGGATCGGGCGGACCGTCGGGCAGTTCCAAGGTCGTCGGCCGCGCGGGCGACGGCCTTGGTGCCCTGCGCCGTCGGCGACGACGTCGACCACGACCACGGTGATGTTGTCGTTGCCGCCGTGCTCCTTGGCCTCGTTGACCAGCTCCGTGGCCGCGTCGTCGGGGTCGGCCAGCCGGCGCAGGACCGAGGCCACCTGGTCGTCGCTCACCTCCCGGATCAGACCGTCGCTGCAGAGCAGGAAGCGGTCGCCGCGCCTGGGGGTCGAGCAGAATCAGATCGACGCCACGTCGGGGTCGACACCCAGCGCCCGGGTCAGGACGTGGCGCTGCGGGTGGAACTCGCGCCTCCTCCTCGTTGATCTGGCCCTCGGCGACCAGCTCCGGCCACCAGGCTGTGGTCGGTGGTGACCTGCTCGAGCTCGCTGTCGCGGAGGCGGTAGGCCCGGGAGTCGCCGACGTTGACGATGGCCAGCTGCTCGCCGGCGTCGACCCGTCGACCAGGGCCATGGCGACCAGCGTGGTGCCCATGCCGCGCAGCTCGGGGTCGGTCTGGGCCTGCTCCCACACGGCCGGTTGGCTGCGTGGGCCGCCTCGGCCAGGTCCTCGGGGGTCGCTCGGGGCCGCCGTCGAAGGCGGCCTGCAGGGCGTCGACGGCCGTGGTCGAGGCCACCTCGCCGGCGGCGTGGCCGCCCATCCCGTCGGCCACCGCGAAGAGCGGGGCGGCGACCAGCAGCTGGTCTTGGTTGTTGGCGCGGACCATGCCCGATGTCGGTGGCCGACCCCGGCCGCAGGGCGGTCATCTGGCGTGCTCCGAGCAGGCTTCCAGGCCAACGGTCTGTGCCGACCTGGAGACGGTCGCCGACCCGTACGTGCGACCGGCGGCGGCGACCTTCTGGTCGTTGAGGAAGGTGCCGTTGGTGGACCCGAGGTCCTCGACCAAGTAGCTCGCCGTCGCGGCGGAACACCCGGGCGTGGAGCTGGGACACGAACGTGTCGTCGGGCAGGGACACCCCGCAGCCCCGCGGCCCGGCCGACGGTGAGCTCGTCGCCGAGGGCGATAGGCCTGGCCCTGCGCCGCTCCGGCGGGTCGAGGACCAGCGCAGGCGATCCGGGCTCGGCGCCGGCCGGGGCGACGGGGCTCGGCCGCCGCGGGCGGCCGGCCGCCGCCGGCCACCGGGGCCGGCCGGGCGCGGCCGAGGCCACGGCGGGCGTCCTTGGGCTCACGAGCTCGACCCACACGGCCCGCAGGACCCGCAGGAAGAACAGGTAGAGCAGCGCGAGGAAGACGTACTTGAGGAACGTCAGCGAGCGGCGCTCGACACGTGCCTCAGCTGCTTCGAAGCGCAGACGTGGTCGCCCCGACCGTGATCTTGTCGCCGGGCTCGAGCGCTGGGGCCCGCCGATGATGATCCCGTTGAGCTTGGTGCCGTTGGTGCTGCCCAGGTCGGCGACCTCGTAACGCCGCCGTCGCCCGAGCGGGACGGATCTCGGCGTGGCGGCGGCTGACGTTGGGGTCGCTGCAGGACGAGCTCGCACTCCGGGAGGCGGCCGATGGTGACGGCCCGGTGCCCCGAGGCCGTGCCGGCGGCCGTCGGGCAGCACGAGGGTCGGCGGTCAGCCGTCGGCCGGCCGGGTCATCTCGCCGGACACAGCACCATGCCCGGCGACAGCTCGTCGTCGGTCTCGATGTCGACGGTGACCGGGCCGAGGAAGATGTAGTCCTCGCTCGCGGCGTGGTCCTTGGCCACCGCGATCAGCTCGTTGACCAGCTCGTCCTCGATCGGGGCGAAGCGGTCGCGGTCCTCCGGGCGACAGCGACACGGTGAAGTGGTTGGGGGCCAGCGTGCCCTTGGGGCGCGACGTGCCGGCGGAGGTCCATCTCCCGGGTCAGGCGGCGGCCGATCTCGACCGGCTGGAGGCCGCTCCGGAAGGCCTTGGCGAACACGCCCTCGACGAGGCGCTCCAGGCGCCGTTCGAACTGCTGCAGTCCCATGGTCGCGTCGAGCGTACCCGGGGCCTGGCTGGCCGGCAGCGCGGCGGCAGCGCGCTAGTGTCTAGCGGCTCCACTCGGGCGAGTGGCGGAATTGGCAGACGCGCAGGATTCAGGTTCCTGTGTCCGAAAGGATGTGGGGGTTCAAGTCCCCCCTCGCCCACCGGTTGAGACCCCGCCGGCCCCGGGGCCACCGCGAGTCTCACAAATGGTGGTCGGGTCCGCCGAAATATCTCGGGGGAAGGGCCGTTCCGAGAAGTTCCGGAAGGTGAAAACGACCTGCTCAGGCCTGCGGTGAGTACGGTTCCGCGATGACTCTCGATGCCCCCCAACTGTTCCGGACCTTGGGCTCGGGAGCCCGCCTGTGGGCCCTCGCCGCGCACGAGGTGGCCGACGACACATGGCTTGCTTTCAGCGGCCAGGAGAACCTCAACTACAACCTGGCCTGCTCGCAGTCGGCGAGTGGCGACGTGCTGGCCCGGTGCTGCCTGGAGCCGATGCTGGCGCAGGGCCATCCGGGGGTCATCATGGTCAGAGGCCCCGGTCTGGCCGCGGTCGCCCCGCTGGCCGATGCCGGTTGGGTGGTGTGCGGCGCTTTGCCGCTGATGTTGGCCAGCGCAGCGCCGGCCGTGGACGTCGACCCGACCGGCGCCCGCCCTTTGCTACACGATGACCTGCCCGAGGCCCGGCAGGTTCTGGCCACAACCTACGGACTCGACCCGGGAACGGTCCTCGCGGCGATCCCCGACCAGGCGGTGGAGGCGCCGGACATGCATGTCTGGGGCATTTTCGACGGAGAACGCATGGCCGCTTGCGGCACCTTCATCATCGGGGCGGACGGCATCGCGGTGGGTTGGTCCATGGCGACGCTCCCCGAGTACCAACGGTCTGGGTTTGGGCGCAGGCTGCTGGTTACCCTGCTCAAGGACTACCTCGGACACGGGATGACCGGGATGCTGATCCAGGGTTCGGTGGCCGGGCAGCGTTTGTACCGCGGAGCCGGCTTCCACCCGATCGAGTTCTGGCAGCTGTGGTCGCGGCCGCGTTGGACGTTGGGGACCTGAGTTTGGGAGCTACCATCCCGGCGATGCCCAGCTACCGCATCAGTCAGGCGGCCCGGTTACTGGGGGTCAGCGCGGACACGGTTCGCCGCTGGGCAGACACCGGTCGCCTCCCGGTGACCCGGGACGAGGGCGGCCGGCGCTGGATCGACGGTGTCGAACTGGCTCGTTTCGCGGCATCCTTGAGCGAGGAGACCGAGCCCGGGGCGACCACCGGCCACTCGGCCCGCAACCGCCTGGTGGGCATCGTGACCAAGGTGACCAAGGACCTGGTCATGGCCCAGGTCGAGATGCAGGCAGGACCCTTTCGGATCGTCTCCCTGCTCAGTCGGGAGGCCGTCGACGAGTTGGGCCTCGCTCCGGGGATCATGGTGGTGGCGTCTATCAAAGCCACCAACGTGACGGTTGAGCTGCCGGCCGACAGCTGACCCGGCCTGCCTACGTGCGGACCGCCTCGACGCGGTCGCCGAGGTGATTGGTGCGCTCTGCGGCGGCCATGGTCCGGCCACCGAGCAACTTGTTCATCAGGTGATCGAGCGCCCGGACCGGTTCGTAGCGCGCCGGGTTGTCCGCAGCGCAGCAGGTAGGCAGGCACTCGATGACGGCGTCCCAGTCGCCGTCATGAAAAAAGGCCATCGAACGGCGACGGTGCGGGGCGCGGTCGCCGGCGGGGGCGCGGCTACCCGGTGCACCGTGGAGCGCCAGCGGTCATTGGTCCATTGGGCCAGAAGGTCTCCGATGTTGATGAGGTAGGCGCCGGGCGGAGCCACCACCGGGTACCACGACCCGTCCGGCCCCACGATCTCCAGGCCGGGAACCGCGTCGGCGTACAGGACGGTAACGATGCCGAAGTCCGTGTGGGCGCCCATGCGCGCCTGCCCGGGCAGGGGATCAATCATGGTAGCGGTCCGTTGGAAGTGGTTGAAGCGCAAGGTGTCGGTCGAATGACCGGTGAAGCCCTCGAAAAACGTCTCCTCTACCCCCAAGGCCAGAGCGAAGACCGAAGTGAGACGATGGGCGAAAGCCCGGACTGCCGAGAAGTACTCGAGGGCCACCGCCCGGAACTCCGGCGTCTCCGCCGGCCACCGGTTCGGGGCGAAGCAACGGCCGATCTCGGCTTGCACCGCAGGATCGTTGAGGTCCATGTCCTCCGGCCCGATGTTGAAGGCCTCGAACAGGTCCGGCGGGGCCCCTTCCTCGCCCAGCGAATACGCCAGGGATTCGGCCCCCACCGGGGAGTAACCGTTGTTTACATCCGGGGAGACCGGCCGGTACCTCATCTTGGTTTCCATGGGGAGGGCAAAAAGCCGGTCGAGGGCACTGAGCACACGCTCCAGGAGACCAGGGTCGATTCCGTGGCCCACGACTTGCAGGAAGCCCACTTGGGCGGCGGCCTTGTCCACTGCGGCGGCGATATCTGCGCGCGTCCGGTCATCTCCGTGGGTCCATCCGGTCAAGTCGATGGTGGGCACCAGTGCGGACAATGGAAGCGCTCCTACAGGGATCGGACTCTTGGGTACCGACCCAGGATGGGTGACCTGCGGGGGAGGGTCAACGCATAACGCCGGTCTTCACCGATCGTTCACAGGATGAGCGTGCGCCGTAACGTGTGCCCATGGACCAAGTGGCCGAAAGCATCCTCACGTGGCAGGAAGAGGGGACGCCCGCCCTCTTTGCTCGCGTCCTATCCCTGCAGGGGTTTTCCACCTGGGCCGGCGATGCGCTGGTGGCCCTGACAGAAGCCGGACAACAGCACGGTGACATCCTCGGTCGCTACGGCGCAGAACAGTCTGGCCGGCGCCGGCCGAGAACTCTTGGAAGGTGAACCGGCGCTCAGCCGCCTGGTCATCGAGGTCCACGGGTCGCGGGTTGTGGAGGCGGGCTTGGCGTGCGGGGGGCAGGCGGAGTTCCTGCTCCAGCCCACCTCCAGCGTGCCCCGGGAGCTGTGGGTGTCTCTGGCGCGCCGGGCCCCCGTGGCGCTGATCACCCAGATCGACGGGCCGGGCGCCGGCCCGCTGGGCACCGTGGTACTGCCCGGCGGGCACTGGGTGGGTGCCGTGGGCTCGGGAGCGGGCGCCCAGCCCCCCGACGAGGCGGTGACCGCAGCCGGCGAACTTCTCGATTCCGGGCAGAGCGCCCACCACCTTCTCGAGCATCCCTTGGGTACCTTCCTCGTCGAGTCCTGGGTCCCCGATCCCCGACTGGTCGTGGTGGGTGGCGGCGATCTGGTGAGCTCCATCACAGCCCAAGCCGAGCTCCTCGGCTGGCATACGCGTTCCACCGAGCAACTCGACTCGCTGCGCGAGCTCCTGGACTGGGGCGGAGCGAGCAGCACGCTCATTGTGCTCACCCACGACGCCGGGATCGACGCCCCTGCTCTGGCCGAGGGCCTGGCTCGCGACATCGGGTACGTGGGAGCCATGGGTTCGCGCCGGACCCAATCCCGCAGGGTCGAGCGCCTCCAGGAGCGCGGTGTGGGGGAGGACCAGATCGCCCGCATTCATCGCCCCATCGGTCTCGATCTGGGCGGCCGGCGCCCGCCGGAGGTGGCCATGGCCATCTGTGCGGAGATCCTGGCCGTGCGCAGCGGGCGTGACGGGCGGCCGCTGCAGCAGCGCAACGGCCCCATTCACCGCCGGCCCGACGCGGTATTGCCCACCTGACACGGTGCCGGCGGGTCGCCGGCGGGCCGCGTCACGGCGCCGGGGCGCCGGGCGGTTGTCACGGCGCCGGGGCGCCGGCGGGCGGTTGCCACGGCGCCGGGGGCGTTGACGGCGCCGGGGGCGGTTGCCACGGTGCCGGCCGGCGTTCAGCGGTGAGTTGCGTCATTCGTGGGGGTCTCCGCGGTGAGTACCAACCCGCTGGCCGCGGGGTAGTGACCGCTGACCCGAACGCGGACGAGGTACCCCCGGGCCGCTACCGACGGGCCCGCCGGTAGCGGCGGATGAGGGCGTTGGTGGAGCTGTCGTGGTCGAGCTCGGGCTCGGCCTTCGGCGCTCAGCTGGGGAACGATCTTCTGGGCCAGCGCCTTGCCCAGCTCCACGCCCCACTGGTCGAAGGAGTTGATGCCCCAGATCACGCCCTGGGTGAGCACCTTGTGCTCGTAGGTGGCGACCAGCTCGCCGAGCACCCGGGGGGTGAGGCTTCGGGGCCAGGATGGTGTTGGTGGGGTGGTTGCCCGGCGAAGGTCCGGTGCGGGACCTGGGCGGCGGGCACGCCCTCGGCCGCCACCTCCTCTGCGGTCTTGCCGAAGGCCAGCGCCTCGGTCTGGGCGAAGAAGTTGGCCATGAGCAGGTCGTGGTGGGCCCCGACCCGGTGTGCCGGGCTGCAGGAAGCCGATGAAGTCGGCGGGGATCAGCCGGGTGCCCTGATGGATCAGCTGGTAGTAGGCGTGCTGGCCGTTGGTGCCCGGCGTGCCCCACACGACGGGGCCGGTCGGTAGATCCACCGGCTTCGCCGGCCAGGGTCACGGACTTGCCGTTGCTCTCCATGTCGAGTTGCTGCAGGTAGTCGGGAAACTTGGCCAGGTAGTGGTTGTAGGGGAGGATGGCCTGGGTCTCGGCGCCGAAGAGGTCGTAGTACCAGACCCCGATCAGGCCCAGGAGCACCGGGAGGTTCTGCTCGAACGGGGCGGTGCGGAAGTGGTCGTCGATGGCATGGAACCCGTCGAGCATCTCGGTGAAGCGCCTCCGGGCCGATGGCGATCATGAGCGACAGGCCGATGGCCGAGTCGTAGGAGTAGCGGCCGCCCACCCAGTCCCAGAAGCCGAACATGTTGTCGGTGTCGATCCCGAACTCCGCCACCTTCTCGGCGTTGGTGGACACCGCCACGAAATGGTGGCGCACGGCCGCGGGATCGCCGAGCCCGGCCGAGCAGCCATTCGGCGCGCCGAGGTGGCGTTGGTGATCGTCTCGAGCGTGGTGAAGGTCTTCGACGACACGATGAACAGCGTCTCCGCCGGGTCGAGGTCCTGGGTGGCTTCCCAGATGTCGCTGCCGTCCACGTTGGACACGAAGCCGCACCGTGAGACGCGCGGTCGCTATAGGGCAGCAGGGCCTCGTAGGCCATGGCCGGCCCGAGGTCGGAGCCGCCGATGCCGATGTTGACGACGTTGGTGATGGGCTTGCCGGTGGCGCCTTTCCACTCCCCGCTGCGCACCCGCTCGGCGAAGGCGCCATCCGGTCGAGCACTTCGTGCACGCGGGCGACCACGTCGTGCGCCGTCGGTGGTGATGACCTCGTCCTCGCGGGGCCCGCAGGGCGACGTGCAGCACGGCCCGGTCCTCGGTGACGTTGATGTGCTCGCCGGCGAACATGGCGTCGATGCGCTCGCGTAGCCCGGCCCTTCGGCCACGGCGACCAGCAGGCCGATGGTCTCGGCGGTCAGGCGGTGCTTGGAGTAGTCGAGGTGAAGGTCGGCGACGTCGAGGGTCAAGGTCTCGCCCCGGGTGGGGTCCGCGGCGAACAGGTCCCGCAGATGCCGGCCCCGGGTGGCTTCGAAATGCGCGGTGAGCGCTTTCCACTCTGGGGTGGTGGTGATGCGGACGGGCGTGATTTCCATCAGTCGAACTCCTCGGGGTTACGCGTTGGCGGTGGCGCGGACTGGGGTCACGGTGATGGTTCCACATTGCAGGTGGGTCGTCGTTCCCCCGAACGCCTGGATGGTTCCGCCGGCCCCGGTGGCCACGACCTGAGTGGTGTCATCGGGTGGCGTGATTTCGAGCGATGCCGATGTGGGACAGATGAGGCCGGCGTACCCCGTTGCATCGGGCCAGCTGGCCGTGAAGTACGCCGAACCCCCCGGCGGAAGGCTCACGGTGACCTCCGGGGACCCCGGTTGGCGAACCACCGTGGTGGGCAGTTGCGCCGAGGAACTGTCCAAGAGGGCCAACCCGGGGTAGCCGAACAAGGTGCAGGGGGCGGACGACGAGTTCTGCAGCTGGTAGACGCGTCCCTGATGGCCCGCAGCGCCGTTGGAGGCCCCGGCGAACACCGTGAGCTGGGCCGGTACACAGGTCTTGGCGGTCAGCACCGTGGTGGTGGGGGCCACCGTCGTCGAGGTCGTGGTGGGCGCCGCAGTGGTGGTGGGGGCGGCCGTGGTGGTGGGGGCGGCGGTGGTGGTGGTCGTGGCTGTCGAATGCGAACCGCAACCGGCGAGCAGCGCAGCGACGGCTACGGCGGGGACGAGCAATCGCCACGACATTCTGGGGAAAGAGAGATTCGACGATCGCGACATGTTTCCTCCTGAAGCAATGAGCGTCAGTTCCACCTTCGCAGACCGCTGCGACCCTTCGGCCGCGCTGGCAGGGGAACCCTACCCGTGCCGGTAGGTTGAATCGATGATCGAACACCTGGTGCTGTGGGACATCGACGGGACCCTGGTGCGGGCCGGCGAGCTGGGTGCTTTGGTCTTCGAAGACGCCCTGCAAGCGATTTACGGGGAGCGTCCCTCGGGCCGGGTGCGCATGAGCGGCAAGACCGATCCTCAGATTGTCGACGAGTACCTGGACATGATGGGATGGGATGCCGCACGGGCCGACGAGGTGCTCGTCGAACTGGCCGCCCGCTTGGCCGCAGCCGAGCCCCAGCTCCGCCGCGAAGGCACTGCACTGCCCGGAGCCTGGGAGCTGCTCAGTCGCCTGGCCCGCACCGGAGGCGTGGTGTCGTCGATCTTGACCGGCAACATCGCACCGAACGCCCGGGTGAAGCTGAGAGCTTTCGGGCTCGACGGACTGGTCGACTTCGAGGTCGGTGCCTACGGGAGCGACAACCGGGATCGCACGGCGCTGGTTCCCGTGGCCCTGGGTCGCCTGGCCGCCCGGGAAGGGGTCGTCCTCGACCCGGCGCAGGTATGGGTGGTGGGGGACACCCCACGAGACCTGGCGTGCGCCGAGGCGGCCGGCGCCCGGTGCTTGCTGGTGGCCACCGGACGGTTCGCCTTCCGCGAACTCGAAGGGCTGGGTGCCGATGCAGTTGTGTCCGGTTTAACCGATACTGAGACCGTCTTCGCCCTGCTGACGGGCGATCGGAGCGCCGTGCCCGGCGGACCGCGCTGACCCCTGCTTCGCTGGCCCGGGCTATGGTGCCCGGCGATGGTGTTGTCTGGGCGACGGTCTCGCCGTATCGGGACCCAAGCGTGGATCGTGGTGGCCATCGTGGTCACGTTGCTGGTTTTACTGGTGGATGCCTCCATCAAGTCCCGTTCTCCGGGCCCGGTGAAGACTTTGTCCAGCCAGGCCTGGGTGGACCAGGTGCTCCCCATCTTGGGCGAGACCATCTCCCAGGGCGTCGAGATCAACCAACTCCGGACGGCGCCGGTGGCCACCAGCGCCAAAACGATCCTGCCGGAGTTGCAAGGCTTGGTGGCCAACGCATCACAGACGGTCACTTCGGCCCAGGCACTCAAACCGCCGGCGACCATCGAAGGGCCCAGCGGGTTGCTGATCATCTGCCTGGAGACCCGCCTCGAGGGAGCCCAGACGCTCTCCGCGGCCATGAGTACTGCGCTGACGACCACTGTGGGCAACGCCGCCGCAGTGACCCAGATTCAGAAAGCGACGACCGAGTTTCAGGTCGCTGATCAGGCCTACGCACTGTTTTTGCAGCACATGCCGGCCGTCGGGGTGCAGCTTCCGACGTCGGTGTGGCTGTCAGAATCCGTCGGTGTACTCCACCCCGATGCTGACCACCTACCTCGAATCGCTCCGCAACGCCCGCTCACCGCTCCCCGTGCACCAGTTGCAGGTTGCGGACATCACCACGCAACCTCCAGCCGTGTCGGTGGAAGGTAGCGGCGCCAACCAGGTCGAAATTCTGCCTCAGGCACCCACGATCAACGTGTCGAGCACGGTGACCAATCTCGGCAACCTGACCGAAAACGAGGTCCGGGTCACCGCCTCCCTGGATCCCGCAGTTCCGGGATACCTGAGCAGCCAGTCGATGTTGATCAGCTCACTTGCCCAGGGGCAAAGTTATGACGCACCCATCCCGGCACTGGAGGCGCCCCAAGGGCAGCGAGTGACGCTGACGGTCACCATCTCGCCCCCCGCCGGCCAGACCGACGTGTCGGGGACGACCAAGAGCATCGTGTTCGAGATGCCCAACCCCAACACGCCCCCGACCAGCACCACGACGACCGTTGCCCCGCCTTCTACCACCGCGCCGGCCACCGGGAACTCGGGGACGTCGGGCACCACGACCACCACGGCCGGCTCCACGACCTCTACCTCGGGGTGAGGATGCCGAGCACCCGGAGGCGCGGGTAGGCTGTCCGCCGCACCAGCGCTCGTAGCTCAATGGACTAGAGCATCTGACTACGGATCAGAAGGTTGGGGGTTCGAATCCCTCCGAGCGCACCAAAACGGGACGCCTCCCACGCAGCGTCGCCGGGGGCAGGCCGCACCTGCTGGAGGGGAGGGCTCACCTTTGAGTCGCGGGTCCTGAGGTGTTCTCATGGGTCCGTCGCCTAGGAAAGGGCACCGCAGGTGCGCAAACGGACCGTAACAATGCTGGCCGGTTTCGCCGGACTGGCAGCGACGTTGCTTCTGATGGCCGGCCCGGCGGTGGCCTCGCCGGCCTCGGCCACACCCAGCCCGGCGGCCACACCCAGCCCGGCGGCCACCGGCCTCAGTATCGCGGTGACCGGCACCTCCGCTGCGCCCTCCCTTCTATTGACGAACCATTCGGGCAGCACGTGCACGGTGGCCGACAGCGCATTCGGTACCACGCTGTTCAACCTGGTGGCCCAAGGTCCCACCCCGGTGACCCCCACGACGGCCAGCGCCTTTCTGGATGATACGCCGTCGCTGTTTCTCGCTGCTCATCTGAAGACCTTGGCCCCCGGGGCCTCCCTGACCGTGCCCCTCGACGAGGTGCCGATCGGCCCCACCCATCACGCACTCGAGACGACCGCCTGGTCGGAGACAACTCAGCCCACCGATTCCATCTACCCGATCAAGACCGCTCAACCGTTGCGGCTCGAGGTGACCTACGCCGAGCCGATCATCGAGCCGGGGGCCACTCCTGCCTGCCCGGTGGCCGCCGGTCCCCCCGCCAGTGCCACGCTGAGCGCCACCGGCGCGCTCCAGGCGCAGCGGACCAACGGTTCGGGAGATTGGGTCTTATGGCCGGCCCTAGGGGCCGTGATCGTGCTGTGCGCCCTGGTGTTCGCTCTCCTCGTGCTTCGGAGACGCCGGGCTGCGGCTGCGGTGGCGGTGCTCCTTTTCGTCGCCGCCATCGGAGCTCAGGTCCTGGCGAGCGCCTCACCCGCATCCGCGACCATAACTCCCCCGCCAGGCGAGCTGACCCAGGACTACGCCACCTGTCTTGGTCTGTTCAATATGCCGGGACACGACCCCGCAGGCATCCTCCCCACGCTGGAAGGGCCCAACGTCAACGTCCAGATCATCGAAACCGACGGCAACGACGACCACGAAGAAAGCGCGTTCGGCACCATCTTCATTTTCTGGGATCCCGATGACATCCACCGATACGCGGGCACCGGCGGTTACGCCGACCCCTGCACGACGCTCTACCACGAGCTATTCCACGCCTACCAGGACGCAACAGGCACCTTGAATCAGACCGATTGTTGGACCACCGGGCCCGATGGCGTACCCGTCGACAGTGGCATATGGACCAGCGAGGTCGAAGCGACGCGAGCCCAGAACGAGTTGCGGGTCGCTTTGGGGCTGATGCCGAGGGACTACTACGGTGACCTCCCGCTGCCTTCCGGCCAGTGCATGCCCCCGCCCCCGCCAGCACCGGCGACGCCGCCGTGCACCGGGGCGGGATGTGCCAACAGCAACGGCGACCCTCATCTGCTCACCTTCGATGGCGAACGCTATGACTTCCAGGGCGCAGGTGAGTTCGTCGCCGCCCTCGACCCGCGTGACGGCTTCGAGGTTCAGGTCCGCCAGCAACCTTTCATGCAATCCACCACGGTGGCCGTCAACACCGCGGTGGCCCTCGGTGTAAACGGAGACCGGGTCCAGATTTCGACCAGCCCGCAAGGCCTCGCCATCCTGGCCAACGGGGCGCCCATCAGGTCAGCCAGTCAGCAGTTGCCCCACGGCGGGAGGGTGGTGGCCGCCGGCACCCCGAAGGGTGAGGAGGTGACCGTAACCTGGCCCGACGGGTCCCGGGCCATCGTCTACCAAATCGGTCCCTGGGGACTGAACCTTTTCGTGCAGCCTTCGGCCAGCCACGCCGGTCACCTCGAAGGATTGCTGGGCAACTTTGACGGTAACCCGGCGAACGACGTGCGCAGCGCCGGCGGCGCGGTCGTGACGCAACCCTCATACGCCACCCTGTACCCGGGATATGCCGACAGCTGGCGGGTCACCCAGCAGTCGTCGCTGTTTACCTACGCCCCCGGTACCGACACCGAGACCTACACCAACAGTTCGTTCCCGCATGGGCCGACGTCGGTCGCCACGCTTCCCGACCGCAGCCAAGCCCAGACTGTGTGCGCCGAGGCGGGGATCACCGATCCCCTCTCCCTCGACAATTGCGAACTCGACGTCGGACTCACCGGAGAGCCCCAGTTTGCCGTAACCCCCCAGATCACGCCAGCCCAACAGGTGACCGGGACCATTGCCATCGACGGTCCGCCGGTGGCTGCGGTTATCACCGCGCCCGGCTCCACCGCCCGTTTGCACTTCGCCGCCACCGCTGGCCAGCAAGTGTTCGTCAAACTCTCCGGCTCCACCTTCCCCAGCCAATGCGGCCTGGTCCAACTGGAAGCGGCAAACGGGGACGAACTGGCTGACGGGTGCACGAGTGGCGCCACCGGCTCCCTGGAGGCCACCGTGTTGCCTTCCACCGGGGGCTACACCCTGGTCGTGGCGCCAGCCGATGATGAAACGGGCACAGTCGATGTCCAAGTAGTGGGCGACACCAATCACGCCACCACCATCACCGCCGACGGCAGCCCGGTCACTGCCGAGGTGGCCCAGCCCGGCGCCCAGTCCCGGATCACCTTCCAAGGCGCGCCGGGGGAGAAAGTATTCGTCGCCGTGTCCGGATCAACTTTTCCCGGACAGTGCGACCTGGTGGAGTTGGACGATCCCGACGGCAGCGAACTCAACGACGCCTGCACTGCCGGGAGCACCGGCTACATCGACGGCACCTCGCTCACCGCTACGGGCACGTACACGCTGTTGGTCAGCTCCCATGACCATGACACCGGCCAGGTCACGCTCCGTCTGATCACCGACCATGACCAGAAGGGGACGGTCACCCCTGATGGCCCCTCGGTGACTGCGACCGTGGGGCAACCGGGGGCGGAGTCCCACTTCACGTTCCGCGCTCGACGCCGGACAAAAGGTCTCCCTCGAAGTGACGGGATCGACTTTTCCCGGCCAGTGCGACCTAGTCGAGCTGGATGGCCCCGACGGCAGCGAACTCAACGACGCCTGCACCACCGGGTCCACCGGCTACGTCCCCGGCACCGCGCTGGGGACCACTGGGACCTACACCGTATTGGTGAACCCCGCCGACGCGGAGATCGGGCAGCTCTCCGTCCACCTTGTGGCCGACCACGACCAGCTGTCCACCATCAGCCTCGGCGGTCCCCCGGTGACGGCCACGGTGGCGCAGCTGGGCGCCGAATCCGCCTTCTCTTTCTACGGCCAGGCTGGTGAACGGGTTTCGGTCAAGATAAGCGGCGCCACATTCCCCGATCAGTGCGGACTGGTCGAACTCGATCGCTCCGACGGCGGCGAGCTGGCCATCGGTTGCACCGACAACGGCGCCGGGACGATCTCGTCGACCGCCCTGCCTGCCACCGGAGAGTACAAACTGGTGGTCAACCCAACCAACGAGACCGGCAAAGTGACGCTGCGCCTGTCGTCCTCGTAGGCCGAGAGAGTTGTCTTCCGCCAACCAAGGCGCGCAAGCCGCGCGGCCTCGTTCCTCTCGCAAGTCAACGGAGCGGCCCACCGGCACCGCGACGTTGAACTTGTCCATCCTGGGTGGTGGATGCGCAGCTGAATGAACAAACTGCCTGACCAACCGCTGCAGTGTCCAAAATGGTACAGTAGGTATATAAGCGCCTAAAGCTGGCTCGAACGCTTATTGGCTGAGCGCCTCAGTGGAGGGCCAGATGCCGGAAGTAGCGTGCGCCATTCGGCGAAAGATTTTCCGGCTCCCGGCGTCATTGCTTCGCCGCGGAGCGGACTTTCGGCAGGTGTCTGCCTCGCTCTCGCTCTACCCCTGATGCTCATGGCGGTCTCCGAGGCGGCCAGTGCGCGCCCAGTGGTCCCCGGCTTGGGGGCCGGTGTGGCAGCCACCATCCGGGTGGGTAATGGCCCGCTCGGCGTCGCCGTAAGCCCCAACGGCGACGCAGTCTGGGTGCCCAACTACGCCGACGGCACCCTCTCGGAGATCAAGGCCGCCGGTGGTGCAGCGTCTGTAATTCCTGGCCGAAAGGCTTCGGACATGATGACCATCGCCGTCGCCGCGCCCGGTGCCGAACCCCAGATGGCGGTGCTGCCCGGCAGCACCCGCGCCTTGGTCAACCCCCAGCCCAGCAGGAAGCTCGCCCCGGTCACCAGCGCCGAGGAGGTGAGCAGCAGCGGCCAGTCATGCAGCATGTCGCGCAGGATGGCGATGTTCAGCGCCTGGGCGATCATGCAGCCGATGATGGTTTGCGAGGCTGAGAACAGCCAGCGCGGCAAATGGATGCCGGCGTCAAAACCGGCGAGGACGATGGCGGCCGCCATTGGCCCCAATAGCGGCGCCGCGGGCAGGCGCACCGCCCGCAGCGCGGCCTCGAACAGCGCGGAGAGCAGCAGCAGCCCGAGCAGCCGGACAGGTGCGGGCAGTGCCGCGATCACCCGCCGAAGCTCAGTTCAGCGCTTTGGCGCACCTGGCCGATGCGCGGGAAGACCTTGGCGCAGGCAAATTCATGTGCCGCCGCGTCCAGCGATGTGCAGAGATCCTCGGCGATGATCAGCCGGTAGCCCAGCTCCCAGGCCTGCCGGGCGGTGGATTCCACGCCGAAATTGGTGGCGATGCCGCCCAGGATAATGATCTCCCGCCCGCGCCGGCGCAGTTGCAAATCCAGCTCCGTGCCATGAAAGGCACTCCATTGGCGCTTGGTGATCGTCACATCGCCAGGCTGCACCAAGCCGGGGGCGAAATCCATCCAGTCCGGCGGCAGGGCACCCGTGCGCGAAAGGGGCTGGTCCACCTCCTGGCGCAGCGCATCGCCGAAATCCGCGTGCCAGCCGACATGCACGGGCACCACCAACCCTCCGGCGGCGCGGAATTTGTCCGCGAAGGGCAAGGCGCGCGCCACGATCTGCGCGCCGCTGCACGGCGCCAGCGGCAGGCTGGTGATGCCGCTCTGCAGATCGATCAGCACGAGGGCGGCGCGGGCCGGATTTAGAGGGGTCATGGGTTTGGCACTTTCAAAAAGGCGGTTTGTACATTATGAGGATATCCTCACATATGGATATATGAGCATGCCCTCACATTCTTCAAGCGCGCCAGCTTTGGCCAAGGCGCCCAAACAAGCAAGGGGCGAGCGCCGGGTGGCGGCGCTGCTGGATGCGGCGGCCGGCGTGTTTGCCGAAAAAGGCGTTGAGGCGGCGACGATGACCGAAATCGCCAAACGCGCCGGGGCGCCCATCGGCTCGCTCTACCAGTTCTTCCCGGCCAAGCAGGCGCTGGCGCAGGCGCTGCTGGCGCGCTACGCGGCGGGGCTGGAGGAAAGCCTGGCGGCGTTGCGCGCGGCGGCCCCCGGCCTGGAAACGCCTGCCCTGGCCGCCGGGCTGCTGGGGGTGATGCGCGCCCATGCGCAAGAGCGCGCCCTGGCCACCAGCCTGCTGGAGGAATGTGCCGGGATGGCGGGCCGCAAAGGCGATTTCCGGGCCCGTACGCTGGCGCTGGTGGAAGCCGTTCTGCAAGCCGCGAGCCCGCCTTTGGCCCCTGGCCGCGCCGCCGCCATGGCGTTGCCAGTGCTGCTGCTGATGAAGCAGGTGCCCCATGCCGGGCCGGAAGACGCGGCGGCGCTGCCGGAACTTACCCGGATGCTGACGCTTTATCTGCGGGCGGGCTGAACGATATGCCTCAACGGGCCGATGGGCGAAACGCCAGCCTCAATCCAGACGCATGACATCGACCGCTCTAACTCCACCCGCCGCCGAGCGCCTTGAACAGGCCGATCTGGTCCTGCACCAAGGTGCCGTTCGAGGCCGCCAGGGCCGCATCGGCGGAAATCAGCGTCTCCTCCGCCGTCAGCAGGTCGAGCGCGCTGATCGCCCCCGCGCTCTCCTGGTCCTGCGCCTGCTGGAACGCCAGCCCGGCCTGCATATCCGCTTGCGCCAGGGCGGCATTATGGTTCAGCTCGGATTCATAGGTTGTCAGCGCCTGCTCGGTTTCCGTCAGCGCCTGCAGCACCACGGAATCATACCCGGCAAGTGCCGCCCGGCTCTCCGCCTTGGCCTGCGCCAATTGCGCCAGCTTGCCGTTCAGATTGGGGAAATCCCAGCTGATCGCCGGCCCCACGCCCCAGGCCAGCCCGTTATTGCTGCCCAGCGTGTGGATGGTGTTGCTGGCACCGCCATAAAACCCGTTGATTGTCACGCGCGGGAATAAATCGGCCGTGGCCACCCCCACCCCGGCGAGGGCGGCGGCGTATTTGCGGTCGGCCTCGCGTATGTCCGGCCGGCGGGCCAGCAGCGCGGCGGCATCGCCCACCGGCACGGGGGCGGAGAGCTTGGGCGGTGTCTGGCAGTTCAGAACCTCCTGTGGCGCCTGGGCCGGGGTTTCGCCCAGAAGATCGGCCAGCTCGAACAAGGCGGCCTGGCGCTGGCCTTGCAGCGGCGGCAAGGCGGCCTGCTGCTGGGCCACCAGCACGCCCTGGCGGGTGACGTCGAACTCCGTGCCGGCCCCTGCCTGGTAACGCTGCTGCACGATCTGGTATTGCCGCGTCGCCAGGTCGAGCGCGCGCTGCGCCACTGAAATCTGCTCGCCCAGCGCGCAGATTTCGCCATAGGCGCGCGCCGTCTCGGCGGCGATGGTCACGCGCAGATCGTCCCGCGCCGCCGCCTGCGCCTCGGCATTGTCCCGCGCCGCCTCGATCGACCGGCGCACATAGCCGAACAGGTCGAGCTCGTAGGAGGCATCCAGCAGATCGTCATAGGTCCAGCCCGTCTGCGGCTTGCGGCCGGAGAGTTCCAGGATCTCATCGGTGGTGGGGTTGCGGCCATAGGTGCCGGCGGTTTTCAGCTGGGTCTGCGGGAACAGCCCGTTGCGGGCATTCTCCAGCACGGCCCGCGAGGCGGAGAGATTGGCCTCCGCCACTTTCAGATCGGTATTGGCGGCGAAGGCCTGGGTGATCAGCCGGTTCATTTCCGGGTCCTGGTAGAGCACCCACCAATCATCCGGCAGCGGCGCCTGGGTAACCGCGGCGGTGGTGGAGACAAACCCGCCCGTGGCCCCGGCAGGCTCCGCCGGGGGTGATAATCCGGCCCCAGCGCGCATCCAGCCAGCAATGCGGGCGCCAGCAGCAGCCAGAAACGTCTGGTCATGGCGCGCTCTTCCGGCGGAACAGCGGCACGTGCGAGGCAGGCGTTTTCGGCGGCGGCGGCACCACCAGCACGAACAAGGCAAGCCCAAGCCCCGCCGCGGCGGCCACCAGCACGAAACCGTCAATGCTGGATTGGGTGGTGGCCATCACCCGCACCACATTGCTGAGCAGCGCGGGCGCCGCCGTGCCGGGGTGCCCATGGGCGGTGAGCACATGCTGGTAGTCGGCCAGCCTGTGCTGCACATCCAAAGCGCCTTTCTGCACATGCAGCCCGATGAGGTTGGAGGCGCGCTGCTCGCGTACCCGGTTCCAGGTGGTGATCAGCGAGGCGCCGACCTCGCCGCCGAACAGCCGGGCGATCTGGATGGTGGCGCCGAAGGAGAGCGCATCCTGCGGGCGCAGATGCAGCACGCCGTTGAACACCACGCCGGAAAGCGCCAGGCTCTGCCCCACCGCCTGCAAAAGCTGCGAGACCAGAAACTGGTCCGACCCCCAGGCGGGCGTGAGCGTCCAGGCCACCGTCATGCAGGCCAGCCCCACCAGGCACAGGCCGAGCCCGGCCGAAATGCGTGAATTGAAACGGCGCAGCATCCAGGCCGCGACCATGCAGATGACAAGCTGCGGCAGGGCGATCCAGATCAGCGTGTCTCCCACCTGCAAGGCGCGGAAGCCGCGCACCCCGATCAGATAATACGGGATCAGCACCGCCGTGCTCTGGATGGTCAGGCGCAAAATCGAAATCAGCAGCAGCAATAGCGGCAGGGGCCAGCGGAAGGGCACATGCGGGTCCAGCCAGGGATGCGGGGCCGTCAGCTCATGAATCACGAAGGCGATGAGCATGATGCCGCCCGCCAGCAGCAAGCCGCAGATCAGCCCGGAATTCAGCCAGGCCAGCCGGTTGCCCTGGTCCAGGGCGGCATAGAGCAGCGCGAACCCCACCCCGCAGGCGGTCAGCCCGTACGGGTCCCAGTGGATGCAATTGGTGGGCGGCTGCGGCTTCACCCCCCAATGCAGGCAGGCCGCCATGCCCAGGGCCAGCGGCACATTCTGCCAGAAAATCCAGTGCCAGGTGAAATGATCGACATAGAAGCCTTCCAGCGAGGCCGAGATGTTCAGCGACAATTCCAGATGCAGCGCATAGAGCGCCACGCCATAGGCCCAATATTTCAGCGGCATCGAACGCAGGACGAAGCCGAGCGTGAGCGGAATGAAACAGCCGGAGGACAGCCCGGCGATGAATTGCAGGCCGAGGAGCACCGGCAGGTTTTGCGAAAATGGCAGCAGGAAGGAGGCAGTGGCGAAAATCAGCGCGGCGGCGATGAGAATCCGCCTTGGCCCATAGACCGCGCCCACCCAGGCGGCGAACGGCGTGACCAGCATCTGCGCCACGGTGAAGGAGGTGGTGATCCAGGCACCGTCATCGAACCCGGCATGCAGGGCGCCGCGAATATCCGTGAGGCCGAACGTGGAAAGCCGCCCGGTGAGGGTGGAAATGAAGGTGCCGAGCAACACCCCGGCCAGCCCAAGCCAGGGAATTTTTTGGTCCGCCGGGGCCGGGGCCGGGGCGGCGGCGGCCGTGCCGCTCATGAGCGCGGGTCCGAATGGGTGTCGATGCTCGGCACGACCGACATGCCCGCGCGCAGCAGACCCTTGAGCCCGTCCGGATCGTCGATGGCAATCTTCACCGCGATGCGCTGCACGATCTTGGTGAAATTGCCGGTGGCGTTGTCCGGCGGCAACAAGGCGAGCTGCGCCCCGGAGGCCGGTGAAATCGCCGTCACATGGCCGCGCAGCTTGGCGCCGGGAAAACTATCCACCGTGACCGTTACCGCCTGCCCGACGCGCACATGGGTAAGCTGGGTTTCCTTGTAGTTCGCCAGCACATAGAGATGCGGCAGATCGGATAGCGTGGTGACCTGCGTGCTGGCGGCGATGAACTGGCCGGGAAAGACCTGCCGCAACCCGATCACCCCATCCGTGGGGGCGGTGATGTGCGTATAGCCGAGATTGATCTGCGCCAGATGCAGCATTGCCTGCTTGGCCAGAAGTGCTGCCTTCGCGCTATCGAGCTGCGCGTGCAGCAGGTTGATCTGCTTGCTCACCGCATCCGCCTGGGCGCGGTTGGCGGCGAGCTGGGCGGTGAGCTGTTGCTGCGTGGTCCCGGCTTTTTCCACATTCTCGGTGGAGCTGGAGCCGGTGGTGAGCAGCCGCTGCTCACGGGCGAGGTCCCGCCCGCTCTGGATAAGCTGTGCCGCCGTCGCCGCCGCATTGGCCTCGGCCGCGCGCAGATTGGCTTCCAGCAGCGGAAACTGCGCCTGCACCTGCTCGATCTGGGCCTGTGCGGCCACCACATCCGCCTCGGCCTGCTCCACCTGGGCGCGGTACTGGGAATCGTCGATCTGCACGACCAGCTGCCCGGCTTTCACGCTGGCGTAATCCTGCACCGGCACGGATTGCACATAGCCTGGCACCTGGGCGGAGAGCGGGGTCAGATCCGCCTGCAGATAAGCGTCATCCGTGATCTGCCAGCGCGCATCGCCTTCCCAGCGGTTCCATTGGCTGACGAAGAGATACAGCACCAGCGCCGCCGCCACGAAGCTGAGAATCCGCCAGAGACGCCCGGGCACTATGAACCGGCGCGGTTGCGGCGCTTGCGTCTCTGCCATTTTATCTCCCCGTCAGCTGGCCCGGCTTTGGCTAATAAGCAGAAGCAGCATAACTGCAACCCTATACATTCGTTTGAACATTCTTCGCCCGCGTTGTCCGGAGTTGGCCCGATTTTGAATGCCCGGCATTTGAGCGCCGGAAGCATCGGGGATGGTCGGGGCGGCGGCGATTTGTCTTGTGAATACAGGGCCGGGCGGGGGATGGTGGAAGGGGTTGGATTCGAACCAACGTAGGCGCACGCCAACGGATTTACAGTCCGTCCCCTTTAGCCACTCGGGCACCCTTCCGTGGGGCGCGTCATGCAACGGGAGGGGGTTGGTTGTCAACGCGGGGGGGCGGGGATAGTGAGGGCGCATGAGTCAAAATCGTCCCCCCCATGGCAAAAACGGCCCGAGACAACGCCCGCGCGGAGAGGACAGGCTGAGCCTGCCCGGCACCCGGCCGGAAGGCCAGAAACGCCCCGAGCGTCAGGAGCCCCGCCAAGATCCACGCCAGGATCCACGGCAGGATCTGCGGCAGGAGCATCGCCGCGGCGGCGGGGAGCGCCATGAACGGCGCGGCCCCGGCGCCCCGGCGGGGGCGGTGTGGCTTTACGGCACCCATGCGGTGGCGGCGGCGCTGAAAAACCCGGCCCGCCTGCTGCGCCGTCTGGTGATCACCGAGGAGGCCCAGGCCGGGCTGGCGGCGGAATGTCCGCAACCCTGGCCGATTCACCCGGAAATTTCGCCGCGCGAGAAAATCGACCAGATTCTTGGCGCCCGGCCGGGTTCGGGCATCGTGCACCAGGGCATTGCCCTGCTGGCGGACCAGCTTACCGCGCCCTCGCTGCAGGACGCGCTGAAGCGCCCCGGCCCGGTGCTGGTGCTGGATCAGATTTTCGACCCCCGCAATGTCGGCGCGCTGATGCGCACCGCCCAGGCCTTCGGCGCCTGCGCCGTGATCGCGCAGGACCGTAACGCGCCCGAGGAAACCGGGGCCTTGGCCAAGGCGGCCTCCGGCGCGCTGGAGACGATTCCGCTGCTGCGCATTACCAATATCTCGCGTGCGCTGATCGTGCTGAAATCCGCCAATGTCTGGGTGGTGGGGCTGGATGGCCATGCGGATACCAAGCTGCGCGGCGAGGCCTTCGCCGGCCGGCGCGTGGCCCTGGTGCTGGGCAGCGAGGGCGAGGGCATGCGTCGCCTCACCCGCGAAACCTGTGATGAAATCTGCGCCCTTTCCATGCCGGGCGGCATGGAAAGCCTGAACGTGTCCGCCGCCGGGGCGGTGGCTTTGTATGAGCTGACCCGGCTGACCTGACGCAAGAGAGCTTTCTTTTGTCCAGGTGAATTAAGCTTTGCGCGCCTGTTTCGCTGCGTTACAATCCTCGCAAAGGGGGATTTGGATGGGAGAATTATGGGCGCCGAAGGCCATCGGCGAGACCGTGCTCGTGGTTGATGACGAGCCGACGGTGCGCATGCTCGTCCTGGAAACGCTTGAGGAGCAGGGCTATACCGCCATTGAGGCGGCGGATGCGTCCTCGGCGATCGAAATCCTGAAGGCGCCGGGGCAGATCGATCTGCTGGTCACGGATGTAACCCTGCCGGGGCAGAATGGCCGCCAGCTTGCCGATGCGGCGAAGCTCCTGCGCCCGGCGCTGAAGGTGCTGTTCATGACCGGCTACGCCCATAATATCGAGGTCGGCAATGGCAGTGCCATGGCGGCTGGCATGGAGATCATCACCAAGCCGTTTTCGCTTGACGGGCTGGCGAAAAAAATCCGGACGATGATGGCGGAATAGCGTGCGTCTGGCTTGCGTTTGGGCAAATCTGAATTGCCCCCTAAGGGCATGTGCCCCGGACATTGCCTTCTGGCGCTGACCTCTATTGCGGGGCATGGGGAAAATTTCCGTTCAAACATCCATGCGCATGGCGGGCTGCCTTACAGCACCACCGCTGACATGCTCGCCTGGCTGATGCGCGAGGCTCTGCGCCGCGGCCTCACCGGCATGGGGATGAAGGAGGCGGGCGCGCCGGCCCTGGACGGCTGACAGCGCCATCGGCACCGCCCGCCCGGTGGCGCTGGCGATGGCGGCGGTAAGGATCAGCGGCACCAGGAAATCCTGGGAGACATGGGTGAAGCCGAACATCAGCGCCACGGCGGTGAAGGGCATCTCCATGGAAACCCCCAGGAACGCCGCCGCCCCCACCAGCGCGAAGGCGCCGGGCGAGACGGGCGGCAGGATCATGTTCCACCCCAGCGCCAGCAGGCCGGAGATCAGCGCGCCGACGGTGAGGCCTGGCGTCAGCACGCCGCCCTCCGCCCCGGCCCAGAGCGCCGCCGCGATGGCCGCCACCTTCAACGCCAGCAATTCCAGCCCGAGCCGGGCGGGGATAGCGCTCTCCAGCCCCAGCTGGATCGGCCCCTTGCCGTTGCCGGGAAGCTGCGGAAACAGCGTGGCGGCCAGACCCACCGCCAGAAACACAGCCACGCAGCGCCAGATGATCCGCCTGTCCGTGCGCATGTTCTTCCGCGCGGCGGCGGTGAGGCGGTTGAAGCCGAACCCGGCCAGGCCGATGAGCGGGGCGCTGAGCAGGCACAGCGCCATCAGCGGCACGGAGAGGCTGAATGCCGGAATGTGATATTGCGGCATATCGCCCAGCGCCGCCCAGGCGGTGACGGCGGCGATGCAGGAGGTGGTGAGCGCCACCAAAATGGCCTTCACATCCATGCGCAGCACCAGCACCTCCAGCGCGAAAACCGCCCCGCCCAGCGGCACGTTATACACCGCCGCCAGGCCCGCCCCGGCGCCGCAGCCCAGCAGCATCTTCGCGTCCTCACCGGAGATGCCGGCCCAGCTGGTGATCCTCTGTGTCAGGATCGCGGCGATCTCGCGCGGCGCGACCTCCCGCCCCAAAGGCGAGCCCATGGCGACGGTGATGATCTGCAACAGCGCGTGGCCGGTGGTGCTGCCATAGGGCATGGGCTTGCCGGTGGCGGAGGCGGTTTTGATGCTCACCAGCCTGGCGCCGCGATTATACACCGCCCACCAGCCAAGCCCCGCCACCAGCCCGCCCGCCAGCAATGCCAGCACGCGGTGCAGGGGGGAGACATGGCTGACCGCCTGCAGGAAGGATTCCGGGCCGACCAGATAGCCCAGGCTGTAGCCATAGGTGATGTGCTGCACGAAATGCAGAACCAGCGCCATGCTGGCCCCGCCCACGCCGCCGGCCACGCCCACCAGCAGCGTGACCGCCGCTAATTTCAGGTTTTGCCGTGCTGATTCGCCGCCCATCGGAATGCTCCCATCGTAATGGCTGGGTTTTGGCGCTTTCAGGAATGAAATAACAGCGATATTTGTTATTCGATTTCGTGATAAGCAGGGGCATGGAATCTTTGCTCGACCCGGTGTTGTTGCGCAGCTTTGTGGCGGTGGCGGAGGCGGGCGGGTTTTCCGCCGCCGCGAAGCAGCTTGGGCTTAGCCAGTCCACCATCAGCCAGCACATGGCGAAGCTGGAGGCGCAGACCGGCCGCAAGCTGCTGGCGCGCGATACGCATAATGTGACGACAACGCCGGATGGCGATGCGGTTCTGCCCTTCGCCAAGCGGGCGCTGGAGGCGAATGCGCGCATAAGGCAATATTTCCAGGGCGGGGCGCTGCGCGGGCGGATACGGTTCGGGGCGTCGGAGGATTTCGTGTTTTCGGCGCTGCCGGACATGCTGGCGGAATTCACCGCGCGCCATGCGGAGGTGGATCTGGAACTGACCGTGGGGCTGAGCGAGGTGCTGTATGAGCGCTTCGATGCCGGGCAGCTCGACCTGATTCTGGCCAAGCGGCGGGAGGGGGATGCGCGCGGGCGGCGGGCCTGGGTGGATGATCTGCGCTGGGTGGGGCGCGCGGGCATGCTGCCGGACCCGGAGGAGGCGCTGCCGCTGGTGATCTATCCGCCGCCCAGCATGACGCGCCAGCGCGCGCTGGCGGTGCTGGACGCGGTGGGGCGGCGCTGGCGGGTGGCCTGCACCAGCGGCAGTTTGAGCGGGCTGCGCGCGGCGGCGATGGCCGGGCTGGGGGTGGTGCCGCTGGCCGCGCAGCTTATCCCGCCCGGGCTGGCGGAGGTGGCGCCTGAAGCCGGGCTGCCGACGCTGGGGCCGGTGGAATTTGTGGTGGTGGGCGGCGCGTATGGCGGGCGGGATGCTGTTTCGGCGCTGGGGGAGGCGCTGCTGGCGAGCACGGGCAGGTTGAGGGGGAGTTAGGAAACGCCATTGCCTGTTGGCGAGGTATGGCGGGCCGTATACCCTTGCCAAGGGGCGCCAGCTCCCCTGGCCGGTAAACCTTGATACTGTTAGCATTGGTTGCGGAGGGGTTATATGCCGGATTGGAAGGCTAATCTGCGGGCGATGAACTGGACGCCCTATGCCAATGAGGGCGAAGCCACGTTTTGCTTAACCCGCTTCGTGGATGCGGCGCTTTCACCGGAAATCGGCATCATCTGGTGTTCGCAGGATGCTTGCGCGCTGATCCGCAAACCGAAACCTGATGCCAGCGGATACAGCTACACGGTTGTGATGGATTGGCACCCCGCGCCGCCGCCGCCGCCGGCCAAGCCGACGGTCTGGCAAAAAGTTGAGAAGCTTTTCTGGGACGCGATGGAGCGTGAGGGCGAAGCCGAGCTCGCGCGAAGCCAGGCCGACCTGGCGATGGGGCAAGCGATCGTCAATTTCTTTGGCAGCAAGGAGGGCGAGCACGTGACCGGGATGGCGGTCGACGTGCTCGGCGTATTGTGTTTCGCCGCCCTCTTTATCCCCGGCATTGGCGAGGCCGAACTGGGGTTTGTCGCCGCGGTCCGGGCTGGCGAATGGGCGCTTACCGCCGGCCGTGTTACGGCGGGGATGGCGGCAATCGGCTCGGGGCTCGCCGCGCGGGTGGACGGAAAATATCTCCTGCTGCGTTATTTCGACGGCCCCAGCGGCCCGGAAGCCGCCGAGACATGGGATGATTCGCCGGAAGCCACCAAAGAATCGATTGCCGCGGCAATGCTTGCGATCCCCGATTTTCTGGTTGGCGGCGCGATGCTGCTGCGCGACCTCAAAGACCTGCCCGGCCTTATCGGCGGTGCTGAGAAGAATGCCGCCAAGGCCAAGAATCAGATCGGCGGGGCCGATCAATACGTCAAGAAACTCGAAGGCAAACATGACGGCGCGGTGCCGGCCGGCAGCCGGGATGCCAAGAAGATCGCCGCCAACAAGGCGCGGGCGAAGCAGCTCGAGGACATCGCGAAGGAGGCCCACGACAAATCCCTGCGGCTGTCCAGGAAACTTTACGTTGCGATGCTGGGAAATCTGCCGGCCACGTTTATTGGCACGCCGGTGGTCGAGGCTTATTTCAACCGCGATAATCCGAATTTCTGGCACGATCACACAAGCTGGATCGGCAATCTTCTTACACCGCCGAGCCATTCGCCACCGCCGGGGAGCTTCGGCGCGAAATTGGGTGCCTCCGCCCAGGCGCCGGCAGGAAACTAGGCATGGTGGGTTGACCCGGACTATGACAAAGCAACGCCCCCATCCGCAGCCGGGCGGGCCGCAACCGGGTTCCAAACGCGCCGGCAAGCCGGTGGAACCTTCCACCTTGCCGGCCGGCATTGGCGGCCTCAACCTGATCTTTTTCTGTCTTATCACGGCCGATCTCGGCGCGATTGGCGGCTTCATCGCCCAGATGACGAATGAAAGCGCGGGTGACCTGGCGCCGATGCTGGGGATTGCCCTTGGTTTCGTCTATTGCTGCTACCCGCTGCAATTTCTCGATGGGCGGGCGATGGTTGCGGTGCGCGGCTATCGCATTCTGCTCTGGGCGTTGCTGGTTCTGCACATCCCGCTGGTGATCATTCTGCTCCTGGATTTCCGCGCGGGGTTGAGCGGCGGGGCGGCGGATTTGTTTTTTACGGCACCGGTCAGCGTTTTGGTCACGCCTGGCCTGTATGTCATCGCACGGGCCTTGTTCACGATGCGCTGGCTGGACCCGGCGGCGCCGATGGAAACATGGGAGCCGATGCCCGGCATCGACGGCCCCGCCGCGATTCACAAGACCGGCGCGCCACCGCGAACCACGCCCGCCGCGATCGCCCTGCTGCTGCCCTTCGTGGCCGCTTACCGTGCCCGCCAGGCGGGCCTTGCCGTATGTGCCGGGCTGCTCTGGCTTGGCACGTTTCCGTTGCTGGCTTTCGGTTCATGGCGGGCGGTGCTGGCTTTTTGCCTTGCCGCGGGCATCGGGCAGCGGGCGGCCGCCGGCGCCGCGCGCGCGGCCAATGCCAGCGGTGCGGCTGAATCTCCGGATGATCGCGGTAAGATCCTGCAATCCATTTTCACCCCGGCCCGGCTGGCGCCCGCGCCAGCCTTCGCCGCCGCCGGCCTGCTATGCCTGCCTTGCCTTTTCATTATTGATTTTATAGCGCTCAGCGCGTTTCTGGCTTTGCCCGATAGCAACAGCGTGCCATCCTTGCTGGCGGCGCTGGAGACGCATAACCTCATCCTGCTCATATTGCTGGCTGTGATTTTCATTCCGGCGATGTTTTTCATGCCTCTGGGCACGCCGCTCGCGAAGCTTACCTTCCGGCTTGTGGCGCTGCTGCTAAGCCTTGGCGAGATTGGCCTCGCGGCCCTCTACGCGGCGATCAGTTTTCACCTTAGCGCCGGTGGGATGGAGATTTATGTGCCCCCGCCGGTTTATCCGGTTTTCTGGCCGATTACGCTGGGGCTGCTCGCCGGTTTGCCGCTGGCCCTGATCGCGGGCCGGGCGATTATCACTTATGGCCGGGTTGCCAATATGCTGGCGGATTAGAGTGCGATGACTTTATCCGCGCGCGCGAAGCGAGCGAAGCTAAAGTCTGAAGCGCCCTCTAAAATCATCCGGCTCTGGCAGGCGGGTTGTTTGCCCGGGGCAAGGACGAAGTCAAACCGGCTCCGCCAAAAACCGCCCGATCCCTGTAATCGCCTCCGATAGTGACGACCGGATAATCCGTGCCTGTTCCGGAAACGCCGTGAGCAGGCGGGAGGGAAATTGCCTGTCCAGCAGCACGAAGACGCCTCTGTCGTCCGCGCGGCGGATGAGGCGGCCGAAGGCCTGGCGCAGGCGCAGGCGGACGATGGCGTCGTCGTAATTGCGGGGGGCGCCGTGGGAGAGGTGGGTGCGCCGCGTGCGGTGGAGAATATCCGGGCGGGGCCAGGGGGTGCGCTCGAACACGACGAGGCGCAGCGCGTTGCCGGGAATGTCCACGCCGTCGCGCATCGCGTCCGTGCCCAGGAGGCAGGAATGTTCCTCGGCGCGGAAGATGTCCACCAGCGTGGCGTTATCCATCGCGTCGACATGCTGGGCGTAGAGGGGGATGTTTTTTTCCTCAAGCGGGGCGGCGATTTTGGCGTGCACCGCGCGCAGGCGGGAGATGGCGGTAAAGAGGCCGAGCCCGCCGCCGCCCGCCGCCTCGAACAAGGCGCGGTAGGCGCCGGCGAGCTGGCCGATATCCTGGGTGTTGACGTCCGACACCAGCACCACGCGGGTCCGCTCGCCGTAATCGAAGGGGCTGTCGAACGCGGCGCGGATGGCGGGGGTGGCGAGATGCGCGGCCCCGGTGCGGGATTCGGCGTTTTCCCAGGCTTCTTCCAGCTCCGTGCCATCGCGCAAAGTGGCTGAGGTGATCAGCAGGCCATGCGCCGGGGCGGCGATGGATTGGGTGAAGGCTTCCGTGGGGTCCAGAAGATGCGAGAGCAGGGCGATGTCCTTGTCGGTTCCCGCCTCGCGGTCCAGGCGCAAAAACTCCACGCGGGCGGGGCGCTCGCCGGGGGCGGGTTCGGATTCAAGCCCGTCGAGGATGCGTTTCCAGCCGGAGAGCGGGTCTATGGCGCGGCGCTTCAGGCTGCGGGCGGTGCTCTCCAGGCGCTGGCGCATGGTTTCTTCCAAATCCGGCTCAGTTTCCAGCCGTTCCAGCATGCGCTCGCGCAGGGCGCTGAGGGGGGCGCGGAGCTGTTCCATGGCTTGGCCAAGTTTGCGGGCGGCGGGGAAAACGGTCTCGTTCAGCGGGTGGAGGTCGGTTTCGAACGCGGAAGGGGAGGCGAGGTCGGGTTCCGTGGCGCGGGCGCGGGCCTGGGTGCGCAAGAGCCGGAGCAGCTCCTCGGCCGGGTTGTTGTCCGAGGCCAGCTCCGGGTCCAGCCGCACGGAGAACATCGGCGCGGGCAGGCATTTGGCGAGTTTGCTGGCTTGGTCGATGGATTTATGGGTGGCTTCGTCCATGGCGGCCATGTCTTCCAGGCGCTTGGCGAGGCCACGGGCGCGGGAGCGTGTGCCCTCCGCCCCCAGCAGCCAGCGGCGGAGTTCCGCCATGGCGGCGCCGGAGAGTTCGACCGAGAAGGCGGAATTGGCGGCGTCGAAAATATGGTGGCCTTCGTCGAACACGTAGCGTGTGGGCACGTTGTCGTCGTCCAGCCCGCCCCAGACGGCTTGCGCCATGACCAGCGCGTGGTTGGCGATGACAAGATCCGCCTGGCGGGCGTCGCGGATCACGCGCTCGATCACGCAGGTGGAGAAATGCGGGCAGGCGGCGTGGATGCACTCGCCCCGCCGGTCGGCGATCTGGGCGAGGAGGGGCTGGCCGTAAAGCTCCGCGAACCAGCCGGGGAGGTCGCCGCCGAAGAGGTCGCCATCGGCGCTGGCGGCGGCCCAGCGGGCGATGAGGCCGAGCGGGATGGCGCGGGTTTCGGCGGCCATCGCGTCCTCGAAATTGAGGAGGCAGAGATAGTTTTCGCGGCCTTTGCGCAGCACCACGCGCGTGCCGGGCGGGAGGCGCTGGGCTTCCTGCTCGATCTGGCGCTGGAGGTGGCGGGTATAGGTGGAGATCCAGACCGCGCCCTTGTTACGCTCCGCCCAGAGCGAGGCGGGGGCAAGATAGCCCAAGGTTTTGCCGGTGCCGGTGCCGGCCTCGGCCAGCACGGCTTGCGGGCTGCCCTCTGATTCGCGCGGGGCGAAGGCGGCGGTGACGGCGGAGCAGAAATCCGCCTGGGCGGGGCGTTGCTCGGCATCCGGGCCAAGCAGGCTGGCGAGGCGGGTGCGGGCCTCGGCCGAGGTGATGGGAAAGGAGGATGGCGGCGGGCGCGGGGCCACTTCCTCCCATTTCGGCAAGCGTTTCCAGAGGCGCATGGCCATGGCATCCGGCCTGGCGTCCGGCTGGCCCAGGGCGGCGAGCACGTATGGCGCCCAGAGCCAGCCGGCAGCGCCCATGCGGGCGGCGAGGCCTGGAGCGTCCCGGTTGGCGGGGGTGCTTTTCGCGCTGGCGAGGCGGGTGAGGAGCAGTGCCGCCATTTCCGGCAAGGCCTGGGCGGCGGATTCCAATGAGGCGGGGATGGGCAGTTCCAGCGCGCGGGCCAGGCCCGCCGGGGTGGGGGCGAGGCTTTGCGCCGGATGCACGAAGGCGAAGAGTTCCAGCAGGTCCAGCAATTGGATGGACGGGTTGCCGAGGCGCTTGAGCGTGGCGGGGGCGTGGATGCAGAGCGGGGTGGAAGCGCCCACCTGGCGGGCCATGGTGCCGGGCTTGAGCGTGGAGATTACCCCATCCGCATCCAGGATGACGGCGCGGCCGTGGCCGGCGGCCAGAGCGGGCAGGGCGGGGAGACTCGGCATTGAGACAAGTTATAGGGAGGTGTTCACGGTTTGTCTTGGGGTGCGGGGGCCTGGCTTGATTCCGGCGTGGAAAGCCGCTGCCGGGTGCGGCGGCGGGGGGTCAGGGGTGGTCAGTTCAGGATGTCCCGCAGGATATGGTCGCGGCATTCCTCGATGAGGGTGGGGGAGCGCTGCACCCTGGCCAGCAGGATGGCACCTTCCAGCGATGCGTAGATGAAGCCGGCGGTGGCGTCGCAATCAAGGCCGGGGCGCAGTTCGCCGGATGCAACGCCCTCTTCCAGCAGGGATTTCATTTCGGCGCGGATGTCCTGAATGATTTCCGTCAGGCGTTCGCGCAACGCGTCTGACTGGGAGGTCACCTCGGCGTAGAAATTCCCGAGCAGACAGCCGCCACGCATATCCTTGCCGCTCAGCACGCCGATCGCGCGGTCGAAGCTGGCCTTGATGCGGGTGCGCACAGGCACGGATTTATCGAGCAGGACCGGGGCCGAGAGATGCTGGTTCTGCTCACGGTAGCGGTTCAGAACTTCCAGCCCGAAGGCCTCTTTCGAGGGAAACTGGCTGGTGAAGGAGCCAAGCGGCACATTCGCGGCCTGGGCGATGTCCCGCACCGAGGCGCGGGCGAAGCCCCGCTCATGAATGACGCGAAGGCCCTCGGTAAGGATTTTTTCGCGGTTGGCGGATCTGGGCATGACAATGGTCTCGATTCCAAAGGATAGGTTGACCTATAAATACGTTCGTACGCATTGGAGAGGCATGCATTTACTGCATGCATAGTATACGTACGTACGTACAAAAAATGCTTGATTGAAAACGGACGTCCGTATACATCTGTCTTCGTCAACGGGCATTTCCGCCCGGTCAATTGAAGGATCAAAACATCATGTCGCGCTTTACGAAATTTGCTTCCGCTGCTGTTCTGGTTACGTCTCTGGCTCCGTTTGCCGCTCAGGCCCGCCATGGTGACTATGCCGATTCTCTCGCCCCGGCCCATACCAATGCCGCGCAGGTCAGCCGCAATCAGGCCGGTCATGGCTTCGCGAATGTCAAGTTTGCCGCCAATGATGTGCCGGTTGCCTCCCGCCATGTGGGCGGCGCGTCGAGCGACAGCTACGGCGGCTAATTTCCGCCCGTTTGAGGGTGTTTGATAATGGCGCCGCCCCCTGGGCGGCGCCGTTAATTTTTGTTCCGGCTGGCCTTCCATGCGCGGGCGCCGGAGACGCGCGGGCCGCTCTTTATCTCAATCATATCTCAATCGTGAGTTGCGGCGGGGAGCAGGAGATTGATGTCCACGGCTGCCATGCCCGCGCGGCGGGCGGCTTCCAGGCCTTGCGGGCTGTCCTCGAAAACCAGACAGGCCCCCGGCGCGAGGTTGAGGCGCGCGGCGGCTTCCAGGAACAAATCCGGGGCTGGCTTGGGGTGGGCGACATCGTCGATGGTGACGATCTCGTCGAATAATCCGGCGAGGCCGGTGGCGGCGAGGGTGGCGTTGACGATGGGGGCCGAGCCGGAAGAGGCAACGGCGAGTTTCAACCGCCCGTGATGCTGGCGGGCGATGGCGGTGACCAAGCCGATCTCCCGCAGCGTGTGCAGATTGGCCAGGAAGGCTTCCCGCAGCAGGTTTATGACCTCATCCCGCGGCAGGGTGGTGCCGAAATTTGCATCCACATCATCCATCAGCAGATGTTCGGAAAGGCCGGCGCGGGGGCGGAACCAGTCCAGGCCGGGCGCGGCGCCGAAGGGGCGCAGCGCGTCCATCCAGGCGCGGGCATAGAGGGGCGGGGTGTCCACCAGCGTGCCGTCGCAATCGAAGATCAGGCCTTGGATATGGTCTTGGATCAGCATGGCCTTGATGTGGATCGGGACAGGGTTGTTGCCAAGTCCGCGCGGTTAATTGCTTGCCTTGGGCGGGAAATACGCCTAAAGCAGCGCCATGGCTTTCGCCCCTACCCTTGCTGGGCTGCTCCTTCGACTTATCCGCCCCTGAGCGATAAGTTCTTTTCGCGCGCGTTTTGAGCGCCGCGCCCGCCGCTCAGGGGAATGCCTAAAACCAGCCAAGGCAAAATTCGGAGCAGAGTTATGACAATCAATCATCCCAATTTCGGCGCGATGGACGATTCCCGCGTCATCATTTTCGACACCACGCTGCGCGATGGCGAGCAATCCCCCGGTTTTTCGATGAATATCGACGAGAAGCTGCGCATGGCCGAAGCCCTGGCGGCTTTGGGGGTGGATGTGCTGGAGGCGGGGTTTCCCATCGCCTCGCCGGGCGATTTTGAATCCGTGCAGCGCATTGCCCAGAGCATCAAGGGCCCGGTGATCACCGGGCTGTCCCGCTCGGCACCGGGGGATATTACCAGGGCGGGCGAGGCGATCCGCGCCGCCGAGCGAAAGCGCATCCATACCTTCATCTCCACCAGCCCGCTGCATATGAAATATAAGCTGCGCATGGAGCCGGAGGCGGTGCTGGAGGCGGTGACCAATTCCGTGACCCTGGCGCGCGATTTCACCGATGACGTGGAATGGTCCGCCGAGGATGGCACCCGGACCGATATCGATTTCCTGTGCCGCTGCGTGGAAGCCGCGATCAAGGCCGGGGCCACCACCATCAATATTCCGGACACGGTGGGTTATGCGGTGCCGGAGGATATGATGCGGATTTTCTCCACCGTGCGCGAGCGCGTGCCGGGGGCGGATAGGATTATCCTGTCTACCCATTGCCATAACGATCTGGGGCTGGCGGTGGCGAACACGCTGGCGGCGGTGCAGGGCGGGGCAAGGCAGATTGAATGCACGATCAACGGCATTGGCGAGCGGGCGGGCAATGCCTCGCTGGAAGAGGTGGTGATGGCGATCCGCACCCGCCCCGATTCCAACCCGTATCAGAACCGGATCGAGACCACGCGCATCCTGCGCACCTCCAAGCTGTTATCGACCATCACCGGCTTCGATGTGCAGCCGAACAAGGCGATTGTGGGCCGCAATGCCTTCGCGCATGAATCCGGCATTCATCAGGACGGCATGCTGAAGAATGCCGCGACTTATGAGATCATGACGCCGGAGAGTGTCGGCTGGCAGAAGACCTCCTTGGTGATGGGCAAGCATTCCGGCCGTGCGGCCTTCCGCGATAAATTGAGCGCGCTGGGCTATGGCGATATCGGCGATAACGCGCTGAACGACGCCTTTACGCGCTTCAAGATTTTGGCCGACCGCAAGAAGATCGTCTACGACGAGGATATCGTCGCCCTGGTGGATGACGAGGTGGTGCGCAGCCATGAGGCGGTGAAGTTCGTCTCGCTGGAAGTATGGGCTGGCTCGAAGGAGAAGCCGCGCGCCGTGCTGGAGCTGGAGGTGGACGGCGTGGTGAAAGCCGCCGATGAGCGCGGCGACGGGCCGGTGGATGCCGCCTTCAACGCCGTGCGCGCCATTTTCCCGCATGAGGCCGAGCTGCAGCTTTTCTCCGTGGGCGCGGTGACCGAGGGCACGGACGCCCAGGCCCGCTGCACCGTGCGCCTGGCCGAGGATGGCAAGAGCGTGGACGGGCAGGGGGCGGATACGGATACCATCGTGGCCGCGGTGCGGGCTTATATTCATGCGCTGAACAAGCTGGTGACCAAGCGCACCCGCTCAGCTCCTGAGGCGATGTCCGCCTGATTATTCTGAAAGCGCAAATGGCGCTTTTGCCGGGCGGTGCGGTGATATAACATCAACGTGCCGCCAGGCGCGACCGCGTTGGGGGCACGATCCGTTCAGGAGCTGCCCATGATGCGTTCCCTTACGCCGCCGCGTGTTCCCGCCGCGTTTTTTGGTATGGTTCTGGGCGTTGCTGGTCTGGCCAATGCCTGGCGCGTGGCTGCCCGTGTCTGGCCTGTGCCGGTAGCAGTGGGGGAAATTCTGTTCGCCCTGGCGGCGGTGATCTGGGCTGTTCTGGTGGTTCTTTTCGCCCTCAAATGGGTGCAGGACCGGGGGACGGCGCTGGACGAGGCGCGGCACCCGGTGAATTGCTGTTTTATCGGCCTCATCGGCGTCTCCACAATGCTGATCGGCCTGGGGGCGCTGCCTTATTCCCGCGCGCTGGCGCTGCTGCTATTTTGCGCCGGATCAGTATTTACCCTGGCCTTCGCCGTCTGGCGCACCGGCGTGCTTTGGCAGGGCGGGCGGGACCCGGCGGCGGTGACGCCGGTTTTATATCTGCCGGCCGCGGCGGGCGGGTACGTGACGGCCATTGCCGCCGCCGCGCTTGGCTATCACCAGCTGGCGCAGATGGCGTTCGGCGCCGCCGTGTTTACCTGGCTTGCTATTGAATCGGTGCTGGTGAACCGGCTTTACCATTTGCCCTCCATGCCGCCGCCGCTGCGGCCGTCTCTTGGCATTCAAATAGCGCCGCCGACGGTGGGGCTGGCGGCTTATCTCAGCGCCCATGGCGGCCCGCCGGATATGGTGGCCCACATGCTGCTCGGCTACGGGCTGTTGCAGACGGCTTTGCTGCTGCGCCTGCTGCCGTGGGTTTTGCAGCAAAAATTCAATGCCTCTTATTGGGGGTTCACCTTCGGCCTTGCGGCTTTGGCGGGCGCTATCGTCCGCATGGTGGAGCTTGGCGATGGCGGGCTGGTGAAGGCGCTGGCGCCGTTTATCTTCATCGCCGTCAATGGCGTGATCGGGCTTGTCGCCGTGCTCACGGTCAGGCTTATCCTGCAAGGCAGGCTTTTGCCTCCGCCAGCACCTTTGGCCGCAAGCCCCGCCAAGGGCTGAAACACGCCGGGGACATGAGCATTCCGCTCTTGTGCCCAGACGTTTCAGTGAATAGATAGGGCTCATCTCAAAGGGGTCGCCACGGTGCTTCGGGCCGGCGCGGCCCGCTGTAAAGGAGCGATAATATATGAGCAAAGTCATTGGTATTGACCTTGGCACCACCAATTCCTGCGTGGCGGTGCTGGAGGGCAAGGATGTCCGCGTCATTGAGAATTCCGAGGGCGCGCGCACCACGCCGTCCATGGTCGCCTTCGCCGATTCCGGCGAGCGCCTTGTCGGCCAGAGCGCCAAGCGCCAGGCCGTGACCAACCCGACCAACACGCTGTTCGCCGTGAAGCGCCTGATCGGCCGCCGGTATGAAGACCCGACCGTGGCCAAGGATAAGGGGCTGGTGCCCTATACCATCGTCAAGGGCGATAACGGCGATGCCTGGGTGGAGGCGAAGGGCCAGAAATATTCCCCGAGCCAGATCAGCTCCTACATCCTGACCAAGATGAAGGAGACCGCCGAGGCGTATCTGGGCGAGACAGTGACCCAGGCGGTGATCACCGTTCCCGCGTACTTCAACGACGCCCAGCGCCAGGCGACCAAGGATGCCGGGAAGATCGCGGGGCTGGACGTGCTGCGTATCATCAACGAGCCGACGGCGGCTGCCCTGGCCTACGGCATGGACAAGAAGAATGCCGGGACCATCGCGGTGTATGACCTTGGCGGCGGCACCTTCGACGTGTCCGTGCTGGAGCTGGGCGACGGCGTGTTCGAGGTGAAATCCACCAACGGCGACACGTTCCTGGGCGGTGAGGATTTCGACGCGCGGATCATCGATTACCTGGCCTCCGAGTTCCAGAAGGACCAGGGCATTGACCTGCGCAAGGACAAGCTGGCCCTGCAGCGCCTGAAGGAAGCCGCGGAGAAGGCGAAGATCGAGCTGTCCTCCTCCAAGGAGACCGAGATCAACCTGCCCTTCATCACCGCCGACGCGACGGGGCCGAAGCATCTGGTGCTGAAGCTGACCCGTGCGAAGCTGGAGAGCCTGGTTGACGATCTGATCGAGCGCACGCTTGCCCCGTGCCGCGCCGCGCTGAAGGATGCCGGTGTGACCGCCGGTGAGATCTCGGAAGTGATCCTGGTGGGCGGCATGACCCGCATGCCCAAGGTGATCGAGGCGGTGAAGAGCTTCTTTGGCAAGGAGCCCGCCCGCAACGTCAACCCGGACGAGGTTGTGGCCATCGGCGCCGCCATTCAGGGCGGTGTGCTGAAGGGCGACGTGAAGGACGTGCTGCTGCTGGACGTGACCCCGCTTTCGCTGGGCATCGAGACGCTGGGCGGCGTGTTCACGCGCCTGATCGACCGCAACACCACCATCCCGACCAAGAAGAGCCAGACCTTCTCCACCGCCGAGGATGGCCAGACGGCGGTCACCATTAAAGTGTTCCAGGGCGAGCGCGAGATGGCCGCGGATAACAAGCTGCTTGGCAATTTCGACCTGCAGGGCATTCCCGCCGCACCGCGCGGCGTGCCGCAGATCGAAGTGACCTTTGATATCGACGCGAACGGCATCGTCTCCGTTTCGGCGAAGGACAAGGCCACCGGCAAGGAGCAGCAGATCCGCATCCAGGCCTCGGGCGGTCTCTCCGAAGCGGATATTGAGCGCATGGTGCGCGATGCCGAGGAGAACGCGGCCGCCGACAAGGTGCGGCGCGAGGCGGTGGAAGCCCGCAACCAGACCGAGGGGCTGATCAACCAGGTTGAGAAGACGCTGAAGGACGCGGGCGACAAGGTGGCCCCGGCGGACAAGGCCGAAGCCGAAGCCGCGGTCGCGGAAGCGAAATCGGCCCTGGAGGGCGGCGATGCCGAGGCGGTGAAGGCCGCTTCCGAGAAGCTGACCCAGGTGGCCATGAAAATTGGCGAGGCCATGTACAAGGCACAAGCCGAGGCGGGCAGTGCCCAGCCGGGGCCTGAGAGCGCCGGGCCGAATGGTGAAAAGGTCGTGGACGCCGATTTTGAGGATGTCGACGACAAGAAGGACGGTAAATCCGCTTAAACCCGGGTTTGACGAGACTGACAGAGTCCCGGGGCACCGCCCCGGGCTTTTTCCATTTTAGCTGAATACCAAGGATTTGAGCGCGGCCATGGCCAAACTGGATTATTACGCTGTGCTGATGGTTGAGCGCGGCGCGAGCGCCGACGAGTTGAAGAAGGCCTACCGCAAGCTGGCGATGCAGTATCATCCGGACCGTAACCCGGGCGATGCAAAGGCCGAGCAGAAATTCAAGGAACTCAACGAGGCCTATGATATTCTGAAGGACGAGCAGAAGCGCGCGGCTTATGACCGTTATGGCCATGCGGCCTTCGAGAATGGCGGCATGGGCGGCGGCGGCTTCGGTGGCTTCGGCGGCGGGTTCGAGGGCGGGCTCGGCGATATTTTCGAGCAGATGTTCGGTGGTGGCGGGCGGCGCGGCGCGGAGCGGCAGCAGACGGGCGCGGACATCAAAGCGGCGGTCGAGATTGATCTGACCCAGGCTTTCACCGGCACCAAGGCGAATGTGCGCGTGGCCACCCGCATGGCGTGCGATGCCTGCGGCGGCACCGGCTCGGCCGATAAGAGCGCGTCCGCCGATAATTGCGGCACATGCGGCGGGGCGGGACGTGTGCGCGCCCAGCAGGGTTTCTTCGTGGTCGAGCGCACTTGCCCGACCTGCGGCGGCACCGGGCGTGTGGTGCGCAACCCGTGCCGCGTGTGCTCCGGCGCCGGGACGGTGCCGCGCGAGCGCACGCTCTCCGTGCAGATTCCCGCCGGTGTGGAGGATGGCACGCGCATCCGCCTCTCAGGCGAGGGCGAGGCCGGGCCGCGCGGCGCCGCGCCGGGGGATTTATACGTGCATGTCTCCATCCGCCCGCATCAGATCTTCCAGCGCGATGGCGCCAATATTTTCTGCCGGGTGCCGCTGCGCATGGGCCAGGCGGCCTTGGGCGGGGAGGTTGAGGTGCCGACCATCGACGGCACCGCCGCCAAGGTGAAGATCCCGGCGGGCACGCAATCGGGCGATCAGTTCCGGCTGCGCAGCAAGGGGTTCTCGGTGCTGCGTTCCACCCAGCGGGGCGACATGTATATCCAGGTGGCGGTGGAAACGCCGCAGAGCCTGACCAAGCGCCAGCGCGAGCTGCTGGAGGCGTTCGAGCAGGATTCCGCCGGGCAAAAATCCGTCAGCCCTGAGCATGAGGGCTTCTTCGCCAAGGTGAAGGAGTTTCTGAAAGGCGTGGCCGAGGGAACTTGAACGTCACTTTGCCGCAATTTGCGGATAAGCCGCCAAGCGCTACGAATTGTAATCCTGTCTGGCGGCGCGTTGCCCCACCCAGGGGCGCGGCCTAGATTTGAGGGCAGTTCGGTGGAAATTGTCTTGTCCGGGAGTTCAAGATGCTGAAGAAAATCACGGGGTTCGCGTTGCTGCCCTTGCTGGCGCTGGGGGCCTGCACGGCGGCCCCGCCAAGCGGCCCGACAATTGTGTCCATGCCGGGCCAGGGCAAGAGCTGGGACCAGTTCCAGGCTGACGACGCGGCTTGCAAGGCGTATGCCTCCTCACAGATGCCCAATGCCGGGCAGGTGGCGGTGAATACGCATAACAACTCCGTGGCCACCGCCGCGGCGGGCACGTTGATCGGCGCCGGGATTGGCGCGGCCTTGGGCTCGCTGGCGGGGAATGTGGGGGCCGGAGCGGCCGTTGGGGCTGGCGCCGGCCTGCTTGGCGGCGCGGCCACGGCGGGTAATAATACCCAGGCGACGGCGGATTCCCTCCAGGGCCGTTATGATGTGGCCTATGCGCAGTGCATGGTGGGACATGGCGAATCAATTCAGCAGCCTGCGGCGCCGGTTTATGTTGCGCCGCCCGCTTATTACGGCCCGCCACCCGGGTATTATTACGCTCCCTATTAAGGCTACGGCCGCCTTGGGCGGCGCCGAGATGCTCGTGGCGGGGGAGCATCTGGCCCCGCCGCTGGAAAAGCCGCGCCGCAACCCATGGGCCTGGGGGGCGGCGCTGCTTTTGCACGTGCTGGTGCTTGCCGCCGTGCTGCTGATACGGGTGAAGCCGCCGCAGGAGGAGCTGCAAAGCCCGCCCGGCGTTTCCGTGGTGTTCGATAATGGCGGCACCTCGGCGCAGAACCAGGCCCCGCCCCAGGCGCTGCCCGGCCCGCCGCAACAGGCCGCGTCCCCGCCGCAGCCTCCGCCGCCGCCGCAAAGCGTGCAGACGGCACCGAGCACCCCGGTGCAAACTCCCGCCGCGAACGAGGATGAGGTGCAGGTGCCAGACATGCCGCTTTCCGAGCTGCCCAACCCGCCTCCGGCGCCGGTGCCCCAGCCCCAACCGGTGCAGCCACGCGCGGCGCATCAGCATGCCGGGCGGCCTTCGCATTCCCAGCAGCAGAAATATGTTTTCCTGAACGGGATGAGCTACGGCAATGTCTCCCCCGTTGCCCCCGCCGCCCCGCCGGCGCCGAAAGGGATGAATTTCTCCTTGCCGACCTCCGATACGCAGGCGGCGACCTCCTCGGATGTCTCAGTGAAGGGGGATGCCGGGTCGGATTGGGATTCGGCGCTGACGAAATGGGTGCAGCAACATGCCTATTATCCGCAGGCCGCTGCGGAGCAGGACCAGCAGGGCACCGCGACGGTGGAATTCACCGTGGACCGCAACGGGCACGTGACCGGGCTGCGGCTGCTGGATTCAGCTGGGTCGCCGTTCCTGGATCAGGCCTGGGAACAGCTTTTCAACGATAATACGCTGCCGCCTTTCCCGCCGGATGCGAAGGATGACCATGTGACGGTGCGTTATACCGTGCATTACATCCTGCTCCATTGATGGCCTTGCCTCGACTCGCGGATTCGGGCTGAACCGATAGAATGAATTCGCATGTTTTCGGCATTACCCAAAGCCTGTCCGGTAAAAGCTGGATCTGGCGGCCGGGACAGCAGGAGCGTCAGGGCGAGGGGCTGGCGCAGCAGCTTGGGCTTCCCGAGATGATGGGGCGGCTGCTGGCCGCGCGCGGCGTGGCCGCGGGCGATGCCGCGAGCTTTCTGGACCCTACCTTGCGCGCGATGCTGCCGGACCCCTCCAGCCTGGTGGACATGGATGTGGCCGCCGCCCGCCTGGCCGATGCCGTGATGCAGGGCGAGATGGTGGGGGTGTTCGGCGATTACGATGTGGATGGCGCCTGCTCCTCCGCCTTGATGGTGACATTGCTGCGCCAGCTTGGCTGCGAGGTGACTTATCATGTGCCGGACCGCCTGACCGAGGGCTATGGCCCGAATACCGAGGCGCTGCGGGCCATGGCGGCGCGCGGGGCAAAGCTGATTGTGTGCGTGGATTGCGGCACGGCGGCGCATCATGCCTTCGCACCTTTGCATAATGCCGTCGATATCGTGGTGCTGGACCATCATAAATCCGAGGGGCCGCCGCCGCCCATCCGGGCCACGGTAAATCCGAACCGGCTGGATTGTGAGTCCGGCCTGCGGACGATCTGCGCCGCCGCGGTGGCGTTTATTACCGCCGTGGCACTGCTGCGCACGCTGCGCCACCGGGGGTTTTTCGCCGAGCGGGCGGAGCCGGATCTGCGTGAGTTTCTGGATCTGGTGGCGCTGGCGACCATTTGCGACGTGATGCCGCTGGCGGGGCTGAACCGGGCCTTCGTGATCCAGGGGCTGAAGGTGATGGCGCGCCGGGCACGGCCGGGTATTGCGGCATTGCTGGATGTGGCGAAGCTGGCCGAAGCGCCCACCGCCATGCATTGCGGCTTCGCGCTGGGGCCGCGGATTAATGCCTCCGGCCGCATTGCCGAGGCCGATATGGGGTTGCGGCTGCTGCTGGCGGAGGATGAGGCGCTGGCCGCCGAGCTGGCGCAGACGCTGGATGCGGTGAACAAGCAGCGCCAGGGCGTTGAAGCCGGCATTACCACCGATGCGATGGCCCGGGCCGAGGCGCAGGTGGCCGGCGGGCATGGCATTATTCTACTGGCGCAGGAGGGGTGGCACCCTGGCGTGGTGGGGATTGTGGCGGGCCGGGTGAAGGAGCGTTTCAACCGCCCGGCTTTGGTGGCGGGCATTACCGATGGCATGGCCAAGGGCTCCGGGCGCTCAGTGCCGGGGATTGATCTGGGGGCGGCGGTGATCGCGGCGCGGCAGGGCGGGATTTTGGCCACCGGCGGCGGCCATGCGATGGCGGCGGGGTTCTCAGCACCGGAGACGGCGCTTTCCACCTTCCATGAGTTCCTGAACGACCGGCTGGCCAGCGCCGCGCTGCTGCCGCCCAGTGCTGAGCTGGTGCTGGATGGCGTGCTGGGCGTGGCGGGGGCGGATGCGGCGCTGGCGCAGATGGTCTCACGGCTGGGGCCGTTCGGCACCGGCAATGACGAGCCGCTGTTTGTGCTGCCGCGCGCGCGGGTGGTGAAGGCAGACCGGATTGGCAAGGACGGCAACACCATCCGCGTGATGGTGGAAGGCGAGGGCGGCGGGCGGCTGAAGGCGCTGCTGTTCCGCGCCAAGGAAGGGCCGCTGGCGGAGGCGCTGAGCCGTGTGGGTGGCGCGCCGCTGCATCTGGCCGGGCATTTGCGGGCCGAATTTTGGCAGGGCAGGGTTTCGGCGGGTTTTTTCATCGCCGATGCCGCGCCCGCTTGACGTGCGTGGGGTAGGGCCTTTATCAGGCGCTCCACCTTTAGTCCCCATCGTCTAGAGGCCTAGGACACCGCCCTCTCACGGCGGTAACAGGGGTTCGAATCCCCTTGGGGACGCCAATTAAATCAATTGGTTAAGCTGTTTTGATTTCTAGGCTGTCCAATAAATGGACAATATACCAGCTTAGACATCCCTAGATTTTGACGGATTTGGATCGTCAAAGAGCCCTTATTCGGGAGTTTAGATAGCTGCGCGCACCGCTGTCGCGGCCGTCTCCGCTTATGCCTTCCGTAGGTGCTACGGCATCCAATTCACAAACCGAGCCACCGATATCTACGCCTTTATGCATATCTTCGATCGCGTTTGCGACGAAAACGGCATTGAGCACCGTCAGACCAAGGTGAAGCATCCTTGGACCAACGGCCTGGTCGAGCGCATGAACCGAACCATCAAAGAGGCAACCGTCAACGCTTCCATTACGAAAGCCACAATGAGCTAAGTAACCATGTCACCAGCTTCGTGGCCGCTTATAACTTCGCCAAGCGGCTCAAAACCCTCAAGGGATCTCACACCCTACGAATGCATCTGCAAAGCCTGGACAATCGAGCCAAAAAAATTCAGGCTAAACCCGCTCCATGAAATGCCGGGACTAAACAACTAGACCAGCCTCTAACCTTGTATCGCGCTGCGCGGCAGGTTTAAGCCCGCCGCGTGCAGCGCCTTCGCGGCACCGGGGTGGAAGCTGATCCCCGCCTCATAAACCGGCTGAAGGGCGGGCGTTTGCGCCGCCGCCGGCACCGCGGCGGCCAGCAGATGCCGGTTCTTCAACGCCGCCGCCGTCACCGCCTCCGCCAGGCTGTCAGGCAATGATGCCGCGCCGACGGCGATGTTGAGCGTGCCCACGCTGCCAACATCCACGCTCTGCCCAGGAAATGTTCCCGCCGGCAGGACCATGCTGGAAAGACCCTGGATAACCCGCCCGGCCTGCTGCGCCTCCGCCGGGGAAAACCCGATCAGCGCCAGCTTGCGCCCCATCGCCGCCGCGGTAATGGCGGGCAGCGGCGGCGCGCCGATAAAGGCGCAGGCGCCCAGCTTGCCCGCCAGCATCCTCTGCACCTGCTGTTCGTAATCGCCGGTTTCGATGCGGCCGGGATGCACGCCGATGCTGGCCAGGATTTCACTCACCGCCGCGGCGCCGCTGGCGCCGTCAGGCCCCACGCCAAGGCTCTGGCCGCTCAGCCCGGCCAGGGTGGAAATCCCGGTGCCGGGCGCGGAGATGATCTGCAGCACGGAAGGGTAGGCCGGAAACAAGGCGCGGAAACTCTCCAGCTTCACCCCGGCTGTCCAGCTCGCGTTGCCCGCCCGCGCTTGCGCCGCCACCGCCACGGTGGAGAGGCCAAGCTGCGCGCTGCCTTCCTCGATCAGCAATAGATTGGCGCTCGACCCGCCAGTGGCGCGATAGGCAATGTCTATGCCCGTGGCGTCCTGCGTCAGCTGGCCCCAGGCCGGGCCGAATATGGCAAAGGCGCCGCCCGGCCGGCCCGTGCCCATCACCAGCGCGCCGGGCCAGGCCGTCTGCGCGGCGTGCCCGGCGCGGGCCATGGCCAGCCCCAGCCCGCCGCCCAGCCCCGCTTTCAGCAATCCCCGCCGTGCCAGCCTCATAGCAGGCTCCGGCAACGTTCGAGGGCCGAGATCAGCGCTGCCCGCACACCTGGTTCCAGGGCGGAATGTCCGGCATCCGGCACCAATGTCAGGCGCGCCTGCTCCCAGGCGAGGGCAAGCTCGAAGGCCGATTGCGGCGGGCAGATCATGTCATAGCGTCCTTGCACGATCTCGCAGGGGATACCCCTCAGCCGCTCCATATGCGCCAGCAGTCCGCCGGGCGGCAGGAACAGGTCATGGCGGAAATAATGCGCCTCGATCCGCGCCAGCCCGATGGCGCTGCGGTCCTGCGCGAAGGCGGAAACCGCCTCGATGCTCGGCAGCAAGGTGGAGCAGGAGCCTTCATACACGCTCCAGGCCCGCGCCGCCGCGGCCTGGATCTGCGGATCGGGGTCGGTAAGGCGCCTGAAATAGCCGTTCAGCAGGTCATGCTGCTCCTCCGGCGGCAGAAACCCCGCGAAGGCGGCATGCGCATCCGGAAACACGCGCTGCAGCCCGTACAGGAACCATTCCACCTCCTGCGGCCTGCCCAGAAAAATGCCGCGCAGCACCGCCCCCGCCACCCGCTCGGGATAAGCCTGCGCATAGGCCAGGGCCAGGGTGGAGCCCCAGGAGCCGCCGAACAGCACCATCCGCTCGACATTCAGGAAATTCCGCAGCGTCTCGATATCCTCGATCAGCTGCGGCGTGTTATTGGCCTCCAGCCCGCCGAGCGGGCGCGAGCGCCCGGCACCGCGCTGGTCGAAGATGATCACGCGCCAGATGGCGGGGTCGAAAAACCGCCGGTGCACCGCACCAGCCCCTGCACCAGGCCCGCCATGCAGGAAGAGCACCGGCTTGCCCGCCGGGTTGCCCACCTGCTCCCAATACATCACATGCCCTTCGGAGAGGGGGAGGTAACCGGTTTCGAACGGCCCGATTTCTGGAAACAGGTCGCCGCGCGGCATGCTATCGTCCCAGCGCCTGGCGCAGCGTGGCGGCCACGCGCCGCGCCTGCTCGTCGGTCAGGTCGGGGTGGATCGGCAATGCCAGAATCCGGCCGCCCAGCCCCTCCGCCACCGGCAAGGCCACGCCGTCATGCGCGGCCTTGTAGGCGGGCTGTTCATGCAGGGCGCGCGGATAATAGATGGCATGGCCGATGCTGGAAGCCGCCAGCGCCGCCTTGGCGGCATCGCGCGCCGCCTCATCGGGCAGCAGCACGGAATAGACCGCCCAGGCGCTCTGGCAGCCGGGCATGCGGGCGGGAATATCCAGCGCATCCTTCAGCGCTTCGTCATAGATGCAGGGCAATTTCCTCGCGCCTTGCGATCTCGCCCTCGAAAATCTCCAGCTTGGCCAGCAGCACGGCGGCCTGCATCGTATCCAGCCGCCCGTTCATGCCGGTGCGCAGCACCTCGTAGCGCGTAGGGCCTTCGCCATGGGTGCGCAGCGAGCGGAACAAGGCCGCGCGCTCGGCGGATTCGGTGAACAGCGCCCCGCCATCGCCATAGGCGCCCAGCGGCTTGGAGGGGAAGAAACTGGTGGCCGTGGCATCCGCCGCCTTGCCCAGCCGCACCCCGCCCTGCGCGGCGCCAAAGCTCTGCGCGCAATCATCCAGCGTGAACATGCCGGCACCGGCGGCGATGGCGCGGATGCCGGGCCAGTCGGCGGGCTGGCCGAACAGATCGACACCGATGACCGCGCGGGGCCTCAGCTTGCCCGCGCGCTTCACGGTCTCGAGGCGCTCTTGCAGGCTGGCGAGGTCGATCTGGAAAGTCCTGGGATCGACATCCACGAACACCGGCGTGGCGCCCAGCAGCAGCGGCACCTCGGCCGTGGCGGTATAGGTGAAGGCGGGCAGGAACACCGCATCGCCACGGCCGATTTCCTCGGCCATCAGGGCAATCTGCAGCGCATCCGTGCCGGAACTCACGCTCACGCAATGGGCCGCGCCGCAGAAGGCGGCGAGCTTGCCTTCCAGCTCCAGAACCTCGGGCCCGAGAATATATTGCCCATGCGCCAGCACCGCATCCAGCCGTTCCCGGAGCCTGCTCCCCAGCCGCGCCTGCTGCGCTTTGAGGTCGAGAAACGGGATGGGCGGAAAGTTCTGGGCGTTCATGGAGCCGCAGACTACTCCGCCGCGTGCGGCACGGCGAGACCCGCCGGGGCTAAAAATTCAGGTACCATCCGGCGCAGCACAACCATGGCGTTGCACTCATTCCCCTCCCGCGCGGCGGCGGCAAGGGCCTGCATGGCGGCACTCACGGCGGCCAGATCCACCAGCCTGGGGGTTGCCATCAGCAGCCCCTCATGATCCGTCGGCACCGGCTGCTCGGCGCCATGGAACAGCTCCTCGAACAGCTTTTCGCCAGGCCGCAGCCCGGTGAATTTAATGTCGATATCCTCATCCGGCTTCAGCCCGGCCAGGCGGATCATCTGCCGGGCCAGATCCACGATCTTCACCGGCTCGCCCATATCCAGCACGAAAATGCCGCCATCGGGGATGGCTTCCTCCCCGCTGCCCACGGCGGAGGCCTGCAACACCAGCCCCACCGCCTCGCGCACGGTCATGAAATAACGCTGCATGCCGGGGTCGGTCACGGTCAGCGGCCCGCCATGGGCAAGCTGGCGGCGGAACAGCGGCACCACGGAGCCGGTGGAGCCCAGCACATTGCCGAACCGCACCGTCACACAGCGCATGCCCTGCCGCTCATGCCGCGCCCGCACATCCAGCGCCTGCGCATACATCTCCGCCAGGCGTTTCGAGGCGCCCATGACAGAGCTGGGATTCACCGCCTTGTCGGTCGAGATCAGCACCATCAGCTTCGCCCCGGCGGCGGCGGCGGCATCCGCCACCACCTGGGTGCCGAGCGCATTGGTGCGCAAACCCTCCAGCCGGTTGGCCTCCACGATCGGCACATGCTTCAGCGCCGCCGCGTGGAAGACCAGTTCCGGCCGGAATTCCTCGGCGATGGCGCGGATATGCGCCGCATCGCGCACATCGGCCACCAATGTGTGCCGGGCGGCAAGGCGGGGGCCATCTCGCGGATTTCCAGATCGATCTGCCAGAGCGCGAATTCGGAGGAGTCGAGCAGCAAAATCTCAGCCGGGCCAGAACCCGGCAAGCTGGCGGCACAGCTCGGCGCCGATGCTCCCGCCCGCCCCGGTCACCATCACGCGCCGCCCGGCGATGAGTGCCGCCATCGCCTCGCGGTCCAGATGCACCTGGCGGCGGTTGAGCAGATCCTCGATGGCGATGGGCTGCAGCGCCACTTTCTGGTCGGCGGGGGCCAGGCGTGTCAGGCTGGGGGCGCGCATCACCCGGATATTGCGGGCCTCGGCGGCGCGCATCAGGGCTTTCAGCCTGTCGCCGGTCAATTGCGGCGCGGTGATGATCAGCAGGTCCGGCGTCTCCGCCAGCCGGTCCAGCATCGCCTCGCCTTCATCGGCGGCGCTCACCACATTCAGCCCATGCACCCGGCGGCCGATATGCTTTTCCGACAATGCGATCAGCCCCGTGATCCGGTAAGGGGCATCCGGCTGCCGCGCATGGGCGGAGAGGAACAATTCGGCATTCTCGCCATCGCCCACCAGCAGGGCGGTCTGCGCCGCATCCTGCTCGCCGCGCTTCTGGCGCACCATCCGGTAGAGCAGCTTGGGCACGGTCAGCGCCGTGGCCAGAACCAAAGCCAGAATAACCGGAAAAGCCGGGGAGGGCAGGGAAAACCCGGCGCCGACCATCAGCAGCGTCAGCATCAGCGTGGTGACGATGGCCGCCGCCCCCAGCAGCACCAGGTCGCGCAGCGAGACAAAGCGCCAATGCAGCCGCGACAGCCCAAAGGGAATGCCGATGAGCCAGATGGCCCCGGCCCCGGCCAGAGGCAGCAGATGCGGGTGCGGCATGGGCGCCGCCGGGTTGGCGAGCCAAAAGCTCACCCCCACCGCCAGGGCGGCCAGCACGCCATCCAGCATAATGTTCACCGCCATGCGCATGGGCAGAAGCGGGTTTTCAGTACGGCTCATAACCCGACTTATAGCCGGGACAAAACGGCAGAAAAAAGTTCGATATCGGCCCGGCCCGGCATTCAGCCGATATAAAACAGCCCTTCGACCTCGACAGCGGCATCCAGTGGCAGCGAAGCCACACCGATTGTGGAGCGTGCATGCCGCCCAGCCTCGCCAAACACGGCCACCGCGAGGTCGGAGGCCCCGTTCATCACCACCGCATGCTGGGTGAAATCCTGCGTGCAGGAGATGAAGCCGCCAAGGCGCACCACCTTGGTAATGCTGTCCAGCCCGCCCGGCAGCGCCGCCTGGAGCTGGGAGAGCACGTTGATCAGGCAGAGCCGCGCCGCATGCTGGCCTTCCTCAAGCGAGACGGCGGCGCCGAGCTTGCCGCTCACCGCCACTTTCCCGGCAATGGCGGGCAGCTGGCCGCTGACCGTGACCAGATTGCCGGTGATGCTCACCGGCACGTAATTCGCCACGGGGGCCATGGCCTGCGGCAGGGTAATGCCCAGCTCGGCCAGGCGATCGGAAATGCTCATGGGTCAGCTCACCAGTTTCAAATTGCGGCGGCGCTCGCGCGGTGCCGGGGCTGGCAGGTCCAGCGGCAGCAGCGGTGCGCGTTCAGCCGCACCGTCGCCCAGCTCGTCCGGCTCGTCAATGCTGGCTGGCGCCAGATTTGTCTGGCCGAGATAATTCACCGCCAGGTTGCGGAACACATAATCCAGCATGGAGGTGGCGGCGGGCACGGCGGGGTCGCCCTCCACCACGCCGGAGGGGCCGAAGCGGGTAAAGGTGAAGGCCTCGATGTAATCCTCCAAATTCACCCCGTGCTGCAGCCCGATGCTCACGGAGATGGCGAAGGCATCCATCAGCCCCCGGAAGGCCGAGCCCTCCTTGTGCAGGGCGATGAAGATCTCGCCCAGCCTTCCATCCTTATACTCGCCGGTGGAAAGGAACAGCTTATGCCCGCCCACGGCCACTTTCTGCGTGTAGCCGCTGCGCCGTGTCGGCAGCATCTCGCGGGCGGAGGCGCGGCGCGGCGCGGCGGGGGCGGCGGGGCGTGCCGGCATCACCGGCACCAGGGCGGCCAGCGCATCATGCATCGCGGCGTGGGCGGCCGGGCGGGGGATGACGAAAATCTCTTCCCCGCCCACCATCCGGGCCAAGGCGCGTTCCGCCGTCAGCCCGCGCGCGGCGAGGGACTGCATGGCCCAATGGGCGAGCCTGCCATCCTCATCCAGCGCTGAACAGGCGGGCGCGAAATTCACCTGCCCGGCACCCAGCAGCGCCTCAACCTCCGGCTCGTTCAAAAAGCCCAGCAGCATCTCGTGGCGGCGCAGACCAAGGCTCGCGGCCTCTTCCCGCGCGGCGATGGCGGCGGGCAGCAGGCCGGGCAGGGGGCAGGTTTCAGGCAGCTTCGCGGCATTGATCCGGTTGCCGGGTGCCGCACCGCGCGCCAGCAGCCGGGCGGAGGCGATATCCGCCTCGGCGCCGATGAAACCGGCCAGCGTAACGGCCAGATCCCGCGCTTCCTGTGAGTCATAGGCAAGGCCAAGCCGCGCCAGAAACAAGTTGAGATCCGTGAAGCCCAGGCGCAGCCGGTGCTCGGCGGGGGCGGCAAGGGTCAGCGCCGTCACCGCCAGCCTTACATCCCGGCCAAGCGCGGCAATGCTAAAAACCCCCGCCTCATCCAGATAGGCGGAGGGGTTGAACACGAAGCCCGGCTGCCCGGCGGCGCGGTTGCGCCAGACATTGCCGCTGGGGCTGCCGCGATGCGCGGCCAGCAGCGCGTGCAGATCGGACGCAATGCTCTCCTCCAGCCCGGCGGCGGCGGCGCGCGCGGCGATGGGGGCAATCCAGGCCTCCGCCGCCTCGGCGATGTGCAGCATGCGTTTGCCCGGCAGAATGGCGGCCAGCGCGGCGGCGGCGGCCTCGCCCCAGGCGGCGGGCAGCGTTACCCGCACCGGCGGTGCGTCCGGGTCCGCCGCGGTGTCAAACGCCGCCAGCTTGATGCCATGCCAGGATTTGTCGGTTCTGCTTTGTGCCATGGGGGGAGTTTAGGCCCTGATAAGACTCAATAAAAGTGCATCTTGTGTTGATTCCGCGCAATGACCACAAAATCCTGTGGATAGCTTGACGCCACCCCAACTCCGCGCGGCGCAACATGGCGATGGACCATTTGCCCGGCTTCACCTATATCGGTGCGCATGAGCACTGCCGCGCAGACACCGGCCGCCAACGGCCCATCCGCCAAGGCCCGGCCGCTTGGCCTCAAAGGGCTGATCGCCAATCCCGGCCTTTACTTCCTCACCCTCTTCCGCGGCCGCTTCATTGGCCGCGATGACCTGGGGAACCAGTATTTCGAGCGTCCGGGCAAGCCCCGCGCGCGGCGCTGGGTGGTCTATGCCGGGGCGAAGGATCCCTCGGTGGTGCCGCCGGAATGGCATGCCTGGCTGCATCACCTCACCGATGCGCCGTTGGCCGCGCCCGCCCGCCCCTGGCAGCGCCCGCACAAGCCCAACCTCACCGGCACCCCGCAGAGCTACCGCCCCGCCGGCCATGACTATATGGGCGGCAAGCGCGCCCCCGCCTCGGCCGATTACGAATCCTGGACCCCGGATCAAACCTGATGGTGCGCCGCGTTCCTGAGCTGGCCGCCGGCTTCGCCGTCATCGTCATCGCCATTTTCTTCCTGGTCTACGCGCTGCGCGGGGCGGGGGAGATCAATACCGGCGGCTATCCGCTGCAGGCGCAATTCGGCTCTGTCGGCGGGCTGACCGTGGGGGCCGATGTGAAAATCGGCGGCGTGGTCATCGGCCATGTCGCCTCCGAGCAGCTCAACCCCACCACCTATGCCGCGATGGTCAAGCTGGCGATCAATAACGACATCAAGGTGCCGGACGACAGCAGCGCCTCCATCACCTCGGATGGCCTGCTCGGCAACACCTATGTCGCGGTTTCGCCCGGCGGCTCGAATAATATGCTGAAGCCCGGCGCCAGCTTCCCCGTCACCCAATCCGCGATCAATATCGAGGATCTGCTCGGCAAGTTCATCTTCTCGATGGGCAATGGCCAGAGCGGCGGCCAGGGCAAAACCCAAACTCAAGGGCAGAATCAGGGGCAGTCCTCCGGCGCGGCGCAGCCCGGCAACCCAGCGGCGCTGCCCCAATAATGCGCCTGCTGCTTTTGGCCTCGGCCGCCACGCTGCTGGGCGGCGCGGCGCTCGCGCAAAGCCTGCTCGGCCAAAGCCAGCCGGGCCAGGGTTCCGATACGGCCCCGGCGGTTGTCGCGGTGCCGGCCCCGCCGCCCATCGTCGCGGCGCCGCCCGCTCCGGTGCCCGCCCCGGCACCCGCGCCGCCCGCGCCGCCGCCCGGGCTGGTGGAAACGCCGCTGCCCCCGCCGGATACCAGCGCCGCCCCGGATGCCACGCCCGCTGGCGGTAATGCCGATAATGGGGCCGATAACGGCAATAGCGGCGACCAAACCACCCAGATGCAGGCCGTCTCGCCTTCCGCGCCAACCCCTGCTCCCGCCCCCGCCGCCACGGCCGCGCAGCCCCCGCCGCAGGATGTGCCGCCCACGCCCTCCAATGACTGGGTTCCCGGCAAAACCGCCGTTCTCGGCGTACTGAACAAGGTGGATGGCAGCACCAGCACCCTCACAATTCCCGTTGGCGGCCAGGCCGTTGCCGGGGATCTGACCGTGAGCGTGCAGGCCTGTGTCAGCCGCCCGCCGGGGGAATTGCCTGATTCGGCCATCTTCCTCACCCTGCAACCCAAGGACGCGCAGACCGGCGCCCCGGTCTATCGCGGGTGGATGGTGCGCTCCACCCCCGGCGCCACTGACGCGGGCAATGCCGGCCAGGCTTTCCGGGTGATTACCTGCTCGTAAATCAACGGGTTTCAGGCCGTACTTGTGCCAAAAATGCAACAGCTCCAGAATGTTAAAACGAAAAGCGAATTAGGCCTGTTGATTTTCGCCCGGCAAGGCTAAATGGGGTCTGGTTGATTAATTTCACTCTGTATTGGAGTTACGACATGAAGCTACGCTTAGCTCTTGCCGCCGCGACCTGCCTTGTGCTGCCCATCGCGGCGCATGCGCAACCGGTCACCGGCCCCTACGTCAGCCTTGGCGTTGGCACGACCATCCAGAACCCGCTGAACCTCGACGACCGCACTACGGGCGCGAGCGGTAAGGCTCTGTTCCGTTCGTCCTATTCGGGCGACGCGGCGGTTGGCTACGGTTTCGGCGATGGTTTCCGCGTCGAGCTGAACGGCAACTGGTACCGTAACACCGCCCATAAGGTGGACGCCGATGGTGGCGCCCAGACCAACGTGACCGGCGGCCTGAACACCTTCGGCCCGATGGTCAACGTGCTGTACGACATCAATGTCGGCCTGCCCGTGTTCCCCTATCTGGGCGCTGGTGTCGGCTATCAGTGGCAGCAGCTCAACAGCCACATCGTGAATGACGGCGTTGGCATTGGCGGTTCCCGCGGCAGCTTCGCCTATAACATCATCGGCGGCCTGTCCTACCCGCTGGCCTTCGTGCCCGGCCTGTCCGTCACCGCTGAGTACAAGTTCACCCAGCTGGTGCAGAGCCGCAACTACCCCACCGTGGGTGACGATGGCGGTTCCCTGCATGTCGGCCAGTCCTCCAGCCACACCTTCCTGATCGGCCTGCGCTACCAGCTGTTCCAGCCGCCGGCCCCGCCGGCTCCGGCTCCGGCTCCGGCCCCGGTTGTGGCCCCGGCCCCGGCTCCGGCCAAGACCTATCTGGTGTTCTTCGACTGGGATAAGTACAACCTGACCCCGCGCGCGACCCAGATCATCGCCCAGGCCGCGTCCGACTCCAAGACGCAGAACGTCACGACCCTGGAAGTCAACGGCTATACCGACACCTCCGGTACGCCGAACTACAACATGGGCCTGTCCGTCAAGCGTGCGAAGGCGGTTGCCGCCCAGCTCGTGGCTGATGGCGTCCCGGCTTCCGAGATCGAGATCCACGGCTATGGTGAAACCCACCTGCTGGTGCCCACCGGCCCGGGTGTGCGTGAGCCGCAGAACCGCCGCGTGGAAATCATCTTCCACTAAGTTTCGCTTTTGCGAAAAAAAGGCCCCGGCAGGAAACTGCCGGGGTTTTTTACTGTTGGCGCCGCTAAAATCGCCAGCGTGAATCACCTGCGCGGCCAGGCGGTGAGTTGCATTTTTGGTACAGGGTTTTCCCGTATTCCGGCTCCCCCCTATGCAAGGCGGCTCTTCACCTCCAGATAGGCACTGGATCGTCTTTCAGAACCTGAAACGCGCCTCGTCGAAAGGGAGTCACATGATGCAGTTTCGAGCCGCCTTATTCGCCGCGACAATGCTGGCCGCGCCGCTGGTGCTGGCGGAGCACGCTGCCGCCCAGCCGGTCGCCGGGCCCTATGTCAGCCTCGGCGGCGGCTACAGCCTGGAAAGCTCGCCCAAGGCCAAGAACCTCTATCTCGACGGCACCGCCCAGCCGGGTGACGCCCGCGGCGTGTTCAATAACGGCTATGACGTGCAGGGTTCTGTCGGCTACGGCTTCAACGATGGCTGGCGCGTGGAGCTGGAAGGCGATTATATCCGCAACGGCGCCAGCAAGTTCAAATATGCCGGCACGGATTATCCGGCCAGCGGGCACGAGGCCCGCTACGGCGCCTTCGTCAACGGGATCTTCGATTTCGATGCCGGCCTGCCCTGGCTCTATCCTTACCTGGGCGCTGGCCTTGGCTGGCAGCAGGTGAGCTTCAACAACATCCAGGGCGGCGGGGTCAATCTCGACCAGTCCCGCGGCTCCTTCGCCTATCAGGGCATTGTCGGCCTGTCCTTCCCCATCGCGCCGGTGATGGGGCTCTCGGCCACGGTGGAGTACCGTTTCGTCGGTCTGGCCACGTCGCGCAAATACGATGCGAGCATTGGCGGCGTGCCGGGCACCTTCAAGACGCAGGGCGAGTACAACAACCAGTTCAATGTCGGGCTGCGCTATGAGTTCGCGCCGCCCGCCCCGCCGGCCCCGGCACCCGTTCCGGCTTCGAGTCCCGCCAGCGTGCCCGCCCCGGTTCCGGCCAAGACCTATCTGGTGTTCTTCGACTGGGATAAATACAACCTCACCCCGCGCGCCACCCAGATCATTGCCCAGGCGGCATCTGACTCCAAGACGCAGAGCCTCACCACGCTTGAGGTGAACGGCTATACCGACACCTCCGGCACGCCGGACTATAACCAGGGCCTCTCGGTGAAGCGCGCCAAGGCGGTTGCCGCCCAGCTCGTGGCCGATGGCGTTCCGGCCTCCGAGATCGAGATCCACGGCTATGGCGAAACCCATCTGCTGGTGCCCACCGGCCCCGGCGTGCGCGAGCCGCAGAACCGCCGCGTGGAAATCATTTTCCACTGATCATGCCAGCCTGAAACGAAAACCCCGGCAGTCACCTGCCGGGGTTTTTTGTTACGCGGGAAGACTCACCGCATAATCGCCCAGCGGCAGCTTCTGTTTGATCACACCGTTATCGAACAGGAAATCCCGGTAGGTTTCGTAACGCTTCCCATCCAAAGCCGCCGGATCGGCCGCGAAATAAGGCGGCAGCGCGTGCCAGGAGGCAATGTCCAGCCTGTCGTTCAGGCTGGGATTCTCCTTCAGGAATTGCGTCAGCATCCCGTCCGGGTCCGCCCGCAAAGCCGCCACGCCCTCTTTCAACGCCCCCAGAAAAGCGGGCAGGGCGGGGTTGTTCAGGCCGCTGACATTGGAGAGCAGCAGCAGCTCATCCGAAGGCGGCACGCCATAATCCTCCGGCAGGAACAGCACCGGGTCCAGCCCCGCCTGGGCGAGCTGGATATCCTCATAGGTCCGGTAGGTGCCGATCACCGCATCCACCGCCCGCGTCTGCAGCGCGGAGACCAGCTCGAAATTCACGTTCACGAGCTGAATATCATCCAGGCTCATGCCCACATGTTTCAGCATCGCGCCGATGATCACCGGCTCCACCCCCGCCACGGAATAGCCCACCTTGCGGCCTTTCAGATCGGTGAGCTTGGCGATGCCGCTGCGCTTCAGCGCGGTCAGCGTGTTCAGGGGCTTGTCGATCAGCGTGCCGGTGCGGCGCACGGGCACGCCTTGGTCCACCAGCAGGTAAAGCTGGGTCTGGTAGGTCAGCGCCGCATCGGCCTTTCCGGCGGCCACCAGCTTGGGCGGCACATCCGGGTCGGTGGGGGCGATGAGCTTCACGTCGATCCCGGCCTTCGCATAGGCGCCGCAATATTTGGCGGCGAAGAGCGCGGCATGGTCCGGGTTCACGAACCAGTCCAGAATCAACGTGAATGGCAGCGGTGCCGCGGCGCGCGAAATCGCGGGTGCGGCAAGCGCAAGCGTGGTGGCGGATAAAAACAGACGGCGATTGAGGCCCATTGGCGCTCTCCCTTCGCTGGCATGACCCAGACAGGTTCAACGGGTATGATCTCAGCCCGCACAACGCGGACACCCCGGCAGGCGCAGTTTGTTCCTGGTTTCGGCACGGCCGTCAATCCGGCGCCGGCGGCTTCTTTTTGCTCCGGCGGGCCGGTCTAGCCGCCTTGCCCCGCATCCGCGCCTAAAAGCTCGCGTTTCAATTTCGGCGTATCGACATGGGGACCGATGAAAACCGCCAGCATCAGCCGGGCGAATTGCGGATCGGGGACATGCCCAATGGGCTGGCCGTTTTCATAGGCGTCCAGGCCCTGCTTATCAAAGATCAGCTTTATGTCTTCACCCGCTGAAACCGGCTGGAGCGAGGCCAGGAACTCATCAAGCTCGGCGGCGTTCAATTCGCACGGCGCCACGCAATTATCCGTCAGCCCTTTCCTCCATGATTGCCGGACCTTTGACACGCTCACATCATGCACGAAATGCAGCCGCAGAATTTTAGGCGCGGCGGATTGAAGAATGGCATTCGCATCGCCCATCGGGCGGGGCAGGTACAGCCCGGCGACATAGACATGCACATGCAGGACCGAAAAGGTCCGCAGCCCGATGCCGTTGAGCACCAATGTCTGCGCGCCGAGCACTTCCCTGTTGGGCAAGCTGACGCCCGCAAGCTGCGCCGCATCCGCCCGTGGCGTGACCATGCCACTCACGGCCATGAGGGTTGCGGCAAGAAGATTCTTATTCAGACGAAGCATCCAAGGATTATAGAGGCTTTGCCCGCCGCTTCGGACCAGGAAGCGGCTTGTATGAACAGATAATAATCCGGCCGTTTTCTGGCTGTTAGGTTTGGTTCCGGCGCGGTTTGGTTTCGTGCTTAAAGCCACCCGATCAAAATCGCCGCCGCCACCGCCAGCCCCACCTCGCGGTTGAGCTTGAACAGCGCCAGGCACCGTGCCGGGTTATCGATATCCAGCCGGATGATCTGCCACACCAGCAGCGCCGCCGGAACAATCATCAGCCAATACCCCCATGCGTGCAGGGAAAACGCGCTCATGGCGGCCAGCAGCAGCAGAAACGCCCCGCCATAGCAGATGCAAAGCGCCTCGCGCGTGCGCGCGCCGAACAGCCTGGCGGTGGATTTCACGCCGATCAGCGTGTCATCCTCGCGGTCCTGGTGGGCATAGATCGTGTCATAGCCGATGATCCAGAGAATCGCCGCGAGATAGAGCGGGATCACCGGCCAGGTGAGGTGCCCATGCGCGGCGGCATAGCCCAGCAGCGCGCCCCAGCCGAATGTCAGGCCCAGAAACGCCTGCGGCCACCATGTCACCCGCTTGGCCAGCGGATACAGCGCCACCAGCACCAGCGAGGCCACGCCCAGCAGCCGGGCCGTGTTGTTCAGCAGCAGCAGAATCACCAGCCCCACGGCGCAAAGCAGCGCCAGGAACAGCAGCGCCTGGAGGGGGGTTACCAAACCCGCGGCCAGCGGGCGGCCGCGCGTGCGCTCCACCTGCGCGTCCATCTTGCGGTCCCAGAGATCGTTCACCACGCAGCCCGCCCCGCGCATCACCACGGCGCCGATGCCGAACAGAACGCATAGCCACAAGCCCCGCCAGAACCCGTGCGCGGCCAAGCAGATGGCCCACAGCCCTGGCAGAAACAGCAGCCAGGCGCCGATCGGCCGGTCCAGCCGCGCCAGCAGAATATAGGGGAGATAGCGCTCGGGCAGCTTCGCCACCCAGCCGCCGCGCCTGATATCGGTGAATCCGCTCATGGGTGCTATTCAGCCCGGCATGGCTGACACGTCAATTCGTCTCTACATCCCCGATCTGCCCGCACCCGGCGAGGCATTTTCCCTGCCTGACGCCCAGGCCCATTATTTGGCCAATGTCATGCGCCTGGGCGAGGGCGACAGCTTGCGGGTTTTCAACGGCCAGGCCGGCGAATGGCGCGCCACGGTCAGCAAAATTTCACGCAAGGCGGCCATGCTGGAGGCGGGCGAGCAAACCCGCCCCCCGGCGCCGGAGCCCGATGCCTGGCTCTGCTTCGCCCTGCTGAAGCGCCAGAAAACCGACCTGGTGGTGGAAAAGGCAACGGAGCTGGGTGTCTCCGTCATCCAGCCCATCATCACCGCCCGCACCAATGCCGACCATGTGAATCTCGAGCGCCTGCGCGCCATCGCCATCGAGGCGGCGGAACAATGCGAGCGCCTGCATGTGCCCGAAATCCGCGAACCCAGGCCGGTGATGAAGCTGATGGCCGAATGGCCCGCCCGCCCCCTGTTCGTGGCCGATGAGCGCCGGAGCTCGCCATTGCTCGGCCCCGCCGCCGGCCCCAGCGCAATTATGATCGGTCCCGAGGGTGGCTTTACCGATCCAGAGCTTGAAGCTATCGCTCGGACGCCCCTCATTACACGCGTGTCATTGGGGCGCCGCATCCTGCGGGCCGAGACCGCCGCCATAGCCGGGCTGACGCTGCTTCTCGCGGCACAGCCCTAGAGGGTGATGGTTTCAGAACCGGCCGCGGCGCGGGCGGGTTTGAAGCCTGAAACGCCTTCTGCAACAGAGAGTTGAAGGGACGAACGACTTGTCTAACCCGGGCGACGCCGATGCGAGGGCGATTGAAAGCGTCAAGGATCTAGCCGCCTATCTGGCCTCCGGCTGCAAGCCGGCGGAGGCCTTTACCATCGGCACCGAGCATGAGGCGTTCGGCTTCCGCCGCGCGGATTTCACCGCGCCGTCCTATGAAGGGGCGGAGGGCATCGGCGCGCTGCTGCATGCGATTGAGGAGCGGGACGGGCTGACGCCCATCCTCGATAACGGCAACACCATCGGGCTGAAGGGCGGGGGCGCCTCGCTCTCGCTGGAGCCGGGCGGGCAGTTCGAGCTTTCCGGCGCCACCTTGCCGGATCTGCATGCCGCCAAGGCGGAGCTGGACACGCATATCGCCCGGCTGCACGCCGTCACGCCCGCGCTGGGGCTGGGCTTCGCCCCGCTCGGCTTCCACCCCGCCGCCAGCCGCGCGCAGATGCCCTGGATGCCCAAGGGCCGCTACAGGATCATGCGCGCCTATATGCCGAAAGTCGGCACGCGCGGGCTGGACATGATGCTGCGCACCTGCACCGTGCAGGTGAATCTGGATTTCGGCTCCGAGGCGGACATGGTGGCGAAGATGCGGGTGGCAAGCGCCCTGCAGCCCCTGGCCACGGCCCTGTTCGCCAACTCGCCTTTCTACGAGGGCAAGCCCAACGGCCTGCTCTCCAACCGCGCCCAGGTCTGGACGGACACGGATAACGCCCGCTCCGGCATCCCGGCGGTGATCTTCCAGGACGGGTTCGGCTTCGAGGCCTATGCCAATTGGCTGCTCGATGTGCCGATGTATTTTGTCTACCGGGACGGCGTGTATCACGACGTGGCGGGCGCCTCCTTCCGGGATTTCATGGCAGGCTCGCTGGCGGCGTTGCCGGGGGAGCGCGCCACCATCGGCGATTTCGCCGACCATTCCACCACCGCCTTCCCGGATGTGCGGTTGAAGAAATATATCGAAACCCGCGGCGCGGATTCCGGCAGTCCAGCGATGATGCTGGCGCAATCAGCCCTCTGGACGGGGATTTTTTACGATCCTGCAGCCCTGGCCGCCGCCGCCGCGCTGGTGAGGCATCTTTCCTACGCGCAGATCCTGGCCTTGCGCGCCGCCGTGCCCGCCACCGGCATCAACACGCCCTTCGGCGCGGGCACGCTGCGCGACCTGGCGAAGGACGTGGTGGCCATCGCCGCCGGCGGGTTGAAAGCCCGCGCCAGGCTGAACCAGGCGGGGCAGGACGAGACATTCTACCTGGCGCCGCTGCGCGAGATCGCCGCCGGTGCCCCCACCCAGGCCGAGCATTGGCTCGCCCGCTATCATGGGGCCTGGAACGGGGATGTGACGCGGATTTTCGGGGAAGCGGCCTTCTGAGCGGCCAAAACCGCATCCAGTCAATCGCCGGGATTTGACTGGATGTGCCCGCCCGCGCGAACCGGGTCATTCATAAATCGAATTTGTGAATCAAAAAACCCGGCCATTTGGCCGGGTTTTTATTCGGGCGGTTTATTGTGCCGGGGCCGTGCTGGCCACCTGGGCCGTGGGCGGCTGGTCGGTCACGAAGCTGTCCAGCTGTTGCGGGTTCTTCATCGCCAGCACGGCCTTGAATTCGGCCTGGTTGTTCAGGCAGAAAATCTGCCCCTGGGCGATGCCCGCCACGGACTGGTTGTTGGCCAGCAGGGTGATGAAGGTATCCTCCATCTTCTGCCCGCTAAACCGGCCGCTGGCCTTGTGGAAATAAGCATCCACCTTGTGCTGGGCGTCCAGCACATGCGGCTGGAAGGTGGTCATGAAGGCGTCGTACTGGTCCTGCTGGCTGCAGGAGAGGGCGGCCACCATCAGTGCTGATTTCAGCCCGACCACATTGAAGGCCTGCTGGATATCGGCCTGCTCCTGCGGCGTGAATTTGATCTTGGGGGAAACCGGCGGCGGCACACTGATGGCGACGGCATAGATATGCCCAACCGGCGCCGCCGGGGCGGTCGCCGCAACCTTCGGCGCGGGCCTGGAGCAGCCAGCCAGAACCAGAGCGGCCGCGCCCATTCCGAGAACGACCTTGCCGTAAGCCATGGCCTTGCGTGGTGTATACAACTTAGAAATCCTCAACCTGTCGAAGCCTGAAATCCGTCCTTTATCATACAGGCAATCAAAAGCGCGGCCAAGGCGCTAATGCCTATAAAGAACAGACCCAACGCCTTCATAATAAAACATTTGCCCAAAGGCGAGCAAAAAGTAATGAAGCCGGCTATAGCCGCGCGACACGCAGCGCGTTGGTGGTTCCGGCCTGGCCGAAGGGTACTCCGGCCACCACCACAATCTCGTCGCCCTTCTGCGCGAACCCTTCCAGCCGGGTGGTTTTCTGGGCGTGTTCAACAGCTTGGGTCATTGAGTGGGCGGGTTCGGTAACCACTGCATGCACGCCCCACACGGCCGCCAGGCGCCGCGCCACGGCGCGATTCACCGTGAGCCCGAGCACCGGGCAATCCGGTTTCTCACGCGCCACGCGCAGGGCCGTGGAGCCCGATTCGGTGAGGGCCACGATGGCTTTTGCATTGATGGTATGCGCCACCTGCACGGCCGCGGCGGCAATGGCGTCGGCGGAGGTTTTTTCCGGCTGCGGGCGCTTGGCGTCCAGCCCCACCCGCCAATCCTCGTCGCGCTCCACGCGGGTGATGATGCGGTCCATCATGTTCACCGCCTCGCGCGGGTATTGGCCGGCGGCACTTTCGGCGGAGAGCATCACGGCATCGGCGCCGTCGAACACGGCTGTCGCCACGTCGGACGCTTCGGCGCGGGTGGGGGCGGGGGCGGTGATCATGCTCTCCAGCATCTGGGTGGCCACCACCACCGGCAGGCCGCGATGCTGGGCGGCGCGGATGATGCGTTTCTGCGCGATCGGCACTTCCTCCGGCGGCAGTTCCACGCCCAGATCGCCGCGCGCCACCATCACCGCGTCGGATTCGTTCAGGATGGAATCGAGATTATCGAGCGCCTGCGGCTTTTCCAGCTTTACCATCACCAGGGCCCGCCCGGCGGCGATCGCTTTCGTCTCCACCACGTCCTCCGCCCGCTGCACGAAGGAGAGGCCGATATAATCGATGCCCAGCGGCAGCACGAAGTCCAGATCCGCGCGGTCCTTCTCGGTCAGCGCCGGGATGGGCAGCACCACATCCGGCACGTTCACGCCCTTGCGGTCGGAGAGCACGCCGCCGTTCAGCACCTCGGTGAGCAGATGGTCGTCGCGCTTGCGCAGTACGCGCAGGCGCAGCTTGCCGTCATCCAGCAGCAGCGTGGCGCCGATCTCGGCCGCGCCGATGATCTCCGGGTGCGGCAGGCAGACGCGGCGGGTATCACCGGGGGCGCGGTTCATATCCAGCGTGAATTGCTGCCCGGCCTGGAGCTGCACCCGGCCGGATTGGAACGTGCCGACGCGCAGCTTGGGCCCCTGCACATCGGCCAGGATGCCGATGGGCCGGCCGGTGCGCTTTTCGGCGGCGCGGATCATCTCGATCCGCGCGGCATGGTCCTCATGTGTGCCATGGGAGAAGTTCAGGCGGAACACATCGGCCCCGGCCTGGAAGAGCTGCAGGATCATCTCCGGCGTTGAGCTGGCGGGGCCCAGCGTGGCGAGGATTTTGGTGCGGCGGTGGCGGCGCAGTCTGTCCATGAAAACCTCAGAGTATGAGAAGGGCGCGGATATCGTTGACGTTGGTGAGCGTCGGGCCGGTGATGACGAGATCATCAAGTGCCGCGAAGAAGCTGTAGCTGTCATGGGCGGCGAGGAAGGCGGCGGCGTCCAGCCCCTTGGCGCGGGCGCGGGCGAGCGTATCCGGCCCGATGACCGCGCCGGCGGCGTCCTCCGTGCCGTCGATCCCGTCGGAATCACCGGCCAGGGCGTGGATATTCGCCGCACCCTCCAGCGCCACGGCGAGGCTGAGCAGATATTCGGTGTTGCGCCCGCCGCGCCCCGGTTTGCCGCCGCTGATGGTCACGGTGGTTTCACCGCCGGAGAGCAGCAGCTTCGGGCCCTTGGTGTTTTTGGCCAGCCCGGCATGGGCGCGGCCAAGTTCGGCGGCTTCGCCTTCCAGGTCATCGCCCAGGATTTCGGTGGGAATCCCCGCTTGCCGCGCGGCGGCCTCCAGCGCCATGCGCGGCGTGGCGATCATGCGGTAATCGGCACCCTCCACCCAGGTGGGGCCGGAGCCGATCACCGCCGGGTCGTCTCCCGGCACGTCGGAGATGGCGAGCGTGGTGAGTTTCGCCGGGGCGCAGGCGGCGGCGAGCTTGCCGCCCTTCACGGCGGAAAGCGCTTTTCTGATCCGGTTCATGGTGGAGATCGGCGCGCCGGAGGCCAGCAGCGCCTTGTTCACCAGAATCTCGTCTTCCAGAATCAGGCCGGGGGCGGGCAGGGCGAGCAGGGCGGAGGCCCCGCCGGAGATGAGCGCCACCACCTGGTCTTCGGGCTTCAGGCCCTGAACGGCGGCGAGGATCTCCCGCGCGGCGGCCTCGCCATTCGCGTCCGGCACCGGGTGGGAGGCTTCCAGCACGCGGATGCGTTTGGTGGGCGCGGCATGGCCGTAGCGGGTGACGACGACGCCTTCATAATCCGCATCGCCCCAGGCGCCTTCAAGTGCCGCGGCCATGGCGGCGGCGGCCTTGCCGGCACCTATGACGATATTGCGCGCCGGGCCCGGCTGCGGCAGGCTGGGGGGGAGGCAATGCGCCGGATCGGCCGCTGCGATGGCGGCGCCGAACAGGGTACGCAGATATTTTTTGGGGTCGTTATAATCGACGTTCTCCATGCCGCGACTATGAGAGGGACCAGGAACTTGAGCAACCCCACGCTGGATGAAGCCACCACGCAGAGGCTGGAGGCGGCGGCTTTCCGTGCCCTTGTCGCGCATCTGCGGGCCAGGCCGGATGTGCAGAATATCGATCTGATGAACCTTGCCGGGTTCTGCCGGAACTGCCTCTCGCGCTGGTATCGTGAGGCGGCGGAAGCTGAGGGCATCGCCCTGGCGGACCCCGATGCACGGGAAATTATCTATGGCATGCCCTATAAGGAGTGGCAGGCCCAGAACCAGAAACCGGCGGCGCCGGAACAGCTGGCGCAATTCACCAAGAGCCAGGAAGGACAGTGAGACAGATGCTGGATTTCATCGAGCGCCACGTTTTCGAGACCGGCCATGCCCAGGGGCCCCAGGCGGGCGACAAGCAGCTTTCCTCCGGCGGGGCGCTGCCCTTTCTGCTGGCGGCGGGTGTGCCGGCGGGCAAGAAGCTTCTGCTCCTGTCCGGCCATACCCCGCCGGTGACCGACCCTTCGGCCCCGGCCAATTCCATCCAGGCTTTCGGCGATACCGAGACCCAGACCGCCGGGGTGTTCGAGGAAATGCAGGCCTCGCTCACCAGGCTTGGCTTAAGTTTTGGCAATCTGGTGAAGCTGACCGTTTATCTGGTGGGGGATCCGGCTCTGGGCGGGCGCATGGATAATGAAGGGTTTTCCGCCGCCTATGCGCGCTATTTCGGCACCCAGGCGCAGCCGCATCTGGTGGCGCGCACCCGCGTGCAGGTGGTGGGGCTGGTCAATCCGGGCTGGCTTGTCGAGATCGAAGCCATCGCCGCGGCGGATTGACCAGCGGCGCAACCATACTCTATCCCCGCCGCCCTGAATTGGAGTTGGCCATGTCTGTATCGACGTCCGCATCGACTGAAGAAAAACCGACCAATATTGCCGGCGAACGGCTGCGCAGCATCATCGAGCGTGTTGAGCGCCTGGAGGAGGAGCGCAAGGCGCTTGCCAGCGACATCAAGGATATTTTTTCCGAGGCGAAATCCGCCGGGTTCGATGTGAAGGTGATCCGCCAGCTCATCCGCATCCGCAAGCAGGAGCCCGCCGAGGTGGAGGAGCAGGAGACGCTGCTCGATATCTACCGCCGCGCGATCGGCATGTGAGACCACCGCCCGTTTGACCTCCGCGCCGCAGCGCTTATCTGTAGGCGGAGCGTTTTGAACGGAGCGGGCATGGACCAGAATAAAATGACGCGGCAGCCGGACGGGGTGTCCTCCGGTGCGGCCGCGTCGCTTCCCAGTTGGGATCTGACGGATCTTTACACCGCGCTGGCCGACCCGCGCATCGAGGCGGATCTGAAATCCGTGCAGGAGGCGGCGGATAAATTCGCCGCCGCCTATCAGGGCAAGCTGGCGGGGCTTTCGGGGGCTGAACTGGCGCGCGCCATTGGCGAATACGAGGCGCTGCAGGAAATTCCCGGCCGCATCATGTCCTATGCGGTGCTGCTATTCTCGGCGGATTCGTCTGTTCCCGCGCATGGGCAATTCTACCAGACCATGTCCGAGCGGGTGACGGCCCTTGGCACCAAGACGCTGTTCTTCACGCTGGAGCTGAACCGGATTGCCGATGCGGCGCTGGCGGAAAAGCTGAAAGACCCGGCCTTGGCGCATTACGACTCCTGGCTGCGGGATTTGCGGGTGTTCCTGCCGCATCAGCGCGAGGATGTGGTCGAGCAGTTGTTCATGGAAAAGGACGTGACCGGCCATTCCGCCTGGACGCGGCTGTTCGACGAGACCATTGCCGGGCTGCGGCTGGAGGTGGATGGCGAGGAGCTGACCCTTTCCGCCGCGCTGAACAAGCTCTCCGACTCCGACCGCGCCAAACGCGAGGCCGCCGCGAAAGCCGTGGCCAAGGCGATGCAGGCGAATGAGAAGCTGTTCGCGCTCGTGCTGAACACCATCGCCAAGGACAAGGCGATCGAGGATGAGTGGCACGCCTATCCGCACCCCTGGTCCTTCCGCAACCGCGCCAATATGGTCGAGGATGAGGTGGTGGAGGCGCTGGTGGGGGCGGTGAAATCCTCCTATGCCCGCCTTTCGCACCGCTATTACGCGCTGAAGGCGAAATGGCTGGGGCTGGAGAAGCTGGAGCATTGGGACCGCAACGCCCCGCTGCCCGCTGATGCGGACAAGCCGATTTCCTGGCCGCAGGCGCGGGACATTGTGCTGAACGCCTATGGCGGCTTCAGCCCGGAGCTGGCGGAAACGATCAGGCCGTTCTTCGACAAGAACTGGATCGACGCGGCGCTGCGCCCGGGCAAGGCGGGAGGCGCGTTCTCGCACTCCACCGTGCCTTCCGTGCATCCTTATGTGCTGATGAATTTCCACGGCAAAACCCGCGACGTGATGACGCTGGCGCATGAGCTGGGCCATGGCGCGCATCAATCCCTGGCGGCCAGGCAGGGCTATCTGCTGGCCGGAACCCCGCTGACCCTGGCGGAAACCGCCAGCGTGTTCGGCGAGATGCTGACCTTCCGCTCTTTGCTGAACGCCGAGACCGACCCCAAGCGCCGCCGCATCATGCTGGCGCAGAAGGTGGAGGACATGCTGAACACGGTGGTGCGGCAGATCGCCTTTCATGAGTTCGAGGTGGCGTTCCATAGCGAGCGCCAGCAGGGCGAGATTCTGCCTGAGCGGATTTCGGAAATCTGGCTGGATGTGCAAACCAGGAGCCTTGGCCCGGCCTTCAATTTCACGCCGGATTATAAGAGCTTCTGGGCCTATATCTCGCATTTCTTCCACAGCCCGTTCTACGTCTATGCCTATGCCTTCGGGGATTGCCTGGTGAACGCGCTCTATGCCGTCTATCAGGAAAGCCCGGACAAAGCGGGTTTCGCGGCCAAATACCGCGAGATGCTGGCCGCCGGCGGCACCAAGCGGCATAAGGAGCTGCTGGCCCCGTTCGGGCTGGATGCCTCCGACCCCGCCTTCTGGAACAAGGGGCTGGATGTGATCTCGGGCTTTATCGACGAGCTGGAAAAAGCATGAGCGAACGCGGCAGTAATCTGTTTGGCGAGGTGCGGCGCATGGCCCGTACCTCCGGCGCGGTGGGCGGCATCGCCGCGCGCATCGCCGGGGAGCGTGTGTTCGGCATCAAGACCGACCAGGCCCGCCATGCCGAGGATCTGAAATCCCTGCTCGGGGGCTTGAAAGGCCCGATGATGAAGGTGGCGCAGTTTCTCTCCACCGTGCCGGACGCGCTGCCGCCGGAATACGCCAAGCAACTGGCCGAGCTGCAATCCAACGCGCCGCCGATGGGCTGGCCCTTCGTGCGCCGCCGCATGTCCAGCGAGCTGGGGCCGGATTGGGAGGGCAAGTTCAAGAGCTTCACCCGCGAGGCGGTGGCCGCCGCCAGTTTGGGGCAGGTGCACCGCGCCGTGCTGCCGGATGGGCGGGATGTGGCGGTGAAGCTGCAATACCCGGACATGCCGAGCGTGATCGAGGCCGATCTGCGCCAGGTGAAGATGGCCATGGCGGTTTATAAGCGCATGGATAACGCGATCATCCAGGACGATATCTATGTCGAGCTGAGCGAGCGTTTCCGCGAGGAGCTGGATTATATGCGCGAGGCGGCGCAGATGCGGCTCTACCGGCTGATGCTGGCGGATGTGCCGGATGTGAACGTGCCCGAGCCGGTGGAGGGTTATACCACCACCCGCCTGCTGACGATGAGCTGGCTGAAGGGCCAGGGGTTCCGGTCCTGGATGGAGGGCAATCCCAGCCAGGCGCAGCGCAATGCCTTGGCCACCGCCTTGTTCCGGGCCTGGTATATTCCGTTCTACCGCTACGGTGTGATCCATGGCGACCCGCATCTGGGCAATTACCAGGTGAGTGACGCGGGTGGGCTGAATTTGCTGGATTACGGCTCCATCCGCGTGTTTCCGCCGAAATTCGTCACCGGCGTGCTGGAGCTTTACAATGCCGTGCGTGAGGGCGACGAATCCCGCGCGCGCCATGCCTATGACATCTGGGGCTTCAAGGGCATTACCGATGAGCAGGTGCATGTGCTGAACGATTGGGCGAAATTCCTCTACCAGCCGCTGATCGAGGACCGGGTGCGGCCGATCCAGGAAGGGCAGGGCACGGAATTCGGCCGCGAGGTGGCGCAGAAGGTGCATGCCGGGCTGCAGCGCACCGGCGGCGTGCGCCCGCCGCGGGAATTCGTGCTGATGGACCGTTCCGCCATCGGGCTGGGGGCGGTGTTTCTGCGGCTGGGGGCGGAGCTGAACTGGTGCCGGCTGTTCCAGGAGACGGTGGAGGGTTTCGACGAAGCCGCCATGGCCGCCCGCCAGGCGGAGGCGCTGCATGCCGCCGGTGTTCCGGAAGCGAAATAGGCTGGGGCGTTAAATGGCGATTCTCAAACGCGGGCTTTTCCGCTCCGGTTTTTACGCCAGGGCCTACCGGAAGCTGCTGCACTCCATCTATGTGAACGATCTTTGGCTGGACCTGCGGCTGCATGCCAAGCGTGAGGCGGTTGAGTACATCATCGCCCATATGTCCGAGGCGATGGTGCTGCCGGACCGGGATGATCTTGCCCGCTTCGCCCTCTCCCGCGCGCCCAGGGAAGGGCTGGTGCTGGAATTCGGCGTCGCCAAGGGCGCCTCACTGCGCAACCTCGCGCGGCAGACGCCAAGGCAGGTGCATGGGTTCGACAGTTTCGGCGGCCTGCCGGAGGATTGGGCGGGGACCAAGGAAAAGGCCGGGGCCTTCACCCAGAAGGGCAAATTGCCGAAAGTGCCGCCCAACGCAAAGCTGCATCCCGGCTGGTTCGACCACACCTTGCCGCCCTTTCTGGCCGCGCATGAAGGCCCGGCCGCCTTCATCCACGTGGATTGCGATATTTATACCAGCACCGTGACGATTTTCACGGCGCTGCGGGGGCGGATCGTTCCGGGTAGCGTCATTCTGTTCGATGAATATTTCAATTACCCTGGCTGGCGGGCGCATGAATATAAGGCGTTTCAGGAATTCATCCGGGAGACCGGGCTGAGCTACGAATATATTGGTTTTTCAGCCGAAAAGGGCCATGTGGCGGTGCGGATCGGTGCGCCTGGAGAACATGCCGAACCGGCAAGGCCCCGCCTGCCGGGCCAGAACCCGGCATAGGTGCTTCCGGTGAGGCCAGAAAAAGCCATACAAACAAAGCAGTTGCGCCAAATTTCTTTGTGGCCGGGAAGCGGCTTGCAATATTGTGCGCCTTAACTCAAGGTGCCTCTAAAACTTTAAAGGCTTTAAGGACAGGTAAATGCGTCTAGCGGTTTTGAAGGAACGGCGTGCGGGAGAGGCCCGCGTGGCTGCAACGCCCGATACGGTGAAGAAATTGACCGGGCTTGGTCTGACGGTCGCCATTGAGGCGGGGGCGGGCATTCAATCCGCGATTTCTGATGAAGAATTCGCCGCCGCCGGCGCCGAGATCGTTGCCGATGCCGCGTCCGCGCTGGCGGGGGCGGGGATATTATTCGCTGTCGCCGCGCCGGATGAGGCGCTGCGCGCCCTGATCGCCCCCGGCACGCTGGTGATCGCCACCCTTGGCGCCGCCTCCGACCCCACGCTGGCCCCGGCCTTGGCCGCTGCCAAGATCGACGCGGTGGGGCTGGAGCTGCTGCCGCGCATCACCCGCGCGCAGAGCATGGATGTGCTCTCCTCCCAGGCGAACCTCGCCGGGTACCGGGCGGTGATCGAGGCGGCCTATAATTTCCCGCGCGGCTTTCCGCTGATGATGACCGCCGCCGGCACGGTGCCGCCCGCGCGCGTTTTTGTCATCGGCGCCGGTGTGGCGGGGTTGCAGGCCATTGCCACCGCGCGGCGTTTGGGCGGCATCGTCTCGGGCACGGATGTGCGCCCGGCCGCGAAGGAAGAGATCCGCTCGCTCGGCGCCACCTATATCGGCGTGGATGACGAGGAATCCGCCAAGCAGACCGGGCCTTACGCGGGCCAGATGTCCGATGAGTTCCGCAAGAAGCAGGCGGAGCTGATGACCAGCACCATCGCCAAGAACGACATCGTGATCTGCACCGCCTTGGTGCAGGGCCGCAAGGCGCCGGTGATCGTGACCTCCGAGATGGTGGCGGGCATGAAATCCGGCTCCATCATCGTGGACCTCGCAGCCGAGGCGGGCGGCAATTGCGCCGAGACCGTGCCGGGGGAGACCATCACCACGGCGAATGGTGTGACGATCATCGGGCACAAGAACTGGCCCGCGCGCATCGCCGTGGCGGCCAGCCAGCTTTACGCCCGCAACCTGCTCACCTTCCTCACCACCTTCTGGGACAAGGAGGCGCAAGCCCCGAACCTGAAGCCGGATGATGATCTGATCAAGGGCGCGTTGGTCACCAGGGGCGGCGAGATCGTCCACCCGAATTTCAAGCCCGCCGCGTAAAGAAAGGGAGGCTTTCCTACCATGACACCCGCAGATTTAGCCGCCCAGGCGGCGGACCTTGCCCATCAGGCCTCCATCCTGGCGCAGAACGCCGCCGGGGTGGCCGCCGTGGCCGCGCAGAACGCGCCGCCCGCAGCACCCTTCGTGTATCTGTTCAGCATCTTCGTGCTGGCCGTGTTCGTCGGCTATTACGTGGTCTGGAGCGTGACCCCGGCGCTGCACTCGCCGCTGATGGCGGTGACGAACGGTATCTCCTCGGTCATCATCGTCGGCGCCATGCTGGCCACGGGGCTGCATGGCAGCATGGTGGCGCATGTGTTCGGCTTCCTGGCGGTGGTGCTGGTGAGCGTCAATATTTTCGGCGGCTTCGCGGTCACCAACCGCATGCTGGCCATGTTCAAGAAGAAGTAAGCGCAGATGAACCAGTCTCTTACCTCCTTCGCGTATCTCGTCGCGGCGGTTCTGTTCATCCTGGCGCTGCGCGGGCTGTCGCACCCCGCCACCTCGCGCCGGGGCAACCAGTTCGGCATGCTCGGCATGCTCATCGCCATCCTTGCCACCTTCCTGCATGGCGGGATGGATTGGGGCTGGGCGATCATCATTCTGGTCGGCATCGCCATTGGCGGGTCCATCGGCCTGGTGGTGGCGCAGAAGATCAAGATGACGGCGCTGCCCCAGCTCGTCGCGGCCTTCCACTCGCTGGTGGGTCTGGCCGCCGTGTTCGTCGCCGCCTCGGCGCTGAACGCGCCGCAGAGCTTTGGCATCGGCACGCCGCATCATATCCATACCGAGAGCCTGATCGAGATGTCGCTCGGCCTGGCCATCGGCGCCGTCACCTTCACCGGCTCGCTGATCGCGTTTGCCAAGCTGCAGGCGCTGATGAGCGGCAAGCCGATCACCTTCCCCGGCCAGCATAAGCTGAATGGCGGCATCGGCATCGCGATCGTGCTGCTGATTATCGCCTTCGTTGCCTCCGGCGGCAGCCCGGTGCTGTTCGCGCTGATCGCCTTCCTGGCGCTGGCACTTGGCTTCCTACTGATCATCCCCATTGGCGGCGCGGATATGCCGGTGGTGGTCTCGATGCTCAACTCCTATTCCGGCTGGGCGGCCTCTGGCATCGGCTTTACCATCGGCAATCTGGCGCTGATCGTCACCGGCGCGCTGGTCGGCTCCTCCGGTGCGATTCTGTCCTACATCATGTGCAAGGGCATGAACCGCTCGATCATCAACGTGATCGCCGGCGGCTTCGGCAATTCCGGCGATGCGGCCGCCGCCGCGGGCCCGGGTGCTGGCGACCGCGCGGTGAAGGCGGGCTCCGCCGACGATGCCGCCTTCATCATGAAGAACGCTTCCAAGGTCATCATCGTGCCGGGCTACGGCATGGCGGTGGCGCAGGCGCAGCACGCGCTGCGCGAGATGGCGGACACGCTGAAGAAGGAAGGCGTGGAAGTGAAATACGCCATCCATCCCGTGGCGGGGCGCATGCCGGGGCATATGAACGTGCTGCTGGCGGAAGCCAATGTGCCGTATGACGAGGTGTTCGAGCTGGAGCAGATCAACAACGAGTTCGCCACGGCGGATGTTGCCTATGTGATCGGCGCCAACGACGTGACCAACCCCGCCGCCAAGACCAACCCGGCCAGCCCGATCTTCGGCATGCCGATTTTGGAAGTGGACAAGGCCAAGACCGTGCTGTTCGTGAAGCGCTCCATGGCGTCCGGCTATGCGGGCGTGGAGAATGAGCTGTTCTTCAAGGATAATACGATGATGCTCTTCGGCGATGCCAAGAAGATGACCGAAGAGATCGTCCAGGACCTGGGGCACTGAAACGAAAAAGCCCAGGGCAAAACCCTGGGCTTTTTTCTGGTGGCGTTCCAGCAAGCGCCTTATTCGGCGGCGGCGGGGTGTTTCTTCAGCCAGGAGGAAAGTTTTGCCATCAGCTGCAGAACCACGCGGCTGATTTCCTCGGCCATCGCCCGCTCACCCGCATGACGCATGGCGATCGCTTCGCCGGTTGCCTCGAAAGAGGATTTCCATTTCATTTTCAAACTCCTTCAAAATAGGGCGAGGCCCAGGGTTGAAGGACGTTCCAGCTAAACCTTGAGCCGAATATCGCCAGCCTCATGCTGCGATGCAACATGAGCTTTGGCATGGCTGTTTTGCTTCCGCTTCAGCTCTTGCGCAGCGTCAAAATCGACCAGGCGCCATCCACCAGCCTGCGCTCCAGCTTCAGCCCGGCGCGGCGGTGGCAGGAGAGCACCCAGTTGACCTGCGTGTTCAGCAACCCGGCCAGGATGGCCACGCCGCCAGGGGCCAGATGGGCTGAGAGCTGATGCGCCATGGCACAGAGCGGCCTTGCCAGGATGTTGGCGAAGACGAGATCGAACGGGGCGGCCTTGGTGATTCGCGGGTCGGCCCAGCCATCGGCCTGGATGGCGCGGATCAGCCCCGCCACCTGGTTCAGCTTGGCGTTTTCCGCCGCCACCCGCGCGGCGCGGGGGTCGATATCGGTGGCCAGCACCGCCTTGTGCATCAGCTTGGCGGCGGCGATGGCGAGAATGCCCGAGCCGGTGCCGAGGTCCAGGATGCGTTGCGGGTGGTGGTGCTTCACCAGATCCTCCAGCGTGACCAGGCAGCCGCGCGTGGAGTTGTGCTCACCCGTGCCGAAGGCGAGCCCGGCATCCAGCGTGATGGTGATGCGCCCCGGCAGTTCAGGGTCCTGGATATGGGTGCCGCGCACGGCGAAGCGCCGGCCGATGAGCTGTTCCGGGAAGGCCTGCTGGGTGCGCGCCAGCCAGCCGCCCACCGGCACCAGCCCGCGCGTGATCTCGGGCGAGAAGCCGGAGACCATCTCCGCCACCATCAGCGCGGCGGCGAGGTCGTCCTCATATTCGCCGCGTTCCTTGACCCCTTGCAGATCCCATTCATCCGCATCCTCGTCGTGATAAAACGACACGGCGCGGCAGACGCTGGAGAGGGCGGCTTCAAAGGTTTCCATCACCGCGGCGGGCACGCGAAGCGAAATACAGTCCAGAACTTCTTCAGCCATCCTGGCGCTCCACGAAACGGTCCAGCACGCGTTTTTCTCCTGATGTCTCGAAATCAATATCCAGCCGGTCGTCATCGGCGGCGATGACGCGGCCATAGCCGAATTTCTGGTGGAACACCCGTGCGCCCACCGGAATTTTCTGCGTCCGGGCGGGGCGCGATTGTACCTCCCACGCATCCGGGCGGCGGGCCTGCACGGGGAATTGCGTCATGGCGGGGGCATGGCGGGCATTTTGCGGCTGGGCGGAGCCGGAGCGGCGGATGACCTCTTCCGGCAGTTCGTCGATGAAGCGGCTGGGGATGGAGCTTTGCCAATTGGCATAGATGCGCCGGTTGGCGGCGTGCAGGATGATGGCGCGCTGCCGGGCGCGGGTGATGCCCACGTAAGCGAGGCGCCGCTCTTCCTCCAGGCTCTTATTGCCGCCTTCATCGAGACTGCGCTGGTTGGGGAACACGCCTTCCTCCCAGCCGGGGAGAAACACCGTGTCGAATTCCAGCCCCTTGGCGCCGTGCAGGGTCATCATCGAGACTTTCGCGCCGTCACCTTCCGCCTCGGCCTCGGTCACCAGCGACACATGTTCAAGGAAGCCCTGAAGATTTTCGAAATCCGCCAGAGCGCGGGAGAGTTCCTTCAGATATTCCAGCCGCCCGGGCGCGTCCGGGGATTTGTCGGCCTTCCACATGGCGATATAGCCGGATTCTTCCAGCAGCGTGTCCAAAGCCACCACATGGCCCTGCAATTCCAGAATATTGCGCCACGCCGCGAATTGCTCCGCCAACCCACGCAAAGTGGCGCCGAGCTTGCCTTTGAACCCGCCCTCGGCCAGCAGCGCCAGCATGGCAGCGTGCAGGGAAAGCCCCCGGTTGCGCGCGGCCTCGTACAGATTTCGCAAAGCCGTATCGCCCACACCGCGTTTGGGCGTGTTCACAATCCGCTCAAAGGCCAGATCATCCGCCGGTTGCACCAGAACGCGTAAATACGCGATGGCGTCGCGGATTTCCGCCCGCTCATAAAAGCGCAGGCCGCCGATGATGCGGTAAGGCACGCCGAGTGTGAGCAGACGTTCTTCAAAGGCGCGGGTCTGGAAACCGGCGCGGACCAGAATCGCGATCTCGTTCAGGGAATGGCCGGAGCGCCAGAGCGATTCGATGCGCCCGCCCACCGCGCGGGCTTCCTCCTCCGAATCCCACAAGGAAATCACTTCAACTTTCTCGCCATCGGCATCGTTGCGGCCGGGATGCAGGGTTTTGCCGAGCCGCCCCTCATTATGCGCGATGAGATGCGAGGCGGCGGCGAGAATGGGCGCGGTGGAGCGGTAATTCGCTTCCAGCCGGACGATTTTTGCACCCGGAAAATCCCGTTCGAATTTCAGGATGTTTTCAATCTCAGCACCCCGCCAGCTATAGATGCTCTGGTCGTCATCGCCGACACAGCAGATATTCTTGTGCCCCTGGGCGAGCAGCCGCAGCCAGTAATATTGGACGAGGTTGGTGTCCTGATACTCATCCACCAATATGTACCGGAAGGCGCGGTGGTAATGGGCCAGCACCTCGGCGTCGGTTTTTAACAGATGCACCATCAGCAGCAGCAGATCGCCGAAATCCACGGCGTTGAGCTGGCGCAGCCGGGCCTGGTAGGCGGCGTAGAATTCCTCGCCCCGGCCATTGGCGAAATCCGAGCTTTCGCTGGCCGGGATTTCGCTGGGCATGAAGCCCTTGTCCTTCCAGCGCTGGATCTGCGCCATCAGCGCGTTGGGCGGCCAGCGTTTGAAGTCGATCCGCGCGGCTTCGAGAATCTGCTTGAGCAGGCGGAGCTGGTCGTCCGTGTCCAGGATCGAGAAGCTGCTGGTCAGCCCCACGCGCTCCGCCCAGCGGCGCAGCATGCGGGCACAGAGCGCATGGAAGGTGCCGAGCCAAAGCCCCTCAACCGGCCCGCCCATGATCTTGCCCACGCGCTCGCGCATTTCCCGCGCCGCCTTGTTGGTGAAGGTGACGGTGAGGATCTGGTTGGGAAAGGCCCGGCGGCTGAGCAGAATATGGGCGAAGCGGGTGGTGAGCACACGGGTTTTGCCCGTGCCCGCCCCCGCCAGCACCAGCACCGGCCCTTCGGTGGCCTCCACCGCCTCGCGTTGGGCTGTGTTCAGCCCGTCCAGATAGGAACTCATGCCCGCATCGTAAGCGCTCCGGGGGGCGCTTGCACCCCCTGGCGTCTCAGGCTTGCGGCTTCACGCCCAGAATCCGGGCGATGGCGTAGGTGAGGTCCGGGCGGTTGAGGGTGTAGAAATGGAACTCGTCAATGCCGTTGGCCTGCAGCAGGCGCACCTGCTCGGCCGCCACCGCCGCCGCCACCATGCGGCGTGTTTCGGTATCGTCGTCCAGCCCCTCGAACATGCCCGCCATCCAGCCGGGCACGGAGGTGCCGCAGGCCTCGCAGAATTTTTTCGCCTGGGTGAAATTCGTCACCGGCAATATGCCGGGCACGATCGGCGCCTTGATGCCCGCGGCCAAAGCGCGGTCCAGAAAGCGCAGGAAGATGGCGTTGTCGAAGAAAACCTGGGTGATGGCGCGTGTCGCCCCGGCATCGAGCTTGCGCTTGAGATTATCAAGGTCCGCTTCCGGGCTGGCCGCCTGCGGATGCGTCTCGGGATAGGCGGCCACGGAAATCTCGAAATCCGCCACCTTCCGTAAGCCTTCCACCAGATCCGCCGCGAAGGCGTAGCCGCCGGGGTGGGGCGCATAGGCCTCGCCGTTGGGCGCATCGCCGCGCAGGGCGACGATATGCTTCACCCCGGCCTCCCAATAGCGCTGGGCAACCTCGTTCACCGCCGCTTTCGTGGCGCCGACACAGGTGAGGTGCGCGGCGGGGGTGAGGGCGGTTTCCTTCACGATGCGCAGCACCGTGGCGTGGGTGCGCTCCTGCGTGGAGCCGCCCGCGCCATAGGTCACGGAGACGAAATCCGGGCGCAAGGTGGCCAGGCGCTCAATGCAGCTCCAGAGCTGGGATTCCAGCGCCGGGGTTTTCGGCGGGAAGAATTCGAAGGAGATGGCGGGCGGGGCGGCACCCTCGCGCGCGGGCAGGGGGGCGATCCGCTCGGCCTCGGCCCAGCGCTCCAGAGTATCGCGGACAGGGGAATGTGTCATGTTCAGCAGGCTCCGTGAGCCGCGTTAGGTGGCAGGCCGGGCCGGGTTGCGCAAGTGGCAAGCAAGACACATCCTTCAGGATAGCTCTGGCTCCCCGGTTGACGGCACGGTAATGACACTCACATTGGGGTATGCCGCCGCAAAGGCCGGCCCGGAAGTCAGGAGGCAGTAAAGATGATGACGACGCTGAAACGCCGGCTCAAGCGGAGCATGGCATTGACTGTCCCGGGGCTGGTTCTGGCCGGGGCGCTTGCGGGTTGCGCCACGCCCCCGCCCAAATCCGATACGGCCGATTACCAGGCCTACCAGCAGCTTAACGACCCGCTGGAGCCCACCAACCGCGTGTTCTTCAAGGTGAACAACACGCTGGACAAATACGCCCTGAAGCCGGTCGCCAAGGGCTATGTGGCCATTACCACCCAGGGCATCCGCAACCATGTGGGGGATTTCACCTCCAATATCGGCGAGCCGGCCCGGATGCTGAACTTCATGGCCTCCGGCCATCCGACCGATGCCGGCACCTCGCTGGTGCGCTTCCTGGTGAATTCCACCGTGGGCATTGGCGGTATCTTCGACCCGGCTTCCGCCATCGGGTATCCCGAGACCGACACCGATTTCGGCCTGACCCTGGCCAGCTGGGGCGTGCCCGCCGGGCCGTATCTCTATCTGCCCGTGTTCGGCCCCTCCGGCACGCGCGATGTGTGGAACCTGCCGGTGGAATGGTTCGCCACCCCGATGGAGGCAGCCCCCGAGAGCGCTGCCCTGAACGATTTCGGCTATGCCGAGACGGGCATCCATCTGATCAACACCCGTGCGGAGCTGTTGCAGCCGATCGACCAGATCAACGCCACGGCGCTTGACCCCTATGCCACATTTAGGAGCCTTTATCGCCAATCTCGTGACTCACAATTGCAGCAGATTGACCAACGTGACCACAGGACCTGGCCTAACTGGTACCACCAGCCAGCTCAATAAAGTGAGGATTTAAGGACAAATCATGCATTTCCGCCGCTTCATTCTGGGGGCCATCGCCTCCGCCCCGATGCTTGCCGCCATGGCGGGGGCAGCGCAGGCCCTGACGCCGGATTCGGCCAAGAGCTTCATCACGGATTCGGGCCAAAAGCTCGTCGCCATCGTCAATAGCGGCGCCTCGGAAGGCCAGAAGGCCAGCCAGCTGCGCGACCTGGTGAACCAGATCGTCGCCGTGGATCAGGTGGGTGATTATGTTCTGGGCCGCTACATCAACGTGGCCACCCAGGGGCAGAAACAGCAATTCCAAACGCTGTTCCACCAGCTGCTGAGCTACAACATCACCTACCAGATCAAGGCGTATCAAGGCGTCAGCTTCACCGTGAACGGCGCTACCCCGCAGGGTGACGACGTGCTGGTGGACACCACCATCACCACCCCCGGCAAGGCCCCCGCCGATGTCGGCTGGGTGGTCGAGGATGATGCCGGGCAGCCGAAGATCATCGACGTGATCGTCGCCGGAACCTCGCTGCGCATCACCACCCGCAATGATTATGCGGGTGTTATCACTGATAATGGCGGCCAGGTTTCCGCGCTGCTGAGCGCCATGCAGAACCAGATCACCAAGATCGCCTCCGCCCAGTAAGCGGCGGGCGGGTGCGAAAAAGGGGGCTCTCAGCCCCCTTTTTTTGTTTACGGCGAGGCGGCACCCGAACCATCGCCCGGTGCCACGGGCGAGGGCGGGAGCTGGGGCGGGTTGATCAGCTTGTCCCAGTCCAGCGGCGGCAAATCCCCGGTCTTCTGGCCGTTCACCAGGATGCCGGTCTTGCCATAGACCGTGTGCATCGCCAGCACCTGGCCGCCATCCTGCGTGGTGGAGAGATAGGGCGAGAACCGGGCCTCGAACTGGCTCACCCAGTCTTGCAGCCCCGGATAGGAGGCTGTGAGGCCCGCGGTGAACTGGTCCAGATGGTCGGCGTTGAGGTCCGCGGTGCCGGAGGGCTGGGCGGCTTTGTCGAACGCCACGCTGCCATCGGCGACGAGCTGGCTGGGGCCGAGCGTGAGGCTGACCTTGCCCTGGCCGCTGCCACCCGCCAGCGCCCATTGATGGATGGTCTGCAGCATGAATTTATGCCGCGCATCCCCCGGCGGAATCGCCGCCGCCTGCTTGGCGATGCTCTGCCAGTCCAGCGGGCCGGAGAGGCTGGCGGAGATGGCGAGATGCGAAATGCGCCCGCCAAAGGGCAGGTTGATCAGCCGCGCGATGATCGGCGAGAGGCGGAAATCGTTCATCTCCTCATCCAGCGCCAGCGCCGTCTGGCCGGGGCCGGCCTTGGCGTCCACGGCCTGGTGCAGCGTCAGCGTGCCGATCTGCGCCACCTGCAGGCTGCCATTGCTGGCCAGCAGGTTGATGCCCGCGAAGCGCGCATCGCCGCCGGTGACGGGATTGTCCGTATGGCCCAGCCAGAGGGCGGGGGAGAGCGTCTCGGTCACATCAGCCATGGCGAAGGTCAGTGCGCCGGAGGCTTTCGCGGTGGTGACGGCGACGCTCAGCGGCATGTCCACATGCAGCAGCAGCGGGGCCGTCAGGTCAATATGCGCGCCGATGCTGGCGGCACTCACCGTGACGGGCGGGGCGGCGCCGCCGGGCTGGGAGCTCCAGCTGGGGTTGGCCAGTGTTACGCTGGCCACCAGCGGCGAATGGCTGGTGGTGAGTTTATCATAGGAAATCTGCGCCGTGCCGGAGGCGTTGACCCGGCCGATCTCCGCCGAGACGAGCTGCTTCAGCCGCATTTCGGCATAAAGCCACACGCCCAGCCAGATGAGCACAACCAGGATAACCAGCCCGGCCAGCCCTTTGATGAAACCCCGCATTCTCAATCCTCTCAGGATTTGTTCGCGCCCTTCTTGTGCCGTACCCTTGACCGGCGGCCAAGTGTGGGGGCTTTAGCAGCAGCATGAAGATTTATTCGGATTGGTGTTCCCTTCCGGCCGCCGCGCGCGGGGCCAGCGTGGCCATGGGCAATTTCGACGGTGTGCATACCGGCCATGCGGCGGTGCTGCGCGCCGCCCATGCTGCCCGGCCGGACGCGCCGCGCGCCGTGCTGACCTTCGAGCCGCACCCGCGCGAGTTCTTCCGCCCGCAGGACCCGCCCTTCCGCCTGACCCTGGCGGCTGAGCGCGCGGCGGCGCTGGAGGCGCTGGGGGTGGAGTTTCTCTATCAGCTCCCGTTCGACACCGCCTTCTCCCACCTCACCGCCGAGGCCTTCGTACAGAATGTTTTATTCCAGAGCGTTGGCGCCGTGCACCTTTCCTGCGGGGCGGATTTCGCCTTTGGCCACCGGCGCGGGGGCGATGTGGAGTTTCTGGCGGCGCGGGCGGAGACGCTGGGGATCGGCCTGACCATCGTGCCGGCGGTTTCGGATGCGCAGGGGCCCATCTCCTCCAGCCGCATCCGGCGGCTGTTGCAGGATGGCTATCCGGAGCGCGCGGCCTTGCTGCTGGGCCGGCCCTATTCCATCCGGGGCGAGGTGATGCATGGCGATGCGCGGGGGCGCACCATCGGCTTTCCCACCGCCAATATCGGGCTGGGGCGGCATCTGGAGCCGCAGCGCGGGGTTTATGCGGTGACGGCGAAAATCGGCGGCAAGATTGTGAAGGGTGTTGCCAATATCGGGCTGCGCCCCACCGTGGGCGGCACCGAATCCCGGCTGGAGGCGCATTTCTTCGATTTCGAGGGCGATCTCTATGGCCAGGAGCTTTCCGTGCAGCTCCGGCATTTCATCCGCGACGAGCAGAAATTCCCCAGCTTCGAGGCGTTGAAGGGGCAGATCGCCCGGGATGCGCGCGAAGCCCGCCATGTGCTTGACGCTTTGCCGGGCGGGGCCGCATAAATGCGCCATGACCGGCCTGTTCTCCCGAATTATACCGCCTGCCCGGGCCTGAAACGGGTTTTCACGCGCTCACGCGCCATTTTCGCTGCCGTGTCATTTTCCACCGCCTGGTGATTTTTTCCCATGACTGAAACGCTGACCGATTATAAATCCACCGTGTTCCTGCCGCGCACGGAATTCCCCATGCGCGGGGAGTTGCCCAAGCGCGAGCCGGAGATGCTGCGCCGCTGGGCGGAGATGGACCTTTGGGCGCGCCTGCGCGAAGCCGCCAGGGGCAAGGCGCCCTTCGTGCTGCATGACGGCCCGCCTTACGCCAATGGCAATCTGCATATCGGCCACGCGCTGAACAAAATTCATAAAGATGTCCTCAACCGCGCCCAATCCATGGCCGGGCGCGATGCGGATTACATTCCTGGGTGGGACTGCCACGGCCTGCCGATCGAATGGAAGGTTGAGGAAAAATACCGGGCCAAGAAGCTGGATAAGGACCAGGTGCCGGTTCTGGAATTCCGCAAGGAATGCCGCGAATACGCTCAAGCTTGGCTGGATGTGCAATCGGCCGAGTTCCAGCGCCTGGGTGTCGCCGGGGATTGGGCGAACCGCTACGCGACGATGGATTTTTCATCCGAGGCGGCGATTGCGGGGGAGATCGGCAAATTCCTGCTGAACGGCGCGCTGTACCGGGGCCTGCGGCCGGTGATGTGGAGCCCGGTGGAGAAAACCGCGCTCGCCGAGGCCGAGGTCGAGTATCACGACAAGAAGGATACCGCGATTTATGTGCGCTTCCCCGCCGCCGAGGCGGAGGGGGATTTTGCGGGCGCGTCCATCGTCATCTGGACGACGACGCCCTGGACGATTCCGGGCAATCGCGGCCTCGCGGCCGGGCATGAGCTGGAATATGCCGTGGTTACGGTGGAGGCGGTGGCCGGGGACAGCCTGGCCGTGCCGGGTGAGCGCCTCATCGTGGGCACCGATCTGCTGGAGGGCTTCGCCAAGGAAACCGGGATCACCGGCTACAGCATCGGCGCGCGCTTCAAGGGCGCGGCGCTGGAGGGCAAGCGCTTTCACCATCCGCTGGCCAAGGCGGATGCGGGGTATGATTTCGCCGTGCCGGTGATGCTGGGCGAGTTCGTGACCATGGAGGCGGGCACTGGCATCGTGCATATGGCGCCGGGCCATGGCGAGGATGACTTTCTGCTCTGCAAGGCCAACGGCATCGCCGTGCCGGATACGGTGGCGGATGACGGCACCTATTATGCCTCCGTGCCGCTATTCGCGGGCGTGCATGTGTACAAGGCCGCCGATCCGGTTTGCGCGGCGCTGATTCAGGCGGGCAATCTCCTGCATCGCAACGAGTTCATGCATTCCTACCCGCATAGCTGGCGCTCGAAGGCGCCGCTGATCTACCGGGCCACGGCGCAATGGTTCATCGCCATGGATGGGGGAGCAGAAATTCGCGAGAAGGCGCTGGCCGCCATCGACGAGACGAAATTCGTGCCCGAGATCGGCCGCAACCGCATCCGCTCCATGGTCGAGTCCCGCCCGGATTGGTGCATCTCCCGCCAGCGCGCCTGGGGCGTGCCGATTGCCATCTTTGTCGATAAGCGCACGCATGAGCCGCTGCGCGATGCGGCGGTGGTGGAGCGGGTGGTGAAGATCTTCACCGAAGAGGGCGCGGATGCCTGGTACGCCCGCCCGGCCGCTGACTTCCTCGGCAATGGCTACGACCCGGAACATTACGAGCAGATTTTCGATGTGGTCGATGTCTGGTTCGAATCGGGTTCCACCCATGCCTTCGTGCTGGAGGCGCGGGGGATGCAATGGCCGGCGGATGTGTATCTGGAAGGCTCGGACCAGCATCGCGGCTGGTTCCAATCCTCGCTGCTGGAGGCTGTGGGCACGCGCGGGCGCGCGCCGTTCAAGGCGATTGTGACGGATGGCTTCGTGCTCGACGAGCAGGGGCGGAAAATGTCCAAGTCCTTGGGCAATGTCACCGCCCCGCAGGAGGTGAACGATAAATACGGCGCGGATATTCTGCGGCTATGGGTGCTGAACTCGGATATTTCCGAGGATCTGCGCATCGGCCCGGAGATTCTGAAGCAGCAGGCGGAGCTGTACCGGCGGTTGCGTAATTCGCTCCGCTGGATTCTGGGCTCGCTGGATGGGTTCTCGGAGGCTGAGCGTGTGGCGCCGGAACATTTCCCCGATCTGGAGAAATTTCTGCTGCACCGGCTGTGGGAGCTGAACGCCAAGCTGCAGGCGGCGGTTCAAGGGCATGACTGGACGGGCGTTTACCCCGCCATCCATCATTTCTGCGCCACCGATCTTTCGGCCTTCTATTTCGATATCCGCAAGGACAGCTTGTATTGCGACGCGCCCTCCTCGCCCACGCGCAGGGCCTGCCGGAGCTTCCTGGATATTCTGTTCCGCTGCCTGGGCACCTGGCTGGCGCCCGCTTTGCCCTTCACGGCGGAGGAGGCGTGGATGGCGCGTTATGGCGCGGAGGCTTCGGTGCATCTGGAGATGTTCGAGCCGGTGCCGGATGAATGGGCGAATGACGCGCTGGCGGAAGGCTTCGCGCAAATTCGCGCGCTGCGTGGCGATGTGACCGGCGCCATCGAAAAGATGCGCGTGGAAAAGAAGATCGGCTCCTCCCTGCAGGCGCGGGCCGTGCTGGCGGAAACCGCCAAGACGCTCGGCAATGACGTTTTCTGGGCGGAAATCTGCATCACCTCCGGCGCCGTATTCGGCGCTGAAAACGGTGCCGATATCGCCCCCGGCCAGAAATGCGAGCGTTGCTGGCGGGTGCTGCCGGAAGTGGGGGAAAACCCGAAACACCCCACGCTCTGCCTGCGCTGCTGCGAGGCGGTTGAGGAAATCGCCTGATGCGCTTTGCCATCGGCCTGCTGGTTGCCGTGGTGATTTTCATCGCCGACCAGGCCAGCAAATATGCGGTGCTGCACATCTGGCATTTGCAGGATGGCAGCGTTCTCTCACCGCTGCCGGTGCTGGACCTGGTGCTGGTGTGGAATCACGGCATCACCTTCGGGCTATTCGCCGGATTCGGTGCCAAGATTCTGCTGGCGGTGCTGGCGGGCGCGGTGGTGGTGGCGCTCATCGTCTGGATGGCCCGCACGCAAGACTGGCTGGTGACCATCGCGGTCGGCGCCATCGCCGGCGGGGCGGTGGGCAATGTGCTGGATAGGCTGCGCTACGGCGCGGTGGTGGATTTCATCCATGTGCATATTGGCGGTTTGGCCTATCCTTGGGTGTTCAATATCGGGGATTCCGCCATTGTCTGTGGCGTGATCGCGCTGATGATCGAAAATCTCCGCCGCAAGCCGCCTGTTGCGGCGGATCATGGGTAAGGATAGGAAGACGCCATGACCCAACGCCGCGCCATTGCCGTTCCCTCGACCATTCTGCTCGCTCTGGCGCTTGCCGGGTGCAGCAGCGGCATGAAGAAGACCTTCGGGCTGGAGGCGAATCCGCCTGATGCCTATCAGGTCGGCACGCTGCCGCCGCTCTCTTTGCCGCCGGAGCTGGGGCAGCTCCAGGCTCCCAATCCCGGCCAGCCGCCGACGCAGCAGGTGAGCGCCGCGCAGCAGGGTGCGAACGTGATTTCTCCCTCGAACGCGCTGCCCAGCACGGATCAAGGCGCCTCCGCCGCGGGCCAGGCCCTGCTGGAGCAGGCCGGCCCTGCGCCGGAAGGCAATATCCGCGCCGAGGTGAACCAGAACGCCGCGGTTTCCAGCCGGTCCGGCACCTTCGTCAGCAATCTGATGGGCAGCAACCCCGGCGCGCAGCCGGTGGTGAACGCCGGTGAGGAGCAGCGCCGCCTGCAGGAAAACGCCGCCATGGGCCAGCCCGCGACCAACGGCGCCACCCCGCAGGAAAGCACCCAACCCCCCGGCCTGTTCCAGCGTTTCCTGAATTTGTTTTAAATAATACTGGATTGATCGGGATAGAAAGCTTCCCGCGTGGGAAGCTTTGTCCTAAGAACGTGTCATCGTGTCTTAGAGGATTGTCTCAATGCGTCTTTCCGCTCTCGCGGGCGCTGCCGCGCTGATGCTGGCCGCCGCCCCCGCCGCGTCCGCCCATGCCCATCTGAAGCAGTCCCAGCCTGCCGCCGGGGCGGTGGTGCCACCCAATACATCCGCCCTGCTGCTGAGTTTCACCGAGGCCGTGCAGCCGAAATTCTGCACCGTGACCGTGACCGATGACATGGGCATGCGGGCCGATGCCTGGGTGCCGCAAACCGTGCCCGGCCATGAAAACGAGCTGAGCGTGCCCCTGCATTTCCAGATGGCGGGGAAATATACCGTTGTCTGGCATGCGCTCTCCGTCGACACCCATAAGACGCACGGCACCTTCACCTTCACCGTTGGCAATTAATGGACAGCCCCGCCTGGCTGGTGCTGCGCGGGCTGTGCCGTGGCCTGCATCTGGCGGGGTATTTTTGCGTTTTCGGCACCGCCTTGTTCGGGGCGGTGCTGGCGCAAGGGCCAATGCCGGGCCTGCGCCGCCTGGCCTGGGGGGGATTCGCCATCGCCCTTATCGGCGGGGTGGCCTGGTTCTGGCTGCAAAGCGCGGATTTCGCGGGGGCGGGCGATCCTGGCACTGTTCTGGCGGCCCTGCCCTTGGTGGCGGGCTATACGCGCTTCGGCTGGCTGACATTGGCGCGCATGGGGCTGTTACTGCTGGCCATGCCGTGCGTGCAAGGGCGGCGCTGGAGGCTGGCGGCGGTTCTGGCGGGCATTGGCGCGCTGGCGCAATCCTGGCTCGGCCACGGTGCTGCCATGGGCGGGGAAGAAGGCGATGTATTGTTTGCCATCTCATTGGCGCATGTGGGCGCCGCCGCCGCTTGGCTCGGCACGCTGCCCGCCTTGGCGCTGGGGCTGCGTGCCAGCCGGGCGCCCATGGCGCTGGCACAGCGTTATTCCCGGTTTGGCATGGTGTGCGTGGCGGTGCTGCTGGCCACGGCGTTTCTGCAATATCTGCTGCTGATCGGGAAGGTTTCCGCCTTTTTCACCACTTTCTATGGCGCTGCCGCCCTGGTGAAGCTGGTGCTGTTCGCCGGGCTGATCTGGCTGGCGGCACGCAACCGCTACCGGCTGACGCCGGCTTTGCCCGCCAGCCTGGGGGCGCTGCTGCGCGCCATTGCCCTTGAGGCGGGGCTGGGGATGCTGGTGCTGCTGGCCGCCGGGGTGCTGATGCAGCTGCCCGCGCCGGCCATGGCGGCGATGGGAGGTTAGGCCACCCGCTCCACCTTTGCGCCGCAGGCGGCGAGTTTCTGTTCCACTGCCTCATAGCCGCGGTCCAGATGATAGACGCGGGAGATGATGGTCTCCCCCTGGGCGGCCAAGGCGGCCAGCACCAGTGAGACGGAGGCGCGCAGATCCGTCGCCATCACCGGCGCGCCGGTGAGCTGCTTCACCCCGCGCACAATCGCCGAGGAGCCGTGGATATTGATCCTCGCCCCCATGCGGTTCAGCTCCGGCACATGCATGAAGCGGTTTTCGAAGATGTTTTCGGTGATCAGCGAGGCGCCGTCGGCCACCGCCATCAGGGCCATGAACTGCGCCTGCATGTCGGTCGGGAAGCCGGGGAAGGGCTCGGTGGTCACGTCCACGCCGTGCAGCCCGTTGGCGCGGGTGACGCGGAAGCCGTTATCGCCCTCGGTGATCACCACCCCCGCCTCGGCCAGCGTGGTAAGCACGGCGCCGAGATCCGCCGCGCGGGCATTTTCCAGGAAGATGTCACCGCCGGTGATCGCCGCGGCGCAGGCATAGGTGCCGGTCTCGATGCGGTCCGGCAGGATGGTGTGCTCGGCGCCATGCAGGGATTTGACACCCTCGATGGTCAGCGTGTCGGTCTCCAGCCCCTCGATCTTCGCCCCCATGGCGATCAGGCATTTGGCGAGGTCGGTGATCTCCGGCTCGCGGGCGGCGTTTTTCAGCACGGTCTGGCCATCCGCCAGCGTGGCCGCCATCAGCAGATTCTCGGTGGCGCCGACGGAGACGAAGGGGAACACGATGGTCGCCCCTTTCAGGCCCTGCGGCGCCTTGGCATCCACATAGCCACCATCCAGCTCGATGCTGGCGCCCATTGCCTCCAGCCCCTTCAGGTGCAAATCCACCGGCCGGGTGCCGATGGCGCAGCCGCCGGGAAGCGATACCCGGGCCTCGCCGGTGCGGGCCAGCAGCGGCCCCAGCACCAGGATCGAGGCGCGCATTTTCCGCACGATGTCATAAGGGGCGAGGGTGTTGGTGATCTTGCCGCCGAGGGTGAGGGTGCGGCCCTGGGGGATCACCTCGATGCCGTGCTGTTCCAGAAGCTGCGCCATGGTGGCGAGGTCCGCCAGCTTGGCGACATTGGAGAGCACAAGCCGCTCATCGGTGAGCAGGCCGCAGGTCATCAGCGGCAGGGCGGCGTTCTTGGCGCCGGAGATGGCGATGGTGCCGGAAAGCGGCTGGCCGCCAATGATGCGAATCGAATCCATGGTCTTGCTTACATCCTCGGCAGCGACACGCCGCGCTGGCCCATATATTTGCCCGCCTTGTCGGCGTAGGAGATCTCACAGGGGCTGTCGCCCTTCAGGAACAGAAACTGGCAGATTCCCTCCCCGGCGTAGATCTTCGCGGGCAGGGGGGTGGTATTCGAAATTTCGATGGTCACCTGGCCTTCCCATTCCGGCTCCAGCGGCGTGACGTTCACAATGATGCCGCAGCGCGCATAGGTGGATTTGCCGAGGCAGATCACCAGCACATCACGCGGGATGCGGAAATATTCCACCGTGTTGGTGAGCGCGAAGCTGTTGGGCGGGATGATGCAGATGGGGCCGGTACGGTCCACGAAGCTGGCGGGGCTGAAGGCTTTCGGGTCCACGATCGCCAAATCGACATTGGTGAACACCTTGAACTGGTCCGAGCAGCGCGCGTCATAGCCGTAGGAAGAGAGGCCGTAGGAGACCACGCCGTCGCGTTTCTGGCTCTCCACGAAGGGCTCGATCATGCCGGCGTCCTGCGCCTGTTGGCGGATCCAGTGGTCGGGCATCACGGGCATTCGGGATCGTCCTTTTTCTCAGGCGGTTTGGCGCGGGCCTGGGCTTTGCGCCGGGCCAGATTGGCGCGCAGGGCGGCCGCCTTCGCGTCCTCGCGCGCTTGGCGGGCGGCTTCGGCCTGGGTGGGTTTGGAGGGAGGGGGCGGCGCCTTCATACGGGATGTTTCAAGCCGTGTCGCGGTGGTTCCGTCAAGGCTGGTTATGCGGGGGATTTTCCGGTGACTGGAGCGGGCGAAGGGATTCGAACCCTCGACCCCAACCTTGGCAAGGTTGTGCTCTACCCCTGAGCTACGCCCGCATCGTGTCACACACAAATTTACACGCCGGTTTTATTGGAGCGGGCGAAGGGATTCGAACCCTCGACCCCAACCTTGGCAAGGTTGTGCTCTACCCCTGAGCTACGCCCGCTCGCGGCGTGGGAGGCTCTTTATAGGGGCGCGCATGGGATTGCAAGACAGTATGGACGTGTTTGCGCCGCGCGGCCGCTTTGGGGTGGGAGCGGCGGAAGCGATCCTATATAAGGGGGCAAGAACCCTATGACGGAACAAAATAAATGAGCACGCTGTTCAACGACGCCCCCGGCGCGCAAGATACTGGCGCGGCCCCCTTCATCATCGACGGCGATCAGGCCAGCTTCATGGCCGATGTCATCGAGGCGTCGCGCGAGTTGCCGGTGCTGGTGGATTTCTGGGCCACCTGGTGCGGGCCCTGCAAAACCCTCACCCCGGCGCTGGAGCGCGTGACCAATGCGCAGAACGGGCGCGTGCGGCTGGTGAAGATCGATGTCGACAAGAACCGGGAACTGGTGGCCCAGCTCGCCCGCATGGGGCTGCCGATGCAGTCCGTGCCCACCGTCGTCGCCTTCTGGCAGGGGCAGATCGCCGATACCTTCTCCGGCGCGCTGCCGGAGAGCGAGCTGAAACGCTTCGTCGAGGCGCTGTTGAAGCTGGCGGGCAGCGCTGCACCGGGCGAGGAGCTGATTGCCGAGGGCAAGGCGCTGCTGGAGCAGGGCCAGGCCGAATCCGCCGCGCAATATTTCGGGGCGGCCTTGCAGGAAGTTCAGGACAAGCCGGAAGCCTGGGGCGGGCTGGCGCGCGCTTTGCTGGCCATGGGCGATGAGCATCAGGCAGGCGAGGTGCTGGCCCAGGTGCCGGAGGCGCTGGCCGGGCATGCCGAGATTACCGGCGCGCGCGCGGCACTCAGCCTGGCGCAGGAAGGCCGCAAGGCGCAATCCGCCATGGCCGGGCTGGAGGCGCGGCTGGCCGCGAATCCGGATGACCACGAAGCCCGCTACGAGCTGGCCTCCGCCCTGAATGCCACGGGCGCCAGGGCCGAGGCGGCGGCGGCGCTGCTGGAGGTCATCAAGCGCGACCGCGCCTGGAACGAGGATGGCGCGCGGCTGCAATTACTGAAATTCTTCGAGGCCTGGGGCATGGACGATCCGGCGACGATGGCGGCGCGCCGCAAGCTCTCGGCCCTGCTGTTCCGCTGAGCATATGAGCCTGCTCCCCCCGCGCCTGGAAGATCTGCCAGAGGAATTCCCGGTGTTTCCCCTTGGCGGCGCGCTGCTGCTGCCGGGGGGGCAATTGCCGCTGAATATTTTCGAGCCGCGCTATCTGGCGATGGTCGAGGACGCGCTGGGGCAGGGGCGTTATTTCGGGATGGTGCAGCCCGATAAGCGCCTGCCGCGCGGCGAGAACGGGCCGGGCCTGTTCCGTACCGGCTGCCTGGGGCGCATCTCCACCTTCGAGGAAGCCGATGACGGGCGCTATCTGATCACCCTGACCGGCGTGATCCGCTTCACCATCGCCGAGGAGATCGAGATGCAGCGCGGCTACCGGCGTGTGCGCGCCGGGCTGGCCGGGTATGCGGCGGATCTGCGCGTTGATGAGGAGGGGCTGCCCTTTCCCCGGCAGCTTCTGCTGGACGCGCTGGGCCGCTATTTCGCCGCCGCCGGGGTGGAGGCGAACTGGGATGCGATCGGCGAGATGAGCGATTCGTCGCTGGTTACCTCGCTCTGCATGGCCTGCCCTTTCAGCCAGGAGGAAAAACAGGCCCTGCTGGAGGCGAAAGACCGCGTGCAGCGCGCGGAGGCCCTGCGCGCTTTGCTGGAGATCGATTCCTTCGATGGCGGCCCAGGAAACGGCAAGACACCAAAAGCGAGTTGAACGACATGAACAACGAAACAAACGAGCCCGGGCTGGACCCGCGCCTTCTGGAAATGCTGATCTGCCCGGTGACCCGCGGGCCGCTGACCTATGACCGCGCGCGCGGGGAGCTGATCAGCGAGAAGGCGCGGCTGGCTTTTCCCATCCGCAACGGTATTCCGGTGATGCTGGCCGAAGAGGCGAGGCCGCTGGACCAGTGAGCGGCGGGGCGCGCACCCGCCTGGCCGGCCGGCATGGGTTCCGGCGGCGGGATTCGGGGTTTCCATATGTCTGAGACGCAGGCGGCCGAGGCCGAGCCGGTTATTTCCGCGGCCCGCATGCGTACCACCGCGGTGATCGTCGCGGTGGCCTTGTTCATGCAGAATCTCAATTCGACCGTGGTGACCACGGTGCTGCCGGCGATGGCCAGGAGCTTCCGCACCGACCCGCTTTATATGAGCGTCGCCGTCACCTCCTATCTCATTTCGCTGTCCGTGTTCATCCCGGCCTCCGGCTGGGTGGCGGACAGGTTCGGGGCGCGGCAGGTGTTCCGCATCGCCATCGTCATCTTCACCCTGGGTTCGATCTTTTGCGGCGCCGCGCCGAATCTGCTGGTGCTGGTGGCGGCACGGGTGCTGCAGGGCATGGGCGGGGCGATGATGCTGCCCGTGGGGCGGCTGCTGCTGCTGCGCTCGGTCAGCCGCGCGCAGATGGTCTCGGCCATGGCCTGGCTGACCATGCCGGCATTGCTGGGGCCGATCCTGGGGCCGCCGCTGGGCGGCTTTATCGTCTCCATCGCCTCCTGGCGCTGGGTGTTCGACATCAACGTGCCCATCGGCATCGCCGGGGCCATCGCGGTTTCAATGTTCATCCCCGATGTGCGGGAGGAAGGGCGGGGCGGGCTTCTGGATTCGCAGGGCCTGCTGCTTTCGGGCCTGGCCATGGCGCTGCTGATGATCGGGCTGGAGACGCTGGGGCGCGGGCTGATCCCGCTCTCCTGGACGCTGCTGGCCTTTCTGGGCGGGGGGACGGCGTGCGTGCTTTATGTGCTGCACGCGCGGCATGCGCAGAACCCGGTGCTCGATCTCTCATTGATGCGGGTGCAGACCTTCGCGGTCTCCCTGGCGGCCGGCAGCCTGTTCCGGATCGCGGTGGGTGCCGTGCCCTTCCTGCTGCCGCTGATGCTGCAGCTCGGCTTCGGCAAATCTCCGCTGGCCAGCGGCTTCATCACCTTTGCGGCCGCGGCGGGGGCGCTGCTGATGAAGGTGGCGGCACGCCCGGCGCTGGAGCGCTTCGGCTTTCGCGCCGTGCTGATCTGGAACGGGCTGGTGGCGGCGCTCACCATGGCCATTTGCGCGGCCTTCCGGTCGGATTGGCCGGTATGGCTGATGGATGCCATTCTGTTCGGCGCAGGCTTTTTCCGCTCCCTGCAATTCACCGCCTATAACACGATCGCGTATGGCGATATTCCGCGCTCGCGCATGTCCGCGGCGACGACGCTTTATTCAACCGTGCAGCAGCTCTCCTTGACTCTGGGGGTGGTGGCGGGGGCGGCGAGCCTGGAGATTTCAAGCTGGCTCAGCGGCCATAAGAACTTCCCGCGCAATCGGATTACGCCATGGCGTTCCTGGTGGTGAGCGCCGCGGCGCTGGCGGCCTGCCCGCTTTGCGCGCGGCTGCCGGCCAATGCCGGCGAGCAGCTCACCGGCCATCATGAGCGGGGGTGATTTTAGAAGCCCGCTGGAGGGCGCTCAGCCAAAATCCTTGGGCAGCAAAAAGCGCTTCAGGCTGGCGGCCCCTGGGCCAAGCTGCCGCCACGGGGTAGTGACCAGAAATTCCGCCAGGGCGGCGGTGGGGTAGCCCTCATCGATGCGCGCGGCGGTTTCATCCGGGCGGGTGCCGCCCGCCAGCGTCAGCGCCAGCTCATGCAGCCCGGGATTATGCCCGATGACGATGGCGCTGCGCACGGTTTCCGGCAGATCGCGCAGGGCCCCCAGGATCTGCGGCGGGGTGGCCATATAAAGCTGGGGGAGCGAATCGATGTTCGGCCATTCATCCCAGACGGGGGCGTTTTCCAGCTCCTCCAGCGTCTGCTGGGTGCGGGTGGCGGTGGAGACGAGCACGACCTCGGGCGCCAGCCCGGCCTTGCGCATGGCCTGGCCGATCTTGCCCGCGGCGGCGCGCCCTTTGCTGGTCAAGGCGCGGTCATGGTCGGATTGGCTTTTCGCTTCGGTTTCGGCCTTGGCGTGACGAAGGAAAATCAGCTGGTGCATAAGCGGCATAGTGCCATGGTAGAAGGCGGCTGTCGCCCCTATCTGGATTGGCAAAGTTCGTAGGAAGGAATGCATGCAGCAAATGAGGCAGAGACTTGAACGGCGCGGGTTTTTGGCGGGTGCGGCGGCCTTGGCGGCGGTTAGGCCCGCGGCCGCGGCACCGCTGCCCGTGCCACCGGGCGGGGAGATGCGCTTTAAGGTTCTGCGCAATGGTTCGCCGATCGGTGAACATCATTTGAAATTTACGCAGACAGGCGATGATTTGCAGGTGGACATCAATGCCGACCTGCTGGTGACGCTGGCCGGGATTCCGGTGTTTCATTACCGGGCCAACGCGGTGGAGCGCTGGAGCGGCGGGCAGTTCACGCAGCTGGACAGCCAGGTGAACCATAACGGCACCCAGCTTTCCGTGCATGCCAGCCAGATTCCCGGCGGCTTCGCCGTGCAGAGCACCAAGGCCGGGGATTACCAATATACCGGCAACCCGCCGCTATTGCCGCTGACCTATTGGAACAAGGCCATGCTGCAGGCGATGATCCTGAATGTGGAGACCGGCCGGCACTACCCGGCCACCGTCAACTCGCCAGGCTGGAACAAGCTGCCCACCGTGGAGGGCGGTTTTATCGTAGCACAGCGTTTCGACGTGACGGGCAAGCTGCATCTCTCTGTCTGGTACGACCAGTACAGCCAATGGTCAGGCCTGGAATTCCATGTGGATGGCGACGAGACGTTCCAGAAATACACCAGCTAGGGCAATATGTGATGGGATTGACGCGGTAGCGGCAAGGTAATCACATGAAATTGCCCGGTAAATACAAGCCCGGAGCGTTGCCCCAGGCTCTGGGGCGCGGCGTGGAAGCCCTGGGTAAGGTTAGCCGAAACTCTCTTCCGGGTGGCGCAGATGCCAGAGCCGCTCATGCGCCGCGACAAGGCTTTCAATGCTCTTGCGGCGGTTGGAGTCGGGCGGCACGGTGCGGCGGGTGAGCATGGATTCCAGGATGCGCAGCAATTGCTCGGCGATTTCATAATCGCCCTGGTCGCAGGCATGATGGAAGGCAAGCAGAATTTTGTCCGATAAGCGGCGGCTATAGCGAGGCGCCCCCGATTGCGCCCGGGAGGCGGCGGTTTCGGTATCGTCCTCGGGGGCTGTCAAACCTGCCATGTTTATTTTGGTCCGGTACTTAAGAGCGTTGGTGAATATTGCTACAGGCGGCTGGTGCTCGGTATGGCCGCGATAAGTCGTCTCAATTTTGGTACCACACCTGAATTCCCGCTGTCACCTAGGATCTTCATACGATCTATAAATCTATGTTCCCAGCCCTGATTATTATGGGAAATTCATCTTTTGTACCAGGGAAAATTACAACCCCCTGAATAATCCGGAAAACTCCAGATATTCAGAAGGGAATGTCTATTAATTAAATTAAATATTTCCGTTACGTCATTTTACCCTGCCGGGCTGGCCGGCTGGTCGAAATCCGCGAAGGCGTCTTCCCAGGAGCCAGTGGTCGAGGCCTTGCTGTATTCGGTGGAGCGGTTTTCGAAGAAATTCGCATGCTCGACGGCGTTCAGCATCTCATCCAGCCAAGGCAGCGGATTCTTCTCGACATGGAAAAGCGAATTCAGCCCCAGGCCAGCCAGGCGCCGGTCGGCGATGTAGCGGATATAGCGTTTCACCTCCTCGGAGGTCAGCCCTTCCACCGCGCCGAACTCGAAGGCGAGGTCGATGAAGGCATCCTCATGATCGACGATGGTGGCGCAGGTGAGGTAGATTTCCCGGCGCAGCTCCTCCGTCCAGACTTCGGGATTCTCGGAGATGAAGGTGCGGAACAGCTTGGTGATGGATTCGCAATGCAGCAATTCATCACGCACCGACCAGGTGATGATCTGGCCCATGCCCTTCATCTTATTGAAGCGCGGGAAGTTCAGCAGGATGGCGAAGGTGGCGAATAGCTGCAACCCCTCGGTAAAGGCGCCGAAGGCAGCAAGGGTTTTGGCGATCTCCGGCTTGCTGTCCATCGAGAAGCTGTGCATGTAGTCGTATTTGTCCTTCATCTCCTTGTATTTGAGGAAGGCCGTGTATTCGACTTCGGGCATGCCCACGGTGTCGAGCAGGTGGGAATAGGCGGCGATGTGCACGGTCTCGATGTTCGAGAAGGCCGAGAGCATCATCAGCACCTCGGTTGGTTTGAACACCTGCGAATATTGCTTCATGTAGCAATTATTCACCTCCACATCCGCCTGGGTGAAGAAGCGGAAGATCTGGGTGAGCAGGTTGCGCTCACTCTCGGTGAGGTTCTTGTGCCAGTCCTTCACGTCATCGGCCATCGGCACTTCCTCCGGCAGCCAATGCACGCGCTGCTGGGTCAGCCACGCCTCATAGGCCCAGGGATAGCGGAAGGGTTTATAGACCGGGTTCTCGGTCAGCAAATCCATTTTCTTATCCATTTCCGCCGGGGCGGGGGAGATGCTCTGTCCACTCATGATAAACGCCTTCAAAGATTGGGCCATGGCCCTGATCCTTAGCTAATGGGGTCTGGGCCTCAGGCCCAGCGGGTTCCAGGGCGGAGCCCTGGATCAGACGGTAAAAAATACCGTTAAACGCCGCATTTTTCGTCCATATCCAATTCCATAAGGTGGACATGCTGCTCCCGATTATTGGCGCTGCAGACACCCATATGAGTTTGGCTGTTCAAGTTTACTGGCACGCCAAACATTCCTCGTAATTACTCGTGCCAGCGGCCGCCAGCGGCAATGTCTCGCTGGCATCATTCGCCGCCATCCCGGAAACCTCCGCCTTCGCCTGCTTCTCCGACACATTGTCAGCGCGCTGAATGGAGAGCGAGCGGCAGTAATAGAGCGATTTCACGCCCCGCTTCCAGGCCTGGAAATGGATCTGGTGCAGGTCGCGCTTATGCACATTGGCAGGCAGGAAGAGGTTGATCGACTGGCTCTGGCAAATGAAGGGGGCGCGGTCCGCCGCGTGCTCGATGATCCAGCGCTGGTCCAGCTCAAACGCGGTCTTGAACACGTCCTTCTCATGCGGGGTGAGGAAATCCAGATGCTGCACCGAGCCTTTGTTGAGGGTGATGGAAGACCATGTGTCCTCATCATCCCGCCCATAGGCTTCCAGCACTCTCTTCAGCGCGCGGTTGCGCACCGAGAAGCTGCCGGAGAGCGTTTTCTGCAGGAACACATTGGCGCTGATCGGCTCGATGCCCGGCGAGGCATTGCCCGCGATGATGGAGATGGAAGCCGTCGGCGCGATGGCCATCTTATGGGAGAAGCGCTCATCAATGCCGTAATCCGCCGCATCCGGGCAAGCGCCGCGCTCGGCCGCCAGGGTCTTCGAGGCTTTGTCGGCGAGGCCGCGGATATGCTTGAACATCTTGATGTTCCACACCTTCGCCATCACGCTTTCCAGCGGGATGTTGTTGTCCTGCAGGAAGGAGTGATAGCCCATCACGCCGAGCCCGACGGAACGCTCCCGGTACGCGGCATATTTGGCGCGCTCCATGGAATCCGGCGCCTTCTGGATGAAATCTTCCAGCACGTTATCGAGGAAGCGCATCACATCCTCGATGAACTGCTCGTCCTTATGCCATTCGAACCAGGTTTCCAGGTTCAGCGAGGAGAGGCAGCACACGGCGGTGCGCTGCTTGCCGTACTGGTCGATGCCGGTGGGCAGGGTGATCTCGGCGCAGAGATTGGAGGTTTTCACCTCCAGCCCGGCCAGCTTGTGCTGCTCGGGCCGCGCGTTGTTCACATGGTCGGAATAGATGATGTACGGCTCGCCCTGCTCGATGCGGGTGGTGAGGATACGGATCCAGAGCGCGCGGGCGGAGATGGAGCGCACGACGCTGTTATCCTTCGGCGAGCGCAGGCCCCACATCTCATCCGCTTCCACGGCGCGCATGAACTCGTCCGAAACCAGCACGCCATGGTGCAGGTTGAGCGCCTTGCGGTTGGGATCGCCGCCGGTGGGGCGGCGCATATCCACGAATTCCTCGATCTCGGGATGCCAGACCGGCAGATAGACCGCCGCCGAGCCGCGGCGCAGCGAGCCTTGCGAGATGGCGAGGGTGAGGCTGTCCATCACGCGGATGAAGGGGATGATGCCGGAGGTTTTGCCGTTCTGGCCCACCTTCTCGCCGATGGAGCGCAGATTGCCCCAATAGGAGCCGATGCCCCCGCCCTTAGAAGCCAGCCAGACATTCTCGTTCCACAGCCCGACAATGCCATCCAGGGAATCCGTGGCCTCGTTCAGGAAGCAGGAGATCGGCAGCCCGCGATCCGTGCCGCCATTGGAGAGCACCGGAGTGGCGGGCATGAACCACATTTTCGAGATGTAATCGTAAAGCCGCTGCGCATGGGCCTGGTTGTCACCATAATAAGAGGCGACGCGCGCGAAGAGATCCTGATAGCCCTCGCCCGGCAGCAGGTAGCGGTCGTCCAGCGTGGCGCGGCCAAAATCCGTGAGCAAGGCGTCGCGCGAGCGGTCCACTGTCACCTGGAAGCGGCCCGGCATCTGCACGGCGTCGTCTAGCAGCACGGCTTCAGGCTTTGTCATCATGTTCATCTTTGCCGGACCCCTGTTCATAAAGCGGTCATCATAACAACATATAGAGGGCGCGTCGCGCAATCACTACTAGATCGGGTTTTTGAAGTTTTTTTTCTTGTAGTCTGTATTCCGCCGAGTCCAGGCGGGACTCAAGATATATGTTCGCTCTTTGTTCAAACAAGCCAGGGCAGGTTTGCAGCCTAAAGCAGGCGGCGCGCGGCTTTGCGCAGGGGCCTGTCGAAGAGGAAGGTGACCAGTGCCGCCGCCAGCAAGGTTACCGTCATATAGCCCAGGAACAGCATGGTGAGCGTGGCCATGGGGCTGGCCGCCGGGTGGGCGGACATATAGGCGTTGAACAAATACCCCGGCGCGAACAAAAACAGCGGGGCGGGGTGCAGCAGATAAAGCGGGTAGGACATGTCCCCCAGCCAGGCCCAGCGCCGCCCCAGGCGCAGATGCCCGCCGCGCTCCAGCGCCGCCAGGCCGAAAATAACGGCGGCGAAGCTCAGCCCCATGAAGGGCTCACGGCTGGCGGGCGGGTAGGTGAAGCCCCACTGGTCCAGCCGCACGAACAGGATGAGGGCGGCGGCGCTGATGATGAGCAGCGGCCAGAGCAGCCGTGCCGGGGGTTGCCAGCGCGCATACAGCGCCGCCGCCGCCATGCCGCAGACGAACAGCATGTTGTGCGAACCCAGCAAATGCCACTGCAGGCCCGCCGGCATCGGCACGCGCTTTGCCAGCGGGCCGAAGGGCAGCAGATGCGGATACCATTCCCAGAAGATGAACAGCAGCCAGAGCGCCAGAGCCGCCCGCCCGATATAAGGCAGCAAGGTGATGGCGAAGATGAGATAGAAGGACATCTCGAATCGCAGCGTCCAGGCGGATGGATTGATCTCGGTGAAATCAAAGGGCGTCAGCGGCGAGAGGCTGAAGATCTGCGCCAGATAATGGCCGCTGCTCCCCGCCCAGAGAAAATACAGCATCGGTGCCAGCGAAACCCAGTAAACCGGATAGATGCGGCAGACGCGCCGCCAGAGATAACGCGGCACTGCCTCGATCCGCCCGAAATCCGCCCGGTGCGCGGTGAAAATAACGAAGCCGCTGAGCACGAAGAAGAACAGCACCGCGCTGATCGGCGGCAGGTTGAAGCCAAGGAGCGGCTGGCCCGCGCCCAGCCCGCGCAGCGATGTGATGGTATGGTCGGTGGCGACGCAAAACGCGGCGATGAAGCGCGCGGCCTCCAGGGTGAGCAGCTTGCCCTGGCGCGGGGAGGGGGCGGCCGATCCGGCGGGCGTGGAGGGCATGTCGGGGAATTCATTACAAGCGGCTCCCGGCAAAGTCACGCCAAGCGCGGCCGCTTGCGCGGCGTTCGGGTGCTCACCTATTGGAGTACGCTTTGCTCCGGTATTCAAAACCATGGCTTGGCGAACTCACCGGAGCGGCGTCTCAAACAGCCTCCAAGGCCGCGCCGTCGCGCAGCACGGCCTGGGCGGCTGGCGTGATCCCGGCTTCATCGTGCAGCACCAGGCCGGGGCGCACTTCATCTGGGCCGCGGCTGCCCTTGCGCGCGGTGATGATGATCATCTTGGCCGCCACCCCGGCGCGGGGCCAGAGCGGGGTGAGAATCACCTGGCCGCAGCCATGGGCCCGCAGCGCCGTTGCCGCCGCGGCAAAGCTGGCGGCCGGGAGCACCAGGCTGATGCTGCCCCGCGCGCGCAGCACCCTGGCAAGCTCCGCGATCCAGCGTGGCAGCAGGTCCGGCGGGGCATGGTGGGCCAGGCGCCGCGTCTGGTCGGGCGAATGCGTGCTGGAGGCCTTGAACCAAGGCGGGTTGGCCAGCACGTGGTGGAAGCCATCCGGGCCGAAGGGCAGGGAAGCGGCATCGCCCTGGATCGCCAGGATGCGATTTAACCCATTGATTTCAAAATTCGCGTTGGCCAGATGGGCGAGTTCGGCCACACGCTCCACCCCCACGCCGCGCACCCCTTGCACCCGCGTTCCCAGGCAGAGCAAGGCCGCCCCCGCGCCGGTTCCGGCTTCCAGCACCAGCTCGCCCGCCCTGGCCGGCACGCAGGCCGCCAGCAGCACCGGCTCGAACCCGCTCCGGTGGCCGGTGCGGAACTGGCGGTAGCGCACCCGCCCGCCCAGCAGCGCGCCCATGCTCGTCTTGTCCTCACCCACACGCTTGACCCTTCCGAAATCCCGCCCGATATGGTGCTAACGTAAATCTCATGGACAGGTTAGGGCGCTGATTTTGGACGGTGCGACGCCAATGACGACCGATGCCCTGGGCCGCCTCACGGCGCTGCTCGAGGCGGAGCTGAAAGCCACGAACGAGGCCATTGTCGCCCGTATGGACAGCCCGGTCGCGCTTATTCCCCAGCTTGCCGCGCATATCGTGGCGGCGGGGGGCAAGCGCATGCGCCCCTTGCTGACCCTGGCCGCCGCCAAGCTTTGCGGCTACCGGGGCGCGCGGCAGGTCAAGCTCGCCGCCTGTGTCGAGTTCATCCATACCGCCACTTTGCTGCATGACGATGTGGTGGACGAGTCCCTGCTGCGCCGGGGGTTTGCCTCGGCCAATGCCGTGTTCGGCAACAAGGCCTCCGTGCTGGTGGGGGATTTCCTGTTCTCCCGCGCCTTTGAGCTGATGGTGGAGGATGGCTCGCTGGAAGTGCTGCGCATCCTCTCCTCCGCCTCGGCCACCATTGCCGAGGGCGAGGTGCTGCAGCTCACCACCCAGAACGATATTTCCACCACCGCGCAGAAATATTTTGACGTGATCCGCGGCAAGACCGCCGCCTTGTTCGCCGCCGCCGCCGAAGTGGGCGGCGTCATCGCCGGGGTGGGGGCCGGGGAATGCGCCGCGCTGCGCGATTTCGGCATGGATCTGGGCATGGCCTTCCAGCTTGTGGACGACGCGCTGGATTACGCCGCTGACCAGGCCGAGCTGGGCAAGACCGTGGGCGATGATTTCCGTGAGGGCAAGCTGACCTACCCGGTGATCCTGGCCCTGGCGCAAGCCACGGCGGAGGAACGCGCCTTCTGGGTGCGCACGGTGGAAGAGAGCGAGCAGAGTGAGGAAGACCTCGCCACCGCGCTCAAGCTGATCCAGAAATACGACGCCACCGCCCGCACCATCGCCAGGGCGGACCAGTTCATCGACAGCGCGGTAAACAGGCTGGCCTGCTTCCCGGAAAGCGAAATCCGCACCGCGCTGGCGGATGTGGCGCGCTACACCACCGCCAGGCGGCATTAAAGGGCGATGCTTTAATCTTCGCGCGCCCTGCGTGCGTAGATAAAATCATCCGGCGCTAAGAACCGGCGGGGCTGCCCCCGCCGGTTAAGTTTCAGGCCTTGTCGGCCTGCGCGGAGCTGAGCACCGTGGTGACGGTGGAGCGCACGATGCTTACCGTGACATTCGGGGCGATCTCGACCTCGATCTCGGTCGAGCCTTCGGCGGCCTTCTTCACCAGCCCGACGATGCCGCCAGCGGTCACCACCTTGTCGCCGCGCTTCAGCCCGCCCAGCTTGGCCTTGAGCGCCTTTTGCTGCTTCTGCTGCGGCCGGATGAGCAGGAAATAGAATACGATGACGATAAGGACGAGCGGCGCGTATTGCATCAGCGAGGCAAGGCCGGCGGGGCCTGCGGCAGCGCCGGTGGCGGTTTGCGCGTAGGCGGCGGACATGAACATGGGATCTCCTGGTTGCCGTGAAGTTGCGCGGACCATAGGGTGCGCGCCGTTGCAGTCAACTGGGAGTGTGCCGAATGAATGATGACCTGCTGCGCCGGATCGCCGAAGCGCTGGAGCGCCTGGCGCCGCCGCCGCCCGCCGTGCCGGAACTGAACGGGGCGGATGCATTCGTGTGGCAGCCCGCACAGGGGGCGTTGGCGCCGGTGAAGCGCGTGGCGCGGGTGGCGCTGGAGCTGTTGCAGGGCGTTGAGTCCCAGAAGCGGCAATTGCTGGAGAACACGCTGCGCTTCGCCCAGGGGCTGCCCGCCAATAACGCCATGCTGTGGGGCGCGCGGGGCATGGGCAAATCCTCGCTGGTGAAGGCCGCCCATGCCGAGGCGAACCGGCAATACCCAGGTTCGCTGGCGCTGATCGAGATCCACCGCGAGGATATCGGCACCTTGCCGGAACTTTTGAACCTGCTGCGCGAGGCGCCGCGGCGTGCGCTGATCCTGTGCGACGATCTCTCCTTCGAAAAGGGCGACGGCGATTACAAGGCGCTGAAATCGGTGCTGGATGGCGGCATCGAGGGCCGGCCGGACAATGTGCTGTTCTATGCCACCTCCAACCGCCGGCATCTGATGCCGCGCGAGATGATCGACAATGAACGCTCCACCGCCATCAATCCCGGCGAAGCGGTGGAAGAGGCGGTCTCCCTCTCCGATAGGTTCGGGCTGTGGCTGGGGTTCCACAACAGCGACCAGCAGCAATTCTTCGCCATGATCGAGGGCTACGCGGCGGCCTATAAGCTGCCGGTCCCGCCCGAGGAGCTGCGCGCGGCGGCGGTGGAATGGTCGGTCACGCGCGGCAGCCGCTCCGGGCGCGTGGCGTGGCAGTTCATCCAGGACATTGCCGGGCGCCATGGCGTGCGCTTGACCTTGGGGGCCTGACGCGGGAAAGAGCGTTGATCTCGCTCGCGGGGGTGATTCAGGGTTTGAATCGGCCCCGCGCGACGGAAGGGTGGCCGAGTGGTTTAAGGCAGCGGTCTTGAAAACCGCCGTGCGTTAACGCGTACCGTGGGTTCGAATCCCACCTCTTCCGCCAGTCATTTTCGATTATGCTAGAAAAATGCAATAAGAATCGAAAATATAAAAATCGATGGTAACACCTATTTGGATACACCAAGAGGCCGCATGTAGCCGAATTTGAGCGTACCAGGGCGTACGGGCGGCAGATCATGGCAATATATATAAGTAAGTAATACTGACATATTTGCCTTGTTTTTCACACGCGCATGAGCGAAAGGCGGGGCGCCGCCCTGGATCGCAAAATACAGATTTGAGGATGCGCCCCTGCTAAAGTTGCCAAACGTGCTAATCGGCATTTCAGTTGGCTAAAAACCTCAATCCGCCGTCGCGCAAGTGGTTGGTCCAAGAGGCTAGAGAACAATTGGAGGAAAAATGCCTATTAACCAGACTGAGATTCAGGCCGCCGAGTTAATTGGAGCGTTGAACGCTGCCATTGCTGAGGGGCGTTTGTCCCAACCTGAGGGGGGCAAAATTCCAGAAAGGGGGCGGCAATGCCGCGTTTTATCTGTTCGTCTCAGAGCGGGGGGGATTAGTCCCGGTCAGTGGGAAGTTGAAAAATGGGGAGAGGGTGTGACTGACTTGGATATAAAGGAGGCTGAGCGGATCGTTCGACAGTTCAAAATCGATTACGCTCTAGTTGGATAGGTGCCGGGAGAAATTTCGTTTTAAAACAATACATTAATTTACTTCAGCTCTTTTTTGGAGGCACAACGGTGACGTAATTTCAATGGGTTGTGCGGGACGACGGCCTGTCCGTGTGAGCAGGAGCGCGACGTGAGAAGAGCTCGCAAGCGAACGCCATTTACTGTCCGCGATAGCTTAACAGCGAGCTTGTACGCGAAATCATTTCCACGAATTGGGGCGGCAAGATCGCGGTGTTGAATTTGGAAAGCGAAAATCAAAATTGAATTCGGCGGCGCGAATTCAGGTTTGCAAGAAAAGCGGTTTGAATTCGGTTGCATAAACTGCGTGAAACACGCATATTGGATTTATGGACGGTGCTCAACTCACGGTGGCTGAACTGAACAGTTTTAGACGCCAGGCTGTTGAGGCTGGCATGTCTGAAAGTGAAATAGACAATTTAACTATGTTTTTGTCGATAAATCCTGCGGCTGGCGATGAGATTGCTGGAACAGGGGGTTGCCGTAAACTACGAGTTGCGGGTCGTGGAAAAGGTAAGAGCGGCGGATATCGGACGATCACATTCTACAGCGGCACTCAAATGCCGGTATTTTTGCTTGCAGTCTTTTCTAAAGGCGAAAAAGCGAATCTCTCCAAGGAGGATCGTAACTTCCTGAAGGACCTGACGAAGCAGATTGTCTTGGCATATCAAAGCCGTGTTGTGAAAGCGAGGGTAAAGGCATGACCAAAAAAGCTTTTGATAAGATCGCGGAAGGCCTGATCGAGGCCCTGGCGGTTGCCAAGGGTGAGGCCGAGCCTGCGCGACTGTATGTTCCGGCCGAGTTGGACGTGCGCGCCATCCGCCGTAAGATTGGCTTATCCCAGGAGGCGTTCGCGTCTGCTTTTGGGTTCACCTCATCGCAGATTAAGCAATGGGAGCAGGGGCGGCACCGCCCGCTTGGGGCAGCGCGAGCCTACCTGCTGGTCATAGCCCAAAATCCATCGATGGTTCTTGAGATGCTCCGAACCGGCATCGGCGCCCAGGACGAGGCCGCCTAACCAAAAACCCCGCTTCGGCGGGGTTTTCTTTACCCATTCTGTGAGTGATCTGTAATGGAAGAATGACGGTTGGAGCGTGGGCCAATACCCGCGTGGTTACTTGCCCACGCAAACGGGGGGCACTTTGGTCCTGCTCTGTACCCTCCTCAAGACTACTCCGCACCAACTCTGCGACATGCTCCGTTAAAGGCCGTTAGTTCGGTTCGCTGGTCACAAAAAACCCGGCACAATGGCCGGGCTTGTTTGCGATGCTGGATGCGCACCAGCCCCTTTTATAGACCGCGAAACCCCACCACTCGCGCGCAGGCGCGTATTGCGCAGCAGGTCGTGGTGGCGGCCTTTTATAGACTAAAGATGCTCGCGCGGGCGCAGGCATAGGCGCGTATCGGTCAGCAGGTCTCGCGTGCGTGCGCTCATGCCCCCGCGTAGCGTTCCGAAACTATCCCGGAACAATCTTAGCGGCCTCGACATACGGCCTCAGCTTCTCGGCTGCGTCCGGTGACTTGTCGGCCAGAAGCCGGTCGATCTCCCCCAGCGCGGCATACAGCTTGCGCCTTGCTGCTATCGCTTCTACCCGCGTGGGCTTGGTATCGGTCTCAGCCATTGCGCCGCCCGTTCAAGCTCGGATCAAGCCGCGCCAGGGCCTCCCCAGCCGCCTTTGCAGCAGCATTGCCGATGGGGTTTAGCCGCAACCTCCGTAGCCTCTGCCGGGCTTCTTGACTGCCCACGCTGGCGGCCAGTTCCAGCCGCTCCACCAGCAGCCGGACCTCGTCGCATTGGCGCTCAATCTCGCGGTCATCGTCGTAGCGGGAAGCCAGCTCAATCCCGCGCCTATGTTCCGCCCATGCAGCGGGCGACATGGCCTTGCGCGCGCGCCAGGTGCGAAGCCTGACGCGCATGTGAGTTAGGGCGGCTTTCACCGCTCGCCCCCACGCTTGATGCCCTTTACCTTTCCACGCCACCTCGCGCCCTGCATGAATGGCGCGAAGGTTGCCTCGATGTCTCCCACAAAGCGCGTCACCTCATGGCCCAGCTCTACAGTCTTAATGGGGAATAGTTGCCCGCTATTGGCCAGCCTTTCCGCCTCACGGCGGAATTGCACCTCGGCGTCATGCGCCGCGCGTGCCGTGCCATCGCGGAACGCTTTTGCGTGTTTATAGTTCTCGTCCATTTTCTTATTCCCCCTCATTCTCAGCGGGGCGGCGCGGGGCCGCGTTCATCTCATCAGCAGCCTGGGGTAGCGCGGGCAGGCGCACCCATGAGTTAGCGTGCGGGACCGCGTAGGGGGAGCGCGGCGCATTCGGCAGCAGCCATAAGCCGCCATCATTCGCCTTTACGACAACATCACACTTCCCGGTGCCGTTGTGCGAATAGCTGGCAACGGTGATCTCCGCCGCGATACGCTCGGGAATTTCCGTGGCGCTTTCGATAATACCGCGCAGCCGCTCGATCTCGCTGGTTTGCAGCGCGATTACGTCTTGCAGGCTCTTGGTTAGGGCCGAAAAACCCTGCTCGGCGGCCTGACCGGCCTTTTCCTGGGTGGCGCGCAGTTTCGCGTCAAAGTCTTGGTTTTGATAAGGCATCATATTCACTTTTATTTTGTGGATTTGTTGGAGGTTGAGGTGTTAGGCGCTGCGCTTGCCAGCAGCCCGCGCACCATGCGTTCGTGGGCAAGGTCGATGATTTTTCGAGCCTCGGTGCCTGGGGGTGGCAGTTCTGGCTCATTTTGAATGGCCACACGCTCGGCGCGCTCCATCTCGGCATCGAGCCGCCGTTCTTCCGCCTCGCGGTGCGGTTTGGGGCGGCCAATCGCCGCCCACGGGTCAAAAGATTTGAGCAATCCACTCATGGCGCTAACTCCCAGGCATCACGACGCGGCGAACCATCGAGCATTACCCCCGGCGGTAGGCGTGTGATCCATCCGTGATCTTCCAGAATTGCGACAATACGTTTTGCGGCGGCACTATCGCGCAGCGCGCCAGGGCCGCGCTGATAAATCTCGGAAAGGTGGCGTTTTGGCTTTCCGCCAGCCTGCCACCATTCTAGCAAACGCCGTGCAAGTTTTAGATCGGGTGCGACGCTGGCACCGTCCGCAAGCCGCCTCATCTCGGCGCCGTAGTATCGCGCCAGGGTGATGCCGTTTGCCATCGCCTCCGCGCTAACCTCAATGGCTTCTGGGTCGCCATAAAGCTCCAGAATGGCCGCCAGTCGGCCCGCGTGCTCGGCCATCTTGCTGGCGAATCCGCGAATTGAGGCAAGCTCCCCGCCTGGGGTAAGTTCACGCTCCACTGCATCATGAAAGCCAATCAACATGGCGCGCGCGTCATCGGTGAGTGTTACCTCTTGCGGGTCCAGGCCGCCTGATCCGTCCAGCGTGCGGGGTGGCTTGTCGAGAAAGTGCGTCATGCGGGCTTTGTATTGCGCCAGAACCGTGCCGCACTCTTTCGGCGCCTCTCGATAAAACCGCGTTCCAGCGGTGCTGACTGGCGCTGTAATCAGCGTGCGGGCCAGCAAGCCAATATCCACGAAGGCGGGGTCCTGCGTGAGAATTTCGGCAACACCCGGCTGCACCATTAAGTGCATCGAGCACCGCCGCCCCGGCAGAAAGGTGGCGCCTGTCAGGACGCGGCGGCGGCGGATCGGTGAGCCATCCCATAGCGTGTTCAGAAGCGCCGCCGTGCGGATTTTCGATTCATCAGACATGGCGTGGCCGCCCAGCATCAAGCCGCCTTCCGCAGAAAAGATACCCCCCCATGGACGTTCCGCAAGTTGCATGGTGGCGCCTTCTGGCGTTGGATCGGCCATCAGAAGCATGGGCGGCGCGGGGGGATTAGGCTCCGGGCCAATAGCCGCGATGGCGGCGCGGACAGCCGCTAGGCCATTCTTCGCGGCCTTTTTTGCCTGCTCAGTTGTTGCCTTGTGCGCCGCCTTGCCTACTTCGTAATCGTGGCACTGCCCCTCATAATCAGCGCGCAGGCGCGCTTCCTTTTCATAGACCGGCGCCAATGCGAGATTGTCCACGCTGCTTTTGCGCTCGCCCGATTCCGCGATGGTCAGACACAGCAAAGTCAGGGGCGCGACGCCACTTAACAGGCGCACGTTATAGTGCGGCGCGATGACCAGAGCGGCAGCCGCCAGAACCGATTGCGCGGGTATCTCAACGGGCGCTTGCGTTTTGATGGCGCAGGCGTCGGCCACGTCGCGCAGGCCGCCAAGTGCCTCAATCGGATACTCGCCAGGGGGGCGGATATCCCGATAAAGCGGGCGTTTTGCGTCCGGTGGGATGGTAGCGGCGGCCACAGCATTGGCGGCAATGGCGGCTGCATCGAATTTCAGAATTTTGCCTGTATCGCTCACCGCGTGGAACTCCCCAGCGCGCTGGCAAGCGTGGCTTGTACCTCGGGGGCAGTCAGCCCGGCAGCAATCCCCGCGTGAGCCATGGCGGTGGCAATTTCGGCTGGCGAAAGCGCGCCAGACTGAATGAACCGCGCCAAGCTATAGGTCTCGGCGTTCAAGGCGGCGTTGCGGCTCCCGGTGAGGGTGCCTGCCACACGCTGCACTGCGTTGTGCAAGGCAGCGATAGCGTAACGGCGTTCCCTATCGGCGCTCTCGGTGAAAACAGGCCTCCAGGAAGACGCTGGGGCGGGTTTTGGCGCAGGCGCGAGCCATTCCGGCCAGTCTGCTAGAGGAGCGTCGCAGAGCACCGGAAAGCCAGCGGCGGGCCAGAAGATGATCGAGCCGCCCTCGGCCCGCACGTCGATGCCGGGGGCAATCTTTGCAGTGCTGCAACGCAGGCCGGGACGGTGTTTGAAGTAAAGATGCAAGCCGCCGCTACGGGTGCGGTGCGTGCGTGTGGCGGGCAGGCGGCGCTTGTTTGCCTCCCACCATTCTAGGCCGTTATGCTGGCGGTCTACATCGAGCACGGCGAGGTTACCTTCTGCCCCGGTGCGGATGCCCACCAGAACGAAACCATATTGTACGTGCAGGGCGCGAATGCGCTCAGGATCGGCGCTGGCGGCGTTGTGGCCATTTGGCGTACGGGGCGTTTTGTCGCGGCTTACGGGGTAGACGGCCCAGCCGTAAGCCCCGGCGCAATAGAGAGCATGGTCTAATGGGATCATTTGCAATCTTTCAAGATTGCGCTTGCATTTTAGGCTGGTGAAAACTAAGTTGCTGGTGTCCAGCCAGTGTCGTTTTCCTTTCCCAGCCCCGTGCCACAAGCGCGGGGTTCGGTTTTTAGGCGGCGTTACGTTTGGGGAGGCTCGCAACAAACTGGTGCAGGCTCTCAGCCGGGACCACAGTGGCGCGTCCGATCTTGCGGGTTTCGAGCCGGCCGGCTTTAACTAAGCCCCAAAAAGCTGTGTTTTTGATGCCGAGTGCGGCCTGCACTTCGGTAGGGCGATAAGCGAGTTTCTCGGTCATGATTGATATTCCTTGTGAAATTGGAAATGTTGGGAGGGGCTGCAATCGGCGCAGATTCCCCACCCGGTTAAGAGTTTGTTTCGTTTCCATATTCACCAAGAAAAAGAGCGCGCGGAGTTCATCCACGCCCTCTTGTATGCAATAAAGTGCGCCTCTGGCGCACCATAGAAGATGCACATTCGTATTTTGAATAACTAAGGTTTTTCCAGGATCTTTTTGATTTTGTGTATTCGTGGCTTCTTGTTCGCACTCGAATCATCATCTGTGGCTCTAAGAGCGCCCAGCACCCAAGTGGGCCATTGCCCACGAGTATCGCGGGGAATTTCCAGACCAATTGCGGCGCTGGCCAGCATGACAACAGGGTCGTGTAATGCCCGGTGGTTGCGGTATAGCCGCTCGCGCAACCCTCTGATGGCCGCGATTGCGGCGGCGTGCGGGACGTTCTGCTTGCGCGAAAGCGGGGCGCGGTCAATTTCCTTTGCGTACCAGTCCGCTTGCTCGCCTAAATATGCCGCCAGCGTTTCAAGCTCGGCGCGATGGCCTATCGGCGCGAAGGTGTAGAACCGTTCCCGCGTCCCCCATAGGCTGTCCAGCAGGTCTTGAGCGGCCTTCTTTCGGCCCGCGTACCAGTCCGACTGCTCCCGGCAAAATGCGATGAATTTGTCTCGACCTTCCGCCAGGGCGGCAGCTTGTGCGGCCAGGAACAACACCCCCTCAGGGTACGGGTTTTTGAGTTTGTTAAGAGCGGCTGAAACCATACCGCCAGGGTCGCCTTGCAGGCGAGAATATTGGATAGGGAACCAGCCCTGGCCGGGGTGGTTTAGTTCGGCAATCAAGGCCCGCACGTCGGCGCTTGTGTATGTCTTGCGCCACCCCACGCTTCTCGGCGGGTTTTCGTTTGGCCTCTCAAGCTCGGGCGTGGTAGGTGTTGGCTCGATCTCAATCATAGGTTCCTAGCCTTTCGGGATCATCGGGCCGGGTGGCGCTGCAATCGCTGCTCGGCCCATTTCATGCCCGGAACCGCCGGGCGCAGGACTCAGGCAGACGCCCGAATTGTCGTCACGTTGTCGCCTTTTGCCGGGGGGCTAGTGCAGTGACGCGCCCATGCCTCCATGAGTTTACGGCGCTGCTCAAAATGGTCCCCGCGCAAATAGGCGGCTTCTACCTTGTCCTTGTTTGTATGGGCCAGGGCACTCTCGGCAATCTCGCGGGGGTAATTGGTCCGGGCGGCGCACCAATCGCGGAAGGTGGAGCGGAAGCCGTGAACGGTGAAACCTTCTGCCACGGCGGCCAAGGCTTTGGACACGGCCACGTCAGACAACGGCTTGGCTTTCTTGCCGCCCTCGAACACCAAGCCGTCGGGCTTGCTCTGTAGGGGCTTCATCGTTTCCAAAATCGTCATGGCGGCATCATTCAGCGGCACGCGGTGTTCGGCCTTCGCTTTCATTCGGGTGGCCGGAATGGTCCAAACCCGGGCGGGCAGGTCAATCTCGTTCCACCGCGCCCCGCGCGCTTCCCCGGATCGGCTGGCAGTCAGGATAAGGAAGCGCAGACATAAGGCGCTGGTGCTGCTCGCAGCCCCCAGCTTCTCCCAGACGGTGGGCATATCGGCCCAGCCCACCGCCGCGTGATGCACAACGGCGCGCACCTTTGCCTTTGCAGGCAGGACTTGGTCCAGATAGCCGGTCCAGCGTGCCGGATTGTCGCCTTTGCGCCAGCCATGAACGCCTGCATAATCGAGTACCGCTTCTATACGGCCACGCAGCCGGGAGGCGGTTTCTGGCTTCTCTTTCCAGATCGGGCGAAGGATACGCAGCACCTCATCCAAGCCAATGCTACCCACAGCCATGTTGCCGATGACCGGGCTGGCGTAGGTTTTTAGGGTGTTCGCCCACTGGTCGCCGTGCTTCTCGTTCTTCCACCCGGCCTTGTGCGCATCGATGTAGAACTTCGCCACGGCATCAAATGTTCGCCCCTCGGCGTTCAGAGCCAATGCTTGGCGTTCCCGGCGCTGCTCTAGCGGGCTGATTCCGTCGCGCAGTTGGTTCCGCATTTTCCGGGCGGCCTCGCGCGCTTCGGCCAGCGTCACGTCACGAAGCGGCCCCAAGCTCATCCAATGCTGTTTGCCCGCCTGTTTGTAACGAAAGGCCCAGGATTTCGAGCCATCATGCCGAACGCGCAGATAGAGGTTATCGCCGTCCGGGTAGTTACCCACCTTGGCCAGCGCGTTGATGGTAACCGCCGTCAGCCGTTTGCTTGGCCCTTTGGCCATCAGGCTGCGCGCCGATTAGCAAGTTTAGCAAGTTTAGCAGGGGTACAGGTGTAAATGCTCATTTTTGCGGGGTCCGGTGCAGGGTGTCGAATCGTAATGGATACACCATAAACTCGCATTCAGGCGGTCGCAAGTGAATTGTGGCGGATAATAATCAGGTATAAACCGGTACTTAAAGCCGATTATTTAGAGTGGTGCGAATGAGTGTGGATACATGTTCGGCGGACACCTCTTCCGCCACGAACCTTGGTAAATAAGCCAATTTTTTCCGGAAAAATGATTTTGGCCCCTCTATTGCGCCATCCTTTGCCGGGGGATTGCGGCGAATAAGCAGCAATGTGCCGGTGACAAGATTTCGTGGTTCGAAATCAAGTGACGGAGCAGTCCCTCCCGCCCCTCTCCCGTGAAGGAATACTCATTGGCGAGAATTGCCTCTTCGACCGCCATGTCAGAGGTCTGGTACTCGTATCTCCATTCCAGGTTGCGGTAGAGCCAGCGGGCCAGATCCCGCCGCGCCTTGGCGAGGCCCTCCTCATCATCGATGGGCGCAGCCTGCCGCCCTCTGCGCGATTTTCATTTTCAGAAAGCTTTTGACGTTAACTAACTATTGACCCTCTTTTGTGCCTCGCTTACCAACCGCGAATCCATCTCGACAACGGAAGCAGGATTATGTCGTTTCGTGCAGTTGCCTCTAAAGATGGCGTCACTTTACTTCTCCTGCTGCTACTGCCGATAATCGGTAACGTTGTTTCGGTCTTTCTTAACGTAGATCCGACACTGCAACTATCAGAGATCGGCCTTCAATTGAGGGGCGGTCTTTTTTCTGGGCCTCCGGGATGGGTAGATCCTTCCGTTGGATATATTATTCAACCAATCGGCTATCTTGCTGCGTCTGATTGGCTACATGGGATTGTTCCGTGGTGGAATCCTTATGCCGGCGCCGGAATGCCGCTGGCCGCGGAAAGCCAGACAGAAGCCTTTTTTCTACCGTTTTCATTATTGTTGCATTTCAATGCAGGGTGGCTGGTCTTAAGGGTTATTCTGCAGCAATGCTGTGGTATTATATTATATATTTTCCTGAAGCAGATTGGGCTGGCCCGCAGTGCCGCTTTTATGGGAGGTGTTTTATTTGAGTTCACTCCCGAATTTTATCTTTGTCCCAGCGCGCCGATTGCCCCGCTACCTTTTTTACCGTTACTGCTTCTGGGGATAGAGCGGGCCGCCAAGGCTGCATCCCAGCGTAAACATCTCGGGTGGAGCCTTATCGTAATTGCGTGTGCTTACTCTCTGTATGCTGGCAATCCCGAGGTCGCATATTTTAATGGGCTTTTATGTGGTCTTTGGGCGATATGGTTGTTTTTTCAGTTGCAAGCTGGCGCGAAGGTCAGTTTTGCAGGGAAACTGGTAATTGGAATCGCCATTGCGGTCGGCCTTTCCGCACCGCTGCTCATACCTGCTTCCGAGTATGCCGCGGATGTTTATTTAGGCCCCCATACCGGCTATTTTAAAATAATCAGCTTGCCGAGGGAGCTGATCCCTCTTCAGCTCTTTCCAGATCTATATGGATTTCTTGGGGCAGCACTTCCGCCCACGCTAAAGCAGAACCTAGATATTACCCGCCTTCCGGGATGGACGAGTCTTCCTATATTGGCCTTGGTGCTGGCCGGCTTTTTCAGGAAAGGCCCGTTGCCCAGGTTTGGCCTTCGTCTTTTACTTCTCGGCTGGGTTCTGATTTGGGAAGCGCGGTATCTGGGCATTCAACCAGTCCAGGGAATTCTGAATCTGTTTCCCGGGATCGCCGTTACCGATGCCGCTCGTTATAGTGGCCCTTCTGTTGATGTTGCAATTATCCTTTTGGCCGCATTTGGGGTGGACGATTATTTACGGATGACTGGAATCGGCAAGGCTAGGCTGTTTATGATTGCCGGATGCTTGGTGATCCTGAGCATCGCCGCCATTACGCCAGGTATATCGCTTGCGGCGTCCGTCTACAGCTTGCGCCCAGGCCACTTCCTTTTTGGAGGGTTGGACGTGGCGATCGCAGCAATTTTGGCCATTGTCGTTTTAGTGAATCTCCAAAATCGCCGGCGGAGCGGGGTTGTCCTTTGTTGTGTTCTTGCGTTCCCGCTATTCAGTTTTGTGATTCCACAATTTTCGGGTCTAAGCTCAGGGAAGCTGGATGTACCGTTAGTTAATTTTCTTAAGCAGAATATTGGTACTAATCGGATGGCAAGCTTCGGCCCATTCGGTCTGAATTTTCCAGATAAATACGGGATAACCAGTGTTAACTACAATGCGCTTCCTTCCCCTTCGCTTTGGGCAAATGAAGTGCATGCTTCGCTTGACCCCGAAAGCGATCTGAATAGTTTCGATGCAAACGGCATAAGAAATAGAGCGTTGTCTTATCTGCCGGCATATGAAGCCGATGGTGTGAAGTACGCTGTGTTTCCGCCCGGTTCTGATTTTTCAAGGCAATCTTTTGATCTCGTGCAAGCTGGGCAAAGAAATCTGGCTCATGCGCTATTTGCTGGAACCGAGATCGCTGGAGACATCACGGAGAAAATTCCGTTTCAGAGCATTGGCGCGGTTTCAATCTTAATCGGAACATATCGCGGTGCGGCGAGTGGCCCCTTATTGATTCAAATCTGTTCGGGAGCATCTGACTGTGTGGAGGCTGGCGCGGAATTAACGCAGGCGCAGGATAATGAGCCGCTTATCCTCTCATTCAATCACCCTCTACAACTAAATGGTGAGGCGATCAGTTACCGCATTACGCATCCCTCAGGCCGAGCGGTGGCGGTTTGGTTTGCGCCGAACGGCGCACAAAAAGAATTACCGGCGCTTCAATTATTACCTCCTTGGCCTGCTCCCATTAAGGGGCTTGTATATCAAGATCAGGTAGCTTCCGTCTTTGAGTTGAGCGACCCCAAACCATATGCAGAAGCGGTCGGCACTGGCTGCGAATTTAATGTCTTTTCGCGCAATCATATTCAGGCGGATTGCTCTAGGGCAGGAAATATCATCCGTAGGGAAATGTTTGATCCGGGGTGGATCGCAAGCGTGAATGGGCACTCTGAACAGGTTAGAAAAGCCGGTCTGTTTCAGTTGATATCTGTGGAAGCAGGAGCAAATAATATCATATTAACCTATGCTCCTCTGCATATAGGCTTGGCTTGCTTGCTGGCTTTTTTGGCTCTGTTCGCATGGTTTGTTAGTCTCTTTGCTGCGTTGAGATCGAAAAGAATGCTATGAATATGGCGTGTGGTACCAAGAAAGCGCCGCTTAAAAGGTATAACAGGGCTTATTGAGGCGCGTTCGGTATAAGTGTCCTCGTGCCCCCGCAGCCACCCGCGCTATGCGACCTGCTACGTCCGATTTCGTCCAGTCTGCTTAAGGCGAGGCGGGGATCCAACACGATTACCTGCGCATAGTTTCCCGGTTTGCCGTCTTCCTGGGCCACTCCCCGGGCTTGGCTACCACCGGGGATGTTCGACAGTTCCAGGCCACCCAACGCGGGGCGGGGATGGTAGCACCCGCCCCCACTCATCACGCGGCTATCGGCCGCCAGCACCAGAGTGACCTGCTTCCTGGACCATTTTAAACTGAAAAATTCCAATTTGGAGTCTCTTTGACCTAATCTGACGCATACCCCGAATTTCTGAAGTAGTTTGAGCATTCATCTGGCCGAAACTCGCTGAGCAAGCAAACTCATCAGATTTAGAAAACCCTGTGGTTGCTGTAGCGTTGTGCAGGCAACCGTCTTGTCTGATGATCGCTCGTTGGCATCGGATACGTCTCCCCCTTGACCGGACCACTTATACGTTCTTTCGATCCTCCAAAAGCATCTCGCCCTGTACGGCCGAGCGGGTTTTTTGAAGTTGGCTCCAGAATCAGACGACGGGCCAAGTTTTTTTCAGCTGCGCTGTAACCGGCACCCGGGCTTAGCCGGATATAGGGATAGGCGCTAGGCGATTAAGCCTGCGTCGCAGATCACAAGCGAAAAGGATTATTCCATGTTCAAGCGTCTCCCCACCATTGCCGCGACCGCTCTTATGGCGGTAGCGTTCGCGGCGCCGGCCTTTGCCCAGAATTCATCGAGCATGTCGCATGATACGATGTCTCATGATAGCATCGGCAATTCGACAATGTCGAACAATTCCAACATGAAGCATGATACCATGAGCAACGGCTCCACGATGAAACATGACAACGTGTCCAACGACACTGGTTTCAACTCGACCCCCAGCAGCGGCATGTAGCATTCGCCGTAACCGGGTAGCGCCGGTTGGTGGCGCCGACCTGCTGGAAGAAGTTTGCCAACGGGACATGAGGGTTCCAGGCAAATTCGGCAATGGGTGGTTCGGTGTCAGCCGGGCTACCGGTTGCTGAGCAGCCACGTCAATGCGGATTGATAAGTGAAGTCCGCGGCGCGTGCTCGGGACTTTAGCGCGCAGGAGTACAGCAGCATGCATCGTCGAGCATTACTTTCCGCATCGACCGCTATCATCGGGCTGACGATGGTGGGAGTTTCCCGGCATCGCCGCGTAAATGCGGCGATGGCCTCGGTTACCGATGTCCATTACCGCGTTGTTCGCTCCGATGCCGAATGGCGCAAGATCCTGGACCCTGCCGCCTATCAAATTTTGAGGCAAGCAGGAACCGAGCCACCCTTTTCCTCCCCGTTGCTGAACGAGCATCAGGTGGGGCTCTTCAATTGCGCCGGATGTGCGCTGCCTCTCTATTCGTCCGTGACGAAATACAACAGCGGCACAGGCTGGCCAAGTTTCTGGGATCATCTCCCAGGCGCGATCCTCACCACCGAGGACGACAGTTTCGGCATGCAGCGGACCGAGGTCCATTGCTGCCAGTGCGGCGGGCATCTCGGGCACGTCTTTCAAGACGGTCCTCAGCCGACCGGTCTTCGCTACTGCATGAACGGTCTCGCGTTAACTTTCACTCCAACGAGGGCATGATGCGCAAATTCATTTTCTCCACCTGTCTCGCCGGCGCATTGGCGGCCTTTGCCGGACCATTTGCGCTCGCGGCAGAATCTGTTGTCCTGGCGCCAATGCCGGCCGTTGACGCGCCTCTGGCGAAGACGCACGGCACGGCAACGGCGATCCTGTCCGGCGGCTGTTTCTGGGGCATGCAGGATGTCTTCCAGCACGTTAAAGGAGTGAAGCAGGCGCTATCAGGCTATACGGGTGGTGCTGCCAGCACGGCGCATTACGAGATGGTTAGCACCGGGACGACTGGCCAGGCGGAGTCTCTGAAGATCACATACGATCCGGGTGAGGTCACCTACGGGACGCTGCTCCGCGTGTTTGTATCCGTCGCCGCCAACCCGACTGAGCTCGATTATCAGGGACCCGATCATGGCACTCAATACCGGAGCATGATCTGGGCCGAGACGCCTGAACAAAGCCGGATCGCCAATGCCTATCTGCATCAGCTCGCCGCCGCACATACATTCGACGCCGGCATCGTAACGAGAGTCGAGACCGCAATGCCGTTCTTTTCGGCCAAGGCTTATCACCAAAACTTTGCGGTCCTCCATCCTGATTATCCGTACATTGCCTTCATCGATGCACCCAAGATCACGGCATTGGCGAGTCTGTTCCCCACGCTCTATCTCGCAACCCCAACACAGATTCGTATTGCTTCGAATGGCTAGGAGCCCACGATGAGCGCTACCTACTTACAAACCCAGATTTCGTCCCCACGCCGAGGCGCATGATGGCAAGAAAGGTCATTCATCCCTGGCCGCTGCGCATGATGCACTGGCCGAATGCGGTCGCGATCATCACGCTAATTGGAAGTGGTTGGGAGATTGGACGCAAGGGCCCGCTATATCGCGTTCCGCTGCGCCGGCGGATACTATACCGGAATCGATATGAAATCAGAACTTCATACGTGGACGATTTTTGCCTTCGAGTTTTCCGAGGCACCGCTGACAACTCCGTTCGGGCTCCCAGTCGCCTGCAGCTTCCGACGAAGCTCGGCTTCAAAAACCCGAAATAGATCATTGCTATGGAGGCACCAACAAATGGATAGGCGAATATTGGGAATGACAGGGCTAAAACTGGTTCGGCGGCTCATGACCCGCCGCGTTCTTGCCACGGCTGTTTTGACGGGCCTGTTAGCGGGCCAGGCTTATGCGGCCTCCCGGCCGGTGGTGGTCGAGCTGTTCACATCGCAGGGCTGCTCGGATTGTCCGCCTGCCGATGCCTTGCTCCGCCATATCCAGGCAACAGATCCAGGCGTTTTAGCCCTGGATCTTCACGTGACATACTGGAATAACAGTGCTTGGACGGATCCTTATTCGCTCGAGTCCGCCACCGACCTGCAGAGCCACTATGCGTCGCTCGGAGGAAGCACGGAGGTATACACGCCGGAGGCCGTGGTGGATGGGACAGCGCAGTTTGTCGGCTCGGACCAGGCCAGCATGAGCGCTGCGATTGCAATGGCTCGGGCGTCTATCGCCACTGGCGTTGCGATTCCAGTGTCCTTGAGCGTAACCGGAGGGACGGTTTCAGTTCACGTTGGGGCTGGCGCTGGGGCGGGCACTGTCTGGCTGTTTGGCTTTGATCCGGAACACACCACGCAGGTCCAGGGTGGCGAGAACGGCGGCGCGACGCTGACGGAGGTGAATGTCGTGCGGAGCATCACGAACCTTGGGGATTGGAATGGGGCGTCGCTGAACAATTCAGTCAAAGCTCCGGCAGGGATGGAATTTGCCGTGCTGGTTCAGCGCGCTGATGGAACGGTCCTCGGTGCCACGCAAAACTGATCTGACGCTGCTTGATCAGCCTGCATCAACAGGCGACGGCGGGAGGCGCTTTGCTCACCTTATCGGCCGCGTGCGGACAATCGGGAAAGGATTGTTCGCATTGGCGTTGGTGAGCGCGTTCGCCGTCCCGGTCGCGGCGCATGCCGCGGAGAGCAATCGCTTCATCACCCAGGAAGATAGCGTCTCCGTCATCTCCAAAAGTGACGGCGCGAGCGGTTCGGCCCTTCGACTCGGCCTGTTGTTCAAGTTATCCAAGGGCTGGCACATCTACTGGAAGGACGCCGGCGATGCGGGATCGCCACCTGAGCTGTCGTTCACGCAGCCAGCCGATGCTTCGGCCGGCGCATTCGGATGGCCGGCCCCCGACTGGCTCATCACCAACGGGCTGGGCGATTACGTGCTCAGCGGCACGGTCCTCCTGCCGTTCACATTGAACCTCGCGCATGCCGTGCCGGCGGAAGGCGTTGACCTGCGCGGCACGGCCCGCTGGCTGGTCTGCAGCGACGCCATCTGTGTGCCGCAACGGGCTGACTTCACGCTGCACTTGCCCCAGGGATGTGCTGTTCCATCATCGGAGGCAGGGCTTTTCACATCGGCGAGTGAGGCCGAGCCGCAAGCCTCTCCCTTTACAGCGGCGATCTCGCCGGCGGGTGTGTTGACCGTTACGGGCCAGGGCCTCGGCGGCTCGAACGTCCGTTCAGCCCACTTCTTTCCTGACCGCCCGGATGCGATCGCCAACGCGGCGCCTCAACGGCTGGATGTTTGGGCAACGGGATTCTCCCTGGGGCTCAAGCCGCTGAAATGGCCGCCCGGGACACCGCTGACCGGCGTTTTGGAGATCACCGACGGCGCCGGGAACAGGCAGGCCCTCACCATCGCGCCCGAAGCGGCCAGGCGCGCGCCCGCTCTCTCGGCCGGGAGCCTGTTATGGGCGGCGCTTGGCGCGATGCTGGGCGGCTTGTTGCTTAATTTGATGCCCTGCGTATTCCCGGTACTCGCGATTAAAGCCCTGAGCCTAGCTAAACTGAGTGGCGAGGGCAGGGCTGCCGTCCGTACGCAGACGCTGGCCTACACGGCGGGCGTCGTCGTCACGATGTTCGTGGTTGGGGGTACACTTGAAATCCTTCGCGCCTTCGGAGCCCAGCTCGGCTGGGGCTTTCAACTCCAGTCTCCGGCTTTTGTTGCCTTCACCGCATGGCTCGTCTTTGCAATCGCTTTGAATCTCATCGGCGCCTTCGAGTTCGGCACCCGTATCGCAGGTCTGGGCTCCGCGTTGGCGAACCGCGGGGGCGTGGCGGGAAGTTTCGCCACTGGCCTGCTGGCGGTTACTGTTGCCACCCCCTGTACGGCGCCGTTCATGGGCGCAGCGCTCGCCTATGCATTGGCAACGCCTCCCTTACTCGGTCTCAGTATTTTCCTCTTCCTGGGGATCGGCATGGCGCTCCCGTTTCTCGCCCTCGGATTTTTCCCCAGACTGGGGGCTTTGCTGCCTTGGCCCGGACAATGGATGGAGAGCCTCAAGCAATTCCTGGCCTTTCCGATGTTCGCGACGGTCATCTGGCTTCTCTGGGTTGTGGCTCAACAGGCAGGGCCTAGGGGCGTCCTTGTCGCTCTCAGCGGCATGGCGCTCCTGGGGTTCGGCTTATGGCTGTTCCGGTTCCGGGGGCGCCTTCTCTCGCTGATGAGGCTTGCGGTTGCGGTAGGAACGCTGGGTTTGTTGCCCCTCATCGCGCCGGTCCAAGCGGGTAGCGCGGCGCTTCTTCCCGGCGCCATTCCATTTTCGGCCGAAAGGCTCGAGGGGCTTCGCGCCGCCGGAAAACCTGTCCTGGTCGACATGTCGGCCGCATGGTGCATCACATGCCTCGTCAACGAGCGAGCTACCTTGGAGGACAACAGCGTGAAAGCGGCATTGCGCGCCCGAGATGCCGTCGTCATGGCGGGTGACTGGACCAACCGTGATCCGGCTATCACGGCATTTCTTGAAGCTCATCACCGTGACGGCGTACCGTTCTATGTCTATTATCCCCCTGGCGGTGCAGCATCTGTCGAGTTGCCCCAGATTTTGACGCCCTCCATCGTCCGAAGGGTTTTAAATGATGAAGCAGGGTGAAGTGGTACTCTATAGAATTTCAGCAAACCCGGCCGGGCAGGCAAGCGAGAGCCAGACAGTTTTTGGCCTTGGCAACTGTGAATCTTGTGGAGTGATTGTGAGAAATGCCAGCACTCAAGCGAAACCTCTCCTCTTTGCAAGGAGCTCTCGATGACGTTTGATCCGCTGATCGACCGTCTCGCCGGGGATTTGAAGCCTGTGCGCACCCGGCGGCCGGGACGGGAATTCGCCATCATCGTCGCGGTCTGCGTTGTTGAGATCACCATCTTTTTCGCGCTGGGTGCCGCGTTGCCAGATATGCCGATGAGGATGCACCAGCCGACCTTTTGGTGGCGGCTCGTGAGCCTTGCGCTGATCGCCGTGATTAGTGGCATTCCTGCGGTCCTCTCCTTCAATCCGGCCTATTCGCCTCGGCGCGGCCTTCGTCTGGTCTTTATCCTTATTGTCGTGTGTCTTGGATTTGGCCTTTGCATCGGCGCGGGACCTGACGATGTTATGAGCCTGGTGCGCCGGATCGACTGGACGAATGGCATCCAATGTGCGTCCAAGATGATTGCGTTGTCGATTCCGCCAGTGATTGGCCTTGGGATGCTCATGCGCCGAGGCGCGCCGACGGATCGGAGAAGGACAGCTTTGCTGGTCGGTATCGCAGGGGCCGCCTGGGGAGCCTTCGTGTTCGTTTTCGCCTGCCCGTTCAACGACCCATTATACATCGCGGTCTGGTACAGCATTGGGTGCGGGACCGTAATCCTCCTCTCGCGGATCATCCTGCCCTGGTTGGCTCGATGGTGAAACACATATCTCAGCCCTCATATTGTCGAGCGAGGCGCAGGTTGGCGGTGCCAAGACCGGCTCAGCTAGGCGTTTAACGGGGCGGTTGACATGAATTTACCCGCACGTGAGCGGGGCGTCTTACCTGCCATTGGTGGGCGAGCCGACCGTTTGCCAGCGTGGGCGGACCTGGGTCATTGAGGCGCTTCGCTCGCTGTGCAGGTACCTGGGCAGTTGGCTATTCTGGTCTGTTTATTCTAGAACGGATCAGGTGTCGCGGGGCGACCTGCTGCCGGCCGTTCTGATCTCTGCGATCGAAAGGCGCTATATTGCTGCTGCACCGGGATGGAATCATGGGACCTTGGTTACTGGATTCTGGCAAAATGGGTGCTTGCGTAGGGCCATCTCACGATGTGATCGAGACCTGACTAATGTTGGCTAATTCGTGATGACCCAGTCCTTGAACGCACAAACAGGCGAGGCACCAGCTCGAAACTGGGGCCAACTGATGACCGCCGCCCAACGGGGTGACGCGGTCGCCTATCGAACATTGCTGAATGAGTTGATTCCCTGGCTACGACGCTATTACGTGCGTCGCCTGCCCACAGCGATGACCGAAGACGCAGTTCAAGATGTCCTGCTGGCAGTTCACGAGAAGCGGCACACATACGATCCATCCCGCCCTTTCGGGCCTTGGCTCGCAGCAATCGCGCGTTACAAATGGATCGATCGGATGCGTTCGCTTAGGATCCAGATGACGGAATCTCTCGATGAAAACATCAGTGTGCCCGACCATGAGGATGCGGTCGTTGCTGAAGCAACCTTCCAGCAGCTTTTCGCCGAATTAAAGCCCGCCCAAGCCGAGGCAATTCGTCTGGTGAAGCTGGAGGGACATAGCGTCGAGGAAGCGTCGCGGGCAACAGGTCAATCCGTACCGCTCGTCAAGGTGAATATTCACCGTGGCCTCAAGCTTCTCGCCCGGCTTATCGGTGTAAACCACGATGAAGATTAGAAGTTCCAAGATTACCTGGACTAAAGACAGACGCTTGCTCAATCACGCTGGTTCAAAATATCCGTCAGACTAATCGCGGTGGCCATAATGAGCGTCCTTGGCGAGTACGAGACTGTCCCCGCTCGCATTTCGGCGAGTTCCGCCGTCGGTTTTTCGGGGCTAAGGGTTCTGAGCGACAAATAGGACAGTCAGAGAATGTTTCTTGGTTTTGTTTTTCAGAGCCAATAGTGTTATAACTTCGATTTTATCTTTCTTGGAAATTCCTCCATACTGCGGTCATAATAAAGGCGAGCGTCGCAGATTTTCAATGCCCCACTTGGGAGGAAACCAATACAGTGCCTCATACCCGTCTGCGTAAGTTCAACGCTCGCGATTCTTGCCCTGAACAGCAACTCGGCAACGATTTATGCCCGGTGGTGATTGTAGGTAGGACAATCTGCCTCCGCAGGTAGGCTCCTCGGGATCTCAAAACGCGTGAGAACGTCTCGGTCGGTGACCTCGCCGGCCGGGCTGGGAGGATAATGGTGAATATCGACCTTCTGCTGCAAGAAGCAAGAATCTCACTCGAATAGATCTGCAAGGATACCGTCTATCTTGGGCGCCGTTGTACAGGCAAACCCCGGATTGTGCCCCTGATTGAAAATCTGTGTCGTGACGGCTGGTGAATTGCTAACGGCAAACCGCGCAAACGCGTTGCCCAGCGCATTACTCTCGATATGGGACGCAGCGGAACGCCGGAGGGCAGTAATTCAGCAGGTATTTTTCTTGTTATCTCCACCGCCAATGCTCAAGGCTTCTTTTCTGGAACCAGGCGGTTGCAATTCAATTCGCTGAGCAGTGACGATCTCGACAAGCCTTCCTGGCATCAGCCGAGGCAGTCCTCGGTGCTGAGGAGATGCAGGACAAGAACGGACATGTTGTTCACGTGATTGATCAGGAGCAGCTGCGCCCCCTCTTTCTAAAAGAAATATAAAATAAATAACGCTGACCAAGGCTCAACAAAGAAGCTTTGAACGAATAAGGGGAGTTATATGTTAGAAGCGACTTCAGGTAATCCTAGACTGTTTGAGTTAGAGAAGGGAACGATCCAGCCGATACCCGAAACCCAACGTTATGGCTCCACTAAAAGCCTGATTGCGATCTGGGGCGGAATGAACATGACACCGTTGACGGTTGTCACCGGCGCTACCGCGACAACCGCGCTCGGGCTGCCGTTTAGCTGGGCGGTCATCGCCATCCTGGTTGGGCATTTGCTCGGCGGTATCGGCATGGCCTTACACTCTGCTCAAGGCCCGCAGCTTGGTGTTCCTCAAATGCTGCAGGCGCGCGGGCAGTTCGGAACCTATGGGGCTGTGATCATCGTCCTTGTCGCCACGATCATGTTTATCGGATTTTTTGCCTCGAATCTCGTTGTCGCGGCCCAGTCCGCGACGGCGATATTTCCTTCGGTGGGCAGTAATACTGCAATCATCATCGGTGCCGTCTTGAGTTTTGTCGTCGCCATTTTTGGCTACAAGCTGGTGAGATTCGTGACGGCGATCAGCACCTTCATTGTAGGCGCGCTGGTTGTTTTGTCCTTCGCGGCCCTGGCCTTCATGCCGGACTGGTCCGCCATTCTGAGCAAAGGCCATTTCTCGATTGTCAGCTTCTCCAGCATGGTTGCGATCGGGATCGTGTGGCAACTGGCCTATGCGCCCTATGTCTCTGATTATTCTCGCTATATGCCGAAGTATAGCGGTACAGTCGGCGCATTTTGGGGAACGTATATTGGCTGTGTTGTCAGCAGCATCATCCTGATGGTTCTGGGGGCGTTGGTTGGTCTGGCATCCAGCAACCTGGATACAATGGCCGGGTTGAAGGCCTTGGACGGGTTCAATCTTGGCATCGTTGTCCTGCTCGGGTTTGCTTTTGCCGCCTGGACCGGAAATGCCGTGAATGCGTATTGCAGCTGCTTGTGCGCGCTAACCCTCGTGGAAACATTCGTGATGAGCTGGAAACCTGACCTGAAGGCGCGGACATGGATGACGATCGCCCTTCACGTGATTGGAATGCTGATCGCCTTCGCCGGCGCCACGAACTTCGTGAATAGTTTCTTCAATTTTTTAACGATCCTCCTATACGCCCTGATTCCATGGTCCGCGATTAATCTTATTGATTATTACGTCATTCGCCATGGTGACTACGAAGTGAATGATTTCTATACGCCGGATGGCGGCCGGTATGGCCGTTGGAATGCCGGGGCACTAATCGTATTCGCCATAGGTGTGGTTGCGCAGATTCCCTTCTTGGTAACCACATTTTACACAGGGGCGATCGCCTCGGCATTGCACGGTGTCGACATCGCCTGGTTTGTGGGTCTCGTCGTCAGTATTGTTGGGTATATGCTGCTTGCCAAATTTGCGCCGGCACTTTGCAGAATAGAGGTGCGGGTTGCGGCGGCGAGAGTTTGAAGCTGCTTCGAGAATAGGATTCATTCCGACGGCTTTCTTCGCCTATTTATAATAGGCGCAGAAAGAAGCTAAATTCAGGAAAATCAGTGCATGAACGACACGTTAATGTTCACGAACGGAAAAGTTTTTACCATGGATTCTTGCCAGCCATGGGTTGAAGCGTTCGCGGTCAAGTCCGGGCATATCGTCGCGGCAGGAGATAGATCCGAAGTCGAATCCAAAATTGGCTGCCATGACGTCGTCGATCTTGATGGTCGCTTTGTCATGCCCGGGTTTATTGATGCGCATCTGCATTTCGCGTGGGGCGCGTCATATGTGGAAGATATCGGTGTTCGCCGTGCGCGGACCATGACGGAAGTTCTGTCAAAGCTCCGGGATTATGCAAAAGCAAACCCCGCCAAGGAATGGCTTGTCGGTCATGAATTCAGCTATGGGTATCCGGATCTGGCGGGCGCGGATTTTCATAAATCGATTTTCGATGGCGTCGTGAATGACAGACCGGTCTTCTTTTATTCAGGGATGGCCCATGCGGCATGGGTAAACTCGAAAGCCCTCGCCGCCGCTGGCATCGACAGGACAACCGCGGACCCGGAAGGAGGGATCATCGTACGTGACGAGACTGGCGAACCCACGGGGTGGCTGAAAGAGAGTGCCATTAACCTCATCAAGCGCCTGATTCCGCCGGCCTCGGAGGAAGAGATCAAGTCGGCCCTCGAAAAGGCTCTTTCACTGGCCGCGCGCTATGGCATTACGCGTGTTCAAAGTGCCGGGTACGATGATCATATCTTCCCGATTCTGAAGAGTTTGCAAGATGAGGGGCGGTTGACATGCCGGTTTACACTCTCAAGTGTGATCGAGCCTTCCGCTGATGTTGATGCAAAGCTGCAAGAGATGGCGGCTTTCCGCACCGCCTATAATGATGACCATGTTCAATTCTTGATCGGAAAATTCTTCCTTGACGGTGTCCTTGAATCCCACACAGGATATATGCCCAGTGGCTATGCTGACAAGCCGGAAGAAAAAGGGGTGCTTTTGTGGAAAGTTGAGGCGTATCAGAATGCTGTCGCCAAGGTTCAAGAAGCGGGTTTTCAGGTTTGGACCCACGCGATCGGGGAGGGGGCGATTCAAGCCGCCCTCGATGCTTATGCGGCCGATGGCCTGAATTCAAAATCGCGGCGGCCGCGCGTTGAACATGTTGAAGTTCCTCTGCCGGAGGACATTGTCCGTTTTGAGGAAATCGGCGCGATCGCCAGCTTTCAGCCTTCGATGATCTATCCCAAGGACGAATGGCTGGGCATGGAAGGCGTTTGGGAAGTCCGGGCTGGCAAAGACTGTCTTCCCCGGGCCTTTCCCATTCGCTCGATCATTAATGCCGGCGGCGCCGTCGCGTTCGGAACCGATTGGCCGATCATTGAACTCAACCCGCTGCTCGGCATAAGAAAAGCCGTTGTCCGGCAAAGCATAGACCGGCAACCCGACGCCGGCTGGGTTCCCACTCAGACGGTGACGATTGAAGAGGCATTGCACGCTTATACCTTGGGCGCGGCTTATGCCGGCCATCGAGAAAATAGTGAAGGCAGCATAAGCGCTGGTAAGCTTGCCGATCTGGTGATATTCGAAAGTGATATTCTGGCATGTGATCCTCAAGATATCCCGGATCTGCAAGTCAAAGCCACGCTCGTTGGCGGCAAGGTCGTTTATGGTGAATTGCCGGGGCCCGTGCCCGCCAGGTCTGAAGTATAATATTGTCCGGAACAAAGAGACGAAATCCAATGCGCAACCCCGCCTATGATATTCTTTTCGAGCCTCTTGCCATCGGCCCGCTGACGGCCAAAAACCGTTTCTATCAGGTGCCGCATTGCAATGGCGGCGGGTATCGCGATCCTTCGGCTGTTGCGGCGATGCGCGGCATCAAATCCGAGGGCGGGTGGGGTGTGATCTTCACCGAACAGACCGAGATGCACCAGACCTCCGAGATCACCCCGTTTATCGAGCTGCGTCTCTGGGACGATGCGGATATCCCTTCCTTGCGCCGCATGTCGGATGCCATGAAATCCCATGGCGCGCTGGCAGGCATCCAGCTTGCCTATTCGGGCATTAACGGGCCGAACCTCTACACGAAGGAAGTTCCACTTGCCCCCTCCGCCTTGCCAATCCGCACCTTCACCAATGACCCGGTGCAGGCGCGTGCGATGGATAAGGGCGACATTAAGAATCTCCGCCGCTGGTTCGTGAATGCTGCGAAACGCAGCAAGATCGCCGGGTTCGACCTGATCTGCCTTTACGGCGCGCATGGCTTTGGCGTGTTCCAGCATTTCCTCTCCCGTGCCACCAATCAGCGCACGGATGAATATGGCGGCAGCCTGGAAAATCGTTCGCGCTTCGTGAATGAGGTCGTCGCCGACATGCGCGATGCCGTTGGCGACACGATGGGTATCACCCTGCGCGTCAGCCTTGATGAAACGATTGGTGATCTCGGCTTCTCTAACGCTGAGGTCCACGACTTCATTGCGATGAACAAGGATCTGCCGGATCTGTGGGATCTGGCACATGGCACCTGGGAGGATTGCTCAGGCCCCTCGCGCTTCAAGGAGGAAGCGGCGCAGGAGATGCTGGTGAAAGGCATCCGGGCGCTCACCTCCAAGCCAGTGGTGGGGGTGGGGCGCTTCACCTCGCCGGATGTGATGGCGAGGCTCGTCCGCCAGGGCGTGTTGGATTTCATTGGCTGCGCGCGGCCTTCCATCGCGGACCCGTTCCTGCCGAAGAAGATCGATGAAGGGCGCGAGGAGGATATTCGCGAATGTATCGGCTGCAATATCTGCATCACCGGGGACATGACGATGTCTGTTAGCCGCTGCACGCAGAACCCAACCTTCATGGAGGAATGGCGGCGGGGCTGGCATCCGGAAAAGATCGCTCCAAAGGGGGCTTCGGAAAACGTGCTGGTGATTGGTTCCGGCCCGGCGGGACTGGAGGCGGCGCGGGCCTTGAGCCTGCGCGGCTATGATGTGGCGCTGGCCGAGGCGCGCGAGAGTTTCGGTGGACGGGTGGCGCGTGAGCGGCTTCTGCCCGGGCTTTCCGCCTGGGGGCGGGTGATGGATTACCGGCTCTACCAGATTGGCCAGAGGCCGAATGTGCAGATGTATCCGGGTTCGGATCTGGGCGTGGAGGAGGTGCTGGAATTCGGCTTCCAGAATATTTGCATTGCCACCGGCAGCGCCTGGCGGGCGGATGGGGTGGCGCGGCAGCATGTGGTGCCCATTCCAGCGCAAGGGAGGCTGCCGGTTTACACCCCGGACGACATCATGGAAGGCCGCTTGCCGAAGGGCCGAGTGGTGCTGTTCGACGACGATCATTATTACATGGGCGGGGTGATCGCAGAGCGCCTTGCCCAGGCGGGATGCGAGGTGGTGCTGGTAACGACCGCCGCCTATGTGTCCGACTGGACACGCAACACGCTGGAGCAAGGCGCGATCCATCGGCGGCTGGCCGAGGCGGGGGTGAAGATCCTGCTGAATACCGGCCTTACCGAGATCCGTGCCGGAGGGGTGGAGACAAATTGCGTCTATACCGATGCGCGGAGCGTGGTCGAGGCGGATGCGCTGGTGATGGTTGTCTCGCGCACGGCCAATGATGGGCTTTATCACCAATTACGGTCACGGCAGGCGGATTGGGCGGATGCGGGCATCAGCTCTGTCCAGCTGATCGGCGATGCGGCGGCCCCCAGCCCTATAGCCTGGGCCATTTTCGCCGGGCACCGCTATGCGCGCGAGCTGGATACCGGCGTCTGGACTGAGGAGTGGGGCGATACGCTCAGCTTCCGCCGCGAAGTCACGGCGCTGTCGCCGGATTTGTAATCGGACGCAGGGCTGGATGATTAAATGATAGCCTATGGTGTTTGCGTCCTAGGCTTTCGAATTGCTTGACAGCGCAGATCCTCTTCCCGTCGAATTGCCGAAGGGAGAGTGTGATGCCGCTGCAAGCGCCGAGTAACCCATCTGTTTCCCGAGTATTTCTATGGTGAAATAAGTTGTTTTCGGGAAATACTGTATTTTCGAACAGTAGGAGCACACCTACTCATCCTTGTTCGGTATAAGTGTCCTCGTGCCCCCGCAACCATCTTGATTTGCAATTCAAGAACAGAGATAGAACCGTCCGCAGACTTGCGGGCGGTTTTGTCGTTTGCGGCGCTCAACGCCAGGATCCCCGCCAAAGCGCCGCGGATCTTAACGCGCAGTTCGCCGTTCTCCGGAATCAGCCGAACCTCTTCGATCAGGCCGCGGATGATGCTGAAGGCTTCGTCCTTGGTCGATGGATCGGCCAGGGCTTCATGCAAGGCCGCGATCTTGTTTCTGTAGATGTTCGCCAGATTGGGATGCAGTGCCGGTTCCTCGGTCAGGCGGTTGGCCAGTAAGGCGTTGAGCTCGTCTTCCCGGGCTTCCAGGGCGATCATCTCATCCTTGACGGTTCGGGCCGGAAGGCCATCAGCAACGGCTTGTACAAATGTCTTCTGCCGGGACTTGAGTTTGGCCAGTTCTAATTCGGCGGAAATATATTGGGCGTTGCGCTGGGCCAGGATGGTATTGCGCTCGGCGATGAAGCCCTTGAGGAACTTCTCATAGATAGCCGGATCCATCAGCCGGGTTGGTCCAACCGCCTAGAACTGCTCCACCATTGCTGTAGTTTTTTGATGGCGGTCGCGGAGGCCCGGAATTTCACCCGCGCCGCAGTGCGGCTCGGCATTACTCAATCGGCCGTGAGCCATATCATTCGCCGCCTTGAAGCATCCATCGGGGTCAGGTTGCTGAACCGGAGCACTCGCCATGTCACCATGACGGATGCGGGAGAAAAATTACTTGCCGCCTTGCGGCCCGGCTTGGGGCAAATCGAAGCGCGGGTTGAAGAACTGCGCCTGCTGGGAGATGCCCCGCGCGGACTGGTGCGATTGACCGCGAGCCGCCCTGCCGCGCGGGCCGTTCTTTGGCCGGTTCTCTCCCAGATCGCGCATGATTATCCTGATTGAGATCGCGCGGCATCGCCTCAAGCTCTCGCAATATCCGTTTTCCCAGGGTGAAGCAGGTTCGATGTAAAGCGTTCGCGCCCCCACTTTGGCGAGCCAATTTCCTACTGTCTTCGAGGTCATTTCCGTCCCATTATCTGAACGAACATGCTCGGGCACACCTCTGAGCATCATCACCTTGGCCATGGTCTCGAGGACGCGGAGGTCATTGATCCTGCGTGCCACCCGGATGGCCAGGCAGTCCCGGGTAAATCCGTCGATCAACGTCATCAGCCGCAGTTTGCGGCCGTCATGCGTCTGTGCCTCGACGAAGTCGTAAGACCAGACATGCTTGTACCGCTCTGGCCGAAGGCGGATGCAGGAGCCGTCATTCAAGCACAGACAGTCTCTGGGTATCTGTTTCTGAGGAACCTTAGGCCCTTCCTGACGCCAGATCCGTTGCACACGGTCTGTGCCAACCTCCCATCCAGCCGCCTGCAGCAACGCCTTAATCCGCCTATAGCTATAGAGGCCATATTTGCCGGCCAGGGCGATGATGGCCCGCGTCAGGTCATCCTCATCAGAGCGGGCTTGAGAGACATAGCGTTGCGTGCCCCGGGGATGGTCCAGCAGGCGGCAGGCGCGGCGTTCCGAGAGATCGTAGCTCACCCGTATCTTCGCCACAGCCTGCCGGCCTCGCCCAGGGCTTAGAAGTTTCCCGCGGCAACGTCTTTGAGGATCTGCTTCTTAAGCGACAAATCGGCCACCAGACGCTTTAAGCGATTGTTTTTTCTCTAATTCCTTCAACCGCCGTGCCTGGTCCAGATCCTAGCCACCATACTCTTTCTGGTATCGGTAGTAGCTTTTGTCCGAAATCCCGGCATCACGGCAGGCCAACTGGACCGTTTTGCCCTGGCCAGCCTGATTTTCAACCTGCCGCAGCAGCACAACAATCTGCTCCGCGCTCATCCGCTTCTTCGGCATGACAATGCCTCCTCTCTAAACCAGTTTATCTCAAATCAACTGGCTCAAAAACCCCGAGGCAGGCCAGACCAATCAATGCGAACTTCTCTATCCATGGCATCCGTGGGCTGGTGATCAGGTCCATATTCACGAAGACATTGACAAGAATAGCGCAGCATTCTTTCGTTGCAGCTTTTCTTACCGCTCGCCGGATCGGTGGCCGGAGATTCCGGCTTGGATGCTCGACCCGGTTGTGAGCGCGGGCTCGTGGATCACGACTGCACCGCATGTCGCCCCGATTTCTGCTACGTTGCCGAATCATTTCCCCTGTTATCGGTAGTTGCGGCATGCTATGATCCCTCGCGGGCTCCGTCGCTGAAAGGAAGCTGCACAAACAAGCAGTCGTGAGGGCAAGCGATGACAAAATCCATGTCAACGGCCAAGGGAACTTTTCTCTTCGGTTCCACGATTATTGGAGCAGGTATTCTAGCCCTTCCCGTTGCCGCGTCGCATACGGGCTTTATCCCTCTTGCAGCCATGATACTGCTCGTGGGCGGCGTCTCCTCGTTGTCAGGACTTTACATCGCCGAAGCCGTGCTCGCCGAGGAGAAAGACGTACATTTGCCAACGCTCGCTAAAATCCATTTAGGCGCCTGGGGCGAACTTGCGATGCTTCTTGGCATCACGATTTACGTTTATGGGGCGCTTATTGGCTATCTTGCGGCGGGCGGACAGGTCTTCTATGAATTGTCCGGTGGCGCTATACCTGTCTGGGTCGGCACAATTTTCTACTTCGTAATAGGCTCGCTAATTTTGCATCGCGGCATCACGCTTGTAAGCCGGATCAATGCTTATCTCATGTATGCGATGCTGGTCTTGTTAGGTATTCTAATTGCCCTGGCAGCGCCGAGCATAAAGATGCCGTTTCTGGTTCGGTCAAATTGGACTTATATCCTCGATGTATTCGGTGTCGTGCTTTTTGCCTATCTCGGTCATTCAGTCATTCCTTCAATTGCTTTAAGTCTAGAGAACAAACGCCGTATCGCCGTAGTGGTCCTGGTAGGCGTTGCTCTGCCTTGTGTTCTCTATTTGCTGTGGTCGGTGGTTGTCCTAGGTGCAGTTCCAGCCACGTCCGAACATGGCAGTTCTTTGGCAGAGGCACTGGCAGCCGGGCAGCCGGCCACAATTCCCCTTGGGGAAATCCTCGGCGGAAGTGTAATCATTCTTGGGAACGTATTTGCGGCCGTTTCCATGCTCACGTCTTACATCGGATTCGGTGTTTCACTTAAAGATTCCTATAGTGACCTCTCCAGGCAGAAGCGCCGGGAAGTGTCGGAGGTAGCATTGACGGCATTCGTTGTAATTCCGCCGCTTCTCGTTGCATTACTGATTCCCGGAGCTTTCGTTAGTACCCTCGAGATTTCCGGTGCCTTCGGAGGTGGTTTGTTTGTTGGAATTCTTCCTGTGCTTATCATTATTAAGCTAAGGCAGAATGGCGCGCCACGGCCATTCACAACTTGGGGCGGCAAGACGTTACCCTGGCTCGTGCTGAGCGTCTACGTCTTCGGAATATTATATACCGTAGCCGGGCTAATGGGGATGGTCCCCTAACTTATCGGGAACCGTAATCTCACATACGTAAACCGTTGTCGAAGCGACCGTTGCTATTTCATCATCACTTACAAAATTACTGCTGGCGGGTCGTCCGCGTCGAGCAATCTTACGGACACATCCAAGCGTTTCTGGAACGTATAATCGCCATCAATAGTAGCGCCACCGTCCACCACGATAATACCGGCGATTGAAGTACATCCCATGATAGCGGTATCGATATGGTCTACCCCGGTAATAATAACCTGTATCTTGAATAGGTGCGGCTACAGTGATTCTGTGTTGTCTCAACAGTGGTAGCCCTTTCTCCACAGCAGTTGCCGTCATATGATAAGAAACGGGCATCTGAAGCGCGCTGGCAGCGCAGGGTAAAAATATCAACAGTACGCCCATAACCATCATCGACGATAAAACCTTCGCGCTCTTTTGTGTAGCCATGGCCGTCTGTCCCGTCCCTACTGCGAAGAACTCAATTACGTTCGGATAGTAGCACCCCTGATAGATAGACGCACCAAATACCGTAAAACGACTGTCTTCCCATAGATGGAGGATAATTATAGGCTGCCCCGCAGGTTCGAAACCGCGGCGTAAAAGCTTGATGTTCCAGGGCTGTATGCCACATGGCGGCAAAAACGGCGCCGCCGCACCTCTGGGGCGGGGTATGGTCGTCGTCTCTGGCGAACTGGCCTCACGGCGCGGCGGCAGCCTACGTTGTTGGATTCTTGGACGCAATCGTCGCGTCGACTGGCTGCCTGCGCTTCGTGGTCGACAGCACGAAATAACCCACGCATCCCCGATGCAAGAGACCCAATCAGGATGGCGACGCGCACGTCCGCGTCATAGGCTTCCACGGGAAAGGCCAGTGTGCTCACGAAGAGGCTCATCGTGAAGCCGATCCCGGTTAGCAGCGCTAGGCCATATATATGGCGCCAGGTGGCGCCATCGGGAAGGGCGCTGAGACCAAGCCGGACCGCTGTCCAGACAAACCCGAAAACACCGGCTTGCTTGCCGATGAGCAGGCCAAAGGCGATACCGAACTGAGCCGGGTGCAGCAGATCAGCGAGGTGGATGTCGGTGAGCCGCACGCCAGCGTTGGCAAATGCGAAGATGGGCAAAATAGCATATGCCACCCATGGGTGGAGATCATGCTCAAGTTCTGCCAGGGGCGAGCTTCCGTCTTTCAGCCTCATGGGCACGGCCAGTCCGATGATGACGCCTGCCAAGGTTGCATGCACGCCGGACTTCAGGACACAGACCCAGATAAAAATACCGACCAGAATGTAAGCGCTTCGACGTGAGACGCCAGCCAAATTCATCAACGCGATCACCGCCGTCCCCAGTCCCGCGAGCGCCAGGGCCAGAACCGAAAGGTCCGAGGTGTAGAAGACCGCAATGATGATGATAATCCCAAGGTCGTCGATGACTGCAAGGGCCAGCAGAAAGATCTTGAGCGAATGGGGCACGCGTGCCCCGAGCAGGGCAAAGATACCGAGCGCGAAGGCAATGTCAGTTGCCGCAGGAATGGCCCAGCCGCGCAGTGCCGCTGGATCACTCGATGTAAAGGCGACATAAACAAGCACGGGCCCGATCATTCCGCCAAGCGCAGCAATGATCGGCAGCGTGGCTTTGGACAGAGTGGACATCCCTCGTTCGAGGGCCTCGCGTTTGACTTCCAACCCGATGGCCAGAAAGAAGATCGCCATGAGCCCATCATTGACCCAGAGCAAAAGGGGCTTGGCGATGCCGAAGCTGCCGACATGGATCGAGAAGGGAATATCCAGCAGCCGGATATAGACGGCGCCAAGCGAGCTATTCGCGATTGCGATTGCAAGGATGGTCGCGGCGCAGAGCAGCATGCCGCCAAAGGACTCCAGCCGGATAATCTGCCGAATTCTTTTCAGATGCACAGCGTTTGTCCGTGAACTCGCATCTGGCCGGTCGCGCTTTCGCCAACTGGCGCAAATGAAAAAAATGGAACTGCGAACTCGCATCGACCGACCCGACGGCCGAGACGATAAGGCGTAGCGATTATAAATGGACACGTCAAACGCACAAAATGCGTCATCGCCATGGGCCTCTCAATTAATGAGGCACGAGTACAGCAAGGATTGCATCAGTAAGGGTTTGTGCGGCGCGAGTGGGGCGTTCACGCGGATAAGCGATGTGGAAAATATCCTCGAAGCTCATGACATCAGGCAAAAAGGCTCTCAGAAGTCCCTTATTCACGGCGTCTTCTGCATAGTGGTCGAGGAGAAAGCCGATATACTGTTGATTTCGACTAAGAATTGACCCGGAGTTGGAGTGAACCCCTTGGGCTGGACCACGGAGGCCGAAAGAACTGATACGCTGTTTGGGCCTTGAACGGAGAAGGCTCTGGTTAGACCATCGCGAAGACGTGACCACAGAGAAGCGTCCGGATTTCCTGCTGGCAGTTGCGGCGATCGGTGGGCTCATCAGGATGAACTCCCCCATCTCTGGCGCCGAGACCGGTTGTCAAGGCGAGGTTGGCTCGGCATCTTCCATGTCCGCTGCGGGGCTAGCGATAACAGGTCTCGCTCACCCCAAACGTCCGGCAGGCCAGCGCAATGCTCACCCCACGCCTTGCCACCGCAACCTCGGCCATCTCGCGGCGTTGAGATGGCCGGATTATTTGTTTCCTAAAACCTCCTTGAGCAACTTATTCCGCATGCTTAGCTCGGCAAACATCTTCTTTAGCCGACGGTTCTCGTCCTCCATCGCCTTCATCGAGGAGACCATGGAGGCCTCCATGCCACCGTATTTGGTGCGCCACTTATAAAAGCAGGCGTCGCTCATGCCATGCTCACGGCATAAATCAGCAACCGGAACCCCGCCCTCAGCCTGGCGCAGGATCGCTAAAATCTGGGCTTCACTATAGCGCGATAGTTTCATCAAAATCTCCTCAAGCAAATTGCCGAGAAAATTCTACTTATCAATCCTCTTAATCGCAGGGGGGATTACCGTTCCATCGCAGCTCCCAATAGCGGACCTATGCTCAGGTTGGAGGCCCGTGGCCTAATCTTCAGTAAATCCCCTCTGCGCGCCACGGACTTCCAACCACATGGGCGTTTTCTTACAGGCCCCAGCAATTTTGAACCAACCAATTTTAGTCAGATTTCCGTCCACTCTGCTGACCAAAAATACGGCAAATATATGTACAAACTGCGCCCCTTAAGCTAATAAAACTATGATCTGTCTCTCGGAATAATAACCATCAGAAGCAGGGAGTGGACGATATGATCCAAACAACCAGTAATTCCGATGCACTATGCTCCTGCTGCGGGAGTTTCCCGCATATGCTTGGCCGCAGGCCGGCCACCCGCCGCAACTTCATGTCGACGGGGCTTGCGAGTGTCGCGGTAGCGGCCGCAAGCATCGCAATCCTGCCAAAATGCGCATTAGCGCAAACCTCGCTCTCACCGGGTGCCGCGTTGCAAGCGCTGCTCGATGGCAATAAACGGTTTATTCAAAAGCAACTGGCGTCCTGCAGCGAAGATCTCACCATTCTCAAACAAAACACCGTCTCTAAACAGGAACCATTCGCCGCCGTCCTTTCCTGCGCCGATTCCCGCGTGCCGGTGGAGCTTGTGTTCGATCAAAGCATCGGCCAGCTTTTCGTGACACGCGTCGCCGGTAATCTCGCAACATCTGAAATTATCGCCAGCCTTGAATATGGTGCCGCAGTGCTGGGCACCAGAGCAATCCTCGTTCTAGGGCACAGCAATTGCGGGGCGGTAAAGGCCGCCATCGCTGGCAAGGACGTGCCGGGCCAGATCAGCGGCCTCTTCGCATTGATCCGCCCGGCGGTGGATGCATCCGGCGGCAATCTCGAGACTGCAATCAAAGATAATGCGAAAGTCCAGGCAAACCTCATCGCTACGGCTTCACCGCTACTGTCCGGCCTGATCAAGGATGGAAAGCTCAAAGTTGCGGCTGGCTATTACGCGCTCGATACAGGCCAAGTGACAATGCTCAATTAGCACTACTTTGGAAGATTATGCGATCGTAGCCTGATCGACTTGCGGCACCAAGTAGGGTGCAATACTCTTTTGCATTGTACCGCTCCATCCATCGGTAAATTGGCACTGCGGCAACATAAATGGTTCGGAACAGGACCGAAGCGCGATTTACGCGCCGTTTCGACCGCTGTGGTGGTGCAATGCCCAAGGGCATTGCACCCTACATTCTGGCATGGCGTCCGCTTTTCCGGGCTTCGCTCCCGAAACCCGCCAGTCCGCTGCCGGCAACAAACCAGCCACACGTGAAGCGACATTTCTAAGACCGCATTGCGTTGTCAAGCGGACTCTGAACCGGGGCCATCCTTCTTGCTGACAATGCTTCGCCAGTTGCCGCATGTTTGGGCGGAGTAGCCTAAATTACCGGGCTCAGATCACTGCCCGAACTGCAGGCCGCCGCGCATCTGGCCCGCACGGCGTTGCGTTGGGTTTAGCCTCGGTCGCCCTGCGCCCAGGGCGGGGAGGAGAAGCACGAAGCGAGATAGTCGAGCAGCACAGTCACCCGCGCCGGGCGCAGCCTGCCGGGCGGGGTGATGAGGTGCAGCGCGATGGAGTTCACCTCCCAGCCCAGCAGCACGGCTTCCAGCTTGCCTGCGGCCAGTTCCTGCCACACCATGAAATCCGGCAACTGCGCCATGCCTTGCCCCGCCAGTAGGGCTGCGACAAAAACGTCGCCGTTATTTACCCGCAGCCGGCCGCGCACCGGCACCACATATTCGCCTTCCCGTGCATGGTGGAAGCGCCAAAAATTTGGCGTGACGACGTTGGTGTAGATAAAGCCGCAATGTTGGGTGAGGTCACGCGGGTGGGCCGGGCGGCAACGGCGGTCCAGATAGGCGGGTGCCGCTACCAGTTGCCACCGCACGCTGCAGAGCCGCCATCCCCGCAGCGATAAATCCGGCAGGGCCGCTATCCGCAAAGCGGCGTCAAACCCCTCGGCAACGAGATCAGTCAAGGCGTCGCTGAGTTGCAGGTCAATATCCACCTCCGGGTAGCGCTCCAGAAATGTCGGCAGCACCGGCGCCAAATGGCACAGGCCGAACGACATGGGGCGGCGAGCTGCACCAGCCCGCGAGGGGTGAGCGACTATGCCGAGGTTTCGGTCTCGGCCGCCTCGCCCTCGGCCAAAATTCGCCGGGCGCGGTCCAGCGCGCCTTTGCCCGTCTCGGTGAGGGACAGCCGCCGCGAGGTGCGATGCAGCAGCTCGCCCCCAGCCGCTGCTCCAGCCGAGTGATGGCCTTGGATACGGTGGGCTTAGCCCGTTTCAGCCGTCCGCCGCGCGGGCAAACGAGCCGGCCTCTGCCACCTTGGCGAAGATGGCCCAAGCTTTCAAATCGGGCAGCCGCATCATGTTAAATTTAGCATCAATGAATTTCCATCAATTCTATTTCTTCTCCATCCATGGCGCCCTATCTGTGCTTCCAGTAACGGCAAGCAAGCCGAAAGGAGAGACAAGATGATTGAGCTTCGCCCCTTCACCGCCCTTGGCGGCGCAGACCACGGTTGGCTCAACGCCAAGCACCATTTTTCCTTCGCCGAATACCACGACCGTGCCCGCATGGGCTGGGGCAGCCTGCGGGTGTGGAATGACGATACCATTGCGCCCAATACAGGCTTTCCGCCGCACCCGCACGCGAACATGGAGATTATCACCTATGTCCGCAAAGGGGCGATCACCCACCAGGACAACCTGGGCAACACCGGCCGCACCGAAGCGGGCGACGTCCAGGTGATGTCTGCGGGTGGCGGCATCGTCCACAGCGAGTACAACAGGGAACCCGAGCCGACGCAGATCTTCCAGATATGGATACAGACCGCCAGCCGTGGCGGTGAGCCGCATTGGGGCGCGCGGCCGTTCCCCAAGGGCGACCGCGCGGGCAAATTCGTCATTCTGGCCTCGGGCTGCGAGGGCGACAGCGAGGGGCTGCCCATCCGCACCAATGGCCGCATCCTCGGCGCCACCCTAAAGGCCGGGCAGAGCGTTGACTATGCGCTGGGCACCGACCGGCTCGCCTATCTCGTTCCCGCCAGCGGCGTCGTCGAGATTGACGGTGTAACAGTCAACACTCGCGACGGTGCAGCGATCAGCCAAGTGGAGACGCTGCGCGTCACCGCCCTGGAGGACGCCGAGATCGTCCTCGCCGATATCATCTAAGTTTTTACCCACCCCCAAGGAGACCAACATGAGCAAAGTTCTGGTTCTGTATTATTCGACCTATGGCCATATCGAGCAGATGGCCGAAGCCGTGGCGGCCGGCGTCCGTGAGACGGGCGCCACCGTTGACGTAAAGCGCGTGCCCGAGACGGCGCCGGAAGAGGTGGCTAAGGCCGCCCACTTCAAGCTGGACCAGGCCGCCCCCGTGGCCACCGTGGCCGAGCTTGAGCATTACGACGCCATCATCATCGGCGCGCCCACCCGCTTTGGCCGCATGCCCTCGCAGATGGCCGCCTTTCTTGACCAGGCCGGTGGCCTGTGGTTCCGCGGTGCGCTGAATGGCAAGGTCGGCGCGGCCTTCACCTCCACCGCCAGCCAGCATGGCGGCCAGGAAGTGACGCTATTCTCCATCCTCACCAATCTGCTGCATTTTGGCATGGTCATCGCCGGGCTGCCCTACAGCTTTGCAGGCCAGCTGAAGCTTGACGAAGTGACCGGTGGCAGCCCCTACGGCGCCACCACCATCGCCGCCGGCGACGGCAGCCGCCAACCGACCGCCAACGAGCTGGACGGCGCGAAGTTCCAGGGCCGCCATGTGGCCGAAATCGCCAACAAGCTGTTCGGCTAACCCGATGAGCAATTTTGGCTCTGACCGGTTCCGCGACGAGGCGATTCTCGCTTCCCGTCTCCTGCTCACCCTGCTGTTCCTCGTCTTCGGCTGGAAAAAGCTGATGGGCTTTGACGGCACCATCGGCTACATGACCTCGGTCGGCGCCCCGCTGCCGGAATTGTCCGCAGTCATCGCCGTGGTCATGGAATTCTTCGTCGGCATAGCCGTCTTGCTGGGCGTAGCCACCCGCCCGCTGGCGCTGCTGTTCATGGTCTACACATTGGGCACCGCGCTTATCGGGCACCCGTTCTGGACCATGAACGGCATGGACCAGAACGAGGCCATGATTAACTTCTATAAGAACATCAGCATCATGGGCGGCCTGTTGCTGCTCTATGTGACCGGTGCCGGCAAATACTCCGCTGACGCCCGGGTCGGCTGGGCTTAAGTTCTCCAGCGCGGGCTTCTTTCCGGGGAGCCCGCGTCCTTCTCTCCTCGATACAAGGGAACACCACCATGGGACTCCTCGTCGACGGCAAATGGCATGACGTGTGGTATGATACCGCCGCCACCAGCGGACGCTTCATCCGTAAGGACAGCGCCTTCCGCAACTGGATCACCGCTGACGGCCGATTTGCCCCCGAGCCGGGGCGCTACCATCTCTATGTCAGCTTGGCCTGCCCGTGGGCGCATCGCGCGCTCATCATGCGCGCGCTTAAGGGGCTGGAGGACGCCATCAGCGTCTCCGTGGTGCACTGGCTTATGTTGGAAAAAGGCTGGACGTTCGCTGACGGTCCCGGCGTGGTGCCGGACAGTGTGAACCAGGCCGCCTGCTTGCACGAGGTGTACACGGCGGCAGACCCGCTCTACACGGGCCGGGTGACGGTGCCCGTGCTATGGGACAAGCAGAGCCAGACCATCGTGAACAACGAATCTTCCGAGATCATCCGCATGTTCAACAGCGCATTTGACAGTGTTAGCGCCACCTCAGGCGACTATTACCCTGCGGCGCTGCGCCCGGAGATCGACGCTCTCAACACCCGCATCTACGACAGTGTGAATAACGGCGTGTACAAGGCCGGGTTCGCCACCACCCAGGCGGCGTATGAGGAGGCGCTGCAGCCGCTGTTTGCGACGCTGGATTGGCTGGAGGAGCGCCTCGCCACGCGGCGCTATCTAATGGGCGCGCAGCTCACCGAGGCCGATATCCGCCTGTTTACCACGCTAGTGCGGTTTGACGCCGTCTATGTCGGGCACTTTAAATGCAACCTGCGGCGGATTGTGGATTATCCAAATCTCTGGGCGTATACGCGCGACATTTACCAAATCCCCAGCGTGACCGGTACGATCGACTTCACGCATATCAAGGGCCATTATTACCAGAGCCACACCATGATCAACCCGACCGGCGTGGTACCGCTCGGCCCGGCGTTGGACTTCACGGCGCCACACGGGCGCCGTTAATAGCGTCTGATCACCGGGCTCCTTCTAAGTGCCGCCTAAGTGCCGCAATTCCTGGTGGTAAGGACGCACTCCGAGAAGTGAACCTGCTCAATGGTTATGAGGTTCGTATCAGGGCGGTGTTAGGGGAGCAATCAACGGCACGACCGCTTTTGGCTGCGAGGACGTTGCTCTGGAACGACCACAATGGCCGCGAAGCCGCCGAACGTGATCACCACGCTCGACGGCAGCTTTTCTCAGGACCGGACGTGCGCGCGAGACCCTCTGAACGACCGCGTCCGGCCCTTCGTGCCAATGAAAGCCACTTGCGGCCGCAGAAAAGTACAGCAAGAGGTGGGCATTACCCATCTTCCCAGGGAAACAGCAACCTCCCCAGTCAAAGCGTAGTTGCCTACTTCCCGAACTTCGCAAATACCTGTGCGTCCCGATTTTCCCGCATGAGCATAGTAATGCTTGGCACCTTCTCGAATCCCAAGCCCAACACCCGCTCCCCATCCTCATCCAGGGAGACATCTTCATATTTCGCGCTATCCACCCTCTCCCATTTCGTCGCCTTGCGCACTTCCAGGCTGACCACAGTCACCTTGAACGACAGGCGCACGATCGCATCCTTCGGCCGCCCTGGCTTCACCAGGCTTGGGCAACCCGCCATCATCCGCCAGCCGTTCCGCGTTGCCCACAACGTTAACTCGTCCTGCGTCACTGTCCAATCTCCTGTGCGCTAGTCATTCGACCCATATGTTCTAAAATCGTTTCCAGGCTGGATATGGGAGGTACAAGCTTCGCTATAGACGCCCGCGTGCTTTCCTGAATGATATAAGGCTGCCCCGCTCCTCATCCCACAACGCCAAATTGACGCATTTCAAGCTTGTCCACAGTGATAGCCGTGGTGCAGTTTGAAGCGCCGGATTTGCCTCCTGGCATTCCCGCAGCCGGTAGTTTGGAATTTTCGAGGAGAGATGATGAATGTGGTGAAAGCCGATATTACCGGTCAGCCAATGTAGGGGGCGCGGTAAATCGTAAAACGATGCGCCTTGTAAGGCGGCGTTACGAAAATCCCAGGATGAACTCGTCTCCCAATAGGTGTTTGGGAACTGGTGCTGGACATAGAAAAGCCAGACGCCGATCATGGCCGCTAGCAGCGCAACCGGGAACCAGCCGAGCAACACAACCGTCGGCCCCAGACTAAGCATCAACCCGATTAGAAGAACGGCGAGTCCGGCATTGGTTCCAAGCACGCCCAGCCAGGCCCGCCAGCGGCGCCGCTGATTGCCGGCCGGAATGCGATTACTGATAAAGAATAGCCAGATCGGCCCGATACCGAACATGACCAGCGGATGCCTGTAAAGGCGATAGCCGAGCCGGCGCCACTTCGGCAGAGCCAGATACTCGGACAAGGTAAGTGTCGTGATATCGCCTATCCCACGCCGATCGAGATTGCCCATGTTGGCGTGGTGGGCAGCATGATCCGCGCGCCAGGAAGCATAGGGTGTCAGTGTAAGAACCCCCAAAACCCAGCCGAGCATCTCGTTCGCCCATCTCTGTTCAAAGAACGAACCATGGCCGCAATCATGCTGAAACATGAACAGCCTTACCAGCAATACCGCGCCTACAGGGAACAGCAGCATCCCCAGCCAGATCCCATGTTCAAGCAGGCAGAACATGGCCGCCATCACGGCGAAGAAAGGCAGGCAGGTCGTCAGCAACTGAACGATCGCCCGCCGCCCGTCGGCCTTAAGATAAGGCGCCACCATCGCCCGCCAAGTAGAATTCGTTCCCAGAGGGGCAGTTGAGGTAGCCGGTACTGCCGGTGTCAGGTCCGCGCGCATAAAAACACCGCCCGCAGCGTCTGGTGCCAATCCCCTCTTCGTCATCATCAACCGTGCTCTTCTATCCCGAATATGCGCTATTGCCCGGCCATTTGGACGGTATGAAGGGCCATCTATCAGAAAATAGCTGCGGACGACAGCATATCTAAGACGACGCATATTTAACTCGGACAGATCAACTCGGACCACAAAGCGGTGTCGACCCGGTGCTTCGTCAGCACCCTAAAGGATTTCACCCGGGAACACCCTAAGAGGCAATTATAAGGCAGGACCAGCCAGTGCCGAAGTCCGGTTTGCGGTATCGAACGCCAGAGACCAAACAGGCAGCTTTCGGCCCGTCTCCAGGGCGAACGTTTTCCCCGGAATACCTAAATCCTCCATTGGCCACGTCGGCCAATGGAGGAAGCAATGGGACATTCAGAATGTGACCCAGGCGTAGCCGGGCAGCGCGCCTGGAATGCTGGCCGGAAACTTGGCGCCAAACGCGCGTTCAAACCCCAGAAGGTCTGGGCCATTCGGTTCTGGCTTGACCACCAAAATCGGCTACGGGACCGGGCGCTGTTCGATCTTGCTATCGACAGCAAGCTGCGCGGCTGTGATATCGTGAAGATCAAAATCGGTGACATCGTGAGCGGGGGACGGACCAAAACACGGGCTATCGTCGTACAGCAAAAGACCGGCCGCCCCGTCCAATTTGAACTATTGGAGCCCGCCCGTGCCAGCATCCTGGCTTGGCTGGAGCGCCGCGGTGGAACGCTCGACGATTTTGTGTTTCCGAGCCGGTTGGATCATGCCGATCACATCAGCACCCGGCAGTATGCGCGGCTCGTGGATGAGTGGGTTGCGGGCATAGGCCTCCGGCGTGAGGATCATGGTACCCATTCCCTGCGGCGGACCAAAGCGTCGATCATCTATAAGCAAACCGGAAACCTGCGCGCCGTGCAGATCCTGCTCGGACACACCAAAATCGAGAGCACTGTCAGGTATTTGGGTGTCGACATAGAAGACGCGCTGCTCCTGGCCGAGGGGGCGGAAGTCTAGGCACAGTGTGAAGTTGTTTAAGGCTAGCCATGCGCTCAAATCCGATAGCCGCATGGCGGCCGCCGCAATTTGTGGTGACGATGACACTACGTCCATGCTAAAAGGCCAGCGTAGGAGATATACCATGCCCACGGCAGCCTCGGCGCATTCCGCTAAAAGGGACACGCTGAACCTCCGGATCAAGCCGGAGGAACGGAACCTAATCGACCGCGCCGCCAAGCTGCGGGGGAAGAACCGCACGGATTTCGTGCTGGATGCAGCGCGCGCCGCCGCCGAGGATGCCTTGCTCGACCAGACCGTAATCAGGGCCGAACCTGAAGCCTATGCCGCCTTCATCGCCCGGCTGGACGCACCGCCTCAGCCCAATGAGGGCCTGCGCAAGACCATGCAAAGCCCGCTTCCTTGGAAAGCCGAGTGAATCTCCGGGCGCCGGAGCCACTTACTGCGCAGCATGACTTCACCTCCTTCCAATCTGGCGAGGAGACGCTGGATCGGTGGCTGAAGCAGCGCGCTCTGAAAAACCAGATCAGCGGAGCATCGAGAACCTTCGTTGCCTGTGATGGCAACCGTGTCGTTGCCTATTACGCCCTGGCCTCCGGAGCCGTGGCCGTTGAAGCTGCCTCCGGCCGCTTCAAACGGGACATGCCAGATCCCATTCCCGTTGTGGTGCTAGGGCGGTTGGCCGTTGACCAGGCGTCGCACAGCAAGGGCCTTGGCCGGGCACTGGTGCAGGATGCCGGCCGGCGTGTTTTGCAGGCCGCCAACGCCATAGGCATCCGGGGGATGCTTGTGCTTGCGCTGTCAGACGAAGCTAAAGCGTTCCATGAGCGGGTCGGTTTCGATACGTCACCGCTTGACCCAATGATGCTGATGGCCACTCTGACAGACCTGCAAGCAGCGCTGTAGACGCGCCCCATACGCCCGTTCACAGTGCTCCACGGCGTCTCTGGAAGCGGACATTCCCTTCGCTGCATTGTGGTTAGCCTTGGGCATGGCGATTTGGTGCTTATAAAGCGAAGCGGAAGGCGGCGAGCAGTGCCGCGGCAATGCCACCGGCGGCCAAGTCATAAATCCGCCCTTACTCACGGGCACTGACGGGGGACATTGGTGTTCACCTGATCTCGTAGGAAGGGTTAGGACCGGAATGGCTCAAAACATGTCGGAAGATCAAACTCGGCAGAACATATCCCCGTATTCTGCAAGCTTCGCAATAATTCTGCTTCCGTACCGGGCCTCCCGAACAGGTATCCTTGCGCGTATTGGCAGCCAAGTTTCTTGACACGGTCAAACTGCTCTTGCGTCTCGACGCCTTCTGCCGTGACGGGCACATTCAACGCAGACGTTATGCCAATGATCGCATCTAGTATGGCGTGCACTTGTTCTGAATTCGCCGCTTTTGCGATGAACGATTTATCGATTTTCACAAAATCGAATCTGAACCTGTCGATATAGGAGAGAGAAGAATATCCTGTGCCGAAATCATCTAGTACGAGATTGACGCCAAGATTTTGCAATTCGTTCATTATGTGTAAATTCGTCGACTCCTTTGCAATGAAAACAGATTTAGTAATTTCAAGTTTCAGCCTGTCGGGCGCCAGGCCTGACACATGCAAGGCATTGGAAACGGTATGTAAAATATCTCCTAGCTCAAATTGCCGTGGTGAAACATTGACTGAGACCTTGATACCCGAAGGCCATCGTTGGGCGGCGCTACACGCCTGATGGAGAACCCATGAGCCGATATCTCGAATTAGACCATTCTCTTCGGCAATCGGGATAAATTTCTCAGGGGGGACGAGGCCATGTACCGGATTTCGCCATCGTAGCAATGCCTCTGCGCCAACGATCGAACAATTCGAGGTGCGGACGATGGGCTGAAACTCAAGAAATAACTCCTCGTTTTCGAGGGCCTTTTTCAAATCGAGCCGCAGCCGATGCGCCTTGTCGAATTTCACCTGCATGTCGGGATGGAAGAGGCGGAAATTGCCAGTAGCGTTCGCTTTGGCCTGGTAAAGTGCGATATCGGCTTGCTTATAGACGGCTTCGATGTCCTGTAGATTAGGCGTCGAAATCGAGACGCCAATGGATACACTGGTCGCAATTACAAGCTCATTGACGACAAAGCCAGTTCCCATGGCGCTCAGAATGCGCTCCGCCAAGTCCACGGCCTCGGCGTGATCGGTAATGCCAGTCAGAGCAAGCATGAACTCGTCGCCGCCTGTCCGTGCCAGCAGGTCGCTTTCGTCGAGCAAGGCGTTCAGCCGTTCGACGATCAGTTGTAATAGCTTGTCACCAGTGGGGTGGCCATGGGCATCATTGATGTCCTTGAAATTGTCCAAGTCCAGGCAGAACAGGGCAATGTATTTATTGGGCGCCTGTTGCGCGAGATGATTGCTAAGGCGAGCAAAAAATTCGCCGCGATTGAGGGCTCCTGTCAAAAAATCATGTCTGGCAGTGTAGTTAAGATACTCTTCGGTACGCTTTTTATCCGAAACATCACGCAGAAAAACGGAGACGTTCTCCGTATCCTCGTAAATATTCATCTCTAGCCAAATTTTTGCAGCCGGGCAGAAGACCGTAAATTGCAAATGCTCACCGGCTTCCGGGCCTCTCTTAATGGCCTGCGCCAGAAGAGACGCGGGTTCAGCCTCAAAAATATCGCCTATTGTCCGATTGATCAGAGGTGAACCAGCGCTAACGAGTTTGGCAAATTTCGTATTTGCATATTTCGCTCTGCCCGTTCTGTCGAACACGATTACCCCATCGCTCGTGGATTCAAGAACCCGGAATGCCAAAGCTTCCGAAGCATGGCGGGCTTCCTCGGCGGTGTAGCGATCAGTAACGTCTTCCAACGTTCCATACCATCGAACGATCTGGCCAAGATGATTGATCCGCGGGGCGGCGCGAGCGCGAAACCAGCCGATCCGGCCGTCGGGGAGTTTGATACGATATTCAACGTCCACATGCTGGCCACTTGCAAGACATTTCTGCCATAGCGCCATAACGCGGGGGCCGTCGTCAGGATGGACCGCCTTTATCCAGCCAAAGGGAAGCGTTTGTTCCCTTGTCATTCCCGTCACGCGAAACCATTTTGGCCCGATCTCGAGGAGGCCACCATCCGGCCCCGCCGTCCAGGGAATTTGCGGGTGGAGTTCCACCATATGGCGATAATGGTCTTCGCTATCGCGTAACGCCGCCTCAATTTTACGGTAGACCGTGACATCTTGGGTCGTCCCGCGAAGCTGTGCCACGCGCCCATCCGGCTGCAAGATCGGTTCAACATGGGTAAGAACATTACGGACCGTACCATCAGGGAGGACGATCCGGTATTCTAGCGTGGCAGGCGCTTTGGAGCGAAGTGCCGTATAGGTAAATGAAAGGATACGATCATAGTCATCTGGATGGTACAATCTCCTGACCTGATCATAGGTGAGCGACGTTTCGGAGGGGGGTAGACCTATGATTTCCCAGAGTTCGCGAGACAAGTGGATTGATTGCGTTTTTGGGTTCCAGTGCCATGAAGCGATTTTCGCAATGCGGTGTGCCGCCTCAAGCTCCTTGGTTCGTTCGGTAAGTTCGCCGGAGAGGCTGGCTAGGGTCGCAGCATTTTCTCGAAGCGTCTCGTTCTGAAGCTTCAGTTGCTCGGCTAAAGAACGGATCGCCGTGATGTCCGTGGTGGTGCCGACCATACGCAGCGCGCGGCCATCAACAGTTCGCTCTATAAGCTTGCCTCGGCTTAGCACCCATTTGTAACTGCCATCTCTGCAGCGGATCCGATGTTCAACTTCGTATGACGCTGTTTGTCCATCAAAATGTGCCTGCATCGCTGCTTGCACATAAGCAAGGTCATCGGGATGAACCCTTATGTAGCTTTCTTCGATGTGATTTTTGGGGGTTTCGTAAGAATAACCAAGGATAGAGAACCACGTTGCGGAATACCGAATTTCATCAGAAATGATATTTCGGTCCCAGACACCCGTTCCACTCCCTTCGAGGGCCAACTCCCAAATGTCAGAAAAATCTCGAATATCCGTGAGAGACTTCACACCCGCTTGCTCCGCTCAACCAAAAACAGTCACCTGCGCGCGCCTATTAGTCTTTTTTACTTGACGTTGTAGAGTAGTGACCAAAAATGGCCGGTAAAGTCAAGATTGTCCGTCGTGGACCGATTTGAGGGGGTACGACAACGGGATATTGCAGGCTGTTTTGGTCGACAGTGACCATCTCCTTGGCCTGCCTGGCGATTTTTGTACCAGTTGAAGTGAGACAAACTGACATAGAAAGGAGGCATGGGCATGCCGAAGAAGCGAATGAGTGCGGAGCAGATTGTTGTGCTGCTGCGGCAAATTGAAGTTCAAACGGGCCAAGGCAAGACGATCCAGGCAGCCTGCCGTGAGGCTGGGATCTCGGACAAGAGCTACCACCGCTACAGGAAAAAATATGGCGGCTTGGATATGGACCAGGCGCGTGGTCGAGGGCTTCTTTGCAAAGCTCACTCGCCGGCGGCTGAAATACGGTGTCTTTCACTCCCTCGTCGACCTGCAAGCCGCGATCAACCGCTTCGTTGCCGAGCATAACCAAACTCCCAAGCCATTCGTCTGGCGCGCCGACCCCGACGCCATCATCGCCGCACGAAACAGAGGGTTCCAGGCGTTGGAATCAAACCACTAATTTGTAGGCGGCAGTCAACCTAGCTGCGGATTCCCGGAGCTCCGGCCGACCTTGTCAGACGGCATGCGATCCGCAATATCAGTGGGGGAAGTAACTTGACGCACCAGTATGTTCGCCTGAATGGCGGCAGAACTTCTATCGTAAAGGATCGTACGATGATGGATCTCACTCCGGGTACCGGGGGAAATCTATCCCCACGATTATCGGGAGCGCACCTGCTCTTGTGGGAAGAGCGTACGGGATGGAGCGCATAATGACGCTGATCTCATTCGAGCAGATCGTCGAAACGACGAATGACATCATCATTGTGACTGACGCCAACCTCGATCCGCCGGGTCCAAAGATTCTCTACGTCAATCCGGCTTTTGTCCGCCTCACTGGCTACGAGGCGCACGAGGCGATAGGCTTGACTCCGCGGATCCTCCAGGGCCCCGGGACGAGGCGCGAGACGCTGGATGTCATTGCCTCAGAGTTGCGGGCCGGACGAGAGGTGCATCAAAAGGTACTCAATTATGCGAAGTCCGGCGCGCCCTATTGGCTGGACCTCCGAATCGTGCCTTTGCGTGACCTCGGTGGTAGGATCATTCAGTTCGCCGCTATCGAGCGGGATGTCACGTTGGACAAGCGGCGTCTGGATGAGTTGGAGTACGTCGCCGACAGGGATACGCTGACAGGCATTCCCAACCGCCGCGCCTTGCTGCGCTGCGCTGATGCCGAACTACAGGCCGCGCGGACACATAATCGGCCGGGACCTTGCCTGGCCTTTATCGACGTAGACTACTTCAAGCAGGTGAATGATCGCTTCGGCCATGCAGCGGGCGACGCTGTGCTATGCGGGATCGCCGATCGGATCGCAGCGAATATGCGTCGGGTTGATCTGGTGGGCCGCGTCGGCGGTGAGGAGTTCGCGGTGTTGATGCCGTCGGTCGTGGTTAGCGAAGCGTCAGCGGTTGTTGAGCGCCTCCGGCGTGTTGTATCGGCACAGCCCTTCGACACGCCCGTCGGCCCGTTGCAGATTACGGTCAGTATTGGCGTGGCCGCAGCCGAACAAAATGAATACAACTTCTCTAATCTGATGGAGCGAGCGGATCGCGCCATGTACGCCGCGAAACAGGCTGGACGCGATCGTGTGGTAACCCTCCCGTAGGTGCTGAGGCCTGGCTTGGTGGGGCAACCTGCGCCCCGGCAGCGTTGTGAGATTATCCAATACCGCTATTGGGAAGCAACAACACTTGCGGCTGCGTCTCCCTTGGGCGTGGTACTGCCAATGCGATCGCGTACACTCGAATGGTCGCTTTTCTCAGGAGCGGACGTTCGCGTGAGATGCGTTGAATGGCTGAGTTTGGTCGTCATCTGCCGGTACGACCGGCGGTCGCCAATGGCAGCCTATCTTGTTTTCCGCTCCAGAGCAGTCGGGCAGCTTTCGGCCCCATCAAGCCATTAGCAGTCATGGCTTCTCTATGGATATGCTACGCCGGAAGACCAAGAAATGGATCGTGTACTGGCACGCCGAGTGGCTCGAAATGCTGTAGGTTGCGGGTCAGTATCGTCAACCCGTGCCGTTGTGCCGTGGCGGCGATCATGATGTCGGCAAGACCTGGCGCGTGTCCCTTGCCTCGGGCGTAGTCGGATAGAACGCCAGCGACGCGGGCAGTGGCCAGGTCAAATGGCAGGATGCGGGACCCATAGAGATGCAGCACCGTTTCCAGCCAGGCGCTGAGGTCTCGGGATTTGCGAGTGGCACCTTCGCGGCTGGCCTTGGCGATACCGTCCTCGATTTCCGTAATCGTGACGACGTACAGGAAAAGCTTGGCCGAATTGGCATCCATCCAGACAGCCAGTTCGGGCAGGGGCACCCGTGATGGCGCACGGGCGGAGATGACGTTAGTATCGATCAGATACAAGGCTTAGAGGCCGCTGTCGCGGCTCGGCGAGGTATTGCGGGGAGGCAGATCACCATCCTCGAGCGGTGCCGCCATCAGCAGCTTACCGAAGGACGGCACATGCGAGAGCCGTTGCCATTCCTCGAAGCTGAGAATGACCGCCTCTGGCTTGCCATGGCGGGTGATGATGGCGGGCTCGCCGCGCAGGGCGTCATCGACCACGGCCGATAGACCAGCCTTGGCGTCACGAAGCTGGATTTCACGCATGGCGGCGTTCTCCATAGATTTAAGAACTACAGTAGTCATATTAAACCTGGGGTCGTCAATGGCAAGAATAAAGCGCTTTGCTCTTGCCATAGGCGCTTGTAGCTATTGAGCGGGCTCCGACGGAGGCGCTTTGGCTACAGGATCGGTCCCGATCGGCATCAGACAGTAATGCCGCCCATCGGCATTCTGCTGGAGGCTCTTGCGGCAAGCGGCTAGGGACTTGGCGCCGTCATTGTCTTGCATCAACTGACCCCAGGCGATGGCCTCGGCGGGACCTGCCTTCATGGCTGCTGGGATCAGGTGGGAGGCGATTTCGGCCTGGGCGCGGCCGTCATTCAGCCCGACGCCATAGGAGAACATGCTTGGCAGCAGGATGGAGAGTGCCAGCGCCAGGGATAGGAACACGATGCTGCGAATGCGCAGTGCGGTGATTTTCTGCCGCATGGTACGGTCGGCCGCGTTGGTCAGTTGCGGGGCGAGTTTGTTGACGATCTCCATGCCCGAGGCATGCACCCGGGCGATGGCCTCATCGGCAATGACGCCGGTCTGGGTGGCTTCGCTGGCCTGGTAAAGATCGCTCAGCGCGCCGATGCAGACGGCCAGGGCCTGGAGCTGCTCCGCCAAAGGGTCGCTTTTCAAAGCGGCGGCCGCGGCGGCGCGGCGCAGGATCATCTGGGCCTCACTGATCTGTTCGTGCATGGCTTCCCGGCGCGCGGCGGGGCTTATGGGATCCATGATCGAACCCCGGCGAAGCGATGGTCCATGGCATCCAGCCAGACGCGGACCCGGGCGGCGTCGAACAGCCCGAGGGGCGGCGTGATGGTGCCATCGCGCGCGGCGGTGAAGCTGCATTGCCGGCTCTCCACGGCCTCGGCGGCCAGCAGCCGGGGCATCCATAGCTTCACGCAGACTTCCGCCAGGTGACTATAGGCGTCCGAGGCGGTCAGACGGGCAAAGGCCCGCTCACGGGTTGAGCCGGGGTCGATGGTATATTCGTTGAACACCAGGGCTTGCGCCGCGGGTGTGAAGCCACGGGCGGCCAGGCTAAGGGCAGGGAGCAGATCCTCGGGCTGAGGGCCGGTGAGATGGAACATCACCGGCGCCATGCCGGCGGCCTCGATATGCGCCGCCAGGCCCGGCATTTCGGCAGCCAGTGAACGCAGGGTGGTATCACCACCACCGAGATCGATGAGGGCGGACTGCCGCTCATTGATGCAGTACTCGATCAGCTCCTGCAGCCAAGTGGCAACGCCAGCCGGGTTATCCGTGTCCGGCCGGGCGACATCGGCCAGGATCGGCGTGCCGCCATTGCGGATTGAGGTCTCGATCAGCCAGAGGAGCAGGGTGGTTTTGCCGGTCCTCCCACGCCCGGCAGCGAAAATGATCTTGGCTTGTCCGATGAGGTCGATACCCTGCTCGATCTCAGGCTCGGGTTCCTGGGGCGGCGCCAGGCTGACGATATCGGCGCGTGGGCCTGTGAATTTTACCGCGTTGGGGCGGTAAGGGGTAGCGCCGGTTGGCTTGGCGGGCCAGCCGGGGACTTGTGGCGTCTCTTCGGACATCAGCTTGTCTCCTTGGCTGCGGGTGGGCCGAATGTCAGGCGGTGATTGCGTTCAATCTCCGCCCGCTCGGCCTGGCTCAGTACCGGTGGCGGCTCCTGGATCCGGAGCGACGCGGGCTTGAAGTGGGGACCGCTGGCAGCGGATGGCAACGGCCCTGGTGGCAGTGGAGGTATTACCGGTGCTAGGGGCGGCTCAGCCTGGGCAACCGCCGCTGTGGGGGCGGGGGTTGGACTTTCCCGCTCCGCTCGGTCTCCGCCGGTGGCCCTTGAGCGGCGCCTGCGCCCGGGAGAATTCGCTGCGCAGCGCTTTGACTGTCCAGGGTGTGCTGGTACGATAGGTGCCTCCCGCCTTGGTCAGCGCTTCGGCGACTGCGGCCCATGACCAATGCACCAGCCCGAACAGCATGTCGCGGTGTTGGCGTAGCCAGGGCCGCACAACATCATTTTACCGCCAGAGCGGGCGGAATATCCCGGCCAGAGTTTCGATTTCGGCGTCGGTGGGCTTGCGCTTGAATGACATGAGCACCGGCTCTCAAAAATAGCAGCGGGAAATTTCACTATTTTTGACGGGGCGCGCAATCTTCCGAATTGGAAGCTTGACAGAGTGGATATCTCAATCGTCAGCGCAATCCATATCTCTTTCGCTCCGCGACGGCGGCTTACCCTTGGCCGTAGTGGTCGTCTCGATGCGGTGGACCCGGTAATCCTGCACACTCCCAGGTGTGACCTCCGACAGTCCCATCAGCCCAAAGAAGGGCAGCAGATGCAGCCTCAACCGCGCCTGGTGTTCTGCCACCCATTTCGGGGAGCGCTCGCCCTTGGTGATGACCTCGTATTCCTTGGTGATTTTCTCCGCCGTGTCTTTGACCGTCTTCTCTGTTTTGAGCAGGCCCGCGCGCAATTTGCCCATTTTTTCCAGATACCAGTCCTGGGCGACCTGCTTGGCCAGCGCTAGGCTCTTTTCCTTGGTGCTGAACCGGTATTGCCGCCCGCCGATCTAAGCCGCGCATTGCCAAGCCTTGCGCCCGGCGCGCTTGAACACCTGCAGATCGCCATCCATGAGATTGTGCGTCGCCATGCTCACCCCGCGTATTGGGGTGGCCCGGCTCCCGGGACCGCCGGTTGCGCTAAAGCGCGCTAATCGCGCACTAGGTAATTTGAGGCTATTTCAGGGATTTGGAGATCTCAAGTTAAACTTGAATCATGCTGATATGTATCAGCAAACTTGGTTGCGGGGGCACGATTTGAACGTGCGGCCTTCAGGTTATGAGCCCGACGAGCTATCAAAAAATATTTTGATCTTAAAGCATAAAACCCGTCGTTGTAATAGACGGCACTAAATCCGGTACTAATTTCATAAGTTGGTAGCTAAAATCGGCCTCTAGGCCAACATCGCCGAATGGCGAATAGCAGCCCGAGGTGAAGCACAATCTACTCAAGCCGTGACGTGCGCCGCACCCAGGGGGCAGCAAATAGCTAAACCGCTCGGTAAAAATCTGCCGGCCGCAAAGCACTGCGCCGCAATAAAACCGCCGCGCTAGCACCAAAAACTGTATCCCGCTGCCATTGATCGGCAAATCGGCGAAGCGTCGTTGGTAACGGCTATGGATGCGCCCGGACGGGCCGTTGTATTCGGGGCAGGCGCTTGTCTGGCTCGTCGAGCGCCCGACAATAACTGCCACCGCGCCCGAGATACTCATGCTTTCAACAGCCAAGCCCAACGGCACCAGAGACGATCGCCAAAAAGCCCTTCATGGCATTGATTACCTTCAGGAATCCGACACCGCAAGAGCAGCCGGTTACATCAAAACTGAGTCAGAGGCAGATGGTTTCGACAGTCCCGTATCACCTGGGATTATGAACTAATTATAATCTTATTTCGCGAAGGCAGAGATTTATCGTTGGCGGCCATTTTATTTGACGTAGGTCAATGCGGAACAGAAGTGAAAGAATGATACGTGTTAAATATGGACCCTAAGGCAGAAGCTTGGCTTTAAACGACTACGACGGCGGTAAACTAAAGTGACCTCTAGAAGCTAACTTCCTTTTTCTTAAGTCGCCGCTTCTATCATAAGTCAAAGGAATTGCGGATAGACAGATCTTGGTGCGGATTTAAATTTTTATGATATCGAAAATAATAATCTGTATTTTTATCTCTGTCGCTCCTATCAGCGCCCAGATTGCAAGTACCGCGCTAAGTATTGCTGGAGCGTGCAGATGGATATTTATCCTTATCGCCTACCTATGGGTACCTAAATTTGGCACGACAGCTAGCCGAAATAACTATTAGCTTTTCAGTTTTAACAGAAACTCTGCAGCCAGTCTAAGACTAAAAGCTTAACGAAGCTCCTTAAAGTCTGTTACGGTGTCGACCATTTTGAACTCAACCAATCTCCTTTTATCCAATTTTGTATGATTTCCAACCCTCGCTAAAATATTCATTGCAATTACAATATGTCGACCACAATTGTGCTACAGACCGTGAAAGCAAAAGGAGGTATCCAATGACTATTTCACGCCGGAATACCGCTATCGGTATTATGTCGAGCGCGTTGGTCGCACTGTATACCGCGAATCCGGCTAACGCCGCGTCTGCATCGACACTCGTCGACGCCTCGAACACAGCTCTGATAAACCTCTACAAAAAACAGCCGAACGCACGGATACTCGCAAGTAAAGCAATGGGAATATTAGTATTTCCCAATATCATAAAAGCGGGCTTCCTCATTGGCGCGCAGACAGGAGACGGCGTTTTCTATCAGAATGGGATTGCGACCGGCTATTATAACATTACGAGTGGCTCCTACGGACTGCAAGCTGGCGTTCAGTCCTTCAGCTATGCTCTATTTTTCATGAACACCGCCGCGATCAATTATCTGCATGCTAGCGCTGGCTGGTCGATCGGTATGGGGCCGAGCGTGGTTGTTCTGGACAGGGGGAAGGCCGCCAGTATGACGACGAGCACTCTGACGCAGGATGTCTATGCCATCCCCTTCGGCCAGCGCGGGCTGATGGCGGGCATCGGTCTAGAGGGTTCCAAGATAACAGTCATCCAACCGGGGCCGTGACGTGGTTGCAGCGTATAATAGCGGCAACACCCAAGCCGAAAAGAACCGCGCTAAAGATTTGCGAGAATGCCCGCAATGCGGACTGATCTGCAAGATGCCAGAAATGCAGATGGGTTTGGTTGCCGAGTGCCCGCAATGTCATTTTGCGCTGTGGCGTAAACAGACATATGCATTTAAGTATATTATCGCCTGCAGCTTGGCTGCGATGCTATTTTATTGCTTTGCGATCATGGCACCATTTCTGGAAATTACGGCTTATGGGCGGTTCCAGCTCGCTAAAATCGAAACCGGACCTAATCATCTGATGCTAAGCGGCTTCCAACTTGTAGGCTTCTTGGTACTGGCCGTCACGGTGATCTTTCCTGGCGTGAAAATCTGCCTATTGCTGGTCACCCTCATCGGCCTAGAAACGAAAACGTTGCCAGGACGTTTTCTCAAAGCGATATTCCGTTGGTACGAGCCTATACGCCCCTGGGCGATGATCGATGTCTATCTGCTCGGATTCATGGTGGCTTATACAAGGCTGATCGCCATGGCCACAGTGCATCTCGACACCGCACTTTTTGCCCTAATTGGCGTCATGTTCGCTATGGCCGCCGCAGACGCCGCCCTTGATCGCGAGAGTGTCTGGCAGGCCCTAGACGAGGTCGACAAGGATACAACCAGGCATGCAGCTGAGAGACCCTCGAAAGCAGCACGGGCCGGCACGCCCCAGCTTATCGGCTGTGAATGCTGTGACTTCGTAAATAATACTTACCCTGGCGAAAAATGCGCGCGTTGCGGTGCCACACTGCACAAGCGCAAAGCGGGCAGCATCGGCAGCAGCGCGGCGTTTCTAATTGCTGCAGCTGTTCTCTATGTCCCGGCCAATATTTATCCGGTAATGACTATTACCACTTTAGGCTCGGTTGTACCCTATACGATCATGGGTGGCATCGTTGAACTGATCGATGCAAATCTTTGGCCCTTGGCCATTCTGGTGTTCGTTGCCAGCATCAGTATCCCGCTGCTAAAACTTCTAATATTGGCCTATATGTTATGGCAAACCAAATACAATAAGGCCGAGCATTTACTTGGCCGCACCAGAGCTTATCGGATTATCAAGTTTGTCGGTCGTTGGTCGATGATCGATGTATTTATGATTTCCATACTCGTGGCCTTGGTGCGGTTTGGACAATTCACGAATGTGGCGGCACAGATCGGCGCCGCATGCTTTGCGGCAGTTGTAGTTTTGACCATGTTAGCAGTTGATTTATTCGACCCGAGATTGATGTGGGACAAGCAAACGACTGACGCCGTTTTCAGAAATCACAAAGCAGAATCGAAAAACCCAATAGAAACTGGATTGGAATCAACGTGACTGATATAGACGATGAAGTCCCCTCCGGCCATATACGCCATGCCCGCTTCTCCTTTGTCTGGGTCATCCCAATCGTAGCAGTGCTCATCGCCGGCTATCTCGGCTACCGCACGGTGACTGAAGAGGGACCGCTGCTCACGCTGACATTCCGTACCGCCGACGGGCTGACTACGGGACAGACCGAGCTGAAATATAAATCTGTAGCCCTAGGCACGGTGGAGAATATCACGCTCAGCAAGGACCACAGTAAAGTCATCGTTGGAGTCCGGATGGCGAATGTCGGCAAGTCTTTCTTGACCAGCAACGCGCAGTTCTGGGTGGTCAAGCCGAACTTTTCGGTCGGCGGCGTTACGGGTCTTGATACACTGATCTCTGGGTCTTACATCACTCTCGACCCAGGCTTGCCCGGCGGCACGTATCAAACACATTTTACCGGACTCGAGGAACCGCCTGGCATACGATCCGACGAGCCAGGCAGCACCTTCACTTTAAAAGCCAGTGAGATTGGTTCACTTGGCAGCGGATCGCCGGTATTCTACCGCGACGTAGAGGTTGGTGAGGTACTGGGCTACAATCTCGGCGACGGCATCGGCCCAGTCACAATTCATATTTTCGTACATGCGCCATATGATAAACTCGTGCGCACAAAAAGCCACTTTTGGAACGCTTCTGGAATAGCCCTCAGCTTGCAAGGCGGGGTATTTCATGTCGTGATGCAATCTTTTCAGGCCGTGCTCTCCGGTGGCATCACTTTCGATCTTCCCTCCGAGGCGGTAAACGATCCGCCGAGCCTCGATAATGCCGAGTTCCCTCTATACCCTACGAAAGAGGCCGCGGATTCCGTCGGGTACCGGAATCCGATCCCGCTTGTCACCTATTTCCAGTCTTCGGTTAACGGGTTGGCTCCTGGCGCGCCCGTCGAGGTGCTTGGCATTCAGGTTGGCCAGGTTACTGGTGTAAATCTTGTCGTCGACCCCGGCACGGCCACGTTTAGGGTGCGCATCGCCATGAACCTGCAGCCAGAGCGGGTCTATAGTCATAGGTTGGTCCGGCCTGATCAAGTCGCCAGCACGGTACAAAGCATGGTAAACAAGGGCTTACGGACTGAAATCACGACTGCCAATTATGTTACTGGCCAGCAGATCATCTCTCTTGCGATCGTACCGGGCGCCAAACTCGTTACGGTAACACGTGAAGGCGATGCCTATGTTATCCCAAGCCAGCCCAGCTCTCTCGGCAATATCATCGCCAATCTGGATACTATTTCTGACAATCTAGCCAAAATACCTTACGAAAAAATTGGCAATAACATGAATCAACTTTTGATCAGCACGAATCAGACCGTCGGTAACGGCCAGATCGCCAAAACACTTCAGAATTTGTCAAAAACTCTTGCCACGGCAAATACAACTCTGGCGATGTTAGGTAAAGCCTACGGCGACGGGTCCGATTTTCAACAAAACCTGGAGCAACTCATGGAGCAAACAAACGATACGATGAGTTCGATCGACCAGTTAACGAGTTATCTTAACCGCAATCCGTCCGCTTTGATCCGCGGCAGGAGCTCGCCGTGAACTTCGGCCGCAGATATTTGCTATGTACTGGGGCTGTCCTGGCCCCAACACTGCTCTCGGGTTGTGCCTCTTCCCCCACACATTATTACCGCCTAGCAGCACTTTCAGGCCCCGTGAACAATAGCACGACGATTACAATCCGTATTCGTAACGTGAATCTCCCGAATTATTTGCGGCAAGAGGACATCGCCAAACCCGGCGGTGCGTATCAATACATTAGCTTTACTAACGATGCTTGGGCCGCGCCCCTTGGAGACATGCTACAAAATATTACTGTGCAGGAGCTTGGCCAACGCCTTCCCGCTTGCGTGGTCTTGAGCAGCAGCGGTGCCATCGCCGTACCAGCAGACGTGTTGATCGAAATTAATGTGATACGATTTGATCCGGATGGCAGCAACGAGATCACGCTAACGATACAGATCGCCATTAAGTCGGGACAGGATTTGACGCTCTGGCTCTTACGGACATTCATAAATACGTCGAGCCTCGCCGGGCAGGATGCGGCAAGCATTGTCGCCACGATGAGCACACTCTGGGCCAGGGCGATGGACCAATTAGCCCCGCTTATCGCGGCGCAATGGACAATGCACGGCGCCATTGCCTCCAGCCGATAAGTGCCAGCCGCTCGAAGTGGGACACCGTGGCTGGCACCATATTGTCATCGCGCCCTTATCGAAACACCGGGTATCAAGGCGCCCATCAAGCATCAAAAATACGGCGGACCCGCGACGAACCACAGCGCCAAAACCCAACCTGCGGATTTGGCACCTCCGGCGGTGATAAGCGTGGGTTTTCGCCCGAATTATGCGTTGAGATATGTCTCCAAAATGGACGATGTGCAGCGGGCGTCAATTTGCCTGGCGGCACCTCGCTCAGGACGCTCGCTGTCACCATCGGGGCCCGTTGGGTCTGTAAGCTGGCACATCGGCAGCTGAGGGAAGAACTTGGCCTCGATCGTTTCGAAGAGCGGTTGTGAGCGGGGCTGCACCGACACGCATTGATGACAATGATCGCTTACATCTTCCTCCAGGCCCGCCAACTTACCCAAGCCAAAAAAGAAAGTTCCACACCACCGCCACGACCAACTTTGCCGTCGCTAAGACAAAAAGTTATCGAACGCCTCACCGTTGACGGCCCAACGTGATGTCTACACTGCCGAAGACCACTCTATAATCTGCCAAACTAGTTCTAAGCTCTGCGTGCGTCTTGAATGCCGGCGTTCGCGGGGGAATGAACCGCACAAGCGGCCTCCTTGATGAACAGACAATATGTAGGCGATGCAACTCCTGTTTGAGTCCGCGCTTGGCGTCGTAATGTTACGGATGGGGATTCTCCAAACATAGTTCGATAATGAACGGCAAAGCGACCAAGCTCTGAAAAACCAAGATCCATGGCGATCTTGGTAACAGTAACCAGATTGCTGTTTTCCCGGACCAAAGCATTATGAGCCAAAATCAGGCGCCGAATTCGGTAGTAGCTGAGCGGGCTGACGCTTAACATATGATAGCAGCAATTGCGCAAAGTTCGCCCCGGTATTTGTAAGCGATCGGCAATACTAGACATGGTTGTTGGTGAAGTGGGGAACTCGTTAAAGAGAACTTCAAGGTGCGACATAATCCACAAACGACGAACGATGACATCGAATACACCGTCACGGTATAATATTGGTCTGCTGAGTAGAAGATGGCTTGAAATGATTTTTATAATTGTAAAGGCAATACCATAATCATCGGTGGTATAGAGTTGCCATAAACTTAGCAGAGCATCGTATAATCCGGGGTTCGTGCAAGCAAAGCAGACGGGGGATTGCCGCTCGAGGGGCCAGGCATGGAAGAGGCCAAGATCGTTAAAAATTATCTCTGCAGGGAGGGATATACATAATCCACGTCCTCCAGGCGGAATTTGGGTATAATGCTTTGTGCCAGGCAAACAAAATACGACAACTCCTGAAGGAATGACGGTGCCGTCAAAAGTTGCGGTTATTCCATTTGAAATCCATATTATGCAGTTATTTTTGTGTTCGATATAGGTTTCGATGTGATAGACGCCAGGACCTTGAGTCTCCCAATAAACCCGCCGTAGGGGAGGTCGGCTTTTAAAAAATTCTAAAGCACAGTTGTTGTTGAGCGGGGGCAAATTGGCCTGAATGCGGTCGATGGTGGACGCGGCGTTAACGGAGGCTGATTGTGGCACCACAATACGAAACTCCTCTGAACGTAACACAAACATGCATATTCTGGAATATAGAGTAACAAGACCCAATCTCTTGGCTCTCGATGGCTTTTATTCTACGTATAGAGATTACGAATTTGCAATCCAAATAGTCACTGAAACAAATTTTGCATTGATCTAAATCATATGCGTTGACGATCTCTGAATATTACGGGAATGACGGCAGTGTCTGTATATAAGTTGATGTGCTGTAATTTACGTCGTACGGAGAACAGGTTGTAAAACACTTTACAAAATCATAGCTCTTACTGTATTCAGCCTTCTGCTCGCGGTATTTGATGGCGGGTGCATATTGCTTTGTATAAATTCACAGAAAAAGCCGACCAATAAAGGGCATATCCGTCACCTGTACTTCCCTTCCGGTACGGCATCTGACCAGACCAAGCTCTGCACAAAGCCGTGCCCTTACAACTCCACGTGAGCTTTAAATCGAAGTAATCAACCGAAATCATTGTTATACAACAATATAATTAAAGCATAACGCGTCGATTTCAGCCTTTATATTCGTGAATTCTACCTTTCCGCCTGTCTTGCTTGCCATTTATGCATAGTCACAACATGCCTGGGGTACTAGATCGGTTATCGATAACTGCTTAATACTAAACGCTTTAAAGTCTCGATATGGTTAAGATGTTTTCGCTCTGTTGGGAGGTGCATATAAATGTTATCTTCAAATTTGTCGTTTTCAGCTAGAATAAGTTCTATTGCTTTGCTTTTAGCACTGGGTGCCTGTGCAAAAACACAACAAGTCCCGTTGGTTCAAAATACGCCGAATCAAGAAAGCGGCATGTTGACAAATATGGATCAGCTGCAGCCCGGAGGCCCAGGGCAGGCGGCATTACGCTATGTAAATCCCTCGACAAATTGGAAGAGCTACACCAAATTGATTATCCAGCCGGTCACGTTCTGGGGAGATCCCGCCTCGGAACCAGATACGGCAACGCAGCAATTGCTCTGTGATTATCTTTACAACGCGCTCAAGATGGCATTGTCGAAGGACGTCCAGATCGTCACTGAGCCAGGGCCCAATACCATGGTGCTTAAAGTCGCTCTTACCGACGTAAAGGCATCCACCCCGGGGCTTAGAACCATTTCGGTTGTAGTGCCACAGATTAAATTACTCACCGCGATTGGCAATGCGGGAACCGGTAGCATTGCTTTCGCTGGCTCGGCACAGGGTGAGGGAGAGATAACTGATTCGCTAACCGGGGAGCGCCTGGCGGCATTTGTGGATCGACGGCAGGGGGGGCAAAGCATTTCAAATGCAGGATCCATGCAGTGGGGCGATGCGGAGACTATCATGGATACCTGGGCCCAAACTATGCAAAAACGCTTGGCTGAGCTGAGAGGCAGCTAAGGGAGATTTGGGGCTGGGAGCGGGCTACGCCATTGGCGTAGCCGGTGATGGTGGGATGTTGTCCCGTGCATATTGCGGTGGGAAGCCGGAGACCGGGTCGGGGTAAAGCACGCAGATAATTTTCGCCATGGTTGGTTCTTTTTCACATTATTTCCGGCTGCCGGTATAAGGTGGCGGCGAGGGAAAACGGCGCGGCTCAGCCCTGTGCTGCCATGGAGCGGGCGATCTCGGCGGCGCTGATGCCTTCCAGCGCCAGGCCGTAGCCGGCGCCCTCGTCGATGATCCGGCGCAGTTTCTGCGTCAACGCGATGCGTGTATAGCGGCTGGTGAGCGGCGGCAAAGCGGCCAGCCCCTCGGCGATTTCATGCGCCCGCGTGAGCAGGTTTTGCGCCGGCACGATTTCGTTTACAGCCCCCCAATCCTTGGCGGTCTGGGCATCGAGAATTTGCCGGGTGAGGATGAAATAGCGGCCGCGCACGCTGCCGATCACCTCAGGCCAGAGCAGATTCACGCCGTCGCCGGGAACGATGCCGAAATCGAAATGGGGTTTGTCCTGAAACACGGTCTCTGGCGTGGCCAGCACGATATCGGCAAGCAGGGCGTATTCCGAATGCAGTAGCACTGGACCGTTGAGGGCGGCGATCATCGGCACCTCGATATCGAGGATATTCATCAGCACTTTTTTGCCTTCGCGCAGAATTTTATCGTATCCGCGCGGGGTAAAAAAATCGAAGCCTTCGGGGCTGATCGCATCCATGAAGGCATCGCCTGAGCCGGTGAGGATGACGACGCGGTTGTCTGGGTCCTCGCCGACCTGGTGAAACAGATCGACGAACTGCTCGTGGGTATGGCCGTTGAACAGCAGCTTTTCTCCATCGGTATGCAGAGCGATTTCTAGCACGCCGGTTGCAGAACGCGTCAGGCGGGCATTGGGAAAGTTTTTGCGGTAGGTTTCAAACCGAGACATGGTGATACTCCTGGAATAAGGGGTTTTCGGTGCTCAGAAAGCAGCTTTGCCGATCGAGGCACCGCCATCGACATGCAATGTCTGCCCGGTGATGAAGCCTGCTGGTTCGGATAGCAGAAAGGCGATGGCGGCGGCGATTTCCTCCGGCCGGCCGAAGCGCCGCATCGGCACACCAGCGAGATAACGTGCCTCGCCCGCGCTGCCCGGCTGGTTGTTCGCCCGGAAGAGTTCAGTCTCCGTGGGCCCAGGAGCCACCGCGTTGACGGTGATGCAAGTCTCGGCCAGCTCCAGCGCCCAACTGCGGGTAAAACTCTCGAGCCCGGCCTTGGCGGCGGCGTAGGCAGTGCGCTCCACAGCACCCAGCGCGGTGAGGCTGGAGATATTCACGATACGCCCCCATCCGCGGCTGCGCATTCCCGGCAGCAGCGCCTGCACCGTCTGTACTGCCGGGTGCAGGTTTACGCGCAGCACCTCGTCCAGGGCTGAGAGCGTGACCTCGCCCAGGCGTTGCGGCCGGACGAGCCCGACATTGTTCACTACACCATCGATGGCGAAGCGGGCGGTGAGATCCGCCAGTACCGCCGCAGTGGCAGCCTGGTCGCCCAGATCGACCGGCGCCATGGTGCCGGGAAAATCGGCGGCCGCGTGCCGGGCGAGCCCGACCGGGTGATGCCCGGCGGCGGCCAAATGATGGGCCAGCGCTAGCCCGATGCCCTTGCTGGCGCCAGTGATGAGGAAAATGCGGCTCATGCGGCTTACCTCCGGCTCAGTCGGCAAAGCAGGCGGTGGCATGGCGCAGTGCGGGCAGCATGTCGGCAGGCTCCGGACGGCGGGTGTAATCCGGGTTCACCTCGGCGTAGAGAATAACCCCGTCCTGGCCGATGACGTAGCGGGCGGGCATCGGCAGAGTCCAGCTTGCGTCGCCGTTAAAGGCGGGCAGGTCGTTCTTAAGCGCCTGGTACAGCTCGATCAGATAATCCTGCATTTCGAACCGCAGGCCGAAGGCGGCGGCAACATCGTTATGCGTGTCCGAGAGGATCGGGAAGTCCAATTTGTTCTGGCGCACGGATTTACGGCTGTTCACCGGGGTCTGCGGCGAGATGGCAACGAGGCCGGCACCCAGCGCGTGAAAATCCGGCAACGCCGCCTGCAACGCCTGCAGTTCCATGTTGCAATACGGGCACCAGACGCCGCGATAAAAACTGAGCACCAGCGGGCCTTTGGCCAGCAAAGCAGCGGAGGAAACCGGTTTACCCTCGGGATCGTTGAGCGTGAAAGCGGGGGCCTTGTCGCCGGCTTTTTTCGCGCGCCCGGCGGCACCGGTGGCGATCAGCTCGGCGGTGGCGCGGTGCATCGTCTCGATCACCGAATACGGCACATTATAGGGAGGTTTGCCGGCTTCGAAATCGGCTTTGAAGGCGTCGAGTTTGTCTTGCAGGGTCATGATCTGTTTCCTTGAAAAAGCGGCTGGGTTGGTAAGGGATACATCGCCTATTCCACCCGGGTGCAGCAGGCAGCTTACTGGACTATTCGTCATTCCCCAGCGGAATAGGCTCAGGCGACGGGCGCGTAGGCCGGATAATCGGTGTAGCCATGTGCATCGCCGCCATAGAAGGTCGTGCGGTCATAGCGGTTGAGGGGCAGGCCCAGCCGCAGCCGTGCGGGCAGGTCCGGGTTGGCGATGTAGGCGCGGCCGAAAGCCACCGCATCGGCATCGCCGGCCTGTAGAATCGCTTCCGCGCTCTCCCCGGTGAAGCCGCCGGCGGCGATAAGCATGCCGCGGAAAAGCCGGCGTATTTGCTTTGCCGCGACCGGCGGGGCCTCGGCAATCAGCTCGGTGCCTTTTATGCGCGGCTCCACCACATGCAGATAGGCCAGGCCCATCTCGTCGAACTTTCGTGCCACATAGCTAAAGGTTGCCTGCGGATCGCTGTCCTGCATGGAACCATAGCTGCCGCTGGGCGAGAGCCTTACGCCGACCCGGTCCGCGCCCCACACATCGGCGGCGGCCTGGGTGATCTCCAGCATGAAACGGGCACGGTTTTCGATGGGCCCGCCATATTCGTCGGTGCGTCTGTTGGTGCCGTCCTGCAAAAACTGATCCGGCAGGTAGCCGTTGGCACCGTGGATTTCCACGCCGTCGAACCCGGCCGCTTTGGCCCGCGCCGCGCCGGCGGCAAAGGAAGCGATGATGGCGGGGATCTCGTGCAGTTCCAGCGCGCGCGGCATGGAAAACGGCACCTCGCCCTGCGGGCCGTAGGCATAGCCTTTGGCGGCAATGGCGGAAGGGGCTACCGGTGCCGCGCCGCCCGGCTGCAGCACCGGGTTGGATTGCCTGCCGACATGCCAAAGCTGCATCACAATCTTGGTGCCTCGCGCATGAACCGCCTCGGTGATGGCGCGCCAGCCGGCGATCTGCGCATCGTCATAGATGCCCGGTGCGGCGGCGTAGCCATAGCCCTGGCGAGAGACCGGTGTCGCTTCGGAAATGATCAATCCACCGGCGGAAGCGCGCTGGGTATAGTATTCGCGCATCAGCGCATTGGGTAGGTCGCCGGGGCTGGAGCGCATCCGGGTGAGCGGCGCCATGACGATGCGGTGGCCAAGCGAAATGGCGCCCGCGCGGAACGGGGTGAATAATCTGCTCATGACAAATTCCTCAAAAAAACCTTCAATCCTGCGGGATCAGCGCGTTGACGCGGGCAAGGCCGCGCTGCACGGCGGGGCGAGCCCCAAGTTGCGCGTACCAGCGCGCGACATGCGGCGTTTCGTCGAAATTTACGCCCGCGAATTCGCGGCGCCACAGCCAGCCGAAATGCGCTATATCGGCGATGGTGAATATTTCCCCCGCAACAAACTCATGTGCGGCAAGAACGCCGTCGAGAATTTTCAGCGTACGGTTTGCTTCGCTGGAAAAGCGCCGGATGGCCAGCTCCTGCCGCTCTGCCGCCTGGCGCTGAAAGTAGCCGGACTGGCCAAAGGCCGGGCCGAGGCCGGAGGCATGGAAGAAAAGCTGCTCGAACACACGGGCCCGCGCTTCGCCGTTGGCGGGCAGGAGCTTGCCGGTCTTCTCGGCCAGATACACCAGAATGGCGGAGGATTCCGTCAGCACCAGCGAGCCAGGCGCCGCTGCAGGGTCGACCAGCACGGGTACCTTGCCATTGGGGTTCAGCGCCAGAAATGCCGGGGCCTGCTGCGCCCCCTTACGGACGTTGACGGCGTGCAGAACGTAGTCCAGCCCCATTTCCTCAAGCGCCAGCGGCACTTTCACGCTGTTCGGGGTGGCGAAGGCATATAACTCCAACATCGCATTTCCTTTGCATTTGCCGGCGGCGGCATGGCCACCCGGCGTGAGATGGAGGTAGCCCTGCCGCCCGGGTCATGGCAGAAGGTTCAAAGTGATAACCCCCATTCCTAAGGGGAATGAGATGGACCGCTACCAAGCGATGTTAACCTTTGTGCGCGTGGTGGAAGCCGGCTCCTTTTCCGCCGCGGCCAGGCTGTTGCATGTCGGCCAGCCGGCGGTCTCAAAGACCATCGCGCAATTGGAGGAGCGGCTGCAGGTCAGCCTGCTGGTGCGCTCCACACACGGGCTCAGCCCCACCGAGGCCGGGCAGCTTTTTTACGAACGCGCCCGCGGCGCCATACAGGAGGCGGATGAGGCTGAGCTGGCCGCGCGCGGCGCCGGCGCGGGGCTCACTGGCCGGTTACGCGTCTCCGCCCCCACAACTTTCGCCCGGCTGCATATCGTCCCGCATCTTCCGGAATTTCTCGCCACCCACCCAGGGCTGGAGCTGGATGTGATCATGGATGACCGGGTCATCGACCTGGTTGCCGAAGGGGTTGACATGTCGCTGCGTATGGGGGCGCTGCCGGATTCCACCGCCGTCGCCCGCCGGCTCGCCGCCGGTCCGCGCTCGGTCATCGCCACCCAGCGCTATCTCGACCGTGCAGGCGAGCCGCATAGCCCGGCCGAGCTCGCAGCACATGAGGCCGTGACCTTCAGCCCACAGGCCAATGTCTGGTCTTTTACGCGCGATGGCGCGGAAGTCTCTGTGGCGGTGCATGGGCGGGTGCGGCTGAGTGCCGCCGAAGGGCTGCGTGCCGCGGTGCTAGCGGATATGGGCCTCATCATCGCCTCGGACTGGATGTTCGCCGAGGAACTCGCGCAGGGGCGGGTCCGCAAGGTGCTTGAGGCATGGCGCCTGCCGCCGGTCGATCTCTGGGCGATTTTCCCCACGGGGCGCATGGCCAGCGCCAAGGCCCGCCAATTCGCCAATTTCGTCGAGGGGTTGATGAACCGTGGACAGCCCCATTCCCCAGCGGAATAAGCGCTAGTCGCACGCCACGGCTACGCGCTGCGCGTAGGATCGATCACGTTCCAGCCTGTCGAAAGCATTCAACACAAGGAACGTGATCATGACCGCATTCACCGCCTATACTGTTGCAACCGCGCCCGAAGCCGCCCAGCCGATTTTCCAGGAGGTGAAAGCCGCTTTCGGCTTCGTACCCAATCTGCAGGCGCACATGGCGGAATCACCTGAGTTGCTGGCCGGCTACACCGCGCTATGGGACCTCTTCGCCAAAACCAGCCTCACCCCGCATGAGCAGCAGGTCGTATATCTGACCGCGAATTTCGAGAATGACTGCCATTACTGCATGGCCGGCCACACGACGCTGGCCAAGATGCAGAAAATGGATCCGGCGGTGATCGAGGCGCTGCGCAACGGTACGCCGCTGCCAGATGCAAGGCTCGAGGCATTGCACCGCTTCGCAACGCTGATGGTCCGCAACCGGGGCTTCGTGGGCGATGCGGCGGTGGACGAATTCATCGCCGCGGGTTTTACCCGCCGCAATGTGCTGGAGGTTGTACTCGGTGCCGCCACCAAGTTGATGAGTAACTATACCAACCATATTGTGCACACGCCGCTGGATGGTTTCATGCATGGCAATGAATGGAGCAAACCTGCCGGCAAAGCCGCGTAAACCTCAAAAGCCCGGCGCGAAGCCGGGCTTTCCCGTTGCGTCGGTTTTGCCAGGGTGAAGTCAGTTTTTCGTTCCTCAATTGGATTGAAGTCCGCCCTGAGAGGGTGACGAACGGGCTGTCTGCTCTCACATGATTTAGCATGAAAGCAGACAGTCTCCTTCCTGCCGTCTTTCACTTATCGAGCCATCCACTAGCTGGGGAGGGCCGATGATGGTTGTTCAGAGCCCTGGGCGGCCTTCCTGGAAACTGATGTTTCCAATGCCTGTATGAGCTGCTGCTGGTTTGGTGGATAGCAAGATAAGCTATCACGGCTTTGGCCTCGAACTCCGTGGGGCTGACGTAGCCCAATTTCGAATGCCTCCGCCGTGGATTGTAGAAACGCTCGATATAGTCGAACACATCGGCCCTGGCCTGGTCGCGGGTGCGGTAGGTTTTGGCGGCGGTGCGCTCGGTTTTGAGCGATGAGAAGAAGCTCTCCATTGCCGAATTGTCCCAGACATTGCCGGCCCGGCTCATGGAGCAGGTGATGCCGTTGTCGGCCAGCAAGCGTTGGAATTGCTCGCTGGTATATTGAGAGCCCTGGTCGGAGTGATGCAACAGAGCATCGGCCTTGCCACGGCGCCAGACGGCCATCATCAACGCATCCATGACCAGCGCCGCATCGCGTTCCGCCTTCATCGACCAGCCGACGATGCGCCTGGAGAAGAGATCAAGAACCACGGCCACGTACAGCCAGCCTTCGGCGGTCCAAATATAGGTGAAGTCGGCCAGCCATTTCTGGTTTGGCCGGGCGGCGGCGAAATCCCGATCAAGGATATTATCAGCGATCACCGCACGCTCGCCCTCGTCCTTCGGCTTGGCCCGGCGCTTCGGGCGCGCCCGCAAGCCGTTCTCGCGCATCAGCCGCTCAACCCGGTGCAGGCCGCAGGCCAGGCCCTCTTCGAGCACATCACGCCACACGCGGCGCGCGCCATAGGACCTGTCGCTGGCCTTGAAGCTCGTGCCGATCGCCGACACCAGCTTCTCGTCGTACACGGCCCGCTCACAGAAAGGCCGTTTGAGCCAGGCATGGAAGCCGGAACGTGATACCTCAAGAGCCGCGCACAGCCAGTTCACCGGCCAAATATGTCGGTGCTTCGCGATGAATGCGAACTTCAAGTCAACTCTCTCGCGAAGAATGCCGCGGCCTTTTTTAGGATGTCACGCTACGCCTTGAGCTTGGCGACCTCCTTCTTGAGCACCGCGATCTCAGCCAGATCGGCCCACTGCTGGCCATGGCCCGGAAATGCCGTCGCAGGCCCCGCCGCCAGTTCTCGCATCCAACGGCGCAATACACTCTCCGCCAGATCCAAGTCGCGCGCCGCCTGGGCAACTGATACGCCCCGCTCCGTAACCAGCTTTACAGCCTCGGTTTTGAACTCAGGTCCAAACTTTCGTCTCGCCATATTCGCCCTCCGGTTCATGGGTCACGATCTTATCCTCGTGTGCACCAAACCAGCAGCAGCTCAGAATGCATCTGCAGAGCCTGGACAATCGAGCCAAAAAGATTCAGGCTAAACCCGATCCATGAAATGCCGGGACTAAACAATTGCTGTCGCCAGACTATTAATCGAGCAATCCTGGAATCCGGCATTCGGCACGGTCCGGCACCGGCGCGCTAGCGCCTATTATGGACATAGGAGGTTTCCACAGCCATTCCGTGAAGCGGACATGCCTTATGGAAGTGGGAAACAGCGAAGAGAGAGACAACCAGACATTTCAGAGCGGCGTCACCACGCACCGCTAATCCTCCAGCAGCGGAGGTTCCCTGGGACATGCTTATCCGCCGCGGTTTGGACGAGCGCTGGAGGTCAAGCCGGTCCACTCGCCCTCGAAGGCTTTCGTTTGGGCTTCGGCTTCGACTCACAGGAATCGCTCTTTCGTCTCGCGGCAAAATCCGTGATGATCGCCTTCAACCCGTCCTCCGATACCGCGGCTATGGCCGCCGCCGGCGAGAACCAGAGTGTCTCGCGCTCTTCCTGCTCAGGCCAGGAGGTGGCCTGCCGGCGTACCCTCATGAGATAAACCTTAACCTCGCACGGCACAGTGGTGTGCTTTTCCACGAGGCGCTTGTCATACTGATACGATCCGACTGATCGGTTCGTTGTCTTGCCACGAAGCCCTGCCTCCTCATATGCCTCTTGTGCCGCCGACTCGCTTGGTTTTAGGCTTTTAATTGGCCATCCTTTCGGGATGATCCAGCGGCGCGTTTCGCGGCTGGTTACCAGCAAGATCTCCAGCCCCGCCTTTTTGGTCTCGCGGTAGGGCAATACGCCAAATTGCTGGCGCACCGCTATTTTCGGTTTTCCGTTCGTCGCCTTGTTCATTTGTACTGCGATGCCCTCTCCACTCCCCGTCGATCTTCTGAGATCTAGAGTATAATGCCGTGCCAGACCAAGAGCCCGCAATCGCCGTAAGGTTTAACCAGCGCGCATTTCCGTTTCCATCGGTGCCCCATGGTCACTTCAGAGGCGCAAAATTACCGGGATCAGGCAAAAATCGAACGATTTCTTCCAGTTTTGCCTGAGTTTTTTGTCTAGGCCTGGCCGCTCCCCCGAAAGACGAATGTGGATTATGCGCGGGGCATCTATTCCTGCACCCTTGCATCCTCAACTTCAACGGTCAGATGGGACAGGTTTTGAATATGTGCCAGCGCTGATTTATATGCGGCGGGCGGCCGTGGGCTGCCGGATCGCAGCGCGACGATGGCGCCGAGATGACCTGGGCCAAGCCGCCAGACATGCAAGTCAGTTACGGTATCGCCAGCACGCTCAAGGGTGGTCTTGATTTGCCGGGTGACCTCCTGATTGGGGGTCATGTCCAGCAGCACCGAGGAGGCCGCGCGAATGAGCCCGTAGGACCAGTTTGCGACGGCCAGCGCGCCGACGATGCCCATCACCGGGTCCATCCAGAGCCAGCCGAGGAATTTCGCCATCAGAAGGCCAGCGATCACCAGCAGGGAGACCACAGAATCCGCCGCTACATGGACATAGGCGGCCCGCATGTTGTTGTCGCGGTTGATCATTCCTCCGTCGGCGGGTTCGGTAAAAATGAGCGTGTGGGTTTCATCCATAGTTTCGGTCGAGAGCATGACTTGAGCTTCGAATGCGTGCGGCTCGGGAATGGTCTCGCTTGAGAGCATCGAGCCATCCTGCGGTGCCAGCATGAATCTTTGCCGGCTGCCGCCGGCCCGTATGGTCTCGATCCTGGCATTCAGAGAAGCGGGCATGCCTGTAAGGCGGAACCGGGCCGGGCCGTTGCTCTCGTCGATCGCCAGGGCCAGTGTGCCGAACCGTGAGACAATTGGCTGCGATGCGTCGGCATGCGCATGCCCGTGATGATCGTGTGCGTGGCCATGTTCATGGCCGTGATCGTCACCGCCGAGCAGGAGCGCGCTGGCAGCGTTGACCAGCAACCCCAGAGCCGCAATCGAAAGAGCAGCCCTAAAATCGATCGCCTGCGGGCTAAAGAAGCGGCTCACGGCTTCATAGCCGATCAACACCGCGAATAGTGCCAGCACGATGGCACTGGCGAAGGCGGCAAGATCGCCAAATTTGCCGGTGCCGAGGGCGAACCGGGAATCCCCGCTAAGCCGGCGCGCATAAAGATAGGCCAATGCCGAAAGCAGCATGGCCCCCGCATGCGTGCTCATGTGGATGCCTTCCGCAACCAGAGAAATCGAGCCGAACAGGCCGCCGCCGATGATCTCCACCAGCATGGTGACGGCACAGAGTGCGACGACAAGCCAAGTCCGGCGTTCGTTGCGGCCGCTTGCCCGGCCCAGGAAATCGTGCCTGTGCCCGGCGGTGTGGGTAGTGTAGCGATCCACTGCAGTTCCGTTCATATCCCACTCATTTCAGATAGGTTCGCACGGCTTCGATCAGCTCCTCAGCGCCCTTGGCGCGTTCCGGATCTGGTTCACCGTATAGCGCTTGCCGTGTTCCCCGGTTAGCAGGCGGTTGAGCAGGGTGCTCTTACCGGCCCCGAGATAGCCGCTCAGAACGGTCACAGGAATCTGAAGATTCCGCCATGTTCAACGCTTCTTTCCTACAGGTTTTGAAACGCTGGGCTGGTAAAATGCGATAGATATGTTATATTGTATCTACATCAAAAGCAATCACAAGGTGAAAAGATGACCGCGAGCGGACGTGACACCATTGCAGCGCAGCTTGATGCGGCCGCAGCGTCCTGCGCCAAGGCCGGCAGCCAGCTCACCATTCTGCGCAGGCAAGTGTTTCGCCTCATCCTTGAGGCTGAGGGTCCCCTGACCGCGTATCAACTCCTGGACCGGCTGAAGGAGACGCGGAACGCGGTACCGCCGACGATCTATCGCGCGCTCGATTTTTTGATGGAGCATCACCTGGTCCATAGGGTCGAGCGGCTCAACGCCTTCATCCCCTGCCGCGATGCCGCGCATGTGCATCATGCGGTACAACTTTTGATCTGCCGTAAATGCGGCACGGTCGATGAGATGGAGGACCGCGCCACGTCGAGAGCTTTGGAGCGCGCCGCCGGGCGCAAGGGGTTCCATCCCGGTAATGCTGTCATCGAACTCGACGGCATCTGCGCCTCTTGTGCCGCAACAGCCTGAGGGCGTTGCCTTTTACCTGAACGCCTTGCCCTACGCCGGCACGGTCTGCGCCGTCCGCCGCGCCGTCCGCCGCCAGAGGCGCCCACCCAGATAGGCACCCATTCCGAAGGCCCCCACGAAGAAGCCGACGGGCCAATTTGACAGATACGACGCCGCGATGGCGCTCCATACCGTGACCAATGCGATGAAGGCGGAGAGGAGCATCGCGAGCAAGGGCCGGCTTGTGAGGGCGCGGGCGGCGGAGGCTGGCCCAACCATCAGGCTGAACACGAGGAGCGCACCCACGACCGGCAGCGCCATTGCGGTGGCCAGCGCTAGAATGGCCAGGAAACAGATTTCCATGAGCTTCGCCGATATTCCGCTAGCTTCGGCTAAATTCGGAGACACAGAGCTGAGCAGGAGGGGCCGGAACAGGACCGCGATCGCCGCCACGGCAACCACGCTCATGATAATGACCGGCAGCACTTCACCTGAGCTGATGCCCAGCACCTCGCCGAACAGCAGCGCATAGACCGCCTGAAAATATTCCCTGGTCATGCTGAGAAACAGCGCCCCCAGGCCGAGCAGCATCACCAGGCACAAGGCAGTGGCGACCTCATGGCGCTCTCTGTGGCTCAACTGGCTGACGCCGACGACACCGAGTGCCGAAAAAGCGGCCAGCCCGATCAGCGGGTTGATGCCCAGCAAGCTGGCGGCGGCGGCACCGGGAAAGGCCCCGAGCGGCAGGGAATGTGCGGCGAAGGAAGCACCGCGAAGGACGACGAAGAATCCGATGGCTCCCGAGACGATGGCGACAATGCTGCCAACGATCCAGGTATTGACCATGAAGCTGGAAAACATGCTCAGACTCCCAGCATGGCGGCATTGCGGCCGCGCATGATGCCTTGGATAGCCGCCACGAGCACGTAGAGCGCAAAAATGAGGGCGACGATGAAGAAGCTGACCGGCCAGCCATGTCCGCCTATCCAGTCATAGCTGTCATAGGCCAGGAGAATTCCGCCCCAGGTTGCGCCGATGCCGATGAGCACCGCGCCGCAAATGGCCCAGAGCGGGCGTTTGACCAGACGCAAGGCAATCGCCGCTGGCCCGATCAGCAATGCCGTGGAGAGGATCGCGCCGACCGTGATGGCGGTGAGCGAGACAGCGAGTGACAGCACCACGAGATAGAGCAGCTCAATCGCACGCACATTGATACCCTGCACAGATGCCAGCTCAGGCGCGAAAGAACATAGGATTAAAGGGCGGTACAAGAAGGCAATGCACAGAAGCGCCACCGTACCGGTGGCAAGAACCAGCGGCACGATGGAAGCGGGAATGGCGAACATCGAGCCGAACATGACCGTAATGGCAGCGCCCGTGGTACTGCTGGAGGTGAGATCGAAATACAGGAACAACGCCGTCAAACCGAGACCGGCGCAGAGCACGATACCGGTCACAAGGTCGCGCTCCTTGGCCTGGTCGATTTTGACGAACTCCATGCCCCCGGCGGCGAACAACGCCATGCCGAGAAAGCCAAGCAGCGGATTGATGCCCAGCAGAAAGGACGCCGCCCCCCCGGCGCTGGAAATATCAGCCAGCGCATGCCCGGCAAAGGACTGGCCGCGGATGACAGTGAACATGCCCACGACCCCGGAGACAATTGCCGCGCCGCCGCCGATAATGGCGGCGGTCTGCACTGGCGCGCTTGAGAAAAAACCCGGTGCGAAAACGAGAGAGAGCACATCCATCATGGGGGTTTAGGGCACCATGGTGACATGCACGTCGTCATGCCGGTGTGCCGCGAGGGAGGGATCTCCGGCCACCACCAAAATCCGGCCATGCACGCGGATGACGTCGATATGGTAGCCATAGAGTCTGCTGAGCACTTCGGTTCTCACCACCTCCTCGGTCGTGCCGCTCGCCGCCCGGCCGTTGGCCAGATAGACGATGCGGTCCATCGCCGAAAGCAGGGGATTCATATCATGGGCGGAAAGCAGTACGGTGATGCGATGCTCTCTGGCGAGGCGCCGCAACAGGTTGACCGCTTCGGCGGCGCTGCGCAGGTCGAGATTGGCGAGCGGCTCGTCGAGGAGCAGGAGTTTGGGCCGGCGGATCAAAGCATGGGCGATCAGAATCCGCTGCTGCTGCCCGCCGGAGAGTTCGCCGGCACGCTGGTTGGCGAACGAAGTGGCGCCGACCGCTTCGAGCATGTCATCAACCTGGGCGCGGCGCTGTTTTGAGGGCAGCCGCAAGCCGAAGCGCTTTCCGTCCAGGCCAAGCTCCACCAAATCCCGCGCCCGCAGCGGCATGCTGGGGTCGAGGAGGATTTTTTGCGGCACATAGCCGGCTTCCTTCAGCCTGACGCCGCCATTCATCACCACACTGCCCGCATCCAGCGCTTGCAGGCCCAGGATTGTACGCAGCAGCGTGGTCTTGCCCGAACCATTAGAGCCGATCAGGCCGCAGAATTCCCCTTGCGCCAAGCCGAAGCTGACTTCATCGAGAACCTTGCGGCCAGAAAATGAAACGCTCACGCCCTCAACCGCGAGCGCTTCATTCGGCTGCAACATCTTAGTGGCTATCCATTAGTGATTCGGTGGAAACCTTATCGGTCACGGCTTTGCGCAGGGCAACAACTTCGGCCAGCATCCAGGACTGATAATTATAGCCGGGTGCCGGCATGGTCTCGTACACGCCGACGATAGGAATGCCGTTCTTCTTGGCCAAAGCCAGGAAGGATTGCGTCAGCGGATCAGTCACCTGCTGGTTGTACACGAACACTTTAACCTTGTGGCCGGTGAACAGGGCGTTCTGCAACGTCACGTCCTGCGGCGAAGGGTCGGTGCCGTTCATGATCGCAGCCTGCAAGCTGAAAGGCGTCATGATATTGGTGCCGACGGCCTGGAGCATGTAATCGCCGACAGGCTCGGTCACCGCCACCGGCGTGTTGGGGAAGTCGGCCTTGAAGGCGGCGATCGCCTCAAACCACGGCTTCAGCGAGGCGGTGAAATGCGTCGCATTCTGCTGGAAAAAATCCGCCTGATCCGGCATCTCTTTGGACAGCGCGTCGGCGACCGCCTTGGCGACCGCCGGCATGGTCTTCGGGTCGTACCACAGATGCGGGTTGGGCGTGCTATCCGGCAGGCCCAGCAGATGCTGCACGTTGATGACCGTGCGATTCGCATTCGGCGCCGCCGCGATGATCTTATCCGCCCAATCGTCATAACCAATGCCGTTCTCGACGACCAGATCCGCCGCCGCGATCTGCTGCGCCACTTTCGGGCTCACCTCGAAAGTGTGAGGGTCCGTATTGGGGTCTGATTCAATCGTGCTGACGGCTACATATTTTCCGCCAATTTGCGAAATAACATCGGCGTACTCATTTTCCACGCCAACGGCATTGATGACGCCAGGCTGGGCCGCCAGGGCAGGGCCGCAGCCAACCGCCGCAAGGCCAGCCGCCAGCAGCAGACCGCCAGCCATGTTCTTGATGTGCGCCGCGCTGTCCTGCATGGCGCCGCGCTTTCTGCCTGACTTCATACCATCCTCCAATGACGTAAAACCTCTCGATGGCATAAATGATATAACATAGCAAAAACCCGGTCAACGGGGCCGAAATAGTATATCATACAACTGTTTCGGCGCGAAACTTAGGAACAGGGAAGGCTTGGTATGGCTTTGTATCTTGGTATGGCTTTGTATAATGCGTTGCGGGCCATGGCCGCCATTTTGCCGGTGCTGCTTTGCTGGGTACCGGCGCCCGCGTTCCCGGCGAGGGGGCGCGTGTTTTGCATCGCTCGCCACCAATCGCGCATCTCCCCGCCGAACGGCGCTCACGGCTGATTTTATGCATCGATCAGATGGATTGAAGATTGAAGTTCATCTTGAGCATGTCATAGACAATCTCTACGAGATCAATCCGGAGACGGGCATCTTCGATGATATGAGACAGCGCCGCCAGGTCCCTCTTCTCCACAAGGCAGCCATGACGGCCCCCGTCTTCACGGGAAGAAAGCTTTGTTACAAACTTGCTTGCAGTTAGCAAATGCTGAAAGATTTTATCGTGGATTCTGGTATAAATTTTGCACATATTCCAAACGCCGCTGCCCTGCCGGCCGCGCAGCGCGCCTCTTTGCTGGAAAATCCCGGCTTCGGGACAATCTTCACCGACCATATGGCGGTGATTGAGTACACCCAGGGCATCGGCTGGCACGACGCCAGAATCCAGCCTCGTGAGACGATCAACCTGCATCCGGCCGCGGCGGTGCTGCATTATGCGCAGGAAATTTTTGAGGGGTTGAAAGCTTATCGCCTCCCCTCCGGCGAGATCGCGATGTTCCGCCCCATGGCCAATGCCAAGCGCTTTCAGGAATCAGCCGACCGCATGGCCATGCCGCCGCTGCCGCCGGAACTGTTTGTGCAATCCCTGGAACAGCTGATCCGCGCGGACCGGGAATGGGTGCCCACCGACCCAGGCAAAAGCCTGTATCTGCGCCCGTTCATGTTCGCCAATGAGGCGTTTCTGGGCGTGCGGCCGGCGAAGACCTTTATATATGCCGTCATCGCCTGCCCGGTCGGCGGGTATTTCAAGGGCGGGGCCGAGGCGGTTTCCGTCTGGGTGAGCGAGCGTTACAGCCGCGCCGCCGCCGGCGGGACCGGGGCGGCGAAATGCGGCGGCAATTACGCCGCGAGCCTGCTGGCCCAGAGCGAGGCCAGCGCGCATGAATGCGACCAGGTGGCGTTCCTGGACGCGGCCGAGCATCGCTGGCTTGAGGAGATGGGTGGCATGAACATGTTCTTCGTGTTCGATGACGGCTCGCTTCTGACCCCGCCGCTGGGCGGCACCATCCTGCCCGGCATCACCCGCGAGTCCATCATCACCCTGGCCCGTGCCGCCGGCATGACCGTGCGCGAGGAGCGCTATGCCTTCCAGCAATGGCGGGAGGATGCCGCGAATGGCCGGCTGCGCGAGGCCTTTGCCTGCGGCACCGCCGCCGTGGTCACACCGATCGGCAAAATCAAGTTCGCCGGTGGCGAGGTGCTCATCGGCGATGGCGCGCATGCCGGGACCATTACGAAAACGCTCAAGGAGTCCCTGGTGCAAATCCAGCGTGGCCAGAGCAACGATCCGTATGGCTGGGTGCATCGCGTGGCCTGAGACGCGCAACGCCTTAAAAGAGGCGCCGTCTCCTGCGCTTTCATGTTCAAATGCCGGCAGCGGCGGGGATTTCAGATAGCTGATGCCCCGTCCACCTGCTTAGGGAACGGCCGGCTGTCTGTCGCCTCTATAACGAAAGTCTGCCTGCCACGATTTGACGCTCCAAAAAGGCCCCTCCGGAATACGGCCTTACCCGGGCATAGAGGGCTGATACGAGGAATCTCAAAACCGGTCATTCGTCGGAGGCCTTGTAGCAGCTCTGCGCCCATGTCCGTCATAACTGGCTCCGAATCTCAACCCAGAGAGCGGGCCTTCCTGCAAGTCGTGGAAAAGGCCAGGTCGGGGACAACCCAGTCATTATGCGACGGCGCATTGAACGACGACTATTGCGCCAGAGACCGAACATAGCACGCGCGCCGCCTGCGCTTCCGGAAACGGGCGAGTTGGGCCGTGGAGCGGTCGGTTCGCGCTCTGGCCGCAGCCTCGTTCAAATCAGCCATCCTCCAAAACCACCGGTCTAACTACACATGAAGTGGACCAGTCATCGGGGGCTTGCCACTACCACCGACCGCCAATGGTAGCTTCGCTCATTTCCCGCTTCAAACCAGACTGGCAGAAGTCAGCCCGCTTCTGCTATTGGGCCATTCAACGCAGAACTGCGACTAGGGAGGATTTCTGCCAGCCCGCTCCTGGAGCGCTGCGCTGATTACCGGCCATTCCGCTTACGCAAAAGGTCAGGCCGGGAGCAGGCGTAGGGCGCTCGCACCCTCGACGGTTGTTTCATGCCCATTATTGCTGTCACTCTGTTAAGCAAGAAGTTCCTATTCCGGAAGCTCTGAAAATTCTCGATGCAGTCTTACGGCATCAATATCCCGCCCAATGAATACCATCCGGCTTTCACGCGGCTCGTTAGCGCCCCAAGGCCGATCCACATCGCCATCAAACACGCCATGGACGCCATGAAACACAAAGCGGCGGGACTTACCCGTAAAGGCGACGATGCCCTTCGCCCGCAGCAATCTGTTGCCTTCCCGTTGGATGACAGCCCGTACCCATCCCATAAAAGCGGCGGATGAGAGCATCTTATGGCTTTCCAGTGAGACGGCCTGCACCGGTGCCGCGTGGGGTGCGCCGGCGGCGGCAAAGCGGCGGCGGGGTAGGGCCGGTCCGGAGCGGAACAGCAGCTCCAGAGGCATGTCGCAATGCGCGGTCTTGTAAATCTCAGCACCGGGCGCAGCGGCTTCAAGTTCGGCCCGCAGTGCGGTCAGTTGGGTGGCCGTGGTCAAATCAGCCTTGTTCAGCAGAATCGTATCCGCACAGGCAATCTGTTCCGCCGCTTCCGGCCCGGCCAGCAGATTCTGCGCATGGTGCAGCGCGTCCACAACAGTGACAATGCCCTGCAACTTCAGTGCGTCGTTGATATCGTCATCCAGCATGAAAACCTGAGCCACTGGCGCGGGTGCGGCGAGGCCCGAAGTTTCGATAACAATGCCGTCCAGCCTGTCCTTGCGCTTCAGCAGTGTTTCCAGCGTATCCAGTAGGTCGGTTCTCACGCTGCAGCATAAACAGCCATTGCTGAGTTCGAGAATCTGCTCCTCCGGTGCCAGCACCAGCCCGCCATCGATGCCGGCGGCGCCGAATTCATTCACGATCACCGCCAAGCGTTGCCCATGCCGCGCCGTAAGCAGCCTATTGAGCAGGGTGGTTTTTCCCGCGCCGAGATAGCCGGTGATCACCGCGACTGGGATAAAACCTTGAAAATCATGGACAGTTTCAGTCATTCCGGGAAAATTGTCATCAAAAAGTGTTTCTTGCAAGAAAATTTATTTGACCAAGGGTAATTTATAGTGAAAACTTACGAATAACGATTATTTTTCGGCGAAAAATTACAGGCTAGGGGGCTTAGATGAAAATTGGGTTGTTGCAGGAAGGCGAAATCCGTCCAGGACAAAATGTTGCGCAGCGTTATGAGGAAATGATTGCTGAAGTGACGCTGGCGGATCGTCTGGGCTTCTCCTGCTGGGGCACGTCCGAGCAGCATTTCTCGCCGCCGCGCTTTACCGTGTCGGCGCCGGAGGTGCTGTATGCCGCCATCGCGCGGCATACTAAAAACATTAAATTGCGTATCATGTGCGCGGTGATGCTGAAATGGAACCATCCGATTCTTGTCGCAGAACGGCTGGCGACTTTGGATATCGTCTCCGGCGGGCGGGCGGAGATCGCAACCGCGCGTTCCAATAATCTTACCACGCTGGGCGCGTTTGGGGTCGACCCTTCGGAGACGCGGGCGCAGTGGGAAGATTTTATGGAACTTCTTGTCAAAGCGATGGCGGACGAAACCGTCAGCCATGATGGGCCAGTTTGGAAGATACCGCCGGTGGAGATTGTGCCGCAACCTTTGCAGAGGCCGCATCCGCCAATTTCCGTTGCAGCTTCAGGTGTGGAATCGCATTACCTGGCTGGGCAGCGCGGCATCGGCGTGCTGACTTTCGAGAATTATTTCGGCTTCGACTATCTTCAGGAATGTATTGACGCTTATCGAAAAGGCCTGGCCGAGGGTGGTTGCATGGGCCGGGTTCGCAATGAATTTCTGGGGCTTTATGTCGCCACCGCTTTTTGCGCGCCGACGCAGGAAGAGGCCGTACGCATCGCGAAAGACGTTGTTCTAGGTTATTTCAAATTCATTCTTGATCTCTACATCCCGCTCGGCAAACGGCAGTCCTACCAGTATTTGGATGCGAAGATGCAGCGGTTGCTCGACCATGAGAACGACATGGATTATCTGTTGACGCAGACACCTTCCGTGATGGTCGGCACGCCGGCGGATTTCATTGCCCGCATCGGGGATTTGAAGGCGCGGGGGGTGGATGAAGTGCTGCTGCGTGTGGATGGCGTGGCGCATGAAGAAATCATGAAATCCATAGATTTGATCGGCAAGGAAGTAATTCCGCATGTAACCGCCGGTACGAAAGCGGTGGCAGCATGAGAGAAGAACAGCCGCGCCTGCTTCTGGCGGCGAAAGTGATGACGATGCACCCGGACACGCGGGCGGATTTCGCCGGCGTGGTGGTGCAAGGCGACCGCATTATGCGCCTGGTGCGCCCGAACGAGGTGGCGGAGGTTCGAGAAACCGGCATCGAAGTCACGGATCTCGGTCACCGCACGCTTCTGCCGGGCTTCGTGGATGTACATGCCCATGCCGAGGTCGCCTGCCGTGCCGCCTATGGCACGGTGGATTGCCGCGCGCCGGAATGCGGGTCCATCAGCGATATTCTGGATGCTTTGTCCTCCGCATCGCCGGAGGAGGGCTGGCTGATCGGCCAGGGCAATCTCTTCCTGGACCGCAAGCTGAAGGATGGCCGCCTGCCCACCAAGGCGGAGCTGGACAGCGTGAGCAGGGATGCGCCCATCGCGCTGCGGGCCGGCGGCCATATTACCGTGCTGAACTCAAAGGCTTTGGAAATCGCCGGCATCGACCGCAACTATGTCTCGCCGGATTATTCGGTAACCGGCCTGCCGGACGTGGTGCGCGAGGAAAATGGCGAGCCGACAGGTGTGGTGAAGGAGATGGACACGCTGCTGCCTTTTCCCAGCTTCGACAAGGCCCGGCTGAAGGCGGCACTGCGGGAAGGATTGGCGCGGAACTTCACGCGCTATGGCGTGACGACCATTGGCGAGATCTCCGAAACCATCGAAGGTATCGGCTGCATGGACGAGATGGAGATGGACGGCGAATTGCCCGTTTCCATGCGCATCTATCTCTGGTCTCCGGGCACGATGCCGCTTGAGGATGCGTGCGACTGGAAATCTCATTTCACGCTGAACAGCCATGATTCCGCCATTCGCATACAGGGGCTGAAGATCTTTTCAGATGGCGGATTTTCCGCGAAAAGTGCCGCCATCACCTGTCCCTATATTGGTGCTGGCGACCGCTGCGGCGATATCGCTTTCTCCAAATATTTCTTCCGCCGCGCCTATGAATTGACGCAGGCGGCCGGGCTGCAACTGGCGGTGCACGCGAATGGCGACCGCGCGCAGGAATGGCTTAGCCAGCTCGTCATCGATCAAGGCGGTACCTCGCAGGGCCGTACGCGCATGCGCATCGAGCATGCGGGCAATTTCCTGCCTCGCCGGCGCACGCGTGACCTTTGGGCGAAAGCCGGCATCATTCCGGTGCCGCAGCCCGTGTTCATCTACACTTTCGGCGAATATTTTCCGGATTATATTGGCCCGTTTGGCGCGCAGGGGCGTTTCCCGTTCCGTAGCCTGATCGAGGAAGGCTGGCGGCTTTCCGGTAGCTCCGATGTGTGGATTGGCTCGGAGCGCGAGGCGACGAACCCGATGTTCTCCGTCTGGTGCTGCGTGAAGCGCGAAACTTATTCGGGCGGCTTCATCGACCCGCACGAGGCACTGAGCGTGGAACAGGCTTTGCGGCTGCATACATTCGATGCGGCGGCAACGATGGGCGAGGATGATGTGAAGGGCAGCCTGGCGCCGGGCAAATATGCCGATATCATCGCGCTGGAGGCGGACCCCACGAAGGTTGAGGTGGACCGGCTGCGGCATTTGAAGACCGAGTATGTCATGGTGCGGGGCAAAACCGTGCTCAACGAAACGGCTTAAAAAAAAGCCGAAGAACTAAGAGGCCATTCAGGAACGGCCTCCAAGGGAAACCGCGAGCCGTCGGCCGCCTCAATAAATGGGAGAGTAACATGGAGCGAGAGACTGAGTTGGAGCGGCGCCTTTGCGCCGTGGAGTCGCAGGAAGGCCAGGGCAGCGCGTTCGACGCGCAGAGCTGGGCTTGGCTGGTATTTTTGGGCGTGATTCTGCCTGTTTGCCTGCTCGTCTGGGGGTGGATGTGAGCGGCGCGGTAGAGCAGATTTTGGCGGCGGATGTCAGCCTTGGCGGCGCCGACCGGGATGCATGGCCGCTGACCAAAGGCGAGCGGACATGGTCGAGCTGGCAGCTCTTCATCTCCCTCACGACGGCGGGGGCCGCTACCTGGTGCTATATCATCGGTGAATATGTCGGTTATTATCTGAATTTCCGGCAGGGTTTCGCGGCGATGGCGGCGGGCACGCTGTTTGGTGTGTTTCTGGTGGTGCTGGCGGCGGTGCCGGTCTGTATCCGCTTCGGGATCAATTCCATCGCCGGAAGCAAGCCGCAATTCGGCACGCGTGGCTGGGTTCTGCCGGCCGCTCTGCAATTCATGTCCATCCTGGGGTGGAATTCGCTGCTCGTGATCTTCTTTGGCAAATCCGCCGCGCAGTTTCTGGTGGCGTTGGGTGTCATCGGCGCGGGGCAGGCGGCTGTTGTCGTGCCATCGGCCACCTTGCTGGCCTGCGCCTTGATCTTTCTGATCCTTCTGCGCGGCACCTCGGGCGTGGATCGTATCTCAAAAATCCTCGTCGCGCATGTGCTGGTGGGCTGCTGGATGCTGTGGCTCATCGTCAGTCATCGCTGGCACGACCTTCTGCACGCCACGCCGGCCTATGCCGCGCCCTCGCATCTCTGGAACATGACCACGGGTGCCGAGATCGGCATTTCCACCGCGTTCTCCTGGTGGCCATATATCGGGGCGATGGTGCGCATGGCGCCCTCTGGCAGAAAGGCGGCCATACCCTCCATGCTGGGGCTGGGCGGCGCGGTGGCGTTGCTCTGCCTCATCGGCATCGCCGGGATTTTGGTGCTGCAGACTGCGGACCCGGCAAGCTGGCTGCGCAGCATTGGTGGCCAGACCTATGCGGTGATCGGGCTTCTGTTCGTGACCGCGGCCAATCTCGGCACGTCGGTAACGGGCACCTATTGTTCGGCCATCGGGCTGCGGCATTACAAACCCTTCGCCAAATTGCCCTGGCCGGTACTTCTGCTGCTCACCATCGCGCCGGTTGCCATCGTCGGTGTGGCGATGCCGGATCTGTTCTTCAATAATTTCGGCACCTTCGTCGCCTTTATCGGTGTCAGCTTTGCGCCGCTCTGCGGTATTCAGATCACCGATTATTTCTTCATCCGCAAAGGCCAGGTCAGTATCCGCGGCATTTTCGATCGCTCCGGCACCGGGCCCTACCGCTATTGGTTCGGCGTGAATCCCGCGGCGTTGGCAGGCATGGTGGCGGGGTTCTGCACCTATGTGTATCTGTTAAATCCTGTCTCCTACACCTCCCACGCGCCCTACCAGTACACCTCTGCCTCGCTGCCGACGGTGATTATGGGCGGGGTGGTGTACTGGGTCGTGACGAAGCTGCTGGTGATGCAGGCTGGGCGCGGCGGTTATACGGGAGCGGTGAAATGATCCGGCTGACGGTGATCTACGGCACGCCCGCCAACCCCGCCGCGTTCGATGCACATTACCGCGATGTGCATATTCCTCTGGCCCGGGCGATGCCCGGGCTGAAAGGGTTCGAAGTGAGCCAGGGGGGAGTGGCGGCCAGCGCGGGCGACGCGCCTTACCTCATCGCCCTGTTGAGCTATGCGGACGAGGCCTCGCTGCATGCCTCTCTCGCCTCGCCGGAAGGCCAGAAAGCGGTGGCTGATGTGGTGAACTTCGCCACCGGCGGCTGCACCATCTACACCACCCAGATGAGCGAAATGCTCTAGGAGTTTGTGCCTTGGACATGAATGAAACGATGCTGCCGGCCGTGAGTACGCCCGCGCGCGAATTCCTCGCTACGCCTTTGACACTGATCATCGGCGGTGCGGAACGCGAGGCGGTGGATGGCGCGCGGTTCGACGTGCTGGACCCCGCCACCGGATTGCTTCTGGCCACCGCGCCCCATGCAAGCGCAGCGGACGTGGACCGCGCGGTGAATGCCGCCGAGGCAGCGCTAAGCGGCCCTTGGGGCAGCCTGCCGGCGGCGGCGCGTGAGGCTAAGCTGCGCGATTTCGCAGATCTGCTGGAAGATAATGCCGAGCTGTTCACAGAACTCGAAGCTCTCGATACCGGCAAGCCCGCCGGGCATATCCGTGCTGTGGACGTGGCATTGGGCATCTCCGCCTTCCGCTACTATGCGGGTTGGCCCACCAAGCTGACCGGCGCCAATATGCCCAACCTGGCTTCGGGCATGGATATAACGACGCGCCGCGAGCCGCTGGGCGTGGTGGCGGCCATCGTGCCGTGGAATTTCCCCTTCTGCCAGGCCTGCTTCAAGCTGGCCCCGGCGCTGGCGGCGGGCTGCACCGTGGTGCTGAAGCCGGCGGAGCAGACGCCGCTGACCGGCGTGCTGCTCGGCCGCCTTGCCAAACAGGCCGGGCTGCCGGATGGCGTGATTAATGTCGTCTCCGGCTATGGCAAAACCACGGGGCAGGCGCTTGTCGAGCATCCAGGCGTTAAGAAGATTTCCTTCACTGGCTCGGAAGTCACGGGCAAGCATATCTCCGCCGTGGCGGCACAGACGCTGAAACATGTCTCGCTGGAACTGGGCGGCAAGAATCCCAACATCATCTTCGCTGATGCCGATTTGGAAGCCGCCGCCGCAACGGCGGCCATTGCGGCCTTCTTCTATTCCGGCCAGGTTTGCGCCGCGGGCTCGCGGCTGATGGTGCAGCGCCCGGCCTATGACAAAGTTGTCTCCTTGCTTGTGGAAGCCAGCAAGAAGCAGGTGGCCGGGCATGGGCTGGATGCGTCCTCCACCATGGGGCCGCTGATCTCCGCGCAGCAGAAGGCGAAAGTTTCTGGCTATATCGACGGCATTGCCGCTTCCGGCGGGGAGGTGGCCTTTGCGGGTGCGTTGCCGGGCGGGGCACTTTCCGGCGGCTTTTTCCTGCCGCCCACCGTGGTGCTGAAGCTGGACGACGAGGCCTCCGCCACGCGTGAGGAAATCTTCGGCCCCGTGCTGGTGGTGCAGCCTTTCGATGAGATGGAAGACCTGCTCCCCCGCGCCAATCGCGGCCATTATGGTCTCGCGGCGGGCGTATGGACGCGCGATTTCGGCAAGGCGCACCGGATGGCGGCTTCACTGGAGGCAGGCACGATCTGGGTGAACACCTACGGCATGTTCGACGCCTCGGCCCCCTGGGGTGGCTATAAATGGTCCGGCCATGGGCGGGACAATGGCGCCGAGGGTCTGGAGAAATATCTCCAGACCAAGACGGTCTGGATGAATTACGGCTGACCCAAGCCGGCCGCCCGCTAGATCCCCTGCGGGCGGCCGCGCGTCGGCGAGATGCGTTTGTAATGCAGGTCGAGATAAACGAAGCTTTCCACCCGCTCCACGCCTGAAAGTGTGCGGATGCTTTCATCCACGGCCTTTAGTAGCGGCATTGAGGGCGGGCAGGCCAGTTCGGCGAAGATGTCGAACCGCCCGCCGCAGATCGCGACATAGGTGACTTGCGGTTCGCGGGTGAGAATGTCCGCCACCGCGGCGATGGAACTGCCCTGCGCCACCCGCACCGCCACCCAGGCCATGGTGTAGCCTTCCAGATTCAGCGGATTGATGATGGCGGTGATGTTGAGCCGCCCTTCCTGCTGCATCGCGGTCAGGCGCGTGCGGATCTGCGTTTCGGAAATGCCGAGCTTCTCGGAGACGAGCCGCAAGGGCTGGCGTGCATTTTCCGAAAGCACTTCCGCGATGCTGGCATCCACGGAATCCAGCAACTCGTCCCGTACCCCGCCCTGGATGGGCGTGTCATGCGGGGCAAAAAATTTCACCTTCTGAAAATATACACTGTAATAAGGAAAAATTTCAACGCGCATGATGCCGCGCAGGGCGGCGAGGTCGTGTTCAATCACATGCAGCAACCGCTTGCGGTCGGTGGTGATGATCTCCGCGAACAGCCGGAAGCGTCCTGTGGTGTTGACGACGTAATCGATCTCCTCCAGCTCCGCCAACGCGGCGGCGATCTGAGAGGCGGGTACGGCCGGGTCCGTCTCCAGCCCCAGCAGCGCGGCGGCGTTATAGCCCATCGCCTTCGGGCTGGTCAGCGCCACGATCTGCACGATGCCGGTTTCCAGCAGATGATGCACGCGCTGGCGCACCACGCGTTCCGTCAAGCCCAGCGCTTGTGCGATGACGACGAGAGAACGCCGTCCATCCTCCTGCAGATGCGAGATCACCTCATGGTCAATAGCATCCAGGGTACCGCCGCGAGCGAGCAGGCGATGAGGTTTGGCGGTTTTGGGCTCCAAGCAACTCTACTTCTTCTTGTGGACAATGCAGTCAACCGCAAGGCTGGCTGCGTTTCCATAATCCATAGCATCCGCCATGGCGGCGCAAAAGCCGGACCAATTTGGCCGCGCGGCACGGCGTTTGTGCGATATAATTTATAAAATTGTTATTTATATGCGAAAAAATATATTGATTTAACTTTATAGTGCGAATTATAATAGATTGTCGCCGTAATCAGGCGTTTTATTCATTCATAGTAAAGGAGCCACTTATGTCTCGCCATGCCGAAATCGCTGGTGCCGGCCTTGCCGGCCTCGCCACAGCCCTCTCTTTGGCGCAGCAAGGCTGGTCCGTGAGGGTGCATGAGCGTGGGGATGAGCTGCGCGAAATTGGCGCCGGCATCTTCGTGTGGGAAAATGCGCTGCGCGTGCTGGAAGCTCTGGGCGTTTACGATGATGCCATCGAAGGTGGCGAGCGCAACGAATATTGGGAAATCCGCGATGAGCGCGAGCGCCTGCTGCAATCCGGCTGGATGATGCAGGGCAGCCGGCTTTTCACCGTGCTGCGCCGCCGCCTGCACCGCGCTTTGGCGGATGGCGCGCACAAGGCGGGGGTTGAGGTCGTGCTGAATTCCCGCGTCACCGGCGCCAGGGCGGAGGGCGTGCTGGAATTTGCCGATGGCACCAGCGCCGAGGCCGATCTTGTGATCGGTGCCGACGGAGTGAATTCCGCCGTGCGCGAGAGCCTTGGCCTGACCAAAAAGATTCGTGACCTGAAAGATGGCTGCGGACGCTATCTGGTGGCGCGCAAGTCGCAGGATGCGCAGGGCAAGTCGCTGGAATATTGGAATGGCGGGCGCCGAATCGGCGTGGTGCCGGCTTCGCAGGAGAATGTGTATCTTTATCTCTGCTGCCCGTCCCTGGATAAGCACGGCATTGTCTCCCCGCCGGACAAGGAGAGCTGGGGCCGCGACTTCCCAGCCTTGAAGAGCTATATCGACCGGCTGGAGCCGAACGGGCGCTGGGCTCCCTTCGTGGATATAACCTGCCATAAATGGCATTCCGGCCGCGTCGCCATCCTGGGCGATGCTGCGCATGCCATGTCCCCCAATCTCGGCCAGGGGGCCGGCGTGTCCATGCAGTCCGGCTATGTGCTGGCGCAGATCGTGAGCGCTGAGGCGGATGTACCGCAGGCCCTGGCGGCTTGGGAGGCGAAGCAGCGCCCGGTGGTGGACGCCACGCAGAAATTCTCCCGCCTTTATGGCCGCATGGGTACGAAATGGCCGAAGGCGCTGCTGGGGCTGCGTTCCGCGGTGGTGTGGGGCATCGGCCAATCGGCCTCGATGCAGCGGCGAATCAATGTCGCCGCGCATAGCGATGTGACGAAGATTGATTTAAGCCATATGTCGAAGAGCAAAGCCTGAGGAGAGCGATGACGGAGGCGATATGGCTGCAATCCGGCGCGGCGCCGGGGCTGGAGGCGCAGGACGCTGCCTTGATTCGGCTGTTGCAGGCCGATGGGCGGATGAGCTTTGTCGACGCCGCCGCCGCCCTGGGCAGCACGCCGGCTTATGTCAGGCGGCGTGTCGCGGAACTGAAGGCCGGCAATGTCATCGATATTAGCATCGTCGCGGATCCGGCGCTGCTGGGCTATCGCAGCCTGGCACTGGTGGGGTTGAAGCTGGCGCCAGGCGTCAGGCGGCGCGATGTGGCGGCCCGGCTCTTTGCCCTTACGGCGGTTGATTACGCTGTCACCGGCCTTGGCGCCTACGACGTATTGGTGGAATTGGTCTGCCCGGACTTGGAGACGCTCGGCCAGTTACTGGACGATGAGGTGCGCGCCCTGGAAGGTGTGCGCGAAGCGGCCTTATTCCCCTATCTCAGGCTGCATTACCAGCAGCCCGTGTGGGATAGGGCGCGGGCCAAGCCCGGCCAGCCCGGCCTGCGCCCCGCCCTGACGCTGGACGTGCTGGACCGGCAACTGATCGAGCTGTTGGGCGAAGATGGCCGCATGGCTTTCGTAGAACTGGCCCGGCGCTGCGATGTTTCGGAGGCCCAGGTGCGCAAACGTTATGCACGGCTGATGGAAACCGGCGCAATGCAGGTGCTGGCGCTCGTCAATCCCCGCACGCTCGGCTATGCGCTCACGGCGTGGCTCTGCATCGGCATTGATGGCCGCCAATCTTACGAGGCAGTCGCGGATCATCTGGCGGCGGTGCCCTCCGTCGCCTATGTCGCCATTTGCACCGGCGGGTTCGACATTATGGCCGAGCTGGTTGTGCAAGATACGGACGAATTGGGCCGCATCCTGGATGGCACGATCCGCAAGATAGCCGGGATTGGCCGGATCGAGACCTTGCTCGTGGATCATTGCCTCTATAGGCGTCTTCCAATCGGCGGCTAGGCTTTCAGTGCGGTGACCAGTGCAGGCCGGCGCGGGACACCAGGTCCTGGTCTTGTCCAAACGCAGCCGCCACTGGACTTACTCCAGCTGAGAGCGAATGCGCCGTAATTGTTGTATGCGCATTCGCTCGCAACACGGGTTCAGAAGGAAGTGATCGTTAAACGGAATGCCGTTCCTAACTCATGGGTTTGGGTGCCCGGAAGGGCGGGGGCGTATCCAGTGACGCTGCTTGAACTAGAGTGGCGATGACGATGGGCATACGCCAAGCAAGCTGAGAGGATGGACGGAATTGTGCGGGAATGGTGGGCTGTGGTGAAGGCCAAATGGGTTCATGGTTTCCGCTGTGATCAGTCTCTTTCATCACAAATACTCCGGAAAATTAAGGCAAATTGGCACTTACCTTGGAAGTGCGCGGCTGCCTTATGGCACTGAGGGGCGGTTTTTGCACGTTAACTTTGCTTTGTAATTAAAGTTAAAATATCAAGAAATTATCGGAGTTTTTTTGAGTATCTATTTGCCTTAATTTAATGACGCGGCGGGGAAAAATTGACTATTTGAACCGCATCCAGATAGAAGCCGACCGTGCAAAATAGTTTGAATTCAGAACGCTTAGTTAGAGACTGTTTTAAAAGCCTGTTCGCAAATTTTGCCGAAATTAACAGAAGTTTTTGGTGCAGCTTTTTTCAAAAAGCTGCGAAGACGCCGCCTTTTTTGTAAAAAAGGCGGCACCCAAAAATTTTTTATTAGTTTATTCAATGGTTTTTTTTAAAACAATCACTTAGAGCTTTTCGAGTGTTGTAATGTCACCGCATCAATCTTGCCAGCAATGCGCACGGTGATGCCGCCGGGGAAGCTCAGCTCCATAGGATCAGCAGTGCCGCTCTTCATCCGTGACGGTCCGCCCTCTTGGCGGCATCCGCCGCGAGCTTGGCCCAAACAGCCATGCTCTCCGGATTGTCAAAGGCCTCCGCCGGGATGGTCCAATAGGGCATCAAGGCGGTCTTCCCGCGCTTGTCAACATGCGCCCATTGCGCCCCGCCCGCAGCCTCAAACCTTGCTGCGGTCTCGGCGTCGGCCTTCAGCAGCAGTTCCCCATCGCGTCGGACGATGCCGACGATAAGTCCATTGAAATAGACTGCTTTGCCGCCAAACAACCGCTTGATCGTCACAGCGCCGAGCCCAGCAAACAGTTCCTCGATCTCAATGTTATCCACCTTTTCCTCCCGCGCCGCCGGTGTCGTGACTCGCGCCGTTGATCAAATCTGCGCCCTGCCGCCATCGACAAAGAGTTCGATACCAGTGACGAAACTGGAATCGTCGGAGGCAAGAAACAACGCTGCCTTAGCAATCTCGTCCGCCTCACCAATACGCCCCATGGGAATACTGGCGATCATTTTCGTGATGATATCCGCTGGCTGACCCTCCAAGATCGGTGTGTCGGTCGGGCCGGGGCTGAGAACATTCGAGCGAATGCGGCGGTCCTTCAGCTCCAAGGTCCAGCCTCGCACGAAATTGCGGATGGCCGCCTTGCTTGCGCCGTAGACACCGAAGGCCGGGGTGCCTTTAGCCCCCGCGACGGAGCCCGTGAGGATAATCGAGGCGCCATCATTCAACAGCGGCAAGGCTTTTTGCACCGTGAAGAGTGTGCCCTTCACATTGATGCCGAATATCTTGTCGAAGTGCTCTTCGGTTATATTTCCCAGCAGACTAAACTCGCCGATGCCGGCATTGGCGAAAAGAATGTCGATGCGCCCCTTGGCCGCGACAGTCTCATAAAGCCTATCGAGGTCGGCCAGATTGGCGATGTCTCCGCGCACGCCGGTAACGTTGTCACCGATCGCCTTCAGCGCCTCGCCGAGTTCCTTCTCGCGCCGCCCGGTGATGAAAACATAGGCCCCTTCGCTGACGAATAATTTGGCGGCCGCCAATCCTATTCCTGTCGTGCCGCCGGTGATGACCGCGACTTTTCCTTGTAGCTTGTTCATGGTTGCCTTTTCCCTATTCGTGATCATTCATTCAAAAATGTGCTATCACGCCAAGCCGGATATTCGCCATGAAGCGATTTTAAGACGAGATCGGGTGCGGAGCACGCCTCCGCACCCGGACCAAATTAGTTCGCCGACATGCCGCCATCGACCTCGAACACGGTGCCGGAGATGTACGAGGCCTCCGGAGAAGAAAGGAACACGATGGCGTTTGCCAGTTCCTCGGGTTTTCCCCGCCGGCGCAACGGCACCTGCGCCACCAGCGCATCATTAACTTCCGCGGTGCCGGTGAAACGGTCGAGCATGGGGGTATCCGTTGGTCCCGGAGCGACCGCGTTCACGCGAATGCCCGAATTCCCCTGCTCAAGCGCGACCGACTTGGTCATGCCCTCCACGGCGAATTTGCTGCTGACATAGGCCGTCGCACCCGCGGCGGCCTTATGGCCGTAGGTCGAGGTGATGTTGACGATGCTGCCGCTGCCCTGGCCCGCCATCGCGCGCAATTCGTGCTTCATGCTGAGAAACACGCCGATGACGTTGGTGTTATGGACAGCTCTGAAGTTTTCCTCGGTGGCGTCCTGGATGAGGCCCAGCGCGCCTTCGACGCCGGCATTGTTCACGGCAACGTCGAGGCGGCCGAATTTCGCGACCGTTTCGTCGACAAGGGCGCGGACATCGTCTTCCTTCTGGACGTCTGCGCGAACAAACGCCGCTTCGGCGCCCAGCGCTTGCAGTTCGGCGACAAGAGCCTGGCCCTTATCGTTATGGCGGCCGGACACCACGACCTTGGCGCCCTTCTTGGCAAATGCCACGGCGGTGGCGCGGCCGATACCGGTCAGCGCTCCGGTAATCAAAACAACTGGCAAAGTCATGATCATCTCCTTGGTTGATCTGGATTTTTAGACTTCAGAAGGCTTGTGCCTGGTAAAATCGTCTCGTTGACCGCTCACAGATAGACCTATCTACGTTTGCATAGTAGACTGCTGTATCGAACATCATTTATGAATTGAAATCATAATGGCCCGATTGGATGTAAATCGCTCCGGTGAGATGGAGGTCTTTGCGCGGGTTTTTGAGCTCGGAGGATTTACCGCCGCGGCCCGGGCGCTGCGCATGACCCCCTCGGCGATCAGCAAGCTGGTCACGCGCCTGGAAGCCCGGCTCGGCGCCCGGCTGGTCAACCGTTCGACGCGAGGGCTCCAGTTCACGCCGGAGGGCCGGCTTTTCTACGACCAAAGCGTCCGGCTGCTGGCCGACATGGACGAGGTGGAGCGATCCGTCGCCCAGGCCGAAACCCCCAGCGGAAAGATCAGGGTCAGCGCCAACGTCCCGGTCGGGCGGCAATTGCTGTTGCCGATCGTCCCGGCTTTCCTCGAAGCCTATCCGAAGCTCTCCCTGGAGATATCCCTGACGGACCAGGTGATCGACCTGCTCGAACAGCGGACGGATGTCGCACTGCGTAGCGGACCGCTCAAAAGCTCCCAGCTCATCGCCCGCAAACTGGGCGCCGCGCGGATGCTGATCGTTGGATCACCGGGCTATTTCAAGCGGCACGGTGTCCCGAAAACACCGGATGAGCTGATGCGGCACAACCGGCTCAGCTTCACCTATGCCCGAACGGCGAAGGGCTGGCCGCTGATCGACGGGGGCGTGGAGAGATCGATCCCGCCCTCCGGCAATGCCCAGGTCAGCGACGGTGACGCCCTGCGGACCCTGGCCATCAGCGGCGTCGGCCTGGTACGATTAGACTCCTTCATGGTCAGGGACGACATCGCCGCCAATCGGCTTGTGCCTGTCCTCGAGACATTCAATCCAGGTGACACAGATGAACTGCATGCCGTCTATCTCGGGCAAGGCGGACTGCTTCCGATCCGGATCCGTGTCTTCTTGGATTTTCTGGCCCAGCGGATTGACATCAGCGGCGACGGGCCGGGCAAGAATTCATGACCGGCGGAGCGCCTCGAACATCTTTATGATCTTGATTCTGGTTTCGCCAGGCAAGGCGCAATGAAACCATTGGGTATTCGCGGTAATGCTGACGCGCGGGCGAAGAGTTTCGCTAAAAGCGGCCCATTCGTCAGAAGGCTGAGGCCTCTTTTTTCCAAACTGATTCTCAGGGAAGCAGCTCGTATTCGTAATTCACGACATTTTTTGCGATCGCAGATTTTACCGCTGAGAGACGTTTTTCAGTCTGGAATAGGCTTGCCCTCACGCGCGTGGCGCATCGCATCGCTTCGCTTTTGGCAACGGCACTGGCACTCTGATCGATGGAAAACGCAACTCCACCCTTTCCATCAGGCACCGGCATCGCAATCGGATTGGTGCCGAAGATCGCCTCATGGCCGCCGGTTGGCGCAATGGAGGCCGGCGCATCGGTGAAGCCAATGCCAATCAGCCCCGCCCGGGCCAGCCTGTCAGTATGAAAACCCAGCAGACCGCAATTATACGAATTGCGAACGGCCAATGCCGCGATTCCCATTTAGGCAGCAAGCGGAACTGGCAATATTCGAAACCGATTTTCGCCGATTATCCCGTTTCCAGGAGTTGTCCCCTCAGCTTGGCGGCTGTGTGGTCAATGAACAAGCGCGTGCGCGGCGGTAGATGCCGTCCGGCAGGATGCACAAGCTGGACGGGAACGGGCGGAAGCTCGTGCGTGGTGAGCAAGCGCCGTAGCGCTCCCGTGGCCTCCAGCGGCGCCACTTGATACGACAAGGCCCGTACAATTCCGCCGCCTCGCACCGCCGCTTCAAGTGCAGCCTGTACCGAGTTCACCGCGAGTTGCGGTTTGACTTGCACGTTTCGCTCACCCTGCCCAATGCGAAAGCGCCAGCGAGCGGGAAGCGGACGGGTGCCCGTTGTTATAATGATCCGATGCCCGGCCAGATCACCCGGATGCGCCGGTGCGCCAGCCTTGGCCAGATAATCAGGGCTTGCACATACAACCTGCCGCACCTCGCCAAGCCGGATGGCTCGCAAACTGGAATCGGCCAGATGTGCGATACGGAAACCAAGATCCACCCCCTCGTCGATAAAGGAGACAATCCGGTTCAGCAGGAGCAACGAGATTTCCACGCGGGGATTCGCGGCCATGAAATCCTGCGCCAGCGGCAATACGTGCATTCGCCCGAACATCTCCGGCGCCGTGATGGTGATGAGCCCGGAGGGTTCGCCTTGCATGGAGACAGCGTCTTTCAGCCCGTCATATTCCGCGATGACGCGGCGCGCCTGCTCCAGATAGGTTTCCCCGGCCTTGGTCAAGGCATTGGCGCGGGTCGTGCGGGTGAATAGCTGTACGCCCCATTCATCCTCCAGTGCCGCCACGGCGCGGCTCACGGCCGTCGGCGAGCGCCCGAGTTTCCGGCTGGCGCTGATGAAACTGCTCTGTTCGGCAACCGCGACGAAGATAGCCAGACTGCCCAGCCGGTCCATGAGATTATCCCGTTTTTGACACCAAAGAATGGCAACTTCTTTCAATTATAGCAAATCCGGCAACGGCCTATGTTGCGCATGCCGATTCCCGCCGCAACCGGATACCAGGAGATAAAAATGACACCCGAACCAGACCTGACCTTGTACGGCTTCAAGCTGTCCGGCCATTCGCACCGTGCGGAGCTGATGCTGAACCTGCTCGGCCTACCTTACGAATTTCACGCGGTCGATCTCGCTGGCGGAGAGCAAACCAGCCCGGCATTCCGCAAACTCAACCTGTTCGGCACCGTGCCGGTGCTACGGGATGGCACGGCGGTCATTGCGGATTCCGCCGCCATCATCGTGTATCTCGCCTTGAAATATGACCCGGCCCGGACATGGCTGCCGGAGGATCCGCTGGCGGCCGCGCAGGTGCAGCGCTGGCTCTCGGCCGCTCAGGGGCCGGTGTTCAACGGGCCATGCAAGGCGCGGCTGGTAAAGGTCTTTGGCCGTCCCCACGACCATGCCCGCGCCGTGGATGAGGCCGCGCTGCTGCTGCAGCGGTTGGACCAATCATTGGCGGAGACGCCGTTTCTTACCGGCCTTGCCGCGAATCTCGCCGATGTGGCGGTGTACAGCTACGTCGCCAAAGCCCCGGAAGGCGGTGTGGCTCTGGAACCTTACCCGAACGTGCAAGCCTGGCTGCGGCGTGTGGAGGCGCTGCCCGGCTTTCTGCCCATGCCCGCGGCGGGTTGAGCAAGCCAGCATGGATACGCCCTGGCATGAGGGGGAGCGGGCGTTGCAGGCGCGCGCCGGCGTGGCCGGGAGAATGGCCGAAATCGGGCCGCGTGCCATCCGCCAGGCCATGCCGGACCAGCACCGGAGCTTTTTTGCACAACTCCCCTTCATTCTGGCCGGGTACAAGGACAAGGGCGGAGACGTCTGGGCCTCGCTGCTCTCCGGTTCACCCGGCTTCGTCACCAGCCCGGACCCGAAAACCCTGGTTGTGGCGGCCTCTCCGGTGGCGGGCGACCCCTTGGCGGGCGCTCTGCAGGCCGGATTGCCTGTGGGGATGCTTGGCATCGAATGGCCGACGCGCAGGCGCAACCGGGCGAATGGGCGGGTGTCGGCCCGCAGTGCCGCAGGCTTCACGGTCCTGGTGGAAGAGAGTTTTGGCAATTGCCCAAAATATATTGAACGGCGGGATTATCTGGCATTGCTGCCCGAAATGCCGGTGAAGCGCGAGCCGCTCGCGGTGCTGGACGCTTCGGCTCAGCGGTTGATCTCCGGCGCGGCGGCCTTCTTCGTGGCGTCTTCCGCTGGCGGTGATGCGTTGCCGGACGTATCGCACCGCGGCGGCCCGCCCGGCTTCATCCGGCTTGAACCGGACGGCGTGCTGACAATTCCAGATTACGCGGGCAATTTCTTCTTCAACACGCTGGGCAACATCCTGCTGAACCCGCGCGCTGGGCTGCTGTTTCCGGATTTTCGCTCCGGCGACGTGCTGCAATTAACCGGCATGGCCTGGCTGGTGGAGGATGGCGCGGCCACGCCGCTGCCAGGCGCAAAGAGCCTTTGGCGGTTCCGGATGACGCAGGGACATTGGCTGCGTGGCGCCTTGCCCTTGCGCCTTGCACCGGGGGAAGCATCGCCGTTCTGGCCGTGATGCCAAGCGCCGTTCAGGTCTGGACCGCGCGCTTGTCCTGCGTATTCAGGTCAAAATCACTGGCGTCGTGGCGCTCGTGCAACTGGCTTGCGGGCTCTCCGGAGATGCGGTTGACCATGCGCCCGCGCCTGACGGCGGGCCGGTCGAGAATCTTGTCGGCCCAGCGCTGGACATGCGTATAATCCTGCACGCTCAGGAATTCAGCGCCCCCATACAGCCAGCCTTTGACGAGCCCGCCATACCACGGGAAAATGGCGATGTCCGCGATCGTATAATTATCCCCGGCGATGTAGCCGCTTTCCGCCAGACGGCGGTCCAGCACGTCAAGCTGGCGTTTCACCTCCATGGTGAAGCGGTCGATGGCATATTCGATTTTCGTTGGCGCGTAGGCGTAAAAATGCCCGAAGCCGCCGCCAAGATATGGTGCGCTGCCCATTTGCCAGAACAGCCATGAGAGGCATTCGGCGCGGGCGCGGGGTGCCGTGGGGAGGAACGCGCCGAATTTTTCCGCGAGGTAAAGCAGGATGGACCCGGATTCGAACACCCGGATCGGCTCCGGGCCGCTCCGGTCCAGCAGTGCCGGGATCTTCGAGTTCGGGTTGACCGCGACGAAACCGCTGCCGAACTGATCTCCTTCCCCGATCCTGATCAGCCAGGCATCATATTCCGCCCCGCCATGGCCGAGCGCGAGCAGCTCCTCCAACAGGATGGTGACCTTCACGCCGTTCGGTGTGGCGAGCGAATAGAGTTGCAACGGGTGCCTGCCAACCGGAAGCTCCTTGTCGTGGGTCGGTCCGGCGACGGGACGGTTGATATTGGCAAACTGACCGCCGCTGGGCTTGTTCCAGACCCAAGTTTTTGGCGGCGTATATTCGGCTGAGTTCAGTCATGCTTGGTCTCCGCGGATCATGGTTCTGATTTTTCTATATGTGCTTCCGCGGAGAACTAAAAAGGGAATACCAAAGCGTTCCGGAGCAAGAATAAGGCGAAGGCGGAGGGTTGTTTCCAAAGAACGCCTTCCCGCCGCCGCTTGGGGCGAAGATTTCTATGCGCCCACGCCAACGCACAGCCGGTCGAGCACCGGCAACAACGCCGATGGATCGGGGCGGCTAGAAGCGAAGGCCAGCCAGCTGACTTATGTACCCTTCGCTGAAACAGCGAGACTCCAGCGCTGCGTTTTTGCGGTAAAACTGGCGGCAATTCTGCAATAGATCCAATTTATCGAAAATAATCATATAAATTTCAAAGCATTATGTTTGGCACGGCGGTTGCTGAAGCCTCTGTGTCCATCTCGTGATGGGCAGGGAAGACCCCGCCAAGACCGAAAGCCTCAAGGCCGGCACGGCGGGGAGACGCGAATCGCATGGCTTCAAGCTGTGGCTGATTCTTGGTGTCTAATGTTTGAGGGAGTTTTATGAATGGAACCGCATGAGCATCACGTAGATGCCGTACACGTCGCCTCAGATGACGTGCAACTGGCAGCGCTTGGGTATAGCTCGAATTTCGACCGCACCATGTCCGTGTGGCAGAATTTCGCCCTGGGATTTACCTATCTTTCGCCAGTTGTCGGCGTGTACTCTGTCTTCGCTTTCGGCTTGCAGGCCGGTGGCCCGCCGATGATCTGGTCCTACGTGATTGCCGGTCTCGGCCAGTTCCTCGTGGCGCTGATTTTTGGCGAGGTGGTGTCGCAATTTCCCATTTCCGGCGGGCTGTACCCATGGGCGCGGCGTCTCGTCGGGCGGCGCTGGGCCTGGATGGCCGGGTGGATTTATGGTTGGGCGCTGTTCACCACCATCGCCGCTGTCGCGCTTGGGGCGGGGCCGTTCCTAGCCACGCTGTTCGGGGTGAATGACACGCCGGCATTCACCACGATTGCGGCGCTGGCGCTGCTCGGGCTGTCCACCGTCATCAACATGCGCGGCACCAAGCTGCTGGCGCGGGTGGCGATGTTCGGCTTCATCTGCGAGCTGGTTGGCGCCATCGTGGTGGGGATCGACCTGTTCACCCTGCACCGCGTGCAGCCTTTCTCCGTGGTGTTCAACACCTTTGGTATCCAGGGCAGCGGCTCCTACCTCCCGGCTTTCCTGGCTGCGGCGCTGGTCGGGCTGTTCTGCTGCTACGGCTTTGAGGCCTGTGGCGACGTAGCGGAGGAAACGCCGAACCCGGGCGTCGAGATCCCGAAGGCGATGCGCATGACGATCTATGTCGGCGTCGGCGCCTCCATCTTCGTCTGCCTGGCACTGATGATGTCGATCCCCAACATGGCTGACGTCATCTCCGGTAAGGTCGCGGACCCGATCGGCGAGGTGCTGTCCACCGCTTTCGGGCCGGTCGGCGCCAAGGCGGTCATCGTCATCGTCATGGTCTCGTTCATCTCCTGCGTGCTCAGCCTGCAGGCCGCCGTCAGCCGCCTGCTCTTTGCCTATGCACGTGACAAGATGATCCTCGGCAGCACGTTCCTCACGCGTATGGCCAAAAGCGCCCATGTGCCCGAGGGCTCGCTGTTTGTGGCCGGGCTGGTCCCGGCGGCGATCGTTACCATCGGCTATTTCCTGCAAAACGCGCTTGCCACCGTGCTCAACTTCGCGGTCATCGGCATCTACCTGTCCTTCCAGATGGTGGTTGTGGCGGCGCTGTATGCCCGCGCCCGCGGCTGGCAACCGGGCGGCCATTTCCGCCTGGGCGCATGGGCCTGGCCGGTGAATATTCTGGCGCTCGGCTACGGCGTGTCAGCCATCGTCAACATGGCTTGGCCGCGCACGCCTTCAGAGGCTTGGTATCTTAACTGGTCCATGCCGCTCACGGTCGCCATCATCGGCGGTGCTGGTTTCCTCTATATGCTGCTCGGGCGCCCGTATCTGCGCGGCACCGCGCCCTACGGCGATGCGGCGAGGCTGCACAAACGCCTGAGCTGATCCTGATCCTCTAACCAACGGATATTTTTCATGACGAGTGAATTGACGGCCGGGGGCATGCCCCCGGATCCGCAAGGGGCGGCTTGTTTCCACGCCGTGCTGCCGGATATCGATGGCGGCCTGCGCGAGCGCCGCATTTCCCGCGAGACGTTCGAGACCAACCTGCGTACCGGCGGCAGCTTCTGCAACGTGCTGCATAAATGGGACGCCGCCGATAACGTGTTCGGCGAAGCCCCGTTCGAGAGCGAGGCGGTGGCGGTGGATGAGGCCTCGTACCGCCCCTATCCATTCGAGCCCAACGCGGCCTGGGTGGTCACTGATTTCACCGGCCCCTCCGCCGCGACCAGCACGCGCAACGTGCTGGTCCGGCAGATCGAGAAGGCTGCAAAGCTCGGCTTTTCCATGCAGGCGGCCTTCGAGTTCGAGTGGCTGGTGTTCCAGGAGGACGCCGCCAGCCTGCGCCAGAAAGGCTATGAGGGACTCACGCCTTTCGCCGTGGACAACCGTTGCTGGGACACGCTCTCCGGTGCCGCTAACGCCAAGCTGATCGCGGAGCTGGAGAGCACGCTGCGGGCGGCGGACGTGACCACCGCCGGGCTGGGCATGGAGCTGGGCAAAGGCTGCCTGGAAGCCACGCTGCGCCACACCAGCCCGCTGCGCGCCGCCGACGACGCGGTATTCTTCAAGGCCGTCACCAAGGCCTTCTTCCGCCAGCGGCAGATGAGCGCCTGCTTCATGGCGCAGTCAGACGCCGCGGCGCCGGGGCTCTCCGGCCATATCCAGCTTTCGATGTTGGATGCGGCGGGCAGGAACATCTTCGCCGCCGGGCCGGCCGAGCTGACAGAGGCGGGGCGGCATTTCGTCGGCGGTGTGCTGAAGCTGCTGCCCGAGGCGCTGGCTCTGCCCGCGCACACGGTGAACGCCTATAAGCGCATGACGCCGGGCAACTGGGCACCGCGCACCGCCACCTGGAGCCTGGGCGGCTACACCACGGCCATCCGCGCGGTAACGGCGCCGCTGGCCAATCCGCGCCTCGAATTTCGCATCCCCGCGGCTGATGTGAATCCCTGGCTCGGCCTGGGCTTTTTCCTCGGTGCCGGGCTATGGGGCATTGAGAACCGCATAGAGCCGCCCGCGCCCGTGCGCGCCTCGGGCAACGAGTTCGCGTTGCCCGGTCTCACCCCTCTGCCGCGTGACCTGTTCGCTGCCACCCAGGCCCTGGCCGCCAGCGAAACCGCCAGCGAGCTGTTCGGCAAACCGTTCATCGCGCGCTTCGTGCAGTCGCGCCTGCATGAGGTGGAGGCCCTGCGCCGCGCCGTGAGCGTGGCCGAAAAATCCCGTTATTTCGAAGCCGCTTGACCACCCAAGGAACTCCGCAAATGGATGCTGTTACCCACGCCCACAAATCCGACCTTGAAGCCTTCGTCGCCGATCCGCTGCGCGCCGAGCAAATCCGCCAGGTTGCCGCCAAGATCAAGGCGCTGGGCGTCGACCATGTGTACTACCAGTTCGTCTCCGCCACCGGGCGCGTGATGGGCAAGGCCGTGCCCGCCGCGCATTGGGAGAGCATCGCCAACAAGGGCGTGCAGCTCTGGTACGGGGCGGTGGCCGATGTCTGTGCCGACCGTCGCGGCAACTATATAGGCTACTCCTCCAATGCCGCCGAGCTGGTGGCGCTGCCGGACCCCGAGACCTTCGTGCAACTGCCCTGGAACAAGCGCGTGGGCCGCGTGTTCTGCACGCTGTTCCGCCACCGCGAGGAAGATGTGGACGCCGGCGCGTTCCTGACCTCCGATTGCCGCGGCAATCTGCGGCGCATTCACCAAGCATTCAAGGCCAAGCACGGCATGGAGCTGCGCGTGGGCTGTGAGCCGGAGATGATGTGGCTGAAGCGCGGCGAGGATGGCAAGGCCGCTGGCGGCGTCACCAAGCCCTACGCCTACCATATCGACCAGTTCGAGCAGCTTTCCCCGGTCATCATGCGTGTGCACGACTACGCCCGCGCCATGGGGCTGGACATGATCCAGGGCGACCACGAGGACGCCCCCGGCCAGCTCGAACTCAACATCATGTATGACGACGTGCTGCGCAACGCCGACCGCCTGATCACCTACCGGCAGATCTGCGCCCAGGTGGCGCGGGAGTTCAACCTCATCGCCACCTTCATGACCAAACCGTTCATGGGCGTTTCCGCCAATGGCTGCCATCACAACGTGTCGCTGTGGTCGGGTGGCGAGGAGCGGCTCAACCGGCTGGCGTTCGAGGACGAACAGCCGGGCATGGACGAGATGTTCAGCTACCGCAAGGGTGGTGCCAACCAGTTCCTGCGCCCCACCGGCGAATGGATGCCCACGCAAACCGGCCTGCACTGCATCGGCGGTATGATCACGCATCTGCCAGCACTTACCGCGCTTGGTTCCTCCACGGTGAATTCCTATCGCCGCATGTCGGATCTCGGCTATTGGGCGCCGGTTTATGCTGATTGGGGCATGCAGAACCGCACCGTGGGCATCCGCGTCTCCGCGCCGGGGCGGGTGGAATACCGCGCCGTGGACAGCCTGGTGAACCCCTATCTGATGGGCGGTGCGCTGCTGCGCGCGTTCGATGACGGGTTGACCAACCAGAGCGATCCCGGCCAGCCCGAGCAGCGCAACATCTACGAGGCGCTGGAAGCGGGCAAGCAGGTCAAGCGCCTGCCCACCGATCTCGGCGCCGCCCTGACCGCGCTGGAGGCGGATGAGGTGATCATGAGCGCGCTGCCGGGCGATATGGCGCGCGTCTTTTTGGAACTCAAGCGCGACGAGTGGGAGCGTTTCATCTCCACGGTCACCGAGTGGGACTTCAACCGCTACCTGGAAATGATCCCGTAATATTTTCCCTTCCTCCGGGGCGGCTTTGGCTGCCCCGGCCCTTGCAGAAAGGACGGACAGATGAGTGTCACATTGGAAGCCGATTTCCTCAACGTCGCCGACCCGGCATTTTCCATCCGCTCGCAGGCGGTGCGCGATGCGCGTGAGCGCAACTGGTACGCCCGGACATCCTACGGGCTGGCGATCCTGCGTTACGCCGAGGTCAACGCCATGGCCAAGGACCCGCGCCTGCGCCAGGGCAGCTACGCCTGGCCCACGCATAACGGTGTTGCCGGCGGCGCCTTCAAGCTCTGGTGGGATAATATATTGCTCAACAAGGAGGGTGCTGATCATTCGCGCCTGCGCAAGCTTATCAGCGCCGCCTTCACGCCCAAGCTGCTCAAGAACCTTACCCCGCGTTTCGACGCACTGGCCAATGAACTGCTCGACGGCTTCATCGATGAAGGCCGTTGCGAATTCATGGGCGATTTCTCCGAGCCCTACGCTACCCGCGTGATCTGCCTGCTGCTTGGCACGCGCGAGCAAGATTGGCGCATGATCGCCGATTGGGTGACGCAGATGGGCTTGGCTTTGGGCGTAAACTACAAGCGCGACCAGAAGATTGTGGATACGGCAACCCAGGCGCTGCTCGACTATTCGCGCGGGCTGATCAGCGAGCGCCGCGCCAGGCCCGGTGATGACTTCCTCACCCAGCTCGTGCAGGCCTCGGATAATGATGGCGCGCTGAGCGATGCCGAGCTGCTCGACATCATCGTGCTGGCGATCTTCGGCGGTATCGACACCACACGCAACCAGCTCGGCCTCGGCGTGCAGATGTTCATCGACCACCCGGACCAGTGGGAGATGCTGGCCAAACAACCGGAGCTGTCCTCGCAAGCCGTGGAGGAGGTGATGCGCGTGCGCCCCACCGTCACCTGGGTCACGCGCGAGGCTGTTGAGGATTTCGAGTTCCAGGGCCTGCCCATCAAGGCCGGCACCACGGTGCATCTGTTCTCGGAATCCGCCGGTTCCGACCCGCGCGTGGTGGAGACCCCCGGCTTCGACATCACCGCCCGCCGGCCGCTGCATTTCGGCTTCGGCATGGGCGGGCATCATTGCCTGGGCCACGCCGTGGCGCGGTCCGACATGGCGGTGGTGCTGCGCGTCTGGCCCGCCCGCGTGACCGCTTTGCGCAACGATGGCGAGGCCGTATGGCTGCCCGATAGCGGCAATACCGGCCCGCTCTCGCTGCCCATCGCGTTCCAGCGCCGCGGGGGCGTGGCATGACCGCCAAGCCGCGCCTCGCCTATATCGCGCAATTCGCGCATCCCGGCTCCTACGACAAATCCAAATGGGTGCGCGTGCTGGGCGGCGATGACGAGACCATCGGCTTCAAGGCGCTGCTGGCGTCTTCCGGCCTCGCCGATGCGTTCGAGTATGTGGGTGTTTCCGCGCATGAGGGCGAGGATATCGCGCTCGATTACGATGTGGCGGTGCTGGGGGGCAGCTTTGCCTCGGTGCATGACGACTACCCCTGGCAGCGCGGGATCCAGCAATGGCTCGCCGCCTGGCGCCGCACCGGCAAGCCTTTGCTGGGCATTTGCGGCGGGCATCAGCAGATGTCCGTGGTGCTCGGCGGCCATGTGGCCAAGCGCCCCGAGGGGGCGGTGGTGGGCAGCCTGCCCGTCACCCGCACCGAGGCCGGGCGCAGCCACTGGCTGTTCAACGGCTTCACCGATGAATCGCCGTTCTTCTTCGGCAATTTCGACCATGTGGACCTCGCCCCGCCCGGTGCTGTCACCCTGGCCACGCGCCCCGGCCTGCCGCACGCGGCGCTGGACCATGGCGGCGGCTGGGTCTCCGTGCAGTTCCACCCGGAGACGACCTGCGACCGCATGGCGACATGCTGGGCCGAGCTCGACCCCGAACAATCCCGCCGCTACAGCTTCATTCCCGACTGCCAGGGCATGGTGGAGAATTTCCTCCGCCACGCTTTGGCGCGTTGCGAAAGCGCACCGGCCCGCGCAATAATGCGGCATGGATGAAGAGGTGACGCCTTGACGGCACGGCAGGATGGCGGGCTGGCGAACCAGCCTGGCGGCGGCTGGGACGATTTCGACGGCGATTTGCTGGTGGACGTCGTTGACGCGTCGGGCCGGATCGTCTGGGTGAACAACACGCAGGCGGAGAGCCTGGGGCTGCTGCCCGCCGAGAGGGCCGGGCTGAATATCGAGGCGTGCTACGCGCCAAACTCGGTTGAGGCGTTGCGCGAACTCTTCGGGCGTCCCTTGCCCGAAGGTTTCGTGACAACACTGGAACTTGACCTCACCGGTCAGGGCGGGCGGCGCGTGCGCACCCTGGCGCGGTGCCGCAAGACCCTGCGTGCCGGCTTGCCGTATTTCCGGCTGATCAAGCTCAATTTGGGCCATGTCGGCCGGGCGTATGACGATTTGCAGGCCGATAACGAGCTGTTCCGCCGCATCATCGCCGATGCCAGCGAGGCGCATTGGTGCATCGAGTTTCTCGAACCCGTCGATATCAACGGCGCGCGGGACGAGGTGGTGGACCAGATCTTCGCCAACCGCTCGATCTGGCGCGTGGCCAACCCGGCCATGATGGCCCTGTATGCGTTGCCGGATGCCGGGGCGTTCCGCTCCTTCGATGTCCGCCTCTACTGGCCGCGCACGCCCGAGAACGAGGCCTTCGTCGGCCAGATCATCGACGCCGATTACCGCATCGATGCCGGCATATCCTCGGACCGCCGCCATGACGGCACCACGGTAAATCTCGAGAACGACGTGCGCGCCGAGATCCGCGAGAATTTCCTCTACCGCATCTGGGGCAATTGCCGTCTGGTCCGCCCGCCTGTCCAGATCGCGGCGCCATGATCCGGCCCACCGAGATCAGCCCCTTCCGGCTCGGCATCAGGGGGCAAGAGATTGTTTCCGACGAAACGCTCACCGCCCTGTTCGCGCTGCCCGCCTTCCGCATCGTCGCCGCCGCGCTGCCCGAGCCGCTGCTGGCCGTGGATCCGGACGAGAACATCCTATTCCTGAACGCGGCGATGGCGCAATTCTCCGGCATCCCCGCCGCCAGCGCCGAGCGCCTGCCGCTGGCCAGTTTCCTTCGCCGCGCCGGGTTCCGGCTGGAGGAAAACCCCGAGGATGAAGGGCGTACCGACGGCCTGGCCCGGCTGGTCTCTACCGCCGATGGCCGGTTTCTGCCGGTGCGGCGCCGTATTCTGGCGAGCGGTGAATTCGCCCGCGGGCACCGGCTCTACATTGCCCGCACTGGCGAGGCGCCACCCCCGCCGCGCCGCTCTCCCCGCGCCGCGCCGCGCGCCGCCGATGCGCCCGGGCTGGCTCTGCCGCCCGGCCTGCAGGAGCAGGTGCAGCACGCGACCAAGGCTTACCGCCGGGGTGTGAGGATTCTCCTGCTCGGAGAATCCGGTGTCGGCAAAACGGTGATCGCGCGTCATGTCCACGATCTGGCGGCAGGGCGGGAGGCGCCGTTCGTGCATGTGAATTGCGGCAGCATCCCGGAGACATTGTTCGAGTCTGAAATGTTCGGCTATGAGCGCGGCGCCTTCACCGGCGCCTTGCAGGCGGGCAAGCGCGGCTTTGTCGAGGCCGCGCGCGGCGGCACGCTGTTTCTTGACGAAGTGGGAGAAATCCCGCTCTCCTCGCAGGCCAAGCTACTGAAATTCCTTGAGGACAGCACAATCCAACCGGTTGGATCGCCGGTCTCCAAGCGTATCGAGACGACCGTGATCACAGCCACCAACCGCGATCTGCGCGAGATGATCACGCAGGGGCGGTTCCGGGGCGATCTGTTTTACCGCGTCGCCACGTTCCCCATGGTCGTGCCATCTTTGCGAGACCGGCCGGACAGGGAGGCGCTGCTCGATGCACTGCTGGCAAAGGTGAACATAGGGCGCCAGCCGCAACTGCGCCTGGCCCCGGACTGCCGGGCGGCGCTGCTTGCCGCGTATCTGCCCGGCAATGTGCGAGAACTCTCTGGCATTATCGACTATCTTGACATTGTCGCGGATGAGGTGGCGGCGCTGAAGCATCTGAAAACAGTGCTGAGCGCGGTTGGCGCCCCGCCTGCCGCGCCGCCCGTGCAAATTGAGGGCACGACGCTGAAGGAGATGACGGCCGCCTTCGAGGATCAGGTGCTGCGCGACACCATTGCCAAATTCGGCTCGAAGCGTGAGGCCGCGCAGCGCCTGGGGATCGATAATGCGACGCTGATCCGCAAGCTGCGCCGGCTGTCCGGGTAAGCTTGGCGGCCTCTAGCTCAATGTTTGAGAGGGCGATGCAGACTTTATCCGCGCTCGCGAAGCGAGCGACGCTAAAGTCATCGCGCTCTAGCTGGCCAGAGCCTCCTTGAGCGGGATATCCGCATTGCTGGCGCGCGCCACGTCCAACCTTGCGCCGCTCAGCAGCAGCGCCTTGCCTGCGGCATAGTCTTTCGTGCGGTTTATGCAATCCAGGGCGATCGGCCGTCCTTCCCGCAGATACAGGACGGAGAAGCTGCGGGCCGCCGGATCGCCGCGCAACAAGGCCGTGTCATGCCCTGTGCCCAGCCCGGCACTTTGCAGGCGTAGATCATATTGGTTGGACCAGAACCAGGGCAAAGCGTTATACGGCTTGGTCTGACCCGCTATGGCATGGGCAGCGGTGATGGCTTGGTCGGTCGCATTCTGCACTGATTCCAGCCGCACCCATTCCCCTTGGGCGAAGCGGTTGCGGTGGCGCGCGCCGTCTCCGGCCGCATAGATGCCGGGCAGGCTCGTGGCGCAAAATTCGTCCACCTCCACCCCGTTACTCCCGGCGGCACCCGCCGCCAGCAGCGGCGCCACCAGCGGTGTAATGCCGATCCCGGTGATCACGAAATCGGCGGGCAGTTCCGTGCCATCAGCCAGCACCACGCCTGAAACCGCGCCGTTTGTGCCGCGCAGCTCGCGCAGCTGGGCGCCAAGGCGGATTTCCACCCCATGCGCCCGGTGCTCGGCCTCCATGAAGCGCGAGAGCGTCTCCCCGGCGACGCGCGCCAGCACGCGGTCCTGCGCCTCCAGCACGGTGACGTGATGCCCCCGCTTACGCAGCACCGCCGCCATTTCCAGGCCGATATAGCCGCCTCCGACAATGACTGCGCGCCGGGGCTCTTCGAGCCGCCTGGCAATCGCATCGGCATCGGATTTGTCGTGCAGCGTGAACACCCCCGCAAGATCGGCACCAGGGCAGGCGAGGCGCCTGGGTGTGCCGCCGGTTGCCCAAAGCAGTTTGCCGAAGCCGAAATCCCGGCCATCAGCCAGCATCACCTGTTGGCGTTTGGGGGCGACCGCCGTGACGGCGGCGTTGGCAAGGACGTTGATTTTCTGTTCAGCCCAGAAGCGGGCAGGGCGGATCAGGCAGCTTTCGAACGTACGTTGCCCGAGCATGTAGTCCTTCGAGAGCGGCGGCCGCTCATAGGGCAATTCGGCGGTGGCTTCGAGAATGGTCACCGCGCCCCCGAAACCGAGTTGCCGCAGAGTGATGGCGGCGGTGGCGCCCGCCTGGCCGCCACCGATGATCAGGACATTTGATGTGGACAAGGCTCAGTCCTCGGGCGCGATGGTCACATGCAGCGGCGCCATACCCTCGTTCAGGGTGATCTGGCAGGCCAACCGCGAATTGTCCCGGCGCTCGGACGTGCCGTCGAGCAGGTCGTTCTCATCCTCGCTCATGACCGCAAGAGGGACTTCGCTATCCACGTACACATGGCAGGTGGCGCAGGAGCAGCTTCCCCCGCACAGGGCCTTGATGTCGTAGATCCCATGGTCGCGGATTGTCTCCATAAGGGATATCCCCGGCTCCACGCTTAATTTGTGCTCAATGCCAGCGCGATCGGTCACGACTAAATCCACCAAGATACACTTCCTCCTGTTTCCAAGCCAATCTCAACCCCGATTATTCCCTCGTGCATTTCAAGCGCATGACGAGAGCGGTTAGGTGTTATACTGCATCAGCAAGAATTGTGCCGGGGAAGAAGGCAGGAAAAAGCGTCGTTATTGGCTATTGGCCGGTGCAAATTTGCTTGTAGCGATGCAATTCTGTTGGGGGAGTAAATCCCCGGACAATGTTCCAGCTTTAATCCTGGTTACGTGCATGGTGGCTAAGCCCGCTTTCGGGAATCGCCTTCATCACCTTGAGCGGCAGTCTTGGATCGTGGGGAATAGCGACTTTCCCAGTGTGCCCGCCATAAACCGGCTGGGCAGCTTTCGGCCCCTATCGTAAAATAACCCGGGCAAATTTTGCGGTTCCGGCGGGCGCCGCAACCGGCTCGCTGGCCGGTGGCGTTTGCTTGGAAGATTGAAGTTGCAACGGGATATCAGTTGCGCCGCTGAGCATCGCCTCCATGCAGGTCACGCACAAGGCGGTCTTTTCATCGGCGAGAGCGTAGAAAATCTGCGTCCCCTGGCGCCTTGTTTGGACCAGCTCCTTGCGCCGCAACTCGGCGAGCTGCTGGCTAAGGGCGGGCTGGCCGATGCCGGTCAGCGCATCGATTTCGCTGACCATGCGCTCGCCCTCCAGCAAACAGGAAAGAATCATCAAGCGCTGCGGTTGGGCGTAGATTTTCAGCAGCTCCGCGGCCGCTTCCGCGGCGGCCCGATCCTTGAACAGGGCGCTCAAGGCCGGTCCGCCGGGCGGCAGAACCAGTTGCCGCCCTCTTCCATGCCGTCAAGCGAGGCTGCCGGCGGCGCCAGCAACCCCTGGCCGGGCCGCCAGCCTTCCGGCGCCAGGGCGTCGCCAGCATAAGTGGCCTGCAAGGCGGCCAAAAGCCGCAGCGTCTCCTCAACCGAGCGCCCGACATTATGCGGATACCAGGTGATGGCGCGGATGATGCCTTGCGGGTCGATGAAAAAGCTGGCGCGCATCGTGGCGCTATCGGGCGTGGTTTCGTCCAGCATGCCATAGGCGCGCCCGACCGCCATGCTGGGATCCTCGACCAGCGGGAAGGGAATGGTGACGCCAAACGCCTCGCGGATGGCGCGCATCCAGGCCAGATGCGCGAACAGGCTATCGACCGAAAGCCCGAGCAAGGCGCAGTTCAGCGCCTCGAACCGCGCGGCCTCCTTGGACAGGGCGATGAATTCGGTGGTGCAGACAGGGGTGAAATCCGCTGGATGGGAAAAGAACAGCAGCCAGCGCCCGCGATAGCCGGAAAGTTTGACCTCCCCTTGCGTGGTACGGGCTTCGAAGTCCGGGGCAATGTCACCCAGCCGCAAGGGGCGAGGCTGGGGGCGAATCAAGGGTTCGGTCATCAGCAATCAATCTCTCCCGCCCAGATGGCCGCAAGTTTTGCTTGACGCAAGCTTGGTTTAATATTTACATAGTTACTGTAAATATAAATTAAAGGCAATGCCATGTCTGACCACGCCATCGCCGAGGCCGCCAGCCTGATCGCCGCTACCCCGGTGGGGGCCGTGCCGGTGAAGGCTTTTTTCGATAAGCCGACATTCACGGTCAGCTATGTGGTGCATGATCCCGCGACCAAGCAGGCCGCGATCATCGACAGCGTGCTGGATTATGATCCCGCCTCCGGCCGCACCTCCTTCGCCTCGGCGGATGCGATTATCGCTTATGTCCAGGCTGAAGGGCTGGTGGTGGTTTGGCTGCTGGAGACCCATGCCCATGCGGACCATCTCTCCGCCGCGCCTTATTTGCAGGGCAAGCTCGGCGGCAAGCTGGCGATCGGGGCTGAGATCATCGCCGTGCAGAAGATTTTCGGCAAATTATTCAATGCCGGCACGGAATTCGCCCGCGACGGTTCGGATTTCGACCAGCTTTTCAACGATGGCGATACGTTCAATATCGGCGGCCTGCCGGCCATGGCGCTGCACGTGCCGGGGCATACGCCGGCGGACCTCGCTTATGTGATCGGCGATGCGGTGTTTTGCGGCGACACGTTGTTCATGCCCGATTACGGCACCGCCCGGGCGGATTTTCCAGGCGGCGATGCCAGGCAGCTCTTCCGCTCCATCCGCCGGCTGCTGAGCCTGCCGGAGCGCACCCGCATCTTCCTCTGCCACGACTACAAGGCCCCCGGCCGCGACGACTATGCCTGGGAAACCAGCGTGGCGGCCGAGCGAGCCGGGAATGTGCATGTGCATGACGGCATCAGCGAGGATGAATTCGTGAAGATGCGCGAGGCGCGGGATGCGACGCTGGCGATGCCGCGGCTGATCATGCCCTCGGTGCAGGTGAATATGCGTGGCGGCCATCTGCCGCCGCCGGAGGATAACGGCATACGCTATCTGAAAATTCCACTGGATTCCGTCTGATGCCGCAAGCCTGGCTGTCCGGCCTGCTGGGCGGGCTGATGATCGGCATAGCGGCGGCGCTGATGTTGCTGGCGCTGGGGCGGATCGCCGGGGTAAGCGGGCTGGCCGCGCGTGCCGCCGGGCTGGCCGAGGCGGGGCCGCCGCGCGGCCTGGCTTTGGCGTTTATCCTGGGCTTGCCGCTGGGTGCGTGGGTGATGGCGCGGGCCCTGGGTGGCGTGGCGGTGCACATGCCGCCCCAGGGGGGCGTGCTGGTTCTGGCCGGGCTGCTGGTTGGCTTTGGTACGCGGCTTGGCTCGGGTTGCACCAGCGGACATGGCGTGTGCGGCATGGCGCGGTTTTCCCGCCGGTCGATCGCGGCGGCGCTGTGCTTCATGGCCAGCGGTATCGCCACGGTGGCGCTGATGCGCTCGGTGGGGCTCCCATGAAACAGCTGGCTCTGGCTCTGCTGGCGGGGGGGCTGTTCGGGGCGGGGCTTGCCCTCTCCGGCATGTGCGACCCCGCCAAGGTGCGCGGCTTTCTCGATCTCTTCGGCGCCTGGAACCCGGTGCTGCTGTTCGTGATGGGCGGTGCCATGATGCCGATGGCCATCGCTTGGCGTGTGCAAGCCGGGCTGCGCGCGCCGCTGGCCGCACCCGCCTTCAACCTGCCTGCCACGACCGGGCTGGACGCAAGGCTGCTGGGCGGCGCCGCCTTGTTCGGGACCGGCTGGGGCATTGCCGGGCTTTGCCCGGGGCCTGGGCTGGCCGATCTCGCTCTGGCGCTGCGCGGCGCGGGGCTGTTCGTGCTGGCGATGCTCGCCGGCATGGCGCTGTTCAAACTCACAAGCAGCCGGCGCGCCCCCGCAAGGGCGAGCAAAATGACCGGCGCAAAGGGGACATGAAACGATGAACATCAAGCCGATTGCGCCAGAATTTTCCGTCACACCGCAGATCTGCCCGGCCGACATGCTGGCGATCAGCGATCAGGGCTTCAAATCCATCCTGTGCACCCGCCCGGATGGCGAGGATGCCGGCCAACCCAGTGCCGCCGAAATCGCCGCGGCGGCGGCGCGTGCCGGGCTGGATTTCGCGCATGTGCCGGTTGCCTCACGCGAGGTCAGCCCCGCCGATGCGGGCAAGATGGCGCAGGCCCTGGACAGCCTGCCGAAGCCGGTGCTGGGCTATTGCCGTTCCGGCGCCCGGGCTGAGGCGATGTTTCTGGCCGCTGGCCGGCGGAAGGCCGGCCCCAGCCCCTGCAGCGCCAAGATCTATGACGTGGTGATCGTAGGCGGCGGCAGCGGTGGCATCGCCACCGCCGCCAGCCTGCTCAAGCGTAAGCACAGCCTCTCCATCGCCGTCATCGAGCCCTCGGATGTGCATTATTACCAGCCGGGCTGGACGCTGGTGGGAGCCGGGGTGTTCCAGCCGCAAGTCACCTGCCGGCCGATGGCGCAGGTGATGCCGCACGGCGTGCAATGGATCAAAACCAGTGTTTCCGGTTTCGCGCCGGATGAGAACCGCGTGGTGCTGAGCGATGGCAGCGAGATGTCCTATCGCACGCTCATCCTCTCACCCGGCTTGCGCCTGGCCTGGGAAGCCATACCGGGGCTGCAGGAAGCTCTCGGCTGCAACGGCGTCACCTCGAATTACCGGTTCGACCTTGCCCCCTACACCAACCGCCTGACCGCCGAGCTGAAATCCGGCAGGGCCTTGTTCACCCAGCCGCCCATGCCGATCAAATGCGCCGGCGCGCCGCAAAAGGCGATGTATCTGAGCTGCGACCGCTGGCTGAAAGCCGGCAGGCTCTCCAGCATCTCCGTTGAGTTCCACAATGCCGGGGCGGTGCTGTTTGGGGTTTCCGCCTATGTGCCGGCGCTGATGAGCTATGTGCAGCGCTACGGGATAAACTTGAATTTTGAAAGCCGGCTGGTGGCGGTGGATGGCGCGGCGCGCATGGCGCGCTTCGAGCGTAAGACGCAAGAGGGCGGCACTGAGATTATCGAGCGCGGCTTCGACATGCTGCATGCCGTGCCGCCGCAAGTGGCGCCGGATTGCGTGAAGAACAGCAAACTTGCCGCGCCCAGCGGTTTCGCCGCGGTGAATGAGACGACGCTGCAGAACCCGGCCTACCCCAACGTGTTCGCGCTGGGCGATGGCTGCGCCACGCCCAATGCCAAAACCGCCGCGGCAGTGCGCCAGCAGGCGCCGGTGGTGGCGGTGAACGTGCTGGCGCAGTTGGAAGGCAAACCAATGCGCGCGGCTTATCTCGGCTATGGCAGCTGCCCGTTGACCGTGGAGCGCGGGCGCATCGTGCTCGCCGAATTCAGCTATGGCGGCGTGGTGACGCCGACCTTCCCCAGCTGGGTTCTGAACGGCACCCGGCCGACCCGCGCCGCCTGGTTCCTGAAAGACCGTGTGCTGCCCTGGATCTATTGGCAGGACATGCTGAAGGGCCGGGAATGGCTGGCCGCGCCCAAGGCGCTTGCCGCCGCGCAGAGCTGAGGAGAGGCCAAGATGGCGCTGGACATGGTGCAATATGCGCTGGGGGCAGGCAGCGGCGGGGTGGTTGGCTTCACCCTCGGCCTGGTGGGCGGGGGCGGCTCAATCCTCGCCGTGCCGTTGATGGTCTATCTGGTTGGTGTGCCGAACCCGCACGTTGCCATCGGCACCAGCGCCCTGGCGGTGGCGGCCAACGCGCTCACCGGGCTTGCCAACCATGCCCGGGCTCATACGGTGAAGTGGCGCTGCGGCGGCATGTATGCGGTGGCGGGCATTGCCGGGGCGTTTGCCGGCTCCACGCTGGGCAAGGCGGTGAATGGCCAGAAGCTGCTGTTTCTCTTTGCACTGCTGATGGTGTTGATCGGCATCGTGATGCTCAAGCGCCGCAACGATACCGGCATTCCGGGCGCGCAATGCAACCGCGAGAACGCGCCGAAGGTGCTGGGTTTTGGCTTGGGCACCGGGATGTTCTCGGGTTTCTTCGGCATTGGCGGCGGGTTTTTGATCGTGCCCGGGCTGATCGCCTCCACCCATATGCCGATGCTCAACGCGGTTGGCACATCGCTGGTGGCGGTGGCGGCCTTCGGGCTGACCACGGCGGTGAATTATGCGTTTTCCGGCATGGTGGATTGGGGGCTGGCTATCGTCTTCATCCTGGGCGGTGTGCTGGGCGGATATGCCGGAGCGGTGGGCGCCAGGCGCTTGTCTGGCAATCGCGGCCAGCTGACCACGGTGTTCGCCGGGCTGATTTTCGTGGTTGCGAGCTACATGCTTTGGCGCAGCAGCGGTGCCGTGATGCGGATGATTTGACGGAGGGGCAGGGGACGATCCAGAGCCCATCTCCGATCATCCACTGCCGCAAGGTCTCATGGGACATACCGAAGCTGTGAGCGCAATGGCATGGCTTTTAGAATCCCGGTATCAAAACATATGAAGATGGCGTATCGGCCGGCCAGGTGAGATGGCTTGCGCGGCTGCGGTGATACCTTGTGCATCGATACCAAAATGCCGGTATAGATCGACCGTGGAGCCTGTTTGGCCAAATGTTTCGACACCGAGTGCGCGCGTGCGGTGCCCTAGCACCGAACCAAGCCATGAAAGCGTCGCTGGATGTCCATCGAGTACGGTGACGATGGCGCAGTGTGATGGCACGGCCGATAGCAAGCGCTCTATGTGACTTTCCGCCTTTGGGAGGCCTTGCTCCCGTGCGTGATTGGCAGCATTCCAGCCCGCGTGCAGCCTGTCGGCCGAGGTTATGGCAAGCAATCCAATATCCCGCCGGTCTTCGGCCATTAACCCAACCGCTTTCACGGCCTCCGGGGCGATTGTACCGGAATAGGCGACGACCAATTGGGCGTTCGGTCCAGGCTTTCTCATCCAGTAAGCGCCATCAATGATGTCACGCTCAAGCTCGGGCGTGATGGTACGGCGTGGCTGTTCTAGCGCTAGGGTGGAGAGGCGGAGATAAACGGCGCCGCCTTTGCTGTCGGGCAGCCAAGTCCGTTCGTTTGGCGTACCGTCGCCGCTACGCTGCACATACTCGAAGGACCAGCGCAAGATCGCCGCCAGTTCGTCGGCAAAAGCGGGCTCGAAGCTGGCGAGCCCATCTTGGGCCATCCCAATTAACGGCGTTGCGATGGATTGATGAGCACCGCCTTCTGGAGCAAGCGTGACACCAGAGGGCGTTGCCGCGATGATAAAGCGCGCATCCTGGTAACAGGCATAGTTCAGTGCATCGAGGCCACGGCTGATGAAAGCATCGTAAAGAGTCCCCACAGGCAGAAGCCGTTCGCCGAAGATTGAGTGGGAAAGACCCAGCGCGGATAGCATGAGGAATAGGTTCATTTCGGCAATGCCAAGTTCCATGTGTTGGCCGGCCGGTGAAAAAGTCCAGTTGAAAGTGGAAGGGATTTGCTCCGCTTTGAACGTGTCGGCCAACTCGTTTCGAGCGAATAATCCGCGCCTATTTACCCAGGCGCCGAGATTGGTTGAAACCGTCACATCGGGCGAGCTTGTCACGAGCCGGGAAACCATTGGTGTGTCCAGCTTCGACAGCTCATGCATGAGAAGACCAAATGCCTGCTGGGTAGACATGGTTGGCTGCGGAGGCAGGGAGAGGGACGGGGGGACATCCAGCATGGCCGCCGCATAACGCCGGGGCCCGTTCTGGAAGAATGGCACCGTCTCAAGAAACGCCTTTATCTCATCTGGCCCATGATTTCAGGCCTTCGAAAGCATCCCATTCATGCCCCTCGCGAATGTTCATTTGCGTGCGCAGCTTGTCCATCTGCGCGGGGTTCATTAGCCCTGGATGGTTATCCTTGTGGCCCGCAAGCGGCAAGGAAAATCCCTTGATGGTGTAAGCGATAAAGCAAACCGGCCGGTCATGTGTCCGTGCGGCTTCGAATGCGTCGAGAAGGGCAGGCAAGTCATGCCCGCCAAGGTTACACATCAGCTGGCCGAGTTCCTCGTCGGTATAGGTCTCAAGAAGCGCAACAACCGGCGCCTGAGTCCCGAGATCTTGCAATAGGCGCTCTCGCCAGGCCGAGCCCCCTTGGAATGTGAGGACCGAGAACAATTGGTTGGGGCATCTATCGATCCATTCCCGGAGTTGTTCTCCTCCGGGTTTGGCAAATGCCTGTTGCTGGAGGCTCCCGTATTTAAGGATCACGACGTCCCAGCCAAAATTGCGGAACATCGATTCAAAGCGTGCCCATAGCTCTTCATGCACCACGGCATCCAGGCTTTGACGATTATAATCGACGACCCACCAAGTGTTGCGCAGACCGTGCTTCCAGCCCTCTTGCAGAGCTTCGAAGATGTTTCCCTCATCCATTTCCGCATCACCGACAAGCGCGACCATCCGCCCTTCTGGCAACGCCGTGCCCCAGCCTTTGGCGCGCAGGTAATCCTGTGTGAGCGAGGCGAACAGTGTTTGCGCAGCTCCCAGCCCGACTGAGCCGGTGGAGAAGTCAACGTCGTCAACATCCTTGGTGCGTGACGGATAAGATTGCACGCCCTTATAGCCGCGAAAATTCTCCATCCTTTCCCTTGTCTGATTGCCAAGGAGATATTGGATGGCGTGGAACACCGGACTCGCATGCGGCTTGACGGCCACGCGGTCCTCGGGCCGAAGCACCGCGAGGTAGAGCGCTGTCATGATTGTCGCGAGCGACGCTGAGGATGCCTGGTGGCCTCCGACCTTCAGGCTGTCCGCATGCGGCCGGACATGGTTCGCATGGTGGATCATCCACGTGGAAAGCCAGAGCACTTTGCGCTCGAGATCCGCAAGCAGGGGAAGCCTGGTATTGTGCATCAATAGTTCCTTTCGAGTGGAACGTAGACCCGGTTTGCCGGTGATTGTAGCTAATTAGCGCTTGCCGAGACGGAGTTTTTAGCTAAAATCACTAAATATGCACAAATTAGATAGTATAGATCGCAAGATCATCGCGGCTGTTCAGGATGACGGCCGAATTACCACGAATGAAATCGCCGTCCGGGTTGGTTTGTCGTCATCGCCTTGCGCCAGACGTGTGCGAATGCTGGAGAAGGCAGGGATTATAAAGGGTTATACGGCGGTGATCGACCAGAAGAAGGTTGGTCTACCGATTAGCGCCTTCGCATCAGTCAAATTGGAGCGGCAGCGGGAAGAGGATCTGGATCGGTTCGCGCGGGCTGTGTCAGGTTGGCCTGAAGTTGTGGATTGCTACCTTATGACCGGGCAGAGAGACTACCTCATGCGTATCGCGGTCCAAGATCTTGAAGCATATGAGCGGTTTCTGAAAGATAAACTCACGCGCCTCGACGGCGTTGCGTCGATTGAAACAAGCTTTGCGCTGACGCAGATCAAGCGATCGGAAGTTCTGCCGCTCTGAGAGATCGCGGCAAGCGTTCGGCTTTCGTCACAAGCCCTTATGTCTGGTTGGGGAGCTGGCTTTAAATTTGCGTGTGAAATATGTACTCTGTGTGAGATAATACAGTGCTTTTCTCGTAATGCAGGATTTCGTGGTGGCGCCGGCCATTTCCCCAGAGTACGGTTTCCTGTGCTTTCTTGTAGCGCTGTTGGAGCAGATATTTCAGCTTGCGCGGCCAAGGCATGTGGGTGAGGAAAGGGATAAGTGCCGGGTAGCGGCGTGCGGCTGTGAGGTATGCGTCGTATTCCGCTGCTCCCCAGGGCATGAATTGCCCATGCCATGGTTTTGGACTACCCATGTAATGGATAATGTGCGGGGAGATGGTTGTTTCAAGTCTCGCATTGCGCAGAAAGATTGGGAAGTTCCAAGCCAGAGACATCGGAATACGCCGGTCCATTGCGGCTAAATTCAGCGCATCTTGATCCGGATAGCGAGAACGGCCGCCCAGCTTTTGGAATAATGCCCAGGCATTGCGGCCAATCTCGTCCCAGCCGGTACGGTTGATCCGTAACACCCCGCTATTGAAATAGTTTTGCAGCTTTGTGGCATCCAGGCCAAGAGACGCGAAATAGCCAAGCAGTTGTTGGTCGTTCCGATTGCTGCTTCGTAAGGAAAATGTCATGGGGTCGCTGGTTGCACAAAATTGTCCCGCTGGCACTTCGGCTTGCAAGAGCGGTGTGAGCGTACCCGTGATTTGAGTGTCGCCGTCTATATAAAGCAGCTGGTCATATTCGGCCGGGACGATACGGTCAAGGAACAGCCTGGCCAGCATGGCGTTGGCGCCGTCCAGAAGGTTTAATGGCACGGGGAGAAAGCGGATACCCTCCTCGGCGCTGGCGCGCGCGAAAGCTGCTTCCTCTTGTGCTGAGGCGCCAATGCTGAAGATTGCTACGTCGGCGATATGCGCAGGCGTATGCTGCCGGGCCTGCATGGCGCTGACAAAGGTTGGGAATAGATAGCCGGAGTCCGTCGTGTAGCAAATGCAGCAACTTGGCATCATGATTGAACCTTCTCGGCCGGAGGCAATTCGGGCTGCACGCCAGACACTGCCTGTGCATCTGAGAAGCCACGCCGGCTTATGGCACGCAGGCCGCGCAAGGCGGTGTCCTCCAGCCCGCGTGGGCGCCCCGCCAGATGCCAAGAAGACAGCAGGCAGGCAGTATAAACGATTACCCCGGCACCCGTAAGCAGCAACAGCCGGAGGAACTGCCCGCCCAAATTCTGGGGAAGTTGCAACAAGCTGTCCAACGCAAGCACGGCGCCCAGCATCAGCAGGCAGGAGATGATGGCACGCAGATTCGCCCGGATCTGCGTGACAAGAGAGAGGCCTGAGAGCTTGCGTATGCTCATCATACAATACAAGGCCGCCGCTGTTTCGGAGATCAGCCTGGCCACGATGACACCCGCGAAGCCATATTCGATTGCACCGGCAATGACCAGTGGCAGTTTTACCACCAATTGTACCGTGTTGCGTTCTGCGATTTCCCTTGTCTGCCCGAGCGCCATGCCCAGAGGTGTTAGCAGCATGCCGAACAGATAAGGGATGAGGCTGATTGAGAGCCACTTGAACAAGGGTGCGGCACTCGCCCAGTGCGGCCCAAGCAGCGTTGCAACAAGAGGCTGCGCGACCGCCGCCTGACCCACAAGCAGCGGCAGGCCGATTGTTACGACGGCGCTTGCCGCACTTTGATAGCTTTCTCTCAGGCGCGGTTTATCTTCCCGCATCAATGTGAAGGCCGAAAGCAGCGGCCGCAATACGGGACCGAACAAGGCGTTCAGCGGGATAAAGGTGAGATTATTCGCTGTGCTGAAAAGCCCCAGCCGCGCGGCCGGCATTAGTTTGCCGAGCATTAGCTGATCAGACTGGAAGTTCACCGCCATGATGATCTGAGAGAGGCTGATCCAACCGAGAAAGTCGCTGAATAGCCGCCAATCGCGCAATGAAAGGCGAGGGCGGTAGGGGATGAAGATGTAGCCCAATAGAGACGTGCTCGCCGGTGCCGCGATGGTGCAGAAGGCGATGGCCCAGTAGGAGTGCGTAAAATAAGCGGTAAGGCTGCCCGCCAGAAATGCGAGCCCTTTGCCGGTTAATTCAAAATAGAATTCGTATTTAAAATTCAGAGCCTTTGCATATTCGGCTAGACGAGGGTTTTGCAGTCCGCGTGATGCCGGTGCCAAGCTTAGGGCCTGGATCAGCGGTGCAAGCGCGGGGTGACCGTACCAGTGTGCGAAAGGAATGGCGAAACCTGCGCATAGTAGGCAAAGCAAAAGGCCGCGCAAGAGGCCGATTGTGAAGGCGGTGTGTAGATAATGGGCTTCGATCCGCGGCAATTGCACGAGAGCCTGGCTGAGCGGCAGTTCCAGTGCCGCTTCGAGGATTGTTACCATCGTCATGGCTATGGCGGCCAGACCGAAATCCACGGGAGCTAAGAGGCGTGCCAGGATTAGCATGGCGCAGAGATCGATCACGCGGCTGAGCAGGCGCGCGGCAACCATCAACGCTCCGCTGAGCGCGGTTTTATGGCCTAGCATACGGGAAGGCCCGCGAAAATTGTATGTGACTCCAAATTGCGTACCAGGCGCGCGGGCACGCCGGCATAAAGCCCGTCCGGCGAGGTGGAACGTGCGACCACCGCACCGGCGGCGATCACGCAGCCATCCGCCACGGTGACGTTGGGGAGCAATGTGACGTTGCAACCGATCCAGCTGCCCTGGCCGATGCGCACTGGCCCGCCGATCGCCTGGATGGTACAGCGCTGCCTGGACGGACCGATCTCATGGGTGGCGGTGATCACTCTCACGAATTGGCCAATGCGGACATTACGGGCGATCTCAAGATGTTCGTAGCCGTCAAAAAAGAAGCCGACATTGATGAAGACATTTGGGCCAATTCTGAGGTTTTTGGAGCGTAGAATGGCACCTGGCCAAAGGCAGGAGGAAGGGTGAATATCGTAGCCGAGCCGCCGCATGAGCCGCATGCGAGCCTCAACGGGCAGAAATTCACTGCGCAGTAGAGCGTCGGTCACACGGTGGACGAAATCTCCCATCTTAGGCAATTCCCTCGTCCCTGTTCGGCGCCGGTATCAATTGATGCGAAACCAATTGGTGAATAAAGGCCGACGTCGTGCGGTGCCGAGGAAATAGGTATGGGAGTCGCCATAGCTCGCAACATCGGCACCGTTGATGACCAGCGCGTGAGGTTTATCCAATGTCTCGATCAATTCCATATGCAATTCAAACGCGCGCCGCATTGTGTGCGACACATTGATCACCGACAGAATCAGATCCGCAAAGGCGCCCAGCAGAAGTCCGTCAGAGACGATCGGCAGAGGCGGGCTGTCGAGAATGAGATAGTCGAAATCACTCCGCAATGATTCGATGATCCTGGCCAGGGCGGGTTCGTCTGGTCTCTTGCCGTGTTCGGGCCAGGCATTGCCGGCAGGTAGCACATGAAAATTCTCTCCTGGCCAGCGTTGCAGCAATGGCCGCTTGCCGGTGCGTACCCAGTCCGTTAAACCCGGCTGGCCGGCGAACACCGCCAAGCCCTGCAAGCGGCTGGCATAGATATCACAATTCAGCAGCAACACACGTTTGCCATCATCGGCCAGACTTTTCGCAAGATTGGCCGCGATCGTGGTCTTGCCATCCTGCGGGTTGGCCGAGATTACCAGGATCGTGTTGATGTGGTGAGGGTCCGTATGGCGGTAAATATTGCGCTTGATGAGTTGGAAGGCTTCGGAAAAAGCGTCAAAGGGACCCGGTGCCGGAAGGCTGGGACGGGCGATGTTGTCAGGTGCGGTGAGATCTTGGCGCGGCACGGCGCCATAGACCGGCAAGGCGATGGTGCGGCGGATTTGTTCTTCGCTCTCATACCGGCCGGAGAAGCCATGCTGCGCGAATACCAGCGCCACGCCTGAGATAAAACCGGCCAATGCCCCGGCGACAACGGTGATTAGCAAGCGTGGTGAGGTTGTGCCGAGTGGCAGCTGCGAGGGCGTGACGATACGTGTATCGATGATCGTTGCGACCTCTGAGATTTGTGCCTGCTCGGCTTTTTGTATGAGCAATTCATAGAGTTTTCCCAGTTGATCGGAGGTCCGCTTCAGTGATTCGACTTTCAGTGATTCGGCTGGCTGGGACTTCAGATCATCACGGTAACTAGAGATTAGCTTGTCAATGTCAGCCAGATTCTGGGTGGCCGCGTTCATGTCGTTCTCGATCAACGATCTGATTGAGGTTCGCAACTGCGTTACCTGGGCTTGCTGAATTTTTACATCCTGGGCGTTGTGTGTGTATTCGGCCTCCAGTTGGCTCAATTTCACTTCGGCTTGCGAGAGGGAAGTGCTGAACTCGGAGAGCACGGTATCGTCTGCTTGGCTGATCAGATATTCGTTTACCGTAATATCCTTTGCGTTGAGCATGGCATGCAACTGTTGCAACGCCTGCATTTTCAACAACAGGGCAGCGCGTTGCCGTTGCAGTTCGGTCATTTGCGTTGCCTCGGCCTGCGCGCTCTGTTCTGGGTCGATGATCCCTGTTTGAGCCTGGTAGTCGGAGAGGCTGCGGTCAGCGTCTTTTAATTGTTGGGAGACTTTGGAAAGCTGATTGGTAACGAAGCTTTCTGTTACCGAGGCGGCTTCGGTCTTCCATTGCAGTTGTGTGGCGATATAGTCCTGCATCATTTGGTTGATGAATAGCTTAGCCTGATAAGGATCGGACCAGCGGAACTCAAGCGTGGCGAGTTTGGTTGGCTGGGTAGGGGGGCCTCCGGCATTTACGCTGAGCGCGCCGTTGGTCAAATTTTTGGCCAAAGCGTTAGGCGGAACGATGGAGAGGCTGTAGCTGACGCCGGGCGTTGCCTCGGCTGGGTTGGAGGCCGGCATTTCCAGATCGCTGGGGGCGGCTCTATCTTCGTCGGGCTGGGCGAAACGTACCAATAGGGTGCCGGCCGGGCTTCGCGCCATTTGGCCGATGGTGCCGGTGAGCACCGGCTTGGATGTGCGGAACAAATCGCCGACAGTATATAGCGTGTAACTGTTGTCCGGTCCGATTTCGAGCCGGTAACGGCCTGCCAGAGTTGCGTTGACCACTTGTAGAGATTGTGGCCCTGGCAGGAAGAAGCTGGTATTGCCGCCATCGAAGAGACGCCAGCGCCAATAGGTCAAAGGTGGCTTTCCGGTGGGGCGGAGGGTCGTGTTCAGGCCGGTTTCCAGCACCGCGCGTTCAATCAGCGTGCCTGTGGTCAGAAGTTCGATCTGTGTTTCTACATCGCTCTGCGTGGAATAGGCGAAGAGATTGACGGTACCGTCGTCGTTGCCTGTACTGGGCCCGCTCTGCTGGGTGTCGCCCAGATAGAGCGCGCCTTGAGCCGTGAATTGCGGTGTCGCAAAGAGCGCATGCAGAAGAGCAGCGGTGCCAGCCAGGGTCGTGAAGAGCAGGATCGTCCGCGCACGCCGGCGCAAGGTATTGATCAGCTGACCGAAATCGGCAGTATCGTAGGTCTCTCGCAGTCCAATCGCGGGTAATTGCACCGGCATCGTGTCTTCTCAGGGTTGCTGTGATAAAAATCTGATCGGCGCGACTGGAGACATTTTGCGCTAACTCCTATTTCTGCACTGAAGTTGATCAGTGCAAAAAATCCAAGAAATAATAGAAGAATTCTGCTACTGTAATAGCTTGGCCGGGTAACGTAAAACAGTAGACTATTTAGCCATAACCTTACACCAGAATGGCGTATAAGCTTGGAGAAATGACTGTATTGTAGGTCAATTGTTTGTGCCTTAACATGACTTAGTCATTCCGGCCATGCCGCCGATCCTTGCTTGCAAAATTTCCGGGAGGGCTTGTCATCAATGATCACCGTGATAGGCGGTTTGCTGCTTCCGCTTTGTCTGTGGTTTTGGCGCCGCCCCGCCGTCTTGCTAATGCTGGTACTGGTGTATTCCGTGTTTTCGGCCGCGGCGTTGGTGGTGGTTGGAGGCTTTGGCATCACACCGGCCCTGATGCCGACTGCGATGTTCATTGGGCTGTTTCTGTTCAACACCTTCAATGGTGTGCGCTATCCCGCTGAACGGCCAGCTTTACTGCTATTGCTTCCATTCATCCTGGTGATCTGTGGTGCTTTGTTCAGTTCTATTATCATGCCACGCCTGTTTGAGGGCGAAGTTCTGGTTTGGCCACAAAAAGTAACGGCGTTTTTTGTGCGCTCGCCGTTGGCGCCAAATGCGGGCAATATCACACAGGACATATACCTTTTGGCCAATGCTCTGCTGGCCGTTACCGCTACCTTGTATTTGACGCGTTCTGGGCGGTTGCTGGCGCGCCTTGTGGATCTTTATTTTATTAGTGGTCTTATCACCGTTGCCATAGCGATTTGGCAATTTGCTTCAAATACTGTGCATATTCCATATCCAACCCAGATTTTTCTCTCCAATCCGGGATGGGCCCAGCTCTCCGACCAGACAATGGGCTGGCTCACTCGCCTAAATGGCCCGTTCAGCGAACCGGCCGCGCTCTCCGGGTATATGTGCGCCTCGCTCAGCGCATCTGGATGGGTGATAATCAATGGTGATTGCCGGTTGCTGCCACGTCTCGTTTTTTGGGGGGCGCTTGCCGTGGTGCTGCTGACCACCGCCACGACCGGATATATTACTCTGCTGGCAATGGGCGCGTTACTTGCCTTGCGTGGCGTCTTTGCAGCCAGTGCAGCCATGCGACGCCGCATGGCTGCGGGAGTGGTATTGGTACTGTTGCTCGGCGGGCTAAGTGCGGGACTGCTGGTTGTTGTTGCGCCAAGCGTAGCGGGGGAAGCGGAGGTGGTGCTGAATGCCACGTTGTACAAGACGCAATCTTCCTCCTACCAGGACCGCTCGACAGCCGATCGGGATAGCTTGCAGGAAATGTATGCAACCTACGGGCTAGGAGTGGGCTGGGGCAGTAACCGCTCCTCCAGTTTGCTGCCTGGATTATGCGCCGCCATCGGCTTGTGGGGAGTTGGCGGGCTAGTTTGGTTCGGGCTTTCGGTGGCCAGGCGAGCGTGCCGGGCTATGCGCCTGACGGCCGATCCTTCTCTACGCTATGCCATCCGGGCCAGTGCCGCTGCTTTGATCTCGGGCATAATTTCCGCCTTGCTATCTGGTCCTACCATTTCGTCGCCAGATTTCTATCTGTTGTTGGCGATGCTGGTGGCCGCCACGGCGCGCGTTGAATACGAGGCGGCGCCTCTGCGGCGGATGGTATCGGCGGCTGGGCGGGCTGGTTCTGAACAGGTCAGAGCGTGAGTCTCTTTATTAACGGACGTTTTGCGACACAGCCTCTCTCCGGAGTACAACGATTTGCGATAGAAATGACGCGTGCTTTAGAGGTGCGTGATCCGCACTACGTGCTGTTTACTCCGCCGGGAGGCAGTGCCTCCTGGCCCAAGGCGCAGGAAGTTGGGGCACGTCAAGGGCAGGGTTGGGAACAGTTTGACTTACCCCGCGCCGCGGCCAATGGCTTGCTGGTTAATCTTGGCAATACCGGACCGCTTCTGGCCCGCAGGCAAATCGTTGTCATTCATGATGCGGGAGTTTTCAGTACGCCGGAAGCCTATTCACGAAAATTTCGGGTTTGGTACAAATTCTTGCAATCTATGCTGGTTAGGCGGGGGGCTTTCATTATCACCGTCTCTGAATTTTCCCGCCGAGAAATTCTACGTTATTTACCTGTCCTTCCGCAACGGGTGCGGGTGATTCCGGAAGGTGCCGATCATATGGGACGCATTTGTGCTGATCCAGAGATTCTTGTCCGCCATAAGCTTGAACGGGGGCGTTTTGTATTGAGCGTGGGCACGCCAGCAGCGCATAAGAATCTATCCGCCCTATCGCTGCTTGCACAACGGTTGAAGGAACGCAGAATTCCGCTCGTAATGGCCGGGGGCATTGGTGGAGCGGCTTTTCAGGCGGCGGGACTGCCGCAACAGGCTTGCTATCTTGGTCGAGTTAGCGATGCGCAGTTGAAAGCGCTCTACCAGAGCGCTGGCTGCTTTGTTTTTCCTTCTTGCTATGAAGGGTTTGGCCTGCCTCCCTTGGAGGCTATGGCTTGCGGCTGCCCGGTTGTTGCCGCCAATATTCCGGTCTTACGTGAGGTGTGTGCGGGGGCTGTACAGTTCTGCGATCCGAGTTCGGCGGAGGACATCTCAGCACAAGTGTTGGCGGTATTGGACTCACCTATGAGGCGGCAGGAGCTGTGCGAAGCCGGAAAGGTGCAGGCTTCCAACTTTACCTGGGCGCGCTCGGCTGCGGAGCTTGATGATATTGCCAAAGAGGTCTTGCAGAAGGCATAAAATTTCAATTTCGATTGAATGGCGAGAGTATTATGTTTGTGTCCGAGATATGTTTTGGCTTTGAAGGTGCATGAGCGTCATGCGGATTATGCACCTCCTGAAATCATTGCGGAAAAGCAAACGGGCATGTGAATGTTTCGGTCGATCTTGCATGTACCCAGGCGCGGATGGGCCATGTTGTTGGATATGGTTGTGCCGATGGTGATTTTTTGGAGTTGCTGCGTGGCGCAGGAGTACATCTTTATAAAATTGATCAACCACATCGAAATCCGCTTGGATTTATAAGAGCCAATTGGAAATTGCTAAAAGCTATTCGAGATTTTCGTCCGGACGTACTGCACGCGCATATGGCCGCCCAGAGTGTGCTTCTACAGCCATACCGGCTGATTGGCTATAAACTCGTTACCACCTTGCATAATGAATTTGATCGTTCCGCATGGTTGATGGGGTTGGCCGGGCGTGTCGTCACTGTAAGCCAAACCGGATATGATTCCATGCGCCGCCGTGGCGTGCCGGATGCGCGCATCCGCGTTGTACAAAACGGTTCAGTCGGTTCGCCTCGTCTGAGTACGGCGTTTTCTTCTGCCCAACTGGCTCACCCAGCGATTCTTACCGTCTGTGGCATGCACCCGCGCAAGGGGATAAGTGACCTGCTGCACGCCTTTGCGTTGTTGCGCCAGACCAACCCCAACGTGCATCTTTATCTTGCAGGGGAAGGGCCGATGTTACAATCCTATAAGGAGCTCGCGGTAAAGTTGGGGCTTGGCGCATCAGCTGTTTTTTTAGGCTTTTGCGAAGATCCACGCAGATATCTCTTTGCGGCCGATATTTTTGTTCTTGCTTCTCATGCTGATCCAGGTCCGCTCGTGCTTGCCGAAGCCCGCAATGCCGGCCTGGCCATCATTGCCTCGAATGTCGATGGTATTCCGGCAATGCTGGATTATGGCGAAGCAGGTATTTTGGTGCCGCCACGTCAACCAGAAGCGCTGGCTGCGGCTCTACATAGGCTGATTGATGAGCCTGCTTTGCTTCAGGAATACGCGGCCCGCGCGAGGCGACGTGTGGAATGGTTCACAGTTGAGCGCGTCTGTAGGGATATGGAGAAAGTTTATGCAGAGTTGTTTTAAATCATAAGGGAAATTTATGGAACCAGGCTATAGCGAACCGTAACGGCAAAACACAAAATTCTTCTAAAGAGTTTACCTTGGAAGTAACAATGTTATGGCAGAGACCTGCATCGACGATGCGTTGCCTAGACTAACGAGATAACCGGATGCGACAGAAGCCATCATTAGAAGATTTTGATATGCCTCGAAAGGCTAAACTGGTTGGATATAAACCTTAAAGACATATTCACAATTCATTTCTAAACAGCTAAAAGATCTCAGAGTCCATTTCGACTATTCATAGGCGGTGATTTGGTAGGAGATGACAAGAGCAAACCGCTTAAATGTAAAACTGAAATCGTATCGAATTGGTCTTCTTATGTCAGTTCAATTCGGAGTTTCTCCGAGTTGAAGCTGCTGGCTTCGGCGCCGGTTGAATACAGAGAGGAAGGCTAGGTATGTTAACAAACCTGATCGGCATTTTGCAAAGAGCACCGTTTTACACGAGCGGAATTCTGCGGTCTTGCGGGACCATGCTCGGCCGTACGCCTGTCTTGATGCTTTCTTTGGGAGCCGAGGGGACAGATTTTCTTATTGTCCAAATAGCAGCTTTGGTTGCCAATTCTGCGCTGCAGCATGGCAGTAGCATGTCGGTGATCGGCATTTTTGGTGCCAATGCGGTTGGTTTCGCCTGCTATTTTAGTTTCCGTCACGGAGGAATGTACGAAATTAGCGCAATGCGGAATGAAATCTACGTGATCAAAGCAATGTTCGTACGATGGAGTGCTTTGTGCCTTCTGCTTACGTTTTCAGCCATGTTGCTTCACCATAGCGGCGACAGGGCCCGGCTTTGGTTGCTTCTATTCTATTCTATCGGCCTAACGGGATTTTGTGCTGGGCGCTTTCTTTTTGCCTGGCTGGTACGCAACTGGTTTGCGCATGGTAACCATGTGCACGGCATTGGTATCATTGGTAGTGGTGAACTTGCTCAGAACTTGGCTACCGTTCTCACTGCCAATGCGGCAGGGTCGAAGCTGGCGGGGTTGTTTGCCAATGATCGACCCGCAGAGGCCTCCAGCCCGCGTGGAATCACGGAATTGCTTGAATTGGCTGGGCAGGACGTGATTGATACCGTGATCATCGCCGAGCCGGATATGCCAGCAGACCGATTGCGCCTTCTTGTTCAGCAGCTTAGAGAACAGCCCCTCAGTATATACCTGATGCCTGGCCCCATAGCCTTGGAACCTCTGAGACACTCTTGGCAAAGTGATCAAATACTTCCGGGGATTAATCTCTTTCCGCTGGCTGGGCGGCCGATTAATGAGATGTCACTGTTTGCAAAGAGCGCGGCCGACAGATTAATGGCTCTCTTGCTTTTGATTGCGCTTGCACCAGTTATGGCGATTTGCGCCGCGGGGATTCGTATTTCTGATCCTGGTCCGATCTTGTTCCGACAGAAACGCATCGGCTACAAGGGACGGGAATTCATGATCTTCAAGTTTCGGACAATGTACATGTCAGCACGTCCGAATGATAAGCTGACAGTCAGGAATGATCCAAGAATCTTCCGTTTTGGAATGTTTCTGCGCAAGACAAGCCTCGATGAACTCCCGCAGCTCTTCAATGTCTTGAAGGGAGAGATGTCGCTTGTTGGGCCCCGACCTCATATGCCTCAGGCAACAGCCGCGGGACGGTTATATTTCGAAGCGGTGAGTGACTATGCCGCGCGGCACCGTGTCAAGCCAGGTATTACCGGCTGGGCTCAGGTGAATGGCTGGCGTGGACCAACGGAAACGATCGAACAGATAAAATCCCGTGTTGCCCACGATCTCTACTATATCGAGAATTGGTCTCTGCTTCTTGATGTCTTGATTATGTTCCGGACATGCTTTGTCCTTTTTGGAAAGGACGTATTCTAGATGTTTATCTGTAAACATTGCCCTTCGCCTACTGGCGGCTATCCAACGCTCCGGCGGGTCGGTTTAGTGCTCTCAGCGGGCATATTGCAGGTTGCGTGCGCTGCGCAACCTGCACCAGATTCCAGAACATTTCCTTCAACACCGGCAAGCGCGGTGGTTTCTAATGAGACGGCGACGCTGTCCAGCGACCAGATGAGTCAAATTCTCGACCAGCAGACCAGCTCGGCCTATCATCTTGGGCCGAATGATGTGATCGCGGTTTCTGTTTATCTGCATCCTGAATTGAGTGTTCCCTTGCAAGGCGTGAGTGGCACAATCAATGGTGCGTTGATTACCGGCGATGGCAATGTGCAATTGCCTCTCATCGGTAATGTTGAAGTTGGCGGTAAAACATTGGCACAGGCGCAGAGGATTATTACGGCGGACTACAGCACTTATATCGATGATCCGAAGGTGGCAGTGGAGCTCGTCCAGGCCCAGAGCCTTCGATATTATCTCCTTGGTGTATTCACAGACCCTGGCGTAAAATATCCAGTCCATCCACTTACATTGCTCGACGCCTTGGCATTGGGGGGGAGTGTCGATTTAGGCAAGGCAGATCTCTACCAAGCTTATGTCGCGCAGGGAAGGTTGAAGCTTCCGGTTGATCTCCATGCTTTGCTTGTCGATGGCGATTTGACCCAGAATGTCACGCTCGCGCCAGGTGATGCGATTGTTATTCCCTCTGCGGCAAACGAGAATGTTTATATTATGGGAGCCGTGGGTAAGCCTGGAGCTGTGGCCTTTGATAATGGTAGCCTGTCGTTGTTACAAGCCTTAGGTGAGTCCGGGTTTGATTTGACAAGTTATACCCAGGCGCAACTTTCCAATATCCATATCATCCGGTCTCACGGGGATAGTGCGCAATATATTGTCGTCGATGCGCAGGCGATTCTCGACGGTAAAGCGGCGTTGTTTGCGTTGCAGCCGGGAGACGTTGTCTTTGTGCCTCCGACTGGAATTGCGACCTGGAATCAGATTCTGAACATGGCGCTTCCTTCCTTACAGACCATCTCTTCCGTACTCAATCCATTTGTGCAGATTACTTATCTGTCTCGGCGGAACTAAGTGCCCTGTTCAACCCCTCCTGAGTAGCGCAAGCAGGTATGTAAGCGGGTGATAAAGACGCTACGGATATCACTGCGGCATTTGTTTCGTATAGTTTACCACTGAAGAGATTGATTTAGGTGAGGTTGCATTCGATCAACCGCCTTGGGCAATAACGAGTCAATGATATCGTGCTGACGAGAGAAGGCGCGGCCATGCCTCTCCATTGCTCGCGCGGGTCAGATGGTTTCTTTGTAAAAATCGACAACAATGTGGACCATGGCAATGCTTGGAGTGCCTGGAGAGTTGGTGGGTCGATGAACGCCGCGGCATGAAACAAAATCGTTCTGGAATAGTCGCGTATTACCAATGCCGTATGCGAATCCGCATTGTCGGCTATCTCTAATGAAAGTGGTTTTTCGGGCGACGTAGAATGTTTGAATTCGCAATGATTGGTTGCCCAATGATATTCAAAAAATTGGGTGAGACCGGCTTTTAGGTTAAGGGGCCGTATCAGCAGCTTTGCGCAATTATCGATTGAATATTTATAATAAATACCCTTCTAATTAGAAATCCCTGGTTCGCACAGGCATATGCCCTGGGTTTTGGACTTCGGCAAGTTTGGTTCAAAAATTCGCGGATCAGTAGTGGTTGAAAATAAAAAATATCTCGAAAAAATCTGCGGTTGGCTCTGCGAGAAAGCGGCATCGTTTTGACGCGCTTCGCGCTTTAAAGTCACTTTAAATCATACAAAAATGTAATAAATTCTTTAGTGTCTTTTTTGGGAATTTTTTGAAAATTTAAGTATCTATCGGTAATCTAAGTATTATTTATGGGTACTCATTTGGTCAGCCGTAACCATTTTGGCTTAAATTACTTTTTTTTATATAAACCGGTGGGGAGTTATGGTATCGAAGAGACATACTTCTGAGGAGGTATGTTGAACGGGGGCGGCTATGAAAAACGTTATAGCATCCGCGGCACCTGGATCGTTGCAGCGGCATTTGAGAACCGGCAATACTGGGGCGATGACGCCGATGCAGGTTCCAAAATTGGATGGAGCGCGGAGGGAACCGCAGAGGTGCCAAGAAGCCGGTATCAGGGCTGCCTTGGTGGATTGTTATTGTTTGAGCAGGGATTGCATCGTTGGTGCCATTCGTGGGCTGGGAAGTGACATTGAGATTGTGCCGTTCTCGTCAATCCGCGAGTGCATTACCTATTCGGAAGGCGATCTGGATATTATAGTATATTACTGCCACGATGACTGCTCAGTTGAGCATTTGACGGGGCAGGAAGTGACGACGTTACGGCAGGCTTTTTCGGACATTCCAATTATCGTCCTGTCCGATGCCAGGCTGGCGTCGCAATCGAAGCTGGCGCAAACTGTGATCCGTTCGGGTGCGCGGGGTTTTATCCCAACGCGAACCATCGAAATGCCAATCGTTCCCGCAGCAATACGATATGTTTCGGAAGGCGGGACGGTCGTGCCAATCGATATTCTGTTTTCGGACAAATCGGATTATGATCAGCCGCTGGATCACGAGGTAATTTCCGCCGGGCTTACATCGCGGCAGGTTGCCGTGCTGGCGCATCTTCGTCAGGGCAAGCCGAATAAAATCATTGCGCATGATTTGCGGATGAGCGAAAGCACGGTGAAGGTGCATATACGCAATATCATGCGCAAGATGGGCGCGACAAACCGGACGCAAGCGGTCTACAAGGCGCGTCAGTTTTATGACGTTCGGGAGGATGCCCGGAACTAATTCGCAGCCATGTTTGGTTTCTGAAGAAATATTGTTTTAAGCTGACTGATGCACTGAAGGCTCCTGGGTGAAATTATGCACCGGGGAGCCTTCAGTGCTTTGTGTCGCCGTTCAAGCGGGAGTTTTGGCTGGGGCGTCAGAGGCGGTTAAGGCCTTGTTTGATTTCGGCCAGAAGATCATCTGTGCAGCTGATATAGGTTTGGGTGGCGTGATCATCAAACCAGAGATGTTCCTTGGCGGTGCCGCAATAGCCTTCCGCCGCCAGCCGTGCGGCGGTGAGTTTGAAAGTTCCCGTTCGTTCGATGGATGCGCATAGCCGTACAAAGACGGGACGAGCATAGGAAGGAAGTTTTTCATATATATGTTGCCGAAGCGCGGGTAGGCCGAAATCGGGCTCGACTGCTATGGCCGCCATGCCCGCGCGTCCCTCATGGCCAGGAATATGCACGCCGAACACCACGGCATCCGTAACGCCCGGGCAGGACGAGATCGTGTCCGCGACTTCGGAGGCTGAGATGTTTTCGCCTTTCCAGCGAAACGCGTCGCCCAGCCTGTCGACGAAATAGTAAAATCCATCCTTGTCCCGGCGCATGAGGTCGCCGGTGCGGTACCAGAGATCGCCCTCATCGAGAACGCTCCGCGCCAATTTTGATTCGGAGAGAGTATTGTCGGTATAGCCTTCGAAACGGCGCGCCGGCGAAGCGTTTTTTGCTTCCAGCCTGCCGAGGGCCTCGCCCGTTTCACCTGCGGCGCATAAGATGCATCGCCCTGCTTCATCGCGGATGAGGCGCCCTGTTTCCGGGTCACATTGGACGAGGATGACCGGAAACCGGTGTGCGAGAAAACCCGGTACGTGGCCGATTGCCCCCGGACGGCCGGCGCAATTGTAAAGCGACACGGCTCCCTCGGTCATGGCGTAGAATTCTATGATCCTGGGAATGCGGAAGCGTGACTCAAAGCCTCGCCATACATCCTCACGCAAGCCGTTGCCGCAGCACAGGCGCAGCTGGTGGCTGGTCTCCGCGGGGTGCTCTGGTGTTTTCAACAGGTAGCGGCATAGCTCGCCGATATATTGGAAAATGGTGGCGCCGAACTCAACGACCTCAGGCCAGAAGCGCTGGGCGGAGAAGCGGCGGCGGATATATACGGAGCCGCCATGGACCAGCATTGCTCCAATGGCGCTGACCCCGCCGGTGCTATGATACATCGGCAGGCAGTTATAGAGCCGATCGCTGGGCTGGGTATCCATGAGCCCGGCGAACCAGTAGCTCCATTGCAATATGCGGGCATGGCTGACCTTGGCCGCTTTCGGCAAGCCGGTGGTGCCGGAGGTATAAATCAGCAGCGCCGGTGCATTGTCAGGCGCTGGGGCAGGTGAGGGGCGGGCGCTGTTCTCCATTGCGGCGGCCAGGTCAAGTCTTGGCCAAGGCCCGTCTCCCTCGCCATGACGCCAGACGCGCAGTTGGGGAAGGGAGGATATGAGCGGGGTGAGATTGTCCTGCGACGCCGTGTCGACGATGATTGCAAGGGCGCAGGCTGCGCGGATTGCATGGGCCAAGGCGCCATGGGCAAGGTTGGTGTTGATGAGCGCAACGGTGAACCCGGCCTGTGATAAGCCAGCCCAGATGGCGACGTAATCGGCGCTGTTGTGCATCAGCAGGGCGATGCTGGCGCCGGGGGGAAAGCCCTCCGTTCTTGCCCAGCCGGCATAGCGGTTGGCGCGTGCGGCGAGGCCGGCGTAGCTCAACGTCTCCTTGTCATCGATCAAAGCCGGTGAGGCGCCATAACGATCAGCGAGGTCGTTTATCACGCCGCCTAATGTCAGGGACGTGTCGCGCCCGATGGTGCTGACCGCCTCCATGGCCTGTAGCCACAGGCGCGAAGCGGGAGGGAACGCGTTCATCCGTCAGAGGATCTGATGCGCAACCCTGGTCGAAAGCCTAGGGGCGGCACAGATGAGCAGATCACGGAAATCCTCCCACATTGGCAGCACGCTGTCGTCAGGTTGTAAATGCCGGCTGAGCGCGCCATGGCCCTGGTCCGGGTCACTGTCGAAGCGGATATGCTCGACCAGGAAATGCCGGAAACCGTGCTGGGTCGGGGTATCCCATTCCGGGGCCGTTAGCATGGCGCGGAAGGTTGCCTCCAGCCCGCCATCCTCATAGCTGGCGATGCTGCGCGCCCGCGCATCGGCGTTGTAGCTGCGTGATTTTTGCAGATAGGCGGCGCCAAGTTTTTGCACCGCGTCCGTGGCTTCCGGTGGCATGGGAGAGAGGAGCAGGGCGCGGCGCATGAACTCATCGTGATTCATCTTCTCTCCCGGAAGGGCGATGCCGGGCCAGGGCGACAGATTGGCGGTATCGCATTCCTCGGCCTTGAGATGTTGCAGCTTTTCATCGTCGGGAAACATCGATACGGCAATCAGCAAGTTCTCTCGAAATTGAATCGAGAAATAATAATAAGCGGCGGCGACAGCGCTGAGGTCTTGGCTGTCGAGTTCTGTCCATCGCAGATGGCTAATTTTGGCAATGACGAACTTATATTGTGGAACGACCATATTATCCATGTCACGCCTTCCCCTTATGGTAATGTTGCGGATGAATTGCCCCGCCAGCGGGTTCCGGGCGGCTGGCCCGCAACCCGGAAACCGAGGCATGACGCCGCAGAAGTTCAACCAGCGCCTCGATATCGCCGTTGTCCGTCTGGCCATTGGTGACGCAGATGCGGATCACGTCGCGCCCTTCGAAGGTCGCGGCGGCAATCCAGGCCCCACCTGAGGCGATGATCGCCTCGGCAATATCCCGCACCGGCTGGTGCGGGAGGGGCGGCACCACGCAAAGCACGCCAAGGGCGTTGGGGTTGGCGACTGTCCAGCCGAGTGATGTGAGCTGTATGCGCAACAGCTCGGTGAGTTTAAGTGTCCGTTCGACATGCAGCGCATACCCTGCCCAGCCCGCGGTCGCGAGGTTCAGGAAGAGGCGAAGGCCAAGAAACCGGCGGGACCAGAGTATCGATGTGGTATACGGATCCGATAAGCTTTGTGCGGCCGGCATGAACGAGGCGGTTATGTCGAACGCCTCATTAAGGATCCAAGGTTGCGAGATGAGGAACATGCCGCAGCCCATGGTGGTCGCGAACCATTTATGCGCGTCAATCGTTATCGAATCTGCGAACTCGATCCCCGCGAGCAGGGTCTGCTGCCGGTCCGAGGCGATGGCAGCGCCCCCCCAGGCGGCGTCGACGTGAAACCAGGCCCCGGCAGTTTCGGCGATTTCAGCACAGGCGGGCAGCGGGTCAATCATACCGGCGACGGTCGTGCCCGCGGTCGCCACGATCATCACCGGGACGGCACCGTTTGCGGCATCCGCGCGCACGGCCTCGGCCAACGCCGTGGCGCTCATGCGCCCCAGCCCATCCGTCTCGATGAGCCTTATGGCCAAGCGGCCGATCCCTGCCTGATGCGCGATCTTGAACCAAGCCTGATGTGCCTCACGGGAGATGTAAATGGCTGGCGGGGTGCGGAAGGCGCGTGCGCCGGTTTCACGGTATGAGGGACAGGCTTTGGTTAAGGCGCAGATTAGCGCGGTAAAATTCGCCTCCGAGCCGCTATTGGTGAAATGGCCGGCGCTGCCCGGCGGCAGGCCGGCACGATGCGCCACCTGGCTAATGACGTGGGCCTCAATCGCAATGGCGGCCGGAGAGGTTTTGGCGGCGGCAAGCTGCGGATTGAAGAGTGCTGCGATATGATCGGCAAGGATGGAGGGAAAAGCCGGGGCTGGATTGAAGAGGCCGAAATAGCGAGGATGCGTTATCTGCACGATCCCGTCGCGCATCTGCCGTACGATCCAGGGCAGTAGCACGCTCAAATCGGTCGGCGAGGAGAAGGTGAAGCGGGACAATTCGGCGGCGAAACGCCTGTGATCGAAGACCGGCGTTACCCGGCCTCCATGGATGTTTTCAAAGACGGCGCCCAATTCCGCGTCCAGCAGAGCGGCCAGCTTGGAACGCTCCGCCTGCGCCGGGAATAGGGCCTCGACCTGCATATCCATGGCTTCGCCACTCATGGCACGGATGGTCCCGCCGCGGGTGCCGCCCCTGCCGTCATCGCCTTGCCCGTGCGGAGCGATGCATGCTCCGCCACGATATCAAGCCAGTTGGCGTAGAGCTGTTTTGCCGCGCCGGTCCAGTCGCGACGGAAAATGGCATGCGTGGCGTGGGCCCGGGCGGCGGGCATGATGTTTTGCCCCGCCAGCGCCTGCGCGCGCAGGGTCATGAAATCCTGCTCCACCGGCGTGCCCAGATAGGTTGCCGGCACGGATGGGCAGAGAGCGGTTTCACCCGCCAAATAACGGCGCAGGTCCCGGAGAAATTCCTGGAGCAAAGTTCCGGGGTAATATTCCGGATGACCCTGAAAATAGAAGCTCGCCGGGTTATCCTTGTGCGTAAAAATATCCACGCCGACTGACGCGCCATGCGAGAGGATCGTGTAGCCGTGTGCGGCCAAAGCCTCGCCTGAAAGGCCGTTATAGCGGGAATGCGGGCAACACCAGCTTTGGGGCATGCCACTCGTCAGCCTGTGGGTGGCGTTGGCGCGCTTACAGTCGAACACGCCGGAGAGTTTTGCGCCGAGGGGCTGCCGGGTGATGCCGTCGCGATGCAAAACCGCGGCATGCGCGGCGAGGCATGACCAGATGGTCGGGATTGATTCCTGTTCACACCAGTCATACAGGCGTGTGAAGCTGTGCCAGAGCCATTCGTCGCGAAGATTGCTGGTGGTAAGCTCCATGCCGGTGACGATGATGGCGTCAATGGCGTGGTCCGTGATGGCGTCGATGGGCAAATGATCGTGTAGCCAGCCTTGGCCTTGGCGCATTGTAAAATTTACCAGCTCGGTGGGGCGCCCTGATGCGCGCAGCAGCCCTGCGAATTGCGCCTGTGTTGAAGCCAAGGCCGAGATGCCCATATTGTTGACGAGACCGATGACGAACGGCCGCTGGCCATGCGCTTTTCGGGCGGGTTGTATTGCCGCATTCATCGCACGGCCTCGACGGCCGGTTTTTGTACGGTTCCCGCGTCTGGTTCCGTCTCGCTTAGCGCCTGGTGAAGATCAGCGATGATATCGTCTATATGTTCGATGCCGATGCTGAGCCGGATGGCCTCCGGCCTTACGCCCGCGCTGAGCTGCTCTTGCACGGTCATTTGCCGATGCGTTGTTGAGGCGGGATGACAGGCGAGCGACTTTAAATCGCCGAGATTGACAACGCGCTTGACCAGCTTCAGCGCATCATAGAAACGTACGCCAGCCTCATATCCTCCACGCACGCCGAAGGTAAGAAGTGAGGGGATGCGTCCATTGAGATAAAGCTGTGCAAGAGCATAATGGGGATTATCCCGAAAACCCGCGTAATTGACCCAGGCCACCCGAGGGTCGGCTTTTAAAAATTCCGCGACGCGGCGGGCATTTTCGACATGGCGGTCGACCCGCACGGCCACGGTTTCTATGCCCTGCATGAGCAGAAAGGCGCTGAGCGGCGAGAGGGTGGCGCCGATTGTACGCAGATAGACGCTGCGCAGGCGCCCCAGATAGGCGCCGCGCCCGAAATGCCCGGTATAGACAAGACCGTGATAGGAGGCATCCGGCACGCTGAACATGGGGAAGCGTGCAGCTTCCTCTCCCCAGGCGAAATGCCCGGCATCAACAATGGCGCCGCCAAGTGTCGTGCCATGGCCGCCAAGAAACTTGGTAAGGGAATGAACAACAATGTCGGCGCCATATTCGATTGGCCGCGACAGGATGGGTGTTGCGACAGTATTGTCGACAATAAGGGGGATATGATTGCGATGAGCGATCTCGGCCAGGGCGCCGATATCGGCAATGTTGCCAGCGGGATTGCCGACGGTCTCGCAATAGATGGCGCGAGTATCCCCATCGATCTGCGTGGCGACGGCACTGGGGGAGGCGCTTTCGGCGAAGCGTGCCTTGATACCGAGACTAGGCAGCATATGCGCGAACAATGTATGCGTCGTACCGTAGAGCTGCGGCACGGAGACGATGTTGCGCCCAGGTTCAAGGAGATTCATCACGGCGAAATACATCGCGGCTTGGCCGGAGCTGACGCAGACAGCGTCCCACCCACCTTCTAGCGCGGCGATGCGGCGTTCGAGAATGCTGGTGGTTGGATTGCTGATGCGCCCGTACCGGTGGCCCTCGATCTCTAGATTGAACAAGGCCGCGGCGTGCTCCGCGCTCTCAAATTCATAAGACACGGTTTGATAGATTGGTACGGCAACAGCGCGTGTCACCGGATCCGTCTCATAACCGGCATGTATCGCGGCCGTCTCTGGCAACATGCGCGAAGTTCCTTGCGGTTGTGACAACGAATATTTGTGCTTCGCCGTCTTTACGGGGCAGAATGACGCCGATCCCTGCTGCAATCGAAGAATGAACTGGATTCGTTTCAGAAAACAACTTGAACAAAGGGAGCAATCGGCCTGCTTGGCTCACCCAAATGGGCAGGTTTTGATTTTTAAGCCTTGGTCATCGCCTATGCTGTTGCGCCCGCATCAACGACCATGCAGCTTCCCGTAACGCCCTGGGCTTGGTCGCTGATAAGGTAATCGACAGCATTAGCGATATCCTCGACGCTTGTCAGGCGGCCGAGCGCGCTGCGATGAGCGATCTTGCGGCGTGCGGTCTCGTCAAGGTCGAGTGTCATTTCCGTATCCACAAATCCTGGCAACACGGCGTTGACCGTGATGCCGAGAGATCCGACCTCGCGAGCGAGCGAGCGCGTGAAGCCGAGCATGGCGGCTTTTGTGGCACTGTATGCGGAGATCCCCTGGTAGCCGGTGATGGCGACGATGGAGGCTATGTTGACGATCCGCCCGCTGCGCGCCAACAGCATTGGACGCAGAAGGTGCTTTGTGAGAACCAAGGGCGATACGATGTTCAGGCGGGTAAGGCGTTCGATCTCCGTCTCTCGCATGTTGCAAAGCAAGCCACTTGTGCCAAGCCCCGCATTATTGACGGCGCCGTAAATGGGGCCGAATGCCTTGCGCAATGCCCGTGCCGTGCCCGGCAAAGCCTCGATTTCAGAAAGATCCTGGCCGAAGAAGCTGATACGCCCTGCGCCAGCAGCGTGCGTTTCGGCCATTGCGGTTTCAAGCTCTGTACCACAACTCCGCGCGACCGCGATGACATGAAAGCCGGACGCAGAGAGCTTGCGGGCGATGCCAAGACCGATGCCGCGGCTGCCCCCGGTGACGACGACATTACGCATGACGCCGCTCGATTTTTCCGGATGTCATCATGGGAATTTCCGCCACTTCCCTCAGCCTTACCGGCACCTTGTGGGGAGCAAGTGTGGCCCGGCATGTGGCCATGATTTCGTCGCGGATGCTTGGGAAGTCATGGCCAATCCCGGCAGGAAGCGGGGCAAGGACGATATCCGCCGTGATCAATGCGCCGGTGATTGGGCTGGGGCGACTCCGGACGCGCGACATCGCCACGCCCGGATGTTGATTGATCGTGGCCTCGACTTCTTCCGGGTGGACTTTCTGACCGCCTACATTGACCACACCTTCGCGCCGCCCCACGAAAATATATCGGTCGCCGCTGCGTTCCACCACATCTCCCGTATCGACAAAACCGTATTCATCGGTGAGCGCGCGTGAGGGTTGGTTGAGATAGCGCGACGCGATGGCGTTTGAACGTACCCTCAGCGTGCCGTTTTCTATCCGCACGACAGGATGGGGAGGGTTTTCCTCAAGCATTGCGGCGGGAAAGCCCGCCCGCCCATCGTTGACACTGAAGGCGACACCCGCTTCGGTTGAGGCGAAGGCATGTCCGATTTTTGCCTGGGGATAGGTAGCGCGGAGGCGGTCGAGAATGTCTTGCCCGGCCATCTCACCGGAAAGCCGTATATAGGCGGGTGCCATCCTGCCTGTGACACCGCTCATCAATGCGCGCCGCCAATGCGAGGGCGTGCCGGATATATGTGTAACGCCGGCTTCGCCGAGGCGAGTGAGAAACGCGGCGACGGGCTCGTCAGCTTCAGAGAGCAGCATGGAGCCACCACAGGTGAGCGCGCGCAGCAAAATCTGCAGGCCGCCATAGCGGCGAATGTCATAGAATGTGCTCCAGATGGCTTTCTCTACCGCAAGACCATCGCGTAGTGGCGCCGTAAGGCTGGCAAGACTGTGCGCCACAAGCTTGGGCATACCGGATGTCCCAGAGGTGAAAAGTACCCATTCCGTATCAAGACGCGGCAGCACGGTTGTATCGTGATTGCTTGAAGCGATGGCGTCTATGTTGATATCGGCATCGGAGATAGTGAGATCTACCTCGCCGTCCTGCACGAGGTAGGGAATTTGTTCATCTCGAACATCTGGCGGGCAGAGCAGCATTCGCGTTGCAAGACCATCCAGGGCAAGAGCCGCCAACACGGTTGCGAGCTGCCCGCTTGTGCGGATAAGGACGTTGCGGCCCGAAAATTCGGCGGGGCCGCCGCGCAGCCTGTTCGCCGCGTTGAGTGTTGCCAGCGGCAGGCGCTGCTTAGAGTCAGCAATGAAGCCGCCTGTTGAAGCGGCATGCCTTAGGGTTAGCTCTTCGAATGTTTTCCGGCTATTGTATGGCATTTTCATAAAGCCTTATGAAATCGCCTATAGTTATTGGTAGGTCGTGTTCGTCAGCTGAGGAAAGGGGGTCGACCCCAAACTCATCGTCCAATTCTGCAACGAGAATGGCGATGCAAAGTGAGTCAAGCCCGCTGCCGAGCAGTTTCAGATCGTCTTGCAGCGGAGCGAGGGGTTTTTTCTGCTGCTGGGCGATGGTGGTCATCATTTCTAAAATCGTGTCACGCGTGGTCATATCGTATTTCTCCTTCGACTGCCGGGGGCCAGGCTTCCGTTTGATGGCTCCGAACAAAATCGACGATCCGCGCCGCCACGGATTGCCGCATCCAGCCGGCGGTAAGCTCGTGGTCAAGGCCGGGAAGCACGCAAAAGTGGATGTTGGCGGAAGCTGGCAAAAGACGCCCTCCCGTATCGAAATGCCGTTCGAACAGCTTCAATCCGGCATCACTGTCCCCGAAAAGAAACAGGCTTGCGGCATTGCGGGAGTTCAGTCTGTTCATACAGCTTTGCGCCACGCTTTCCGGCCCCGGCCGCTCATGCCGCAGCGAGAACCAGGGCAGGTTGATCACGAGTAGTTGGGTGATGCGTAAATCAGCACAGGCGCCATGCAAGGCGTGGTAGGCGCCGGAGCACAGACCGTGAATGGCGAAACGGTTAAAGCCGAGCGCTTCAAGCTCATTCAGCGCATCGCGAATGTCGGTTGTGCGGTCCTCGGTGAAAGCATCGGTCTGGAGATCGGCCTTTTCGCTGTAGTGAATGCTATCGCCGAGCCCTGCAAAATCGAACCGCAACGATGCAAAGCCGGCTTGAGCGAGAGCGCGTGCGCACTCAACGCTAAAACGGGCAAAGCCGTGGCGAGGGGTGCCGCCCGCATTGCAAATGATAACAGCAAAGCCTGGAGAACAATCCCGCGTGGGGCGGCATAATATGCCTGCGAGATGCTGCGCCGTACCGAAGCGCAGAGGCGTTTCCACACATCCTGGCAGGCTAAGAATGGCTGGCTCAAGTAAGGGCGGCGCAGCGTGAGGGGATGAGGTTTGCGGCGGTATCTCCCGGTGCAGCCAGTCAAGCAGAGGCAAAGCATCAAGCTCCGGTTCTCCGGAATGGTGACTAGGCCGCAACATGGCATCCAGGCCGTCAAGGTTTTCGCAAGTGAAATTGACATTTCGCTCACGCCAGCTTGCCAGGCGGGTATCGATTTTTTCTCCAGGAGTACGAGAGAAGATTGCTATGGGTAGCTCCGCAGGCAAAGTAAGGCGTGCCAGTTCGGTGGCGCGCATCTGTTCCATGCACTCAGATGTGATTACTAGTTCACCGACTTCGATGCTGTCGCCGAGCGGACGCCCGCCGCGCATCCGGGCTTCGGTAACAAGCTGCGCCCCATAGGCGCGGCCTGTCAGGCAGGGTTCGATGAGCACCAGTCCGGCAACATCATTACGCTGTTCCGCCGCCATGGCCGCGAGCGTACCGCCGATACGCAAGCCTATGAGAAGCAGGCGCTTAGAGCCCGTCTGGGCAAGCAGCCAATCTGCCGCTGCATTAAGACTCTCCCGCCATACGGCCCAGAGATTTGTGAGATAAGGATCGGCGGAATCGCCCATGCCCGGATAATCGAAGCGAAGCGCCGGATAGCCCGCTTTGGCCAAGTGGTCAGCGAGCAACCGGAAGGGGCGATAGCCGTTACTGAAATCCTGGCTGACGCCAGGGCAGAGCAGGGCGGCGGTGCCGCCATTCCAGCCGGATGGCGTGGGATGAAACCAGCCGAAGCACCCGCCGAAAGTGACAGGGATCATGCCATCCGCCGGGCCAAGATCATTCATTGGGGGGATTCCGCCACTTGTGGCATCTCCAATCGGGCGGCGGCCATTGCCGTCATCATCTCCCGGTCTTGGGGCTGGGAAGCCACTTCATTTTCGTGCAAGAGCACCGCCAGAACGCCCTGCAATTTCCGGCTATAGGCAAGAGTCCCGGTCATATTGAAATGCCAAGCGTCGCCGTAAAACCGGTCAGGCCAGCAGGGAATTTTTGAATCCACCAATTCCACGTTTGGATTGGCCTGCGCGATTTTAGCCAGATACGCAGAAAACCGGGGTTGAACAACTGCTGGCAGGTGCTCGCAGGTTGAAGTATTGATCGGCATGGTCATGATCATCACCGGCACATGATACGCGGCGAGCAAGGCTAGCGTGCGGTCCAGATACAGGTTGACGAGCGGCGAAACCTGCCAGTTGGCCATTTTGGCTTCGTCGGAAATAGCGTCTGATCCATCGGCTGTGCCAAATGACGAGCGGCCGGAGGAGTTAACAGCCTCATGCAAGGCTCGGCTATTATAACGCCACCGTGCCGCCACATAACCGCCAGCCAGAACGCCGAAATAAAGCGGCGGAAAATGCACGGCATACAGCGTTGGCAGAAATTCTAAAGGCACCGCATCCGGGCGTTCCGCATGCTCTAGCTCATCATCATTCAGGGCGCGGGCATTAGCCTCTACGGCATGGATATCGGCGGTGCTTAGAACACCCAAGCTCGCAAACAAGGACCAAAAAAATTCATCTTCCGGATACATCGAGGCTGAATGCGCAATGACAACGAGGCGCGGCGGTTCCGGGCAGCGCAGCACGCGCTGGACAAGAAAATAGGTTTCAACCGGGCTGGCGCCGGGGAAGGCAAGATTCTCCACCGGCACATCCATGGCCGTAGGCAGCACGCCAGCCACCGCGCGGCTATCGCCAAATACGACAATCTGATTTGGCCTGCATTGCGATATCAATATGTTCTTGGCGAGGGAAACCGGATAATCTCTGCCTTCATAGGCCATTGGGTACAAGGCGATATAGACCCAGACCGCACCCCAGGTAGTAAGGAACGCCATACCGGCCACGAGAAGGAAACGCGCGAAGGAGAGTTCCCGTACGGCGGTATGGCTTTCATTTGCTCGCAGCCAACGCATTGGACACTCCATTTCTTCCTGCCGTGTGAAGGGTAATTTCATTTCATTCCGCTAGAATTCGAAATAGACAAAATCCGTTGTTCCGGCGATGGCCATTACGGCAATCGCGCCAACAACACCGATTGCCGTTGCCCATGTAGCAGTGGGGCGCCATGCCAAACGCTTGAAGGGAGCTGGCGTTACGTGCCCTAGAACGGGTTGGTAACGGCACAAAATCTGCTGGCTGTTGGGCATGACCAGCACGATAAGCCAAAGAAGGCCGATCTTGCCGGTTTGCACGATTGATTCGATGGATTTCAAACCGGCCGTCGAAGCTGCTGAACCATGCTGCGCCCAAATCATGCCGAGCGGACCCGATTTGGCAAACAGACCTGCCGGCAAACCGATATCGCCCAGGCCGTGTGCGCCGGCCATGGCACCAAGCGTGTTGAAGGCCGTCTCCATCGTCGGTGCGCGGAAAAACACAAGAGCTACCAACATCGCAACCATTGTCAGAAGCCAGTTGCCAAAATGTTCGAGTTTTCCCGGTTTGGCTTTCAAACCTGGCCGCAAAACACGCCAGGCGTGATTCGCCGTAAGATAACTTCCGTGCAGGAGACCAAAGATAAGGAACTTCAGTCCCGCCCCGTGCCAGATTCCCGCGAGCCCCATGGTGATGAAGACCGGGAAGGCAATCATCTCCAAAAATGCTAATGGCTGACCTTGTGCTTTACGATCAATCGGCAAGCCATGCGCCGTGCGGCGTCGGGCAACCGCAAGCGCCAAAGGATTGAACAAATAGAGGGTGAGGAGGCGGGTCAGCGTCATATGCCATCGCTGCCAAAAATCGATGATACAAGACGCCTTATAGGGAGAGTTGAAATTGACGGGGAACCTTATATTGAACATGCGGGCGATGCCGATCGCCATGTCCGTGTAACCCGAGAAGTCGAAATAGAGCTGAACCGCGTAGGTCAGCATCAGCAACCAAGCGCCGGTCAGGGTGAGGTGAGCTGGCGCCGAAAAGCCAGCCGCAACCTGGCCAGCAATGGGGTCAGCGAGCAGACACTTCTTGGCCAGACCGATAACAAAGATAACAGATCCGACAGTGATATTCTCGATCGAGAAACGGTAGGTCTGTTCCTGTGCGAATTGTGGCATGATCTCTCGGTTATGCAGGATTGGCCCGGCGATCAGATGCGGAAAAAATGTAACAAAAAGAATGTAGTTAAGAGGACTGCGATCTTTGACGACATCTTGCTGTACGTCGACGAGATAGCCTATCTGCGTGAAGGTAAAGAAGGAAATACCAAGCGGCAGCAGGATGGAAAACTCATGCAAGCCTGTCAGGCCAAGGCCAGTGGCAAGAGAGATAAAGACACCCAGATATTTATAATAGATGAGAACGGAGAGATCTATGCCGATACCGAAGGCAAGCCATGTCCGCTGACGGATGGGACGATCTTCGTTGGAGTGGATGATCGTGCTGATTATAAAATTAAAAGTGACGGATGCAAATAAGAGAATCACATAGCTGGGGTTCCAGGCATCATAGAAAACAAACGAAGTGAGAACGAGCCACGCTGCTCCGAAGCCACGCCCAAGCCGGCCGAGAACATAAAAGCCGGCGAGTGATAAAGGGAGGAAGGCGAAGACAAAATTGTATGAATTAAACAACATGGGACACTTCGCCTGTGTCAGGGCGTGGAGATTGACAGGCTGGATCGAATCAGAGCGACCAGATCTATAATATTCTTTAAATTTTCCATGTTTGCCATTTTTATCTTAATCTCAAAACGCTTTTCGATTTCTATAGCGAGTGTGATATTCGACATGGAATCCCATGCCTCGATATCGTCTGATGTCATATTCAATGATAAAGTCTGTCCGTCATAATCAAATACATAGTGAAAAATATCTGTCAGGCGTTCGAGGATATCTTCGTCACTCATGGCAGCGCTCCCGGTAAAAATATGTGTCTGCTGGTAATCGCCTAGCCGCCTGACCGACCCGTGAGGATAAGAACGGCCCATATAATGCCATAGCCCGTGCTCCCTTGCTTCGAAAACCTCACAATTCGGATAAATGGGATGAATTTGGTACGACGCCGTATCTTGCGTATGATATACAAAAGGGCAATTGCGTTATGTACTCGTCGTTTGGCATTAATTTGTCTCGTTCACCCGTAAGGATTGTGACAGATGGCTGGACAGCGGGTCGCGATCGTTCATGAGTGGCTGGTGACATTCGGGGGGTCCGAGAAAGTTCTGGCCGAGTTGCTGGTAATGTTTCCAGGCGCCGATCTGTTCGCAGTTGTTGATTTTCTTTCCGACGAAGACAGCTTGAGGTTGCGCGGCAAGCGAGCTCGTACGAGCTTTATTCAGAATCTGCCTTTTGCAGCCAGACTGTATAGATATTATCTGCCGTTTATGCCCCTGGCCGTTGAGCAGTTCGATCTTTCTGAATACGACATGGTCATTTCCAGCAGTCACGCGGTAGCCAAAGGGGTGCTGACGGGTCCCGCCCAGGTTCATATATGTTATTGTCATTCGCCGATCCGCTATGCCTGGGATCTGCAGCATCAATATTTACGAGAAACCCAGTTTACAAACGGGGTAAAAGGCATTCTAGCGCGGTTTATGCTGCATTATATCCGTCTCTGGGATCTCCGTACCGCCGCCGGAGTTGATCTATTTATTGCCAACTCCTCGTATATTGCCGAACAAATCCGCAAGGTCTACCGGCGTGACGCGATTGTTGTGCATCCGCCAGTGGACATTGAGGCTTTTCCCCTTCGGCTGGAGAAAGAAGATTTTTACCTGACCGCATCACGCATGGTTCCTTATAAGAGGATGGATGTTATCGTAGAAGCATTCGCGCAAATGCCTGAAAGACGCCTGGTTGTAATCGGCGATGGTCCGGAAATGAAGAAGATCCGCTCCCTGTGCAGCGGAAACATTACGATTATGGGGTATCAAGAAGATTCGGTGCTGAGAGATTATCTACAGCGCGCCAAGGGGTTCGTATTTGCGGCGGAAGAGGATTTCGGAATTTTACCCGTTGAGGCGCAAGCTTGCGGCACCCCGGTAATTGCCTATGGTGCGGGAGGAGCGCTGGAGACGGTGCTGCCCGTTGGGAATCCGCAAGGTATGCCTGGAACTGGGGTGTTTTTCACCGAGCAAACGCCTGAGGCGGTTCGTGCGGCCGTCAACGAATTCGAGGCTCTTCGGTTTGATCCGAGGAGTTGCCGTGCCTGGGCGGAGCAGTTCAGCCGGGGTGCCTTTGCAGAGGCAATACGTGACCAAGTGGACGCACTCGCCTTGGGAAGCGGCGATAGTACTGATCCCTTTGAGCAGCGTTTGAGATATGTGTATTCCAATTTTCACTGATTTTCGATGGCTATGTCGCCGCAAGTTTTTTTGACTAATTCACGGGAACTCGACGCATGACGGTTGAGAGCTCCATGGAGAATGACGGAGAAACATCTAAAGATGAGTGCACCTGGTATGCGCATATCCGTTGTTGTTGCTTCGGTAGGGCGAGCTGAGGAAGTCCGTCAGTTGTTGGACGCGCTTGGGAGGCAGACCAAGGCGGCCGAGTCTATCGTTCTATCGGTGGTAGAGAGGGATGATGTGCCGACGGATCTGCCGCGTGGCGTGATAGTGATTATGGGGTCTCCGGGCTTGCCCGTGCAAAGAAATCGCGGCCTCGACCTCGTACTGGCGGAATCTGAAATTATTGTTTTCTATGACGATGATTTTCTTCCCGCACAGGATTCGTTGCAGAGTATTTCTGACTTTTTTTTCGCGCATCCGCATGTAGTCGGGGCCACTGGGCTCGTTTTGGCTGATGGCATTAACAGCTGGGGCCTGTCTTACCAAGAGGCGCATGATATCATCGCTGTATACGAGGCTAACCCAAAGCCACCTTTGATCAACGAAAACTTTCTCTGCGCATATGGCTGCAACATGGCGTTTCGTTGTGAAGCCATTGGGAGCAAGAGATTCGATGAAGCGTTGCCGCGATATGCTTGGCAGGAGGATATGGATTTCGGCGGCCAGCTATCTAAAGTTGGCAAAGTTATCAGGACAAATGCTTTTGCCGGCGTGCATCGTGGCGTGAAGAAGGGGCGCGGACAAGGTGTTGATTTGGGATTCTCGCAAATCATCAATCCTGTCTATCTTATCCGCAAAGGCACCATGACGCCCCGGAAAGCATTAACACTAATGTCCCGGAATTTTATTGCAAATCATACGAAGGTTTTCTGGCCAGAACCCTATGTGGATCGTTTGGGGCGGCTACGGGGAAACTGGATAGGAATTCTGCATCTTCTTCGAGGCAAGATTGATCCAATGGCGCTTCCTTCGCTGCGGGCGAGTGTTCACGTGCCGCTTAGAAGCCGCATGTCACCGTAGGGCTGGAGTCCGTTCAGGGCGAATATTAAATGGGGCTATTATATACATGAAGCTTTGGATTAGTCTGCGTGATATGATGTTCACCATGGGTTGCGCTGGTGCCATTCTGGTATTTGCCGCGGCCTTCGCGCTTACGGCAGCACAATGCCGTTCTAATAGTGCTGAGCTGAATCTTATTGGCTATCACGTCACTTTTTCGGATGATTTTTCTACCCTTAGCCTCAAAGCACATGGTGCTGGTGCACGTTGGACAACACATACACCTTGGAATGGCGATTTTGGTGACGCCGTATTTTCTGATCCCGATCCGGCCGTGTTCAAATCCACAGCCGATGGCTTAGAGATCGTTGCTAGCCAAAGGGCAGATGGAAAATGGCAGTCGGGTCTTATCAGCTCGGCCTGGGCCGATAACAACCCCGATGCTGGCTTTACACAAAAATATGGCTATTTCGAAATGACAGCGAAGCTACCGGATGGCATGGGTACTTGGCCTGCCTTCTGGTTGATCGGCTCAGACAAGCGCGGCGCTTCTGCGGAGATCGATATCGTCGAATATTACGGTGGTTTTCCCCGCTATTTTCATGCAACTGAGCATGTTTGGGTAAATGGTCAAAATCAACTTCTGCGCAGTGTTAAAGAGGAAGTGCCGGCGGGTCAGCTCTCATTACATTTCAACAAGTTCGGTGTGCTGATCACTCCACAAACCACTAGCTTTTATATTAATCGGCAGGAATTCTGGTCCACGCCAACTCCGCCAAATTATCGCCAGCCAATGTATATGTTAATCGATCTGGCGCTGGGCAGCGGCTGGCCGATCTCCGGGCTTAAATCGCCGGTAATCATGCGTATTAAGGATATTGAGGTTTGGCAGCTTAACAAACCCTGGGGATGAGGTTTAGAAACGATGCTTTTCTTATTACCTGAGAGGCGAAGGAGCTTGACTTGCTTTAAAGTCGAGATGTTGGTTCCCGTTGAGATTTGACTCCGGGGAGGGAGTGAAACCCTCGGGCTGGACGGCAGGGGTATCAGGCTAAGCCGCTCGATTGAGCTACGGAGGGTCAGACGTGACCTGCTTCCTGCCGTCTTGGTAGTTGCCCCCTTTGAGAGCACGCTTTTGGCTCAGGATGGCAGGTTGCCCATGAGAAAAAAAGCCGATTTTTCTTGTAAAGATTGGACCAAAGAAGGGGACAGGCTCTCCGAACCGGCGGATGCAGTGAGATCTGATGTGATCTCTGGGCAATAGGGCATACTCCCTGTCAAGATTGAGCGGCCCGGCAAAGGAAGTGTGTTTGAGGTAAGGTTTACTGCAACTCGCGAATACCGGCGCTAGTCCGCCCCAGCGCGGCGCGAAGTGACATTGAAATCACATTTTGGCATACCTAATTGTCTGTTTATTATAAAGCCCGAAGAGGGAGGGGTCCCATGTATCAAGCCACGCCGCGCGCCGCTGACGAGATAGATGGACAATTCGCCATTGCGGGGCACCAGTCGCGCGATGAACTGGCGGTTTGCCTGGGCCGGCCGCAAGCCGCGACGCCACCTAAATATTTTTATGATATCCAGGGCTCGAAACTTTTCGAGGCGATTTGCGCGCTCGACGAATATTACCTGACCCGGACCGAATTTGAGATTTTCGGCCAGTATGGCGCCGCCATCGCGGCTGCCGCCGGGCAGGGTGCCACATTGATCGACCTTGGGGCTGGTAATTGTGCGAAAGCGGCTTCGCTGCTCGGCGTTCTGCGGCCCCGCAGCTATGTGCCAGTGGACATCTCAGCCGCCTTTCTGCGCCGGGCCGTGGCACCGCTGATGCAATCTTTTCCGGATTTGCCGATCCATCCCATAGAGCTGGATTTTTCGGAGGGCTTTGCCCTGCCGCCTCTGGTACAGGCGTTGCCGCAGAAATTATTTTTCTATCCCGGCTCTTCGTTGGGAAATTTTACGCCGCCGCAGGCGCTCAAATTCGTGCAGAATATCCATGCCCATGGTGGCGATCTGCTGCTGGGGCTGGATTTGGTGAAGGATGTTGCGGAGCTTGAGGCAGCGTATGATGATGCGTTGGGCGTTACCGCCGCCTTCAATCTCAATCTGCTTCGTCATATCAACCGTACGCTCGGCAGCGATTTTGTGCTCGCCGATTGGTCGCATCGCGCCTTCTTCAATGCCGCGCATAGCCGCGTCGAAATGCATTTGCAGGCCCGGCGCGGCTGCCGTGTCACCTGGTCTGGCGGGGCGCGGGAGTTTGCACAGGACGAGACCATTCACACCGAAAGCTGCTATAAATTCACCCGCGAATCCGTTATTGACATGCTGTCCCGCGCGGGTTTCGTGAATGTCACCTGCTGGAGCGATCCGGGGCAAAAATTTCTGGTGTGCCATGCTCGAGTTCGTTGAAGCCACAATCCGCGGCGATCTCGCGGCCCGCTTTGCCGCTGTCCGCGGTGTCAGCGTGCAACGCGCGGCCTCTCTCTCCGATGAAGATTGCGCTGCGCAATCCATGCCGGATGCGAGTCCGGTGAAATGGCATCTCGCGCATACGAGCTGGTTTTTTGAGACCTTTATCCTTGAAGCCTTCGAGCCGGATTTTGCGCCGTTTGACCCCGCCTTCCGGGTTTTGTTCAACTCCTATTATAACGGCGTGGGCGAGAAGCATCCACGCCCGCAGCGCGGCCTGCTCACCCGTCCCGGCCGGGCCCGGGTGATGGCTTATCGCGCGAATGTCGATGCCCGCATGGAAGCGCTGCTGGCCCGCCCGTTGCCGCCCGCATGCGCGGTATTGTGCGAGCTTGGCCTGCAGCACGAGCAGCAGCATCAGGAGTTGATGCTCACTGATATCCTGCATCTGTTCGCGCAAAGCCCGCTATACCCGGCCTATGGCACGGAGCAAGCCAGCACCGCCGCGCCGGAGGCCGGCTGGGTGGAGTTTGCTGGCGGCATCACGCAGATCGGCTATGATGGCGAAGCGTTTTGTTTTGATAATGAATTGCCTCGACACCGCGTGTTTCTGGAGCCCTATGCCCTGGCACGCAGGCTGGTGACAAACGGCGAATTTTTGGCTTTCATTGAAGCAGGCGGCTATCGTAATCCGTCATACTGGCTTTCCGAAGGCTGGGAGTTTTGCACCGCCAATAACATCGCCCACCCGTTTTACTGGCGGAATATGCCGAGTGGCTGGCTGGTTTTTGGCTTGGCCGGGCTGCAGCCGATGGCAGCGGATGCCCCGTTGCTGCACCTCTCCTATTTCGAGGCGGCGGCCTTTGCACAATGGGCCGGCGCCAGATTGCCGACGGAGATGGAGTGGGAACATGCGGCGCAGCAAATGCCCGATCTGCCGCAACTATTCGGAACCGCCTGGCAATGGACGAGCAGCGCCTATTCGCCTTATCCCGGCTTTTACGCGGCCGAAGGGGCAGTCGGTGAGTATAACGGCAAGTTCATGGTCAATCAGTATGTGCTGCGCGGCGGCTCGGCCGCTACACCAGAAGGGCATTCGCGGCCGAGCTACCGTAATTTCTTTCCCGCCAGTGCGCGCTGGCAGTTTTCCGGTTTACGTTTGGCCAGAGCAACAGGCATGCGTGGTGAGCTTTAAAAGCATCGGCATCCCATTTTTTGTGAAAATACATTAGTTTTTCTAGATACATAAAGTCATTCTCTTTGTAGCTTGATCGGCAAATCATCGTGCCAAGACGAAGATCGCGCTACGTTGGGATGTGGCCGGTGAAGGCGGCAATTTGTCTGGCCGTTAGATAGGCGTTTTGGGTTGCGGCCGAGAGTTTTCGATCTTGCTGTTACAGCGAGTATCCGGTGCGTTCCATTGGGAAAGTCGTAATCAAATGGAGGTGATTGTGAGCCGGATCCTTTGTAAGGTCCACGAAACAGCAGGCCGTGGCACATGTCGCAATAAAATTTGCCCCCGTTAGGGGGCATATCGCAAACACGTCTTGCATTGATCATTGGTTAGAAAATTTCAGCTATCGCCAGACCGACCCAGAGGGCCATCGCGGAGAATGACAGTATCCAGGCGAAGAGTATGTGATCAGGCTCGTAGCTGAAAATAATATCCGCGGTACCGGCGGGTATCGAGACCATCTGAAATCTGCCGTCGGCCAAGGTTATGCTCTTATCGAGACCGTTCACACGAGCGTGCCATCCAGGATCGAACATTTCCAAGCGCGATAATTGTGCAGGGGACTGGCATTCTGTACGCATATGAGTGCGGCTCAGGATAGACAGCTCGCAATGAGGATCACTGGTTTGCGCGTAGGGTGCGGCATCCGCCAATTCATAAATGGCCACGGTGCCGTCATTAAAGACCTGGGTCATATTGTCTTTTGGTCTGGCAGCCAGCAAGCTCATATCTGGTGCGGTATATCCCCATTTATTGTGACCGACCCAGACCGAGGCTGGCGGTCCGGAGGATTGTGTCAGATGCACAGCAATGGCGTGATAAGCGTTATCTCAAAATCAGCGGTTGCGGAAAATTGAATGTCAGCCATGACGCGTCTTTATTGCCGGTCAGCTTAGCTTGCCCGCCCTGGCATTGCTGCGGGATGTTGGCGGGATTCGTGGCAATCCACTGGCGCGGACGAAGAAATGGAAGGTTCTGAGGGACGCAAACAAGTGCGGAAATGGTTTGCTCCTGCCCCGGTGGTAACGAGAAGCGTAAACGGATGCCCATTATACGCTGCGGAGAATTATAGGAGATAATGAACCGAAAACGATTAACGTCTTCGCCCGGGCGAAGCGGCATTAGCCACCTCGCCGCATCCGGCGGAAGGATTGCGGCATCGTGTATCTGTATCCAATCAGATTGTGACGGGGCGACCACATAGCGCACGCCATCGGCGGCCAGACGGGGCAGGATGTAATGGATATTTGTATAGACTGCCGGATCGTCGAGGGTGAAATCATTCGGGTTGAACGTGACCAGATGATGAGTGACTTCGTCCGCCATGAGCTGGGGGGCGGGCATCGCGGAATAGGTAATGGAGGGAATGCCATAATTTAAGTTGAAATTCGATCCGAGTACCCCGATGCTGGCCATGCGTGCCAAACCTATATGGGTCTGTAGATAGCGCACCGGTGCTAGGTCCAAATGCCCGCTCCGAGCACCGCCAAGCTGTGCTCCCGTTAGTTCGCAGAACATCCCCGCCAAGAGCAATCCTGCCAAAAGGCCGGGATGACGCCGCCGGCGAAGTTCCAATGCTCCCAGCGTAAGTATCAAGATGCCGAAACTCAGAGCGATCAAACCCAGATGCAAGGCATTCGGATCTGCCGCATACCATAGTTTGAAGAATGAGGATGCTGGCACCAACAAGAAAGCGAGAATTGCGAGTAAGCTTAAACACGTACCGGTAAGGCGTTTTGCGGAGAGTGGCGCCGCCCGGAGATAATCGTCAAAACCGAAAGCCGCGAGCATAAACAAAGAAAAATTAACGGTAGGGCCGGTGAAACGGGTGTAATCGGTCTGGTTAAGGACCGGTAGCGCATTGATTATCGTCACGAATGGCGTAATTCCCGCGTCGCGCAACTCCCAAAGCAGCACCCAAGCCGCAAGACACCACCGTAAACCGCGCTGCCGCTCAGCCCGCCAGAGAGCCGCCACCGAGAATAGCAGGACTTGCAGATCAATCCATCCGGGGAGGCGTACCCAGCTGCCCGCGAAATAATTTGCGGCAGCAGCGGGCGGCGTTTGCCCAAACCAGCCAAAGGCAAACGGCAGTACTTGCATTGCCCGCAAACCTGGTACCAGAACCATGTTCGCGAAAAGATCACTGCCATGCGCACCCACCGCGCCATGATTGGCATAGTCAAGAAACGGCAACAGCAGCGGCGCCGTAATCGCGGTGCCAATGGCAATGCCAAGCGCCAGTTGCACGCAAAAGCGCCAGAGCTTCGAACGGCGTAGCCTGACGCCGCGAAGAAGGCTCCACAGCGCAACCAGGAGGCCGTTGAATAACGCAACCTCGGGAAAGCCGGCGGTGATTGACCATGCCATGCCAGCGGCAATGTGCATCCAACCGCGGCGGCCATGCGCGGCGCGTTCAACGCCCAATAGCAATAGCGGCAAAAAGGGTAGTGGCGCTATGGCTGAGTGAGGCGCGAGAAGGAACTCCGGGCTTAATGCAAACAGCCCGCCACCCAAAAACGCCGCCAGCCGCTTTAGACCCAGTTCAATGCAAAGTGCATAGGCCAGCATTCCTGCAAGCGCTTGCAGCAGCACCCGCATCCAAAGCCAGCCATTATTGGACAACATGACGATATTAAACGGGAAGAAAAAGGCAGGCCCGTTCATTTCCGCGGCCAGCCTCATGCCTAGGCCGGAATAGGGATTCCACCAGGGAATGATACCGTGCAGCCAGTCCCGCATGGCCAGCTGGCCCAATGGTTGTGTATACAATCCGACCGCTGGATCCAGCCATCCCCTAGGTTCGGGCAGCCAGCCAGGTTGGGTGTCCACACCAAGGCCAGAGAAGACAAGGGCAGGATCTGTATTGAACAGACCGGATAAGGCTGGAAGATTGGCTGCCAATGCAAGGATAAGTAAGCCGGCCAGGGGTAAAGCATGCCTGTACCTGATACAAATAGACGTCAGAAATTTCATTGGCCTGTCACTTATTAACCCTACTTGCGCCGCCCCGGGGTTTGCCGGAGGCGTTTTAGGTTAAGTTACATGGCCTTAGACTGGATTTCCAGCGTGGTGTAGTCCTGCGCGTCAGCTTCTGCCGGAGGCGTTTGCCGAGGGCTGCGTGATCCGGCGGTTGTTGAACCAGTCCGCTATGGTGGATGACCCCGGCCTTGTCTAGGCCGTTGATCGTCTCGGCGAGGGCATTGTCGTAGCTGTTGCCGATTATTCGGTCATAAATGAGGTTATTGATTCACCCAGGCGAAATGACATGCAGCTTCATGATGTCCATTGCTTTTAGCCGGGGGTTCCTGGGCACGGCATATATCCTGCGCATAGGGGCAGCGCGGATGAAATCGGCAACCTGTGGGCAGTTGCCCTAGCAGGGGCGCCTCCCCGGAGAGGGCGGATGTTCCAGGCTGCTTTCGCGTTTCCAGACTTGGTGCCGCGGCAATGAGCGCCCTTGTATAAGGATGCCCGGGGTTTTGAAAAACTTCGATTGCCGGGCCTTCTTCGACGATCCGCCCGAGATAGATGACAACAACACGCTCACAGACATGCCGGATCACCGCAAGGTCATGCGAGATGAACAGCAGCGTCAGATCCAGCTCCCGTTTGAGATCCAGAAACAGATTGAGCACGGCGGCCTGCACGGATACGTCAAGAGCCGCAACGGATTCATCCGCGATCAGCACCTCCGGCTCAAGCGACAGCGCCCTCGCGATCCCGACGCGCTGACGCTGCCCGCCGGATAGACGCATTGGGTGCTGCCCCTTCACGGAGATGGGCAGGCGCACCTGCTCCAGCAACTCGGCGCAGCGGGCCTGGATCTGCTCCTTCGGCACAAGCTTATGGACCCGCAGCAATTCTGACAACGTTTGCTCAATGGTCCGGGAAGGATTCAATGATGAGCTTGGGTCCTGGAAAACCATCTGGACACGCTGGCGCATGGATTTGTCGCGGTGTTTGCCAACCGCTTGATCGCCGATCAGCACCTCGCCTTTCGTCGGCGGGACCAGGCCGACAAGTACCCTTGCCAATGTGGATTTCCCGCAACCCAATTCACCGACAATGCCGACAGCCTCGCCGCGTTTTATGGCGAGATTCACATTGTCCAAAGCAGCCGCGGCTTCGGGTTTGCGCCCGCGCAGGCGCGCCAGCAAGGATAATTCACCGGGAAACTCCACCGATACACCGCGGAGCTCAACAATGTTGGGCATATATACCTGCCGAAAACTGAGTGATTTTGTCCGCGTGAACGCAGGCGGTCCAGCGGTCCGGGCCGCGTGCCAGCAACTTTCCGTTTATGGTTTGGCAATCGCCTTGCGCATATGGGCAGCGCGGGGCGAACCGGCAGCCTGCGGGGAAGCTTCTGGGGTCGGGTGGCCGCCCGTCGATGCCTTCCAGCCTGCCATTTAGTCGTGCGAAAGAGGGCGCGGACCGCAGCAGGGCCTCGGTATAAGGATGCTGAGGTGCGTTCAGGAGCTGGCTCGTCTCCGCCATCTCGATCACCTGGCCCGCATACATCACCCCGACTTTGTCACAGATGGCGTTGATGACCGCCAGATCATGCGTGACGAAAATCATGGCCATCCCGCGCTCCAGGGCCAGTTTTTTCAACAGCCCAAGAATTTGGTCTTGGATGCAGACATCGAGCGCAGTTGTAGGTTCGTCGCAAAGCAGCAGACTTGGCTCGGTTGCCAGCGCCGCGGCGATCATAACCCGTTGGCGCAACCCTCCGGAAAGCTCGTGCGGCCAGGCGCGTGCGCGGCGCAGCGTGTCAGGAATGCCAACTTGCCGCATGAGGTCAATAACTTTTTCCTGAACCGCGGATTCCGGAAGCTTTTGCTGAATGCGGATCGGTTCGCCAATCAAATCACCTACCCGCATTGTCGGGTTCAGTGCTGTCATCGGTTCCTGGAAAATCATCGCGATGCCGTGGCCGCGCATCGTATTCGGGTCATGGGCTTTTCCGAAAAGACGGATTGACCCGCCGATACGGCTCGCTTTCGGCAGAAGCCCGATGATTGAGCGCAGAGTCAGGCTTTTTCCGGATCCGGATTCACCGACAATTCCCAAAACCTCTCCCGGCGCGACCGAGAAGCTTACGTTGTCAACCGGCGTTATGCCTTGCCCGCGCTGTCCTAGAGTGATGGAAAGATCCTTGACGTCCAGCAAGGGAGTTTCAGTCACAATGCGCCTCGATCCTGGATGCCGTCCGCGATGAGTGAGAGACCCAGGGCGATGCCCGCGATCGCAAAGCCGGGTAATACCGTGAGCCACCAGGCCGTTCCGATATAGTTCTGACCATCTGTGATCATCGCCCCCCATTCCGGGGTTGGCGGCGTGATTCCCAAACCAAGATATGAGAAGGAGGCGACGGTTAGAATCGCGAAGACAAGATCCGACATGGTATAAATCACGGTTTGATGAATTGCATTCGGAAGAATGTGAACGAAGAGAATGCGCATATGCGAAAATCCCGCTGTGCGTGCCGCGGCGACATAATCAATTTCCCGTAGCCGCAAGACTTCTCCCCTGATCAGCCTTGCGTAAATGACCCAATCAACCAGCGTATAGCTGATGAGCAGTGCCCTTATCCCTTCGCCAAGGGCGAACACAAGCGCGATCATCAGAATGTAAAGTGGAAATGCCTGGACCAGATCCGATAGACGCATGACGAGGACATCAACGATGCCGCCAAAATATCCCGACAATGCACCAATGACCGTACCAATGGCGCATGGAAAGATGACGGCCAGGACGGCAACCGTCAAATCTATCCGTGATGCGTAAATAAGCCGGCTCAATTCGTCGCGCCCAAGCTCGTCGGTTCCCAATAGATGTGCGCCGCCTGGAGGTGCCAGGCGATTAAAAACATCTTGAAACAACGGGTCATACGGTGCCAATTTCGGCGCCAAAGCCGCGATGATGAGATAGACAAGGATGATTGCCAGGCCACTCCATATCTTCAGCCCAAGCGGCGTGCGCCTTTTGGCCAGGATAAAGACTTCGTTCTGAGCGGATGCCTCGCTGTTCATGCTTCGATCACCACGCGCGGATCAAGCAAGGAGTTCACGATATCTGACACGAGGTATATCATGACGATGCAAGCCGCGAAGACCAAGGTATATCCTTGCACGAGCGGAAAATCCCTTTGTATGGTCGCATTCACGATGCCTTCCCCCATGCCTGGCAATGTGAAGGTGGTTTCGACAACCACATCCCCAAACAAAAAATAACTGAGCTGATAGGCCAGCAATGTGACGATTGGTGGCAGAGCGTTGCGGAGGACGAACCTGAACAGAAGCCTTGTTCCGGATACACCAAGGGAACGGGCGGCATCCACATAATTCGCGGAAAGCTGCGTGATGATTGTCGCGCGCAGACTGCGGATCATGATCGGCGCCATGGCTATGCCAAGCGTCAAGCCGGGAAGAATGATACTTCGCAGGTGATCAAGGGTTGAACTGCCAAACCCGCCGACTGGAAACCATCCGGTGGGCAAGGCCAGGATGGTGATCAGAATGATCCCGACCCAGAACATTGGCATGGCCAGGCTCAACACGCTGAAGCCGCGCACCAGATGGTCGATGAATTTATTCTGATATACTGCCGAGATCACGCCAAGAGGAACCGAGATCAGCAGTGAAAAAATCGTACCGGCCCCGAGCAGCCATAACGTTACCGGAGCACCCTGGCCGATGACGGTCATGACCGGCATATGCGATTTATAGGAATATCCAAAATTCCCCCGCACCACATGGCTCAAATAGAGAAGATACTGGACAGCAACAGGCTTATCCAGCCCCATGGCGGCGCGCGCCTGAGCCACTTGCTCAGGTGACGCGCGAAGCCCCACGGAGAGACGCGCGGGATCCCCCGGCATCACCTTCGAAAGCAGGAAAACGACGAGTATGATTCCCGCCAGAAGCGGGATCATCGTGAGTAGCCGTTTGCCGATGAAGGCTAGCCGGTTCATTCAGTCTTACTCCACCCAAATGCCATCATAATAGATATTTCCCCAGGGCGGGAACTCGACACCATGCACATGGTCCGCCACGGCGGTACCGATCTGGTAATGATCTAGCGCCACGAAAGGCACATTCTCCGCGCCGTCGTCCTGCATTTTGATGACGGCCTCGTGCTGCACGTCGAATGTTCTACCTTCGAAGAATGCGCTCAACCCGGCTTGCAATACCGTTGGAGAATAGCCCGTAAAGAAATATCCTGTAGACAGAATGAACGACACCGGATCTCCGATGCTAGGCGAAATGGCATTATATGACCACACGGCCAGCTGGAATTTTCCGTTGGAGGTGTTGGTTACAAATGTACCACTATCGGTTGGGACAAGATTGATCTGCAACCCAATGGCTTGTAGGCTCTGTTGAACAACCTGGCTGACCAGATCATAGTCAGGCGGGAAGGTCAGTTCCAAGGTTTTGTCCTTCAACCCGATTTCATTGATCAGGCTTTTTGCGGCGTCCAGGTTCTGGCTGAAATACGGCTTGGAGGGGGGTGCCCACATGCCGACATTCGGCGGCAGAAATCCCGTCGGCGCCTGGGCAAGGCCTTTGTACAATCCGTTGATGATCGCATCATAGTCAATCGCCAAAGCAATCGCGCGGCGCAGCCTGATATCGTTGAGAGGCGCTGCCGTGGTGTTGAACAGCAGGACATCCGTATAATGGGTTGGAGCTTCGATCAGCTCGTTTTTTGGGTATCGAACGGCATTGACCGGTACAAGCTCGCTTACAATATCCACCTCACCGGCGCGGAACTGCAAGGCGCTCTGGTTGGTGTCCGGCAGTGTGCTGATGATCGCATCAACATAGGGAAGGTTCGGGTTATAGTAATAGGGATTCCTGACGAGATTGATTTCGCCGGATGCTTCCCAGTTTTTGACCATGAAGGGGCCGGCGCCCACAGGTTGCAGCCAGAATGCATCCGCGGTGCGGCCGCCGAATTTGTCTGGAACAATACCCGCGACAGACCATGTCAGGAAAGCCGGCAGGCTTGCATTGGGTGACGCGAGGTTGAAGCGGAAGGATTGATCGTTGATCTTATCAACCGAGGTGATGCCGGCATAAACCGGACCGTAATTCGCGCCGGCCTTCCAGAGATTGACCGAGAAGATGACATCATCGGGCGTTACTGGCTTTCCGTCGCTGAATTTCGCATTCTTTTCCAGCTGGAACGTGATGGATTTTCCGTCGGACGATACGGCAAAACTTGAAGCCAGCCCCGGGGTTACGGATTTTCCATCCGCGCTGTAGCGCAGCAGCGGCTCCATGACCGCTTGGGAGATCTCGTAAGTCTCATTGGCAATGGCGCCATCAAGCTTGAAGCCATCGATGGCTTCCGCGCGGGCGATCCGCAGCGTGCCGCCGCGTTTCGGTGTGCTGCCCGCATCCGCCAGAGCCGGAGTGCTCCACCCGCAAACGGCGGCGATTGCCGCGGAAACCGAAAGGGTGTTGAACCCACGCCGGGATACGGATGCTTTATATTTATCCATGCTGCCCTCTTCAGATTATGTGGTTTACGTCGCGCGGTGAACGACGCGTCCTCCGACCATCGTTATCGTAAGCGGGTTTTTTGGCAGCCTCTCCGGCGCACAGGTTACGGGGTCTTCCAGGAAGCCCGTGAAATCAGCCCGGTATCCGGGTTTGATCGCGCCTGAGAACGCGGCTTCGCCGACGCTTCGCGCGGCTTCGATGGTGTAGCCTTCCAGTGCCTGTAATCCGCTGAATGCCTGTTCGGGGCCATAAGCCCGCATATCCGGCCGCCAGGGCGGCCTGCGCATCTGGGCACTGGCCATGCTAAGGCGTGGATCCGCCGGTGCGATCGGCCAATCGGAGCCAAGCGGAACCGTTGCGCCCGTGCGCCTGAGATCGCCGTAACGCCATGCGCGGGCAGCTCTTGCCGGGCCGAGCATGGCGGGCCAGGTCGGCTCATCGCTATCGAAGGACATGTCCGCGTGCAGAGGCTGCATGGAAGCGATGACAGCTTCCGCGGCAAATCTGGGCAATTCCTCATCGCGCAATGTTTCGATATGCTCGATGCGATGCCTGATGCCAGGGGCGTGTCCAGCGGCCTTATACGCATCCAAGGCCACTTTTACGGCGCGGTCGCCGATTGCATGGGTGATGCATTGAAACCCGGCCTGGGCAAATAAGGCCACGGCCTTGGCGTAAAGCGCCGGATCTGGCCAATACGGCGTCAGCCCCGTGCCGTTTCTGTCGGGCTCGAACAGCCATGCGGTACCGCCATCCACCGTGCCGTCGATGAAGAATTTCGCTGCCCCGCATCGCCAGTTCTTGCCGCGCTCATCACGAAATTTCAGGAGTTCGTGCATCTCCTTCTCGCTCGTGTCCGGATAAATCGTCATCGGCACCACGATGCGCATCGTCAAATCGCCGTGCGCTTCAAGCTTACGCAGCAGATCGAGCGTCTCCGGCGTGCCATCCATGGCGTGAACGCCAGTAAGGCCAAGTGCATTCCAGCCCCGGAATGCCGCGACATAATTTGCGTAACGCTCTTTTTCGCTTAATGCGGGGATTGCCTTGCGCACCAGATCCATCGCCGGCATTTCGCGCAATTCACCCGTCGGCACGCCATTTCGGCAGATGATCTCGGAGTTTCCCGCCAGTGGAACGGGGCCCGTTATCCCTGCGTGTTCCAAAGCTTTTGGCGTGGCCACGGCCGCATGATGATCATAGAGCGTGATCATGGCTGGCACATGCCCAACGGCCTCTGCCAGTAATCGGCCATCGATGTTGCCATTGGGAAACACCGCGTAATTCAGGCCATAGGCAATTACCCAATCACCGTCACCCAGGCGTGCGGCTTCTTCGGCCAGCATGGCGCGGGCTTCATCCAGTGTCCGGCAATGCATCAGATCCACACCGCCGCGTGTCGAGTCTACGCCCGCCAGGGGATGGAAATGCGCATCGACGAGGCCGGGTACGAGATGTTCGCCGTTCAGGGCGATAATGTCTGTATGCAAATCGCAAACGCTGCGAATATCGCCGGCATCGCCGACCGCAATAATCTCCCCGTTACGCCAGGCCACCGCCGTGGCTTCCGGGCGGGCGGCATCCAATGTTCTGATCCGCGCATCAATGATCGCGCCATCAGCGGCCATTTGATTCATATCCAACGCCCTCTTTTTTTAATTATTGGCCACCGCAAGAAGAATGCTGCCGGTTCAGCGCCGGCGCGGGGCGTATTGAGGGGAGGTTATGCAGGCGATATTTCCACCTCCGAGCAGAATCTCCCGGGAATTGGGGATGCCGATAATGCGATGTTCTGGAAACAGGTCTCGCAGCAATCTCTGTGCTGGCAAATCATTCGGGTCGTCAAATTCCGGGACAACCACAACATTATTGCCGACATAATAATTGATGTAGGAGGCGCAAATCTTTGTGCCGGCGTTCCGGGCTAGCGCCGTGTCGCCACGGTCCAGCCCAGCGGCTTCCTCTTCGGTCCAGACAAGCGGTGCCGGGGCATGCATCTTGTGGATTTTAAGGTGCCGCCCCGCCGCATCTGTGGCGGCCGCAAGGATATTATAGGTTTCAAGATAGATTTCATATTGCGGATCGCTGGTATCATCGGTCCATTGCATGACGACTTCGCCGGGACGCGCGAAGCAGGCCAGATCATCAATATGCCCGTCCGTTTCGTCGAATTTGCAACCTCTTGGCAGCCAGATGATCTTTTCCGCACCTAGGTAATCGAGCAGCAGCCTCGTCATGCGTTCCTTGCCCAGATGCGCATTGCGGTTGACATTCAGCAGGCATTGCTCGGTCGTGAGGATCGTGCCCTCACCGTCGCATTGAATGCCACCCATCTCGGCGATGAAGGGGGCACGGTAACGATCCGTCCATTCTATTTCCAGAATCTTTTGCGCGATCTGGTCGTCCATGTCCCACGGGAAATAGATGCCGCCATTTAGCCCGCCATAGGCGTTGAACTGGAAATCAACTCCGCGTACCTCGCCGTTATCATTCAGAAGCCAGGCTGGCCCGGTATCGCGAAACCAAGAATCATTAAGCCCCATCTCCACCACGCGAATATGCGAAGGCAACGTGGCGCGTGCATTGGCATATTGGGATGCGGAGACGCAGACGGTCACGCGGTCGCTCTCAGCGATTGCCGTGCAGATATCCGCCCAAACCTTCTGCGCCGGTTTGCCCCCGTTGCGCCAGACATCGCTGCGCTCTGGCCAGCCCAGCCAGCAGCCAGCCTTTGGTTCAAACTCGCCGGGGCAGCGGAAACCGTCATTGCGGGGGAGAGAGCTCAAAATGCGCGGCATGAGGAGGCTTTTCAGCTAAGTGTTTGAAAATTCGTAAAATCTTATACGATCTCTCCAAGGTATTACAAATTTTTCTCACATAATAATGATTATAATTATAAAATAGATGAATCCAATTCACATAAATATTGGGCCAGAGGGGCAAACCGCATGAAGCTGACCAGGCGCCAATCCTCGCGCTTGCGGCGCTCCGCCACCAGGTAATAATTCCCCGCCGAGGGCACCGTGCCGTGAAACGGCCTGATCAGCAGGCCCTGTTTGAGTTCCTCGCCCGCGGTCAGTACATCGGCAAGGCATATGCCGGTTTTTTGCAATGCCGCTTCGATGGCAAGGCCGGAATGGGCAAAATGGATGTTGCGCTGAGGCGCCGGTATGTTCGGCGCGTAAGCTCCCAGCCATGTTGCCCATGTTTTGCCGTCCGCGTCGTCGTGAAGCAGGTAGGATCTGGAAATATCCTCTGGGCTGCGGAGCGCATTTTCTCCTTCGATCAAGGCGGGATGGCAGACAGGAAAAAATTCGATCGCCTGGAAAGGCACAACCCAGTAGCGCGACCAATTGGTGTCTGCCATTGAATATATGATGGTGATGTCCGCGGCCGGATTGATCTCCTTCGAATCACTATCGTGAGCCAGGAGGTGCAGGGTGATTCCCGGATGGCGATGGGCAAACTCTCCGGTCACGCGGGTGAAAAAACGGTGTGCCAGCTCCGCGGGAACGGAAATCTTGAGCGCACCGTGCAGCCCATCTTGCGCGGCGTTGCCGCACGCCTCCGCCATCAGATCCAGCGCATGCTGTACGGAATACAGCAGCCGAAGCCCCGCATCGGTCAAATGCTGCATACGTCCGCGTTTTTCAAAGAGAGCAGTGCCCAAAGCGACTTCTAGCAACCGTATTTGGTGGCTGATTGCACTATGGGTTACGCAGAGCTCGTCTGCTGCCCGGCCGAAATGTCCGAGCCGTGCCGCGGCCTCGAATACCCTGAGTGCATTAAGTGGCGGAAGTTTTCGCATAATGGAGAAATAGCATATCAGGGCGCTTTATAGCTACATGGGCCCGTCCGCCGGCATTGCTCGAATGGCCCATCAGAAATACAGATGTCGTGAAGCTGAGGGCTGTGTGTGAACGGCTCTGCTTTGGCGGGCGTTTGTCGAGTTTCTGCAACCGCGGTTCTTGTTGATTATGAGATTGAGATGCTAGCCAAATCGCTTGCCGAAGGGTGGTTCGGCTATCTCACAGGTCAAGCAGGCTTCGCCGTTATGCTTTTAAAGCCCGGATAGGCCGATCGAGAAACTCGGTACTGGTATATTCAAGCTTCTTTTTCTCGATGTTCTGGTCTGAGGCTGATTTCGATCAGCCGGTCCAGCGAGATTGGCCCGCCACCGAGCGCGATGATAGCCACGGCCAAAGATGCCCAATAGAGATGGAAATTTACCCAGCCATCTGGGAATACCAGTTGGATTACGCCTGTCATAATCAGGATGGCGAGAGCCGCAAAGCGGGTTGCGAAGCCGGTTAACAGCAGTATCGGGAGCGATATTTCTGACAAAGCAGTCACGAAAGCGACAGTATCAGGAGCGGGAAAATGATACGCTCCACCAAAAATATGAAGCTGAAATTGATTTTCGAAGAGGTAGAGCGTTCCAGGAGAAATTACCAGAAAGCCATCCCATCTTGTCAGGCCGGACCGAAAAAATGGAAGTGCGAGTGCAACCCGCAACAAGGGTGGAGCGACAAGGTTTGCAACCATTCCGATGCGTTCAAGAATAGTTTGGACGGATCGTACAAAACTTTGGTACAGTTCAGAATTCAAGGCGCGCATGCTGGTCTCCGGATTGCGGGAAAGGAGGCTTCCTTTTGAAGACTCCAGTCAGTGATGACATGAGCTGTCAGCATGTCTCTCAATGCACTGGCGAGATCGAAGCCAGGATGCTCCTCCAATGCGATAGAGGCTGCGTCAGTCAACGGCGCTGCTGCTGCAAGGGCCTGAATGAATGCTGCTGCTCCGGCGGGCACTCTTCTTACTTCGACTTCCGCGTATGGCCGGACGATAAGAGCATCCTCGCCATTGCCTTCAAGATCGAGCGCAGTTGGTACGCCGCCGTCGATATTCATTTGCCATATCGTGACAACCGGAAAGGGCGACCGGATGACTCGCGTTGAAGGATGAAGTACGAACCCGGCATGCGCCAAGCTCTCTGAACTGACTTGGAGAAGTGAGGCTGGATCTACGGGCAGGGCTTCGGCTTCGTGGTATGCTTCAAGCCAGGCACGTTCCAGTTTCGCGACATCGCTCAGATAGGGTATGCTGGCAACGGGGTCGAACGTGCTTATGAAAGCTTCAAAGCTTGCGCCGTAATCCAGCATAATTGGGGATCGAGGGGGCTCCATTGCCACGTAGATGCGGGCCATGGCTGTAAAAAACTCGTCACCGACAATGCGCATGACCGCCGGATAGGCGGCCTTCAGCACCTCGATCAAGCCGGCGACAACATTGTTCCGGTAAACGGCGAAGCGTTTCGCGCTGCTTGCGCCATCGGGACCGGTGACGCCACTTGGAACGGGCAGATCGGGATTCAGGATCGCCTCCGCGAAAGCGGACTGGCGTTCATACCAGCCGTACGCGTTCAGACATGGTGCGCCGTCGGCCGAAGCCAGGCGGGAAGGCAGCTCCGGCATTTTATGCCTGCCGCTCGCGGGGGCGTTGGAGGACATTTGTCCAAAGCCTTTGCAGATTGCCAACACCGCCCGCGGTTGAACTCCACAGCGTTGTGTCGCCCACAAGAAGCGTACCCGCAAATGTTTCGGGCCGGGACTGGAGCAATGCATCGAACGTGACGCGGTCGCGCGTGAAGGGATGCGGAGGTGCGGAGAGATCGATTTTTTGACGAGCCAGGACATCCAGCTTGGAGACAGCTTCATCCAAACGCTCGAGCTGCGGGAGATGCGGATGCAGATTGAATCCATTGACCCCTTGCAGGAGTTTCAGCCGGTCGGCCGAGGTTTCGACCTCGATCGGCGATGGCGATCCGTCCGCTTCGCTGGCCGGATGCAGCCCGAAGCGGTTTTCCACCGGTGTGCCGAGACCGGCAAGAAGCGACCGCGCGAAACCGCCAAAGCGCTGTTGCGGTGGGATTGTTTTGTCACCATGGTGAAGAAAATCAGTAAGCTGACGTTGCAGTTTCTCGTCATGCGGCAAGTCTGGCACGTCGCCGATGTCATGATGCGGACAGATGAAAGCAAGATGATCAGGCTGCGCCAGGAAATTCCGAAGAGCTTCTATTTCGGCGCCCGTAGCTTCTTCGCCGGTACGGAATGAATCGAAGCTGATGACAATCAGCGTGTCGGCGTCGCCGGGTAATATCCTGTCGAGCCCGGTGCGCTCGCCATCATCCGCCACGCGCTCGATTTCCACCACGGGATGGCCGGTCAGTGTCCGCGCAAGCTCGATGAAAGCCGTGAAATTATGTTTCATGATGTGGTCGAGAAATCCAGCGATGCCCTGGTCGAACCGGGACGGGTCGGATAGTTCCTCGAACTTCGGATAGCCCATACGGCGGCTCTCGAAGAGAGCCGGAAACCGGTTCTCTATCACCTCCAACGGCGCTCCGGTTTCGCCAGGCCGGCTCCAGGCGTAATAGATAAGCACTTTGCGTTCGGTCATCTTGAAGCTTCCTCACCCATTATATTGCGCTAATCGTGCCTGCGCCGGGCGGGGGCGATCTGCAACGGAGAACTGGGCCGCCGCCTGAATTGCCTTGTCGGCGCGATCAGCCTCCCCCATGAACACCGGCCAGGCTGGCACGTTCATATCCCATTCGATCAAGGTTGGAACAGGACCAATTCTTTGGAGCGCGCGGGCGTAGAGGTCCCAAACAATGTCCTGCACAGAGCGGTCATGAGTGTCGATGAGGAGCGGGCGGCCTTGTTCATCCATCTCCGCCGCATGCCCCGCCAAATGAATTTGCCGGACCGCCGCATGCGGGTAGGCATCTATATAACGCAGCGGATCCCATTGCTGGTTTATGGATGAGACATAGACATTATTGACATCCAGCAGGAGACCGCATCCGGTCCGTTTCACGATTTCGGCGATGAAGTCGATTTCGAAATAGGTGCTTTCGGCGAAGGCAATATAGGTTGACGGGTTTTCCAATAATATCTGCCGGCCGAGCATCTGCTGAATTTCATCGATATGCTCGGTGACACGCGCCAGTGTCCATTCATTATATGGCAGTGGCAGAAGATCGTTGAGAAAGCTGGTTCCATGGCTGGACCAGGCCAGATGTTCCGAAACCAAGGCCGGTGCATAGCGGTCGGCAAGCTGTTTAAAGCGCTGCAGATGCTCCCTGTCCAGGGGCCGGTCCGCGCCGATGGACATGCCGACGCCGTGCAAGGATAGCGGGTATAATTCCCGTATCGCCGATAGGTAACGGTGTGGCGGACCACCCATCCCCATATAGTTTTCGGCGTGAACCTCGAAGAAGCCAATATCCGGCCGCGTCTCCAAGATGGCGCGGTAATGCTCAGCCTTCAGGCTAACACCGGCACGTGCTGGCAGAACGTTATGGCCGGCAAGATGCAGCGGTTCAAACAAGGGCATACCTTTGCTGCGGAAATGGAGAAAAGAGCCGGACTTGTAAAAGTCCGGCCAGGTAGGTTTGTTCAAGCCTTGGGTGTGAGGCTGCCCGGCCCGTTGGGCGTGGAAATGCTCGTGCAGGTTCCCTTAGGCACCAGTTTGAAGGCATTGCCCGCGTAATTAACCGTGCTTGTGCCCGCGCATGTCGTGCCCGGCCCGGCGTAGCAATCATTATGCCCTTTTAGCGCGACGCCAAAGCAAGGCTCGACCTTGCCGGAGGCGACAAGGGCCTTGTGCTCGGCTTGGATTTGCTTTTGAGCATCGGTAAATTGCTGCGCACTGGCCGGCACAGCGGACATTGCGCCAAGTGCCGTGGCAATTGCGCCGGCGACGAGGGCGATTTTGGGATTATTCATATGGCTTCTCCAGAGTGAAGTAGTGCGGGCACGGTTCGAGAAGCGCGAATACATAATGCGGTGTTTCAGAACGAACAGGAAAACGTTCTATGTGTTGATAAGAAATGAGATTACCTTCCCTGTTTATCCGCATGCTGCTCTCCACAGTTCTCGCCGTGTTTGCAAATTAGGGGGATAGCCAGACGTTAAGATTGAGTGATCTTGCGCCAATTGGCTCCGGGTTGCCGTCCGCCAATCTTCAGCTGGAGTGAATCCAGTTGCGGCGATGCTACCGCCATTTTGGCTAATGTACACTAAAGCGGGATTCCTGAAGATCGACCTCCCGGACCAGGCTTCGGGTCAGTTCATCCGTCAGCCTGCCAATATGTGAGATGCGGTATAATTCATCCCGCTCCGCGCGCAAGGCGATGAGCCGCAGCTTACGCTCGGCCTCCACCACCATTCCCACGCGCCCGCAGTTCTCGGCATTGCCTCGGTAGGTGTCGATCTGTTGCCGGTAATATGCCAGCACCGACGCACCGACCTGCGCATGCAGATTGGCATCTTTATCGCTTTTATCCACCTCGGCAAGAGCGCGCTCCACGGCCGCGATTGCGGCCCTTGCCATGGCAAGGCGCGTATGGTCCTCTTCCCGCCGCTCCGGCCGCTCCTGTGGCAATCTATTGCCTCTCATAAGATAAGGGAGCCCGATATTGGCGGCCAGCAACGTCACCACAATCACGCCAGCGGCCAGAAGAATGGCCAGATCGCGCGTTGGAAAAGCGGAACCATTCTGGAGCACCAGCGGAAAAGTCATCACACCGGAGAGGGTTACGGCGCCGCGAACACCGGCCAGGGATGTCAATGCGATTTGCCGCCAGCCCGCCATATCGCTTCTCCGGCGCCCGGGTGTGGAGCGAAATTGAATGAGGCTTAGCGTTGCCCACGCCCACAGAGACCGCAAAATCGCGAGTACGCAGCTGACCCCAACGATGTAAACCAGCAGCCATAATTCGTTCGCCCGCCCGCTTTGACGGATTGCCAGCCCCGCGCCGGTGACGATGCCGGAGAGCTGGTGGCCGAGAAGGACGAAGATGACCCCATTGCCAGCAAACTGGACAGCATCCCATACCGCCGCCCTGCGGATCCGCGTGATCGCCGAAGCCCGGCCGGACCGCTCCTCATGGTTCATCGTGACACCCGCGGCAACGGCCGCCAGAATCCCCGATGCGCCGAGCCGATCGGCCAAAATATATGCACCGAACGGGATGAGCAGGCTGACGAGGATTTGCGTGCCCGTCTCTTCGCCAAAATGGCTTGCGGTCCAATCTTTCACCGCATTGATCAGAACCGCAACCAGGATACCCGTGGCAACACCGCCAATGACCAGCCAGAGAAACACGGCGGATGCCGCGGCGAGCGAGAAGGTTCCCGATGCCGCCGCGGCGATCGCGAAACGCATGCACACAAGACCGGACGCGTCATTCAGCAGTGATTCGCCCTGCAATATGTAGAAGAGCCGCTTGGGGATGGGCAATCGTCCGGCAATGGCGGAGACCGCGACCGCATCGGTCGGAGAAAGGATTGCGGCAAGCGCGAATGCCACCGCCAACGGCATGGCCGGAATCAGCCAATGAATGAAGAATCCCGCGCCGAGCACCGTGAACACGACCAGGCCAAAGGCGAGTGCCGCGATCGCCCATTTATCGCGGAACAACCCTTCCCTTGGGATACGCCATCCATCGAGAAACAGCAGCGGCGCGAGAAACAACAAAAAGAAGGTATCGGGCGGCAGTGAAATCTGAAAATCAAAAGCTTGGCTGATCGCCGCGCCGAGCGCGATCTGGATGAGAGGAACAGGCAGGATGGACCTGGCCGCGCGCGCGAGGAAACTGCTGACGGCGACAGCAACGAGAAGCACTAAAATAATTGTCACCGTTTCCAAGATACCTCCCCCGACATCTGAGTCCGCTGACGCCGCCATGGTAAGGTAAAAACCAACGGCGCCAGCTTTCGCTATACTCCGGATTTATAAGCGGACGCCCCCGTAATCGATTGCATGAAATTGCGCGGCCCGCCAGATAGGGCGCGCGGCGGCGCAATCGAGATCAATTTGGCGCAAGATGCCGCAATCCCTTCTCTTTCCTTTAAGTGAAATATCCCCTTGCTGCCGAACGGTTCTTTCGGGAGGATCACGGCGATGGGCGATCCGGCCTTGCCGGAACCACTTCTGTGGACATGAGGCCGGAAGAGAACGGGAAGGAGATCGATGACCATGAAAGCTGTTGGGTATTATACGCCGGGTCCGATTGACCGGGTGGACGCGCTTGCCGATCTCTCCGTGCCGCCGCCCGTTCTCAGTCCCCACGACCTCTTGGTTCGCGTGCGCGCTGTCTCGGTCAATCCAGTCGATACCAAGGTACGCGCGGCCGCGGTCCCGGCCGCCGGTACCGCGCGAATTCTCGGTTTCGATGCGGCGGGAATCGTCGAGGCGGTTGGTTCCAATGTTACGTTGTTCAAACCCGGCGACGAGGTGTTCTACGCCGGGGATATCACTCGGCAGGGCACCAATGCTGAATTGCACGCGGTAGACGAGCGCATTGTCGGCCGCAAGCCGGAAAATCTCGATTGGGCGGCAGCGGCGGCGTTGCCGCTCACCTCGATCACCGCCTGGGAGGCATTGTTCGACCGGCTGGAGATTCGCCGCCCGGTTCCAGGGGCCAATGCTATTCTCATCGTCGGCAGCGGCGGCGTCGGGTCGATCGCGATCCAGATTGCCAAGGCGTTGACCGATTTGACGATCATCACCACCGCCGCGCTGCCGGAGGACGAGGACAGAGTCCGCAGGCTCGGCGCCGATCATGTGATCGATTACCGGCGGCCGCTTGCCGGCGGGTTTGCGGCCCTTGGGGTTCCTGCCCCAGGATTTGTGTTTTCCACGACCCATACCCAGTCGAATTTGCCGGAAATCGTTGAATTGATCGCGCCGCAGGGGAGGATTGCCTGCATCGACGACCCGGCCATGCTCGACATTGTCCTGCTGAAGCCGAAGATGCTTTCCGCGCATTGGGAGTTCATGTTCGGGCGGTCTATGTTCCAGACGCCTGACATGATCGAGCAGCACAAGCTGCTGAACGAGATTGGCAGGCTCGTGGAAACGGGCCGGATCGTCAGCACGTTAACCGAGCGGCTTTCGCCGATCTGTGCGGAGACCCTCCGGCAGGCCCATAGGCGAGTCGAAAGCGGGAAGACGCGCGGCAAAATCGTCATCGAGGGCTGGGGCTGAGGTTTCACGGACGCGCTGGTATCCAAAGCCAGCCCCGGCAGATCACCCATGGCGGACCGGGCGAGCCATATAGCTACTACTCTGTAAATCCTACAGGGTTACTTTTAAATCAAGCTGGTCCGAGGGGAAAGTCAGATCGTCAAACGTGGCCAATTCGCGGGCGCCGGAGCGAAATCATATAAGATTGACTGGCGAGCGATAGTCCCGGCACAGCATTTTGCGCGGCAAATGGAGTATGCTGCTACGCCGTTGTGGTGCCGCGAGGCTTGTGCAACAACTGACCCGAAGTTCTTATCACGGAAAGCGCCCATTACGGCATGTGCCTGAATGACTGAAAAAACGGCGCGATGGCGCAACGGGTTCATTGCGCCGATGGCCATGCTCTCCTTGAGTGGCTGCGGCCTCGTCCGTGGCGCGCCGTCTTTCCCTCTGTTCGGCGCGTTCTTTCCGGGCTGGATGTTTTGCGCGCTGCTGGGCATTTTTGCCGCCATTGGCGCCCGGGCCTTGTTCGTGGCCACAGGCTGGGCTGAAATCCTGCCTTACCAGCTTTTTGTCTGCGCCTCGCTCGGCCTGATGTTCGGGTTGCTCGTCTGGCTGCTCTGGTTCGGGGTGTAAGCGTGAAGACGGCCGGCGGAAAAACCAGACATCCCCTGTCCCGGCTCGTTTCGCTCGGCATTGTTGCCCTGGCGTTGGCGGCTGGCCTGTTTGCCTGGCAACGGAGCGACCAATTTCCTTCCACGGATGACGCGACGATCGATGCCGACACCGTGCGGGTGGCATCGGAAGTCGGCGGCCGGGTGATCGATATTCCGGTTGCCGAGAACATGGATGTGAAAAAGGGGCAGGTGCTGTTCCGGATCGATCCCGTGCCCTACCAGCTTGCCGTCGACCAGACCAAGGCCGATCTCGCTTTGGCTGAAGCCCAGCTCGTCACCCAGCAGAAGGCCGTGGCGACGCAGCAATCGGCCGCCGAGATCGCCGCCAAGCAGGTCATCAGCGCCACCGCCAATCTCGACCTGGCCACCCGCACGGTTGAAAGGCTGCGGCCGCTCGCTGCCAAGGGCTATGTGCCGGAAGAGCAGTTCGACCAGGCGGAAACCCTGCAGAGTGACGCCGCAACCGCGCTGCAACAAGCACAAACGCAAGCCGCCGCCGCTGTAACAGCGGTTGATAGCGTTGCGGCGACAGAGGCCATCGTTACTGCCCGGCAGGCCGCTTTGGCCATCGCGCAGCGCAGTCTTGACGATACGGTCGTCCGGGCCACGCATGACGGGCTGGTCACCGGTCTTACCGAAAGCACGGGGGAAATCGTTGCTCCCGGCCAGGCGTTATTCACGCTGATCAACAGCGATGACTGGTACGCGGCCGGAAATTTCAGAGAAACCGTACTCGGCGCGGTGAAGCCGGGCGATTGCGCTACGGTCTATTCTTTGATCGACCGCAGCCAGCCTGTTGCCGGCGTGGTGCAGAGCATTGGCTGGGGTGTGCTCGATGAAGAGCGTGTGGAGGTGCCGTTCTCTGTGCCCTATGTAGAACGTTCGCTGAATTGGGTCAGGGTCGCGCAGCGTTTTCCCGTGCGCGTCCTGCTCAAGAATCCGCCGCCGCTGCTCACCCGCCTGGGTGCCAGCGCCATCATCGAGATCCGGCATGGCCCTGCCTGCCGGTGAAGCCGCGCGAAGCCGCGCCATGCACCTGCTGCGCCTGCTTCTGCCCGTTCCCGGCCGGCTGGAATTCGCCCTCCGCCTCGCGTTGATTTGCGCGCTTACGGCTTTCATTACTGAACTATACCAAACGCCCGATCCGGCGCTGACCGTGTATGTCTGCTTCTTCCTCATCAAGCCTGACCGCGTGACCAGCATCATCCTGAGCCTGGTTCTGCTCGGGGTATTGACCGTGACTCTGCTCATCGTCCTGGTGGCGGCCATGACCGTTGCCGATGAGCCTGTCTGGCGCGTTGGCATAATGACCCTGCTTTCCTTCGTGCTGATCTTCCTGGCATCCGCGAGCAAGCTGCGGACCGTTGCGCCGATCATGGCGTTGATCGCCGCCTATGCGCTCGACCTGCTGGGCACGATCCAGATCGGAGAGATCGCCACCCGTGCCTTGCTCTATGCCTGGCTTTTTGTCGGGATTCCGGCTGGTATGTCGATCCTGGTCAATCTGCTCGGCGGCCCGGCGCCGAGACGCCTGGCCGAGCGTGCGCTCGCGCATAGGCTGCGCCTTGCCGCCGCCATGCTCAACAGCCCAGCCCTGCAAATCCGGCACGAATTCGTGGATGCCCTGCATGAGGGGTTCGGCGAAATCCTCACCTGGCTAAAGCTGGCCGGTGTGGAGAGAACCTCCCCGCCCGACGATCTGGCCGCCTTGCGCCAGACTGCGGGGTCTGTGCTGCGGATCATGCTCCTGACGGATATGGCGGACCGGTCCTCACAGGGGCTGCTGCCGCCTGAGCATAGGCCGGAACTGGCGGAAACATACGAGGCAATGGCCGCCATCTTGGCATCCGGCGCTTACCCCATCGAGGTCGAGCCGCTCCCTGCACAGCAAAGCCCGTCTGCCGAGGCAGCGTTGTGGCAGGCGGAGATGCGGGATGCCCTGGTGCATTTTGCGGTGCCGCCCCCTGAAGCCCAACCGGCCCGGAGCAAAAAGCCCCCCGGCGGTTTTCTGGCCGCGGACGCCTTCACCGACCCCGTGCATGTGCATCATGCCTTGAAGACCACGGGGGCCGCGATGTTCTGCTACGTCCTCTATTCACTGCTGGACTGGCCGACCATCCATACCTGCCTGATCACCTGCTATATCATCTCCCTTGGCACCGCCGCGGAAACGGTGGAAAAACTTTCCTTGCGTATCCTCGGATGCCTGCTTGGCGCGGCGGCCGGCATTAGTGCCATCGTCTTCCTGGTCCCGGACCTGACCTCGATCGGGGCGTTGATGATCACGGTTTTTCTGGCAACCTTGGCGTCAGCCTGGGTTGCCGCCGGGGATGTGCGTATTTCCTATGCCGGGTTCCAGATCGCCTTCGCGTTCTTCCTTTGCGTGCTGCAGGGCAATGGGCCGTCCTTCGACATGGTAACGGCGCGGGACCGCATTATCGGCATTTTGCTCGGCAATGCCGTGACCTATCTGGTGTTCACGAATATCTGGCCGGTGAGCGTTACGGCGCGGATCGATCCCGCCATCGCCGCCGCGCTGCGCGGTTGGGGCGCCGTGCTGCGCGCCAGCGGGCAGGCGGCAATTCTGGCCACTTCGCAAGCGCTGGCGGCAATGGGTGCGCTGAAGCGCGACCTCGATCTGACCGCCTATGAGCCGCGCAGACTCCGCCCGCAAGCGGATTGGCTGGATCGCCGCCATCGCGCGGCGGATGAGCTGGCCGCGCTGGAGGCCCCGCTCTGGCTCAGCGCCAACCGGGTGCCGGAGCAATCCGCAGAGGCCGCCTTGTGGCTGGATAAGCTGGCCGATGGCATCGGCGAGCCAGCCCTTCCCGCCGAACGGCGCTTGGCTCATGGGCTGCATGGCGGCATCGAAGCGGGCTTGCGCCGTCTTGAAACGCTGCTGGAAGATCCCATCGAAGAGAATTCCGCCGAACCGGCCACGGGGCAGATCCATGCGGCGATTTAGGCCAGTCTTCCTAGCCGCCGTGCTGGGGCTTTCAGGTTGCGCTACCTCGGCGATCGACATGGCACCGCCATCCGCCAACACGGCGTGGAAGCCCACCGTGAGCACATCCGGTGCCATCGAGCCTGGGCCGGCCAAGGAGAATGGCGCGGATTATGTTCTGCCGCCAAATCCATCGCTGGCCGTCTTGCCAGCGTCACCGTCAATCGACCCCAGCTACGCCTATACGCTGGCGGAACTGATCGACATCGCCGAAACAAATAATCCGCAGACGCGAATGGCCTGGGATGCGGCGCGCCAAGCAGCCCTCGCCGCAGGTATCGCGGAGAGCACTTATCTGCCCAACATCACGGCAAGCGCGGTCGGCGCCTATCAGGATAGCGACGCCCATAATTCCACGCTCGGATTCGACACCAGCGGGAATAACGAGGCCCATGGCGCAATCTCCGCGATTTCGTTGAAATGGCTGCTGTTCGATTTCGGGGAGCGGACGGCGGCGATCAAAGCCGCCGGGCAGCTTTCCGCCATCTCGAATATCGCCTTCACCGCCGTCCATCAGCAATTGATCTATAATGTCAGCCTCGCCTTCTATGCCTATGGGGCAGCGCGGGCACGGGTTGTCTCGGCCGCATCGTCGCTGCAAAACGCGAAGGACGTACAGGCGGCGGCGGAAGCGCGCTATGCGCATGGCGTCGGTACGGTTACCGATGTTGACCAGGCCGCCCAGGGCACCGCCCAGGCCAGACTTGCCGTTGTGCAGGCGGATGGCGGCGTGCAGGATTCCTATCTCGCGCTGCTGACGGCCATGGGCATTTCGCCCCTGACGAAGATGAACATCGCCACGCCGCCGCTGCGGCCGCTTTCGCCCGCCATGGACAAGCCCGTGCAGGAGATTGTCACCGAAGCACTGGCGCGGCGGCCAGACATGTTGAGCGCCTATGCCGCCGAACAGGCGAGCTTTGCCAATGTCCAGGTTGCGCGGGCGGAATTCATGCCAAAAATCTTCCTTTCAGCAACCGGCGCCTATGATTCCGGCGGGCTGAATGTCACCGCCATTCCCGCGATCGGCCAGCAGCAAGGCACCGAAAACCTCTCCGGCAGCCATTTGAGCGGCACGATCCTCGCAGGCATCACGGTCCCGCTCTACGATGGTGGTGTGCGCGCGGCGGCACTGGCGCAGGCCCAAGCCGGCGCGGATTCCGCGGAGGCTGCGCTGGCCGGGGCGCAAGATGAAGCGGCGCGGCAGGTGGTAACAGCCGCCGACGGACTACAGACCAGTCTCGCCGCCTATAATGCGGCGCAAGCGCTCGCAAAAGCGGCGCAGACCAGTTACGACGCCGCCTTCGCCTCGTACCGGAATGGAATCGGCTCCGTCACCGCCGCCACGCTGGCCCAGACGCAACTGCTACAGGCACAGCAGGCAGAGACGGATGATTACAGCGCTGCCCTTTCCGCGGCGGCGACCCTGGCGTTCACGACCGGCGCGCTGGGTGCGGCCCCCTAGGATAAAGACAGGGCCGGCTACGAACACAAATTCCTGTTCCGCAAAACTGCCGGACCGGCGATGGCAAGGCTTGCCAGATCGCCCTCAAACCCGGCTTGCCTCGGGAAATACGGCGGGAAGTGTAAGGTTCAGCAATAAGGATCAAAGCATCGCATGAAGATGCTATTCTTGTTCCGACGAGTTTGTATGAGTGCGTGAAGCATGAGAAGCGGATGGCCGAAGCCTAAAATGCCAGGAAATGAAGCTGATTTTTGAAACCCTCGTTGACGTTCGCCGCTGTGGTAAAAAGTTGCCGTCTTCGAAGAAAAAATTTTAATCATGAAGGAGCTCCGCCCCGGGCAACATCTAGTGAGCCGGCGCTAATGTTCGGTATCGGCAACAGCATCATCGGTGCTTGGTATGGCGAATGCCGAAGCTTGCGTGATGGTTATCGCACGTGTTTTCCAGACCTTCGGCCCGCCTTGTAACTATTCACTTGGGATACGCTTCGCGTTCTTGCCTGCTTCCACATTCCGCTGTGAGCATCAGCCTGTTCTGGATAGGAGAAGGCGCATTGGTCGAAATCGTCACCTTGGAACGAGACTTACCTCGGCGGAACAGAGACTGCCGAACAGGCCATCTTCCGCGTGATGATCACGGAGATGTTCGCGGCCCAGCAAACATCCGCGGCCAACCGCGGGGTGGATGATCGTCTGCGCATGATGTTTTGCAAAACAGTCGTTGGGACCATCGAGGCATCACTGAAGATGGATTATATTATTCCCGCCGATCTGGCGGTGGATCATTTTTATCCCGGCGCTTCGCTTCCTGCTGTCATCCGTTTATCCAATGCGAGCGGCGTGCCGCAGACGGATAGCGCTCCTGACATGAGGGGCCTGGCAGTTCGCCTGGCGTTACCCGGCGGCATTGAACACGACCTGCTTTTTTCTAATTTTCCAACGTCTCTAGCGCGGAATGCCGAGCAGTTTTTTCAATTCTCCATGGCTCAGCTGGCCGATCAGGAGATGCTGTTTGCGAGGCTCGTGGTGCGCCTTGGACTGCGGGAGAGCCGCAGGATCGCCACCTACCTCAAATCCTGCTTTAGGCTTTGTTCCAGCTTGGCGCAGGAGCATTTCTGGAGCGGCAGTGCTTTCCTCTGGGGTGACCGGCCTGTTCGTGTCGAACTTAGGCCGGTCAGATCGTATGAGTTGCCTTGCGGTAGCCACCAGACGAATAGTGACGCGCTGCGTGTTGAGTTCGCGCAACGGCTGGCGAGCAATGACATTCAGTTCCGTCTTGCGCTTCAACCATATGTCGACGAAAAACATACTCCAATAGAAGACGCCGCATATGACTGGAATCAAAGCATAGCATCACCGATTGAAATCGCTACCTTGACCATTCCGCGCCAAGATATTCTTAGTGCCGAGGGCATGAGGGTACTCGATCAAATCGATAAATTGGCATTCAATTCGTGGAATGCGCCCGAGAGGTTTCGGCCACTAGGCAGCCTCAATCGCTTGCGCCGCATAGCTTACGAAATGAGTGCAAATAACCGGCTGTCCCCGCATGCATTGCGGAAATTGGCTTAGCTGAGCGCCGGACGTGCCGTATTGGACGACTTAGCCTTCCCTCCCGCGCCGCGGTCATCCCTTAAATAGGCATTATGTGGGGCTGCATCTGGGTCTTCAGGCGATGGCCGGGCCTTTCGCGCAATATAATTCCATGGCGAGCAATTTTGGGCAATAAACTGGGCCGGGCACCGTATAGAAGCAGGTGCCAGCGCCTCTCGGACGCACTCCCGTTTGGGGAGGCGCGTCATATGCGCCCTTTGGGAACTTACGCCACGTTGTAAGCATACTTCTTGAAGATGTTTCGATGCGTCGCTAGGGTATTATCAGAAATCTCGGGGGAGATGAGGGACATGAGAGCGGAAATGAGCTTTGGCCTCCCAGACCGATCAAAGCTGATTACGATCGAAGATATTCTCCATGCACGCCCCCAGCTGCCCAAAGCAACGACCCGCAATCGGGGCTGGGACGGACTGACGGTTGATCTTCATGGCCCATATTTCAACTGTGCCGAGAGTTATCCTGGTCTGGATCACCATCTGATTTGCTATTGCCCCTCTGGGAGTGCGAGGTTAGTCCAGGGGCGGGCGGGAACAGTGTATGACAGTGTGATCTCGACTGGCATGTCTTTTATCATGCCAGCCGGTTATGATTCGACATGGGAGGGTGCCTCGGGCCTCTCCGCGCGTCTGCGCATTCCAACATCGCTCATCGCAATGGCGGCGGATCAGCTTGGTCAGCGCAGCGCCTCGCAAACTGAAATCCGCAACGTGTTCGAAGTGCGCGATCATACGATTGAGCGTCTTGCACAAACTTTGCTTACAGAGATGGATTTGGAGCCGCACCCCGTTCAGCGGCTTATAGTCGAGTCAATTTCAATAGCTCTAGCGGCGCATATGCTCCGGCACTACAACGCTTTCGAGATCTTCGAACATAACAATGAGGCGCGACTAGGCAGGAAGGAACTCGCGCGGCTGATGGCGTATATCGAAGATAACCTCGATCGTACAATTGGGCTCGCGGAGCTCGCGGATATCGCAAATGTGAGCCGCTTCCATTTTACCAGATTGTTCAAGCGTAGCACCGGCCATACTGCGATTGGCTTCGTCGAAATGTGCAGAATTCGCCGCGCAAAGACCCTGCTTGCCGAGACGGATCACGCGCTTGTCCAGGTCGCATTGATGACGGGCTTCGCAGACCAGAGCCATTTTACGCGCCAATTCCGCTATCATGTCGGCTGTACACCTGCGGCGTTTGCGCGTGAACAGGGCAGACGCCGATCAATACGGCGTCTCTCAGTATGATGCGTCTGAAGGCGGGGGGGGGTAACCCGCCTTCAGGTTGACGCGCTGATCAGGCGTAAATCGCCAAGCGGTTGCTGGATAAGGCGGGACAGGCCCCACCCCAGCCAACATGTTTGCGCCAACGGCGGAGACCGGCTCGAGGGTTCCGGTGTTTACTCGTGGATCTCGTGCCGCTGGGCCCCGAGATTGGCGATGCCGCATTCCAGCACATCACCCGGCTTCAGGAACCGGTTCTTGCCAAAGCCAACGCCAGGCGGGGTGCCGGTCGCCAGGAGATCGCCCGGAAGCAGCGTCATGTGAGCCGAGAAATAAGCCAGCATATCGTTGATCGAGAATAGCATATCGCTGGTATTGCCCTGCTGCTCATATTGGCCGTTCACCTTGGTCCAGAGCTCGAGATTCATGCCGTCAACGCCAGTGGTCAGATAAGGGCCGATCGGGGTGTAGCCAGGCCGGGATTTGGCACGGACGAGATGCTGACCGCCCTCGCTGTCGACCTGGGTGGCGCGATCGGAGATGTCGTTCAGGCACACATAGCCGAAGATATAATCGGCAGCCTTTGCGGCCGTGATGTCCTGAGCTTCGTGCCCGATCACGATCGCCAGCTCCACTTCCCAGTCCAGCTTCGTTCCCGGGTTCGGCCCCCGAGAGATCGGGTCGTTAGGCCCGGTCAAGGAGGTGGCCGCCTTCAGGAACACCTCGGGCTCGGTCGGCGGCTTCATTTTAAATTCTTCTATGTGCTTTTTATAGTTGAACCCGGTGGCCGCGATCTGCCGCACGCCCTGGATCGGCGCGAGATAGCGGAATGGCCCCCGGATTGCCGTCAGCCCCGTCGTATTGACTGCCGTCAAGGCGCCGCTGGCGATGGCATCGGGTGTGATGTCGGACACGATGGGACGCAGGTCCAGATGCTCATTGCCGCGAAGAATGACCGGGACGACCCCATTTTCTGTAAGAACACGCGCGAATTGTTGCATTGCCTAATCTCCTTCTAATTCACCCGTCATCGCTTGCGCAGCAGGAGTGCTGGCCTGACGAAGGGCTTGGTTTCTAAAACGACGCGCCACAAGCGGTGCGTCTGGAAAGAAGTTAGGTGTCTGGAGTATAACCGTCTAATACTGGTTTCTTACCAAGGCCATTAGGAATACTTATAATGCTCCTTCGCCATATTCGCTACCTGAAGGCCGTCGCCGAGTTCGGCAGCTTCACCCGCGCCGCGCAGGCGCTGCATGTGTCGCAACCAGCCCTTTCGCAGCAGATCAAGGAGTTGGAGGAGCGCCTGGGCGCACAGCTTCTCGACCGCAGCGGCCGTCAGATTCGGCCCACCGATATGGGGCTTGTTTACCTGAATTATGCCCGCCGCGCGCTGAGCGAGCTTGACGAGGGTGCCCGCGCCATTCGCGATGTCGAAGATCTGTCCAATGGTTCACTCCGCCTTGGAATCACGACCAGTGTCGCCGCTTATTTGATTGGACCGCTGTCGCATCGATTTCGGGAGAGTTACCCGAACATAACGCTCTCAATCCGTGTTAAAGCGCAAGAGGAGATCGAGCCCGCATTGATAAGTGACGAGCTTGATCTCGGAATCGGGTTCGGCGATCTGCCGTCTGAGGACATTGAGGTGATGCCGCTGCATGTGGAGCGCCTTGCGCTGATTGTCAGTGCCAAGCAATTGCCAAACCGCAAGGCCTTCCTCTCAGCCGCCGAAATCGCCGGCATGCCGCTGGCGTTGCTGGATAAGTCGTTTTCGACCCGCCGGATCGTGGACCGCTATTTTCGTGAACAGGGCCTGCAGCCGCGCATTGCCGTGGAGGCGAACTCACTTCTGCCGCTGATCGAGATTATCCGCTTAACCGATCTCGCGACGATCTTGCCAGAGAATGTCCGCGGGGCTGGCCTTGCCACCGTAAAGACGGCCCCCGCATTCGAACCCAGGCCCGCTGCGCTGCTTCGCCGCCGCAATGCGTATTGTTCGGCCGCCGCGAAAGCCTTCATCGTCATGGCGCGGCACGTTGCGGCGAAATTCGCCGAGGCGTAACCCGTTTCACTTTGTCCTGAGTGGCGCTGGGTCATGACGGCGGTGCATATCCCTGCTAATCGTCAGCAATGTCATTTTTGAAGCCTCCAGTGTCCCAGGAAGGGGGCGCCGCCAGCCTGTCCGTCTGCGTCGCGGCACTCTATAAGTTTACGCCCTTTGAGGATTGCCCGCGCATTCAAGAGGATTTGATAAAGCTTTGCCGTGCGCTAGGCTTGAAGGGCACGTTGCTTATTGCCCGTGAAGGGATCAACGGGACCATTGCCGGGCCGGACGAGGCGATTGGCCAAGTGTTGTCCCATATCAGGCAATTACCGGGTTGCGCGGACATCGACGTTAAATTCTCCCGCGCGCCATCGCCGCCGTTTCAGCGGATGAAAATCCGGATCAAGCGGGAGATCGTCACGATGGGGGAGCCGGATATTGATCCCCTGGTCAATGTGGGCCGTTATGTTCCACCCCAGGACTGGAATGCCTTGATTTCCGAGCCGGGAACAATCCTGATCGACACGCGCAACGACTATGAGGTGGCCGCCGGCAGCTTCACCGGTGCCATCAACCCGCAAACACGCGCGTTTCGTGACTTTCCCGCCTGGTTCCGTGCCGAGCGCGAAAGGCTGCTCGGGGAAGGCACGCCGCCCAAGGTGGCGATGTTCTGCACGGGCGGCATACGCTGCGAGAAATCCACCGCTTTTCTGGTAACCGAGGGATTGAACGAGGTCTACCACCTGCAAGGCGGCATCCTGAAATATCTGGAGACCATTCCGCCGGAGCAAAGCCTGTGGGAGGGCGAGTGCTTTGTGTTCGATCAGCGTGTCACGGTGGGGCACGGGCTTGAGCCCGGCAAGCATGGCCTGTGTCACGCTTGCCGCCGCCCTGTGAGCGAGGCCGGGCGTCTATCGCCGCTCTTCGAAGCCGGTGTTAGCTGCCCTGCCTGCCATGGCGAACGTACCGATGAACAACGCGCCGGTTATAGGGAGCGCCAGCGCCAGGACGATCTGGCTCGCCTGCGGGAGGAGGGGCATGCCGATACCATGCTGCTTTCACGCGGCCCGCGAGAGGGCGAGAATTGAGAAGCCCGTCTCACCAAGCAGCCAATGGGAGCAGAGCATGAGAGGCATTTATGCCGATGCAAGCGGCGGCATGGCCGAGGTTTTTGAGCGCGTCCACCGCCCGGGGGAGGATCCGGATGTGTCGGTTTATGCGTACGAGACCGTGTTGCCGGAGCAGATGCCGGGCCTCTATTCCGGCTACCAATTCTTGTTGAACGACCATACTTTCTTGCCGGTGGAGGCCATTGCCGAGGTTCGGGGGCTGAAGCACATCATTTTCCTTGGCACGGGCGCTCGTTCATACATGGATGTTGAAGCGCTCGAAGGGCTTGGCCTTACTGTTCACACCATCCGTGGCTATGGCGATACGGCGGTTGCCGAGCATGCCATCGCATTGATGTGGGCGGCGGCGCGCAATGTCGCTTTCCTCGACCGTTCGGTCCGGGCGAATGGCTGGCCACGGGGCAATGCTCTGCAGCTCACCGGGCGCACGCTTGGCTTATGGGGGTTCGGCGGAATCGCGGCTGAGATGGCGCGCATCGCGCTCGGTGGCGGCATGCGCGTGATCGCCTGGAACCGCTCCCCGCGCCGTTATCCGGGGGTGGAATTCGTGGATTTGCCGGTGCTGCTGGCGCAGAGCGATGTGCTCTCGCTTCACCTCCTATTAACGGACGAGACCCGCGGCATCCTGACCGCGGAACGCATGGCGGCCATGAAGCCCGGTGCGATTTTGGTGAACACGGCGCGTAGCGGGCTGGTCGACACCGCAGCCATGGTCGAAGCGCTCAAGGATGGGCATTTGCGCCATGCGGCATTGGATGTCTTCGATGCAGAGCCGCTGGCTGCCGGCGATGTGCTGATGACACTGCCCAATGTCACGCTGACCCCGCATGATGGATTCAACACGCCGGAGGCGACTGAAAATCTGATCCGCATGGGGTTGGACATCGCAACGAGACTTGCCAGGGGGTAGCGTTCTCCGGCTGCCTCGCGGCAGGGGTATTTGCCGGGACACAGGCTGAGGCCTGCGGGGCGTGCATAAATCAGAAGTCATACTCTTGCGCTCAGCGTAATTTTTACTATTTCATATACGATATCGCCGGGGGAAAGTAGAGGCGTCCATAAATTACAATAAAGTGGAAATAAATCATGAGTGTTCAAAAAAAGATACGAGCGACAGCTCTGTCCGCCGCGCTTTTGTGCGGCGTATCCTTGCCTGTTTATGCTGCCTGCCCGAGTGGCGGCATCTATACGCCTGCCGAAGCAACGGCTGGGATGGCCGACTATAATAATAACTGCGCCTCCTGCCATAATGCCGATCTGTCGGGTAATTCCGGCCCCGCGCTCGCAGGTCCTAAATTTGTTTCGTATCTGCAATTCACCAAGATTACCGCGGCTCAGTTGGAAGCCTTTATCGCTTCACAAATGCCGGCCCCCGCGCCGGGCAGTTTAACGGATACACAATATAAAAACATTTTTGCTTATATCCTCTCGTATAATCATTATCCATCTGGAACATCAGAGATGACAGCGGACAGCCTTGGCTGCCTGAATATGCTGCCATACCCAGGAAAAAATCAGTAATTATCTGCGGATTTTTTGAATAAGCAAAATCGCAAATGATTTCTGTATGAGAAGAATTTTTCTGTAAGGCTGGTTCAAATCCAGGTTTGAAAATTCGGTGATCATTCAAGGCTGGATTGAATTGAATAAATCAACAAACCTTGGAGGCTAGAGTGAGGAATTCGGAGGTCAAGAGAAAGTCAAAACATATGGTTTCGCTGTTGGCTGGCGCGGCGCTTTTGTTTGGCGCTGGACTGGCGCAGGCGGATCAGCCGCCTGAGAATGTCGGTGCCGAAACCGGTGGCGCCAAAATGGCCGGCAGCGGCCCGGCCGTCACCGCGAATACGAACGTCACGGATCAAATGACGGAGGACGCCGCGAAAACAGGTGAAAATTGGCTGGGATCGGGAGATGGATATGCCAACCATCGTTTTTCACCACTGTCCCAGATCAACGATAAGAACATCTCAAAGCTTGCCCCTGTCGCGATCGCCCAGACCGGCTATACCGCCAGCTTCGAGACGACGCCGATTGTCATCAATGGCGTGATGTATATCACCACGCCGATGGTCAACAGCAAGCAGGCGCTGATCGCGTTGAACGCAGCTACCGGCGCGACGTTATGGACCTACACCTATACCGATGGGCTGAATCAAATCTGCTGCGGCCCGGTTAATCGCGGTGCCACGGTTGCAAATGGCAATGTGTATTTCCTCACACTGGACAATAGCCTGGTCGATGTGAACGCCAACACCGGCGAACTGGTCTGGAAAGTGAACGTCGCGGATGCCCAGGCGGGCTATTCCGAAACGATGGCGCCGATTGTCTATAAGGGACAGGTGATCATCGGCAGCGCGGGCGGTGAATGGCCGATCCGCGGGTTTATCGCGTCCTATGATGCCGCGACCGGCAAACAGAGCTGGCGCTTCAATACCACGGATGACCAGGGCACTTGGGCAGGTGATTCCTGGAAGACCGGCGGTGGCACAGTGTGGACGACCCCGGCCATCGACACCAAGCGTGGACTTTTGATATTCTCGACCGGTAACCCCAACCCGGATCTGGACGGTTCCAAGCGCGCTGGCGATAATCTCTACACGGACTCCATCGTGGCCCTGCATATCAAGGATGGAACGCTTGCCTGGTATTATCAGGAAGTTCCGCATGACGTATGGGATTATGATGCCGTCAGCAATGTCGTGCTGTTTGACACGATGGTGGATGGCAAGATGGTTCCCGCCGCCGGGCAGGCGGGCAAAACCGCTTTCTTCTACATCGTGAACCGCGAAACGGGTAAGTTGATCCGCAAATCCGAGCCATTTGATTTGCAGAAGAACATGTTCGCGCAACCCACCAAGGATGGCGTGCAGAGCCTTCCCGGCGCCAATGGCGGCGATGACTGGGCGCCGCCCGCCTACTCGCCACTGACCAAATATATTTATGTGATGGGCATGAATCAGTTGATGACCTTCACCACCGACAATAATGCCGGTGACATTCCCGGCCAGATCCGTCTCGGCAGCACTTTCAAGAATGTGCCTCACGGCTTGCAGAACGGAACCTTCACCGCGATCGACGTGAACACCGGCAAGATCGCGTGGAACGTGACCGTGCCACAGCCGACGATGGGCGGCGCCCTGGTGACGGCGGGCAATATCGCCTTCATGGGCGAGGGGAATGGCTGGTTTGATGCCTTCAACGCGAAAACCGGCAAGAAATTATGGCATTTCTACCTCGGCGCTGGCGTCAATGCGCCGCCTGTCGCCTACGAGGTCAATGGCCGCGAATATATCGCTGTCGCGGCGGGGGGAAATTTCCAGATGACCTACCCGCTTGGCGATGCGGTGGCGATTTTCGCTTTACCTAGAAGCTAACTTACGAGGAGGCATACAATGTGGCATAAACCAAAAATGATCGAAATCTGCCTTGGGGCTGAGATAAACAGCTACGTTTCAGCACGGTAGTTACCTAGCCATGGGCCGCCCTTGGAAGGGGCGCCCCATGGCAGAAGCCTTGGCCGGGTTAAGGCTGGTTTAGAGCATCCTGCCGAAGATGCGGTGCTTAAAGCAGCGCTGCTTGCAGCGTCTGCTCCGCCAAGGCTGGATAATCGATATAGCCATGGGCGCCGCCGCCATAGAATGTCATGGGGTCCGGTTCGTTCAACGGCGCGTTTTGCGCCAGCCGGGCGGGCAGGTCCGGGTTGGCGAGAAATGGGCGGCCAAAGGCGATCAGATCGCCCCGCTTATTCGTCAGCGCCTGCTCCGCGCTCTCACGTTTATAGCCGCCCGCGAGGATGATGGGGCCGGAGAAGCTGGCGCGGATTTGGCGCATCAGGGCCTCGGCCCGCGGGTCGGTCTCGGTGGCGATATCACGCCCCCGCACGGCCGGTTCCACCAGATGCAGATAGGCCAGGCCCCGCTGCTCCAGTGCTTCGGCTAGGTAGCTGAACATGGCCTCTGGCTCGGCCTCATCCATGCCGAAGGCCTTGCCCATAGGCGAGAGGCGCAGCCCCACGCGCCGGCTGCCAATGGCCGCGCATACCGCATCCACCACCTCCAGCAGCAGCCGCGCGCGGTTCTCGACCGCGCCGCCATAACGGTCGGTCCGCCAATTGCTGGCGCTGTTCAGGAACTGGTCCAGCAGATAGCCATTGCCGGCATGGATCTCCACGCCGTCCATGCCCGCCGTGATGGCGTTGCGCGCGGCTTGCGCATAATCGGCCACGATCAGTTGAATGCCGGAGATGGTCAGTTCCTGCGGCTCAGGCACGTCCACGAAGATGCCCTTGCCGTCTTCGCCTGGAATATAGGCCTTGGCGGGTACTGGCATGGTGGTGGGCGCGACCGGGCGGGCGCCGCCGGGCTGGAACACCTGATGTGAGACGCGCCCGACATGCCAAAGCTGCAGAAAGATGCGTCCACCCGCCTCATGCACCGTATTGGCGACGCGGGACCAGCCCTGGATCTGGTCCGGGGTATGGATGCCGGGCGTCCAGGCATAGCCCTGGCCTTGCTGGGAAATCTGTGTGGCCTCGGTGATGATCAACGCGGCGGATGCGCGCTGGCGGTAATATTCGACAGCAAGATCGGACGGCACATTGCCCGGCGCCGCCCGCGAACGGGTGAGCGGCGCCATGACAATACGGCTGGGAAGGGCGAGATCGCCGATTTGCGTGGGGGTGAAGAGAAGGGACGGCATGATAGTGGCACTCCGGTTTGACGCGAGGCGTCGTTCTGTGGTGCGCCCTATGTGCTCCATATGGTTTTTGATGATAATAATACGTTTTTCATGAACATACTTGCGTATGACGCAAAGATGATGGCGTTCTACAGCGCCCTGTCCCAATATGGCGGTGTACCGAAGCGCTCTTGCAGGAAGGTGGTAAAGGCACGGACCTTCGGCGAATGACGCCGGTCCGGCTGGTAGACGGCGTGGATCCCCGTATCCTCCGGAAGGGGCGTCGACCCCGCGGGGCGGCCAATCTCCGCCTTCCAGCCTGGCAGCACCGGGCGCAGCAGGCCCTGGGCAATTTCCTCGCCCACAAGCCATGTCGCCAGCAGCGCCAGCCCAACCCCGGCCACCGCCGCCTCCTTCAGCATTTCGGCCTGGTTGGCGCGCAGCGTGCCTTTCACCCGCAGCTGCTCCACCCGCTCACCGCGTGAGAGGCGCCAGGCCCGTTCGCCATCGGCAAAGCAAAACACCAGGCAATTATGGCTGGTCAGATCCGCCGGGGTGGCGGGTGTTCCGTGTGCCGCCAGATAGGCGGGGCTGGCGCACACCACACGCCGGTGCGGGGCCAGCCGCCGGCCGATCAGGCTGGAGGATGGCAGAGCCCCAAGCCTGATCGCCACGTCAATCCGCCGTTCGACCAGGTTGACGATTTCATCGGTCACCAGCAGATCCAGCTCAATCCCGGGATATTCGGCCATAAAACGCGGTATGAACGGGGTGACATGCAAGCGGGCGAAGGCGGCCGGCAGGCTGACGCGCAACAGCCCGCGCGGCGGGCCGCCATCTTCACGTACGCTGCGGTTGGCTTCCTCCAGCTCCGCGAGAAGGCGCAAGGCCTGCGGATAATAGGTTTCCCCCGCCGCGGTGAGGGTGACGCGCCGTGTCGAGCGGTTGAGCAAGGTGGTGCCCAGTATGTCTTCCAGCGCATCGACTTGACGGGTGAGTGAGGAAACCGCTTGCCCGGCCCCGCGCGCGGCGGGGGCAAACCCGCCTTTCTCGACAACGTTTACGAAAGCCTGGATGGCAAGGAACATATCCACCGGCGCAGAGTAAAGCCGGCTTGGGCTGGAAGACAACCGCTGTGCCCGATCGTCCATTGAAAAATGGCGTGGAGATGTGCACAGCCAGTATTCAGGCGCAAGGCTGGTGGGAAAATAGGGGGTTTGGCTTGGCTCAGGAGCAACCGGGATTATCCGTTGAATATGTCAACGGATTTATGGATGCCAGGGAGCTATATTCACGGCGCCGGCCGCTGGGCGTGATTGCCTATGGCGATGGCCGCCCTGACGATTTGCTTGCCCGATCGCGCAGCGCGCTGGCAGCGGCGGCCGGAGGGGAGGCCTTCGAGATATGGCGCGTTGCGGATGAGGTGGAGGCGCTTCATACGGAAAAGGTTTTTGGTGCCGTCAGCACGCATTATGCTTTTGGCGCGATTGAGGTTCTGGAGGACCCGGCCCTTTCCTTGGAAGCCAGTATTGAAAGCGCTTACCGTGAATTATTCCTGTTTCTTGAACGGGCGGGACTGCGCCAGCCCATACGATTCTGGAATTATCTCAGCGGAATCACGGATGAGCAGGGCGGCATGGAGCGTTACCGGCGCTTCAATGCTGGCCGGCAAAGCGCGTTTCAGGCGCTGTTGAGGCAGGAGCGGCCGCCAGTGGCAAGCTGCCTCGGGTGCAGGGGGGCGCGGTCGATGATTTATGTTTTGGGCGCGAGAGAGCCTGCCCTTGCTGTCGAAAACCCGCGCCAGGTGAGCGCCTATGCTTATCCGGCCTGTTATGGTCCGGTAAGCCCCAGCTTCTCGCGCGCCAGCCGGCATAGCCTCAACAACGCCGATACGCTGTTTATTTCCGGAACCGCCAGCATCGTGGGCCACGAAACTCGCCATGTGCTGGATTTTGATGCGCAGATGGCCGAGACATTTACAAATCTGCGCCTGATGATGGACCTGACGGAGCAGGGCGCGGCGGGAGATGGGCAATGGGCGGTGAAAACATATCTCCGCGATCCCGGAAAGCTGGAGCAGCTCGATGCCGCGCTGGCGGCCTTGCTGCCCGCGGGGGCGCAGCGCCTGCATCTCGCCGGTGATATTTGCCGGAAGGAGTTGCTGCTCGAAATCGAGGCTGTCCGCTGCGCTGTTTAGGCGAGGGTGAGCCTCATGCTTCCGTAAGCCGTGATGATGTCACGCGCGGGGCGGCAAGGTTTTGCATGATTGCTGGGCTGGTTTCTGGCCCGAATAGAAGCGGAAGAAATCGAACTCGCTGGCGCAGCGCGGCGTCTGAAATCCCGCCAGGCATAATGCGTCCAGCACGGCGGCCGGTGGCGCGTAGGCGGCGATGGTTTGCCAATGATAGTCCATCAGCGCCTTTGCCTGCCGGTTGCGGGCGGCCAGGGCCGAGACCGCGGGCAGCACCCTGCCGACAAAGGCGCTGAGCGCGGCCTTGAATATGGGATTGGAGGGGGCGCTGATCTCCAGCAGCACGAGCTGCCCGCCGGGGCGTAACAGCCTTAATGCTTCACGCAGCGCCCGGTCGATATCCGAGAAATGCCGCAGCGCGTAGCCCATGGTGACGAAATCGGCGATGCCATCGGCCAGCGGCAGCGCTTCGGCGGTGGCCTGGATGAGCGGGATGCGCAGCGATTTTTGCGCCCGGGCGAGCATGAATTCGCTGAGATCCACCCCGATAAGCGTGCCGCCGCCTTGCATCAGCCTGTGTGCCTCGCGCGCCAGCAATCCGGTGCCCACGGCGACGTCTACCACCACCGCGCCAGGCCCGACCCCGGCTTGGCGCAGGCAGGTGCGACGGTACCAGGCGCCGGACCCCAGTGAGAAGATCTGGTTGATGAGGTCGTAATGTCCGGCGAAATGGTTGAACAAGGCACGGGTTGCCCCTGGCCGCCGGGCCGGGCTGGCGTAATAGGATGCGATTTGATTGCGCGTGGTTGCCGCCTCCGTCTGGTCTTGAGCGTTGGACATGGCGGCATACCTGTGGCTTAACTGCAACGAATTGAGTGTCGGCGGATATGGCGGCCCGGTCAATGCATGGCCCGGCCGGAGTGCGGGGGCGAAGCGTGTGACGGAGCAGCAGACCAGGATACCCGCCGATTGCGACATATTCGTTATTGGCGGCGGCCCCGCCGGGGCCACCACCGCCACCTTGCTGGCGCAGGCCGGTCTGCGCGTGGTGCTGGCGGATAAGGACAAGCATCCGCGCTTTCATATCGGTGAATCGCTGCTGCCGCATAATCTGCCGCTGCTGGACCGGCTTGGCGTGCGGGCCGAGCTGGAGACGGGCGCCATGCGCAAGCATGGCATCGAATTCGTCTCGCCCTATCATGGCAAGAGCGTGCGTTACGATTTTGGCCATGCGCTGGATAAGCGCTTTCCCTATTCATTCCAGGTTCGCCGCGCCAGTTTCGACGATGTGCTGCTGCGCAACGCCGCCGCCAAGGGCGCGGAGATTTTCGAGGAATGCCGGGTAACGGATGTCACTTTTCCGCAGGGCGGCGATCCCGTCATTACGGCAAGCCTGGCCGATGGCGCGGCACGGCAATGGCGGGCGCGTTTCGTGGTCGATGCGTCCGGGCGCGATACGCTTCTGGCCTCGAAATTCGGCGTGAAGGAACGCAACCCGCGTAATAACAGCGCGGCCGTCTTCGGCCATTTCACCAACGCCCGCAGGCTGGAGGGCAGGGATGAAGGCCATATCACCATCGTCTGGTTCGATCAGGGCTGGTTCTGGTTCATTCCCTTGTCCGATGGCACGACCAGTGTCGGCGCTGTCTGCCCGGCGGATGTTTTCAAATCGCGCGGCACGGACCTTGAACGCTTCTTCAGTACGCTGATCGCCTCCAGCCCCGAAATTGCGGACAGGCTGAAGAACGCCACATTGCAGGGCAGCGTGACGGCCACGGGCAATTATTCCTATTTTTCCACCCGCGCCAGCGGCGAGCGCTTTCTGCTCGCGGGTGATGCGGCCGCCTTTGTTGACCCGGTTTTTTCAACGGGCGTCTATCTGGCGATGCTCTCCGGCTTCTGGGCGGCGGAGGCGGCGCAGGGCTGCGTGGCCGCGCCGGCGAAATCGGCGAAACTTCTGCGCCGGTACGAGGCCCGCACGCGCGGCGCGGCGGATGCGTTCACCTGGTTCATCTACCGGATCCGTGAACCGGCGATGCGCAATCTCTTCATGTCTCCGCGCAACATGTTCCGGGTGGAGGAAGCCGTGCTGGCGCTGCTCGCGGGCGGCATTTTCGAAGGCTGGAAGCTGCGCTTCCGGCTCTATATTTTCCGGATGATCTATTACGTCACCAAGCTCTCGCATCTGCGGTTCCGTTTATCGAACGATCCGCGCAAGCATGTGGGCGGCACGCGCGCGGCGCTGGGCAACTGAACGTTCCATTCTCCGCGGACCGGCTGGTTCTGATCCCCAGCTATAATAGCGGGCCGAAATTGCACGAGACGCTGGGCGAGGCCCGCGCGGCTTGGCCGCATGTCTGGCTGGTGGTGGATGGCAGTACCGATGGCTCAGCGGATGCTTTGGTGGAAGGCCCTGGTTTCCGGATCTTCAGGCGTTCGCATAATGGCGGCAAGGGAGCCGCGGTGCTGGAAGGCTTGCGTGCCGCCGTGCGGTCTGGCTTCAGCCATGTGCTGGTGATGGATGCGGATGGCCAGCATCCGGCGGCGGAGATTGGCCGTTTCATGGCGCTCTCGCGGGCCCGGCCGGAGGCGATGATCCTCGGCGTGCCGCGCTTCGATGCCACGGCGCCGCGCGCGCGTGTCTGGGGGCGCAAGATTTCCAATCTGCTGGCGCGCTTCCTGGGCGGGGCCGGCATCGAGGATGCGCTGTTCGGCTTCCGGGTCTATCCTGCCGCCGCTTTGTTGCGGGTCATGGAAACCAGCCCGCATATGCGGGGCTATGATTTCGATGCCGAGGCCGTGGTGCGGCTGGCTTGGGCGGGTGTGCCCGTAATCAATCAACCTGCGCCGGTGCGGTATTTTTCAAAAGACCAGGGTGGTATCTCGCATTTCCGCTACGGGCGGGACAATCTGCGGCTTGCGCGCATGTATGCGCGGCTGTTCGCGGCGTGGGCGCGGCGGCGCCTCAGGCCATTCCGCCATTGATGTTCAGAAGCTGACCGGAGATGTAGCCAGCTTTTTCCGAGGCCAGGAAACCCACAAGTTCGGCTACCTCTTCCGGCGTGCCGGCGCGCTGCATGGGCACTATTTTGGTGAGCGTCTCCGGCGGGAACAAACCGGCCGTGGCGGGCGAGGCGATGATGCCCGGCGCCACGGTGTTCACCGTGATCCCCCGGCTCGCCAGCTCCAGGCAAAGCGTGCGGGTGGCGCCGTGCAGCCCGGCTTTGGCGGCGGCGTAATTCACCTGGCCGCGATTGCCCATCACCGCCGCGACGGAGGAGATGTTGACGATCCGCCCCCAGCGCGTGCGGATCATCGGCAGCAGCAAAGGCTGGGTGACATTGAAGAAGCCGTTGAGTGAGACGTCGATCACGCGAGACCATTGTTCGGCGCGCATCCCCGGCATCACCGCGTCGTCATGAATGCCCGCGTTATTCACCAAAATCTGGATCGGCCCGGCGGCCAATATCGCTTCCAGCGCCGCGCTGGTGGCCTGCGCGCTGGTAATGTCGAACGCCACGGCCTGGGCGCTATGGCCGGCCTGCGTAAATTCCGCCGCCAGCGCCTCGGCACGTTCGAGCTGCGCATTGGCATGGAGATAGACGTGATGCCCGCTGGCCGCGAGATGCCGGGCAATGGCCGCGCCAATGGTGCCACTGGCGCCGGTGACAAGAGCGCGTTTCATGCAGGAGCCTCGAATAGAACCATCGCGCGGCCCTCCGCCAGCACCATGCCAGCGGCGCGCACGTTGAATTCATAGCTGGCGCCGCGCGCATCGCCCAGAAGCTGGCGGGCGGTGATGGTCAGGGGGCCCTGGGTGCCATCCAGCGTGGCGATATGCAGCGTGGCCTCGCGCAGGCTTACCAGAAAGCCGGGGCGGGGCGGGGCGTTGTCCGCGGCGCGCAGCCGGCCATGCAGCGCCATGGCCTGGGAGGCGATTTCGATGAGGCAGGAGGCGCCCAGCGTACCATCCGCCCGGCGCAGGGGGTTATCAGGCTGCGCATAGCGCGCGGATGTGCAGTGGATTTCCGCTTCATCCCAGTGCCGCGCCGCATCCAGCAGGCACATCGCGCCCGCATGGGGAATGCGTTGCAGAATGGCCTGCCGGTCCAGCCCGCTCATAAGGGCGTTACCTGCACGGCCAAGGCGAGATCCTCCAGATAATCCAGAACCACGCTGGCCTTTTTGCCACGCGCCAGCCCCTCCAGAAGCGGCAGGGCGCGGGCGGCGGGGATGGTCCGGCGCAGCGCCTCCAGCTCCGGCTGCGCGCATGTGCTGGGGGGCGGGGCGCAGAGATCAATCTCGAGCCGCGCCAGGCTTTGCGGTGCCGGGGCGGCGGAGAGCAGCAGCGCCACGGCAAAAGGTGCCGCGATATGCCGCACGGCATCAAGAGGGGCGGGGTAGGGCAGGTCATAGGCGATCAGCGCCACCGTGCCGCCCTCCGCCAGCGCCTGCGCGCCGGCCTCCAGCAGCCCGGCGGCGAAGCTGCCATCATGCGCGCAAAGGCTGGTGGCCGGTGTTTTGGCACCGGTGGCGATGCTCCAATAACCCGCCGCGACATTATGGACGGAATTGTGAAACCGTGTCGGGGAAAGCTCCCGCACCGGCCCCGCGAGCGTGGCGAGAATGTCGTGGATCGTCTCGCCATCGCCGCCGGAGGAGGCGAATACGGCCGGGCAGGCGGCGGGCGCGAGCCCAATGCGGGCAAAGGCCTCCGCCCCCACGGACAGGGCCAGCCTGACCGTCTGTGGCGCGCGGCGGCGCTCATTCGCGGGCAGCATGGAGGCGGGCGGGATGGAGGTGGTGGCGGCCACATAAGTGGCATCGCCGGACAGGATGGGCGCGCTGGCCTCCCAGCCTTCCAACCCGGGCCCGCGCAGCCCCACGGCATCCATGAATAGCCGCATCATGCGTCTTGCCCAAGGATGAAGCTACAATTCACCCCGCCAAAGCCGAAGGCGTTGCACATCACCCGCCGCACCGGCGCCGTGCGGCCCGCCAGCAGATGGCCGGTGGCGAAGCCAGGGGCAAGATTTCGCGTGTGCGGGCTGCCGGGCAGGAACTGATTCTGGATGGCAAGGGCCGCCACCGCCGCGCCCACCATGCCGGTGGCCCCCAGCGTATGGCCGGTGAAACCCTTCGCCGAACTGCGCGGTGTTTCCGGCCCGAACAGGCTGGTCACGGCCTTGTCCTCCGCCGCGTCACCCACCAGGGTCGCGGTGCCGTGCAGGTTGATGTAATCGATGGCCTCCGGCGCCAGCCTTGCTTCCGCCAGGGCCAGGCGCATCGCCGTGGCCGCACCGCTGCCTTCAGGATCAGGGGAAGACATGTGGTGAGCATCGGAGCTTTCACCCGTGCCGAGCAGCAGCAGCGCCCCCGGCGCGGCGGGGGCGCGTTCCAGCAACGCGAAACCTGCCGCCTCGCCGATGGAAATGCCATTGCGCGCCATGTCGAAGGGCCGGCAGGGGTCTTCCGCCATCACCCCCAGCGCGTGAAAGCCGAACAAAGTGGTGCCGCAGAAACTATCCGCCCCGCCGATCACCGCGGCATCGCACAGCCCGGCATCGATCATTCTGGCCGCCACGGCGAAGAGCTTGGCGGTGGCCGCACAGGCGGTGGAGATGGTGAGGCTGGGCCCGGACAGCCCCAGCCGCGCGCGCAGAAAACGGCCCAGCGCGTATGTGTTGTGGGTTTCGCCGTAAGCGAAGCCTTTGGGCAGGGCGCCGGTCTGCGGGTCGCGTTCGCGGTAGGCCTGCTCGCTTTGCAGGATGCCGGAGGTGCTGGTGCCGGTGAACAGCCCGATGCGCCGCGCCCCGTATTTCGCCACGGCGCGGGTTACGGCTTGTTCGAACCCGTCCGCCGCGAGGGCGCGTTCGGCAAGGCGGTGATTGCGGCAGTCGAAAGCGGTGAAGCCACCGTGCAGCGGGGCGTTCAGCCCTTTAACCTCGCCCGCCCAGGCGGCGATGGGCAGATGCTCGAACACACAAGGTGCGAGCGCGCTGCGGCCTTCCCGCAAGGCCTCCCAGGTCGCGGCCAGCCCGTCCCCCAGGGCGGAGACCAAGGAGAGGCTGGAAATCAGCAATGGCTCCCGGCTCATGGTGTTGCCATCTCCCAGCAGGGCAGCCAGTGGGCCAGGAACTCGCTCCGGGAAGCGATATGGCGTTCATAGCGCTCCAGAAAATCGCCTTGCATCCGCCCGCCCGCGGGGCGGGGTGCCGCGGCGGCAACGCGGTAGCGCTGGGCGAAATGGCGCAGATTGGCGGCCAGATCGGTATAGCGCGGTTCGGAAAAAAGACGCCGGAACCGGCACCGGTACGGCCCCCAGAAGGGATTGTCATAGAAGATCAGCCGCAGTTTTTGGATGTCATAGACCTCATTGGCGGCGATCGCGGGCGCGGTGGAGGTGAGGCCGCCGGGGCCGGTGGGAAGGGTGCCAAGGCTCAGCATCGCCGCGCGCGCCGCGTTATCCCGGAACAGAGCCTCCGGGTTTTCCAAGGGCAGATCGTTGGCGCGCAGGGCGAGATCCACCATCTCGTTCTTCGGCACGGGAAATTTGAAGGCAGCGCGGAGGAAGAATTGCCCCGTGGGCCAGGGCGCCCAGAAACCAGCGGCGGCCAGCGCGTTATGCGCCACATGTGCGCAATTATCGTTCAGCAGCCGCCAGTGATAAATCTTCCGCCCGGTTCTGTAAGGCTCGTTCAGGGCGTTGAGGTAATCAATGACGATTTCCATCTGCGCCGCGCTCAGGGGCAGCCGGGCGCGGTAGACGTCACGGCCAAAACAAACCGCGTAATCAGTGGCCACGGAGATTTCGTATTTGAAATCCTCCCTGCTCATGCCGGCCGGTTTGCCGTGGAAGCAATGCTCGTGGAAATCCACGCCATCCAGCGCGCCGCGTGCCCGGGCCTGGCTTTGCGTGTCCTCATAGGCCGCGCGGGTGAGCGGCGCGCCGGGAGGCAGGGCTCCGTGAAAGACGAAATCCCGCCCTTCGAAGGCCGCCCAGTTGGCGTTGCGGTAATGGGAATTCACGCTGATCGCCGCCCCGCGCTGCCCGGCTCCGGCCCCGGGCGGGCAGAGTGCCAGTGCTGGATAGCCACTGGCATCGTGCTTCACCTGCACGCCGTTGAGATAGAGCAATGAGTGCCCGCCCATGCCGCTGCGGAGGGGGACGCCAAAGCCGGGCTTCTTACGCAGCTCGGAGAGTGCGCAAAGTTCAGCATAATAAGGGAATATGTCTTCGTAGGATGGCGTGGCCGGGGGGCGCGGTGCCTCTGTCTGGTTCGGGCGCAGGCCGGTCTGGGTCATCCGGGTGCAATTATAGTTGCCGCCCGTTGCAGCGTCCAGCCGGGGGTCAGCCGAAGGGCGTGCGGGCCAGGAGCGCTTGGAAGGCCGCGCGCCAGGCTGCCCAATCATGGCCGCCCTCCACCTGAACCGTCCGGGCTTCCGGCAAGGCGGCGGCCAGCAGGCGGTGCCCAGCGGCGAAACGGTCCTCGCTGGCATACCCCAGCCAGATTTGCGGGCCTGGCGCGCCGCCCAGCCGGGTTTGCAGCCAGGACAGGATCTGCCGTTCCGGCGGCGTGGCGCTGCTGGCCTCCGGGCGCCAGCCCGCGAACCCGCCGTTGCTGGCCAGCTCGGCCATGGTGCCATGGGTGCCGATGAAAGGTGCCAGCAGGATCAGCCCGCCGATCTCGCCGGGCCGCGCGGCGGCGCAGGAGAGGGCGCCCATCCCGCCCAGAGAGATGCCAAGCAGCCATGGCCGGCTGTACCCCGCGGCGCGGGCCGGGGCGAGGATGGATTGCTCCAGGACCGGCGCCACCATGCCCTCCAGATACAGCTCCTGATCCGGTTTGGCGGCGATCACATCCACGATTTGCCCGCCCGCCTGCGCCGCCGCTACCAGCCCTTGCGCCGCGAAATCCTCCGCCGCGATGCCGGCGCCTGGCAGCATGACGAGCAGCAGCCTGTCCTTGCCCTGGCGCGGGTCGGGGTGGCGCAGCAGGGTGTCCAGCCCGCTCATGCGCCGGGCTGCGCCGCCGGGGCGGCGAAGGCGGCGCCGAATAGCAGGCAGAGGAAGGTGCCAAGCGCCACTGTCTCGCCGATATCATGCAGCACCGGAATGGTGGAGAGGGATAGCAGCCCATAGGCCGCCACGGTGCAGAGATTCGCGAGCATGATCGAGGCCAGGGCCCGTTCCTGGATGGCCTCGTCAAGCTTCCCGCCGGGCGAAGAACAGGCAGTAATTGGAGCCGACGGCGACGATCAGCAGAAACCCCGCGACCATGAAGATGGAGAGCTGGCCGCCACCCAGCGTGAGCACCGCCGCGCAGACCATGACGGATGCCGCGAGCGGCAGCGCCACCCGCGCCACTTGCCGCCAGGAGCGCAGTAACAAGGCCAGGATCGCCAGGATCGCGATACTGCCGCACAGGACCAGCGCCGTGGCCTCATGCTGGAAGAGATGCAGCAGCAAGGCGGATTGCTGGTTCAGATCCACCAGCACGACGCCATTGGGCAGAGCGGTCTCCAAATCCGCGGGGTTTGCCACCGCGTCCAGCGGCGCCAGTACGATCCAGCCCGTATTGGTATTCGTGAGCATGGATTGCAGGCGCAGCGCCAAGGGCGGCGGCAGGCTGGCGGGGTTGAGCGGCGGCGCCGCGCGCGCTGCGGAGACTTCCTGGAAAAACGGCGCGAATGCATCCGCACGGAAAGGCAGGCCGGACAAAGCCGCGGTAAAGCGGGCATGCAGCGTTGTATCATCGGGCAGCGCGGCGCGGCGGGCCTGCTGGGCCGCCAGGCTGGGCAGAAACTGGCTGGGCAGGCTGAAGCCGCCAATGGCCCCCTTGGCCGCAAGCCCGGCCAGAACCGGTTGCAGCGCTTCGCTGATGCTTAAGGCCTGTTCCTGGCTGTCCGCGCGCCAGGTGAGGAAATAGCGCGGGTTGGTGATGCCGAGTTCGGCGCGCAATTGCTTGTCCAGCGCCTGGGTGGCCGGAGGCAGCGGGCTGAGGGAGAGCAAATCCGTCTGCCACATGCCGCCGCGATGCAGTGCCAGGGCCAGAATCGCCAGGGCGGCGAGCCCGGCCAGAAACAACCGCGCGGTGGTTTGTCCGCGCCGTATCTGCCGCAGCGGCCAGCCGATTGCCGCCGCGCCGCTGGCGAAAAACCCGTCGGGAACCAGCCAGGGGAGCACGAAGCGCGTAACCGCCGCCGCCGTGACAAGCCCGGTCATGGAAAACAGCCCGAGCTGAGCAAAGCCGGTGAAGCTGGAGCCCAGCATGGCGGCGAACCCGGCGATCGAGACCAGCGCGCCAAGGCGCAGCGTTGGCCAGATGCGCGCCATCGCCACCCGCGCGCCGCCCTCACGCGGGGTCTGGGTGAGCAGATAGATGGAGTAATCCATCGCCTCGCCGATCAGCGTGATGCCGAACCCCAGCGTGATCGCATGCACGAAGCCAAAGGCGAGCGAGACGGCGGCGATGCCGGCCAGCGCGCCGCTGATGACAGGCAGCAGGCCCAGCCCCAGGGCAAGGGGCGAGCGGTAGGCCAGCAGCAGAAACAGCACTGCCCCGGCGCTGGCCAGCAGGGAGAGCCGCGTGACGTCGCGCTTGGTGATGTCGCGCGTCTGCACCGCGAACACACCGGGGCCGGTCATGCGCAGCCTGGCCGCCGTGGCACCCGGCGTGGCCGCGCGCGCGGCGGCGAAATCCTGTGTCAGAACCGCCTGGGCGCGCTGCTGGGCGTCAAGGTCAAAGCCTGGGGCCGTGGTGCGCAGGAGCAGGAGCGTGGCTTTGCCGTCAGGCGCCATCCAGACGCCATTCTCGGTCCGGGGGCCGGTTTCGCCGGTTCCGGCAAGGCTCTGGGCCAGGCTGAGCGCGGCGCCTGTTGGGTCGGAGGGCAGGGTCTGCGCGGCCACGTCGCCCAGGTCCGAGCCGAGCAGCGCCAGCCCGTTTTCCAGCGCCGCATGCAGCCCGGCGACGGAGAAGGCCTGCGCCGTGGTGGCGGGGCTCAGCACATAGCGGTTCCGCCAGATAAAGTCCTGGGTTTGCGCCAGCGATGTATCGTCGCCATTCAGCACGGCGGTGAAATCCGGCGCGCCGCGCAGCTGGTTCGCGAGGGCCTTGTTCAGTGCCGCCAGCGCCGGGGCTGGAGCGCCGTCCATGGAAACCAGCAATAGCCGCGCGGCCCCGCCGCCACTCACCTGTGCCTCCAGCGCGGCCTGCCCCAGCGTGCGCGCTTTGGGCAGGAAATCCCCCATGTCCGTGCGGTAATGGGCCCGTGCCGCGATACCGGCGCAGACCAGCAGCCCCGCCAGCCATAGCCAGACAGGCCAGAACTTAGGGCGCATGCTGGATGGTTTCGCTCACCTGCATCCTTGTCTCGCCGCCCGTGGCATCGGCGCTGTCGATCTCGGTGAGCCTGTTCTCCTGGCCGGTGATGCTCATCCAGGCCATGAGTTTGGCCAAAGACGGGTCGCGCGGGCGCAGCAGCAATTGCCAGTGGCCGGGGCCGCCGCTCAAGGACAAATCATAATAATGCTCCAACGCGGGCAGGTCGCCAGCCAGCGTGGCGCGCACCCCCTCCACCAGCCCCGCGAGCTGCGGCGCCTGCGAGAGGGTGAAGCGTTTCGTCTGCCCGTTCATGGTCAGCGAGACCGTGCCGTTCCGCAGAAGGAAATCCTGCGGCGCGGGGCTCAGCGTGGTTTTACGGACATAATCCGGCGCTTCATAGCTCAGCGTGCCGCTGCTCCGCAGCGTGGTTGTGAGCAGCGCTATGTTCTTGGTTTCGGTGAAGCTGGCCGAGGCCGCGCGTACCATGGCAAGCTGGGCCATCAGCCCGGGCAGGGTGAAGCCGGGTGCGTTTTGCGCGGTGGCCGCCGGAGGGAGGAGCAAGGCCATGCCCGCCAGCAGCCCGCGCCAGGCCGGAACCGCCCCAGCCCGCATATCAAGCCCAGAATTTGAAGAAATTGAACCAGTTATATGGTGCCTCCCGGCATAGCGCCTCAAGCTTCGCGGCATAGAGGCGCATGATCTCGTCCAGCCAGGCTTGCGGGTTTGCCGGGCGTGTTTCGCGTGCCGGGGCCAGCAGCTCGAAGCGCACTTCATAGCGGCCTTTGCCGCGATAGAGGCCGGTCATCATCACCACGGGCCGGCCCAGCATCATCGCGACCCTGAAGGGGCCTTGCGGAAACGCGGCTGGGGCGCCGAAGAATGGCAGGCGGACCATATCCCGCCCATCGATATTACGGTCCGCCAGCACGCCGACGAAATGCCCGGCCCGCAGCCGCTCCGCCACGGAAATCAGCGAGTTCAGCCGGCCCAGCCCGATGACCTCGGTTTCCAGGCGTGGATTGATCGCCCCGAGAACAGCTCGGATTTTCTTGGCGTTCTCCTCATACATCAGCAGGCTGACCGGCAGGTCGCGATAACGGCGGCGGATGGTCCGCGCGGCTTCGAAACTGCCGAAATGCGCGCCGAAGAGCAGGCAGCCGCCGCCATCCTGGTCGATCTGGCGCAGCAGCTCGTCGCCTTGCACGGTGATATCGAACCACTGATCCTGTTCATTCAGCAGAAACACGCGGTCCAGCAGGCAGGAGGCGAAGGTGAGGAAATGCCGGTAATTCTCCGCCCAGCGCGGCCTGCGCCCGAGGACGCGGCCCAGATAATCGCGCGAAGCCCGTAGCGCGGCGGGAGAGGAGAGCAGGAAATACAGGCAGACAGGGTAGAGAAAACACTGCGCCAGCCGCCTGCCCAGGCGCAGCGCGATCCATACGCCGAGCTTGATGGAGCCAACGGAGCCGCGCTCGGGCCGGTCCGCCCATTCCTGCGCGCTGGCGGGCCTGCTGCGGGCGCTCATGCCAGGCGCTCCAGCGTGCCGGTGAGCACGGGGGCGGTCTCGCCGGGGCGATGCATTTCGAACGGCATTGGCCTGCCATGGTCCTCCTGCCAGCGCAGCACCAGAGCCTCGCCATGACGAACGGGGGCCAGGAACTTAATGGCCCGGAACCGCAGCGGCGCGTTGCCCGCGATGACGGCGGCGGCTTCATCCAGCAGCAAAGCACCGGGGATGATTGGCCCGCCGGGGAAATGCAGCGCCGCCGTGGGATGCGCCGCCGGAATACGGAAATTATGCGTGCGGCGCGTGCTCATTCGGGCGCATGCCGGGACGCCAGGGCGAGCAGATCCGCGCGCAGCAGCTTTCCCATCTCGTTGCGGGGCAGGGCATCCACCAGGGTTAACGGGCGTGGCAGAAAGGCAGGGTCCAGCCGCTCGCGCAGCGCTTGCAGGATCTCCGCCGCTGTCAGCCCTGGCGCCACGGCAAGCGCCTTCAGCCGGGGCACAGCCAGGGTTTCATCCTCTCCCATCAGGAAGGCGCCGTCCCGCACGCCGGGGATGGAGAGAAGCTGATGGTTGAGATAGGAAATGGAGCTGCGCTTGCCCGCGATATTCACCAGATCCGCCGAGCGGCCGCCCAGGCGGAAATGCCGCTCTCCTGTTGGCTCGATCTCGTCCTGCACCGGGGCGAGGCCCTCCACCGCGGCGCCACTGGCCCAGCAGCCCGCCGCATCGCGGTGCAGGGCCACCGCGTCGAAACAATGCCAATCCGTCTCCTGCGTGCTGCGGCGGCTGGCGATTTGCCCGGCCTCGGTACAACCGTAGATTTCCAGCAGAGGGGCATGAAACATGGCCTCCGCCGCTTCCGCCAGGGCGGGGGACAGCGGCGCGGTGGCGCAGAGCAGCAGCGCCACCGATGGCATCCCGCCAGGGGTGGCGGTGAGGGCGCGCAGATGCACCGGCGTGGTTACCAGCAGGCGCGGTGCCGGGGCGGCTTCCAGCGAAGCGCGAACATCGCCCGGGAAAAGCGGCACCCCGGTGGCCACGGCAAGCCCGTGCTGCCAGGCCAGGGTGATGACGGATTCCAGCCCGTAGGAATGCTGGTGCGGCACCGTGCCGACAATGCAGCCGCCGCGCATCGCCCTGGCGCCCAGCCTTTCTCCGGCAGTGCGCGCGCTATGCACCAGCACGGACCAGGTTTTGGTGACGGGTTTGGGTTTGCCGGTGGAACCCGACGTGAACAGCACCACGGCGGGCTGGCTGCCCGGGATGTTGAGCTGGGCTTCCTCAGCCTCCGGCAAGCTGGCGGGGAAAAGCAGATGGGGCAGCTCAGGTGCCGGGCCGTCCGTCAGCGCGTATAATTCGTGATATTCGGTGGCCAGGTCCCGCAGTATGGCGGGCGTGGCGGCGGAGGGCATCAGGCTCACCTGCCCGCGCAGCAGGGCGGCGGCGAAGCCGACCATGAAGCGGTAACGGTCCGTGCAGAGATTTATTAGGAATCCGGCTTCCGGCAACAGCGCCGCCAGCGCCGCGGCATCGCGCCGGAAACGAGCGGCCTGGATGGCGCCTTGCGGCCCGACGGCGACGATCTCGTCCGGCCCGTGGTCCAATATGCCGTAAAGGCGGCCGCCATGGGCGGTGCTGTCCATCATCGATACGTCAATCCAGACGGGGAAAGGGGGTGGGGGAGCTGCTTTTCGCGCAGTCGCTCACCATCTCGAAAATTGTCGCGAAGGAATGGCGTGGCGGGTCGCGCAGCACGCGGATGCGCACGGCATATTCCGCGGCATACATCGCCACGACCAGCGGAATATCCAGGATATTGACGAAGAATGACCAGGCCGTGAGCGGCGCGAGGCAGAACAGGAGGATGGAGGCGGAAAGCTGTGCCGCGAAGAACAAGGACCAGGCAATGGTAACAAGGCGCGTATAGGCGACAAGTTCAGTAGGGATATCAGGCCCGTGCAGCCGGTATGCCATGGCGGTGATAAGCGGCGTCTGGCCCCGGCGCAGCGTGAAGGCGAAGCTTGCCAGCAGGCTGGCATAGAGCCCCCAATGCATCAGCGCGGAGGCGGTGACGAAGCTGATCTTGAACAACCCCCCAGCCGTTAGCCTGAGGGGGATATGGCTGGTTGCCATGATGGCGGCATGAAACAGGAAAGGCACAAGGACAATGAGCAGGATGGCCCCAAACGGCGAGCGCGCCCGGGAGGCCGCGATCATGCAGCTGCCCGATGCGCCTGGATATGTGCGCAAAGATTTCTGAGAGACTTGAAAATACTTAAATTATTTTCATCATCGGCGCGCAGCTTAACCCCGTGCCGTTGCGCCACCACCAGGGAGATCTCCAGCATGTCGATCGAATCAAGCCCCAGCCCTTCACCGTAAAGGGGGGCTTCCGGGTCAATCTCCGCGGGTTTTATGTCCAGATTCAACGTGGAAACGATCAGGCTGGCCAGCTCTGATTCGGCGGCGGATTGGGGCAGGGTCTTGGACGTCATGAAGCATCAATAAGAGAGGTGATGGGGATGGCCAAGTGAAAACACGGTAGTACAAAAGACTAAGTGAACAATACCAGCAATTTCGTGAGGGTGATTTATCGGGTTGTCTGCCCTGCTAGGTAGCCTCAAACGGCGCGAGGCGGCCGCGCAAAACCAGGCCGTTTCTGGAACCGGGCGAACCTGCGGGCGCTGAACGGATCATTCCCGCCCCGGATGGCCTGGGGCTCAGCGCCTTGAACCGGCGTTACCATGGCGGGGTAATCCACCCCATGCCATAACGAAGCGGGAAGTAGGCCGTGGTTTGGCGCGTGGCGTCGCCGCCAATATCAACCGGCGATGGCTTCCAATTCCTGCCCCGGCGAAATTGTCCGGGCGAACAGGATGACCACGCCGCTTAATGCGATCATGGCGCCTCCGGCGAAGGCCGCCGCAACCTGAATATCGGCCCCCCAATGCAGGAACGTTGTGTAGAGCGCGGATCCCAAAATCGCCCCCAGCGGGCCCATCGCATTGATGACGGTTATGCCGGTGCCACGGACACGGGCGGGGAAGGATTTGCCAAGATAGGTAAAGAGCGCGGAGTAAGGACCGATGAGGAAGAACAGGCCGAAAGTGTACGCGAGCAATATTGCGCCGCTGCTATGCGCGAAGAAAAGCATGATGATGTAGGTGAGCGCGGAGGCAAGCCAGGATACGCCAATCGTGATCTTGCGGCCAATGAGATCGCCGATATATCCCATCAGCACATAGCCCGCATATGTAACGACATTCGATACGATCAGGATCATCAGCGAATTATGGTAGTTGACGTGCAAGCCTTCCGTGAGGATTGTTGTTCCAAGTATGATGAACACCATCAACCCTGCCCAGTTCAGCAAAAACGCTCCCATCAGGGTAAGGGACTGGCAGCGTAGATCCTTCCGGAATAATTGCGTGTAGGTGGAGAGGTGAATGCCCTCCGTGGAAATTCCGTATTCTTGACCGAGCTTCTTCGCCTTCTCAGCTTCGCCGGATTTTGCCAGCCTCTCGACGGCCTTCAGGCGGAGGAAATGCGGACTCTCCTTCAACCGGATTGCCAGCAGTGAAATAACGATGGCAGGAAAAGTGGCAACCCAGAACATTTGCCGCCAGCCTAAATACGGTTGAAGAGCCGCGGTTAGCGCCGCGCCAAAAAGTACGCCGATGGGCCACCCGCCCTGGATGAAACTATATAGAAGCCCCCGGCGTTTCGAACCATAAATCTCGTTCAGATAGGCGGAGTTGACGGCACATTCCGAGTAACCGAAACCGGACAAGGCGCGGACCGCCACGAGGTAAATGACCCCCGTTGTAAATCCGGCCAAACCGGAGCTGAGTGCGGCGCCAACGCATGTTATGATCATCGCGGGCTTTCGGCCCAACCGGTCCACCAAAGGGCCGACGCCGACTGAAACGAAAAATACACCGATCGAAATCCAGATGGTAACCCGACCAACGGTTTCGGGTGACCAGCTAAAATCTTTTGCGATCAAGGGCAGAAGCGTTCCGAATATCGTGTAATCGTAGACGGCGAACAGCCAGGCGACAAAAGCGACGATGGAGGCGTATATGACGTCTCCCCTGGATAAGGTATCGGGTTTCATCAAACGGATTTCCCTAAAACGGTTGGCGGATTTTTTGATTTTTGTGATCGCTGGGGCAGATCATAGGGCTGGCTGGCGGGGCTGCCAGTGCTTGGTCGCACCGGGTGAGCTGCGCTTCCTTTAAGGTAAGTCGAGAGGAAGAGGAGAGTTGGCGCTTTGCAGGAATTCCACGGTTGTAAAAACGAGCTCGGTTTCACCGATATTTTCCAGATCGTGGATCATGTATTCGCCAAATCCGTAACTCAGGTGCTTCGTATCTCCTGCTTCGTAGGATACTTCCGCCACCTCTCCATTCATGTAGCGGGAGCGGCCACGCCCAGATGTATGGACGGTCCAGAAATAATCCAGGACATGCGTATGAAACGGAATTCTTCCACCGGGCAGCAGGCTCAGATGCCAGACCCTGACGCGATCTGATTGCGATACCAGGCGCGATCCGACTTTTCCAACACCGATGTTGCGCTCGAACTCCTGGCGCAATTCAACTGGCCAGTCCGATGGAGGCAACGGACGCGGTGTAAAGATCGAGTTATCCATGAAATGCTCCTTCTCGGGCCACGCGTTTCGCAGAACTGGCGGGTCATGGCGTGGATTATTCGGGGGTGGCGTAATTGAGCCGTAGACTATGCGGAAATTCCGGTTGATACGGCGGTCTCGGCAAGAATGATCTCCGGCTGGCGGTTAATACGCGCAGCAATGCGTTCCTCTTCCGTGAGAAGCTGTGCCTGCATATACGCGCCAAGTTGGCGGGCCTTGCGTACGACGGCTGAACCGAAAGCCAGGCGATCGGCTTCAAATATGTCGAGCGCGTGCCCAAGATCCATGGGATGATTTGCAATGGCGTCGGCCAAGGCTCCGGCATCTCCAGCGGCTTTTGTGACTCCCATCCCGACATGCGGCCGCGCGACAAAGGCCGCGTCCCCGATGATGACTGTTCTTGCCGACAGCCTCATGCGATCAACCTCCAGATCAAGGATCGATTGAATAAAAGGCTGGGCTGTTTTATCGACAACTTCCGCGAATTGAGGGGCCAGAAGCCTGTTCGCGTCATTTTTAAGCGTGGCGATGATGTCCGGCCGGATTTTATGCGGCGGGATCGAAAGCGGGCTCGAATTTCCTTCACTATCGGTCAATAGGTCACGGAGCACATCCTCTGCGGCCGGCCGGTACCAGACAAAGTTGAAGCGCCGCTGTCCCCGCTCGACGCCTTCATCGGCACCCGCAACAGGATAACCAAGCATCTGCTCTCCCTCTGGCAGGGAGAAGCCGAAATAATCACATAGCGACTCTCTTGTATGCGCCGAGAGAGACTGTTCCGCGACGAGGCCGCGCCAGGCTATATAGCCCACGTAAGCGGGCGCGGCGGAGGGCAGGAATTGCTGCCTTACAGCGGAGAAAAGTCCATCCGCACCAATCAGGAGATCTCCGGTTACCGATGTGCCATCACTGAAGTTGGCGGTTACGGAATGGTCCGATTCCGTAACATGCGTGAGGTTTTTGTCATGATGATAGCTCTCTCGCGGCAAGGCATTCTGCAGGAGTTTATAGAGACATCCCCAGGATGTGACGATTTGCGGCAGGTCCAGACTGGCTCGGATGGAGCCGTCTTCAGCATAAACTCTGCGGCCGGTGATCTTGACGCCCACGGCGGCCGTGCGCGTATCAATCCCGGCCTTTTCAAGAAGTTGAAACAGCTCTGGATGGGTGACAATCCCGGCTCCTCTGCCCGCCAATTCTGAGCCAATACGCTCAAACACTTCAACCTGCCACCCGATACGCCGGAGCAGCAGAGCGGCGAACAGACCCGCTATTGATCCGCCGATTATAATCGCGCGGCGATGGCCAATCTTGTCGGTTTGCACAATATCCTCCAGCCATTTTTATGGCTTATGAATTCCCCAGCTACATCATCACGCGGGCATGAAATGCAGCGCTTTATTAATCGATCGATAAATAGATAGCAGCTTTTATGCGTCAGTCAATACATTAATTATCGATCGATAATCTACGGATGGGAGGGTGGCTGTGCAGCCGCAAAAGCATGCGCGGCTCCATGTAAGAAAGCCTTTACTTTCAAACACAAATCGGCATTCAAATCTGCCGGAACGGGCATGCCGTAGATGAATTTTCTGACGCCGATGTAAAAAATCGAAGCGTGAAGCGCCCAGACAATTTCTATTTCTTCGTCTGTTACCGGCTTAGCGGAAGCTGGGCTGCTTCCTGCCTTAATTTCCCGCACAATTGGCTCGAACGCGGCTTTTCTTAGAAACCGGAGATAGCGCGTATTGAAATCCAACCCCTTCAGGCCGGAGAACATGAAGAGGCGGATCCATTCATAGGATAATATGATTTCGGCATATTCCTGATAGAATTTGATTAGACGCGCTTCAAGGGGAATATTGCGGTCTCGTAATTCGCTCTCCCATTGCTTTCGCCATGGATTTACAAAAATCTTTTCATACACGCGCTCCAGCAGGGCTTCCTTGCTTGGAAAATACCGGTACAGAAGCGGCTGCGTTATGCCGATGCTGCTCGCAAGCTCTCTGGTGGAGCCGTCAAATCCATGTTGCGCAAAAAACTTGATGGCCGAGGCGATGATCTCTTCCTCACGTTCGGCCGGGTCCATGCGCCGGCGGCCCGTCTCTTGCTTCTTTACCATTTTCGGTGCGGGCCGTCTCGATTTTTCCATCTCAAAGCCATGTAACACTTGGGCAAGGCCAGGATCAACAATCCTGGCCTTCATTTAGATGAGTAGCCTCAGGATTTTCGGCCCGGTTGAAGTGGGAGAGCCTGGTTTAAACGAAATTGTTGGCGTTATGTCATGAGACCATGATTGCGGTGAGCGGCGGGGGCATGGCGGCCCAAGCTTGATTGACATAGACCTTCCCCCTGCTTACTTTCAGCCTCGCGGACCGAAAATGATGTGGCGGGTATTTTTATCCAGAGCTTCATGCCGGCGCATATATTTGACAACTTAGTATGCTCAGCTGCGGGTTAAGCCTTGCATCAGGAGAGGTCAATTCAGGGCTTACACAGTGAGCGGCTCGCTCGTCATTTTGGAATCGAGGCGACTTCGGCTTGTTCGCTGAGGCGTGCTGGGGTTGCTCCGCTTGTTATAACCCGCCTGCAGGGCGAAACCTCACCCGGCATGGTGGCGGAACCTCCCGCGCCGGAAGCTGCCTTCAGCATCGTTCTCCAGTTGCAATTCCTGGCGCATCACGATCTCAAGCTCGGTGCGCGTGTCACCCACTCCGGCCCGGTGCCACCGGGAGCCGTGAGCGCGATCAGTCTGGCTGATTTGCCGCGCTCATGCATGCGCGGCCGCTTTGACGCGTTGCAATTCTACGTACCCAAAGCGTTTTTGCGTGAATGGGCCGATGAGGAGGGTTTCACCAGCCCCACAGGGTTATCCTGGCCACGTGCTGAACCAGATCCGACGGCGCTCTCGCTTGGCGGATTATTGATCCCGGCGCTGCTTGCGCCTGAAACGGCAAGGTCGCTTTTTGTCGATCATCTCATGCTGGCTTTCCTGAGCCATGCCGTGCGGCGATACGGGCAGATTTCGATCCAGCGGATCGCCGCCCAGGGCGGTCTTGCGCCATGGCAAGAACGCCGGGCAAAGGAGCTGATGCGGGCCCGTCTTGCCACGCCGCTGACAATCACGGAAATAAGCCGGGAATGCCGGCTTACGCCAAGCTATTTCGCCAAGGCATTCAAGCGCAGCACCGGGTGTTCTCCTCAACGGTTTCTAACCGAATTGCGGATCGCGGAAGCCAAACGCCTTCTGCTGCAGCTATGCCTTCCCCTCTCTGATGTCGGGCTGATGTGTGGATTCGGCGATCAGAGCTATTTCACGCGCGTATTCTCGCGCGTGGTTGGCGCCAGCCCTGGCGAGTGGCGCAGGATGAACACGAATGGTCCACAGGATTGAACGCTATGCCGTAAATGCCTTGCCGCCAGGGGCGGGAGATTGTCCGGCGATCATCGAATCCCGCGGCGCTTTCATCTATCTCCCTGCCTCTAGGGTTCGCGCCGAGTTTCGTGCGAAAAACTCCTGAAGCGGACGAAATTATACAAGCCGGACCCGGGGTTGCTGGGAATAGTCCGGCCCATGGGTTCCGGCGCAAGACAAATGACGGCATGTGGATGGCCTGGATGCCCGGTGCCCGGCACTGCAGGTAGGTTGGGTTGAAGCCACGCGCTGGTTGTTAATACAAAAAAGGCCGGAGACGGGATGCCGGCTCATGCTGGAAAGCTTTAAGGAGTGGCGCGAATGAGTAACGGCCGGAACGAACGGATATTCCCTTTTGGAGAACACATATGAGCCTGCGGAAACTGAAAATCGGAATTGCGGGCGGTTCGCTGGGGGGCCTCTTCGCCGCTGTTTTGCTCGATGCCGCCGGGCACGACGTCACGGTCTATGAGCGTTCCCGGCACGGGCTTGATGGCCGTGGTGCCGGCCTTGTAGCGCAGCGCGAGACTTTTAAAATCCTGCGGGTCATCGGCTGTGAGCATGTGGCGCGGATCGGCGTGGTGGCGCAGGAGCGGATTTTCCTGGATCGTGCCGGACAAATCATCGAGCGGCATGCGACACCTCAAACCCAGATCTCTTGGGACGTCTTGTTCCGCGCCGTGCAGGAGCATCTTCCGCCGCGATGCTATCAACTGGGGCGCGAAGTTGCCTCTGCCGCGGAAGCGGACGATGCCGCGGTGTTGACGTTCGCGGACGGCTCGCAGAGCGCTTTCGACCTGATCATTGGCGCCGATGGGCTGGGGTCCATCATACGGCCCTGGGTCGCCGGGTCGCCTGAAGGCCCAACCTATGCCGGTTACGCGGCCTGGCGGACTTTGATACCCGAAACCGGCCTGCAGGCCGTATCCAGCTTACTTCTCGACCGTTTTACGTTTTTCCAGATGCCCGGATCGCAGGTGCTTGGTTACCTTGTCCCCGGTGCAGATGGCTCCATGGAGCCCGGCCGGCGCCGCTATAATTGCGTATGGTACCGCCAGATCTCCGAAAAAGACGGTGCCCTGGCGGCTGCCCTGACTAGACTCTGAGGGCAGGGCCCATCCTTTCTCGCTGCCGCCCGGCGGCGTGCCGGAAGCTGCCCGTGCCAAGTTGATTGCCGATGCCGAGTTGCTGCTGCCGCCGTCCCTCGCGGCTGTTTGGGCAGTCTCAACCGAGCCCTTCATTCAGGCGATATTCGATTATGAAACCCCGGCGATGGTCCGCGGGCATGTGGCGCTGGCCGGAGACGCGGCATTTGTCGTGCGGCCGCATACCGCGATGGGCGTTTCGAAAGCCGCGGGTGATGCCATGGCTCTTGCGCGGTTCCTGGCGGAATCCGGCACGCTGGGCGAGGCGCTTGCGGCATACGCGGCGGAGCGGGCTGCGGTTGGACGAGACATCGCGGCCTATGGGCGGCGGCTTGGCGCATCATTGCATTTTTGAGAAAACGGCGATCGCCGTCATCCTGGGTGAGTTTCCGGTGGGCCGCCCGGAGGTTCTGCCTGGCTCCGCCCGGATTGCGCAGCTTGCCTTAGGTGGACTGGCTCAAAACTCCCAAGGCAGGCCAAGTTTGGCTACTGTTAATGGTTGCACGGGTGGCTATTGGGAGGATCAGGGCTATAACTGGTCCAGTGGTTCGTAATTCCCAAGCGCGTGGTTTCATGGGCCAAAATTGTTTCTGCGGGATTTTCGCCGGCTGGAGGAATAAATACTCCTCCCCGGCGTTCTTGCCGTGAACCTACAGAGGTGGCTCATGTTTAACGCGGCTGAGTACGTGGTGCGAGGCCGGGCCCGCCCAATCCTAGCCTCCCTGGTGCCTTCGCGGGTTGCTGTCGCGGCCGGTTTGGCCATTTGCCTTGCGGGCGGTCCGGCCATGGCGCGCACCGTCGAATACAATATCGATCAAAATACCGCTTCCATCCAATTCAGCACGCGTATCGTGAAGATTGTCCCCATCGATGGCACCTTCACTCACTTCGCGGGTCTTGTGCGGATGGACCCCGACCATCCCGCTTCCATCCAGGTCGATATCGTCATCGATGACAGCCAGATGACGGCACCTTACGGTGGGGCGAAGGTCCTGCAATCCACAGCCTATTTTGATCAGGAAAAATTTCCAACCATCCGCTTTCACAGCGATGGCGTCCAGGAACTGCCCAATGATCATTTTGCCATCATCGGAAGCTTGACAATTCGTGGCGTCTCGCATCGGCAAATTCTGAAAGGGGCGGTTACCCATACCGTGGTCGATGGTATTCCGGCCTTGCGCATTGTCGCCAAGAGCCAACTTGACCGTTCTGATTTTGGTATGATGGCGGATCGGCCGTTCATCGCCAACCAGGTCATGCTCGACATTTCCACGACATTGCGCGACCCATAATTTTTCAATGCCGGGCAATAAATACCCGGCATTGGTGTTTGTTTCACCGCGCGGTTCACCGCATCGCTAACATCAAGGGAGCGGATTAGGCAACGCTCCAGCCGCACACCGGGCGGCTGGGATGGCTGGCGAGAGCGGCGGCCGGTGCCGGGGAGAGCCGGATAAGCCTTTCCTTTGTCCGGTCAGCCGTGCCAATGCGAGCAACGGATAACCTGACAAAAATTGCCCCGCTGGAAATGCGGGTCCTTGTCCGCCAGCACATCGGCTTTCACATTACCGAAGGTGGTCTGCGGCTTGTGCTTGATACCGTCATAGAAGGCCTGGATGATATCCTCCTTGAAATGCGGGGTGCGGGGAAATTGATGTGTCACCGCCTTGCGCTCCGCGTCCGAATATTCGGCGTAGGTCAGGCCGAGCACATCCATCTCAACCCCGGCGGTCACCAGCGCCACAACCGGGTGCATATGTTGCGGAATACCGGGCGTGGTGTGCAGAGCAATGGCGGTCCACACCGTATCGATGTCGGCCTGGTTGATGCCGTGGCTGCGCAGGAAATCCCGCGCGGCATTGGCGCCATCCACCTCAAAACGTTCGGTCTGGCTGCTATGGGCCTGCATCAGTCCGAGATCGTGAAACATCGCGCCGGCATAAAGCAGTTCGGGGTCGAATTTCAGCCCTTTCCGCTTTCCGGCCAGGGCGCCGAACAGATAGACGCGGCTGGAATGGTTGAACAGCAATTCGGTGGCATTGCCGCGCACCATGGCGGTTATCTCCTGGGCGAGGCGGCTATCGGGAATTTTGATGTCCTGCAGCGTGGTCATGGGAAGCTCCTTTATTGCCCGGGTAGACTAGAAAATTTTAGAAATGTCTTCTATTGTCTGATTAAGGCATTTCGGGACATTTAACGGCATCATGAGACACAACAACTCCCCGCTTCTGGTCGGCATCCTGGCGACGCCCGGCGTGCAGATGCTGGATGCCGCCGGCCCGGCCGATGTGTTTGCCGAGGCCAACCTGCAAGCCGGGCGCAGCGCCTATGAGATCCGTATCATCGCCACGGCACCTGGGCCCATTGTCTGTTCCTCGGGGCTTCGCCTGCTGCCCGACCTCGTGCTGGGCGCGCGGATGCCGAAATTTCACACCTTGCTTGTCGCGGGGGCGCCGCATTTCGGCGAAATTCAGCCACGGCAGGATATTCTGAACTGGCTGCGGGCGGAGAGTTTGCGTGCCGCGCGCTTTGGGTCGGTATGCAGTGGCGCCTTGTTGCTGGCCGCCGCGGGATTGCTGGAGGGGCGGCGTGTGACCACGCATTGGGCCATCGCCCCGCTATTGGCTGAGCGTTACCCCGCGGTGGAGCTTGTGATCGATGCGCTGCATGTGCGTGACGGCAAGCTGCGCACCGCCGCCGGCGTCACCGCCGGACTTGATCTGGCGCTGGCTCTTGTGGAGGAGGATCTCGGCCAGGGCATCGCCAAGCAGGTCGCGTCACAGCTGGTGATGTTCTTCAAGCGCCCAGGCGGGCAGCTGCAATTCAGCCGCAAGGGGGCAGCCAACCCGTCGGGCCGTGCCGCCTTGCAAGAGGTACAGCGCTTTGTGATCGCGCACCCCGCCGAGGAGGCAGGGCTCGCCGTGCTGGCGTCACGCGCCGGGTTAAGTCCACGGCATTTTGCCCGGCTGTTTCAGCAGGAGCTGGGGCAGACACCAGCCGCCTGGGTGGCCGGGGTGCGGCTGGAACAGGCGAGGCAGCGGCTGGAGGCGGGCGAAAGGCCAAAACAGGTGGCCGCCGCCTGTGGGTTCGGAGACATTGATTCCTTCCGCCGGGCCTTTATGCGCCAGTTGGGCGTTAGCCCGGCGGAGTACCGGCGGCGCTTCGAAGCCGCGGCGTTATAATTCCAGCCGGTTGAAGGCCAAGCCGGGGGGCATGGAGCGTTTTCTTGCTGCGAGTCCCGCATGCCTGGAGATAAAACCGGCACAAACGGCCATTTCAAAGTTTCTTTGTTTCGTTATTAGAAGTTTTTGCCGTGGCTTTTCAAAAAGCCACAAAAGAACTTTGGCTACGTAACCAATTTTCCAACGCCTCGCGGGATATGATTATTCATCCCGCCAATTGCGGAACATGGCGGCCTGGCCGTGCAGCGCTCCGGCTTCGTCGATCAATTGCCAAACAACGGCCTGTTCGATCCAGAAGCGGCGGCCTGATTTGGCGATGCGCAGGCCCTTGTAGTTATCGATGAAGCCGCTGCGGGTGACGGATTCCAGCAAACGCTGCCGTTCGGCCCGGTTTGGAGCTTCAGCGGACAGGCGGGAGGGCAGACGGATCATCTCATCCCAATCATATTCAAAGCAAAGCTGCGCCTTGCGGTTGGCGTAGATGAAAACCGGATCGGCGCTGGTGTCGTGCGCCAGCAGGCAAAAGGGCGCGTCCCGGTACAGCCATTGCGCCTGGGCCGCGGCATCTTCGCGGCATATGGCGGCATCCGTGATCAGTGGCGCTCCGGTCAGGCGGAGATGGCTGCCGGACAGCAGGCGGTGGAAGGCGGGATCGAGGGCGGTGTTCATGAGCGGGCTCCGGTTCGCGGGCCGAGGATAATGCCGGGCTGTTGCGAATGACCAGCAGGTGCCGCGCGGCTTGCGCTCCCCGGCGGTTGGATTTTAGGTGCGAGGGAGACTGTTCACGTCAGGAATCGGCGGCATTCATGCAGGATGTATGTATCATCGGCGGTGGTATCGTGGGGCTGGCGGCAGCTTATGCCCTGGTCCAGGCCCGGCCGGGAATCGGGATTACCGTGCTGGAGCAGGAGCGCCAGCCCGGCCTGCATCAGACCGGGCATAATAGCGGTGTTATCCATTCCGGGATTTACTATGCGCCGGGCAGCCTGAAGGCGCGGCTCTGCCGCGAGGGCGCCCAGGCGACGAAGGATTTCTGCGCTGAGAACAATATCCCCGTGGAGGTTTGCGGCAAGCATCTGGTGGCCACCAATGCGTTGGAAGCAAGCCGCATGGAGGCGCTGGAAAAGCGCGCGCAAGAAAATAATATTGCCTATGAGCGGATCGGCGCGGCCGAGCTGCTTCGGCGTGAGCCTGCCATTTCAGGCGTGGCCGCATTGTTTATTCCTGCCACCGGCATCGTGGATTATCAGCTGATCTGCCAGGTATTGGCGCGCAAGATCGAGCAATCGGGCGGCAAGGTGGTTTACGGCGCGCGCGTGGAGCGGATCGAGGAAACCGGAAACCAGGTGAATGTGCATGCCGCCGGGCAGGTGCATGGCGCGCGGCACATGGTGGCCTGCGCGGGGTTGCAGTCCGACCGGATTGCGGCACTTGGCGGGCTGGCGCCAGATTTTCAGATCGTGCCGTTCAGGGGTGAATATTACCGCCTGCCCGCCAGCCGCAAGGATCTGGTGAAGACGCTGATCTACCCGATCCCCGACCCGGAACTGCCGTTTCTGGGCATCCATCTCACCCGCATGATCGATGGGGGCATTACCGTTGGCCCCAATGCGGTGCTGGGATTTGCGCGGGAGAAATATCCGAAGTTTTCGGTCTCGCCGCGGGATGTGAAGGATATGCTGGGCTTTCCGGGTTTCTGGAAGGTCATCCGCGCCAATTTCAAATCTGGCATTACAGAGATGCGCAATTCCATTCTCAAGCGCGGCTATCTGGAGATGTGTCGCAAATACTGCCCGGCACTCACGCTGGCGGATTTACAGCCGCAGGAGGCTGGTATCCGTGCCCAGGCGGTGATGCGCGACGGAACGCTGGTGCATGATTTTCTGATCAAGAAGACCGCGCGCTCTGTTTACATCTGCAATGCGCCCTCTCCGGCCGCGACTTCGGCTTTGCCTATCGGCAGGATGATCGCGGAGGAGCTGGCGCGGCTTACCGGTTGAACCGATGTTGATTTAACCGGCGGGGGAGGTGCCGGCCTGCATCGCGGTGCGGGTGGAGATGCCATGCAACCGGCATCCCGGCGTGCCGAGCTGGCCGTCATAGGCGCTCCAGCTTTGGGTGCGGCCCAGAAGCGGCAGGCCAACATAGCCGCGCAGCAGAAGATTGCCATGGCCATCCAGCGTGAGGCGGATGCGGTAAACGGAGCCGTTCCGCGGGTTGGTGATCTGGCCATACCAGGCGGGGGTGCCATCTGCTTCGGGCTGGGCGGCCGCATCGGCCTTCAGGATCACCAGGCCGCATTGGCTTTGGCCAGTCCAGTCCACAGGCTCCTTATCCGATGCCGCGAGCACCATGCCCTCGATGGATCCGCAGAGTTGATCGCCGCAGGCGGCGATCTGGATTACCGCGTCATTGCTTGCCGTGACCCAGTTACCAACCGGGCCAGGTGCGGCGGCGAAGGCAGGCGGCGTGGCCAAGCCGAGGCAGAGCAACGCGGCTGCCAACACCCACATCCTAGCGGCTATAGCGGTTAATTTTATACTGGTCATTTTGGGGTTACCTGTTGTTCGCCATCCTCTCTCCGCCGTTTTTTTCGGCGGGGGAGGGGCTGGATGAGCGGTTCAGGTCAGGCGGGGCTGTTTATGGCGCTGGCTATCCGGCGAAGCCGTCATCATCGGCGGCATTGGCGTATTCGCCGTCGCCTGGGGCGGTGGTGAGGGTGGCCGGGAGCTTGGCGTTTTCGGCGATCCGTCCGTGCTGTGCGGGCGTTGCCGGGGCATTGGCGAGATTGACCAGATGCTGGGGCGGATAGGTGGTGCCGAGGTCGCCGGAGCGGGCCTGGGCGGCGAAGGGTGCCAGGGACGCGGCCAGGATGGCGGCGGTGGCGAAGCTCGTGAAGCGTCTCATGCGATGTTCTCCTTTCATGGGGTGATGATCGGGAACGGCGCGGTGCCAGCGTTAGGCGTTGCTGGAGACCGGGCGGCCGTCAGGGTAGGAGGTGATGACATTGCTGGCGACGTTCTGGGCCTGGGCGGAGAACTGGGCATTTTCGGCGCCGCGGCCGGGGACGAAAGCGCCATGCTGGCTGGACTGGACGGCATTGGCGGCGGGGCCGGTGGTGCCGAGATCGCCGGAGCGGGCCTGAGCGGCGAAGGGGGCCAGGGAGGCAACCAGAACGGCGGCGGAAGCGAATTTGGTGAAGCGTGACATGATGGAAAACTCCTTATTCAAAGACGTTGGATTCAAAGATGTTGGAACGTTTGGGGCGCCTGGGGGCGGCTGGGGTTAGCCGCCATTGCTGTCGGAAGCGGCGCCGCCGACCCAGCGGGAGGAAACCGGCACATCATTGCTGGCGAGCCTGCCATTGCCGGCATTCTGGGCCTGGGCGGTGAACTGGGCATTCTCAGCACCGCGGCCGGGGACGAAAGCGCCATGCTGGCTGGACTGAACGGCGTTGGCGGCGGGGCCGGAGGTGCCGAGATCGCCGGAGCGGGCCTGAGCGGCGAAGGGGGCCAGGGAGGCAACCAGAACAGCGGCGGAAGCGAATTTGGTGAAGCGCGACATGATGTTTGATCCTTCGATCGTCTGGGCGTGATGCCCTTCGGTGAGGGAGATGTATACGTACGTCCGTTATTGATCAACTAAATTCAGAACGTACGTACGTTAACCAGCCATGCAAAAGCCGCATGGAATGGGGTGACCCATGCGGCATTTGGCGAAAACCTGCATTTAGAGCCGCTCTAAAATCTGAAATCCGCCTCTACATCAGTGTTTTAGAGCGGGAATGACGATTTTTCTTGCAAGTCAATGCGTACGAACGTATTTTATCAACTGATCAATTTTCTTGGAATCGTGACCGCCATCATGCCTAGACCGTCCAATCGCGAAAAAATCCTCACTGAAGGCCTGCGCGTCGTTCATGAGCGTGGGTTCGTTGGGGCGTCCGTGCGCGACATCGCGCAGGCGGCGAGCGTGCCGCTGGGCTCTTTCACCAACCATTTCCCCTCAAAGGAAGCGTTTGGGCTGGAGGTGCTGGAGCGTTATTACGAGCAGGATTACGAGTTCACCGCCCGCTCCCTGCATGACCAATCCCTGCCCGTGCGCGAGCGCTTCGAAGTTTATTTCGACAGCGTGATCAGCTATCTGAGCAGCAACGACATGCGCGGCGGCTGCCTGGTCGGTAACTTCTGCGCCGAGGTGGCCGACCAGTCCGAGGTGCTGCGGCTGCGCCTGGCGAAGATCTTCCAGGACATCCGCGACGACATCCAATCCGTGCTGGAAGAGGGTGTTGCCTCCGGCGAGCTGCGCGCCGGGCTGAACTGCAAGGAAGCCGCGGGGTTCATCTATTCCTCACTCCAAGGCGCCATCCTCATCGCCAAGGTCCTCAGAAACCCAATACCCCTCGAAAATTGCCGCAAACAAATCCTCCAAAAAATACTGAACTGAAAAGCCAATAGCCGCTCCCTTCACGAAGGGGGTGGCGTGCCGCCCGAAGGCAAAGGCGCGGGCGGTGAGGCGGGATTGCCCGTGCGTTAGAATCGACGCTCGCCCCACAACGCGGACATTCTAGCCTTGATTTGCCGCCCGGCGCGTCTCGCTGGCGCCGATCTCCCCAGTCGCACCATCTGACACCATGGCTTGCGGGCCAGCCCCTTATTTGGGGTGTAAATCATGTTTCCGGTTGGCAATTTGGCCGCTATGAGCGGAAGCATGACCGATCCCTTGCTACCTCTCGCCGCCGCGACATTTTTGACTTTTGCCGTGATCCTCATTCCGCAGCCCCGCATGAATTGGCCATTATGGCTGCGCGCGGCCTGGTCCATTGGTATTTTCATCGGCCTCACGCTGTTGCTAAGGCAGATGGTCGGATCAGCGCTGCGCCCGCATTTCGAGAGTGAGGAGCCGGCGGTCGCGTTCTGGGAGAGGCTTATCGAAGCCGGGTGGTGGCTGATGGGGGCGCGCGGGGCCATTGGCCTGATGCGGCTGATCGTCGTTTTGGAGGATCGCCCACGCGAGACCCAGCTGATTTTCGATCTGGTGGCCGGGGCGATATATGTCACCACAGGGCTTGCCATTATCGACTTTGTGTTCACCATTCCCATTGGCGGTCTTATCGCGACCTCGGGCATTATCGCGATCGTTCTCGGCCTCGCTTTGCAGAGCACGCTGGCGGATGTATTTTCCGGCATAGCGGTCGGGCTGGAACGCCCCTACCGCGCCGGTGATCTCATCTGGGTGGAAGGCGAGATAGAGGGGCAGGTGATCCAGGTGACGTGGCGCTCCACCCAGATTGCCACGGGCCAGGACAATATCGCGATCGTGCCGAATAGCGTCATGGCCAAGGCCCGCCTTATCAATAGAAGCCGGCCGACGATGGTGCGGGGGGCCACGCTCACCGTGCGGCTGGATTCCACGGTTCCGCCGGAACGTTGCCAGGCCACATTGCTCGCCGCGGCGCTCTCTTGCGATACATTGCTCGCTTCGCCGGCGCCGGAGGTGGCGTGCACGAATTTGAGCGGCGACGGGTGTACGTATCAGCTTAGCTTCTCGGTGGCGGCCAGCAGCCAGTTGACGCGCGCCCATCACGAGCTGCTAACGGAAGTCCATCGTCATTTGCGCCATGCTGGAATCGCGCTGGCGGCTGCTGGCATGCCGACAATCCCGGCCTCTCCGGCGCCATCGCCGAAGGAACTCCTGGAGCAATCGGACCTGTTCAGAGTGATCGAGCAGACACAGCGGGATCTGCTGGCCAGTCATTTCAAAATGGTCTCCCTGCAGCCAGGTGAGACTTTGATCCAGGAGGGCGCGGAGCCGGAGGCGCTTTATGTCATGGCCTGCGGGGCTGTTGAGATTACCATCCCCGAACCGGAAGGTCCGCGCGTTGTTCATCGCATGCGGCCCGGCGAGAGTTTGGGAGCGATCGGCCTGATCACCGGGGCAAAATATGCAGCCACCGCCACGGCGCTGACGCCGGTGAAAGCCTACAGGCTCGATAAGGACGCGATCTCCGAGGCGATCAAGGTGCAGCCGGCACTGGCGAAGGGGCTTGAAGTTCTGGCGGAGCGCGGCCGTGCCGCTTTGAGCCAGGACGCGGCGGCGCATGCGCAGGATCGCCTTGGGAAATCGGAGATGTTTCTATCTCGGTTGCGTAATCTGGTGCGCCTGTTGCAGAGCCGGTAATGGCCTGGCTTTTGTGCGGCCCATTTGCCACGTTGAGGAAGGCGCCCGTCCGGGCGTTTAGTCCCGGGGGCCTTATCTTCAAGGCCCGCTGAGGTTGCTGCCGGATACTTGTTTCGCCCATTTGGTAAAATGCGCTTAAAAATAACCTTAGGAAAAAGCGGCTTTTCTCTCCCCGAAAGCAAGGGCGAGGCGAGCGGCTTCATCAAAAAAGAGACAAATGTCCAGGTCTTTCAGCACAATCTCTTGTGAATTGTTTTATCTTTTTAAATCAGATAATTACATTAAGGGTCGCAAGCTTATCCGGGGGCTTTCTCAATGGTCGTGTCTGGCTGCCGAGCTATAATATTCGGTTTGGGAATAGTTCGTGTCAGCTTTCTGTTCGGGAGCATCTGCTATTTACATCGCGGCTGAACGCGCTTCTGATTTTCTGGACCCGCTCTGAACCTGTATTTTGCACCATGGGAAACGATTGAAATGACCGAAGTGAGAATCGGCAACAAGGCCGTCGGGGGGCGTAACACCTGCTATGTCATCGCCGAGATCGGCATCAACCATAACGGGGATATCGATCTGGCGAAGCAGCTGATCGATGTCGCCGTTTCGGCTGGAGCCGATGCGGTCAAGTTCCAGAAGCGCACGGTGGACGTGGTCTACACGCCCGAGGAGCTGGCCCGCCCCCGTGAGAACCCGTTTGGCCCCACCAATGGCGATCTGAAGCGCGGCCTGGAATTCGGTTTCGAGCAATACGCCATCATCGACGAATATTGCCGTGAGAAGGGGATCGACTGGTTTGCCTCCTGCTGGGACGAGGCCTCGGTGGATTTCATCGACCAGTTCAATCCGCCTGCCTACAAGATCGCCTCCGCCAGCCTGACCGATGATGATCTGCTGCGCCATACCCGCGCCAAGGGCAGGCCGGTGATTCTCTCCACGGGCATGAGCAGCCTGGAGCAGATCGACCACGCGGTGAATGTGCTGGGCAAGAAGGATCTGGTGATCTTGCACTCCTCCAGCACCTATCCGGCGCATTATGAGGAGCTGAATCTGCGGGTTATCCCGGTGCTGGCGCAGCAATTCGCCGTGCCGATCGGCTATTCCGGGCATGAAACCGGCATTCCCTCTTCCGTCGCGGCGGTGGCGTTGGGCGCCTGCATGGTGGAGCGGCATTTGACGCTGGACCGCGCCATGTGGGGCTCCGACCACGCGGCCAGCCTGGAGCCGAACGGGCTGACGCGGCTGGTGCGCGATATCCGGCTTATTGAGACTTCCATGGGTGATGGGGTGAAGCGCGTGCTGGAACGTGAGAAGCCGGTGATGGAGAAACTGCGGCGTATTCACGGGCCGCGCGTTCAGGCGCTGTGAGCCAGGCAAGGCGGCTGGACGCCATCGCGCTGGACGTGGATGGCGTGCTGACCGATGGTGGATTCTGGTGGGGACCGGATGGGGCGGAGTGGAAGCGCTTCTGCTTCGCCGATGTCATGGGTATCTCGCGCGGGCGCCGCGCCGGGCTTGTCTTCGCCCTCATCTCAGGCGAGGACAGCCCGCTGATCGACCGTTTTGCCGCCAAGCTCGGCATCACCGCCGTCTACAAGGGGTGCAAGGACAAGGGCGCCGCCTTGCAGGATTTCGCCACCCGCGAAGCCCTGCCCCTCGCCCGCGTCGGCTTCATGGGCGATGATATCAACGACCTCTCAGCCCTCTCGCTTGCCGGCCTCTCCGCCGCCCCCGCCAACGCCCAACCTCTGGTGCTGGAAGCGGTGAAGTTGCGCCTACCCCAGCGCGGCGGCGAAGGCGCGGTCCGCGCCTTCATCGAACACGTGCTGGAGATTATATAGGCCTCATGGACGACAAGACCATCTGCGTCATCATCCCCTGTTACAACGAGAGCGGCAATATCGAACCACTCTACGACCGCGTCACCGCCGCTTTTGCCACCATTCCGGAACAAAAGTATACGCTGCAGTTTATAGATAACGCCTCCACGGACGATACCGTGGCCAAGATCAAGGGCTTGGCAGCTCAGGATGCGCGGGTGCGTCTCATCGTTAATGCCCGCAATTTCGGCGTGCAGCGCTCTGGGCTGCACGCTTATCTGGCAGCGGAAGGAGATGCTGTCATCACTATGGTAGCAGACCTACAGGATCCACCAGAAATGCTGCCGGATCTCGTTAAACATTGGCGCAATGGCTACAAAGTTGTTATCGGCGTGAAGCCATCGAGCGACGAGGCTGTGCTCATGTTCTCGCTCCGCCGCGCCTATTATCGGGTGTTGGCGGTGCTCTCCGAGGTGCCGCAGATTCAGAATTTTACCGGCTTCGGACTCTATGACCGCGAGGTGGTCGAGCATGTGCGTGCCACGGGCAACCATAGCCTTTATTTCCGTGGCTTCATTGCCGATCTTGGTTACGAGCGCGTCGAAATTCCCTTCACCCAGCCACGGCGTGAGCGCGGGGTAAGTAAGAATAATTTCTATGCTCTCTACGATACAGCCATGCTCGGTATCACTAGCCACTCCAAGGTACCGCTGCGCCTCGCCACAATGGGTGGATTCGTGCTCTCAGGGCTAAGCCTGCTCGTGGCCTTCGGCTATCTCATAGCAAAATTGTTGTTCTGGAACCATTTCCAGGCCAACACTGCTCCCATCCTCATTTCGGTTTTCTTCTTCGCCGCTGTTCAACTCTTCTTCATTGGCTTACTCGGTGAATATATAGGCGCCATTCTCACCCAGGTCACTAAACGCCCATTGGTGATTGAGAAAGAACGCCAGGGCTTCGATCCGCAAGACTGATCCTTAGCCCGTGCGCTGCACCGCTGTCGGGTCTGCCTGCTGCATGCTTTTTTGCAGCTGCAGCAACCACAGCCGCAGTGGTACTTCCACGCAAGAATGCACGGCAACGGACAGGCCAACCGCCATGAGGAGGTAAAGGGCGATGAATCCAGCCTCCCGCGGCACGGAGGAGCCGGGCCAGTTTAGCATATGTATCAGCACAATTCTGGAGAACAGCCCAAGCAGCAGGGCATGGGTCATATAGAGAGCGAACGAGGCCTCGCCCAGCAGGATGAACCACGGCTGGTGAAGCAACCTTGTCTTCCCGGCAAGTTCAGCTGACGCCACGGATAGGATGAGCAGAAAAGCGCCAGGAGTGAAGAGGATGTTTGTGACGTCAGGACAGCTTTCCTGTGGCCCCATCATGAGCACATAGCTGTAGGCTGGAAGCAGCATGAGCGCCAATGCGAATATAAGCGGTGGCGGTGTAAAGCCCTGACGCAGCCAGCAGGCTCCAAGTGCTCCGAGGATAAATTCCAATAGACGCGGCACAGGATGATAAAGGCAAATATCCAGAAATATGCTCCAGTGGGCAACACTGGCAAGCAGCAAGGAGCTGCCCATGAGCGTCCAGACGGTCATGGCTGTTCCGGCGAACGCCAAGCCATCTCGCCGGGCGATGCGGGGCAGCAGGAAAGGTGCACATAGATAGAAGAAGAGTTCGCAAGACAAAGACCAAGACACACCATTCCAGGCTTGGCGGATATCGGGATGCAAAGGCACCCAGTCATGGACGAGCAGGACATTCGCGACTGTGCCGAACGGTGTGCCGCGATAGCCACCAATGGCACTATGAAACCAAGTGCACAACGCCAAAGCGACGAGAAGTGTCAGAAGATGTAAAGGGTAGATACGCGTAAGCCTGCGCAGGATGAACGTCCTGGCTGGTATCTGAGGATTATAGGACCACATGATCACGAAGCCGGAGAGCAGGAAGAAGAAGGAGACGCCGAGCCAGCCGAACAGGCCGAACAAGGCAATGAAAGGAAGATTTCCGGCAACATAGGCGACGTGGTGCAGAACGACAGCAATGGCGGCAAGAAAGCGAAGCGCAGTGAGGGCATGCAGTTGACCGCCAAGGCGGTCACTGTTTCTCAAGTCCTCGTGGCAAGTTCGGCTAAGGGCCATAAATCCTCAGGTCCGCGCAGTGAATCAATATTATCGGGTTGCGTAAAGGGGTAGGTACAACCCTTGCAGGCGCTGTTTTCGTGTGCTCTACGCTCCAGATGCATCACTTGAAACTCCCGTAACTTTTGTCCGTGCCAAATGTCTCTCAGAGACTCTCGTCTCAAGTCGCCCACCAATGTCTTCTTCGCCCAGTCTACGCAGCAAATACCCACATTGCCGTCCGAATGCACGACCAATGTATAGAAGGGTAGAGGGCAAACCTCCTTGCGCATAGGGAACAGTTCTTCGCGGCTGATCTCTCCTTCATATGTAGCGGAAATGAAATCGATGCCGCTCTCATCATTCCAGTTCATAGGCTGCTCGAGCATCACCTCATCGGCCAGAGGTTCATAGATGGCGCGAAACGCCGCTTCTTCCTTCGTGTCAAATGGGTTAATCATCTTCACATAGATGAACGGCCCCACCCCGCCATTGCGCTCCCGCGCATTGCGCAGCGCCTCAACGCCGCGCCGCACCTTCTCGGGCGAGATCTCGGCCCCCGTCACGCGGCGATGACGTTCCGGGTCCATAGCATAGATGCTGACACGTACATAATCCACACCGCTGACCACGAGCGCATCGGCCACGCTGTCGGTAATGGCAGAGCCGTTGGTCGTGAGCTCCGTACGGTCGGCCACACCCATCCGCACCGCGTGCGCCATCATCGCCGGTGCACGCTTGTGCAGTAATGCCTCGCCCAACATATGGAAGCGCATCACGCGCAGCCGCCCAAGGTCTAGGATCTCTTCACACAGCCGGTGAAATCTTTCCTCGCTCATAATATGTATGCCGCCGACCTGTTCATTATAGTCGGATAGTGACTCTGGACAAAAAGTGCATTTGAAATTGCAGCGGTTGGTGAATTCCACGAACATCGCATAAGGTGCGGATAGCGGGAGTTTGCTGGCCAGATCCGTTCGCTGAAAGGCTTTGGCCCTGAACTCCGAAAATTTGGGTTTGGTTGTCACAATTCGCTCACTCCTGCCGCCTCGTCAGTAGGTACGGCAATACAGCACAGTGTCGTAGCCGCTATGGCCATGGCCGCGCAAGTACATTTTGTACCCTAGGTCAAGCCCATGCACCCACAACGGGATGTCCCAGACATGGCTTGGTTCGTGATAGACGGCGATCGCGAGTCCTGGGCGGTCGCGGCGGATTATCCGTTCGGCACCGTGCAGAGCATCCAACTCTGCCCCCTCTATGTCCATCTTGATGAGATTCGGTGTGAAGCCGGGTACGCCCTCGTCGATACTCATGCATTGAATGCCAGTATCCCCCGTATCTCCAACGCGCGAGGCAGCACCAAGCCCGCTTGAGAAATGCATTATGCGCGCGGAGGCACTTAAACCGCACGGGATGAACATGGCGTTCAACGTGCCATAATACGCCGTGAGCTTGGCATAATTTGCAAGGTCGGGTTCAAACGCGACAAGTGCCGCAATCTCATATTTTGCACGAAGAAGTGATCGGAGCGTGTCGCCATCATAGGCCCCGCAATCCAGTAACCGCACCGGCTCGGCCCAGCGCGGCAGGTCGCCCGGCATATATTGCTCGATGAAGGAAGGCTCGGGCAGGCCGTGATAGTCCCCCTTCAACCGAAGCCGCATGATCGCGTCGAACCATACTCGGCTTGTGTCATCCGCAAGCAGATGCCGCGCCGCCGCGATGGCTTCGCCTTTCTCCGCATAATATGCCGATGGAACCAGCCAGTAGCGGAAGCTAATGTCATCCGGAAACAAATTTGCGTAATCCACCATGCTCAGCACACTAGTAAAACCCGCTGCGCGCAACTGGTCGAGGATCGGCGAAACCTTGATAGCATGGCTGTGGATCGTCACCAGCACATCGGTATCGGCACCGTACCCACACGCTACCCAGTCTGCGATCGTGAAGGACGGAATACCGTCTCGCATGTCGCCCGGCGCGGCCTTCGCATCGAGAAACGCCACGGGCGTGATTCCTCGTTCGAGCAATCCTCGCGCCACCTCGCGCCCGGCCCCGCCGGCGCCGTACAGCACCAGCTTGCGTCCTTTGGTCCAGGCTGTGCGAAGATCTGTTTCGGCCTCGGGCATCACACCACCACCTTCTCCGACTCTGCAGTCAGGTCCACGATCATCTGTGCCCGCAGCTCCTCACGTGGCAGCAGCGGCGTCATATCCTCCAGCGGCATGGAGAGCAGCGTCCCGTCCGGCTGCGGCACGGCGATGGCTTTTGGCCACAGCGACTCATCCGGTGTCACGCTGATATCGCAGATGAACGGTCCCGGCTGCGCCAGCGCGTGGGCAATGCCGCTTTCCAGCTCGGCGGCATCGCTAATTCGCATGGCCGGCAGGCCCAGCGCTTGCGCCAGGGCTACGAAATCCGGCATGAACAGCCCCGCTTCCGGCCCGGTGCCGACATAGCGGCCATTGAAATAATTCCGCTGCGTGTTGCGGATCGAGGCATACCCTGCATTGTTGATGATGAACATGCACACAGGCAGGTTCAGCCCGCGTAGCGTTGCCAGTTCCTGCAAATTCATCATCAGGCTGCCATCGCTTTCCACGCCGATGGTTGGCGCTCGCCCGCGCGCGATGCAGGCACCGATCATCGCCGGCAAGCCATAGCCCATCGAACCCAGGCCGGAGGTGGTGCACATGCGCTGCCCGCGCTTGGCCTCGAACGTCATCCAGAACGATTCGACGGCCAAGCCCGAGCCGCCTGTCATGATGAGCGCGTTTTCCGGGAAGGCTTTCGAGAAAGCACTGATGAGGTGGAAATGACTAATCTCCCCGCTGGCAGGCCAGGGGGCGCCGCCATTCAGCGCATAGCGGTGCTTCCATGCCGCATAGCGCGCGAACCAGGCAGAGCGGTCCCGTGGTTTCAAGCGCGCTTTTTCCGCTAGCGCTGCCGCAATGAACTCCCGCGCTTCCGCCAGCACTTTCAACTCGATCGGATGGGTGAATTTGTTCAGCTCCACCGGGTCCACGTCCACCATTACCTTACGCGCGGCGCGGCCAAAGCGCGCCGGGTTGAAGGCGGTGAGGGAGTTGTCCAGCCTTGTGCCGATGCAGATCAAGAGATCGCAATTCTGCACGGCGAAATTCGGTGCCCGCAGGGCCACTGTGCCGGGCTTGCCGAAATTCAAAGGATGGTCGGCCGGGATCATGTCCTGGGCGTTCCAGCTTGTCGCCACCGGAATGCCGAAGGCCTCCACCATCTCCCGGAGCAGCGCCGCCGCGCCGCCCAGCCGCACGCCATGCCCGATGAAGAACAGGGGCCGTTCGGCCTCGTTGATCATATCGATCATCTGTGCCGCGGCCTGGCGCAAGGGGGCAGCTTCCGCCGGGGGGGGCGGGGCATAACCACGCATCGCCGCCGGGTCCACAGGGCCGCCCTGAATGTCCAGCGGCACGTCGACCCAGACCGGGCCAGGCCGGCCGGTGGTGGCCAGATGGAAGGCTTTTTCCAGATGATAGCGCAGATCCGCGCCATCCATCACGGTGACGGCATATTTGGTCATGCCCTTCACCATCTCGACGATATCCACCTCCTGCGGCCCTTTCTGCCGCAGTCCGGACTCGCCTTTCAAATCAGCCCTCTTCACCTGCCCGGAAATGATCAGAAGTGGGCAGGATCCGGTCCATGCTTCTCCCACGCCAGTGATGGCATTGGTTGCCCCTGGGCCGGAGGTGACCAGCGCCACACCCACTCCTTCCGTGACGCGCGCATAAGCATCTGCTGACATTGCGCAGGCCTGTTCATGATGCATCGGCACTGCATCCAATGTCTCAGCCTTGCCAATGGCGTCAGCTAAAAACATATTGCCGCCACCGGGAATCAGAAAGACGGATTTGATGCCTTTGCTGACTAGAAATGAGGCGACATAATCAGCGCCACGTGTGGTTTTTTTCATGATATATCTTCAGAGAATGCTGCGGCCGCCGTCAATGACCAGATTTTGTCCGGTCATATAGCTGGAAGCAGGTGAACAGAGAAATTGTATAGCGGCCCGATACTCATCCCGCCTGGCCATACGGCCCAAGGGAATCAGGTTTGCAAGACGAGCGACGAACTCCGCCGGTTGATCATTGTATACACCACCCGGGGAGATGGCATTCACACGTACACCTTGTTGTGCCCAATAGCTAGCAAGGTATCGGGTAAGACCAATAAGGGCGGTTTTGATAACGGAGTAAGTGACAGGTTTCACCGGCTGAGAGTCCTCTGGAACATCTGGTTTGCGGTAAAGGCGCTGATCCGGTGCAATGACGGCAAGATCAGACGCAATGTTAAGAATTATGCCGCCACCACGCGTGGCCATGGCCGTGCCAAAAGCTTGAGAACAAAGAAAGGCTCCCGTAAGGCCAACATTCAGCTGGAAATTCCAGTTCTCCAGCGAAAAATTTTCCAGTCGGCTGTGTTCCATTCCCCCGTTTGGCGAAACCTTCGGGTCAATGGCCGCATTATTGACCAATACATCGATTGTACCAAGCTGAGCTGCTATTTGTGCGATAGAGTCTGGTGAAGTGACGTCCATAACCGCAATGTGAACATTTATGTTGGTGGCGTTAAGAGCAGTCTGGGTCTTTTGCAAAGCGGAGAGGCTAATATCAGTGAGCACTACATCAGCGCCAATCTCCGCCAATGCCGCTGCGTGCTCTTGGCCCAGCAGGCCAGCGCCCCCGGTAATAAGGGCACGCTTGCCGGAAAGATCAAAACTGGCCAAGCCCGTCATGGATACCTCCTATAAACTACGCGTCTGGCCGCCATCCACGGCTAAATTGGCGCCGGTTATGAAACCTGCCTGCGGAGACGCAAGAAACACGGTTGCTTGTGCTATATCTTCTGGCGTCCCCAGGCGGTGTTGAGGTACCTGCGTTGCGAGCATCGCTCGGACTTTCTCCGGGGCTTCCTGAAGTTTTTTGTCCCATGTTCCACCTGAGAAAAAGATGTTGCCGGGAGAGATGGCGTTGATACGGATGTTTTGTTCGGCAAGTGGACGCGCCAACCCCTTTACGGCCATCAGTAGCGCGGCTTTGGCTGCGGAATAAGTGACGGGCGCGCCAAGGAATTCCATGCCACAGATGGAAGAGATGCAGACTATGCTGGATGGCGCGGCGCGTGCCAGAAGAGGCGTGGCGGCACTAATGAGGTTTGTGGCCGTGAACAGATTTATCTCCACGACGCGCGTCCACTCGGCGGGTGTTTCTGTCCCTGGTGGCACAGAGGCGCCAGAGCCAGCACATGTTATAAGCACATCCAACCTTCCCCATTTGCTTTCAAGCGCCTTCACCAAATGGTCGCATTCAGCGGGGTCGGTCAAATCTGCGACATAGGGCGTGCAGGCCTCCCCGAGAGCATGCGCGGCCGCTTCCAAGCCGGCGGCATTGCGGGCGGCAATGGCAATTTCCGCCCCCGAAGCAAGAAATTGGCGCGCAATCGCTGCTCCAATACCTCGGCTTCCGCCACCTACCAGGACTTTTTTATTTGATAGATCAAGCAACATTAGTTTTATCCAGTTGCTCCGTGGTAAACTTTGCATAGTGGTGGAGGACCCCTTGATGGTCTCCGTTTGCTGCACGCGCAGTCTGCAAAATATATTTACCGTTGTAGCCAACTGCACGCAGCAATGTAAATTGGCGCGGCAAGTCGGCGGCCCCATCTCCAAGCGGTACAGTGCCTCCTCTCCGCAGGCGGTCCTTCACATGTACATTGATGATACGCGAAGCCAACAGAGGTATCTCTTTCTCTGGATCCCAGCCAAGGCTCGCACTATTGCCCATGTCATAGTTGATACCAAAACGGTCAGAGGGAAACCCCGCTATGAAAGCAGCCAAAACCTCCGGTTCGAGATCCGCTTCAAAAGCAATCCTTACTCCGGTTTGCACAAGCATAGGATGAAGTGCCAGCATTTCCCGTTTGAGTGCAGCGTGCTCGGCTGCCTTGGTCAATCCACCGTTATCAACGAGTGGCACGACGAGCAGACCGACCCTTGCGGTTCCACAAGCTTGGACAACTTCGGCGAATAGCTTGACAAGGGTCTTTTGCGCATTCCCGCCTTCCTTCCAGAAGGGCGCTTGCATTGCGAAGTCTCCGGTGAGGGATGGAATTGTCAAATTATACGCTGCTGAAAGAGCATGGATATGTGCACGGCCAGATTCTGTCATTAGCGGGTTTTCGTTAATCCGCTCCTGATCCAAGGTCCATTCCATGCAGCAAAAACCAAGCTTTTGAGCAAACGCAAATTCGTTTTCCCAATCGCCCCAAGGGAATGCCTGTATTTTGCCGTCTACAACAGGCGAGAGGCGCCCCTGCATAAAGCCAATACGCGGGTTCATGTGAGGCCTTTCGCAGTCCAGCCGCCGTCAACGAAAATATCCTGTCCGGTAATATATGCAGAAGCGTCTGAGGCCAGAAAAATAGCAGTGCCGACTAAATCTTCCACCCGCCCCCAGCGGCCAAGGCAGGTATGCCGGCGGCGTCGTTCATGTTCATCCGGGTCCGCGAAGCTTTTGGCTGTCATGTCTGTTTGGATATAGCCCGGGGCAAGAGCGTTCACGCGGATGCCGGATGGGCCGTAGTCGAGCGCTAAAGACTTGGTAAGCAAACGCAATCCACCCTTGGCCGCGCCATATGCGGGATTGCCGGGCATGCCCAGTACGCTGCCTATGCTGGTAACATTGATGATGCTTCCCCCCCAGCTCATGAAGGGACGCACAGCAGCACAACAGACATATGGTGCCACAAGGTTGACCTCCAGTGTCCGCTGAAATGCTGTCAAATCACCGCCTGGTACCGTAATACCCGCGGCGTTAACTAAAATGTCGATACGCGCATGACGGGCGGCAACAGAGGCAAAAATCGCATCTACGTCGTTGGTAATGTCGGCGCTGATATAGTCTACAAGTTCTCTGAACGGAGTGGGTGGTGCTGGCGAGCGGGCGATACCCGCAACCGTGGCACCTGCAGATGCCAGGCCCTCCGCCAAAGCAAAGCCAATTCCGCGCGACGCGCCTGTGACCACGGCTACCTTTCCAGCTAGCGAGAATAAGCTAAGGAAGCTGCCTGCGTCAGACATCTTGAAGTCGCAAGGGGAAAAGGTTTTTGCGCATGACAAAGGCTTACGGAAGCCGCCTGCCGGGCGCAATGGATAGTGTATTAAGTCGGCGGATATAATCCGCCGTATCAAGAATTTGTGTCTCCAATGGCCGTAACGTCACCCCCGCCAAGCGGGCGGTTTTCTGGAACACCTTGAAATTGCCCAGATAACGGTCGGGCGTGGCGTCCTGCCAGCGGGGGCGGGTGAGGGGACATTCCGCGCCACTCAGCAGCCGGGCGGCAAGGCTGGCCAACTCGCCGATCTCAACCGGACGTTCACCGGCCGTGTCGAAGGGTTGGGGGCTCTCACCCCGTAGCAAGAGCGAAAGGGCGATGGCCAGAACGTCTCCGACATGAGCATAGCTGCGCCAGACGGGTTTTACCGCCCGCAATGCGATGGTGGTGCTGCTCAATATGTCGGAGATGATACAAGCCAGGGCATAGCCGGAAAGATTGTTCATGCAGGGTCCGGCCAGGTTGAAGATGCGCATGATCACCGCCGGGATACCAAGCTGTTGCGCCAGTGCCGCGAAGCTCTGCTCATCCTCATATTTCAGGGCGCCATAAGGGTCCTGCGCCAGGTTCTGGTGGGGCTCCCCCCTTGGTCCATAGATCGCTCCGGAGGATGGAATGAACAGGCCATGCGCGCCGTTGCGCTCAATGAAGCCGCGCATGGTGGCGGCGATTCGGCGGTTCGTCTCGGCATAGAAGGGTTCCGCCGCATGGCCTTTGGTGCGGAAGGCGAAATGCAGAATACAGGCCGGGGGCGTGCTGAGTGTCTCCAGCTCCGCGAAGGGGCGGGTGAGGATGGTGCGGCCCTGGGCCAACACCAAGTGGCGCGGTGCGGTGCTGAAAGCCTGAACCCGGCCCGGCAAGGTCTCACCAAAAGCTTCATTCAGCGCCGCCAGAGCCGCCTGGCCAAGCCATCCGCCAGCACCGGTCACGATCACCGGCCAGCCATTGCCGCGCAGGGCGCTGCTGATGGCGGGTGGCAGCCAGATCATGCGGCGGGCAAATGTTTGAAGAACGCGGCAAAGCTATCCTGCATGTAGCCGGTATGCGCCGGACCAAGGCCGGGGAACACGCCGATCCAGAAGGTGGAGTTCATCACCAGATCCGCATTCGGCGTACTACCGGCCACCCGGAAATGCCGCCCGCGCATGTAAGGCTGATGAATCAGGTTGCCGCCGAAAAGATAGCGCGTGGCAATGCGCGCCGCGTTCAGATGCTCAACTAATTGCGCGCGCACAAAGGGTGCGCCCGGCCGCACGGTGAGAGGAAAGCCAAACCAGGAAGGTTCAGCCCCTGGCGTGGCCTCGGGCAGTATCAGAAACGCCTCGAATGGCTTCAGTGCGGCATGCAGTGCTTTGAAATTTTCATTGCGGCTTGCGATAAACCCTTCCAGCCGGTCAAGCTGGGCAAGGCCGACTGCCGCCTGCATGTCGGTCATTTTCAGGTTATAGCCGGCATGGGAGTAGATATATTTATGATCATACCCTTCCGGCAGCCCGCCCAGCTGCCAGGAGAAGCGTTGCTTGCAGGTATTGTCGTGCCCAGGCGGGCACCAGCAATCCCGCCCCCAATCGCGCAGCGATTCGAGAATTCTCTTGAACCTGCTGGAATTGGTGAAAACGGCGCCGCCTTCGCCTGTTGTGATGTGGTGGGCAGGGTAGAAGCTGAGCGTGCCGATCTCTCCGAATGTGCCAACCGCCCGCCCATTGAAGCGGGCCCCTAGCGCGTCGCAGCAATCCTCGATCAGGAACAGATTATGCCGTTTGCAAAATGCCGAGATGGCATCCAGGTCGAACGGGTTGCCAAGCGTATGCGCCACCACCACCGCCCGCGTGCGCGGGGATAGGGCGGCTTCCATCGCCTGGAGGTCGATATTGTAGCTGGGCAAGGAAACATCGGCGAAGACCGGCACCAGCCCGTTCTGCAAAACCGGGTTCACCGTGGTCGGGAAGCCGGTCGCGCAGGTGATGACCTCATCGCCTGGCTGCAAGGCTTCGGCACCGAGCGATGGGCTGGTGAGCGCGGTGATGGCGAGGAGGTTGGCCGAAGACCCGGAATTGACCGTGAGCGCATAGCGGCTGGCGGTGGCCTGGGCCAGGCGCTGCTCGAAGGCTTCATTGAAGCGCCCGGTGGTCAACCAGAAATCGAGGGATGAATCCACGAGATTCACCATCTCCCCCACCCCGGCCACCTTGCCGGAGACTGGCACGGGGGATGCAGCCGCATCGAAGGGGCTGGGCCCCAGCGTCAGCTCGGCATAGCGCGCGGCAAGGCGTAATATCTCAGCGCGCAGCGCGGTTTTTTCGTTATTCATCCTGGCAATAGGCCTTGATTTGCTGGGCTGAAACCGCCGCCATATCGGCTCCCGCCGCATGGGCGCGATGCCAGAAGGCGGTGGCGGTCAGCGCTTCGTTCAGCCCCCAGCGCGGGTGCCAGAGCAAGTCCCGCTGTGCTTTTGAGGCATCCAGCCGCAGCACCGGCGCCTCGTGCGGCGCCTCGGGCTGGGGTGCGATCTCATAACGTGCGCCCGGCCAGAGCGCGCCGAGGGTTTCTACAATCTCCAGCGTATTGGCTTCGCCGCCGCCACCGGGGCCGAAATTCCAGCTCCCGCGCCTGGCTGTGCCGTGCCACATATGTTCAGCCGCAAGCAGGTAGCCGCAAAGCGCATCCAGCACATGCTGCCAGGGGCGGATGGCATGCGGGTTGCGGAGTTTCAGGCTTTCGCCCGCCTGTGCCGCGCGAAAGAAATCAGGCACCAGCCTGTCCGCCGACCAGTCCCCGCCCCCGACCACATTGCCCGCCCGCAAGGTGGCAAGCTTTGCCGCGACAGGGAAGGAGGCGGCGACAAGCTCCGCCGCGGCTTTGGAGGCGCTGTAGGGATCGCGCCCGCCCAGGGGATCCGTTTCGCCATGCACGCCAGGGCCTTCCGCATAGACCTTATCGCTTGTCACGATCAGGGTAAGCTGCACGCTGTGGGTGTGGATCACGGCATCGAGCAGCAAAGCCGTGCCCATGATGTTCGTGGCATAGGTTTCCAGCGGCCGCAGATAGGATGCACGGACAAGTGGCTGCGCCGCCAAATGCAGGACGATATCAGGCGCGAATGACTGTATCGCGGCGGCCAATGTTTGCGCATCGCGTATGTCCGCGGCCTGATGCCCGATTTTGTCGCCGACGCCGCAAAGCGTGAAGAAATTTGGCTCGGTATTCGGGGGCAGCGCATAGCCTTGCACCTCGGCGCCGAGTTCGCAAAGCCACAAGGCCAGCCAGCCTCCCTTGAATCCGGTATGGCCGGTGAGAAAGACGCGCTTGCCAGCCCAGAAAGCGGGCGAAGGCAGCAGGCGGCTCACCATGTTACCCAAGGTGCCCGCCCCGTGGCGCAAAGTTGTTCGAGGGCCAGGCGGTCACGCAGCGTATCCATGGGTTGCCAGAAACCGGCATGCTTATAGGCTTGCAGTTGCCCTTGCCGGGCCAGAGCCTCCATCGGGGTTTTTTCCCAGAGCGTGGCATCGCCGTCCACAAAGTCGATCGCCGCCACATCCAGCACGAAAAAACCACCGGAGATGAGGCCCGCTTCCTGTTCCGGCTTTTCCTCGAACCGCGTTACCGCATCGCCTTCAAGATGCAGCGCGCCGAAGCGGGCAAGCGGCCGCACGGCGGCAACAGTGGCAAGCTTGCCATGGGCACGGTGAAAGGCGATCTCGGATGTGATGTCGATATCCGCCACGGCGTCGCCATAGGTCATGCAGAATGGCTGGCCGGTTCCGAGATATCTGCGGATCCGCTTTAGCCTGCCGCCGGTTTGTGTCTCCAGACCCGTTTCCACCAGCGTCACCCGCCAATCCTCGGCCTGGCTTTGATGGATCGTCATGCCCGCGCGCAGCTCGACGGTCATGTCGGACGAGTAGAGATTATAGTTGCAAAAATAATCCTTGATCCGCTCGCCCTTGTAGCCAAGGCAAATGATGAAATCCGTAATGCCATGCTGGGCATAGATCTTCATGATATGCCACAGAATGGGGCGGCCGCCGATTTCCACCATCGGTTTTGGCTTGACATCGGTCTCCTCCGAAAGGCGGGAGCCACGCCCGCCAGCGAGGATTACAGCTTTCATCCCATTCACGCCTGTCGTCCCATACAGATAACCGGCCTGGAGAGGCAGGCGGCATAATGTTGCGAAGATTATCTTATAATTTCAATTCTGTCCACGAAGGAGGCGGCCGAGATGGGGGACGGTGAAGGCGAAAATCAGGCGAAGGAATTCCAGAACCAGCCACCACCAGAGCAGCTCACGCAGGAGCCAGAATAAAACGGTGAAGGCGATGCCGGTATGCAGAATATTGTCCACGGCCGAGAGGAGGGTGCGAATTGCCGCTTCCCAGAGCACGATCAGAACGGTCAGCAGCATCATTCTGGCGCCGCGATCCACGGATTGCACTCGCCAGATGCCCGGCAGAACGAAGCAGAGATAGATTGCTCGGTAGCTGGCATTCTGCGTGGCGAGAAAGCAGAAGGCCGTTGCCAGCGCGCCGCCAATGAGAAACAGGGTTTCATCAAGCGGGATGAGGCAGAGAAGCTTTTGGGCTTTCCGCCGGGTCAGCAAGGCCGCCAGTACAACGCAAAGAATGAGCGCATCCATGAAATCCGCGTTCGGCCTGGGAATCGAATAGTTGAAATCCGCCCCTTGTCCGATATGCCCTTGGAAAAGGGCGGATAGGATCATCAGGCCGGCGGGCAGGTTCGTGGCTCCGAACGTATTTTTAAATGGCTCGCCGAAGGCTGGAAGAATGGTGGCGCCGGTGAACGTTTGATGAAAGCAGAACAAAAACCAGGAAAAAACCGTCAGGCTCGATAATGTTGCAATTATAAAATGAAGTCGATTTTCCCGCGCGGCGAGCGGCAAGAGCGCGGCGGGATAGAATTTCAGCAGAAACCCGAAAAGGATCAGCCCATACCCGGTCAACCGCACGGGCCAGGAACGGGTGAGCATCCATATGGATGCCGATAGGATCACGAACAGGCAGACATCGAAATTTCCCTGTTCGAGGGCGAACCAGGCGCTGGGAGAGGCCGCGGTGATGAACCGCACGCCAAGCCCGCGCCAGGATCTGGCCGGCGGCAAAATGCCAAGTATCAGGCAATAAGCCAGGCAGAGCAGCACACCAGCGAAGAGTGTCAAGGAAGGGCTTAAATGCAGAAACCAGAAGAGGCGCAGCATGAAGGGGGAATAGTTGAAAACCCCGCCCCCCATGCAGGCGCTGGGCGTATAAACATCCACGCCTTTACCCCAGCACTGCCCCGCCTGGAGAATGGCGAAAACATCAACAAAAGGGTTCGGTCGGATGATGTGATCGGGCAACGATGTCATTCCCAGATAGAGGGAAGGGGCAATCAATCGAAGGGAGAAGATCAATGACAGTGAGATGAGAGTCGCCAAGCTTACGCCCCAGCGCGCCAAAAATACTGAAGGAGGTTTCAAGTTTCTAAAATCTCCGCGTCCGTTTCAAAAAAATTCCGTGTGATAAAATGCTTGCCAACGTACCGCCCAAGCAAGACTTGAAGCCTTTACCGTACCGATACTCCGAGAGCTTCATGGCCGGTTGCAAGGCCTTTCCTGAAGATGCTTCTGATCAGAAAGAAATAGCCCGGTACGACAAAAACGATCCATAGCAAAGGCGACACCAGAAGAATTCCGTTGATGCCAAAATGCCTGGCGGCAACATATTTGAGGCCAAAGCTGGCCATGGCCGCGATGCCGAGTATCACGATCTGCGGTTTGAGCGTAGCACTCGCGCGCAGCAACAAAGTGGGAATGCTGGTCAACGTCATGGTCACGATCCAAAACGCCATAACCCAGAGCAGTGCCGGTGTAATGCCGACATCCTGGTGAAGCCACCAGAGCAGGACGGGCCGGCCCGCCAGAAGCAGCAACCCGGAACCGGCCAGGCTCAAGAGCAGAACGGCACCCGAACCATGCCGGATCGCGCGGCGGATCCAGGCATGGTCCTTGGCTGCCAGAGCGTCGGCGAAACTTGGCCAGAAAGGCTGCGTGACGCTGTCCAGCAGCCCGGTTGCGGTCATGCAGACGCGCATCGCCACCGCCATGAGGGCAGATGCCGCCGGTCCCAGCCAGGACAGAGCCATTACATTGTCAAAAACAAAGGAGAACGCCCCCAGCGCCATGATGGAGGATAATAATCCGCCCTGCAGCAGCACAAGCCGCAATTCCGCGCCGCCGGGGCGGTGCCGGGGGCGTATCGCCGGGTTGGCCAGCATGGCGTGCAGCAGGCAGCCAATATTGGCAAACAGCAACGCGCCGTAAAACACGGCGACCAGCGTGGTTACGCCCGCTCCGGCCAGCACCCCCGCGACCAATCCGGCCAGCGACAAGACCGTCTGCGCGAGGCTCCACAGGGCGGCCATGTATCCCTTTTGCAGGGCCAGCCAAATTTCGGAGCCAAGAGAGAACGGGATATTCAGAACCAGGGCGATGCCAGCCACCAGAAATGGCGTGGACGGGGCCGGCACGCTGGTGAACCAAAACAGGATCGCCATGCCAAGCAGAAGCAGGGCGGTAAGGGCGGTGCTCCCCAGCAGGGACGCGGCGACATACGCCCTGCCTTGCTCAAGGCGTCCAGCCGACAGGGCGTAGGGCAATAAAGTAATCAGAGCGCTGCCAAGCCCCATCGTGAGCATGCTGCTCAGCGACAGCAAGGAGGTCGCCGCACCCCATATACCGAATCCGGCAAGACCAAGGCCGTGCAGGGCCAGGGGAAGCGTGATGAGCGAGCTGAGCAATTGTATCAGGCGCTGCGTGACCCCGAAGATGGATGTCAGGACGATGGCCCGGTTCCGCTTTTTGCTCACGCTGAAGTCTTTCCTGGCCCCTCATAAGGTTCGGTCAGAACTGGCCATGGCCAGCTCTGGCTTACCCGTGGGTAAACTTCTGTTGAGGCTAAAGGGTTTCGCGGAATTTGCCTAGGGTCGGCCCTGCTTCAGCCCGGCATGGTCATGCCTTGGCAAACCACCGCAGGGCGAGACCACCGGCCGCCGCCGCGGCAGCGGTGACGAAGATGCCCCAGGTGAGATCCGCGAGGGTAATGACAGGCGGCCAGGTGCGCAGCGTGGCCTGGTTGGTCAGATCGTAGGTGGCGTAGGCGATAAGGCCAAAGCACGCGCCCCGCAGCATCACGCCGGAGAGGCGGGCCGGCGGGGCGCCTGGGGCAATGGCGAAAATCACGATGCCGCCAATATAAAGCAGGTAGAACAGCACCGCCGGAACCGGGCGCACCGTGCTGGTGAGCATGTCCCGCAAAAGCGGTGTATACAGGCGCGGCCCCATGAAGCTGAGCCAGAGCGCATCAAGCCCGATGAAAATGACGGCGCTGGCCAGGTAGGCTTTGAGATAGGCTATCATCGGCAGGAGTTCCTTAACCCAGAAACTCGTAAAGGCCGACATCGATAAGGCCGGAGCGGAAACCTGCCTCGCAGTAACAGAGATAATAAAGCCAAAGCCGCCGGAAATGCTCGTCGAACCCCATCTGGCGGAGTGCCGGCCAAGCCGCCAGAAAGCGCGTGCGCCAAGCGGCGAGGGTGAGCGCATAGCTTTCACCGAAGGTTTTTACCCGCGCTGGGGTGAGGCCGGCCGCCTGGGCATGGGTGGCGATATGGGCCTTGGCGGGCAGCATGCCGCCTGGAAAAACGCGGCGCTGGATAAAATCCGGGTTATTCCGGTAAGCGCCAAACCTGGCGGCGTCGATGGTGATCACTTGCAGCACCGCTTTGCCGCCTTGCTTCAGGCGCTCCCGCAGGGTGCGGAAATAGACCGGCCAATAGGCCTCGCCCACGGCTTCGAGCATCTCGACCGAGACAATCCGGTCATAGCGTCCGGTCTCGTCCCGGTAGTCCCGCAAGGCCAGCGTCACCTGCTCCTCAAGCCCGTTGGCGCTGATGAGTGAGCGCGCATGCGCCAATTGGGCGGGGGAGAGTGTGAGCCCCGTCACCCGCGCGCCCGCGGCCCCCAGCAGCTTGGCAAGAGCCCCCCAGCCGCAGCCGATTTCCAGAATTTTGCAGCAGGGCTGGAGATCCAGCCAGCCGGTGATCAGCGCCAGCTTGTGCAGCTGTGCCGCCTCCAGAGTCTCGCCCGGATGCCTGTATAGCGCCGAGGAATAGAGCATCTGCGCATCGAGCCAGGTGGCGTAGAACGCATTGCCGAGGTCGTAATGCGCCATGATGTTGCGCCGCGACCCGGCGCGGCTATTGGCATTCAGCGCATGGCGCAGCTTGTGCAGCAGCCGCAAGGGCAGGGGAGGCTCGTGGGCGTTGCTGAAATTCTGCGCCGCCAGGGTGAGGAAGCTGGCAAGGTCAGGGCTTGACCAGTCGCCGCGCAGAAACCCCTCGGCGAAGCCTTCATCGCCGCTGACAATCAGCGCCCGCAAGGCCCGCCAGCGGTGCAGCACCAGTTTTGCCTCGGGCCCGGGGAAGGGGCCGCGCTGTTCGAGTGTTGCCCCCTCCGGCGTGGTGCAGATCAACCGGCCATAGCGCAGCCCGGCCAGCAGCCGGCGCAGAAGCGCCACCCGCCAGCCCTTGGCGGCGGCGGAAAGCGGGATTCCGGCGGTCACATCTTGCGCTTCACTCACCGTGCACACTCCGTTTCGGGCCGGGGGATGGAGACGGGCTCCACGGGAGCCGCCGGGCGCGGGCGCAGGCCAGTGCCTTTCAGCCACAGCTTCAGGCCCTCCCAATGGATGGCGGCAACGACCTTGGCGCCCAGGAAGGGCATGGCGCAGGCGTTGCGCAGCAAGGCGGTGTCCGTCAGCTTTCCGGCCTTGCCCGCCATGGAGGCATGCAGCAGCGGGCCTTGCGCGTCCTCCACCGCGATATGCAGCCCCAGCGCCTCACCCGGCGGATGCAGGGAGAAACGGTAGCGCAGCTCCATATCCATGAAGGGCGATACGTAGAATGTCTTGCCGCATTCCTGGCGCACCAGCGGGCTGTTTTCCGTTACCGGCAGCAGGTAGCTGTGGCGTTGCCCGAATGTATTGTTCACTTCATAGAGCACGGCGCGCAACCGGCCTGTTTCCTCGTGACAGAGAAACAGGCTGAGCGGGTTGAATGCATGGCCCAGAAAGCGCGGCATGGTGAGCAGGCAGATGCGCGCCCCGGCCTCGGCCAGGCCCGCCTTGGCGAGCTGCGCGCGCACATAGCCAAGCAGGTCGCCCGTGCCATCTCCATAATCGCGCGGCTGGAAGCTGAACAGATTGAAGCGCCCGCAGGAGAAAAGCCGCAGCCGCGGCAATGCGGCGAGATCAAGCAGCAGATAGAAGACATTGTAGCGCAGATGATGCCGTTTCGGCCGCAGCCGCGCATGGGTTACCAGGGTCTGGTACAGCGCGTTCATGCCGCCTGCCGGGGGCGGAGCAGATGGATGCGCCCCGATTCATCCGCGACATTCCAGGGCCGCCGCACCCCGCCCAGCTCCTCCGCCACCGCAAGCCCGGCCTGCAGCCCGTCCTCGTGAAATCCGGCACCGAAATAAGCGCCACAGAACCAAAGCCGCGCCGCCCCCTGCAAAGCCCATAAATCCTTCTGGGCGCGCAGCGCGGCCAGGTCGAAGACCGGATGCTCGTAGGTTTGGCGCAGAAGAGTTCCCTTGGGGTCGCGCGGCGGATTGAGCGTCACGAACCAATTCTGTTTCGTTTTCAAATTCTGCAGCCGGTTCATCCAGTAGGTAACGCAAATCTGCGCTTGTTCACCGCGTTTGCCGGCATAGTTCCAGGCCGCCCAGGCGGCCTTGCGGCGCGGCATGAAGCTGGGGTCGGTATGCAGATAAGTCTCGTTGCTGGTGTAGCGGAAGGCGCCAAGCAGCGCCTGCTCCTGGTCTGTCGGCGTTGCAATCAGGCGCAGAGCTGTATCGGCATGGCAGGCCAGCACGGCATGGTCGAAATATGCGGCGCCGCCGGATTGGTCATATACCACCACGCCGCCATCCCGGCGTTGTATGGCCGTCACGCCGGTGTTGGATTTGACCGTGCCGGTGACGCAATCCTTCAGCCGCGCCACATATTCACGCGAACCGCCCGTCACCGTCCGCCAGAGCGGGCGCTTGGTGAGCTTGAGCAGCCCATGCGTCTCGCAGAACCGCACGAAGGCGGCGGCGGGCAGGTTCCCCGCCTGCCCGGCCGGGCAGGACCATATTGCCGCGATCATCGGGTAGAGATGATCCTCGGTGAAGGCCGCGCCGTACGCGCCGGCGCTGAGGAACTCCCGCAGGCTCATCTCCGGCGCGCGGGCCACCTGCGGCGCCTCACGATAGAAGCGCACCAGATCCCGCAGCATGGCGAAGAAGCGCGGATTTAAGAGGTTACGCTTCTGCGCGAACAGCCCGGCCAGGTCGGTGCCCGCATATTCAAGCGCGGGAGCCTGAAGGGAGACGGAGAAGGACATATTGCTTGGCTGTGTTGCCACGCCGAGATGTTTGAACAAGGCGGTAAGGTTGGGGTAAGCGGGCTCGTTATAGACAATGAAACCGGTATCCACCGGCACGCCATCCGCCTCCACCGTATTACTGTGGCCGCCCAGGCGCGGTTCGGCCTCATAGATCGTCACCTGATTCCGGGAGGAGAGCAGCCAGGCGGCGGCCAGACCGGAAATGCCCGCCCCGATCACGGCGATACGCTGCTGTTTTCCTCCGGTTCCGGCCACACTGCTTACTCCTGCTATCTGGTCCGTATTACGCGCGGAGGGTGGGGTTGGATCATAAGCTGGTTAAAAAACAGTGGCGTAGGACGCAGGGTGATCTAAATCCTTGCCCGCCGCGTATTATGCTGCGTGAATGTTCATGATGCCCCTTATCGCCCGGCCTCCACGCGGGCCCAGCACTCTCCGGTGAGCCCGGCCGATTCCGAGCCGCCGGCCGCCGAGGCGCTGGTCCAGCTCATCCGCCGTGTCGCCGAATGTCAGGACCGTCAGGCCTTCGCCTCTCTGTTCAAGCATTTCGCGCCGCGCGTGAAAGCTTATCTGCTGAAGAGCGGGCTTGGCCCGGCGGCGGCTGAAGAGCTGACGCAGGAAGTGATGCTCAGCCTTTGGCGCAAGGCCGGACAGTTTGACCCGGCCCGGGCGGGCGCGGCGAGCTGGATATTCGCCATCGCCCGCAATGCCCGCATCGACCATGCGCGCCGCCTTCGCAACCTGCCCCCCGCGCCTGAGGAAGAGGAGGCGTTGACGCCATCCTCCGAAACCGCCGCCCTGGCGGCCGAGCGCGAGCAATATGTTGGTGCAGCCTTGAAAACCCTTAGCCAGGACCAGCAGACCATCTTGTCTCTCTCGTTTTTTTCCGATCTGTCTCACGCCGCCATCGCCGCCAAGCTCAATCTGCCGCTGGGCACGGTGAAATCGCGCATCCGCCTTGGGCTTGCCCGGCTGCGCCTGTTACTGGGAGATGTGCGTTGATCCAGCATCATCCTTCTGGGGAAACCTTGTTGCGCCTGGCCGCGGGCACATTGCCCGCCGGGCTGGCGGTGGTGGTGCGCGCGCATCTGGAAACCTGCCCCGCCTGCCGGGCTGAAACCCAAAGGCTGGAGGCGTTGGGCGGTGTCATCCTTGAGGATCTGCCGCCCGCCCCGCTGGATGAGCGCGCCTTCAACCAGATCCTCGCCCGGCTGGACGAGCCAGCCCCCCGCCGTGCCGCCCGCCTGCCCCGCCAAGCGCCGAGGCTGCTGCCGGAAGGCGTGAACCTACCCGCCGCGCTGAAAGGGGCGGATATCGGGCGCTGGTTTTGGGTTGGCCGGGGCATCCACCATAGCCGTGTGCGCCTGCCTTGGGCGCCGGATCAGAACATGATGATGTTTCGCGTCGCCAGCGGCAGGCGCGTGATCCACCACACCCATGGCGGCGCTGAATTCACCCAGATTCTGGCCGGTGGCTTCAGCGATGAAACCGGCCATTACAGCGCTGGCGATCTGGCCGAGGCGGATGAGACTCTGCAACACCAGCCGGTGGCGGATCTGGAAGGCTGTATCTGCCTGGCGGCGCTGGAAGGCGGGCTGCGCCTGCCTTGGCTGGACCGGCTGCTGCGCCGTTGAGATGAACCGGCGCATGTTCCTTTTCGCTGGCGCGGCGCTGAGTCTTGGGGGCGGCATGGCGTTCGCCGCCCTTTCTCCCATCACCCTGCTCAATAAATTCGCCCCTGGCGATTTCACAGTCACGTCCGGCGTTCAGTATGCGCCAGGTTCGCGCGGGGGGCTGGATGTCTATGCGCCCCGCCAGGCACAGGGCGCGCCCGTAGTGGTGTTCTTCTATGGCGGCAGCTGGCAGGAGGGGGACAAAGCGCTTTACCGCTTCGCCGGCGCCGCCCTGGCCGCGCGCGGCGTAGTGGCGGTGATCCCGGATTACCGCGTCTATCCGCAGGTAAAATTCCCCGGCTTTCTTCAGGATGGTGCCGCCGCCGTGGCCTGGGCGCGGGCCCACGCGGCCGATTACGGCGCTGATCCCGCGCGCCTGATCCTCATGGGCCATTCGGCCGGCGCCTATATCGCAGCCATGCTGGCGCTGGATCCGGAATGGCTGGCCCCGCACGGGCTCTGCCCCAGGCGGGACATCGCGGGCTTGATCGGCCTTGCCGGTCCCTATGATTTCCTGCCGCTTACGGACCCGGTTCTGAAAACCATTTTCGGCCCGCCCTCCGGCCTGGCGCGCACCCAGCCGGTCAATTTCGTCACCCAGGGCGCTCCGCCCGCGTTTTTGGCCGCCGGGCTGGACGACAAAACCGTTGACCCAGGCAACAGCGCCCGGCTGGCAAACCGCCTGCGCCTGGCGGGCGATGCGGTGGAGGTGAAATTCTACCCGGGCATCGACCATCGCAAGCTTGTGGGCGCGCTCTCTCCGTTGCTGGGCTTCCTGGCCCCCGTGCTGCCGGATTGCCTCGCCTTCATCCACCGTACCAATCCCCAAACGCTGAGGAGCGCTGCATGAGTTCTTGCCGCCCGGATGGCCAGTGCCGCCGAACATTATCCGCTGCCCGACAGCTTGCTGCGCCTTGGCATCAGCCGCCTCGTCGGGCGCACGAACAATCAGCTCGCCAGCACCCAGGCCGCCACCAGCCTGTTCGCGGCGGAGATGGCCTCGCATCCTATCGCCGAACATACCGATGACGCCAACCGCCAGCATTACGAGCTGCCCCCGGCCTTTTTCGGCCTGGTTCTGGGGCCGCGCCGGAAATATTCCTGCTGCCTCTACCCCACCGGGCGGGAGAGCCTGGAAGAGGCCGAGCTGCACGCGCTGGAAGAAACGATCGCCCATGCCGAACTCGCCGATGGGCAGGAGATTCTGGAGCTGGGTTGTGGCTGGGGTTCGCTCTCGCTGTTCATGGCCAAGCGGTTTCCGCAGGCGCGCATCACCGCCGTCTCGAACGCCGCCGCGCAGCGCCGCTTCATCGAGGCTCAGGCCAAACTGCTTGGCCTGCATAACCTCCAGGTCGTCACCGCCGATATGAACGAGTTCGAACCAGCGCAGACATTCGACCGCGTGGTCTCGGTGGAAATGTTCGAGCACATGGCCAATTGGCGCGGCCTGCTCACCAAGCTCCGTGTCTGGTTGCGTCCGGAGGGCAAGCTGTTCGTGCATGTCTTCGCCCATGCCACCCAGCCTTACCGCTTCAACCATGAGGACGAGGCGGACTGGATCGCCAGATATTTCTTCACCGGCGGCATCATGCCGAGCCACGGCCTCATCTCCGCTTTTCCCGATCTTTTCACCCTCACGCGGGACTGGCGCTGGAACGGCACGCATTACCGGCGCACAGCGCTGGACTGGCTGCGCAATTACGACCGTGAAGCCGCCACCATCCGCGGCATCATGGAGGATGTGTATGGCCCCGAGGCAAATTTATGGTTCCGGCGCTGGCGGCTGTTCTTCCTGGCCACGGCCGGGCTGTTCGGCCATGCGCGGGGCGCGCCCTGGGGGGTGAGCCATTATCTGCTCACGCCGGTGCCGTGAGTCTTTGCCTCATCGCCGGGCTGTTTGTCTCGCTGGCCATGCTCATTGCCTGGGCGGTGCAGCGTGCGGCGGGCAATGCCGGGTGGGTGGATGTGTTCTGGACCTTCAGCTCGGGCCTTGCCTTTGCCGGGGTGGCGCTGGCTGCGCCGGGTGTGCCCTGGCGGCAATGGCTGCTGGCGGTTTTGCTGCTGCTCTGGGCGCTGCGGCTTGGCGCCTATGTCGCTTGGCGGGTGGCCACGGAGCCCGAGGATACGCGCTACGCCCAAATGCGCGCCGCCGCCGGGCCGAAATTCCAGGCACGGATGCTCTGGCTGATCATCGGCCAGGGCCCGGTTTCGGGGCTGCTCTGCATTTCCATCTACCAGGCCGCTGCGCAGCCCGCGCCGGGCTTGCGTGTGGCCGATTTTTTGGGGGTGGCTGTGTTACTGGCCGCCCTAGGCGGAGAGGCGCTGGCCGACCAGCAGCTCAAAACCTGGCGCGGAAACCCCGCCAACAAGGGCGGTATTTGCGAGGCAGGGCTATGGTCCCTCTGCCGCCACCCGAATTATCTGTTCGAGGCGCTGGGCTGGTTTGCTTACCCCATCATCGCCTTCACGCCGGGCAGGCCGGAAAGCCTGCTCGCTTTCATCGCCCCGGTGCTGATGTTCCTGGTGCTGCGCTATCTCACCGGCGTGCCGCCGCTGGAGGCGGCGATGCTGGCGCGCCGGGGCGAGGCCTATCGCCTCTACCAGGCCCGTACCAGCGCCATGCTGCCCTGGCCGCCGCGCAAGGCGGAGTGAGATCATGACGGCGCGGATGCCGTGATCGCGCTGCCGGCCGTGCTTGCCCGCGCGCCGAGAATATGGGCGATGGCATGGGTCAGCTCCGGGCGGTTCAGCGTGTAGATATGAAACTCATCCACGCCATTGGCCTGGAGGGTGCGAACCTGCTCCGCCGCGACGATGCTGGCCACCACCCGCCGCATCTCCGGGTCGTCCTCGGTGCCTTCGAATAACTGCCCGAGCCAGGGCGGCACGCTGGTACCGCATAGCGCCGAGAATCGCGCCGCCTGCGCATAATTCGCGATGGGCATGATGCCGGGCACGATCGGCGCGGTGATCCCGGCGGCCAGGCAGCGCTCCAGAAACCGCAGATAGGTCCCGGTATCGAAGAAATACTGCGTGATCGCGCGTGTTGCCCCGGCATCGAGCTTGCGTTTCAGATTGTCGAGATCGGCCTCGGGGCTCGTGGCGGCGGGGTGGGTTTCAGGGTAGGCGGCCACGGAAATCTCGAAATCCGCGATGCGTTTCAGCCCGGCCACAAGATCGCTGGCATAGGCATAGCCGCCCGGATGCGGCGCGTAGCTGGTGCCTGGCGCCGCATCCCCGCGCAGCGCCACGATATGCCGCACCCCGGCCGCCCAATAGGCCCTGGCCACCTCGTCTACTTCCTCCCGCGTGGCGCCCACGCAGGTAAGATGCGCGGCGGGCACCAGATCCGTCTCCCGCGCCAGCCGGGCCACGGTGGCATGGGTGCGCTCCCGCGTGCTGCCGCCCGCGCCGTAGGTGACCGAGACGAAGCGCGGCGAGAGCGGCGCCAGGCGCTGGATGCAGGCCCAGAGCTGTTGCTCCAGCGCCTGCGTGCGCGGCGGAAAAAACTCGAAGGAGAGCAAAGCCGGCGGCGCGGCGCGGTCGCGGGCGGGCAGGGGGCCGACCCGCTCACCGGCGAGCCAGCGTTGCAGGGTCGGCGCGGTTTTTATCCTGTTGCTCATCTCATCATCCTTCATGCCCGGCCAAGCCGTGGACGGGGGTGGCGCATCAGCCATGGGTACCGGGTTTTGTCAATCTTTGAATATATGGACATAAAGATATCTTTATGCAAAAAGCAAGAATGGATTTGCCCCTGACCATTTTCCGCGCCCTGGCGGACCCGACGCGGCTGCGTATCCTGGCGCTGCTGCGCCGTATGGAGCTTTCAGTGGGAGAGCTGGCGCAGGCGCTGGTGCAGAGCCAGCCGCGCATTTCCCGCCACATAAAGATCCTGGCGGAAGCCGGGCTGATCGCCCGCCGGAAGGAGGGTGCCTGGGTGTTTCTGGGGCTGGGTGAGGCCGCCTTGGTGCGCCCGCTGCTTGCCGCCTTTGATGCCTGGACGGAGCAAGCCCCGCCCGATCCCTGGACCTTGGCGGACCAGGCCCGGCTCTCCGCTGTGCAGGCGGACCGCGCCCGCGCGGCGGAGGCTTATTTCAACGCCCATGCCGGGTCATGGGACGAGATGCGGCTGCTTCATATAAGCGAGGGCGAGGTGGAGGCGGCGATCACCGCGTTGCTGGCGGGTGAACCGGTCGGCCGGCTGGTGGATATCGGCACCGGAACCGGGCGCATGCTGGCGCTTTATGCACCCCAGGCGGCAAGCGCCACGGGCATGGACCGCAGCCCGGAGATGCTGCGCCTGGCCCGCGCCAAGCTCGCCGCCGCCGGGCTGGGGAGCGTGGAGCTGCGCCAGGGCGATATGTATGCGCTCAATTTGCCGGACAATGCCGCCGATACCGTGCTGCTGCACCAGGTGCTGCATTACGCCCACCAGCCCGAGGCCGCCTTGGCCGAGGCGGCGCGGATTCTGGCCCCGGGCGGGCGCCTGCTGGTTGCCGATTTCGCCCCGCATGAGCGCGAGGAGCTGCGCGGCCGCCATGCCCATGCCAGGCTTGGCTTTTCGGACGAGCAGATGGCGTCCTGGTTCACCGCCGCCGCCCTTGCCACTGAAGCCGTGCGGGCGCTGGAGGGCGGGGAACTTACCGTGAAACTCTGGCTTGGCCGCAAGCGGGCGGGCTGAGCCTCAGGATGGCAGCCCCGCCGCCGCGCGCGCGAGGATCGGGGCAAACTCGATTCCCTCCGGCATTGTACCAATTGCGTATCCACCGCCATGCTCCAGCCGTGTCCTGCAATAGGCGGCGGCGATGCCGGAGGGGGCGTGGCGCAGCAGCAGGCTGGCGGCCAGGGCCAGCGCGAGCTGCTCGGTAAGAAAGCGTGCGTTTCTGTCTTCGGGCGCGGGCAAGGGCTTGGCCAGCCAGGCATCCAGGGCGGGATGCGCCCCCTTGGCGCGGCCGATCTCGGCGCGCAGCAGCGTCAGGCTTTCCGGCAAGCGGGTGAGGGCGCGCACCACATCCAGGCAGATGACATTGCCCGAGCCTTCCCACAGCCCGTTCAACGGCGCGTCCCGGTAAAGCCGGGCGATGTCGTGCTCCTCGATAAAGCCGTTGCCGCCATGGCATTCCAGCGCCTCGGCCACCACCATCGGGGCGCGCTTGCACACCCAATATTTGGCGAGCGGCGCCAGGATACGGCTGAGCACACGCTCATCCCCGTCCCGGCCACTGGCATCCAGCGCCGCCGCCGCCCGCATCGCCAGCCACATCGCGGCCTCGGCCTCCAGCGCCAGGTCCGCCAGCACATTCGCCATGGCGGGCTGCGCTATAAGAGGCTGCCCGAACGCCGTGCGGTGCGCCGCGTGATGCAAGGCAAGCCGAACTGCCTGGCGCATCTGGCCGGCGCTGCCCAAGGCACATTCCAGCCGGGTGAGATGGGCCATCTCCAGAATGGTGGCGATGCCGCGCCCCTCCTCGCCCACGATCCTGGCCTCCAGACCCCGGAACTCGACCTCCGAGGAGGCGTTGGAACGGTTGCCGCATTTCTCCTTCAGCCGTTGCAGAAGCAAAAAATTGCGGCTGCCGTCATCCCGCCAGCCTTGGGCGAGGAAACAGGTGGGGCCAGCCTCGGTGCGCGCCAGGGTAAGGAACAGATCCGCCACCGGCACCGAGAAGAACCATTTATGGCCGGTGAGCGCGTACCAGCCCCCGCCCATGGAAACAGCCTGAGTCCGCACCTGCCGCAGATCGGAGCCGCCCTGCTTCTCCGTCATCGCCATGGCGACGGTGAGGGCGGATTTCCGCTCTGGCGGCAGCGGGCGCGGATCATAAGACGGGGAGAGGATTTTGCCCTGGAATTGCGCCAGCAGATCCGGCGCATGGCGCAGCGCCGCCAGGGAGGCGAAGGTCATGGCCGCTGGGCAGCCCACCCCCGCCTCGCCCTGCGCCCAGAGATAAGACAAGGCAGCCCGGGCCGTTTGCGCGCCGGGGTGCGGCTCCGCCCAGCCCAGGGCATGCACTTCGTCGGCGCGCAGCAGGCCCAGCAGCTCGTGCCAGGCGGGGTGGAATTCCACCTCATCGATGCGGTGCCCATAACGGTCATGGGTGTGCAGCTCCGGCGTGAAACGGTTGGCGAGCCGCGCCAGCGCCTGCACCCGTGCTGAGCCGGTAAGGGTGCCGCAGGCCTCCAGCCGCGGCTGCGCCCAGCCGGCGCCAAAAACACCCACCGCCTCGCGCAGCGGCAGGTCCGCCGCCCAGGTGCTGAATCCTTCAAGTGGCGGAACCTGGTTACAGACTTCATGCGTTGCGTAGCCGGGCATGGTTTCCTCCGGGGTTTTGCGCCGAACATATACCGCTTCGCCGGCGCGGTCATGGTGTTGCCGCAATGGTCTGCAAGCCTGGGTTGCGGCCTGGTGCCAGCGGCGTGGCGATGCGGCGGATTTTTTTGTTAGCTGACAGCATTTTTACAAAACCTGTTTTGACCTTTACGGTACGATCTGAGACATGAACCACATGGCAACTTCAGAGCTTCCCCAGGATAGTCCCGGCCAGAACGATTTCTTCGAGCTGATGCCGGTGGCCTTATGGGAAGAGGATTTCAGTGCGCTGAAAGCCATCTTCGATGAATGGCGCGCCGAAGGCGTAACCGATCTGTCTGCGCATCTTCAGGCTGATCCGGAGAGGGTGCGCCGCTGCGCCCATTCCATCGGCATCAAGCGTGTGAACCAGAGGGCGCTGAACATGCTGGGGGCGGAGAGCCTGAGCCAGCTCGCGGATAATCTGTCCAACGTCATCAGGGGCGATGCGCTGGCCCCCTATATGCAGGAATTGCTGCAGATATGGAGCGGCAAAACCAATTTCACCACGACGACGGTGAATTACAGGCTCGATGGCTCCAAGATCGATGTCCGGGTGAACGGCGCCATCCATCCGGATGGCCAGGGCGGCTGGTCACGCGTGATTGTCGCCTTCGAGGATATTTCCGAACAGGAAGCTGCGCGGCGCAATCTGCTGATCAGCGAGGCGGAAGCGCGCGCCCTCTTCAACGACTCCCCGGTTTCCATTTGGCTGGAGGATTTCAGCCGCATCAAAACCCGGCTGGATGAATTGCGGAGCCGGGGCATTATCGATTTCCGCACCTTCATCGATGTGCACCCCGATTTTGTCGAGATGTGCATGCAGGATATCCACGTCCTGGATGTTAATGTTCATACACTCACGTTATTCGGCGCGCGCGATAAGGAGGATCTGCTCAACCGGCTGGACGAAGTCTTCCGCGATGAGATGCGCACCTTCTTTTCCGAACAGCTCGTCTCCCTGTGGGATGGCAAGCTGTTCCATGAGCGCGAGGTGCTGAATTACCGGCTGGATGGCGAGCCGTTGAACCTGATTTTGCAATTCTCGGTAATGCCCGGCCGGGAAAAAGACTGGTCGAAGGTGCTGGTGTCGCTCACCGACATCACCGCGCGCAAGAAGGCCGAGGCCTATCTGGAATATCTCGGTAAGCACGATGTGCTCACCGGGCTGCATAACCGGTCCTTCTATACAGATGAAATCAACCGGCTCGACCGCAAGGGACCGTTCCCCATCTCGATCATCCTGATCGATCTGAATGGCATGAAAATGGTGAATGACGAGCTCGGCCACGCGGCGGGCGATGCGATGCTGCGGCGCGTGGGCGAGATATTGAAGCAGGTGGTGGAAAAGCCCGGCTGCGCCGCGCGCATTGGCGGTGACGAATTCGTGATTCTTCTGCCGGCGAAAACGGCGGCGGATGTGCAGGTGGTGCTGGAGGATCTGGCGCAGGTGACGGAGCTGAACAACCAGTTCCACTCCCAGGCGACGCCGGTGATCTTCTCTGTCGGCGCCGCGATCTGCGATTCCAGCGGCAAGATAGAGGCCGCCATCCAGCGGGCCGATATCGCGATGTATGAAAATAAGCGGGATTTCTACGCCGCCTCTCCGGGCATGGACCGGCGCCGGAGCTACTGACCGCCCCGCCCCGCCGGGCGAAACTTCACATTTTTTCAAACTAATCACCACGACAGCGTTATGTTTGCGTCTGCCTCATAGGTGATATGCCTCCCGGTCTGACCACAAAAACCGCGAGGACCAATGGTAACGCTTGCTGACACCGAAACCGGAAGCATCCGTAATGGCCCCAGCCTGGGGATCGAAACACGCTCCATCGACTTTGTGCCGCCGGCCGAGCGCCATGGCAAAGTCTCCGCTCAAGGGCCGTTCTGGTTCCTTGGCAATTTCCAATTCTTCACTATTGCCATAGGCTTTGTCGGGCCCGGCATGGGGCTGGGCTTTGGCGCCACGGTTCTGGCCTCGGTGCTGGGCATATTGTTCGGCACCTTGTTCATGGCCTTCCATGCCAGCCAGGGGCCTGATCTGGGCCTGCCGCAGATGATCCAGTCCCGCGCCCAGTTCGGCTATCGCGGTGTCATCATCCCGCTCATCGGCACCTTGTTCACCTTCGCCGGCTTCAATGTGGTGGATACGGTGCTCATCTCCCAGGGGCTCAACCATCTGTTCGGCTGGGGCATTCCGGCGGTTTCGCTGGGTCTGGGCATTATCGCCGCCATCATCGCCATTTTCGGGCATGACTGGCTGCACATCGTCTTCCGCGTGCTGTTCTGGATCAGCCTGCCGCTCTATGTCGTTCTCTCAGGGGCGATCATGTTCGGCGTCATTGCGCCGCACGCGCCGGGCCATGTAAGCTTCGGCTGGGTGGCCTTCGCGGCACAATTCGCCGCCTGTGCGGCCTATAACATCACCTACGCGCCATATGTTTCGGATTACACGCGTTATCTGCCGCACGGGCAGGGGCGCGCGGCGCTGGTGTGGAACGTCTATGTCGGCGCCTCCGGCGCTGCCATCTGGCTGATCATTCTGGGGGCGTGGCTCGCCACCTATCTCGGTGCGTCGGACGGCATGGTGGCCACGAACGCCGCGGGCAATGCGGTGTTCCCGCATCTGGGCACGCTCACGGTGCTGGTCTCCGTCGCCGCACTCACCGCCACAATGGGGTTGAATGCCTATTCCGGCATGCTCACCCTCGTTACCGGGCTGGATTGTTTCGCCAACATCCCCTTCTCGCGCGGGGTGCGCATCGCGGGTGTGCTGGCGCTGGCCTTGGTGTGGCTGGCGGTGTCGCTCTCGCTCGACGCCAACGCCATCAACGCGCTCTATGATGCGCTCTCCATCATGCTCTATCTGCTGGTGCCATGGACGGCGGTGAATCTGATGGATTATTTCTTTGTCCGCAAAGGCAGTTACGCCATCAAGGATTTCTTCGCCCCCAACGGCATCTATGGCGCCTGGGGCTGGCGCGGGCTTATCGCCTACGTCATCGGCTTCGCCGCCAGCGTGCCGTTCTTCAACCTGGCTGGAATGTATGAAGGGCCGGTGGCGCATGCGCTGGGGGATGTCGACATCTCCTGGGCGCCGGGGCTGCTGGTGGCTGGCTTGGTCTATTACCTCATCACCCGCACGCTCGACCTCTCGGCCGAACAGGCGGCGATCACCGCCAGCAACGAGGCGCTGGGCACCGACCTGTAATGTGATGAAGCGGGCGGCTGGAGCGCGATGACTTTATCTTCGCTCGCTTTGCGGGCGCGGATAAAGTCTGAATAGCCCTCTAAAATTATCCGGCTCTAAGCCTCCCGCGTCAATACCGAGGCCGCCAGCGTGGTAAACAGCTTCACTGGCGGCAAGGCGAGCTTCGCCTGATCATAGGCGATTTCGAATGGCGCCAGATAAGTCAGCTCCTCCGGGAGCAGCTTTTTCAACGCCTGGGCTTGCTCCCACGGCTTTGCGTAATGCTCTGGCAGATAGCCGAGATAATCGCCGGAAAGAATCAGCCGGGCCGCGGCTTCCATATTGTTCACCGTGGCACTCGCGCGTTCGGAGCGTATATGCTTGCTATCGCGCGAGCCCCAATAGCCGCGCGAGACCATCCGGTGCTTGACGATAAGCGCTTGCGTGACGTGCCCAGCTTCAAGATTGAACAGCGGGTGCCGTGCGGCGCAATAGAAATAATGTCGTTCCTCATAGAGCTTCGTATAGGTCAGCCCGAGCAGGATTTTCGGAAAACTGCCGATGGCCACATGCAGTTTGCCTTCCAGCACATCCCGCAGCAGCTCGTTGGGTGATTTGACTTCCAGATTGATCTGCACATCGCCCATCGCGTGGGTGAATTTCCGCAGCAGCGCATCCACCTCCGCCCCGCCATCGGTGATCGTGTTGTCCAGCAGCCCGATATTCAGCGTCCCCCGCACCTTGGCGCGCAGGGCGCTGGCCCGCATATCGAACCCGTCAATGGCCGAGAACAGTTTCTGCGTTTCGGAAAAGATCGTGGCACCATCCTCGGTGAGCTTGAATCCCGCCCGCCCGCGCTGGCAGAGCTTCACCCCCAGCCGCGTCTCCAATGCCGCGATCTGGTTGGAGATGGTGGAGGTGTTGACGTTCAGCACCGTCTGCGCCGCGCTGAAGCCGCGTGATTCCACCACGGTCGCGAACACGCGCAGCAAGCGCAGATCCACCGTATCCAGCCGCGCCATCGCCAGGCCTCCCGTTTCCCCCGTAATAAAACTGAAACTATCATTTGATTGAAGAAAATCAAACTGAACGATGCGCCCCGATTATGTATGAGAGGGCGGAAGCGGCGTAGACAGGTTTCCGGCCGCAGCCTGCAAGGAGACCCAAGATGGACAAGCCGCATTTCCCCGAGCCCCCTTTTCCGCAGCCCTTAAGCGGTAACGACATGCCCCGTTGCGGCGGCATCGCCACAATGATGCGCCTGCCGGTTTACCCCAGCGCCGAGGGGCTGGATGCCTGCTTCGTCGGCGTGCCGTTCGATCTCGGCACCTCCAATCGCACCGGCACGCGCTTTGGCCCCCGCCAGATCCGCTCCGAATCCGTGATGCTGCGGCCCTACAACGTCGCCACCCGCAAGGGGCCGTTCGACAGCCTGCGCATCGCCGATATCGGGGATATCGCAGTGAACCCGTATAATCTGCATGATTCCATCGCCCGCATCGAGCGCGCTTATGACGATATCCTGGCGGTCAACTGCAAGCCCGTTACCCTGGGCGGCGACCACACCATCGCCCTGCCCATCCTGCGCGCCATGGCCAAAAAGCATGGCCCGGTGGGGCTGGTGCATGTCGACGCCCATGCCGACATCAACGACACGATGTTCGGCGAGAAGATCGCCCATGGCACCCCTTTCCGCCGCGCCGTCGAGGAAGGGCTGATCGACCCGAAGCGCACCGTGCAGATCGGCCTGCGCGGCACCGGCTATGCGGCGGATGAGTTCGATTGGGGCCGCAACCAGGGCTTCACCGTGGTCGAGGCGCATGAGTGCTGGCACAAATCCCTGGCGCCGCTGATGTTGGAGATCAAGGCCAAGCTCGGCGCCGGGCCGGTTTACGTGTCTTTCGACATTGACAGCCTGGACCCCGCCTTTACCCCCGGCACCGGCACCCCGGAAATCGGCGGTCTGACCGTTCCGCAAGGTCTGGAGATCATCCGCGGGCTGGACGGGCTGGAGATCATCGGCGGCGATGTGGTGGAGGTTTCCCCGCCTTACGACCCGCAAGGCACCACCGCCCTGGTGGCGGCCAATATCGCCTTCGAAATCCTCTGCATTTTTCCAGGCATTCGCTGAGGGCGCGCTGTCCGGCAATTGACCTCCCGGCCCGGATAGGGTTTCGAGGAAGCATCAATTGCCGGAGCCACGCGCGTGAAAATCTTTCCCTGGTGGAGTTTAGGCTTCCCCCTGCTGGCCCTGCTATTGCTGGGTGCCAATAAAATCCTGCATTTTGAGGGGGTGACCCTGCTGCTGCTGGTCCTTGCCTTGGGCGGCACGGTGTTTTCAGCGGTGCATTATGCCGAGGTGGTGGCGCACAAGGTGGGTGAGCCGTTCGGCACGCTGGTCCTCGCCGTCGCGGTCACGGTGATCGAGGTGGCGCTGATCGTCTCGGTGCTGATCTCCAAGGGCAATGAGAATGTCGCCGTCGCGCGGGATACGATCTTCTCCGCGATCATGATCGTCTGTACCGGCGTGGTCGGGTTGTGCGTGGCGGTGGGGGCCGGCCGGCATATGGAACAAGGGCTGAACATCAAGGGCTCCAACGGCGCGCTCGGCGTGCTCATCGCATTATCGGTGCTGACTTTGGTGCTGCCGGATTTCACCGCCATTCCTGGCCCCACCTTCACGACCCATCAGCTTGAATTCGTCGGAGTGGTGTCGCTGGTGCTCTATGCCATCTTCGTGTTCGTGCAGACCGTGCGCCACCGCGACTACTTCCTGCCCGAGAGCAATGATGCCGAAGCCCATCAGCCGCCGCCGCCCGCGGGCAAGGTTCTGGCGGCGATGGGGGTGCTGCTGGTCTGCCTTGTCGCCGTGGTGGCGCTGGCCAAGTCCCTCTCCCCGACCGTGGAGGCGTTTGTTGACCAATCCGGCTTGCCGAAATCGGTGGTGGGGCTTGTCATCGCGGGCCTCGTGCTGCTGCCGGAGAGTCTGGCGGCGGTGCGCGCGGCGCTGCACAACAAGCTGCAAACCAGCATGAACCTTGCCTTTGGCTCCGTCATCGCCAGCATCGGCCTCACCATTCCCGTGGTCGCCGCCGTGTCCATCTGGATGGGCCAGCCCCTCACGCTGGGGCTGGACCAGAAGGAGATCGTGCTGCTGGCACTGACACTGCTGCTGAGCATGATGACGGTTGCCACCGGGCGCACCACCATCCTGCAAGGGGCGATTCACCTCACGGTCTTCGCCGTGTTCCTGTTCTTCGCCGTGGTGCCCTGAGCGTTGCGCCTCACCAGCGCCGGGGCATGGCGGTGAGGTAGGCGGGCGCCTCGGTGCCGGGCAGATTGCGCGGGTTCGGTTCCGGCGCGCCGGTTTGCGTGGCCACGGGCAGCACCCCGGCCCAGACCGGCCAGTCATAATCCTCCGCATCGTCGTTCGGCCCGCCGGTGCGGATTTTGGCGCTGCCTTCCTCGATCTTCATCGAGAGCAAGCTGGTGGCCTTCAGCTCCTGCGCGTTGTTCGGCCGCAGCGTGGCCGCGCGCCCGGGCCAGAGCCCGTCGATGAAAGCGTTCAGCTTGGCTTCCTTCTCTTCCTCCGGCACCGGCTCGGCCACGCCGAACAGCATCACCGAGCGGGAATTGACCGAATGGTGAAAGCCCGAGCGCGCCATCACGAACCCATCCAATATCGCCACCGTCAGGCACACCTCATGCCCCCGGCTCTGGCGTAGCATCCGGCTGGCGGAGGAGCCGTGCCAGTACACATGCCCGCCTTCCCGCCATTGCAGCGTGGGCGTCACGTAGGGTTTGCCGTCGATCACATAGCCCACGCTGCACATGGGCTGCGCGTCCAGAATGGCGTTGACGGTGGCGCGGTCGAAATGGCCGCGCTGGTGCAGGCGGCGCAGGCGGGTGCGGTCGGTTTCAGGCAGATGCTCGGTCATGCTCGTCTCGTTTGGCTTGAAGGCAAGCAGTCTCGCGCGGTATTGGCCTGATTGAAATGACCAATTCAGACGGTTCAGGCCAGGCCAGTTTTCAATCTTCCCTGCTCGGCCTGTCGCTGGCGCGCGGCGGGGCGTTGCCCTTGCATGTGCAGCTTGCCGCGGCGCTGCGCCGGTTCATCCTGGCCGGGCAGGCGCCGCCCGGCACGCGCCTGCCGCCAAGCCGCCTGCTGGCGCAGGAATTGTCGGTTTCACGCGCCACGGTGCTGGCCGCCCTCGACCAGCTCACCGCCGAGGGCTATCTGCGCGGCCGGCGAGGGGCGGGCCTCTACGTCGCCAGGGATTTGCCGCATCTGGCGCCGCCGGTTGCCGCCGCCGATGGCCCGGCCCCCGACGGGCCGCTTGCCCTTAGCCCCTTTCATCCCGGCCTGCCGGATATGCGGGCTTTCCCGCATGCGGCCTGGGCCCGGCATCTGGACGCCGCCTGGCGCAACCCGGACCCTGGCTTGCTCGGCACGCCGGACAGGTTCGGCTGGCCACCCCTGCGCGCCGCCATTGCGGCACATCTCGCCGCCTGGCGCGGCATCGCGTGTTCGGCCGGGCAGATCATTGTTACCTCCGGCGCCAATGAGACGCTGGGGCTGATCGCCGGGCTGCTCCGCCCTGGCCAGGGCGTGCATGTGGAGGAACCCTGCCACGCCCCGGCGCGCGCCAGGTTGCAGGCCGCCGGGCTGCGCTGCCTGCCCGTGGCGGTGGATGCGGACGGGCTGGACCCAGCAGGTCTGCTCCCCGATGCGGCGGCCTTGCTGGTCACGCCCTCACGGCAATATCCTCTGGGCATGACCCTGCCCGTGGGGCGGCGCCTGGCGCTGCTGGACTGGGCGGCCCGCGCGGATGCCCTTGTGATCGAGGATGATTACGACAGCGAATTCCGCTTCACCGGCCAGCCGCTGCCCGCCCTGGCCAGCCTCGATCAAGGGCAGAGGACGATCTATGTCGGCAGTTTCTCCAAGCTGCTCTCCCCGACGCTGCGGCTTGGCTACATGGTGGTGCCGCCTCGGTTTCTGGGCAGGCTGCATGGCGGCATCGGCTGGGTGGGCACGCAAGCCTCATTGGTGCCGCAACCGGCCCTGGCCGCGTTCATGGCAAGCGGGGAGTTCGCCACCCATCTGCGCCGCATGCGCCGGCTTTACGCGCAACGCCAGGCCGTGCTGCTGGCGGAGGTGCAAGCCAAGCTGCAAGGCTGGCTGGTGCCGCGCGTGGAACCCTCCGGCATGCATTTCATCTGCGATTCCGGCCCGCGCCTGGCAGGTGTGCCCGACACGCTGATTGCCGCAGAAGCCAGGCAGGCCGGGCTGACGCTCTATCCGCTTTCCCCCTATTTTCACGAGGCCGCGCCACGCCAGGGATTCCTGCTCGGCTTCGCGGCCTTCGGCGATGATGCCTTGCGCGAAAGCGCGGCGCGGCTCGCCGATTTTTTCAAAAGCTGGAAATCGGGCTGAGCACGGTTCAGTTTTTTGGCAAAGCCTGGCGGAGAAATCTGAACAGCCTCGGATCGGCGCATTGCGCCACGTTGAACCGCAAAAAACTTCCGGCGCTTTGCGCGGGGCTGAAGACATTGCCTGGTGCAAGCACAATGTTTTCCGCCAGCGCCAAGCGGGCGATCTCGGCCGCGTCGCCGCCATCCGGCAATTCGCACCAGAGATACATGCCGGCACGCGGTGTCACCCAGGGCAGCAGCCCCACCTCGCCTAGGCGGGACGTGGCCTGTGTCATCGCCCCGGCCAGTTTCACGCGCAGCGCCTCCACATGTTTGCGGTAGGTGCCATCCCGCAGCACGGCCAGCAGCAGCTCCGAGGAAAGCAGGCCATTGGTGAAGCTGGTGGCAATCTTCAGATCCGTCAGCCCCTCGATCCAGTCCGGCCGCGCGGCGATATAGCCGCAGCGGATCGAGGCTGAGAGCGTCTTGGAAAAACTGCCGATCTGCACCACCCGCTCCAGCCCGTCGAACGCGGCGAGGCGCGGCGAGGGCTCGGTCTCGAAATCGGCGAAGATGTCGTCCTCGATGATGATCAGCGCATGCTGCTCGGCCAGTTTCAGCAGCCGGTGCGCGGTGACGGGCGAGAGCGAGGCCCCGGTGGGGTTATGCACGGCGCAATTGGTAATATAGAGGCGCGGCCTTTCAGTTTCCAAAATCTGCGCGAAGGCGGTGAGGTCCGGGCCGCTGGGCGTATAGGGCACGCTGACCAGCTTCACCCGGTGGGCGCGCAGCAAGGCGCGGAAATTGAAATAACAGGGATCATCCATCAGCACCGTGTCCCCCGGCTCCAGCAGAAAGCGGCAGAGCAGGTCCGCCGCCTGGGTGCCGGAATCGGTCAGCACGATCTGCCCCGGCGCGGCCTGTACGCCAAAACCGCCCAGCCGCCGCGCCAGATGCTCCCGCAGCGGGGCGAGGCCGCGTGGATTGCCGTAATCCGTCAGCGTGGCGGCCTGCGCCCGCGCCAGGCCACGCAGGGCCCGGCGCAAGCTGGCTTCCGGCATCCAGGATGGCGGCATCCAGCCGCAGCCGGGCTTCAGCGCCTCGCCCGGCGTTTCCAGCGATTGCCGGGAGACCCAGAGCGGATCCATCGCCCGGTCGCGCTTCGGCCCGGCCTCCGCGAGGCTCAACGGCGGCAGGCGCCCGGCGACATAGAAGCCTGAGCCGCGCCGGGATTCGATAACCCCCTCCGCCGCCAGCCGGTCATAAGCTTCCACCACCGTGGTTTTCGAGACATTGCGTGAAGCGGCCTGCACGCGGATCGAGGGCAGCCTGGTGCCGGGCGCCAAAGTCCGCGCGGCGATGCCGCCACGGATCTCCCCCATCAGCCGCGCGACCAGTGTTCCGTCCGGCAATTCCATCCGTACCTCTCCAATACCCAGTACAGTTCAGCGTAATTGTACTTCGCCTGTGCCTGGAAGCGCCAGCCCCATCTCGCCAGAAAACCAGGCTGTAGCGAGATAGGGCCGGGCATGGATCAAAGACTGGATGGCTGGGTTTGCGGCGGGCTGGGGGTGCTCATCTTCAGCGGCTCCATGCCGGCCACGCGCGCGGCGCTGGCGGGGTTCGACCCGGTCTTTCTTACCGTGGCGCGGGCCGCCTTGGCGGGCGGGATGGCGCTGGCCCTGCTTCTGCTGCTGCGCCAGCCGCGCCCGGGACGGGGGGATCTTGCCTCCCTTGCCCTGGTGTCCCTTGGCGTGGTCGTCGGGTTTCCGCTGCTCTCGGCATTGGCTCTGCGCCACATCAATGCCGCGCAATCGCAGATCTTCCTCGGGCTGCTGCCTCTGGCCACGGCCTTCTTCGGCGTGCTGCGCGGGGGCGAGCGGCCGCATCGCGGGTTCTGGCTGTTCGCGGGCCTGGGCAGTGCCTGCCTGATCGGGATGGCGCTGCGCCACGGCGCCCAATTATCCCTGGCCGGCGTGGCTTTGATGCTCAGCTCCATCGTGGTCTGCGGGCTGGGCTATGCGGAGGGCGCAAAACTCTCGCGCCGGCTGGGCGGCTGGCAGGTGATTTCCTGGGCGCTGGTGCTGTCTTTGCCGATGATGCTGCTCGCCTGCTGGCTGACAAGGCCGGGCACGCTGTCCCACGTGCCCCATGCCGCCTGGATGGGCCTTGCCTATGTCTCCGCCTTCAGCATGCTGCTCGGCTTTGTCTTCTGGTATCGCGGTCTGGCGCTGGGCGGCATCGCGGCGGTGGGGCAATTGCAGCTCTTGCAGCCCGCGGCGGGGCTCGTCATTTCCGCGCTGGCGCTGCACGAGACGGTGCCTCCGGCGATGATGGCCGCCACCGGCGCCGTTGTTCTTTGCGTGGCCGGAGCGAAGCGTTTCGCCGGATAGGGCAGCCAGATACCAGCCATTTTTCGCGTTGGAGAACCAGTCTCTTACAGTTTGGAAGCGACCGTGTTGAAGGTCGAGGAAATGTTGCTGCCCAGCGATGTGACGGCGGCAATGATGACCACCGCGATCAATGCGGCGATCAAACCCTATTCGATCGCCGTCACGGCCCGATTGTCGAGGCGCGTCCTCTCCTTACGCTCTTCTGTTGCTCCACAATCCATAAGGGGTGGGGCATATTCATCATGGCACATGCACTCCGCCGCAGGCAGCGCCTGCTGGGCCGCGTGCGCCGCATCCGCGGTCAGGTCGGGGGCACCGAGCGCGCGCTTGAAGGCGAGGCGGAATGTGAACAGGTGACGCATTTGCTGGGCGCGAAGCGCTGTGCCGCGCCGGGTTGATGGCGCGGATCGTGGAGGACCATGTTTTCATCCACTTACTCGATACCCAGACCTATCCCGATGCGCTAAACGAAGACGCCGCCGGGCAATTGCTCGCGTGGTGTACACCTACCTGAAATGAGGCCTCCGATGCAGGACGAAAACGCCGCCCCGCATGATCATGATCACGACCATCACGACCATGCTCACCATCACGGGAAAGGCGGCCATAGCCATGCGCCCGCCAATTACGGCCGGGCGTTTGCCATCGGCTTCGCGCTCAACCTCGCTTATGTGATTGGAGAGGCGTTTTACGGCGTTGCCGGCCATTCCCTCGCGCTGCTGGCCGATGCCGGGCATAATCTCAGCGATGTTCTGGGCCTTGCCGGTGCCTGGGGGGCCACTTGGCTGGGGCGGAAGCTGCCGGGCGGGCGCTACACCTATGGCCTGCGCCGCTCCTCCATCCTCACCGCGCTGGGCAATGCCGTGCTGCTGCTGGTGGTCACCGGCGGGATCGCGTGGGAGGCGATGCTGCGCCTGGTTACGCCCGCGCACCCGGGGGCCGGCACCATCATGGTGGTGGCGGCGGTGGGCATCCTCGTCAACGGTGTCACGGCGCTGCTGTTCATGTCCGGCCGCAAGGGGGATTTGAATGTCCGTGGCGCCTTCATGCACATGGCCGCCGATGCGCTGGTGGCCGCCGGCACGGTGGCGGCCGGTGCCGTGATTCTATGGACGGGCTGGAGCTGGGTAGACCCGGCGGTAAGCCTTGTGATCAGCGTGGTGATCATCGCCGGAACCTGGTCCCTGCTGCGGGATTCGCTCAACCTCTCCCTCGACGCCGTGCCCGAGGGCATAGACCGTGACGCGGTGGAAACCTATCTGCGCACGCTGCCCGGCATCGCCGCGATCCATGATCTGCATATCTGGGGCCTGAGCACGACGGATACCGCGCTCACCGTGCATCTCGTGCAGCAGGAAGGTACCGGCGGCGCGGCGCTATTGCCGCGCATCGCCGACGAGGTGCGGGCGCGTTTTGGCATTGGCCACGCGACCATCCAGCTTGAAACATTGGAAGCCGCCGAGGTCTGCTGCCTGCGGCCGGATCACGTGATCTAATCCCCGTCCGTGGCTTTGAAGAGTTTCAAGGCCGTGCCCTCCGCCTCGGCCAGATAAGCGTCGTGCAGCGCCGGGCTGTGGGAATGGTAATCGCCGATGGCGGGCAGCAAGGCGCCATGCCTCTGCGCCAGATAGGTCCGCAGCACCAAGGCCGCCGCGGCGATGTTAAAGCAGGGCTGGTTGATCATGCGTGCCCGCGCCTCGGCCTCACTCAGCCCGGCGCGGGCGGCAAGGGCGGGCAGCCAGACCGTATTCACCTGCATCACGCCAAGATCCTGCGTGCCGTTCGCATCTTGCGTCACCATGCCCGCCCGCCCGCCCTCCATCGTCTGGATCACCGGCAGCACGCGCGGCGGCAGCCCGGCCGTGGCGGCGACGACAAGCATGCATTTCAAATAAGGGATCATTCGCGTGGTGGGTGAGGTTCCGTTGTGGCAATGCCGATGCTATAGCCCGGCGCGCGGAAAAGCAGAACGGGCGGCCATGAGCGTCATGAAAATGTCATATAATACCAGCAAAGTTGCAAAACGCCGGGAAGGCGAGGGCGGTTTCACGCTGCTGGAATTGCTGGTCGTCATCGTCATTCTCGGGCTGCTCATCGGCCTTGTCGCCCCGGCGGTGCTGCGCCAGCTTGGCCATGCGAAAGATTCGATCGCGCAGCAATCCATCCAGCGCATCGGCTCGGTGCTGGACCTCTACAAGCTCGATGTCGGCTCCTATCCCAGCTCGCAGGATGGCTTGCAGGCGCTCATCACCAAGCCGGACGACGCGGATAGCTGGTCCGGACCCTATCTGAAAAGCGCGGCACTCCCGCTCGACCCCTGGGGGCATCCTTACCTCTATGACCAGCCATCGACCCGTCCGGGGTTGGATTACGATCTCTGCTCGCTGGGCAGTTCCGGCAAGAGCGGCCAGCCCGGAGATCCGGGACTGATCTGCAATCACTGATCGCCGAGCATTAGAATCCTGTAAGGCGGTGTTGCCTGTTCGCCGGCCAGGCTGACGATGGCCCGCTGTCTCGTCATTGTGCGGCCGGGGCCATGGGCTTCGGCCTCTATCACGGCCACGGGTGCGTTGCCCTCATACACATCTGCCTGCGCGCCGGTCTGGCCGGAGAGTTTCAGCGCCTGCCGCACCACGGGGTCCGCCATTGCCGCATCCGGGTCGCCGGATTGATAGAGGCTCATATGCGGCCGCGCGGCGGCGAGAAGTGCCGGCGTCATGCCCATCACGTTCGAAAGTTCGTCGAGATCGGCGAAAGATTTTCCAGGCGGCCCATAAGCCAGCCCGGCGCGGCGATACGCATCCAGCAGCGCCTGCCTGTCCGGCTGCGTGGCGGCTTCACTGCGCCAGGCGATCACGGCATTCGCCAAATTCCTCGCCTGTTCCGGCGCCAGCCCTTCCGCCTGGAACAGCCCCGCTAGCAGCGCAATGGAGGCGAGGTTGGGGTTGACCTTCCCGCCCAGGCTTCGCGCGCGCACGGTCACCACGCTCTGGCCGATCACCAGCGCATGCGCCGTTCCATCCGGCGCCCAGCCGCTTCTGCCGAGCAGATGGAAAATCGCCTCGTTGATCGCACCATCCGCCGCCGCGCGGGCCATGGCCGCATCGCGTACATTGCCCGCCAGCTGCACCGCGCTGCGCCCTGAGGCGAGCAGCGTGGTGATCAGCAGCGTGATCAGCACCAGGCTCCACAGCACGACCAGCAGCGCGAAGCCGCGGTCGCGCCTTGCGCTCACTGCGAAAGCCGGGCGCGCAGCGCCTCGTCGGGGTCCGCCGAACCGCCGACCGGCGTGGTCTGCAACGCGCCTGTCACCTGCATGGCATTCGGCAATTGCTGCTGCAAATCGGCGGTCAGGTCCAGCGCCTGTTGCTGGCTGCGGATCACATGCGGGGTGATCAGCACCAGCAATTCCTCGCGCGTGCGGTTATTGGTCTGCGTGCTGAACAGCGCGCCCAGCAGCGGAATGTTCTTCAACCCCGGAAACCCGTCATTCTCGTGTGAATCATCATCCGAGATCAACCCGGCGAGGCCGATGGTCTGCCCGTCCTGAATCGCGACGCGCGAGGTCACGGCGCGCTCGGTGAAGGTCGGTGAGTTGAGGCCCGTGGTGGTGATGGTGGGGGAAACGCCGCTGACCTCCTGGCCGATATCCATCGTCACCAGCCCGTCGCTGCCGACATGCGGGGTGACGCGCAGAATCACGCCGGTCTCGCGGTAATCGATCGGAATTGATCACCTGCGAGGTCGAGGTATCGGTGCTCTGCGAGGTTTGGGTGAGATAGGGCACGAGATCACCCACCTGCAGGCTGGCGGCCTGGCCATCCAGCACCATCAGCTCCGGCGAGGAGAGCACCCGCACCTTGGTGACGGATTGCAGGGCGGAGATGGCGAGCGGTGCGGCATCGCTGCCATGGCCGGAGAGCACGAAGCCCGGAAAATTCGTGGCCAGCGCGGAGCTTGTGGCGGTCGCTCAGCACCGCGTTGATGCCGCCGGATTTGAAATAGAACTGCGTGCCATATTGCAGCGCGCCGGTGAGGTCGACCTCGGCGATGGTCGCATCGATCCGCACTTGCAAGGGCATGATATCGATCTTGCTGAGCATGCCGTTGATCTGGTCATCTTCCTGCGGCGGTGGCATAGACGAGCAGCGCGTTGTTCTGGGATATCCGGAATGATCCGCAGCGTGGCTTCGGATGCGCTGCCGGATGCCGAGGATAGCGGGCCAAGCAGGGCGCTGGCGCCGGCGGTGGCGCTTGGCTGCGTATTGTTGCCGTTGGTGCTCGTGCTGGCGGCGGTGCCCGTGCCGGCCGTGCCCGTCTGCTCCGTTCCGCCCTGCACCACGGAGGAGCCGAGCAGCCCGCCCGCGCCGGAGCCGCTATCCGTGCTGTCTGAGCAGCTGCCGCTGTTCATGCCGCTAGCCAGTTATTGGATTGCGTGGCGGCGGCGGTGGGCTGCGCGGTAACATTGTCCGGCGTGAAAGCCTGCTGCAGCAGATAGGCGGCATCATTGGCGCGGCTGTTGCGCAGATAGAAAACATGCCAGCTTCGCGCTGTCTCGCGCTGTACCTGGTTGAGCACGCCGTAGATGCGCGCGGCATCGGTGAGATAGCTCTGCGCGCGCGCGATGACGAGCACGGCGCTGATCCGCTCCAGCGGCACCACCGTGACCGCGTCCGGCCGCCTTGGAATCACCGCTGCTTGCCCAGCGCCGCGGTGAAGGCATCGGCAAAATCCTGGGCATCGCCATCGGCAACCGGAAACAGCTCGTAGGATTGTCCGGCCAGGGCATCGATATCGAAAGCCTGCACCAGCCCGGTTAGCGCATCTCGCGTCGCGGGATCGCCCTGGATGACCAGCGCATTGGTGTTCGGATCGGCGGCAATCGCTGCCGCCTTTGGCGACATATGGCTGCAGCATGGCGGCCAGTTGCGGGGCGGAGGCATAATGCAAGGGCAGCACCACGGAGCCGCCGAGCGCCGGGTTGCTGTGGCGATCGCCGGCGTGCTGGCGGCCTGGTCGGCGGGCATGACGCGGTACAGCCCGTTGCTTTGCACCAGCGTGGCGTTGTTCTGCGCCAGCAGCGTTTGCAGCGTGGGGAGCATCTGCGTCGCGTGGTCAGCGGCGTCACGGTATGCAACGTCACCGTGCCGGTCACGGAAGGGTCGATCGTGTAATTCACATGCAGAATATTGCCGAGAATCTGGTCGACCACGGCGCGCAGATCGGTGTCTGCGAAATTGAAGGAGATATCGCCATCGCGCCGTTGGCCGTGCTGCCGGCGCCGGCGGCGGCGGGTTGCGGCACCTGGCCATAGCTGGCGCTGGGGCGCGGCGGCGCTGGCGCGGGTGATGGCGCCGCTGATGCGGTCGGCGGGTGGCGGCAGGCTGATGATTCAGGCGGCACGGGTGTTGCCGGCATGGCAGGCTGGCTGGCGTGCTGCGTCGCCGCGGAGCAGGCGCTGAGCACGCAAAGCACCAGCATGGAACAGGAGGAGCGGGAAAATCGCATGCATCAGGATTCGTTGTCGTAATCTACGGCGGAAGGTGTGGCGGGCGGTGCTGCGGCGGGCGGGGCGGGCTGTGCCGCGGCCGGAAATTGCGGATGCAGGGTGAGCGCGCCGGAAGGGCCGGTCAGTTCCACCGCATCGGCCGAGATATGGGTCAGCTTGTAGCCATCAATCTCCCCGCCCTCGGGCACAATCTGCGGCTTTTGCCCGTCGGCGGCGAAGATGGCGCTGCGGCTGCCACCGGAGATGATGATGGCGGATAGCCGCGCCATTCCCGTGCCTTGCGCGGCGCCGCTGTCATCGGGGCGGCGGCTCTCATTGAACAAAGGCCGCGCCAGAACCGTGTTGGCCCATTGGCTGATTTCATCGTCCATAGCTGCTTGCGGCGTCGAAGCGGGCGGGGCGAGGGGCTGGCGGATCGCAACTGGGGCAGGCCCGGCCAGCCATTCCGCCGCCAGCATAAGCCCCAGCATCCCGGCGAGGCCCGGCAGAGCGGCTTTTCCCCATTGTCTCATGGCGCATCTCCGGCGCGGAAGCCGGTGACGGAAAAATTCGCCTGTATCTGGCTGCTTTGGCCGCTGCCCGGCAACCCGGCATTGTTGAGGCTGATGCTGTCCACAATCATGCGCGGCGTGGCGTTGCCGATGGCTTGCAGCAGCGCGACCAGCACCGGCCAGGTCGCGGTCACGCTCACCTGCATGCAGATGCGCCGCAGCGCGCCGGCGGGGGTGGCGGGCAGCATGGCGGCACTATCCAGGCTGGTGCCCGCCTGGGTCGCCAGGTCTTGTAAGGCCGATTGCAGATTGGCGCCGGCAATGGCATCGCTGCCGCCCGCCAGCAATGTTTGCGCCCCGCCAGATTGCGCCCGGCGGATGAAGCGGCTGGCGCGCAAAATCAGGGAGTTCCAGCTCCAGCGCCGCCATCCGCGCGGCCAGGGCCTGCTGCTGCGCCAATTCGGCATCGCGGGCCTGATACCAGCCGATGAGCGGGGAAACCGCCCCCAGCCAGACCAGCAGCAGCGCCGCCAGGGTTATGCCAGCCGCCAGCGCCTGGCCGTGCCGCCCATCCGGCAGAGAAAGCGCATTCAGGCTCACTCCGCCACCGTGGCGTGCAGGGAAAACTGGTCAGCCTTGCCATCCGCGCTGCGGGTGACAGGCGCGGTGAAGCTTGGCTCCTCAAGCCCGGCACGGCGGCCAGCAGGGCGATCAGCTTCGCCGCGTCATTTGATTCGCCATCCATGCTCAAATCCCCGCCCTTCAGCGAGAGATCGCTGAGCCAGGTGCCATCCGGTAGCGCGCCAGTCAGTGCGGCCAGCACTTGCAGCGCGTCGCCGCTTTGCCGGGCCTTGGCGATGGCCATGCGGCTGGAGGACGCAATGGCAAGCTGCCGCCGCAACGTCTCTGCCCGCTGCGCCGCCGGGGCGCGGGCGGCAATTTCCGCCGCCGCCGCGTTCAGCGCCGCCTGCTGGCGCAGAAAGGGGGTGGTGATGCAGCCCAGCGCCAGCAGCACGCACAGCCCTATCCAGCCATCGCGCGGGCGCAGCCGCCTGCCTTGCGGCGCCGCGCCAAGCGCGATCCGCCCGCCCGCCGTTTCGATGAAATCCGGCACGAGATTCAGCCTGGCCAGCCCCGCCAGCAGCGCCTCCACCGCCGCCCGCGGCACGATGGAGAGGCGCAGGCTCAGCCTCTCCCGCGCGCGGTCGGGCGTGATGGAGGAGACGCCCCAGAACAGCTCCTCGGCGCCGAAGGGGGTCAGCCGGTCCATCTCGAAGCCCAGAACAGCGCGCAGATCCCGCCCCGCCGCGAGCGGCAGCGACACATCGCGGCTTAGCACCACGCCCTCGGGCAAATGCAGAAAAACCGGCAAAGGCGGCATGGCACCGTTTTGGCGGGTGAGGGGGCGCAGCCAGCTCTCCCGGCCATTCCGGCGCAGCAGCAGCGCGCCCTGGGGCTGATCCTCCCCGAGCTGGTCGATGGCGATGATAAGCGCATCAGGCCGCCTTATTCCGCCGCGCGCCTGGCCTGGCAGCAGGGCGCGCATCTGGGCCGACCACCAGGCGATGAATTCTGCCAGCATCACAGAAGGCCTTTGCAAACCCATGACAGCTTCATGGCGGGTGGTTAGTGGTTTGTGACAGGAATGAACAATGAAGCTTTCGGGTCAGTCTCCGGCCGCAACGGGCGCGATGACGAGGTCCGGCCAGTCCATCCCGTTCAGCCGCAGATGCAGCCTGATGAGCAGCGGCAAGCCCTTTCCGGACCATGTGCCGGACCAGGCGGGCGGCCCGTTTTGCCGGGCGGCGAGGTAGGAAAGGCTGAGTGTTTCCACGCCGCTGGCCAGAAGCTCCATCCGCGCCGGCGGGGGCGGGGTGAGCGGCAGGCCCGGCGGGTGCGGCGCGTAGCGCAGCACCAGCGTGCCGCCCGGCGCCATTTCGACCGCCGCATCCGCCAGCCCCTTGCCGATGCCCGCCCCCGGCGGCAGCCGGGTGGTGAAGGAGAGCCCGCTGGGCTGGCCTGTCATGCTGTCCGGCAGGGCGGCGGCGATGATGCCTGTCAGCGCGCCATCCATCGCCGCGAAATCTTCCGGCACCGCGCCGCGTTGTGCGCTTTGCCTGAACGCGGCCAGGCCGAAGCGGAAGCTCTGCGCGATGCCCGCCATCACCAGCCCGAACACCACCAGCGCCACCAGCATTTCCAGCAGCGTATAGCCTGCCTCGCGCGCCCTCATTGGCTGGGCGGCCCCAGCTTTTCGGTGGCCAGCGTCACCTGCCGGTTGCCGAAGCTCTCCGTCACCCGCACCGCGTACAGCCCCAGCCCGCCGCCGGATTGCAGTGCGGCGATGGAAACCCGCCAGTGAAACCCGCCGCCATCATCGCCGCTGAGTGTTTCCGGCTGCAGGGCGGTGAGCGGGCCGATGGAAGCCAGGCGCGACTGCGCCCGCACCACCGCCTCCTGATAGCGCGCGGCAGTGGCACTCTGTGCCGCGCCATCGAACCCCGCTTTGTACAGGATGATGCTGGCCAGCGCGGCGATGATGAAGGCCACCAGCACCTCCAGCAGCGTGAAGCCCGCCTGGCGCGGCTTAGTTGCGGGTAACAACATCCACCCGCCCCGTCAGCCAATCCGTACTCACGATGAACTCCGGCCCATCCCCATCCAGCAGCACCCGCCCGCCGCTGTCGCTGCCATCCGGCGCGAAGGTGATTCCGCCGGGCGGCGCCTGCACGCTCACCGCCAGCCAGGCGGGCAGGCGCGGCAGCGCGAAGGCCACCGGCGCGCCATCCGCAATGGCCTGGCCGCGCGCCGCGCGCATGGCCTGCGCCACCTGCCGGGCGGCAATCTCCGTCTCCAGCCTATGGCTGCGCGGCTGCATGAAATCCGCCACCATCGCCAGCACCAGCCCCATCACCGCGATGGTCACGATCATCTCCAGCAGCGTGAACCCGGCCTGGGCGCTATTGCGCGACATTGTTGAGGCTCAGCATCGCCAGCAGCAGGGAGGAGACAATGCCCGCCACCGCAGCGCCCATCAGAATGGTGATGGCGGGCACCAGCAGCGCCACGAGCCGCTGCAAGGCGAGGCGCGTGCGTTCCTCGAACATCTCGGCCGCACGCAGGCAAAGCGGGCCGAGCTGCGCCGTTTCCTCGCCCAAACGCAGCAGATGCACGAGGCGGGAGGGAAACAGCCCGGCCTTCTGCAAGGCGCGGCTCATGCCCTGGCCGGCTTTTGCACTTTCAGAGGCCGCCAGCACCGCGTTCTGCGCCGCGCGGTTGCCCAGCACCTCCTGCGTGATGGCCAGAGCGGGCAGCAATGCCACCCCGTTCACCAGCAGCATGCCGAGCGTGCGGGCAAAGCGCGCCGCCAGAATTTCGCGCGCAATGCCGCCCAGCAGCGGCAGGCGCAGCTTCAGCCGGTCGGCCGCCAGCCGCAAGGCGGGGCGTTTCAGCGCCTCCCGCGCCGCCAGGGCCAGCATGGCCAGGGCAATCAGCGCATAAAGCCCGTATTGCGAAACATTGCTGCCCAGGGCCAGCAGAAACGCGGTGGAGGCGGGCAGCGCCACGCCATTTTCGGCAAATAGCGGCACGAATTGCGGCAGCACCTGGGTGAGCAGCAGCACGATGGAGCCGGTGGCCGCCAGCAGCAAGATGGCCGGATAAACCATGGCCGATTGCACGCTGGCGGTGAGGCTGCGCTGGCGCTCCAAAAGCTCCGCCAGCCTTGCCAGCGTGCCCGCCAGATCGCCCCCCGCCTCGCCCGCGCGCACCAGCCCCGTGTAAAGCTTGGGAAAACTCCTGGGCTCCGCCTGCAAGGCGGCGGTGAGGGGCGCGCCATCGCGCACCGCGTCACGCACCCGGCCCAGCACCGCACCCACGCGCTTATTCGGCGCTTCCTCCGCCATCAGCCGCAGGGCGCGGTCCAGATCCTGCCCGGCGCCGAGCAGGCTGGCCAGTTCACGGGTCATTTCCACCATCTCGCCCCGGCGCAGCGCGCCCGCCCCGCCAAACTCAGCCGAAAGCAGCCCGAGCCCGCACCCGGCGGGGGAGACGGCCAGCACCATGGCGCCGCGCTTCTGCAGCCGTGCGGCAATCTCCGCGGCGCTCGCGCCCTCGCTCTCCCCTTTCAGCAGTTCCCCGCCGCCGCCCAGCGCCCGGTAGCGGAAGCGCGGCATTACTCCTCCGCCCGCACGGCGCGCACGATTTCCTCGATGGTCGTCTCCCCGCGCGCCACCGCCTCCATGCCGGTGACGAACATGGTCTTCATCCCGCCCGCAATGGCGGCGCGCTCAATCTCACCCTGGTCGGCCTTGGCGAAAAGCAGCCTTTCGATCTCCGGGTCCGGTGTCAGGAATTCCGCGATCGCCTGCCGCCCCCGATAGCCGGTATTGCGGCAGGCGCCGCAGCCGCAGGCGCGGAAGATCGTCCCGGTTTGCAGATCGTATTTGGCGCGCAGCGCGTCTGTCACCGGCACCGGCTGCTTGCATTCATCGCATAGCCGCCGCACCAGCCGCTGCGCCAGCACCCCGCGCAGCACCGCGGCCAGCAGGTAATCCTCCAGCCCCATGTCCCGCAGGCGGGTGATGGCGGCGGCGGCGGAGTTGGTGTGCAGGGTGGAGAGCACCAGATGCCCGGTCAGCGCCGCCCGCGCCGCGATCTCGGCGGTCTCCAGATCGCGGATCTCGCCCACCATGATCACATTCGGATCAAGCCGCACAATGGAGCGCAGCAATTGCGCGAAGCCCAGCCCGATCTGCGGCTTCACCTGAATCTGGTTGATGCCGGTGAGCTGATACTCGATCGGGTCCTCGACCGTGATGATCTTGGTTTCCTCGGCATTCAGCGAGAGCAGCGCGGTATAAAGCGTGGTGGTTTTGCCAGAGCCGGTGGGGCCGGTGACGAGCATGATGCCATTCGGCGCCGCCAGCGCCGCGCGCAGCCGCGCGATCACCTGCTCGTCATGCCCCTGAGCCGAGAAATCGAAGGAGACGGCGCTGCGGTCCAGCACGCGCAGCACCACGATCTCGCCATGCAGGCTGGGCGCGGTGGCGATGCGGAACACCACATCCTGCCCGCGCACGGCGATGCGGATTCGCCCATCCTGCGGCAGGCGGCGCTCGGCGATGTCCAGCTTGGCAAGAATTTTCAGCCGCGAAATGATCGCCGGCGCCAGCCGCGCGGGCTGGGTCTCGGCCTCCTGCAAATCGCCATCGTAGCGGTAGCGTATGCGTAAGCGATCCTCGAACGGTTCTATGTGGATATCCGAGGCCATGCTCTCCACCGCCCGGCCGATGATCTGGTTGACGAGCCGGATCACCGGCGCCTCGCTCGCCAGGTCCTTCAGCCGCTCGGCGTCATCCTCCGAGGCTTCCGCCCCGGCGGCTTGCGGTTCCGCCTCGCCTTCCGGATAAAGCCGCTCGAGCGCCGCATCCAGCTCGATCGGCACCGCCACCTCGATCTCGATTTTCAGCCCCGTGGCCAGGGCCACGGCGGCCGGGGAGAATTTATCGAACGGATCGGCCATGGCGAGGATCAGCCGGTCCTTCGTCATCTCAAGCGGCAGCACGCGCGCGGCCCGCAGAAAGCGCGGGCGCAAGCGTTCCGGCAGAAGGGGGGAATCTGGGTAACGCTCGGCCCCCGCGAGGCGCAGCCCCAGCATCGCCGCCCAGCTTTCGGCCAGCACGCGCTCGGGCACCAGCCCCAGCCGCACCAGCGCCTGCGCGCCGCCAATGCAGGTTTCCCGCGCAACCGCACGCGCCCGCTCGATGGCCAGCGCATCGCAGGTTCCGGAGGCGGCAAGCAAATTCAGCGCCTGCTCTTCATCAAGCGGAGGCGGCGCGTAAACCACTGTGGCAAGACCTGCCGGCATGGTATCCATGGGCAGCTATTTCACGGCAGAGGGTGCAGGGGGCAAGTGACAGAATCATGTCAGCGGTAGCGGCGTACCAAGTGCCATTTGTTTCATAACGGAAGGTAACAAATCACAATTGCGTCACACGCAAGAAGGCGTCCTTGCCATAGAGAAACGTCCCGCCGAACCACAACCAACTTCCATAGGTGAAGTGACATGAGCTTACGCAAAACCCTTCTTTGCGCGACCGTCTGCGTCTCAGCGGCGCTGCTGGCTGCCGCCACCGCCGTGCAGGCCAAGGAGCACGATCATGACAATCACCCGGGCAAGACTGGCTCCACAGCCCCGGCTGACATTGCCTGGACCCATGACGCCGCGGACCGCCTGCCAACCGCCACGCCGATCAAGCACATCATCATCATCTATGATGAAAACGTCTCCTTCGATCATTATTTCGCCACCTACCCGCAGGCGGCCAACCCGTCCGGTGAACCGAAATTCACCGCTCAGCCGCATACGCCGCAGGCGAACACCCTGGTCTCGGCCAACCTGCTGACCAACAACCCGAATTATACCAACACCGCGAATGGCGCCGGATGCCGCCAACCCCTTCCGCCTGGATCGCACCCAGGCCGCCACGGCCGACCAGAACCACGCCTACACCGCCGAGCAGGAAGCTTATGACGCCGGCAAGGCCGATCTGTTTCCGAAATATACCGGCATGGCACTCCGCTGGCGGCGCTGGCGCGTTTGGCACCACGGGCCAGGTGATGGGCTATTACGACGGCAACACCGTCACCGCGCTGTGGAACTACGCCCAGCATTTCGCGATGGACGACAATGCCTACACCAACACCTTCGGTCCTTCGACCCCGGGTGCGTTGGAGGTCGTCTCCGGCCAGACCGATGGCGTGGACCTCGTCGCCAGCAGCAAGTCTTCCTATTATGTGAAGAACACGATCAACGGCCAGACCGACGTTACCTTGATCAACGACGTCGACCCCGCTTACGATGTCTGCTCCAGCAAGACCGACCAGGTCAGCTTTACCGGCAAGAATATCGGTGACCTGCTGAACGCGGCCGGTATCACCTGGGGCGGCTTCATGGGCGGCTTCGACCTGAACACCACCAATGCCAACGGCACCACCGGCTGCGCGCGCAGCACCGTGTCCACCACCGTGGGCCAGACGGTGGCGGACTATATCCAGCATCATAACTGGTTCCAGTATTACGCCTCCACCTCCAATCCGAACCATCTGCGCCCCGCCGGGCTGACGGATATCGGGTACAGCTACGACCATGACGGCGCCGCCGATCCCGGCGAATCACGAGTACGACCTGCAGTGATTTCTACGCCGCCGTCGGCGCGGGCAACTTCCCGGCCGTCTCCTACATCAAGCTGCCGGCCTACCAGGATGGCCATGCCGGCTATTCCGACCCGCTGGACGAGCAGGCTGGCGTGGTCAAGCTGATCAACTTCCTCGAACAGCCAGCCGGAATGGAAGAATACCGCCATCATCGTCACCTATGACGACTCCGACGGCTGGTATGACCATGCTTTCGCCAAGACCGACCAGCCCCTCCTTCAACGCCACGGCCGACCAGCTGAACGGTCCCGGCGTGTGCGGCACCGGCACGCAGCCGGAAGGTCTTCCGGGCCAGCCGGTGAACGGGCGCTGCGGCCCCGGCACGCGTCTGCCCTTCCTGGTCATCTCTCCCTGGGCGAAGCCCGAACTATGTCGATCATACCCTGATCACACAGGCTTCCGTCGTCAGCTTCATCGAGGATAACTGGCTGAATGGCGAGCGCCTCGGCGGCGGTGCGTTCGATGCGCACGAATGGATCGATCATGGGCATGTTCGACTTCCGCGACCCGCAAGCGCCCGCCCGCTGATGCTGGACGGCAGCACCGGTGAGGTTGTGGCCTCCAACGCACTGAGACGAGACTAGAAGACGCCAATGCGTGTTGTTTCAAGTCTGGCGCTGATCCTCGCGCTTGGCGTTTGTGTCGCCGCCGTGTTTATCCTGCGTAGCCCGGTTCCCGCCGGCGGACTGGGTTTCCAACCCTGAAGCGAGCTTCGAGCTCGCTCAGGGCGAGAACCCGGCTCCGGTGCACGCTGGTGCGCCCGCAGGCGCAACCGCTCTCGGCCATGGCGCAGCTGGGCAAGCAGATGTTTCTACGACACCAGCCTGTCCTCCTCTGGCAAGCTGTCCTGCTCCTCCTGCCATAGTCCGGCGCATTTCTACGGCCCGCCGGCGGACGCCGCCGCCGTGATGGGCGGCCCGGACCTCACCCGTCAGGGCGTTCGCGCCGTGCCCTCGCTGATGTATCTCATCACCCAGCCGAATTTCAGCATCGGCCCGGATCCCGCCGGGCGATAATGACGTGATGCCCTCTCTGCCGCAGCTCGCGGCGAAGGCGTCAACCGCCCCCCGCGCCACCAAAACCGCGCAGAGCACCACGCAGAGCGCAGCCAACATCGTGCCCCAGGGTGGCTTGTTCTGGGATGGCCGCGTGGACACGCTGCAGCAACAGGCGATGGGCCCGATGCTCAGCCCGCTGGAAATCGACGGCGGCAGCATCGATCGTGTGGCCGCGAAATTACGCGCGGCACCTTATGCGGATCGTTTCACCCAGCTCTTTGGCGCGAATATTCTGAACGAACCGGACATGCTGGTGTCGGAGGCCCTGTTCGCCGTCGCCCGCTATCAGGTCGAGGCGCAGGATTTCCATCCCTTCACCAGCAAATACGATGCCTGGCTGGAAGGCAAGGCACGCCTGACCTCCGCCGAGATGCGCGGCTATATCCTGTTCAACGACCCCAAAAAGGGTGATTGCGCCGCCTGCCATCTCGACCAGCCTTCGCCGGATGGCCAGCCGCCTTTGTTCACCGACCATCAATATGAAGCGCTGGGCGTGCCGCGCAATCCGGACCTCACGGTCAACAAGAACCCCGCCTATTTCGATGTAGGCATTTGCGGCCCCTACCGCACCGATCTCGCAAGCCAGACGCAATTTTGCGGCATGTTCCTGACACCGACGCTGCGCGATGCCGCCACGCGCAAGGTATTCTTCCATAACGGCATGTATCATTCCCTGAAGATGTGCTGGATTTCTATAATTTCCGCGACACCAACCCAGACAAGATCTATCCCAAGGCGGCGGATGGAACGGTCGATAAATTCAACGATCTGCCAAGGAAATACTGGAACAATATCGATACGTCCGACCCGCCTTTCGACCGGCATCTGGGCGAAGCGCCCGCACTCACCCACCAGGAGGAAGAAGACATCATCGCCTTCCTGAAAACACTGACCGACGGCTATCTGAAACCTTCGAATCAACAAGGGTAGGGCAGCGATTTTTTCCTTCGGCGATGTGCCGGTTCCGCCGGGCTGGGTGCTGCTTCTGCTGGCGCCCATCATCGGCAGCTGGCTTGGCGTGCTGGTGCGGCGCTGGCCGCAAGGCCGGCCCGTGGCGTTGGCGCGTTCGCAATGCGATAGCTGCGGGCATGATCTTGCTCCACTTGATCTCGTGCCGCTGCTCAGCTTCGCCTGGCGGCGCGGCAATTGCCGTTATTGCGCATCGCCCATCGGCTGGTTCCATCCGGCCATTGAGCTGGCGGCACTTGCCATTGCCGCCATCAGCCTCGCCGCTGGCGGCTGGGGCTGGCAACCCTGGATTGGCGCTGTGCTGGGCTGGGCATTGCTCTGCGCCGCCTGGATCGATTTCGAAACATTCTTGTTGCCGGACTGGATCACCCTGCCGCTCGTACTGGCGGGGCTGGCCGTAACCTGGATCGAACAGCCGCAATCCCTTTACGATCATGCCGCCGCCGCCGCCATTGGCTATCTCGGTTTCCGGCTGCTGGATGCGGCTTATTTCCGTCTGCGCCACCGCCATGGTCTGGGTCAGGGCGATGCCAAGCTGCTCGCGGCGGCGGGGGCCTGGCTGGGGCTGTCGGCGCTGCCTTGGGTTATCCTGGCCGCCGGGCTGGCTGGGATCTTGTTCGCAATCGTGCTGATCTGGCGCAACCGGCAGGAGAGGGGCGCGGCACTGCCTTTCGGTCCTGCCCTGGCGCTGGCCTTTTTCGCCTTCCGCCTGCTTCAGAGCTGAATTTTTCAGGCCGCCCGCATCATGTCGTGGCGCTGGCCGTCCAGGTCGCGGATTTTACCGCCGGGGATTTTTCCAGCTCCTCCACCACATGATCAAGCTCGTGCTCGGCGGCGCTGGAGGCCACCAGAGTCGCGCCAAGTTCCACGAGGTCGTCACTATCGGTCAGCACTGTGATCTCCCGCACCGGATAATGCGCCGCCGCCAGAGTGTCGGAAAGCAGGTCGCGGATATCGGGCACATCTTCGGGTTCGCAAGTGGCGTAGATTGTGTATTGCGCCTCCGTCGTCCGCGCATCCACCGGGCGGCGGTTGATGTAATTCACCAGCGGCCGCAGCAGCGTGTTGCCCGCCAGCACGAAGAAGGTGAGCAGCGCGGCCTCCGCCGCATAGCCGCAGCCCGAGAAGGCACCCACGGCGGCGGAGCACCAGAGCGTGCTGGCGGTGTTCAGCCCGCGTATATTGGTGCCATCCTTCAGGATCACACCCGCCCCCAGAAAGCCAATGCCGGAGACGATATAGGCAACAATGCGCGTCGCCCCTTCCGGCCCCGCGAGCTGCACGCCCAGATCGGCGAAGGCCGCCGCCCCCAGGGCCACCAGAACGGTGGTGCGCAGCCCCGCCGCGCGTTGCCGCCATTGCCGCTCCGCGCCGATGATCGTGCCGAGCACGAAGGCACTGCCCAGTGCCGCGGCACTTTGGGGAATATTCGTCATCATGGTTCAACCTCGTCCCAGCGGCGCGGATGGCGGCGGTTTTCGCCTCGATCCGGAGAATTTCGCAGTGCGAGTGCTATAGAAAGCCAAAGCCGCAAGCGCCAGTGCCGGGCTGATGATTCGGGGCTTCACGCGGCCTCACGCCAGTGCTGGCAGGCGCAGGCGCAGGATCAGGCCGGGATCATTGTCGAGCAGCATGGCCTCGCCCTCATGCAGCGCCGTCACGGCGCGCACCAGCGCCAGGCCAAGCCCGGTGCCGGGGCCCGCACGCGCCTCGTCAAGCCGCACGAAATGCCCGAAAGCGGCTTCGCGTTTCGATTCCTGAACGCCAAATCCCCGATCGATGATGCAAATCTCCGCCATCTCGCCATGCCGTGAGGCAGTCAGCCGCACCGGCGTGCCGGGCGGGCAATGGCGCAGCGCATTCTCGATTCCGTTCACGATCATCTGCGTCAGCAGCGCCGCATCGCCCAGCACCGCCAGGCCGGGGTGAATATCGGCGGCGAAAGGCTGGCCGCGATCCTCGGCCACGCTTTCATAGGTTTCCACCAGATCCTCGCACAGCGCGGAAAGATCGACCCGGGTGAAGCGCCCGCGCACGGCCCCTGCTTCCACCTCGGCGATCTGCAGCATGGCATTGAAGATTTTCAAAATCTCGTCGGTCCTGGACAAGGCCTCCGCCAGCGCCGCGGCACCGGGCTCGGCGGTTCTCAGATGGTTGCGAAGCCGTGCCAGAGGCGAGCGCAGATCATGGGCGATGGCATTGGTCACATGCCGGGCGTTCTGCACCAGAGATTCCACGGTGGCGAGCATCTGGTTCACCTCGGCGGTGAGCACATCCAGCTCGTCATCCGTGCCATAGAGCTTCACGCGGCGGGAGAGATCCCCCGCCATGATCTCACGGCTGGTACGGCTGATCGCCTGCACACGCTGGCGGCTATAGAGCGCGATCACCAGGCTGGTAAGCAGGCCGAATCCGAGCGTGAGCCCGAATACGCCGGCGAAGATATAGGCGATCTCGCCATTCAGCCGCGCGAAGGGCGAGGCATCCACGCCGATGAACAGCATCCCTCCGCCTGGCGCCGGGGTGCCGCTGCCCGCGATCGCCTCCACGCCACGGGGCAGACGATCGGTCCAGCTTGTCAGCACTCTCCAGCCCGTGGCGGGGGAGGGCATGGCGATATTGCCCGCAACCAGATGCCCCGCCGCATCGGTAAGCGCGAACACCATCCGGCCATTGCCAGCGGCCTCGCGCGCCACCTCCGCCGCCAGGGCTTGCGGCGTGGCGGCCTTTGCCAGCAGGGCGGCGCGGGTGCTGTTCACCTGCGGCATATAGGTGGCGCGGGTGGCGCGGAAGCTGGCGCCATAGAGCAGCGCGAAGGCGATCACGGCGGCCAGGGTGGAAAACAGCGTGCCCAGCACGGCAAGCCGGAAGCTCGCCATGCGGAAAACGCTGGCGCGTTCAGCCCTGCGTATCATCCGCCAGGCGATATCCCACGCCCCGCACGGTATGGATCAGCTCCCCGGCAAAGCCCTGGTCCACCTTGCCCCGCAGGCGGCTGATATGGGATTCCACCACCGAGGTCTGCGGGTCGAAATGAAAATCCCACACGGCTTCCAGCAGCATGGCGCGCGTCAGCACCTTACCCTCATTCAGCATCATGTATTCCAGCAGGCGGAATTCGCGCGGTTTCAGTGGAATGTTCCGCCCGCCGCGCGTGGCGGAGCGGGTCAGCCGGTTCAACTCCAGGCCGCTTACCCGCAAGGTGGTTTGCACATCGCGGCCGGGCTGGCGGCGCAGCAGTACTTCCAGCCTTGCGGCCAGCTCCTCATGCGAGAAGGGCTTCACCAGATAATCATCCCCGCCCGCGCGCAGGCCAGCCACGCGCTCATCCACCCGGCCCAGCGCGGTGAGGAACAGCGCGGGGGTCTTGATGCCCATGGAGCGCAACGCCGATACAATGCCCAAACCATCCAGCAGCGGCAGCATGCGGTCCACCACCAGGGCGTCGAACGCCTCGGTGGCGGCGCGCATCAGCCCGGTGCGGCCATCGGCTGCGGTTTCCACCTCGTAACCTTCAGCCGCCAGGGTGGCGCGCACGGAACTAAGCATCTCCGCATCGTCTTCGATCACCAGCAGGCGCGTCATGGCTCCTCCTTCAATGGTTGATATCTTCCAGGGGGCGCGCGGTGGTGTCCGGCCCGAACACGCTGATCATGATCACCGCCACCACCATGGCCACGCCGATGAACACCGCCACCGCGGGCACCCCGCCCGCATACAGGAAATACCCGACCGCCAGCCCCGCGAAGGCCGCGGCCAGGCGGCTCCAGGAATAGGCGAAGCCGATGGCCCTGGCGCGGATGCGGGTGGGAAACAGCTCAGCCTGATAGTTATGATAGGCATAGGACATGATGTTGGCCGAGAGCGTGAACAGCACGCCGATGAGAATGAGCAGCAGCGGTTCCCTGGCCATGGAAAAAGCCGCCATGAACAACGCCATCAGCACCAGCCCCAGCACGATCTGCGTGCGGCGCTCCAGCCGGTCGGCGATGAGCATGCCCAGTGCCGGGCCGAATGGGTTGGCCAGCGCGATGATGAAGGAATATTCGAAACTGGCGACGATGGTTACACCACGGCCGATCAACAGCGCCGGCACCCAGGCCGCGAAACCGTAAAACCCCACCACCTGCGCCATGCTGAAGAGGCAGAGCATGAGCGTGCGCTCCACATAGCGCGGCGTGAACATCTCCCAGAAATATCCAGGCCCGTCCGCCTCCGGCTGGGCCGGGGCAGGCGGCGGCAAGGCCCGGCCCGTCTCGCGCGCCGCCGCCGCTTCCAGCGCCGCGGTCACCGCCTCGGCCTCGTCCAGCCGGCCGCGCAGGGCCAGCCAGCGCGGGCTTTCCGGCAACAGCCGCGCCAGCGGCCACACCGCCAGCACGCCGGATGTACCCAGCAGCATCACCAGCCGCCAGCCGGGCAGCCCCGCCAGTTGCAACGGCGCGGTGAGCCACGCCAGCAACGCCGCCACGGGCACGATGCCGAAGGTGATGGCCTGGTTGAAGGCAAAGGCCCGGCCGCGCGCGGGGGCGGGCATGATCTCGGCGATATAAACGTCCATGGTGACAAGCTGCGCTCCGAACCCCACCCCGGCGATGAAGCGCCAGGCGTTCAGCGCCGCGCCGCTCTCTTGAAACCCCATGACGAAGGTGCAGGCCACGTACCAGACGAGCGCCCATAAAAACACGCGCCGCCGCCCGCACCAATCGATCAGCGGGCCGCTCAGCGCCGCCCCCGCCCACAGCCCGGCAAAGGTGCAGAACACGAAGGTACCCGCCCCCGAGACCGAGATATTCTGCAAGATGGCGAACGGGCCAAGACTCTCCGGCGTGAACATGCCCGCCGCCACCATGCGCGGCGCGATATAGCCGGTGAGAAACACGCTGTAGAACTCGAACACGCCACCCAGCGAGATGAACAGGACAAGCCGCCAGATGCTCCAGCAGGAAGGCAGCCTGTCCAGCCGCGCGGCAATCCGCGCGGCGTCTAAGGCCGCCATCGGTTTACGCTCCTGTCAGGCGCCTTCCCGCAGCGCCGTTGATCTTTCATATGCATCATTCTGAACGTTATCCCGCCGGCGGCCCATGGTGGGATGTTCATGCCCGCCTGTCCACAGCCGGCCTGGCGTTTATCCAGAATTCCGTGAGGGGCTGTTAAAGTTGCCGGTCAGGCTTGCGGGCCGTGTTAGAGATGGCCAGGCGCGCCCTCGCTGTTTAGGTGCAATGGAAACGGCAATGTTGCCACAACCCAGCCCAAAGCGGCGCCCAGCATCGCCGCGATTCCGTACGCGGTGATCGGCCGCAAGCCCTTTTCTGGTATTTCGTTTGGGCAACCCGTCCGGGCCGAACCGGCTCATCGGACAATTCGCTATGACAACAACCGGGGGCGTTCAGCCCGCGCTGGCAAGCAGGGGCGGCGGCCTGCGCGCTGGCCAGCCCGTGGCGTCGTCATAGGCCTTCGCCAGCTGGAGAACCCCCAAATCGCCACGCGGCGGGCCGATCAGCTGCATGCCCATCGGTAACCCGGCCGCGTTAAAGCCCACGGGCACGCTGAGGGCGGGCAGGCCGGCCAGCGTGGCGGGCGTCACCACCTCCATCCAGCGGTGATAGCTGTCCATCGTCCGGCCGGCGATCTCGCGCGGCCAGTGCTGCGCCGAATCGAAGGGAAACACCTGCGCCGAGGGCAGCACCAGAACATCATAGCGCTCGAAGAGGCAAAGCGCCTGCCGCAGCCAGCCATTGCGCCGCTCGATCTGTACCGCCACCTCCTGGCCGGTGAGCGGCAGGCCCTGCTCCACCTCCCATTGCGCCTCCGGCTTCAGAAGCGCGCGCAGGGCCGGGTCGCGATACGCCTCGCCCAGCTTGAAGGCCGCCCCCCAGGCCCGCAGCATGCGCCAGCTTTGCCAGATCGCCGCCTGTGGAAAGCCGAGTTTCGCCGGCGCCACCACGGCCCCCAGCCTTTCCAGCACCCCGAGCCCCGCCTCGCATAGATCCAATATGCCGGCCTCCATCGGCAATTCGCCATCCAGATCGCCCAGCCAGCCGATCCGCAAACCCGCCACGGCCCCGGTTTGCACCCGCGCGAAGCTGGCCCCCGGCTCCGGGCAGGAAATGGGTACACGCGCATCCGGCCCCGCCTGCACGGAGAATAGCAGCGCCAGATCGTCGATGCCGCGCGCCATCGGCCCCAGCACCGGCATGCCCAGGCTGAACCGGTCCCCTTCCAGATCGGGAATCCGGCCCGGGCTGGGGCGGAAGCCGTAGATATTGTTGAACGCCGCCGGGTTGCGCAGCGAGCCCCCATGGTCGCTGCCATCGGCCAAAGGCAGCATGCGCAGCGCCAAGGCCACCGCCGCGCCGCCGCTGCTGCCGCCGGCTGTGCGGCTCTGGTCATAGGCATTCAGCGTGGTGCCGAAGAGCGTATTGTAGGTCTGCGAGCCGAAGCCGAATTCCGGCACATTGGTCTTGCCGATGATCAGCGCCCCCGCCGCCCGCAGGCGCGAGACCATCAGGCTGTCCTCGGCGGGAATATTGTCTTTGAACAACGGCGAGCCGTGCGTGGATAGCAGCCCCGCCGTCTCCTCAAGGTCCTTCACCGCGAAGGGGATGCCGTGCAGCGGCCCCGCGGGCCCTTTTTCGGCCATGGCAAGGTCGCTCGCCCGTGCTTGCGCCAGCGCGTCTTCCCGCGGCACCAGGGACACGATGGCATTGACCCTCGGGTTGAGCCGCTCGATCCGCTCGAGCGTTTCTCGCATGAGCTCTTCCGCCGAAATGGCGCGGCTGGCGATCATCCCTGCCAGGTCACAGGCTGAAAAATCCGTAAGCTTGGCCATGCTCGTTCCGCCGGTCCCGTCCAGGTTGTTTCCCGGCTATAACCGTTCAAGCAAAACGCCGTAAGCCGCAAGTAGCTGGTGGCGCCGGTCAGCCGCTTCGCCGGGCAGGGAAAGATTTTTGGGCGCGGCGCATAACCATGCTATGCGGACATGGATAATCATAATCATCAGGAAGGCCCACATGAACAAAACCTTCGTCGTGGCCGTCATTCTTTCGGTTGCGGGCGCGGCACCCGCCAGCGCGGCAAGCCTTGAAGGTTTACCAGCGGGACCGCTCGGGCAGGCCATTCAGCGCGGCCATGATATGATCATGAACACAACGGCCGATCCTGAGGTGAAAGCCTATGTCGGCAATTCGCTGACGTGCAACAGCTGCCACACGGATGGCGGCAATAACGATCATCCAGGGAATTTTCTCGGCACCGCCACCAAGTTCCCCGCTTACTCCGCGCGAGAAAATATCGTCATCACCCTTGAGGACCGTATAGCGAATTGCTTCATGCGCAGCATGAACGGCACCCGCCCCAGCACCGATAGCCAGGTGGTTGTCGACATGGCGGCCTATATCCATTGGCTGGACCGGGGCAAGGCAATCTACGCCCCGCCGCCCGCCCAAAATCCTAGCCCCTATCCGGCCATGCTCAAAGCCGCCACGCATGCCGATGTCGCCGCCGGGGCACAGATTTATGCCGCCAATTGCGCCGCCTGCCATGGCGCCGGAGGGGCGGGGGTTCCAGCCGCCTTCCCGCCGGTATGGGGCGCGAACAGCTACAACGCGGGGGCGGGCCTGGCCAACGTGGTTACGCTCGCCACCTGGGTCAAAGGCAATATGCCTCTCGGCAATCCGCATCTGAGCGAGAAGGAGGCCTTCGAGGCCGCTTTGTACATCGATACCCGCCCGCGCCCGGACTTCGTGCTAAGCCAGCACCTTCCCGCCGGCATAAAGCCCGACGACTACAACGCCAGCGTCCGCTCCGAGACCGACACGGTGGAGAGCAATTTCAAGAAGGCAGGGCTGTCTCTGCAAGACTTGCAGGGTCCGTCCAACTAGCCAGAAGCTGCCCGGGGCAGATTCTCCCCACTCTAGCTTCAAGGCCCGCTCCGATGCCGGATCTTCAAGCCTTAGGCAGCCATGATCGACGAAAAGCATGTTCGAAGGATTGAGTGGCGGAGAGACAGTCCGCCGAACCTACGTTTCCAGCCATCTCATGGTGTTTTCATTCTTTAGCATTTTAGCTGGATTTTTTAAATCTAATTCTCTGTGCGTCTCATTGCGTACCTAAAAATCCCGGTTTATGGTGTAGGTGTGAGTGTAGGCGTAAAGGGTGTGGGTGTGGCGAAGGGCAAGCTAACTGACCGAACCGTGAGGAGCCTTAAGGCGGGAACCTATGGCGATGGCGCAGGTCTCTACCTTCAGGTGCTGGAGAGTGGGGCGCGGTCCTGGCTGTATCGCTACAAGCACGGCGGCAAAACAACCTGGCTTGGTCTGGGTGGCTACCCGGCGGTAGGGTTGGCAGAGGCGCGTGAGGCTGCGCTGGAGGCCAAAAGGAAAGTAACAGCGGGCACAGACCCCCTGGAAGCCAAGAAGCAGGCCAAGGCAGAACGTGAGAGCCTGCGCGGCGCGACATTCAAGAAAGTGGCGGAGCAATATATTGCGGCGAAGCGGGTAGGCTGGAAGAACGCCAAGCACGCGGACCAATGGCGCTCTACCCTGGAAGCGTATGCGTATCCGGTCATCGGAAATATGCCGGTTTCATCCGTGACTGTTGCAGAGGTGAAAGCCATCCTGGAGCCGATCTGGACCGAAAAACCGGAAACAGCCAGTCGTGTGCGCGGGCAAATCGAGAATATCCTGAACTATGCCGCCGCCCATAATGAAAAGATGGGCGATAACCCGGCGCGTTGGCACGGCCGTCTCCAACATATGCTGACAGCGCGCAGCGAACAGAAGACCCCGCAGGCAGCGGTTAAGCATCACGCCGCCGCGCCGTATGACACTCTTCCGGCACTTATGGCTAAGCTGGGGGAAAGTCAGGGGGCGGCTGCCGCCTGTCTGCGCTTTGCGATCCTGACGGCCGCCCGGTCCGGTGAAGCCCGAGGGGTGACGTGGGATGAAATCGACCTGGACGCAGCCGTTTGGACGGTTCCGGCGGCGCGTATGAAGGCGTCAAAGGAGCATCGAGTGCCGTTGTCTCCGGCTGCTGTGGCCGTGTTGAAATCTAATATGCTGCCAGACAACGCGCAGAAGCCCGCTGGCGGGCTAGTGTTCCGAGGTGGAGTTGAGGGGCGTCCGTTGAGCGATGTGGCCGTAGCGAAGGCTCTGCGCGTTGCAGGAGGGCAGGGATACACGCCGCATGGAATGCGGTCCAGTTTCCGCGATTGGGCTGCGGCAAAAACGGATTACCCCCGGGAGATTTGCGAGACGGCCTTGGCGCATGGAAACCGGGACAAGGTGGAGGCTGCATATCTGCGCGGAGATCATTTTGAAAAGCGCCGCAAACTTATGGAGGTGTGGGCGATGCACTGCCTAGGATTAAAAGCTGAGGCATCATAGCCCCGCCAGGTTCGGGTTGAAGGGGGTAGGGAAGCTGGAGGATTTGACCCTCCGGCTTCGCCGCGCCGCCCTCCCAAAAAATTTTTGGATTGCCAAGCGCGCCCCTCGGGTATGCTGGCGGTGCGAGTCAGGCGCCTTCCTGGCAGTCAAAGGAGGCGAGCAGGTGCAGCAACACCTGCCCGCCAAGGACCATCGAAACAGGAGCGTTCCCCGTGTCGAAAGCCCACAATAAACGATATCACATATCGTCTCAAAATCTAGCCTTCCTGCGGCATGGAGGGCTATGAGATGCGTGTTTTCAGCACTACGCAGCAGACCATCGAGATTGTCCGCGAGTTGTGGTTCGCGGAGGTGGGCATTAACGAGATTTGCCGTCGCGTCGGTCATGGCACCATACAGATCAAGCGGCTTGCGGCCGAACAGGGCTGGCCGTCGCGTACGCCTCGCGAGCCACTTCCGGCCGGCAGTTCCCTAACCTGGGGGCTGCTATGGCACGGGTCAGCGTTTGAAGGCGTTGCGTTTGCGGCGGTAGCTTGAAATGACCGCGAAGCTTTATGAATTACGCCTCCTGTTCCTGCGCGGCTCCTCTGTACTCGAAGCAATGGCGGCGGCGCGGGCTGGCTTGATCGAATTCCGCAGCGCGATTTCGTTTGTAATCCTGTCAGAATGGTCAAGGGAGAACCTACGTTCCCCCTTGCACCTGGATTACCTTCAGGCAGTGGGATGCGAGGCTTATTTGCGCCGCATCGCACGGGTCCAGCGGGTCATATTATCCATTCGACAGAGGAGGTGATCGGCTCTCAGGGTGTTGCCGTACGGCAACACCTTTTTGCTATTTAGTTAGAAAAAATGACAAAACGTCATTATAAATCAAGAAAGACTGTTTACTCGACATGGAGGCATGAGGTTATTGAGTTGTCATCTCAATGCACTTCAGGAGATGTCACAATGAGCCGTCGATATGGAAAACTTCCCGCTGCCTGCGCGCATTGTGGTGTTTCCCGAGCCACTATGTATCGGTGGTTGGGTGCAGGGTACGTAAAGGCCGTGAAGGCTGGCCGGAATCTGTTGATCGATTTCGATTCCTTGGATGCTTATCTAGCCACTCTACCGGCGGCTGAATTCAGGGCAGCATAAGAAAAACCCAAGCCCCGGTAGAGCTTGGGTTTACCTTTGACTATCGAAGATGTGCTTGCCAGCACTGTCCAGATAGCACCGTGCCGAAAATTTCCGCAAGACTAATCTGGAGTTTTTTATGCCTGATGATGGTCGAGAAGTGCGCGTTGTTCCTGATTGGCGACCGCCTGACCTCATTGCAAATGATAATGGCCAACTACTTCCTACCACCAGCAATGTGTTGACCTGGTTGCGGGGCGTTGCGGGCTATCGTGGCCTGTTAGGATATGATGAGATGGCCCGCGTTGCGGTGCTGCTTCAGCCGTTCCCAGCGCGACCCTGGGATAAGCCTCAACCATATTCCGAGCCCGAACGCCTGACGGACATTCACGTCATTGCTATTCAGGAATCCCTACAGCGGCATGGCTTTACTCGGATAGCAAAGCAGGTTGTTTGTGATGCCGTTGAGCTCCGCGCCACTGAGTGCAGATTTCACCCCGTTAGGGATTGGCTGGATGGTCTGACCTGGGATGGCGAGAGGCGCCTTTCTGGTTGGCTCAATGCCTATTTGGGCGCGGAGCATTCGCCGTACTCGCAGATGGTCGGCGTCATGATGTTAGTGGGCATGGTGGCACGTATCTTCAAGCCCGGATGCAAGCTCGATCATATGCCTGTCCTGATTGGGTCTCAGGGAGCCGGTAAGTCAACAATATGCCGAGTGCTGGTTGGCCCAAGATATTTTTCCGACAGTTTGCCGGATCTCCAGAATGGAGGTCGTGATGTCAGCCAGCACATTCGAGGAAAATGGTTGATTGAAATTTCTGAGCTTGCCGCAATAAGTAAAGCAGAGGCGGCGCTGTTGAAAGCGTTTATCTCACGCGTCGAAGAGGTCTATAGGCCGTCTTACGGCAGGCATGAGGTCTGCGAGCCGAGGCAATGTATGTTCATCGGCACGACCAATAAAGCGGCATTCTTACGGGACGAGACGGGCGGCCGGCGGTTCTGGCCTGTCGAGGTCGGGGCCATCGACATAAACGCGCTGGCACGCGACAGGGAGCAGCTATTCGCGGAAGCTGTTGCGATGTTCCATGGCGGCTATCATTGGTGGCCAGACAAGGATTTTGAGGCCGAACACATTCGGCCAAGACAGGAAAGCCGTTACGATGTCGATGCCTGGGAAGAGCTGATAGCACCTTATCTGAGTGAGCGGCGATTTGTGAAGATTACTGAGGTGGCAGTCGAAGCTCTGCACCTTGAACGCGCAAGGATTGGTACGTCAGAGCAACGCCGAATTGCTTCAATTATGGAACGCCTTGGCTGGAGGCGAGGCGCAAGAACGGCCAAGGAACGGCGCTGGGAGAAGAACGATGGCTGAAATAGATAGCTTGATTGAAAAGGCATCTCAATTCGGCGTGGTGCTTCGATTGAGCCTTGCCGCCGACGGCGTGGCATCGCTCCCGGACAACCTGCTGGCTGAAATCAAGACTCACCGCGACGACCTGATTACCCTCCTGGCACGTCAACTAGCCGCACCATCATCGGGGAACTCTCTGCTTCTCCACAAGTCGTTGAAACCTACGCCCATGCCAACAATTAAGCCGGCAATTAAAGGGAAAAAGCGCCAACCGCCTATTCTATTGCGAAGCCGCCCCCGCTTCTGGTCCCCAACAGAAGATCGGCCAAGCCGAGGAGATTTCTGCCAGGACTGCAAGTGCCAGGTTTTTCAAGAAACGGACTCAGGTTGGCGCTGCGAATGGTGCTGCGACTGGATAAACATGGATGGCCCCGAAGCAAAAAAACTCCACGGGGAATTCATCAATCTAGAAGATGAGAACGGATGATGAGATTTTCGTTTCGTCACAGGCGATGTTCTGGCAAAAGCTGATCCATCGCGAGGTTGGAAGATGCCGTACAAACTCCCAAATGCAAGTGGTCTGAGCGCCGCTGAAAGAAAGCAAGCCATTGAGCAGCACACTCGCCAGATGGAAAAAAGGGCGCGAGAAGCGCAGTTGCAGAATCAATATCAGGCCGTTGGCATTGCCATAAAGCCTCCCATTGATGCCGCGGCGCGCATTAAGCGCATTCTGCGTTGGCAAGAAATTTTCGATTGCCCAAGCAATGACGTGTCTGAGGCTGAATACCAACGCCTCGCCAAAATGGCAAAAGAAATGGCCGATCATCACAATCAGAGCAGAGAGGCAAAATAGATGAGTGACACGGTGACGGTTGAAGGCAAAGTCAGCTCCGCCATTGCCCAAGCAGAGAAAGCCTTGGCATCTGCCGTCGTGAAACGTGCAGAGGTCATCGGCAGGCTGGGGGAAGCGAACGCTCGCTTGCAGGAAGCGGCGGCCAGCCGAAAGCAGGCCGTGCAAGCCCTGCTCAACGCCGACCCGGCAGGAGTGAGCCTGAAGGCTGTCGATGAAGCTGTGCAAGCTGCACAGCTTGAAGCAGACGCCTTGTCGGAGGCCCTGGCCCTAGCTGAGCAAAAGGTCACTATGGCCGAAGGCAAGGTGGCGGCGATGGTGATGAAGCAGAACCGTCTGCGGCTCCGGTCGGCGGTCAAGAATTACATTGCCGTACTCGAAGAGGGTGATGAGCTGGGGCGGGTGATTCTTCAGTACGTGGCCACGCATGAAGCTGCCAAGCATGAGGTAATGACTGCAATGCGTGGCGCCAACGTAACGAGTCTGCATCTGAATGAGGCACTGAAGAACCATCGCCTCATGCAGGCGGTGATCCCTCCGCAGGTGCAGACCATCATCGTTCAGACCGGCTCTGTTATTCATTATTCGCTGGCCGAACGCGGCCGGAGTGTTTGGAATTCGGTTTTGCTCGACCTCTCGCGCTTGATCGAGGCGGCCTGACATGCCCACGCTGCAAGCGTTCCTTTCATCCGGTTCCGTCTCCATCTCCGCCAGCACGGAAAGTGCCAGCGCGCCCCTGGCGGGCGGCGGCGACACCGTCCTGATTGTGAATAACACGGGCGCGCTGGCTTATATCCAATTTGGCACCGGCACTGTCGCGCAAGGCACTCCCACCGCCACGGCAAATTCGCCGGTCGTGGTGCCTCCCAACGAGCGCATGTCCACGTTCTGCGGGCCAAGCGCCACTCAGGTTGCCGTTCTGCTTTCCACCGGCACGGGCACGGTCGCAATCATGCGTGGAGAAGGCGACCTCTACTGATGACAACCACATTCGCCATCTTGGGGAGATCAAAGGTGCTTTCTGTAAACCTAGAGCGTCGGAAGGGGCTTAATACCTCTGCCAAGCGCGCCTTGAAGCGCCTCTATGCTGCCCATAAGGCCATTGAACTCCATCTGCGTCAGACCACGGTGGCCGTCCAGGGATTACCGGTTGAGGAATGGGAAAACGCTTTGACTGCCTACGAAGCGGTGTTGGCTCCTTATCTCACGGTGGCTGAGCTGTTGCCTGCGGCTCCCCAAGAGGATGCAGCGGCATGATCGACGCATATGAGATTGGCGCGCGGATCACGCTCTCCGAGGACATCATCGGCATCACCGCACAATGGGCCGAACAAGTCTCCAGCGTGCAGTCGTATCTGGACAATATCAGCAGCGCCATGCGGGGCATCACATCCTCAACGCGCTCTGCCGCCACCGCAGCCGGTAACCTCGCAAACGCCTATGGCCGGGCCGCAGATGCGGCGGAGCGGATACAGCGCGCCGCAGGTGGCGGGATTGCTCCCGCGCCCTTTTCGCCGCCTCCAGGAGGCGCTGGGGGCGGGGGTGGTGGATATTTGCCGCCGGATAATACCCCCAGGCTGCCTGGCCCGGATAATTCCAGGATGCCTGGAACGGGCCTGTCAGTGCCTCCGAACTGGACGCCTGGGCAGCGTGATCCAATCCCGTTTCCGACCCCGAGCGAACCGTTCTCTAAGTCGCGCGGCATCTCCGGCCATGACATCTACGGCGCCATGTTCGCGGGCGGTATCGCGGCCGGTGGCATCTCCGCATTCGCCACTAGCCTTGGCAGCAATGTCGAGGCGATCCAGAAGCCCCGCGCGCTCCTGATTGGCCAAGGTGTCCCGGCCAGTGTTGCCGACCAGATGGTCAATGCCGCGCAGAAAATCCAGCAGACCCAACCCGGTGTCAGCTTCCCCGGCGCTCTCCAGATGATCTACGACACCTATACGGTGACGAAGAACGCCCAGGAGGCGATGGAGGTTGCGCCGCAGCTCGCGCAATCCATGTTTGCCCTGCATGAGATCGGCGATGATGCGGGGGGCGGCGATCTCTACGATCTGGTGAAAGCGGCCGAAATCAAAGGCACGCTGACGACAAAGAACAAAGACGGCTCGCTGAACATCAAGCCGCTCATGGATTTTGTCGATGCGGCAACGAAGGTTTCCATCGCCACGGGTGGCAAGTTCCAGCCGTCAGACGCCTTCAGGATTGCCCAGAACGCCGGGCCGATCTTCAAGAGCCTGGACGAAAACGCGCTGACCGAAGCCTTCCTGCTCTCGAACGAGCTTGGTCCGTCGCGTGTGGGCACCGGCCTGCAAGGGTTCGGCCGCCAGCTCGTCGGCGGCAAGATGTCGAAGCAGCAAGCGCAGATGTTCGCCAGCGCGGGCCTTCTGGACATAAAGGACTTCCACCCCGGCGCGATGGGCTATGGCTATGTCAATTCGGGAGGCTGGAAAGACCAGGACGAGATTGCCAGCAACCCGTTCCAGTGGATCAATGACAAGCTAGTCCCGGCGATCCTGAAGGCTAAGCCGGGCGACCGTGAAGCGATTATCCGCGGCGTTTCTCAGATGTTCAGCACTGTTCCAGGTCAGCGCCTCGCCATCACGGATATCTTGAGCCAGATGTCGCTGGATCGGCAGACCGACGCTGTGAACAACCTTCCTTCTGTGGCGACCACCAATGCCGGATACCGGAAGGATGACCCCGGCGTTGCACTGGCCGGGTTCGAGAACGCCTTTTCCGGCCTGATGACGGAGCTGGGTTCTCCCCTTATCGGTCCGGCCGTCTCATCGCTCAAGGCCATGACGGACGGCATCGACGCCTGGGCCAATTCCATGAAGGACCATCCCGCCCAGGCGCTGGCGACGGATGCCGGTATAGTGGGTGGCGCAGGCGCTGGATCATGGGCGCTCTGGAAGCTCGTTGCCGGGCGGTGGGCGGCCGCAGGGAAGGACGCTGACGACTTCTGGGAGAAGGCCATCAACGACCTGCCGAAAGGGTCTGGCGGGGCCGCAAAGGCGGCGGGGGATGCCTCCTTCCTGGGTGGAGAAGAAGGCGCCGCCGCTGCCGCTGGAGCAGCCGCATCTGGCGCGGCCGGGACGGGGTTGCTGTCGGCCATGATACCCGTGGCTGTGGCTGCCGTTCTTCAGTACATGATGACCCACCCTGACCCAGACCCGGTCAATCAGGTGGCTCTCAAGAAATATGGGCGGTACGGCCAGACCGTGGGGCCGACCGGGAAGCCTGGCGATCCGCTCCATGTTGTCGTCACCGGGCAAGGTTCGGCAGCGCCCGGCCCGCAGATGCCCACCGCCCAGACCGGGCACAACCCCATCAAAGCGCCCCCGATGCCGGGGCAGGTGTTCACCCCGCCTTAGCCAGCTTCTTCGCCTTATCCTCACATGCTGCCTCACGCTCGCGCCGTTTATCGGCGCGGGCTTGTTTCAGCGCTTCCTTTTCGGCTCGTTTGGCGGCCCATCCAGCCTCCCTGGCTGCTTTTGCGGCCTGCTTTTCTGCACGATGCTGAGCAAGCGCCTCCCAGACAGCATCTGCCGCCCGCGCTCTTTTTCCCACCCGATGGACCGTGACGGTGCGCCCTCGGCTATAGGTGCCCGGCGTCTCCCGCTGTAGCGCTGCCTCCAGGCTTTGGATATCCGCCGGCCGGAAGCGGATAGCCCGCCCAACTTTCAGATACGTCAGGCCCGGCGTCTGAATGAGCAGCCGCGACAGGGTACGCTCCGAGATGCCGAGCTTTTCCGCGACCTCTGCGCTGGTCAGGTAATCTGTCACCGAATCGGCCCCCCCCTTAGAAATCGACCGGCAAACAATAAGCCGTGCCGATAGGAGGCAAATCCCGCTTCTTTTTCTGCCGTTGGGAAATCCGACTCGACTCTTCGGCCGGTTTGTGGATTAAATGTTCCTGTTATGTTCCGGCCTACCCCACACATCTCTGACGCTCTGCCCGCCTTCTTGTGGCGCGGCGGCATTGCGCATGAGCTGCGCGCCCCGGCGGGCACGGCGGCGCATGCGGGGCTGGCAATGAGGGTGCTGGCGGCGCTTCCTGCCGCCATGCCGGTGCTGTGGGTGAGTGCGGTGCCAGATTGGTATCCACCGGGCTTAGCCTGGGCCGGGCTTGATCCGGCACGCTGTCTGTTTGCACAGGCGCAAGATGATGCGGAGTGCTTAGGCACGCTGGAGACGGCCTTGCGCGGTGGCATGGGCGGGGTGGCGGAGTGTGGTGGACTAAGCCGCTTGGCCGCCAAGCGGCTGGCGCTGGCGGCCAGGCAGGGCAACGCGCTGGGGCTGGTGCTGCGCTTTGCCCCGGCACAGACGGCGCAGGATTCCACGGCCTTTGCCTCACGCTGGCTGGTTTCTCCCGCCCCCGGTAATCGGCTGCGGGCGGAACTGCTCTACGCCAAGGGCGCACTGCCGGGGGTGTACATGCTCCCGCTTAAGGAGGAGCAAGAGAATGCCCAGCCGCCGCTGGCTCTCCCTCGCCTGCGCCGGGCTGGCTGACCTGCCGGCGTTGGCGCTGTGGGCCCAGTCCTTCACACCGCTGACGGCACCGGACCCGCCGGATGGACTCATGCTGGACATCACCGGCTGCGCGCATCTGTTTGGCGGCGAGGCTGGGCTGAAGGCCCGGCTGGCCGAAAATCTGCCTGGGGCGAAGATGGCCATCGCCGAGACGCCGGCCGCCGCCTGGGGGCTGGCGCGGTATGGCGGCGACGAGGTGGTGGCGTTGCCGCTGGCGGCGCTGCGTCTGGCGCCAGAGGCTGCCGCCAAGCTCCGCAAGATCGGCGTCCGCACGGTAGCACAACTCGCCCGCCTGCCGCGCGCGGGGCTGGTGGCGGGATACGGGGCACAGACGGCGTTGCGCCTGGCCCAGGCGCTGGGCGACGCGCCGGAAATGGTCCGGTTTATCACGCCGCCGCCCGAATGGCGCGAAATAGAGCATCACCTGGAACCGCTGCTCGCCCCCGCGCAGTTGCAGGCGGCGCTGGCCCGGCTGGCCGCGCGCCTCTGCATGCGGCTGGAAACCGCCTGCCTCGGCGCCATTTCCCTCACGGCGCGCTTTTACCGCGTCGACCATGTTTGCGCGCAGAGCCACCTCGCCTTCGCCGCGCCATGCCGGGATGAAGCGCAAATCGCCAAATTGCTGATCGAGAAACTCACGGACATTGACCCCGGCTTTGGCATTGAGGCGCTGGCGCTGGAAGCCGCCGCCACCGAGCCTTTGGCGTTCACCCAGCGGGACATCGAAATCACCTCCCCTGACCATACCGCGCCGCTGAACACGCTGCTCAACCGGCTGGGGGCGGTGCGGTTCTGGCGTGTGGCACCGCAGGAAACGCATATCCCGGAATATACCGCGCGCCGGGTGCCCGTGACCACGCTTCCCGCGCCCTGGGCAAAACCGGTGCATCCGCGCCCCATCCGCCTGCTCACCCCGCCAGCGCCCATAACCGCCATCGCCCCGGTGCCGGATGATCCGCCCGTGCAATTCACCTGGAACGGCACCATCCACCGCCTGCGCCACGCCACCGGGCCGGAGCGTATCGCGCGGGACTGGTGGGCGCATCCGTTCGATCCCACCCGCCCGGAAGCGGAGAGGATACGGGACTATTACGCGGTGGAGGATTCTGAGGGCGCGCGGTTCTGGCTGTTCCGCGCCGGGCTGCATGACGGCGTGGCCGCCGCGCGCTGGTATCTGCACGGGCTGTTCGCATGATGTATGCGGAATTGCTGTGCCAGAGCGCGTTCTCGTTTTTGGAAGGCGCGTCGCACCCGCAAAGCCTGGTGGAAACGGCGCATGCGCTGGGGCATACGGCCATTGGCATCGCCGACCGCAATACTGTGGCGGGCGTGGTGCGCGCGCATGTGGCCGCCAAGGGTACAGGGCTGCGCCTGCTGGCGGGGGCGCGGCTGAAGCTGGCGGATGCGCCGGATATCATCTGCTACCCCACGGACCGCGCCGCCTGGGGGCGGCTGACGCGCCTGCTCTCCCTGGGCAAAAGCCGCGCGCCCAAGGGCGAATGTCTGCTGCGCTGGGCGGATATGCGGGAGCATGCAGAGGGGCAGGTGCTCATCGCCGTGCCGCCACCGGTGCTGGACGAGCGCTTCGCTGGCTTTCTGCGCGGCGCTGAAATCTATGTGGCGGCGGTGCGCCGCTATGCGCCGGACGATGCCGCCCGGCTGCGCGCTCTGCACCAGCTTGCCGGGCACCAATTGGTTGCGGCCAATGACGTGCTCTACCACGCACCCGAGACGCGGGAACTCCAGGATGTGATGCGCTGCATCCGCCATGGCTGCACATTGGAGGAGGCCGGATTCCGCCTGGAGCCGCATGGCGAGCGCCATCTCAAATCCCCGGCCGAGATGGCGCGCCTGTTCCGCGCCTATCCCGAGGCCATCGCCCGCCAGCGCGAGATATTGGAGCGTGTCAGCTTCTCGCTGGATGAAATCTCCTACGAATATCCGGATGAGCCGGTGCCGCCCGGCCTGACTCCGGATAAGCATCTGGCCAATCTGGTGCGCGAAGGCGCGGCGCGGCGTTATCCGGGCGGCGTGCCGGGGAAGGTGGCGGCGCTGCTGGCAAAGGAACGCGCCATCATCGCGCAGCTGGACTATGCACGCTACTTCCTCACCGTGCATGACATCGTGCGCTATGCGCGGAGTAGAAACATTCTCTGCCAGGGTCGCGGCTCGGCGGCGAATTCCGCCGTCTGCTGTGTGCTTGGCGTCACCGCCGTTGACCCTGCCGAGAGCGATCTGCTGTTCGAGCGCTTTGTCTCCGCCGAGCGCTCCGAGCCGCCGGACATCGACGTGGATTTCGAGCATGAACGGCGCGAGGAGGTGATCCAGTATCTATACGAGCGCTATGGCCGCCACCGCGCCGCCATCGCCGCGACGGTGATTCATTACCGGCCCAAATCCGCCATCCGTGAGGTGGCAAAAGTGCTCAGCCTGCCGGAGGCCACCGCCTCCATCATGGCCGTTCAAACCTGGAACCCTGGCGATGAGCTATGGTCCGCCGACACGCTGCGCGAGGCAGGGCTGGACCCGAACGAGCCGCGCCTGCAACGCGCCGTGCTGCTGGCCCGCGAATTGGTCGGTTTGCCGCGCCATCTCTCCCAGCATGTCGGCGGCTTCGTGCTCACGCGCGGGCGGCTGGATGAGAGCGTGCCCATCGGCCCCGCCGCCATGAAGGATCGCAGCTTCATTGAATGGGACAAGGATGACATCGACGCGCTGAAAATGATGAAGGTGGATGTGCTGGCGCTGGGCATGCTCACCTGCATCCGCAAATGCTTTGCGCTGCTTGGGCTAAAAGACCTCGCCGGCATTCCGCGCGAGGACAAGGCCACTTACGACATGCTGAGCCGCGGCGATTCCATTGGTGTGTTCCAGGTGGAAAGCCGGGCGCAGATGAACATGCTGCCGCGCCTGAAGCCGCAAAAATTCTATGATCTGGTGATCGAAGTGGCGATCGTCCGGCCCGGGCCGATCCAGGGTGACATGGTGCATCCTTACCTGCGCCGCCGCCAGGGCAAGGAACAGGTTTCCTATCCGGCCCGTGCCGGCGGCCTGCCCAATGAGCTGGCGGAGATACTGCACAAGACCATGGGGGTACCTTTGTTCCAGGAACAAGCGATGAAGATCGCCATGGTGGCGGCGAAGTTTACGGCCGAGGAAGCCAACGGGCTGCGCCGGGCCATGGCCACCTTCCGGAATGTCGGCACCATCCAGAAATTCAAGGAGATGATGGTGGGGCGCATGGTGGCGCGCGGCTATGAGCCAGGCTTCGCCGAGGCGTGCTTCCGGCAGATTGAGGGGTTTGGCAGCTATGGCTTTCCTGAGAGTCATGCCGCCAGCTTTGCCTTGCTGGTCTACATCTCCGCCTGGCTGAAATGCCATCACCCCGCGGCCTTCGCCTGCGCCCTGCTCAACGCCCAGCCCATGGGCTTCTATGCCCCGGCGCAGATCATCCGCGATGCGCGCGAGCATGGGGTGGAGGTGCGCCCGGTGGATGTAAATTTCTGCTCCTGGGATTGTACAATCGAGGATGGAGCCTTGCGGCTGGGGTTTCGGCTGGTGGACGGGTTTCAGCAGGGCTGGGCGGAGAGGCTTGCCGGGGTGCGCGGTGCGGGTTTTGCGGATATGGCGGAGCTGGAAGCCGTGGGCTTGCCGAAAGCGGCATTGGAGGCGCTGGCGGGGGCGGATGCGCTGCGCAGCCTGGCCATGGAGCGCCGGCCGGCGCTTTGGCATGTGGCGACACATCAAGCGCCCGCTTCGCTGCTGGCACCGCGCGCAACCACACAGCCAGACCTACCCCTGATGAGCGCCGGCGAGGAAGTGGTGGCGGATTACCGGAGCCTCGGCCTCTCCCTGCGCGCGCATCCCTGCGCGCTGCTGCGCGATAAACTCGCCACCACAGGGGCCATCTCCTGCGCCGCTGCTACCCAGGCGCGGGACGGGACAAAACTGCGCATCGGCGGCGTGGTCATCGTCCGCCAGCGCCCCGGCACCGCCAAGGGCACGGTGTTCGTCACCATCGAGGATGAAACCGGCATCGCCAATCTCATCATCTGGCCCTCGCTGGTGCAAAGCCTGCGGAACAAAATCATCGGCGCCACGCTGCTGATTGCCGAGGGCCGCCTGCAGCGCTCCGAGGAGGGCGTCATCCACATTACTGTCGAGCGTCTGGCCGACCGCTCAGCCTGGCTCGCCGGATTAGATGGTTCAGATGTGGCTCCACCCGCAGGACGCCGCGCTGGGCATCCGCGACGGGAGCGCATTATCGGGAAAAGCCGGGATTTTCATTAAGGATATAAAGCTATCCAGTCGCGGACTTCTTTGAAATTTTGTTGAGTGAACACATTGTTATCGAATGCTCCGAAGTAGGCTTGCCGGATAGTGTCTTTTGGAGTGGAGCTTTCAATTTTTTTCATCTTTCGCAAAATGCTATATACGATGTCAAAGACATCATTCGAATTCGCGAGATATCGAATGTCCCTTTTTATTGCGTGTAAAAATTGTTCTATGCTTGTGGAGGTGGCTTCTATTTTTCCGGGTTGAACTTGGAAATACTGAACCAGATACGATTTTCTATCGAAATTAAGATTGCCTTGTCTGAGAGAGATGAAATCAGACAATGCGGGGGCGTGATTCGAGCGCTCTGATGTTGCGTTAACGAATCTGGCAAAAAAAGCATATCTAAGAGCCTCACATATAAATTGCCACGTTGGCTGATCCAATATAAATCCATATGATTTTGACAAGAAACTACGAAGCCAGCTAAAAGTTAAAGTCGAAACAGGCAAGTTTGCATACCCTGTTTCGATTATATTGCCCCGACGATAGATGAGACTAATTAGTGCCGCGAAGTCTCCATCGACATAGCACAATATATTTGAGGAGCTCCCTTCAGCACACGCAACTGCGAGTTCGATCAGCCGTCGTTTATGCCCTCCACATAAAGGATGATCCGACGTTCCGTCGCTTTCGACTTCGTCCGCAGTTCTAAAGTCGACGTTCGGTGGATATTGAAAAAAGTCACGAACTACCCGTGCATCACTAGCTCCTTCAAAGAAAAGATGCCCAGTTTCTCGCGATATTTTCGCAACGGTCAACCACTCAGCTATTGTGCGTTTCGGCATTTGGTACGACGAGCTCGAATGAAGAGTTTATGTAACGGGTTATTATCTCAATTGAATGAGAGGCCAAAATGTATTGAGTTTCTCCTCCGGCCGAAATGTTCGCTAGAGAGCCTGCTATAAGGCGTTGCCATTTATAGTTTAAAGACAATTCTGGTTCGTCAATAAGTATTACGCTCTTTGTAGTTCTGGAAATTGCTGCTGAGCAAAGAAGAAAAATTAATTGTCTCTCGCCAGATGACAAGTAATCTAGTTTAATTTCGCCTTTTTCGTCGAAAATTCTGAATCCGTGAAGAATGTGTATCAATATTTTTTTATCACGAAAATACTTCACAAACTCGTTTTCGAGGATTTGGATGATCTTGTGGATATCTTCTAGAGCATTAATACGCCTTTGAATGGAGTTTAAGAATGGAGCTAGCACAGATTCTATCTGGGGCTTCTTCGTATTCGAAACGTCGTTATAAATCCTAATCAATTCGTCGAAAGGGTATTTTGAAAGGAGGCCGTGATTAATAAAAGATTCAGTGGTCTCCTTTAATTCCTTTAATTTCGCAACAACATCGACGATTTGTCGGCTAGAAATGTTGGATGCTTTACGCCGATCTCGGCTAATAGACTTCGCAATTTCCAAGTAAACGCCTGATGCGCTTTCGTCGCCGACAGCTCCTTGTTGGAAAGCTTGCCCCCTGATCCAATTTTCTAAAGCATCAACAACTTCTTGCAACGGAAACTGTAGGTCAAGCTCCTTTGAATGTCGTTCTGATTTGGTAATGATATCTCGTGGTACATTACCTACCACAACTTGATGCGAATACCATTGAAGACTGTCAGAGTTTGGCAACTCAGATATGAACGTATACGTCGATTGTACTGCTCTGTTGTGGTCAACAAACAAAACGTCGAATCCCAATCGCCTTAATGCTCTTTCCAGGGGATCAATGCTTTCTTGGTCTCTCACCGTACCATTTACATCTGCTTCGATGATAAACTTTTGTTCTCCAGAGTTCCCATTAATTGTGAATACATAACCGCCAATAAGTCGTTGCTTTTTGACCGTTATAGAAGTTTCGTCTGAAAACTTGATAGTAAGTTCTGAAAAAGGTGTCTTGCCGAGTAATGTTCTTAAGCCATAGTTTCTCTGTGGAGAAAGGCATGCATAAACAAGCCGAAGGATGGTAGTTTTTCCGGTACCATTATCGCCATATAAAACTGCGATACGACCTTCTGGTTCTCCTAATTTATATATCGGAATATTGGGGTAATTAAGCTTTCCAAAAAGCTCCAATATTCGAATAGAAACGATTTGAATGGCGGAACCTACCGTCCGCCTCATGCGTGGCCGTGGTCGACGCTTGACCGGAACGATATTCATACGCCTTGCTCCGAATATAAGCTACTCTTGATCTCGCTATACGCTCGTCATATTTTGTCCAATTATGATGGTAGAGTTGATTCATAGCAAGCTACCCTTGAACAGTACTACAGATTGTTACCCAACTCATGTAGCTTTTGTGCGACTCACCTGAGACAAGAAATACAGACAGACGGGGCAAACGTACTCTCCGATAACGTAACGGACGTTAGTTTTTGGCCAGCACTCACTCCCAACCGCCTGTCATAGTGGTGTTTCCGGCTCAACCGGGGCAATGTTAGCGATGGCTTGGGCAGGTAGACAACGCCACAAACTAGGCGATCCGCCTTGCCCAATTGTGTCTCATGTCGTGCAGCGGGCAATCGGCAATACTCGCTTTCGGCAGGCTTTTTCATTGCGTGTTCTCTAGCGGATTTTCCTAGCATTCCAGGTGTCCCGATAGGGCTTGCCGCGCTCGGCCGAGTGACGCTGAAGGTAAGCACTACGCCAGATTTCTATGTCTGGCGCTTTCGTGTTGCTTTCATTGCTTGGTGCAGAGGTACATAAGCTGCGGCGCTCTTTGCACTAAAGTATTGATAATATTAAAATTTTCTGCTTACGAGGCGCAATTTGAACGTGCGGTCTTCAGGTTACGAGTTTGACGAGCTACCGGGCTGCTCTACCGCGGAAAGAAAGAGCCGCCCTTACTATGCCTAGTTTGGCATTCTTGGGCACTGTTTGTCGGAGGACATGGCAGCTGGCTCCAGTCTGGCCTTTGCGCCAGCTTCTGTCCCTTGGGCTCCCATGAGACTGTCTCTGGGTCTTGACCAACATCTGCTCACCAGCTGGCGTGTTGGCCTGGGGATCGGCGTCCTAAGGTCATCACAACTCTCCGATACAGTGCACCCCCAGCTCTCCCGGTAGCCATTGAACGCTAGCAGGAGCCGTCCACGTCTGCCGGGCGAAGCACAGTGCCCCGCGAGGCAATATGACGCACTTTCATTGCGTCATTCGATGCGTCACTTCTGAACACGGCAGAAAGCCGCCATTTATGACGTTATGACACATATAACTCATAGTATTAAACATATAAATAAGGGGAAAAATACTACTCTATAAGGAAAAGCGTCAGGTCCGTCATATGCGTCACCCGGCATTTCGGGGAGTAAGACGCCAGGGAACGAGGTGGCACGTTGGGGGACAGAAAACGCTGTCTGACGCACTTTGGAGGTGTGACGCACTTAGGCGCGGTGTACTCGCCAAGCCTCCCGCCGTTCTGCGTCGCGCGTGCGTGTGGAGAGGGAGGCGCTTCGGGCGGGCAGCGGACTGGCGGCCTTCCTGGAGGCGTCGCTGACCTAGCGTTGTACAAAGTGTAGGTAAAAGTGTCGGTTCAGAAAGCCTGCCGATCATGTTTTTGTTTTAAAACAACACATTGAGTGCGGAAGGTGGCGGAGAGACAGGGATTCGAACCCTGGGTACGCTATTAACGCACACACGCTTTCCAAGCGTGCGCCTTAAGCCGCTCGGCCATCTCTCCATCCGGCGTGGGGGCACTCTCTAGCGAAAGAGTTTTGTCCTGCCAAGCCTCTGCCCCGTCATAGGCGGAAAAAAGCCGCCGCCCCGGCGTGCCGGGCCTTTAAGGCTAACCGTTCACGCAGCGCCTTAAAGCCCAAAGTGCCGCCTAACTCATTGATAAGGTTAGTTTCAGGCATCCATCTTCAGCGCGGCCAGGAAGGCGCTTTGCGGAATTTCCACCTTCCCGAACTGGCGCATGCGTTTCTTGCCCTCTTTCTGCTTCTCCAGCAGCTTGCGCTTGCGGCTGATGTCACCGCCATAGCATTTTGCCGTCACGTCCTTGGACAGGGCGGAAATCGTCTCACGCGCGATCACCCGCCCGCCAATGGCCGCCTGGATGGCGATCTTGAACAGCTGCTTGGGGATCAGCTCCTTCAGCTTGCCGCAGATAGAGCGCCCGCGCGTCTCCGCCTGGCTGCGATGCGCGATGAAGGACAGCGCATCCACCGGCTCGGCATTCACCAGAATGGAGATCTTCACCAGATCCGCCTCGGCATAATCCTCGATCTGGTAATCGAAGCTGGCATAGCCGCGGCTCACCGATTTCAGCCGGTCGTAGAAATCGAACACCACCTCGTTCAGCGGCAGCCGGTATACCGCCATGGCGCGGTTGCCGACATAAGTCAGGTCCACCTGCTGGCCGCGCCGCTCGGAGCAGAGTGTGAGGATGGACCCCAGATAATCATCCGGTACCATGATGGTCGCCTTGATCCAGGGCTCCTCGATATGGTCGATGATCGAGCCGTCCGGCATGTCCGCCGGGTTGTGCAGCGGCTCCATCTCGCCGTTGGTCTTGTACACATGGTACACAACGGAGGGCGCGGTCGCGATCAGGTTGAGGTCGAACTCGCGGGAGAGCCGCTCCTGGATGATCTCCAGATGCAGCAGCCCCAGAAACCCGCAGCGGAAGCCAAAGCCCAAAGCCGCGGATGTCTCGGCCTCATAATGGAAGCTGGCATCGTTCAGCCGCAGCTTGGCCAGGCTATCGCGCAGCTTCTCGAAATCATCCGCATCCACCGGAAACAGCCCGCACCACACCACGGGGATGGAGGGCTTGAAGCCGGGCAGGGGGGCCTGCGCCGGGCGCCGGTCGTCGGTGATGGTGTCGCCCACATTGCAATCCGCCACGGTCTTGATGGCGGCGGTGATATAGCCCATCTCGCCCGGCCCCAGCTCGTCCACCGGGCGCATCTTGGGCGTGAACACGCCCAGCTGCTCCACCGGGTGCACCGCGCCTGAGGACATCATGCGGATCTTCTGGCCCTTTTTCAGCACGCCATTCTTGATGCGCACCAGAATCACCACGCCCAGATACTGGTCGTACCAGCTATCCACCAGCAGCGCCTGCAGCTCGGCATTCTCATCGCCCTTCGGCGGGGGCAGGCGGGTCACCAGCGCTTCCAGCACGCCCTCAATGTTCAGCCCCGTCTTGGCGGAAATCTCCACGGCATCCGAGGCGTCGATGCCGATCACATCCTCAATCTGCTGCTTCACCCGCGGCACATCCGCCGCCGGCAAATCGATCTTGTTGAGGACCGGCACAATCTCATGATGCGCGTCGATCGCCTGGTACACATTCGCCAGCGTCTGCGCTTCCACGCCCTGGGAGGCATCCACCACCAGCAGCGAGCCCTCGCAGGCGGCCAGGGAGCGGCTTACCTCATAGGCAAAGTCCACATGGCCGGGCGTGTCCATCAGGTTCAACACATAGGTCTCGCCGTCCTGGGCCGGGTATTCCAGCCGCACGGTCTGCGCCTTGATGGTGATGCCGCGCTCCTTCTCGATGTCCATGTTATCGAGCACCTGCTCGGTCATCTCGCGCGCCGTCAGCCCGCCGCAATGCTGGATCAGCCGGTCAGCCAGGGTGGATTTGCCGTGGTCGATATGGGCGATGATGGAGAAATTACGAATAAGCTCGAGAGGTGTGCCGGTCATGGCGGGTCTTTACGGCAATTCGGGGGGGTACGTCGATAAGGGTTTTGCAGGGACTGCCTTGTCTTGTGCGGGGCCGGTTTTTGGCCGAATATCTTGCGGAGCAGAAATGAAACGGGGCGACCATGAGTTTCAGCGACGCGGTGGAGGCGGGGTACCGGAACTATTTCAATTTCTCCGGCAGGGCGGGCCGGGCGGAGTTTTGGTGGTTTTGGCTGTGGGATGTGATTTTGATCGCGATTTTCGCCGGTTCTCTCCTCTCCGGCCTTATGCTGCTGCGTCAGCATGCCGCCGGGGCGATCGTGGTGCTCCTGATCAGCCTGATCTTCGGAATTGCCGTTCTGGGCACCATCATCCCCATCTATGCCGTGCAGGTGAGGCGCCTGCACGATGCCGGCCATTCCGGATGGTGGATCGGCGGAGAAATTCTTCTGTCGGGATTTCGTGGCGGATTACACGCGGCCATGAGGCATAATCCGGCGCCGGGTCTGTTCGCGATTTCCCTTGTCTCCGGCCTGATCTGGCTGGGGGTGAGCATCGCCATCTTCGTGTTCCTGGTGCAGCCAAGCCGGGGCGGCCAGCGCGGCTATTCCCGCTATTAGCCAGCCGGTACCCGTATCGCGCTTAACCCCGCCGCCAGCGCCGCGCGCATATCCGGCAGGCTCAGCGCCACACAGCCCGCCGTGAGGGCATAGTCAGGCGTGGCAACGTGAAAGAAGATGGCCGAGCCGTGCCCCGGCATAATCGGGGCCAGATTCCAGTCCAGCACGCCGATAATGTCGTACACTCCATCCGCCCGCCAAAGCTCTTCATGGCTGGCCGGGCAGGGCAGGCGGACTTGCTTGTTATAGGCGGCATCCGCCGCATCATCGCACCAGCCATCGCTGGGGGAGAGCGGCTCCACGGGTACCGCGCAGCGCGGCGGGGCCAGCCTGTCCGCCCGGTAGAGTACACGCACCAGCCGCAGCAGCCCCGCCGGCGTGGCGCCATCGCCCTCGCGTTTCTGGGTGGTGATGCCGCCCCGCCCATGCGCGGCGCGCAAAATCAGCCCGGCGCCGCAAAGCGCATCATCCCGGAGCAGAAATTCAACCAAGCAGGTGCCCGAAGCGCTTCGCCTTCGTCTCCAGATAGGAATCATTCACCCCGTTCGGGTCGAACTGGTGCGGCACCCGCTCCATGATATCGATCCCGCAAGCGGCCAAACTCGCCATTTTCTCGGGATTATTGGTCAGCAGCCGGATATGCTTGATCCCCAGCGCCTCCAGCATGGCGGCGGCGATGTGGAAATTGCGTTCATCCGCCTGCCAGCCCAGCGCGCGGTTGGCGTCCAGCGTGTCCAGCCCCTGGTCCTGCAGCGTATAGGCGCGCAGCTTGTTGATCAGGCCAATCCCGCGCCCCTCCTGCGCCAGATACAGCACCGCGCCATCGCCCTCCCGGCCCATGCGCGCGATGGCGCCTTGCAATTGCGGCCCGCAATCGCACCGCAAACTGCCCAAGAGGTCGCCGGTGAAACATTCCGAATGCAGCCGCACCAGGGGTGCCTCCTGCGTCTCGGGGTGCCCCACCAGAATCGCCATATGCTCGATCCCCTGGTCCAGCGCCCGGAAGGCGACCAGCCGCGCATCCCGCGCCGAATCCAGCGGCACCGAGACTTCCGCCACCTTCATCAGCGTCGAGGCCAGCTCCAGCGGATAGGCCAGCAGATCGGCGGCGGGCACGGTCAGCAGATCAGCCCCCTCCCGCCGCGTCGCCCAGCCGGGGCGCACCGGGGCGGCCACCATGGCGGGCAGCAGCCTGGCCAGCTTGCCCAGCGCCAGGGCCGCCTGCGCCTCCTCAGGCGGTTCGGCTGTCTCGAAACTGGGAAGAATCTGCTCCATCGTCGGGTCGGCGGCGCGCTTCAGCGTCTGCGCGTCGATCAGCGGCCTCGCCAGCTTCAGGGCGATGGCGGGCGCGCTCTCCGGCACGTCATGCTTCAGCACCGCCGCGGCGCGGGAGGGCGCCAGCAGCAGCGAGGCCGTGCCGGTCGAAAGCACGTCGATCAGCCGCAACCCCTCCGCCCCCACCGTTTCGGCGGGCGCCAGAATCAATGGCTTGCGGGCGGCCAGCACCACCGGCACGCCGCGCCTTGCATCGGCGATGGCGCGATGCACGGCCCTGGTGCGGGGCGTGCCGAGCGGATTCTGGAAGGGTGTCGCGGGGGGTATCATCCTTGTAAAATAGTGACAGCGGAGGCTTCTGGCCAGAGAGGCTGACACCGCACCTAAAGCGCGTTAAGGTTTAGCCAATCGGTAAGGAGTGCATGATGGCCGATCCACGTCCGATTCTTATTGTGGATGACGATAATGCCCTTCGTGGCGCGCTGCTGGAGCAGCTCGGGGTGAATGGAGAATTCGCCCCGGAGGAGGCGTCCACACTGGCGGAGGCGGAGATAAAGCTGAACGGCGGCAAGCGCTACGAGGCGCTGCTGCTCGATGTCGGCCTGCCGGATGGCGATGGCCGGGATTTCTGCCGGATTTTGCGCGAGCGCGGCATCAAGGCGCCGATCATCATGCTCACCGCCTCGGCGGAGGAGGCGGATGTGGTCCGCGGTCTTGATTCCGGCGCCAATGACTATCTCGCCAAGCCCTTCCGGCTGAACGAGCTGCTGGCCCGGCTGCGCGCGCATCTGCGCAGCTTCGAAAGCTCCGAGGATGCCGAGATCAAGATCGGTCCCTACCAGTTCCGCCCATCGGTCCGCCAGCTTCTGGACCCCAAGGGGGGCAAGATCCGGCTGACCGACAAGGAGGCCGCGATTCTCAAATATCTCTACCGCGCGGGCAAGGCCGTGCCGCGGCAGACCCTGCTGGAGGTGGTGTGGGGCTATAACAAGGCCGTCTCCACCCATACGCTGGAAACCCATGTCTACCGGCTGCGCCAGAAGATCGAGGCGGACCCGCAGAACGCCCGTATTCTCCTCACCGATGGCGGGGGCTACCGCCTGAACCCTTAAAACCCGTTAGGCTGGACGCCTAGCGGCGCTTTTCTGCGCGCTGGTGCTCACGTACTCAACGTACGCTTCGCTCCAGTGCTCGAAAAACACCATTATCCGGCTCAGCCTAATGGATTTTCGTCGAACCATCCGGCCGCCGCTTCCACGCAAAGCCGGAACATCTCCAGCGACTTGAACGGGCGGGAGATGCTGTCCGGCGGCAAAGTGAGGGGCAGCGTCAGGCTACCCTGAACCATCAGATTATCCGCCAGCCCGAAATCCTCGATGGCCAGCCCCGCCAGCGGCTCTCCCGCTAGCCTTGCTTGCTGGCGGGAGCGTTCCGCGAACGCCACAGCGCTGTTGGAATAGCCGAACACCGGCTTGCCCTGGCCCAAAAACCAGCCCAGCTCCACCAGCGTCCCCGCATCTGCCGAAGCGCCCCGGAACGGCGTGAGATTGGCGATGACCGCATCGCTGCCGCGCATCATCCCCAGGTCATCCTCGTAAATCGCCCGCCATAGCGCATCTGCGGGGCGGTTCGTGTCCAGCCCCGGGTTGAAGGGCGCGATGCCATGCAGCCTGAACCTGGCACAAACTTCGCGCTTGGCCTGCGCCTGTGCCGCCGCGTTGGGCAGGAACACATCCGGCCCGGCGAGATAGATTTTGGGAAGGGCAGGGGCGGCGGTCATCCAGCCCAGCATCAACCGCGCTGGCGTGCCGGGTCAATATGGCGTGTCCGGGTCCTTGCTCTTGTCTCGGTGCGGGGTTTCGCGGCTATATTTTGGCAGCGCGGCACATCGCGCCAAACAAGTCGCGACAAGGCTTGATCCAGGAGCATATGCATATGTCCAAGTTTTCAAGGCGGAAGATTCTGGCGGCGGGGGCGGCCGGCGGCGCCGTGACCGCAACGGCGGCGGCCCATGCCGCGGGCGTGTTCGGCAACCCCGACATACCGCCGGAAGGCCAAATGAATGTCACCAACCCCAAGGCCTTCCTCGACCCCGGCCCGCAAAACCCGGCAATGGCCGACCAGATGCCGTCCTTCATCAATCCGCCACCCACCGATGTCGGCGGCATGCCGATGTTCTGGTCCTCCTTCAATCTTGCCCCCAAGCGCGTGCAGGATGGCGGCTGGGCCCGCCAGGTAACCACCTCGCAATTTCCGATCTCGGTGGACATCGCCGGGGTGAATATGCGCCTCGGGCCGGGCGGTATTCGTGAACTTCATTGGCACCAGCAGGCGGAATGGGCGATCATGACCTACGGCACATGCCGTGTCACCGTCGTCGACCAGAATGGCCACGCCTTTGTCGACGATGTGCAGGCGGGCGATCTCTGGTATTTCCCGGCCGGCATTCCGCATTCCTTGCAGGGGCTTGGCCCGGATGGCTGCGAGTTCGTGCTGTGCTTCGATAATGGCGCCTCCTCGGAGGACAACACGCTGCTGGTGACCGATTGGCTGGCCCATACGCCGCCGGAGGTGCTAGCCAAGAATTTCGGCGTGCCGCAATCGGCCTTCGCGAATATTCCCTTGCGCCAGCGCTGGATTTTCCAAGGGCAGGAGCCAGGCCCGCTGGCCAATGATGTCAGCGAGGTCACGCCGGAAGCCGGCGCGCCGCCCAATCCATTCGTCTTCCGCCTGTCCTCGATGAAGCCGAACCAGCAGACCAGAAGCGGCACGGTGCAGATTGCCGACAGCACCAATTTCAAGGCCGCCGTCACGGTCGCGGCGGCGCTGGTGACGGTGAAGCCAGGCGGCATGCGGGCGATGCATTGGCACCCCACGGCCGATGAGTGGCAATATTACATCAAGGGCAGCGGCCGGATGACGGTGTTCAATATCGGGCCGCAAGCCATCACCGCCGATTTCAAACCCGGCGATGTCGGCTACGTGAAAAAGAATTTCGGCCATTACATCGAGAACACCGGCAATGACGATCTCGTCTTCCTGGAGGTTTTCAAGTCCGACAAATACGCTGAAATCACGCTGATGAACTGGCTTGCCCATACACCAAGCGCGATGGTGCAGCAGACCTTGAATCTCTCTCCCGAAACCATCGCGCATTTCGCGCGCACGGTACAGGATATCGTGCCGGGTTAAGGACAGTTGGCGAAGCCCCGTTGCAGGAAGCGGGGCTTTGCCGGTCAGGCCCTCACCGTCGCCGCCCGCAAAGCCAAAGGCAGTGCGCCGTAAATCTCCGCTTCCCAATCCGGCTCGATGAAGCGCGCGCCATTCCAAACCAGCGTCACCCGCGCGAATTCCTCCCGCTGGCCGCTGCCGGGCAGCAAATGCCGGTACAGCACCAGCCGCGCGGCGATCTGGTTGGCCGCCCGCAGCATCTCCCGGTTCGCCGCCATGCGGAATCCGTCATCCTCGAACAATATCTCCGCCCCCGGAAGGCGCAGCATGATCGTCTCCTGCGCCAGCAGGCTGGAGGCATGCAGATAGCGCAAATTCGATTCCGGCCCGATTCCGCCCCAGCGATGCGCGATGCAGATATGGATGTTCCCCTCCGCCTCGCAGGCGGATACCAGCGCCTCCGGCCCGCCGGAGCCGAATTGCCGCCAGCTCGCCACCATTGCCACCGGGTCGGCAAAGGCCGCCAGCCCTGGCGGCTGCGCATCGCGCAGCAGAACCGAGCTCACATCCCCGCCCTCTAGGCGCTGGCGGCGCAGGCGCTCAAACGTCTCGTCCACGGATGCCATGCTGGGGAAGGCGTCCAGCTCCGGCAGCACGGCAAACCCGTCCTTCGCGGGTGGCAGGCCAGCGAAACGCCAGGCGGCATAATCAGCGATGGTGGCAAAGCGCGTGCGCGCCACAACCCGCAGCGCCGCGGTCATTTCATCCAGATGCACCAAGGCGGCGCGGTGCGCGGCACTGCCGATTCCGGCTTGCGCCTCCGCTTCCGCCGCCTGCCGGGCCGCAAGCTGGCGGGCCGTGGCGTGCTTCAGCGCCGCTTGCCAGTCCGGGTCGAAAAACGGGTTAGGCTGGCTTTGCATTGCAAACGCCGCCCGGTCCTTACACGGCCTCTGCCAGGGGGGCGCGCTCGCGCAGCAACCCCATCAACCCGGTGAACGCCTCATCCAGCGTCTTGCCGCTGGTATTGAAGGTCAGATCCGCCTTCGCATAGAATCCCGCCCGGCTTTCCAGCGTCAGGCGGATATCGTCCACCCCGTTCCGGTTGCCCGGCAGCTGGCGCATGTCGCCCTGCGCCAGCACGCGGGTGAAATGGTCCTCCGGTGTAGCCTGCAGCCAAACAGTCAGGCAGTTGGTCAGCAGCAGATCGAAGGTCGAGGTATCCCCAACCAGCCCGCCCGCCGTAGCGATTACACAGGCCTGGTGGTTCTGCAGCGATTCTTCCAGCGCCTGGCGCTCATAGCGGCGATACGCATTGGACCCGTAGAGCGCCTGGATCTCCACCGGCGCGCAGCCCGCCAGGCGGGTGATCTCGGAGCGCAGTTCCACGAACGGATAGCCAAGCCGTGCCGCAACCATCTGGCCAAGCGTGGATTTACCCGCCCCGCGCAGGCCGATGAAGGCAATACGGCTGTTGCGCAGCCCTGGCGCATTGCCGCGCGCATTGCCGAACAGCTCGCCCAGCGCCCGCAACGCCCGTTCTATCTCCCCCGGCTCGCGCCCATGCAGCAGCCGGCGGATGGAAAGCCATTCCGGGGTGGAGGTCGTCTCATCGCCCAGCAACTCGGCTAGCGGGCAATCCAGCGCATGCGCCACCTGAGCGAGCACCAATATGGAGACATTGCCGGTGCCGGACTCAAGATTCGCCAAGTGCCGCTCGGACACACCAGCCTCGCCCGCCAGCACCCGGCGGGTCATGCCCCGGCGGGCGCGCAGCAATTTTACGCGCTTGCCTAGGCCAGGAAGAATTTCGGACTCGTCAACAGGGGTCATGCAGTCTGGTTCAATTCGGAAGCCATCCCCGCCCGTTAGCATTTTTTTGCCGGAAGACAAAGGGGTCGCTACATATAAATTGTAATATAATGCATGATTTCAAGGGGTGGCGCGCGCCGCTCCAACCCTGGCAGCCCCGCAAGGCGGGCAGAGCAGAAGCCTCTTGCCGGGGCAAGGGGGCAATGCCATGTCTCGCTGCATGACAGAGCATTATGATCCGGTCGGCTGGCATGGCACGACCATTTTGTCCGTTCGCCGCAATGGCCAGGTTGTCGTGGCCGGGGACGGGCAGGTATCGCTCGGCAACACCGTTGTAAAGGGGAACGCGCGCAAGGTGCGGCGTATCGGCAACGGCAGCGTGATCGCCGGCTTCGCCGGGGCCACGGCTGACGCCTTCACCCTTCTGGAACGGCTCGAGGCGAAATTGGAGCGTTTTCCCAACCAGCTTGAACGCGCCTGCGTCGAGCTGGCGAAGGATTGGCGGACAGACAGATATCTGCGCCGTCTGGAGGCGATGCTGATCGTCGCCGACAAGGAGCACGGCTACACGCTCACCGGCAATGGCGACGTGCTGGAGCCGACGGATGGCATCATCGCCATCGGCTCCGGCGGCAATTACGCGCTCTCCGCCGCCCGCGCGCTCATCACGGTGCCGGATCTCACGGCTGAGGAAATCGCCCGCCGGGCGATGAAAATCGCCGCCGATATCTGCATCTACACAAACGAAAACCTGGTCGTAGAAACAATTTAAATGGACATTCCTGTTTATTCCCCGCGCGAGATCGTCTCCGAGCTCGACCGCTTCATCATTGGCCAGAACGACGCCAAGCGCGCCGTGGCCATCGCCTTGCGCAACCGCTGGCGCCGCCAGCAACTGCCTGAGGAGATGCGCGACGAGGTGGTGCCGAAAAACATCCTGATGATCGGCCCGACGGGCTGCGGCAAAACCGAAATCGCAAGGCGCCTCGCCAAGCTGGCCCAGGCGCCATTTTTGAAGGTGGAAGCCACCAAATTCACCGAGGTCGGCTATGTCGGCCGCGATGTGGAAAGCATTGTGCGTGACCTGGTGGAAGCCTCCATCACCATGCTGCGCGAGCAGAGCCGCAAGAGCGTGGAAGCCAAGGCCGAACTCAACGCCGAGGAGCGGTTGATCTCTGCCCTCGTGGGCGAGAATGCCTCGGCCGATACGCGGGTGAAATTCCGCCGCATGCTGCGCGCCGGTGAGCTTGAGGACAAGGAGATCGAAGTCGCGATCTCCGAGCCCCAGGGCATGCCGATCGGCATGATCGATATGCCCAACATGCCCCAGGGCGGCGCCATCAATTTCGGCGACATGATGAAGAACATGTTTGGCCGCCCGCCGCAGAAGCGGAAGATGCTGGTGCCCGATGCCCGCAAGGCCCTGGCGCGCGAGGAAGCCGACAAGCTGCTCGACACGGATGCCCTGACCAAGGACGCGCTGCGCCATGCCGAACAGAACGGCATCGTGTTCCTCGATGAGATCGACAAGATATGCGCGAAGACCGAGGGCGGATTCCGCGGCGGCGATGTTTCCCGTGAAGGCGTGCAGCGCGATCTGCTGCCGTTGATCGAGGGCACCACCGTCTCCACCAAATACGGCCCGGTGAAGACTGATTACATCCTCTTCATCGCCTCCGGCGCCTTCCATGTCGCCAAACCCTCGGACCTGCTGCCGGAATTGCAGGGGCGCCTGCCCATCCGCGTCGAGCTGAACTCGCTCTCGCGCGATGATTTCAAGCGCATCCTCACCGATACCGAGCATTCCCTGCTGAAGCAGTACGTGGCGCTGCTCGGCACGGAGCAGGTGGAGCTGGATTTCGCGGACGACGCTGTCGACGCCATCGCCTCGCTGGCGTTCGACATCAACGAGCGCATCGAGAATATCGGTGCGCGGCGCCTCGCCACCGTCATCGAGCGGCTGCTGGAGGAGATCTCCTTCTCCGCCACGGACCGTTCGGGCGAGAAGGTGAGCATCAACTCCGTCTACGTGAACGAGCGTGTGGCGCCGCTGGCGTCCAAGGGCGATCTTTCACGGTTCATTCTGTAAATACCGGCAACCATGTGAAAGGGGGGCTTCCAGCCCCCCTTTTTTATGGCGGGATTGGCGGCACCGGCAAAAGGGAGCAAAAGCCAGAGCATGAATTTCCGTCTCGCGGGTCTCATCACGGCCCTGGTGGCCGCCGCCGCGCTCGGTATCGCCTATTTCGCACAGGATGGGCTGCATCTCCTGCCCTGCGAGCTATGCCTGTGGGAGCGCTGGCCCTACCGCATCACCATCCTGCTCGGGGTTCTGGCGCTGCTATGCGGCGGCAGGCTGGCGCGTGCCCTGGTGTTCCTGGCGGGGCTGGCGATGCTGGGCGGATGTCGCCATCGCCGGGCTGCATGTGGGGGTGGAGTTCGGCTGGTGGCCATCGCCGCTGCCGGAATGCAACGGCATCCTTACCCCCGGCGCCGCCTTGCCGCTTACCCCCTCCATACCGTGCGACAGGCCGGTGCACCTGCTTTCGGGCTTTCCGATGTCGATGGCGCAGATGGATTTCTGCGGCGCGATCATTTTCACCGCGTTGCTGTTCTGGATGGCATCGCGCAAACTGAAGAGGAGACGGGCATGAGCGAAGAGATCAAACGTTTCGTCCGTGTGGACCATGCCGGCGAATATGGCGCCGAGCGCATCTATGCCGGGCAGCTCGCGGTGCTGGGGCGCGGGCCGAAGGGCGATCTGCTGCGCCATATGCTGGAGCAGGAAACCGTCCATAAAAAAGCCTTCGAGACGCTGATCGCGGAGCGCCGCTCCCGCCCCACCGCCATGCTGCCCATCTGGCATGTGGCGGGCTTCGCGCTGGGTGCCCTTACCGCCGCCCTGGGCGAGAAAGCGGCGATGGCGTGCACCGTGGCGGTGGAAGAGACCATCGACGCCCATTACGCCGCCCAGCGCGACGCGCTGCGCGAGGATGAGACCGAGCTGAAGGACACCATCGAGCGCTTCCGGCTGGAGGAGCTGGAGCACCGCGATATCGGCCTTGAAAACGGTGCCGAGCAGGCCCCCGCCTATAAATTGCTCTCCGGCCTCATCAAGCTTGGCTGCAGGGCGGCGATCAAGATCAGCGAAGCCGTCTGACCCTGGCGGGAAGATTGCCCCGCATGGCAGCTTCCCGGTCAAAAACCCTGTCCTTTCACGGCGCTACGGCGTAGGAGCGGACATGTCCGCAACCGCAGCCACTTCCTCGCTTCAGGACGGCCTGCCCCCATCCGCCCGGCTGCGGGCGATGACCGCCGTTGCCATGGCGGTGCTGCTTTCGGTGCTGGACTACACGGTGGTCAACATCGCCATGCCGGATATCGCGCACGATGTGCACACCACCGATTCCTCCGCCATATGGATCGTCAACGCCTATCAGCTCGCCAATCTCATGGCGCTGCTGCCGGTGGCCACCCTTGGCGAGAAATTCGGCCATGCCCGCATGTGCCGCCTCGGGCTGGTGATGTTTGTGGTCGCCTCCCTGCTCTGCGCCATGTCGCAAACCCTGCCGGAGCTGGCCATTGCCCGCGCCTTCCAGGGTGTGGGTGGCGCCTGTATTCTTGGCGTCAACGCCGCGCTCATCCGTTATATCTACCCCTCCAATATCCTTGGGCGCGGCATCGCGCTGAATGGCCTGATCATCGCGCTTGGCGTGGCGCTGGGGCCGTCCGTCGCGGCGGCGGTGCTGTCCTTCGCGAGCTGGAAATGGCTCTTCCTGATCAACCTGCCCTTTGGCGCGGTGGCCTTCGTCTTCGCGATCACCTCTCTGCCCGTCACCCCGCGCACTCCGGTGAGGCTGGATATTTTAAGCGCCGCGCTGCTGGCGGTGGCCCTGGCCGGCATCGTCACGGGCGGCGATAATTTCGCGCAAGGCAATGGCTGGGCGCTTGGCTTGGCCCTGCTGGTGCTGGGTGCCTTGGCGATGGCGCTGCTGGTGAAGCTGCAGCTTACCCGCGCCAACCCGCTGCTGCCGGTGGATCTGCTGGCGCGGCCGGGCTTTTCCATCGCCTTCATCACCGGGTTTCTTTCTTTCGCCGCCTCGAACTTCTTCATTATTTCGATGCCGTTCAACCTGACGAACGTGCTGCACCGCAGCCCGGTGGAAACCGGCATCGTCATCACCGCCTGGCCGGTGGCCATCGTGCTCACCTCCCCCTTCGTCGGGCGGCTGACGGACCGTTACCCGGCCGCCCTGCTCTCCACCGCGGGGATGGTGATTTGCGGCACCGGCTTCCTGTTGCTGCGCCTGCTGCCGGAAGCCCCCACCGACCCCAACATCATGTGGCGCATCGCCCTGGCGGGGGTTGGGTTCGCGATGCTGCAGCCGCCCAATAACAAGGCCATGCTGACCACCGCACCGAAACACCGCATCAGCGGCGCCTCGGGCATGATTTCGGTAGCCCGGCTGTTCGGCCAGACCATCGGCGGCATGCTGGTGGCGCTGACCCTCGGCCTGGCGCATCCGGCGCCCACCAAAACCTGCCTGGCCTTGGCCTCGTTCACCGCCTATATGGCCGCCGTGTTCAGCTTCTCCCGCGTGCTGGCCAAGGACCGGGATTAGAGCGCGATGGCCTTAGCTTCGCTCGCCTTGCGAGCGCGGAGAAAGTCTCAATCGCCCCCTGGAAAGTATTTTAAACAATCCCTTGCTGAAATTAACAAAAGTTTTTTGGGTGCCGCCTTTTTTACAAAAAAGGCGGCTTCTTTCGCAGCTTTTTGAAAAAAGCTGCACCAAAAACTTTTGTTAATTTCAGCAAGGTTTGCGAACAACTTTGGAAACAATCTCTTAAAACGCCAGCGCCTCCGCGCAGGCATCCAGGATCGCGTCGCAATCCATCTCATATTCCCGGTACAGCTCCGTCACCGTGCCGGACTGGCCGAAATGGTCCGGTCCCAGCGCCATCACGCGCTGGCCGCGCACCGCGCCCAGCCAGGAATGCGCGGCGGGGTGCCCATCCAGCACCGTCACCAAGGCCGCATCGCGGGCCAGCGGCGCCAATATGTCCTCGATATGCGCCTTGGCCTTCATCCCTTCCCGGCGGCTGCGCTGCGCCGCGCGCCACGCGGCATAAAGCCGGTTGGGGCTGGTGATGGCGAGCAGCCCGGCGCCGGGCACTTCCTCACGCACCAGCGCAAACGCTTTTTCCGCTTCACCCGCCATTGAGCCCTGATAGGCAATGGCGAGCCCCGCCCCCGGTTCCGGCGGCGTAATCCAATGCGCCCCGGCGATGACATGCTCAGGGTTCAAATCCCGCGCGGGCTGCGGCAGCGCCAGATTGGAAAGCCGCAGCCACACCGCCGAGCCTTCGGGCTTCTGCATATACTCGAAGGCATGGCGCATCAAAATCCGCAGCTCGTCGCAATAGGCGGGCTCGAAGGTGGCCAGCTTGTCCTGCACAATGCCCAGCAGCGGCGTGTTGGTGGCCTGGTGCTGCCCGCCCTCCGCCGCCAGCGTAATGCCGGATGGGGTGGACACCAGCAGAAACCGCGCATCCTGGTAACAGGCATAATACAGCGCATCATGGCCGCGATTCACGAACGGGTCATAAACCGTGCCCACCGGCAGCAGCCGCGCACCGTACAGGTCATGCGCCAGCCCCGCCGCGCCCAGCAGCAGGAACAGGCTCTGCTCGGCAATGCCCAGCTCGATATGCTGCCCGCCCGGGTGCATGTCCTTGCGTACCATGGAGGCAACCTTGTTCTTGCGGAACACATCCTCCTGCGCCTTGCGCGCGAACATCGAGCGCCGGTTGATCCAGGAGGTGAGGTTGGTGGAGGTCGCCACATCCGGGCTGGCGGTTACAATCGCCTGGGAGAGCGCCTTGCTCTCCCCCTGCGCGCGGCCGATCTCGGAGAGGATCTCCCCAAACCCGGCCTGCGTGCTCATCCGCCGCCCGGCGATGCGCGGCTGCGGCAAGGTGTCCGGCACCTTCACCAGCGGCGCTTCCAGCCGCCGCCCCAGCGGGGTGAGCGGCTGGGCATAGGGGGCTTCGTGCAGAATCCGCTCCACCTGATGCGGATTTTCCAGCCCTTCCAACCTGTCCCATTCATGGCCGGGGCGGATATTCATCGCGGTGCGGAACTCGTCCATCTGCTCGGGCGTCATCAGCCCGGCATGGTTGTCCTTATGCCCGGCCAGGGGCAGCCCATTGCCCTTGATGGTATGGGCCAGGAACAGCGTCGGCTGATCCGAATGCGCCGCCTGGTCGAAGGTGCTGGTCAGCGTGCCGAGATCATGCCCGGCCAGATTGGTCATCAGCCGGGCCAGCGCCTCGTCGCTCAACGGGTCGATGATCGCGCGCACGCCGCGGCTCTTGCTCATGTCCCGCAGCAGCGCCTCGCGCCAAGCGGCCCCGCCCTGGAAAGTGAGGGCGGAGTAGACGGAGTTCGGGCATTCATCCAGCCAGCCGCGTAAGGACGAGCCGGCAGGCCGGGCGAATACTTCCTGTAATTGCCGCCCATAGCGCAGCGTGAGCACGCGCCAGCCCATGTCCCGGAACAGCCCCTCGAACCGGCCGAACAGCCGGTCCGGCATCACGGAATCCAGGCTCTGGCGGTTGCAATCCACCACCCACCAGACATCGCGCACATCGTGCTTCCAGCCTTCCAGCAGGGCCTCGTAGATATTGCCCTCGTCCAGCTCCGCATCCCCCGCGACGGCGACATTGCGCGCCCGCGCGGTTGCCGGCGGCACCATCTCATGCGCCTGCACATAATCCTGGATCAGCGCGGAAAAGCTGGTTATGGCCACCCCAAGCCCGACCGAGCCGGTGGAAAAATCGATCTCCGCCCCATCCTTGGCGCGGGAGGGATAGGCCTGCGCGCCGCCGAACTGGCGGAAATTCTCCAGCTTCTCCCGCGTCTGCCGGCCGAGCAGATAATTGATCGCGTGCAGAACCGGCGAGGCATGCGGCTTCACCGCCACCCGGTCCCGGGGGTGCAGCGCGTCGAAATACAAAGCCGTCATGATCGTGGTGACGGAGGCGCAGGAGGCCTGATGCCCGCCCACCTTCTCGCCGGTGAGATTCGGGCGGATGTTATTGGCGTGATGGATGATCCAGGAGGCAAGCCAAAGCAGCTTGCGCTCAATGGCCGCCAACGTTTCCAAAGTCTCCGTGCTGTGCCCCAGAGGCCGCATTTCGTTCATGGAGGCATTATAATGCCATTATGGCCGCGGTAAAATGAGTTCCCCCGCCCATGGGGGCGGGGGTGTATGTTTTAGAGGGCGATTCAAACTTTAGCTGCGCCACCGAAGCGAGCGAAACTAAAGTCATCGCACTCTAATAAGCGGAACCGGCGATAATGCTGGCGATGATACCGCTGGTGATGGCGATCATGACGAACTGATCGCCGGAGCGGACCCACTCATAGCCGGGCGGCGGCGCATGCAGATGGTAACGGTTCCAATCGCCATGGGCGATCACCACCCGGCTGCCGTTATAATGGTCCCCGCGCGCCCAATGGCCGTTCGGGCCGCTCGGGCCATGATGATAATCGTTGTGATTATCCTGGTACCCCATATTGCCGGGGCCGCCTTGCGGGCCATGGTCTTCATTGTGCGGCGGCTGGCCGGCGGGGCCCATCATGCCTGGGCCCTGATGGTCCTGGCCGGGGCCTTGCTGGGCCAAGGCGGGGCTGGCCAGCAGGGCCAGCGCCGTGGCACCGGAGAGAAGCGTTTTGGTAAAGCGCATAACTGCGTCTCCTTTCGATGGAGTGATAATTGGGGACGATCACGGCATTTCCAGGCCGAAAACCCCTGAATTTGTGATAAAACTTTTCTCATTTAAGGCGAAAATGCGGCGCGTGCCCTGTCCTAAAACCCGCAAATGCCAGCCCATGGAAAGGGTTGCGCCGCCTGCGCCCAGGGGCAAACCGCCGAAGCGGGGCAGGGGCCGGAAGGGTTTTCAGCCCTGCGCCAGTCTGCCCAGCAAAGGCGGCAGATCCTCCGCCAGCATCCCCGGCCCCGCCTCATTCGCGGCCTCGCCATGCAGCCATACCCCGGCGCAGGCGGCGGGGAAGGGGGCCATGCCGCGCGCCAGCAGTGCCGCGATCAAACCCGCCAGCACGTCCCCGGTGCCGCCGGTCGCCAGCCAGGGCGGCGCATTGGCGTTGATGGCGGCCACGCCCTCCGGCGCCGCGATCACACTATCCGGCCCTTTCAGCACCACCACCGCGCCGGTGAGCGCGGCGGCGCGGCGCGCGGCCGCCACCTTGTCCGGGCCGATGGCACCGAATAGCCGCGTGAACTCCCCTTCATGCGGGGTGATCACTGAAACCCCGCGCAGTTTTTCCGGCGCCCCGGCGCAGGCGGTCAGCGCATCCGCATCCGCGACGATGCCAAGCCCCGTCGCCGCCCGCAGCCGTGCCAGCTTTTCACCCGCCGCCGCCACGCCCAGCCCCGGACCAACCACCCATGTCCGCCGCCGCTCATCCCGTAAAAGCTCGTCCAGAGGTTCACGCCGCAGCATGATCCCGGCTTCCGGCAAGGGTGCCGCATCCTCCGCCGCGATGCTCACCATCCCCGCCCCGCCGCGCCGCGCCGCCATCGCCGCCAGCCGCGCCGCGCCTGGCAACGTGCCGGAAAGGATGGTCACATCCCCGCTGCTATATTTATGCCCGGTGGCGGCGCGCGGCGGCAGGGTGAACAGGGCAGGGCCGTTTTCCCAGATATCCGCCCCCACCGCCCCGATGATCGAGTCCGCCATGCCGATATCCCGCAGCAGCACCTCCCCGCATAAAGCCCGGCCGGGAAAAAGCAGATGCCCGGGCTTCTTGCGCACGAAGGTTACGGTGAATTCCGCCTGCGGGGCAAAGCCGCGCATTTGCCCGGTGGCGCCATCCAGGCCGGAGGGCACATCCACCGCCACAATCCGCCTTGCCGCGCGCAACAGGGCGATGGTCCGCTCATCGAGATCCCGTGACAATCCGGCGCCGAAAATCGCGTCGATCACCAGCCCGGCCCGCGCCACGTCCTCCGGCACGGCTTCGCGGAAATCCTTTACCCGCACCGGCCAGCCTTCTTGCGCCAGGTAGCGCGCCGCCGCCTTGCCGTCTCCGCCATTATTGCCCGGCCCCGCCAGCACCAGCACCGGCATTTTCCCGTAGCGCTGCATGATGCCGCGCGCCACGGCGCGCCCGGCGGCCTCCATCAGCGTTGCGGTGTCATTGGCCAGCGCGTCGGCCCGGCCCATCTGCGCGGGGGTGAGCAGCGCACCCGCAAAATTGTCTGGCTGTTCAAATGAATATGCCATTTACTGACACCTGACAGGAGGCTGTTGATGGGAAAGATTATCGCGGTTGCACAGCAAAAAGGCGGTGCGGGCAAGACCATGATTGCGGCGCAGTTTGGCGCGGCGCTGGCGGAGGGGGCCAAGGTGGCGCTCCTGGATATCGACCCGCAAGGCAGCCTCACGGCCTGGGGCCGTCTGCGCGGCGCCTCGCCCAAGGCCGCGCCGGGGCTGGAGGTGTTCACCATCTCCGGCTGGCGCCTGGCCAATGAGCTGGAAAAGCTGAAATCCGGCCATGATTACGTCCTCGTCGATACCCCGCCGGTGATCGACAGCGATGCCAGGCGCGCAATTCGCGGCGCGGATCTGGTGCTGGTGCCCCTCAACCCCGCCCCGCCGGATCTCTGGGCGGCGGAGGGCACGCTGAAGCTGGCGGCGGAGGAGCGCCGCCAAGCGGCATTATTGTTCAACCGCGCCCCAGCCGCCTCGCGCCTGCGCAAACGGCTGGAGGCGGAAATCGCCGCAAGGCGCCTCACCCTGCTGCCCGCCGCGCTGGCAAATCGCGCCGGTTACGCCAACGCCTTTGCCGATGGGCTGGGGGTAACGGAGGCAGGCCCCACCACCCAGGCGGCGGAGGAGCTGCGCGCCGCGGTGCAGGCGCTGCTATCGCTCCTGCCATGAGGGGTTTCGCTATTTTGTGTCGCGAAAATGAAAAAAACTTCTGGTTAACGCTATCAGCCTGCAGAAAACATCATCCCAGGACTTGCAAGCCTGTCACTTTTCCGCCAAAATCTGCGGCGTGGCATATATAACCGCCGCCGAAATGCTCCAAAACGGAACATATTGGTGAACGGGACAGCAAATGTCAGCCGCCAAGTTTAGGGAGCCAAGAAACGTAGGCATCGAAAGAGATGCTAAGGGCCGGTCCTCAAGGACCGGCCTTTTTTCATGTTCGCGCGCTCAGCGTGTGGGAATATCCCGCCCTGGCTGCCGGCGGCGGTGGAAGCGGGAAATATTCACCTCTCCCCACACGCCTTCCCGGGTAAACGGGTCCTCGGCCACGAAGCGGTCTATCGCTTCCCGGTCCGGCGCCTCCAGAAGCAGCAGGGAGCCGGTCATCGCCTCACCGTCATCCGTCTGCAGTGGTCCGGACATAACAACGGAAACCGGCCCTCCCTCGTCCTGCTCCTCCAGGAATGTGCGGTGGGCGGCATACAGGTCGAGCCGGAGTTGCAACGCCCCGGGCCGGTCTTTCGCGTGCAAAACATAGAGTGGCATGTGGTTAAGAACCCTCTCCTGACACTTTCTTCCATCGGTAGTATGAAACCGGAGCTTTGACACGCCGCATGTTCGCCACCCAGCTTTGTGCTGCACGCCGACGGCGGACGAAAAGGAGACGAGAATGAAGCTGCTGCGTTATGGTGACGAAAGTCAGGAAAAATGGGGCGTGCTGGATGCCGATGGCGCCATCCGCACGCTGGATGACGCGCTGCAGCAGGTAAGCGGCGATGAGCTGAGCCCGCAATGGCTGGCGCAATTGCAGAAGCTGGACCCGGCCAAGCTGCCGCTGCTGAAGGCCGAGCACCGCATCGGCCCGGCCATCCCCCGGCCGCTGAATTTCGTCTGCGTCGGGCTGAACTATGCCGACCACGCGGCCGAAACCGGCGGCAAGATCCCGAAGGAGCCGATCCTGTTCTTGAAATCCCTCTCCGCCTTCTGCGGCCCGTATGACGACATCATCATCCCCCCCGGCTCGCGCAAGACGGATTGGGAGGTGGAGCTGGGTGTCGTGATCGGCACCAAGGCCTCGCATGTTTCCGAGGAGGCGGCGCTGGATTACGTGGCGGGCTATACGGTGGTGAACGATGTCAGCGAGCGCGAATACCAGACCGAGCGCGGCGGCCAATGGGACAAGGGCAAGGGGGCTGATCATTTCGGCCCGGTCGGCCCCTGGCTCGTCACCAAGGACGAGGTGCCCGACCCGCAGAACCTGACCCTGTTCACGGAGGTGGACGGCGTGCGCATGCAGGACGGCACCACCGCCAACATGATTTTCGGCGTCCGCGAACTTGTCTCCTATGTTTCACGGTTCTTCACCCTATATCCGGGTGACATCATCGCCACCGGCACCCCCGCCGGGGTAGGGATGGGTAAGAAACCCGAACCCATCTTCCTGCGCCCCGGCCAGGTTCTGCGCCTTGGTGTGGATGGGCTGGGCGAGCAACGGGCGAAGACGATAGGAGGATAAGCATGGTTACTGAATTCGCGCAGATCGAGGTGAAACCCGGGCTTGAGGAGGCGTTCATCGAGGGCGCGGCCAAGAGCCGCCCCGTGTTCCTGGCGGCGGAAGGCTGCTTTGGCATGGGGCTGCAGCGCTCGGTCGAGGCGCCCACGAAATTCCTGCTGATGGTGCAGTGGGAGAGCGTGGACGCGCACATGGTCACCTTCCGCGAATCCCCGGCTTTCAGGAATGGCGCAACAATGTCGGCGATTGCTTCGCGGCACCGCCGGTGGTCTGGCACGGCGAAACCGTGGTCTAGGAGACTATTTCAAGACTTTATTCGTAAAACTTGCTTAAACTAACAGGGGTTTTTGGTGCGGCTTTGTTTCAAAAAGCTGCGAAAGAAGCCGCCTTTTTTGTAAAAAAGGCGGCACCTAAAAAACTTTTATTAATTTATCCAAGGGGTTGTTTTAAAACAGCGCCATAATAAACGATACCGCCGCCGCGAAGCCCAGCCACGCGGCGGCGGGCAGCATCCTGCGGCTGCGCGAGAAAGCCATCGCATAGGCCGCCTTCAGCAGATTATTGCTGGCGCTGGCGATCAGCACCGCCCCGGTCACCGCCCCGGCGCTGACGGAGAATTTCCCGTCCAGCAATGAGAAAATGAACGGGTCGATATCCGAGAACCCGACCGCGAAGCTCAGCACATGCAGCCCCGCCGCGCCGAACCGCGCGGTGACGAAACTGGGTAACGGCGGCAAACACCACGAACAGCGCGGCGAACAGGAAGGCGACCGGCAGATCCAGCGGGTTGGCGCTCACCGCCTCATGGGTCTGCGTCTGCGCCCCGCGCGCCCGCCAGGCCAGCAGCCCCGCCACCGCCAGAGAGGCACGAACAGCCCGCCGAAGGGCAGCGCCAAGGCCAGGGCGGCGTCCTTGTGGCCCAGCAGGGCGATCAGCGCCAGCAGCCGCGCATACATCATGCCGGTGGCGATGATCACCGCCGCCGGGGCGAAGGTGGCGCTGTCAGGCTCGGCGCGCATGGCGCGCGCCAGCACCACGGTGGCGGCGGTGGAGGAGTACAGCCCGCCCAGCATGCCGGTGAGCAGCGTGCCCGCCCGCGGAAACACATAGCGATGCGCCAGATAGCCGAGATAGGAAATGCCGGAGATCACCAGCACCGCCACCCAGATCTTCGTCCAGGTGATGCCGGGCAGATAAGGCAGCTCGGTCGCCGGCAGCAGCGGGATAGATCAGCCCGGCCAGGATCAGGAATTTCGCCAGCGTCACGCCTTCCTCGGTCGGGAAGGCGTCGGAGAAGCGGCGGATCTTCACCTGCTCGCCCAATGCCAGCAGGATCAGCACGGTCAGCGCCGCGATCACCGCCAGGGGCGCGGTAAGCATCAGCGGCCCCAGCGTATAGGAGATCAGCCCGATCATCGCTCGGCACCAGGGAGGTATCGCCCGGCTTCACCCGCTTGCGGTAATCCAGCATCAGCGCCAGCCCCAGCACGCCCAGCCCCACACAGAACGGCGTTACCGGCGCGATCACCCAGAGCGCGAAGCCGAGCGCCGCAATCAGCGTGATGGTGCGGGTGGTGCCGAAGCCCTGGGCCTGGGGCTCCAGCGCGCCTTCGCCCCGGCGGCGATAGGCATGCAGTTCCAGCCCGATGATGAAGGCCAGCCCCATTGTGCCGAAAAAACCGGATAGCAGGGGCGGCAGCGCGCTCATGCGCCGTTCAATACGGTTAGGCCCTGCTCCAGATCGGCGATCAGGTCGTCTACGGTCTCAAGTCCGATCTGGAAGCGCGCGGCTTCCCCCTCGAACGTTCCGGTACCGGCGGAGCGGCGGATGGTGCCGGTGGTCGGCAGCACCAGGCTCTCAAACCCGCCCCAGCTGGCGCCTATGCCGAACATGCGCAGCGCATCGATCATCCGCACCACGTCATCCGCCGTGTATCGCGGCTGAAACACCACCCCGAACAGCCCGCAGGCGCCGGTGAAATCACGTTTGTAAAATTCATGCCCGGGGCAGGAGGGCAAAGCCGGATGCAGCACCCGCGCCACCTCGGGCCGTTCCGCGAACCAGTTGGCGACCTTCAAGCCCGCCGTCTCGGCCGCCTTCAGCCGCAGATGCAGCGTGCGCAACCCCCGCAGCGCCAGCCAGCAATCATCCGGGCTGGCGTAATTGCCGGTTTCCAGAGAGCCAAGGCGCAGCCAATGCCAATCCTCCTCGCTGTTCACCACCACGGCGCCGAGAATAATGTCCGAATGTCCGCCGGGATATTTGGTCAGCGCGTGGATCGACACATCCACGCCCTTGGTGAAGGGCGCGAAATGCAGAATGCCCCAGGTATTGTCCAGAAACACTTTCGCGCCGCGCACATGCGCCACCGCCGCCAGGCCGGGAATATCCTGCACCTCGAAGCTGTGGCTGCCGGGGCTTTCGGTGAACAGCACCTTGGTGTTGGGGCGGAACAAAGCCTCCAGCCCCGCTGGTGTGACCATCGGGTCGTAATAGGTCGTCTCGATGCCGAAGCGCGTGAGCACGGAATCGCAGAAACTCCGCGTCGGCCCATACACCGAATCCGGCACCAGCAGATGCTCGCCGGTCTTCAAATAAGCCAGCAGCGGCAGGGTGATGGCTGAAAGCCCACTGCCCGTGACCTGCGCGCGGGTGCCGCCCTCGATCTCGGCGATGGCGGCCTCCAGGGCGAAATGGGTCTCGCTGCCCATCAGCCCGTAAGTCTCGATAGGCTCGAACGCGCCGCGCTGGCCAACCGCCCTCTTCGCCGCCACGGTCTCATGCAGCACCGTGGAGCCGCGCTTCAGAGGCGGGTTGACGAAGCCATATTGCCTGATCGGTGCCCGCCCAGCCTGAACCAGCGCCGTCTCGATTTTACGAACCATTCAAACCTCAACCGGCGTATCGTCCCGCGCACCCCATTCGGCCCAAGAGCCATCATAAATCGCCGCTTCCGGCAAGCCCGCCTGCACCAGCCCCAGCGTCAGCACACAGGCTGTCACGCCCGAGCCGCAGGAGGCGATGAGCGGGCGCGACCCATCAATCCCCGCGCCGGCGAATTTTTCCCGCAGGCGCGCGGGCGGCAGATAATGGCCGTTTTCCAGCAGCTCCGTGAAAGGCAGGGAGAGGGCGCCAGGTATATGGCCGCTCTTCATGCCAGGGCGCGGCTCGGGCACCTGCGCATGAAAGCGCGCGGCGGCGCGGGCATCCAGCATCTGGGCGGCGTGGCTTTCCAGATTGGCGCGCATCTCGTCCAGCGAGCGCACCATCTCCGGGCGGAAGCGCGCGGTGAAGGGCGCGGGCAGGGCGGGTGCGGGTTCGCCGGCCTGCGTGGCGCCGCCTGAGGCAGCCCAGCCCGGCAGCCCGCCATCCAGCACCTGCACCTTGTCATGGCCGAACACCCGGAACATCCACCACAAGCGTGGGGCGGAGAAGATTCCCCGCTGGTCATAGGCAATCACCAGGGTCTCATCGCCGATTCCCATGGCGGAGACGGTTTCGGCGAACGCCTCCGGCTTGGGCAGCATATGCGGCAGGCCGGATGAGTGATCCGCCACCTTGTCGATATCGAAGAACCGCGCGCCGGGAATATGTGACGCGGCGAAATTCGCGGCCGCATCCTGGTTCTCATTGGGCAGGAAATAGCTTGCATCCAGCACGGCGATGCCGGGCCGCCCAAGCACCGCCCGCAGCGCCTCCGGCTGGATCAGCGGCGTCATCAGCCGCGGGCCGCGGCGACCAGGGCATGCACGCGCTCAGCCGCGGCGGCACCCTTCACCGCCTCGCGCCAGGCGAGTTCAGAGACACGCTGATGCGCGGCCACGGCATCCTCGGCGCTGGTGATCATCGCCACGCCGGATTGCAGGTTCGGCGGCGAATCCGCCGGGAAGGGATTAATGGCCAGCGTCGCGCGCTCGCGCGAGCGCAGCAGCGTGAAGGGGCCGTTGGGCTCGCCATGCGCCATCAGCCCGAGCTGCAGGCCAATGGGCTCGCTCTCGATCAGATTGGCGACGTGCTCAACCTCCCGCAGCGCGGCCTCACGCGCCACGGCGCGCAGCTTGTCAGAGACGCGCGCGGCAGGGGCGATGCCCTCGGCCAGGAATTTCTGGATGGCGGAATGGGTGAGAATGGCGATGATCGAGGGCTTGCGCGCCTGGTACATCTGCTTGCGGGCGAGCATCACGCCCATTAGCTGCTCGGCGGCGGCGCGGGCGGGCAGCTTGTCGGCCCCCATCAATTCGGCGTGCTCCTCGAACATCTGGGCCAGCACCGCGTCATATTGATCGGAGGTGATCAAATAACAGGTGGGGCCGAACACCTGGAGGATCTGGTCGGCGGTTTCCTCGATCTGGCGCAGCCGTTCCGAATAGCCGACCGGCTTGGCATAATATTCAACGCCGATGCCCAGCAGCGTCAGCGGCGAAATCTTCAGCAATTCCGCCAGGCGGTTGACGGTATCGAGCTTGATGACCTCGCCTTTTTCATAGCGATAGAGAGCAGCGCGGGAGACACCCAGACGGGCGGAAATCTCTTCCGCCTTCAGCCCGGATTCCATACGGTAAGCCCGCAATTGCTGGCCGATTTCATTGAAACGCATCGATCCCCCATCCCCCCACCGGAACGTCGCAGCCCTTTGTACATAATTCCTGGATTAAATCTCAGAAATCAAGCCTGAGTTCCAGAGAAATATATGCATGGCCGGATTGTGCCGATTTGTAAAAATCAAATTTAGTAATGAGATTCGTCGCAAAGCCTGAGGACTTGCGGGATTACGGCAAGCCCGGCACAGAGATGGCATGAAACCCGACCGGCTCATTCTGCTCGCGCTGGCCATTGCCCTTGGGCTTGGCTGCGCTCTCATCCTGCTGCCGTTTCTGCCGGCAATGCTATGGGCCGCGATTCTGGTTTTCTGCCTTTGGCCGCTTTACGTGCGGTTCTGCGGCTATGTCCGCCCCACCGTGGCGGCGTTTGTGATCACGCTGGTGGTGGCGGTGCTGCTGCTGGTGCCGCTGGTGCATTTGGCGCTGGTGGCGGCCAGGGAAGCGCGCGACAGCCGGGGCTGGGTGACGGATGTGATGCAGAACGGGCTGCCGCCCGCCCCCGCGTTTTTGCAGAAAATCCCCATCATTGGCGGGTTGATGGCGGATTTCTGGAATAATTCGGCGGACGATCTGGGGGGGCTGGTGAACTCCGCCCAACCGGTGATCGGCACCGTAGCGCATACCGGCATCAAGCTGCTCGTTCAGGTCAGCCATGGGCTGGTGGAGACCGTGGTGGCGCTGTTCTTCGCCTTTTTGTTCTTTCTCTCGGGCGAGCAGATCGTGAAGCGGATCCGGCTGGTGCTGGCGCGGGTGATCAACCCCGCGACGCTTGAGGAATTGTTCGGGCTTGTCGCCTCGACGGTGCGTGGCGTGGTGTTCGGCATTCTGGGCACGGCGGCTTTTCAGGGGATTTTATATACCATCGGCTTCGAACTGGCCCGCGCGCCCCAAGCGCTGATCCTGGCGGTGATCGCGGGGCTGGTCTCCATCGTGCCCGCTGGCGCCGTGGTGGTGTATGTTCCGCTCTGCCTCTATCTGATGGCCGTCGGGCATCCGGTAATCGGCATCTTGCTGGCGGTCTATTGTTTCGTGGTGGTCGGCGGAGCCGATTTCATTCTGCGCCCCTGGCTGATCGCGCGCGGCGCCTCGCTGCCTTATGCGGTCACGCTGATCGGCGTGCTGGGCGGTGCCTTGGCCTTCGGCGCGCTGGGCATCTTCCTGGGGCCTGTGCTGCTGGCGCTGGGCATCGCCATGGCCGAGGAATTCGCCGGGCAGCCTCGCGGGGCTTGGCGGCAGCCTTAGGAATTTTAGAAAGTGTTAACTATTTTGTGGTGAAATCCCTGCATGTCGATGAACATGCAGCCAGCTTATTCTCATAATGTTCAACCGGCCGCCGGGCGCGGGCGCCCCGGGAAAGCCCGGCGCCGCGCCGCGGAAACCATGGGGCGGCAGGCCGAAGATGTTGTTGCGACTCTGCTGCGGGGGCGCGGTTTCGAGATTCTGGCCTTGCGGCTGAAAACCGGCGCGGGAGAGATCGATATCGTGGCCGCGGATGCGCGGCGCCTTATCTTTGTCGAGGTGAAGGCACGGCCCAGCTTTCTGGAAGCGGCCTATGCGGTTTCACACCGGCAGCAGGCGAGGCTGATCCAAGCCGCCTCTATCGCCCTGGCGCATAATGAAACATGGGCGCGTTCCGAAATGCGTTTCGATGCTGCCTTGGTTGCAGGCGATGGCATCGAGATTATCGAGGATGCCATCCGCATCAATTGATGCAACAATGACATTGATGGGAGATTGACTGGATCCGGCCCACATCTACCCGGCGAAGGCGCTCAGCAGCCTTGCATGCGCCCTTGTGCCACGATGGAAACAAGCCAGCTCGAATTTTTCATTAGGTGAATGGATGCAGTCATCATCCAGCCCGAACCCTGCCAGCAGCGTGTCCAGCCCTAAATATGTCTTGAAGGCTTCCACTACGGGGATGGAGGCGCCGGAGCCGATCAGGGCTGCTTGCTTGCCGAACTCGGCGGTGAGCGCCTGCTGCGCGGCGCGCAGGAAGGGGGCATCTGGAGCCAGGCCATAGCCGGGCGCCGCGCCGCCACGGGTGAATTCCACGCGCGCATCGGGCGGCAGGCGTTCAGTTACGAAACGCTCGAACGCGTCCAGGATTTTCACGGGGTTTTGGCCCGCGACGAGGCGGAAGGTGAGTTTGGCGGTGGCGTGGGCGGGGATGACGGTCTTGCTGCCATCACCCTGATAGCCGCCATAGATGCCGTTCAGCTCCGCTGTCGGCCGGGCCCAGAGCTGGGCGAGGGGGATCTGGTTCTGCTCGCCCGCCGGGTGGTGCAGCCCGACATCGCCGAGAAAGGCCCGGGCATCGAAGCCGAGCCCGGCCCAGGCCTTCTCCTGTTCCGGCGAGACCGGGCTGATGCCGTCATAGAAGCCGGGGATCTGTATGTGGCCCTGCTCGTCTTTCATCTGGCCGAGGATATGCACCAGCGCATAGATCGGGTTCAGCGCGATGCCGCCAAACAGGCCGGAATGAAGGTCCCGCGATGGCCCGTGCAGCCGCACGTCGATTGCGGCCAGGCCGCGCAGGCTTGCGGTGATGGCCGGGGTTTCGAAATTCCACATATTGGTGTCGGCCACCAGCACGAAATCCGCTTGCAGCGTCTCGCGCTCATTGGTCAGAAGTTCGGCCAGCGAGGGGCTGCCATTTTCCTCCTCGCCCTCCAGCAGCATTGTAAGGCGCACCGGCAGCTTGCCGTTGACGGCCAGATGCGCGCGGCAGGCTTCCATGAAGCTGACGACCTGGCCTTTATCATCCACCGCCCCGCGCGCGACGATGCGCTTGCCGCGCGGGCCATCCACCAGCTGCGGGTCGAACGGGTCCGAGTGCCAGAGCTCCAGCGGGTCCGCGGGCTGCACGTCGTAATGGCCGTAGAACAGCACATGCGGGGCATCCGGCCCGGCGGAAAAATTCTGCGCGATTACGCCGGGGTGCCCCTTGGTTTCGGAAAGCCGGGCGGTGAAGCCCATGGCCTCCAGCGTGCCGCGTGCCCATTCGGCGGCACAGCGGCAATCGGCGGCGTGAGCCGGCTGGGCGCTGATGCTGGGAATGCGCAGGAAGGCGAAAAGCCGCTCCAGCGCGGCGGGCAGGGCAGAATCAACCGCATCCAGGATCTTTTCCATGGGTGCATCAGACCCTCCGGCCGGGAAAAAATCAATGCAGCTTGATTTGGCGCCAAAACACGCCAAAAGAGCCGCATCATGACTCAGTTGACGCTGTACAATACCCGCACCCGCGCGAAAGCGCCGTTCGTTCCGCTCGATCCGGCCAATGTGCGGGCCTATCTGTGCGGCCCCACGGTGTATGACCGCGCCCATATCGGCAATGCCCGCAATGTGGTGATTTTCGACGTGCTGATCCGCCTGCTGCGGCTTCTCTACCCCAAGGTCACGTATGTGCGGAACATCACCGACGTGGACGACAAGATCAATATCCGCGCGCAGGAGCGCGGGGTGAGCATCGAGGCGGTCACGCAAGGGCCGATCCGCTGGTATCATGAGGATATGGGCGCGCTTTATACGCTGCCCCCGGATATCGAGCCGCGCGCCACGGAGCATATGGCCGAGATCATCATGATCATCGAAAAGCTGATCCTGAACGGCCATGCCTATGAGGCGGACGGACATGTGCTGTTCTCCGTCGCTTCCGACCCGTCTTACGGCAAATTCTCCGGCCGCACGCCGGATGAGCTGATCGCGGGGGCCCGGGTGGATGTGGCGGCCTATAAGCGCGATGCCGGGGATTTCGTGCTCTGGAAACCCTCCACCCCTGACCTGCCGGGCTGGGAGAGCCCGTGGGGGCGGGGCCGTCCGGGCTGGCATATTGAATGCTCGGCGATGTCCTGGCGGCATCTGGGCGAGAATTTCGACATTCATGGCGGCGGCGACGATCTGATCTTTCCGCATCATGAAAACGAGATCGCCCAGAGCTGCTGCGCCTTCCCTGGTTCGCATTTCGCCAATGTGTGGGTGCATAACCGCATGCTGCTGGTGAATGGCGAGAAGATGAGCAAATCGCTCGGCAATTTCCTGGTGCTGCACGAGGTGCTGGAAAAAGCCCCCGGCGAGGCGGTGCGCTTTATGCTGATGCGCGCCCATTACCGGCAGACGCTGGATTTCTCCGATGCCGGGCTGATCGAGGCAAAGCGCGAACTGGACCGGTTCTACCGGGCGCTTGAAGCACATCTGGGTATTGAGGCAGCGAAGCAGGTGCCGGATTGCGTGCTGGAGCCGCTGCTGGACGATCTTAATACCCCCGGCGCCATCGCCGGGTTGCACAGCCTGGCTGACGCCGCAATTGCGGGTGACGGCTCGGCGGCGGCTTCTCTGCGCGCGGCGGGCACCGTGCTGGGGCTGTTCAACGTGGCGCCTGAGGAATGGTTCGCGGGTGGGATCGACGAGGTGGTGAAGGCTTTGGCGGAAAGCCGCGTGGCCGCCCGCAAAGCGAAGGATTTCGCGGAATCCGACCGCATCCGCGACCTGCTGCTGAACGCGCATGGCGTGATCATCGAGGACGGCCCCGGCGGCACCTACAAGCTCAGGAAAGCCTGATGACCGGACGTAACGGCGGCGCGGAACTGACGCCCATCGAACCCTCGCCGGTGGTGATTTTGGTGCGCCCGCAAATGGCCGAGAATATCGGCGCGGTGGCGCGGGCTATGGGCAATGGCGGGCTGTTCCATTTACGTATCGTTGCCCCGCGCGATGGCTGGCCGCTGCCCCGCGCCTGGATCACCGGCTCCGGCGCGCATATGATCCTGGATAACGCACGGGTTTTTGAAACCGTGGCAGATGGGGTGGCGGATTTGCATCGGGTTTTCGCCACCTGTCCGCGCCCGCGCCATATCATCAAGCCCGTGCTCACCGCGCGCGGCGGGGCGGCGGAAATTGTCGCGGCGGGGGCAAGGGGTTTGAAAACCGGCATCTTGTTCGGCCCGGAGCGCACGGGGCTGGATAATGACGACATCGCCCATGCTGACAGCCTGATCCGTTACGATCTCAACCCGGATTTCATGTCCCTCAATCTGGCGCAAGCGGTGATGGTGATGGGCTATGAATGGTGGCTGGCCCGCAGCCCGGAACAGCCGCCGCGGGAATTGCAGGTGAACGAGACCGTGCCCGCCACCAAGGGCGAACTTGATAATTTCATGACGCATCTCATCCGCGCCTGCGATGAGAGCGGGTTTTTGCGCAATGCGCAGAAACGGCCCGGCATGGTGCGCAATCTGCGGCATTTCTTCCAGCGTGGGGAGGTGACGCGGCAGGAGCTGAACACGCTGCATGGGGTGATTACGGAGCTGCTGCGCGGGCCGAGATAGGGATGGGGGCAGTTTACTGCATCTAGTTCCCGCTCCGATTGCCGCTTAAAGTTTACTCTACTGATGATGGAGGGTGCCATGCCGAGCAAGCTTGATGAGTGGTCTCTGCGTTCCGTTCCCCTGCGCATACTCTGCAATAACGAGCGCCTTGGCGACGCAACAGGTTTTTTCTGGACCGAGAAGGGCGAAACTTTCCTGATAACAAATGGGCATGTCGTCACCGGACGTCATCCAGACACGCGTGAGTTTTCATCATGCTTCGCTCCAGAGGAGATCGAATATCCTCGATTTATTGAAGGTGAATCTTATACCGAGGTGTGGTGGCAGAAAATCAAACTTCGTGATGAAAATGGCGATGCGACCTGGTTCGCGCATCCCGTCTATTCAAACTCCGCCGACGTTGCAGCGATGCCCGTGCCGCTACATCTGACGATTGAAACAAGCAAGGGGCCGCAAAACTCATATGTATGTCCGATCGATGAGACGAGCTACCATGGCGAATGGGCAGGTCGGCGACTCGACATGGGCTCCGATCTCTTTGTCCTCGGGTTCCCTTTGGGATTGAAGCCGACGGGACATTTTCCGATTTGGAAGCGGGCGTCGGTAGCAACCGAGATGGAAATTCCCCTGAATGAAAAGCCCGCCTTCCTCATCGATACCGCGACGCGAGAGGGTATGTCGGGTTCGCCTGTGGTGTATGTAAGAAACGGCGGCGCAGCCGTTCTCGGTGGTTTCATGCCACATCGATATGTCGAGTTTGTCGGGGTCTACTCAGGCCGGCATGTTGGCCGGAACGAGATCGAAGCGCAGTTAGGCATCGTCTGGAAGCCGGAGATCATCAGAGATATTTTGGCCTGCCGAACGCCTGGCTCTCCAGACTGAGCGTTCCGGGCTGGTTCTGTCGTGAATTCGCGGGGGCAGACTATCGCTAGGTGCGCCTAATCTCACGCAGCCCATTCGCCTTTCGGCAAGTCCTGGTGTACGTCAGATGTTCGCTATTAACGCCGCCAGCCATAAGTCAGTCAGGCAGAAATCCTCCCTTCCTCTCAAGTCCCCAACGCTTGCCACCCACCCTCCGCCTTCCCATATCTCCGCCATTCAGGAGATCAACAGCATGAAATACAAGCAGCTCGGCCGCACCGGCCTGTATGTGTCCGAAATCTGCCTCGGCACCATGACCTTCGGCGGCAATGAGGACGCGGGCTTCTGGAAGGCCATTGGCGAGCTTCGCCAGGATGAGGTGGATGCGATCGTTGCCCGCGCGCTGGAAGCGGGAGTGAATTTCATTGACACGGCGGACGTTTATTCCTTCGGCCAGTCCGAAAAACTGCTGGGCCAGGCGCTGAAGAATCTCGGTGTCAAGCGCACGGATGTGGTGATCGCCTCCAAGGTGTTCGGTGAAATGGGGCCGGGGCCGAATGAGCGCGGCGCCTCGCGCGGGCATATCATGGATGGTGTGAAGGCCAGCCTGGAGCGGCTGCAGACCGACCATATCGATCTCTATCAGATCCATGCCAATGACAGCGTCACCCCCATCGACGAGACGCTGCGCGCCCTGGATGATCTCGTCTCCCAGGGGCTGGTGCGTTACATCGGCGTGTCCAACTGGGCGGCCTGGAAGATCGCCAAGGCGCTGGGGATTTCTGAGGCCAAGGGCTTTGCGCGGTTCGAGACGCTGCAGGCCTATTACTCCATCGCCGGGCGCGACCTTGAGCGCGAGCTGGTGCCGATGCTGAATGAGGAAAAGCTTGGGCTGATGGTCTGGTCGCCGCTGGCGGGCGGGTATCTCTCCGGCAAATACGGGCCGGGGGCGGCGAAGGCGAATGATTCCCGGCGCCTGACGTTCGATTTCCCGCCGGTGAACATCGAGCGCGCGGATGCCTGCATCGCCGCGATGCGCGACGTGGGCGCGGCGCATGATGTTTCGGTGGCGCGGGTGGCGTTGGCCTGGCTGCTGGGCAAGCCGCATGTGACGAGCGTGATCATCGGCGCCAAGACCACCACGCAGCTGGACGATAATCTGGCGGCGGCGGAGCTGGTGCTGAGCCCAGAGGAGATCGCCAGGCTGGATGCGGTGAGCGAACTGCCGCAGGAATATCCCGGCTGGATGATCACCCGCCAGGCGCGCAACCGCGTGCCGGGGCCGTTCGAGCCGAAATCATGATATAAAACCCGGCCGGGGCTTCACCGCTCCGGCCTTTGGCCGCCGGAATTCGGGCTCAAAACCTAAATTGGAGGAGCAGACATGACGGATAAGGCACAAAATTTCCTCGCTCTGTTCACCGGCAGCCCGGCCAGCCCGCGCATGGCGGCCTGGCAGGCTATGCCGGAGGCGGAGCGCCAGCGGATGTCAAAGGAGGGCATTGCCGCCTGGAAAGGCTGGGTGCAGGCGCATCAGGCCGCCATCGTCGAGATGGGCGGGCCACTCGGCAAGACCAAGAAAATTTCCGGCGCCGGTATTGAGGATATCCGCAATCTTCTGAGCGGCTATACGGTGGTAACAGCCGCCTCACATGAAGAGGCGGCCTCGCTGTTCAAGGACCATCCGCATTTCACGATTTTTCCGGGCGAGAGCGTGGAGCTGATGCCTGTGCTGCCGATACCGGGCGGCTGATTACAGCCGCCGCAGCACGAACACTTCCGCCAGCGAAGCCTCGATGGCCTCGCCATGCGCCGCGTCGCGCGCCTCGATCATCACCTCAAGCTGCGCATCCTGCACCGAGGGGCTGGAGAACAGGCGGTGATGCGAGACCTCCAGAATATTCCCGCCCAGCTCGCCAATGCGCTTGGCCACTTCCGCCAGCATGCCCGGCCGGTCCGGCATTTCCAGCACCAGGCGCAGCAGGCGGCCATCGCGCAGCAGGCAGCGCATGAGGGTATTGGCCAGGATGCGCGGGTCGATATTCGCCCCGCAGATGGAAATGCCCACCTTCTTGCCCCGGAAATGCTCGGGAAAGCTCATCACGGCGGCGAGGCCGGTTGCACCCGCACCCTCCGTCACCTGCTTGGCGTTTTCGACGAACAGGTCGATAGCGCTTTCCACCGCATGTTCAGAGACCACCAGCACCGGCACCTGAAGCGCCTTCAGCACCGCGAGGGGGCGCTGGCCGATATCGCGCACCGCGATGCCCTCGGCGATGGTCGGGCCGCCGACCTTGATCTCCTGCCCGGCCAAAGCCTGGGCGAAGGCGGCGTAATGCTCCACCTCCACGCCATACACCTTGCATTCCGGGCGCAGATGCTGTGCCACGGTGGCGCTGCCGGCAATCAGCCCGCCGCCGCCGGTGGCCACCACCAGCGCGTCCAGATCCGGCACGTCCTGCAGCATTTCCAGCGCCATGGTGCCCTGGCCCGCCATCACCGCCGGGTCGTCATAAGGGTGGATGAAGAACAGCCCTTCTTCCTTCTCCAGCCGGCTTGCCTCGGCGGCGGCCTCGGCCAAAGTCTCGCCATGCAGGACGACATGTGCCCCCCAGCTAGCCGTGCGGGTGACTTTCGTCGCCGGGGTGTGGCGGGGCATGACGATGGTGGCCTTGATGCCAGCCAAAGCCGCATGCCGGGCCACCGCCTGGGCATGGTTGCCGGCGGACATGGCGACGACGCCACGCTTGCGCTCCTCTTCCGTCAGCAGCGCGATGCGGTTGGCCGCCCCGCGCTCCTTGAAGGCGCCCGTGGCCTGAAGGTGGTCGAATTTGATGTACAGCTCCGCCCCTGTCAGGCGGGAGAGCGCATCCGACCGCAGAAAGGGGGTTCGCACCACCGCGCCCTGGATCCGCTTGGCGGCGGCCAGAACATCATCATAAGTGATCATCTCACAGATAGCTGATTTTCAGGATTTCGTAGGACCGGTCGCCACCCGGGGCGGGCACGGCCACGGTGTCGCCAACGCGCTTGGAAATCAAGGCCTTGGCGAGCGGCGAGGTGACGGAAAGCTTGCTCTGCTTGATGTCCGCCTCATACAGCCCGACGATCTGGTAGGAGACTTCCTGGTCCGTATCCTCGTCCACCAGCAGGATGGTGGCGCCGAATTTCACCGTGTCGCCGGTCAGCGCGGTGGGGTCGATCACCTCCACCGCCGAGACGATCTCCTCCAGCTCGGCGATCCGGCCCTCGATAAAGGACTGGCGCTCCCGCGCGGCGTGGTACTCGGCGTTTTCCGAGAGATCGCCATGGGCGCGGGCTTCGGCGATGGCGCGAATAATCGCCGGGCGCTCAACGGCTTTGAGTGTCCGCAATTCGTCTTCGAGGGCCACGAGACCTGCCGCGGTCATGGGAAATTTCTGCACTGCATCTCCTCAAGGGCAAACCGCCCCCGATGGGGTTAGAGGTTACGCGAAAAACCACCGCCGGCGCGTGAACGCCGGCGGCGATCAGAAGGGTTGGGGAAAATACGACTGTAACGGCGCGACTTCAAGAGTGCGCGACATCAAGGCCGCGATGGCGTGCGCCCCGGCCCGGGCACCCGCTATGGTTGTGAAGTTCGGCACCCCATGGGTGAGGGCGGAACGGCGGATGTCGAAGCTGTCCGCGACCGATTGCGCGCCGGAGGCGGTGTTGATGATCAGCTGCACATCGCCGGAGCGGATGGCGTCCACACAATGCGGGCGGCCTTCCAGCACCTTGTTCACCCGCTTCACCGGAATCCCGGCCTCGGCCAGGCATTGCGCGGTGCCGCCGGTGGCCAGGATGGAGAAGCCTAGCTCCGAAAGGCGGCGCGCCACCGGCAGGATGGCGGGCTTGTCCGCATCCTTCACCGAGACGAAGGCCGTGCCCGCGAGTGGCAGTTGCACCCCGGCGCCGAGCTGCGCCTTGGCGAAGGCGCGGGCGAAATTCGTGTCCAGCCCCATCACCTCGCCGGTGGATTTCATCTCCGGCCCCAGCAGCGTGTCCACATTCGGGAAGCGGGCGAAGGGGAATACCGCCTCCTTCACCGCCACATGGCGCGGCTGCACGCTGTCATCCAGATTGAAGCTGGCGAGCTTGGCCCCCGCCATCACCAGCGCGCCGATCTTGGCCACCGGCACGCCTGTCGCCTTGGCGACGAAAGGCACGGTGCGCGAGGCGCGGGGGTTCACCTCCAGCACGTAGATCATGTCGTTCTGGATGGCGTATTGCACGTTCATCAGCCCGACCACGCCCAGCGCCTTGGCCATGGCGACCGTCTCGGCCCGCAATTCCGCGACGATGGCGGGCGAGAGCGAGTAGGGCGGCAGGGAGCAGGCGCTGTCGCCGGAATGGATGCCGGCTTCCTCGATATGCTCCATCACGCCGGCCACATATACATCCGTGCCGTCGCAGATGCAGTCCACATCCACTTCGGAGGCTTCGTTGAGATAGCGGTCGATCAGCACCGGGTTGTCGCCCGAAACCCGCACGGCCTCGCGCATATAGCGCGCCAGCCCGGTACGGTCATACACGATCTCCATCGCCCGCCCGCCCAGCACATAGGAGGGGCGGATGATGACGGGGTAGCCGATGCGGTCGGCGATGGCCTCCGCCTGCTCGGTGGAGCGGGCGATGCCGTTATCCGGCTGGCGCAGGCCCAGGCGCTTCAAAAGCTCCTGGAAGCGTTCGCGGTCCTCCGCCAGATCGATGGCATCGGCCGATGTGCCGAGAAGCGGAATACCCGCCGCTTCCAGTGCCAAGGAAAGTTTCAGCGGCGTCTGCCCGCCATATTGCACGATGCAGCCCAGCAGCGTGCCCTTTTCCTGCTCCTTGCGCAGCAGGGAGATCACGTCCTCGTCGAACAGCGGCTCGAAATAGAGACGGTCGGAGGTGTCGTAATCGGTGGAGACGGTTTCCGGGTTGCAATTGACCATGATGGTCTCATAGCCCGCGTCGCGCAGCGCATAGGCGGCATGGACGCAGCAATAATCGAACTCGATACCCTGGCCGATCCGGTTCGGCCCGCCGCCGAGGATCACCACTTTCTTGCGGTCGGATACGTCCGCTTCATCCAAAGGCGCGCCGTAGGAGCCTTCATAGGTGGAGTACATGTAAGAGGTGGCGGAGGCGAACTCGCCGGCGCAGGTGTCGATGCGCTTATAGGCGGGGGTGACGTTCAGCTTGAGCCGCGCGGCGGTGACGGCGGTTTCCTTCTGGCCGGAAAGCTGGGCCAGGCGCTTATCGGCAAAGCCCATCGCCTTCAGGCGGCGGAAGCCGAAGGCATCGCGCGGCAGGCCATGCGCCTTCACCTCGTTCTCGGCGGCGATGATGCCCTGCATCTGTTCCAGGAACCAGGGGTCGAACTTGCAGGCGGCGTGAACCTCATCCACGGAGAGGCCCGCGCGCAGCGCTTGTGCTGCCACCAGCAGCCGGTCCGGCCGGGGGGTGGAGAGTGCCGCGCGGAACGCATCCGGCCCGCCATCGCCGGGGGCGGCCATCTCATCCAGCCCGGAGAGTCCGGTTTCCAGGGAGCGCAGGCCCTTCTGCAACGCCTCCTGGAAATTGCGGCCAATCGCCATCGCTTCGCCGACCGACTTCATCGAGGTGGAAAGCAAAGCCGGGGTGCCGGGGAATTTTTCGAAGGTGAAGCGGGGGATCTTGATGACGACATAGTCGATCACCGGCTCGAACGACGCAGGCGTGGCCTTGGTGATATCATTTTGAAGCTCATCCAGCGTGTAGCCCACCGCCAGCTTTGCGGCGATTTTGGCGATGGGAAAGCCCGTGGCCTTGGAGGCGAGTGCGGAGGAGCGCGAGACGCGCGGGTTCATCTCGATGACCACCATGCGGCCATCTTCCGGGTTGATGCCGAACTGCACGTTGGAGCCGCCGGTTTCCACGCCGATGCGGCGCAGACAGGCGATGCTCGCATCGCGCATGATCTGGTATTCCTTGTCCGTTAGCGTCAGCGCCGGGGCAACGGTGACGGAATCCCCAGTATGCACGCCCATCGGGTCGATATTCTCGATGGCGCAGATGATGATGCAGTTATCCGCCTTGTCGCGGACAACCTCCATCTCATACTCCTTCCAGCCGAGCACGGATTCCTCGACCAGCACTTCGTTGGTCGGCGAAGCCTCAATGCCGCCCAGGCAGATTTCAAAGAATTCCTCACGGTTATAGGCAATGCCGCCGCCCGTGCCGCCCAGCGTGAAGGAAGGCCGGATCACGGCGGGCAGGCCAACCTGCTCAAGTGCCGCCGTTGCTTCCTCGCGATTATGGGCGATGGCGGATTTGGGGCCCATCACGCCAATCTCCGCCATCGCGTCGCGGAATTTCAAACGGTCCTCGGCACGGTCGATCACCTCCGCATTCGCGCCGATCAGCTCCACGCCAAGCTTTTCCAGGACACCGGACTTGGCCAGCGCCATCGCCGTGTTCAGCGCGGTCTGCCCGCCCATGGTTGGCAGCAGCGCGTCCGGCTTTTCTTTCACGAGGATTTTTTCCACCATCTCGGGCGTGATCGGCTCGATATAGGTGGCATCCGCGAGCGACGGATCGGTCATGATCGTCGCCGGGTTGGAGTTCACCAGGATGACGCGGTAACCCTCCTCACGCAAAGCCTTGCAGGCCTGCGCGCCGGAATAATCGAACTCGCAGGCCTGGCCGATGACAATCGGCCCGGCGCCGATGATCATGATGGATTTGATGTCTGTGCGTTTGGGCATTTTTTGGCTCCAGTCAGGCGGAGGGAGAATTGAGGGGTTCGCGCGGCATGATGCGCTGCATGAATTCGTCGAAAAGCGGGACAGTGAAGGCGATGTCGCCATGGGCGGGGGCGTAGATCATGCCCTTGCCGATCAACCCTTCGCGCAGCGGGCCGAGATCGGAAGAGCGTTTTTGCAATTGCGCCGCCACCTCGCCGGAGCGGTGCGGGCCGGGGCCGAGATCGGCCATGGCGCGCAGATAGTTTTTCTCACGCGGGGTCAGCCGGTCGAAACGCACGCGGAAGAAGCCTTCATCCAGGCGCTTCACCGCAATGTCCGTGGCGGCAACGGCATCGGCGAGCGTGACCAGCGGGGCAGGGGCGACATTCCAGCAATGATAGCCCCATTCCTGAAGAAAGAACGGATAGCCGCGCGATTGGGTATAAATATAGTCGAGGCAGGGCGCCTCGAATATCACCTGCTCAACCGCCGCCGGCTTGGCCAGCGCGTTGCTTGCGTCCTCAGGGCTCAGCGCGCCGATTTCGGGAAAATCGAACAGCCGCTCGGCATAGGATTTGGAGTTGCCGAACAGCGCGGTGACCTGCGGCAGCCCGGCGGCGAACAAGGCGACCGGCAATTGCTCCTGCGCCACGCGGTGCAGCGCCATGATCAACGCGCTCAACTCGCCAGCGCTGAAATACTGAATCTCGTCGATGAACAAAGCCAGCGCGCTATGCCTGGCCTGGGCGGCATGGCCAATGGCGGCGATCAGCTCCGGCAAATCGGCTTCCAGATCGCCACTATCGGCCGCACCGGCTTCGGGGTCGATATCGAGCGAGATTTCCACCTCGCCGAGCTTGGTCTTCAGCCCGGTCATGAAGCTTTTGAGCACCCGCAAAGCGCGCTTCACCGTCTCGCTCAGCGCCTCGGCGCGGTCCAGCTCCAGCAATACCCGGCGCAGATGCGGCACCAGCAAGGCGGGCAGGGATTTGCCCTCATGCGCCTCAACCAGGCAGGTGCGCAGGCCCTGCGCCTGGGCGCGGCGGCGGATTTCGTTGAGCAGCACGGTTTTGCCGACACCGCGCAGCCCCACCAGCACCAGCCCTTTCTCCGTACGGCCGCGCTGCACCCGACCCAAAGCCTGGGCGGCGCGCGCCAGCAGCTCCTCCCGCCCGCTTAGCTCAGGCGGCGGGGTTCCGGCTCCGGGGGCAAAAGGGTTGCGCAAAGGGTCCATGTGACGATCTATAGGCAAATTACCAAAATATACTAATTGAATCGTATATTTCAGTAATTTCTCTATATTATCCCATCAGCTCGACGAAACGCTTGAATAAATAGGCGCTGTCGCTCGGCCCTGGGCTCGCTTCCGGGTGATACTGCACCGAGAAAACGTGCTTTTCCTTACACGCAATGCCTTCGTTCGAGCCGTCGAACAGCGACACATGCGTCACCTCCACCCCCTCAGGCAGGCTCTTCTCATCCACGGCAAAACCATGATTTTGCGAGGTGATCTCCACCTTGCCGGTGGTCAGATCCTTTACCGGCTGGTTGGCGCCGCGGTGTCCGCGCTCCAGCTTGTAGGTCTTGCCGCCTAGGGCCGTCGCCAGCAGCTGGTGGCCGAGGCAGATGCCGAATATCGGCACGCCCGCCGCCATCACGCCCTGGATGGCCGGCACGGCATAGGAAGCCGTCGCCGCCGGGTCGCCAGGGCCGTTGGAGAGGAATACGCCATCCGGCTTGTGGCGCAGAATATCCTCCGCCGAGGCGGTGGCGGGCACCACCGTCACATGGCAGCCGGAAGAGGCCAAAGAGCGCAGGATGTTGCGCTTGGCCCCGTAATCCACCGCCACGACGCGCTTGCCGCCATTGGTTTCCGCGAAACCATTGGCCCAGCTCCATACCCCGTCCGTCCATTCATAGGCCTGGGTGCAGGATACCTCTTTGGCCAGATCCAGCCCTTCCAGCCCGGCCCAGTCCGCCGCCTGTTTGGCCAGCGCTTTCAAATCGAATTTCTGGTCCTCGGGGAAGCACAGCACCGCGTTCGGCGCGCCAAGCTCGCGGATGCGCAAGGTCAGCGCCCGGGTATCCACCCCGGCGATGCCGGGAATGTTCATCTTCTTCAGCCAGCCGCCCAGATTATCCGTGGCGCGGTAATTGGAGGGGGCGGTGAAATCCTCCTTCGTCACCAACCCGCGCGCGAAAATCTGCGGGGCTTCCATATCCTCGCCATTGGTGCCCACATTGCCGATATGCGGAAAAGTGAAGGTCACGATCTGCCCGGCGAAGGAGGGGTCCGTCAGCGTCTCTTGATAGCCGGTCATGCCGGTGGAGAAGCACAGCTCGGAAGGCTTGGTGGTGCCGAAGGCGCCAAAGCCACGGCCCCAGAACACGCTGCCATCGGCCAGCACCAGGGCAGCGGTGGCACCGGGCGGCACCTCGCTGCTTTCCGGCACGCCCGAAAAATCTTCCCAGGCGAGGCCGGTTGCGGCCATGATGGCGGGCCAATGGCGCGGCGGGATGGAACCGGCGCTGCGCCATTTGCGGACGGCTTCGGGAGAGACGCCGGTGAGGGTCGCGGCAGCCTCGTTGCCGCCGAGGCGGCGCAGGATTTCATCGATGGGCGTGTGCATGGTATCCTCTTTAGCGGAATTTTACTCCGGCCTCAACGCTACTATATGGGTGCCGGAAATTTTTTCCGGAATGGAGAGACAAGTGAGCCTACGTGAAAAACTGACCGCCGCCGTGAAGGAATCGATGCTGGCCCGCAATGCGGAGCGTACCTCGGCCCTGCGCATGATCCAGGCCAAGCTGAAGGATACGGACATCGCCGCCCGCCCGAAAGGCGTGGAGCAGATCCCGGATGAGGAAATCCTGGCCATGCTGCGCTCCATGATCAAATCCCGCCGGGATTCCGTGGCCCTCTACCGCCAGGGCGGGCGTGAGGAGCTGGCGGTGAAGGAAGAGAACGAGATCGCCGTGATCTCCGAATTCCTGCCGCAGACCCTGGAAGGCGAGGCGCTGGAGGCTGCCATTAAAGAGGCCATCGCCGCCACCGGGGCGGCGAGTGCCAAGGATATGGGTAAGGTTGTCGGTGCGCTGAAGGCCAAGCATGGCGCGGCGCTGGACATGGGCGTGGCCTCCGCCGCGGTGAAGGCGGCCTTGGCCTGAAATATGGCGCTTCCGGCCAATTTTCTCGATGAATTAAGGGCGCGCACCCCGATCGCCGCGGTGATCGGGCGCAGCGTGAAGCTCACCCGCTCCAGCCGGGACTGGAAGGGCTGCTGCCCTTTCCATGGGGAAAAGACGCCTTCTTTTTATGTGTATGACGACCATTACCATTGCTTTGGCTGCGGCGAGCATGGGGATGTGATCACCTTTGTGATGAAGAGCACCGGCGCCTCCTTCATGGAGGCGGTGGAGGATCTCGCCGCCCAGGCCGGGCTGGAGGTGCCCAAGCCCACCCCGCAGGCCGCCGAGGCCGAGCAGCGCCGCGCCGGGCTGGCCGAGGTGCTGGAGGCGGCCTGCAAGGAATATCAACTCTGGCTCTGGGGCCAGGAAGGCCGCGCGGCCTTGGATTACCTGCGCGGGCGCGGGTTGGCGGACGATACCATCCGCCGTTTCCAGCTCGGCTGGTCCGGCGAGGGCAGGGGCGCGATCGCCGCCGCCTTGCGCGGGCAGAACATCAAGCCGGACCAGCTCATCGAGGCCGGGCTGATGAAACAGGGCGAGCGCGGCCCCACGGACATGTTCTTCTCCCGCGTTATGTTCCCCATCCGCGACCGGCGCGGGGGGCTGGTCTCCTTCGGCGGGCGGATCATGGGCGATGGCCAGCCCAAATATGTCAACGGGCCGGAGACCCCGCTGTTTTCCAAGCGCCGCTCGCTCTACGGGCTGAATCTGGCGCGCGATGCCATCCGCAAGGGGGCCCAGATGATCATCGTCGAGGGTTATATGGATGTCATCGCCCTCTCCCAGGCCGGGTTTGGGGGCGCGGTGGCGCCGCTGGGCACCGCGTTGACCGAGGAGCATCTGGAGGAAATCTGGAAACTCTCGCCGGAGCCCGTCATCTGCTTTGATGGCGACGCGGCCGGCCAGCGCGCGGCCCTGAAAACCGCCGAGCTGGCGCTGACGCAGCTTACCCCGGATAAATCATTGAAAATCCTTCGCCTTCCGGCCAAGGATGATCCTGATAGCTTGATCAAGCGCGGCGGCAAGGCGGCGTTCGAGGCGGAGCTGGCCAAGGCGCAGCCGCTCTCCGCCGTGCTGTTCGGCATGCTGAAGGCCGGGCAGGACCTCACCACGCCCGAGGGCCGCGCGCGCTTCCGCCAGCGCCTGAGCGATGCGGCCAATTCCATCCCGGACAAGATGCTGGCGGGCGAGTACCGTACGGTCCTCATGGATTCCTTCTTTGCCGGGCGCGGCCGCCCGGCCCAGCCGCGCGCCGGGTTGCAGCCGCGCGGCAAGGGGCGTTTTCCGCCCGAGCCGCCGCCCGTGGCGCTGCCGCCGCGCACCGCCCCGGATGCGATGGCCGCGCAAGCCCGCCGCGCCAGGCTGATGCTGGCGATTTTGCTTGCCTTCCCGGCTTTGATCCCGGAGGTGGAGGAGGCGTTCTCCCATGTCCGGCTGCCGGAGGCGGACGAAGTGCTGCGCGAGGCGCTGCATAACTTTGTTTCGCGGGCAAAAACCCTTGACACTTCCTCCCTGTTCACCCATCTCGGCACCCTCGGCCTGAGCGGGCAGGCAGGCGCGTTGCAAAGTCAGGCAAATGCCGAGTTCCGCCTAGCCCCGGATGCGAGCCCGGCGGAAGCCGCGCGGAACTGGTGGAGCTTGTACGAATTGATGGATTTCAGCATCGACATGTTGCGGACGCAGCGTGACGAAGCCCAGGCTCTTTGGCTCGCCAACCCCGATGACCGCGCCGCCTGCGACCGGCTGATGCGTTATAACGAGCTTCTGGCCCGCGCCCGCTCGGGTGCCGCAGGAGCAGAAGAATTCTGACTCGAATCGGGCATGCTTATTGCCTATCTATTGACTTGTAAAATATACGAGCCGCTTACACCGGAGACCTGAACTTACCATGGCCACCAAGCCGACCGCCACCACGGAAACCGCCGCCCCCGAGGCCGAGGCCGATGCCAACGTGCTGGACACCCAATCCGCCGCCGTCAAGCGGCTGATCGCCAAGGGCAAGGAGCGGGGCTACATCACCTTCGATGAGCTGAATGCAGTCCTGCCCGCTGAGCAGAATTCCTCGGAACAGATCGAGGACATCATGGCGATGCTCAATGAAATGGGCATCCAGGTGGTGGAATCGGAGGAAGGCGAGGAAGCCGAGGCCGCCGCCGCGCCCAAGGACGAGCTGGCCGACGACGAGGAGCAGGCGGGGAACATCTCCGAGGCCTCCGTCAGCCGCACGGACGACCCGGTGCGCATGTATCTGCGCGAGATGGGCACGGTGGAGCTGCTCTCCCGCGAGGGCGAGATCGCCATCGCCAAGCGCATCGAGGCCGGGCGGGACATGATGATCCGCGGGCTTTGCGAAAGCCCGCTCACCTTCCGCGCCATCATCGCCTGGCACGAGGCGTTGAATAACGGCCGCGTGCTGCTGCGCGACGTGATCGATTTGGAAGCCATGCAGGCCGGGTCTGAGCCGGTGGATGCCGCGAGCTTCGAAACCGCCGACGAGCTGGAGGAGGACGAGGAGGGCGAGGGGGCCGGCATGTCCCTCTCCGCCCTGGAAGAGAAGCTCAAGCCCGAGATTTTCCAGAATTTCGACGAGATCGAGAAGCTCTACGAGAAGCTCTCGAAGATGCAGACCAAGCGCATCGAGAACCTGACCGCCGGCGGGGATGTGAATGCCCGCAACGAGAAGGCCTATGAGAAGCTGCGCGACGAGCTGGTCGCCAAGGTCGAGCAGGTGCGGCTGCATAATAACCGCATCGAGGAGCTGGTGGCCCAGCTGAAAGTGCTCAACCAGCGCCTGAACGGGCTGGAGGGCCAGCTTTTGCGCCTGGCCGAGAATACCAAGGTGAGCCGCGAGGAGTTTTTGCAGCATTACCGTGGCCGGGAGATGGACCCGGGCTGGGTGCAATATGTGGCCGAGCTGCCGGGCAAGGGCTGGAAGGAATTTTCCCGCAAGCACGAGGCCCAGGCGAATGAGCTGCGCGCGCAGATCGGCAAGGTCGCCAATGAGGCCGGGCTGCCGATCGAGGAATTCCGCCGGGTCTACACCACCGTCTCGCGCGGCGAGCGAGATTCCACCCGCGCCAAGAAGGAGATGATCGAGGCCAATCTGCGTCTCGTGATCTCGATTGCCAAGAAATACACCAATCGCGGGTTGCAGTTCCTGGATCTGATCCAGGAGGGCAATATCGGCCTGATGAAGGCGGTGGATAAGTTCGAGTACCGCCGCGGCTACAAGTTCAGCACCTATGCCACCTGGTGGATCAGGCAGGCGATCACCCGCTCCATCGCCGACCAGGCCCGCACCATCCGTATTCCGGTGCATATGATCGAGACGATCAACAAGCTGGTGCGCACCTCGCGCCAGATGCTGCACGAGATCGGCCGTGAGCCGACGCCGGAAGAGCTGGCCGAGAAGCTCGGCATGCCGCTGGAGAAGGTGCGCAAGGTGCTGAAGATCGCGAAGGAGCCGATCTCCCTCGAAACCCCGATCGGCGACGAGGAAGACAGCCATCTGGGCGATTTCATCGAGGACAAGGCGGCGATCATTCCGCTGGATGCCGCCGTGCAGGCCAATCTGCGCGAGGCCGCCACACGGGTGCTCTCCTCCCTCACCCCGCGTGAGGAGCGCGTGCTGCGCATGCGCTTTGGCATCGGCATGAACACCGACCACACGCTGGAAGAGGTGGGGCAGCAATTCAACGTCACGCGCGAGCGTATCCGCCAGATCGAGGCGAAGGCGCTGCGCAAGCTGAAGCACCCCAGCCGCAGCCGCAAGCTGCGCAGCTTCCTGGATGACTAGCGCAAATTTTTGGTGCGGCTTTTTTCAAAAAGCTGCAAAACAGTCGCCCTTTTTGAAAAAAGGGCGGCACCCCAAAAACTTTTGATGTTTTAGGTCCGGGGGGATGAATGCCTGAGATTTTGGATTATGCGCATCCGGCTCCAGGAGAGGGGACAGAGCGCGCCATCGTCACGGTGGTGTTCCTGCGCATGATGAACCGGCCCCAACGCGCCCCGGCCGTGCTGCCGCAAGGTGCCACCGTCACACGGGAACGGCTGGGTCTCGCCCAATACCGCGAGCTCTATGATAAGGTCGGCGGCCCCTGGCTCTGGTGGCTGCGCCGGGTGATGCCGGATCATCTCCTGGAAAAACATCTCGCCAGCAGCACGGTCTCTGTCCATGTGCTGCGTGTCGACGGCGAAACCGCCGGGTTCTTTGAGCTTGATTCCGGCTATTGGCCTTATGTGAACCTGAATTATTTCGGGCTGATGCCTGGCTTTATCGGGCGCGGGCTGGGCAAGCCTTTCCTCGATCTGGCCGTGGATACGGTGTTCGAGGGCGCCTCCGCCCTGCGCGGCATGAGCGTGAACACCTGCAATGCCGACCATCCGCGCGCCTTGCCCAATTACCTGGCCGCGGGTTTTACCGAAATCCGCCGCTCCCAGGAGGAATGGGACATTCCGGTGCGGCTCGGCTTCAGCATTCCTGAACATTTGCGGGGCTGACGCCTCTGCCGCCTGACATACTCTTCGCCGATGACCGCGCCCTGGTGGTGAACAAACCCGCCGGGCTGCCGGTCTATCCGGGCCGGGCGGGCGGGCCAAGCATTGAGGATTTCTTCCCTGCCTGGCGCCGGGGCAAGACAGGGCCATGGCTTGCCCACAGGCTGGACCAGGATACGGCGGGCTGCCTGCTGATCGCGCGCAAGAAGAGTTTTCTGCTCGAAGCCCAGGCGCTCATGGCCTCGGGCGGGGCGGAGAAGATTTACTGGGCCGTACTGCGCGGTGTGCCCACTGCCAGCCAGGGGGAGATCGATGCGCCCCTGGCCAAAATCACCGAAGGGCGCCGCTGGCGCATGGCGGTGGCGGCGGAAGGTGCACCCGCCCGCTCGCTCTGGCGGGTGCTGGGCACAAAGGGCGGCAACGCGCTGGTGGAATTTTCGCTCCTCACCGGGCGCACGCATCAGGTGCGGGCGCATGCGGCGCATCTCGGACATCCGGTGCTGGGCGATCCCGTATATGGTGACGGGCTGGGGAAGATGTGCCTGCTGGCCAGGCGGCTATGCCTGCCCGTGGCCCAGGCCATCGACGTCACCGCCCCGCCGCCGCCGCATATGGAAGCTTTTGTGGAGGCTTGCCTTGGAACGCTCTGACTTCGAACCCGGCCAATATGTCCGCCACCCCCGCCAGCCCGATTGGGGGCTGGGCCAGGTGCAAAGCGCTGTCGGCCACCGCGTGACGGTGAATTTCGAGCATGCCGGCAAAATACTGGTGGATACCCGCGTGGTAGCGCTGGAGCATGCCGAACCTGACTGACCCGCCGGCTTGGAGCGCGGATAAAGTCATCGCACTCTAGAAGGCGACGCGCGTATCCTTCAGCCGGTAGAACTCATCGACCTGATTGCCGCTGGTGTCGATATGCGCGATGCGGGCATATTTGACCCAGGAGCCGTCATCCAGCTGCGCGCGGTCGGAACGGACATTGCCGACATAGCCATAGACGGTGAGGTTCTGGTAGCCGAAATGCACCATCCAGGCCTTGAAGATGGAGGCGAAGGAATCGCCCACATCGTCGGCCCGCCCGCCATTGCACACGGCCAGGCGCAAATCCGTCAGCGCGGTGCTCAGCCCTTCCTTGTGCAGATGCCGGGCCAGGGTTTGCGGGGTGTAGGATTTGTCCTCGCCGTTGTTGCGGGTGGCGGAGACGCTGAAGCTGTTGTCGCTCAGCGTGTCGTCACCATGGATCATCACATAGAGCCGCTCATTGCTGGGGTGCATGCGCAGCGCGCCCTTGCCCAGCAGCCGGCGCCCGGTTTTTACGAAGCCCGTGGAGGTGTTGGTGATGATGGTATAGCCGACCTTGCCGGCGCGAACCGCCTCGTCATTCCATTGCGTCGCGATGCGGAGCACCCCTTTATCCGCGACGGGCAGATAGATGGCTGTCATTTTCGTTCCCCTTTTGCGGCTGCGCCAAAGCTTCGAACTGGCGGTTTTTTACGGTAGAAGGCGGCGCTTGAACAGGAATAATTACGTTCACGGGCCTTCGCCGCCGTCTGGCGCGCCATGTTGCCAATTCATACTTGCGTGTGATTGCAAAAGGACCGGATCAGTCCGAAATAGAGATGTCATGATCGATCCGTTCGGCCGCAAAATTTCTTATCTTCGCATCTCGGTGACAGATCGCTGCGATTTCCGCTGCGTCTATTGCATGGCCGAGGATATGACCTTCCTGCCCAAGGAGGAGCTGCTCTCCCTTGAGGAGATGGAGCGCCTCTGCGCCGCCTTCATCCGCCTGGGCGTCACCAAGCTGCGCCTCACCGGCGGTGAGCCGCTGGTGCGGCGCAATGTGATGAGCCTGATCGAAGGGCTGGGGCAATATCTGGGTGACGGGCTGGAGGAGCTGACCCTCACCACCAACGGCTCGCAGCTGGCCCGGCATGCGCAGGGGCTGGCGGCGGCGGGGGTGCGGCGCATCAATGTCAGCCTCGACACGCTGGATGAGCATAAATTCGCCGCCATTACCCGCTGGGGACGGCTGCCCCAGGTGCTGGAAGGAATTGCGGCGGCCAAGGCGGCGGGGCTGGCCATCAAGATCAACATGGTGGCGCTGAAAGGCGTGAATGACGATGAGTTCGACACCATGCTGGCCTGGTGCGGGCGGGAGGGGTTCGATCTCTGCCTGATCGAGACCATGCCGATGGGCGAGGTGACGCACCGGGAGGAAACTCATCTGCCGCTATCCAGCGTGCGCCAGGCGCTGGCGCGGAACTGGACGCTGCTGCCCAGCGATTACGCCACAGGCGGCCCGGCGCGTTATGAGACGGTTGCGGAAACCGGGCACCGCGTTGGCTTCATCACCCCGCTCAGCCATAATTTCTGCGAGGCCTGCAACCGCGTGCGCCTCACCTGCACGGGCACGCTGTATATGTGCCTGGGGCAGGAGGATTCAGTGAATCTGCGCAAACCCCTGCGCGCCAGCCTGGATGATTCGGGGCTGGAAGAGGCCATCACGCGGGGTATCGCTCTCAAGCCGAAGGGGCATGATTTTGTTATTGGCCGGGTGGCGGTGCCGCGCCATATGTCGGTGACGGGGGGGTAGTTTCCTCATCCATGGCGCAAAGCCCGGCGATGAAGATGGCCACGGCGCGGCGAATCCGCGCTTCCAGTATCTTGGCGCCGGGTAGCGCGCGGAAGCCGGAAAGTGCGCCAAAATGGAACTCTCCGAGCGCCATGCCAAACAGCATAGCGGCGAGTTCACGGGCATCGGCACGGGTAATTCCCTGAGCCCGGGCAAGATCCAGCAGGCAGGTTTCGAGATGCAATTTGGCCTTGCGCACGCGGCTTGAAAGAAAGGCGCGGCTGAAATCCGGGCTATGGGCATATTCCGTGATCACCAGCCGCGTGATCGCGATCTGCGTTGGCTCCAGCAGGAATTTAGCCAGATACATCAAATTCGCGCAGAGCGTGTCCTGCAGGGTCCAGTCCGGTTGCGGTGTTGGAAACTGCACCATGGATTGGCGGTGGGCCAGCAGCTCGGCGAATAATTCGGCCTTGGATTGCACGAGCATATAGACCGTACGCTTGGACATGCCGGCCTGCCGCGCGATGGCAGACATTGTTGCGTTGTGATAGCCCTTTGATAAAAAGACAGTCTCCGCGGCGGCGATCAGGCTATCCATGCGCGGCGGGGCGGTATCCGGCACTGGGCGCGGCTTGGGCTTGCGGGTCGTTCCGTCCGTTTCCATGACAGGACTATAGAGGCAAGGGCTGGAAACCTTCAAGTTTTCATTAACATGGTTTTATCTGAAAAACCATCCTTGACGCTGGGTAGAAAGGCCGGTAGCTCCGGTTGCATGAAACCGCGCGGTTTCCAATCCTGGTCGTGCCTGCCGGTCCTGGCGCTGTCCCTCACGGGTTGCGCCGTGGGGCCCAATTACCGTCACCCAGCGCCGCCGGACGTAACGCTGACCCCCCAGGCCTTGCCCGCCGCCACCGCCCAGGCCGATGGCATGGCGCAGCGTTTCGCGCCGGGTGCCGATATCGCGGGGGATTGGTGGCATCTGTTTCAATCCCCGCAGCTCGATACGCTGATCGGCGGCGCGCTCCAGAACAATCCCAGCCTTGCCGCCGCGCAGGCGACGCTGCTGGAGGCCGAGGAGAATGTGCGCGCCGCCCAGGGCGGGCTGCTGCCCAGCCTCTCCGCCTCCGCCGGTGTGCAGCGGGATCAATCTTCCAGCGCCTCGCTGGCCGGCTTTGGCACCGGGGGCGGCAACGCCACGCTGCCGGCCTACACACTGTATAATACCTCGCTTTCGGTCTCCTATGCGCCGGATGTGTTCGGGGGCACGCGCCGGCAGATCGAGAGCCTGGCCGCGCAGGCGGAATATCAGCGCTGGCAGCTGGAAGCCGCTTATCTCACGCTCACCGCCAACATCGTCACCGCCGCGGTGAACGAGGCCTCGCTGAACGCGCAGATCGAAGCAACGCAGGAGCTGATTGCCGATGAGCGGCAATTGCTCACGATCTTGCAGACACAGGTCAATCTCGGCGGCGTGGCCCAGGCGCAGGTGCTGCAACAGCAGGCGACCGTGGCCCAGCAGGAGGCGACGCTGCCGCCCCTGCAATCGCAGCTCGCCCAGGCGCAGAACCAGCTGGCCGCCTATGCGGGGGAATTCCCCGGCAATTTCCACCTGCAAAGCTTCACGCTGGATGATCTGACCCTGCCGGCGGATATTCCCGTCAGCCTGCCTTCCGCCATCGTCGCGCAGCGCCCGGATATCGCGGCGGCGGCGGCGCAGTTGCATGAAGCCTCGGCGAATGTCGGCGTGGCGGATGCGAACATGCTGCCGCAGTTCACGCTCTCGGCACAGATCGGGCATGAGGCGCTGACCACCGGCAGCCTGTTCACGCCGCAGACCCTGCTGTGGAACCTGGTGGCGGGCGTCACCCAGCCGATCTTCGAAGGCGGCACGCTTTCGGCCAAGCGCAAGGCCGCGCTGGCGGGGCTGCAAGTGGCGGGGGCGCAGTATCAGTCCACGGTGATCTCGGCTTTCCAGAACGTCGCGGATGCGCTTTCGGCGTTGCAGTATGATTCTGATTCGCTGGCGGCGGCACAGGCGGCGCGGGATGCGGCGGCGCAGAGCCTGAACGTGACGCAGGCGCAATACAAGCTGGGCGGGCAGCCTTTCTCCTCGGTGCTGACGGCGGAGGTGACGTATCAGAACGCCCTCGTCGCCGCGGTGAAGGCCAAGGCCGCCCGGCTTTCGGATACCGCCGCGCTTTACCAGGCGCTGGGCGGCGGCTGGTGGCACAGGCAGGATGTGAAGGTGCAATGCTGCGGGGTAATTCCATGAGGGAAACCGGACAATGAGTCAGTCGGGGAGCCAGTCAGGCAAGACCGCGAAGCGCATGACCATCATGCTGCTGATCGTGGTGGTGATTTTTGCCCTCGTCTTTGGCTGGGGGTTCCTGCGTTCCATCTTCATCGCGAAATTCCTGAAGGGCTTCGCCAACCAGGTGCAGACCGTCGCCGTCATCGACGCGCAGGCGACGCCCTGGCAGCCCGCCGTGCAATCCGTCGGCACGCTCACCGCGATCAACGGCGCCTCGCTCTCCGCCGAGGTGGGCGGTATCGTCGACACGATCAATTTCGAATCCGGCGCCGATGTGCAGAAAGGCGATGTGCTGCTGACGCTGCGCCCGAATAACGACCCCGCCGTGCTGGCGCAGCTGCAGGCCCAGGCACGGCTGGATGCCATCAATTACGCCCGCGACCAGAAGCAGTTCGCGGCCAATGCCGTCTCCCAGGCGCAGCTGGATACCGACCGCGCCAATCTGGACGCCGCCAACGCCCAGGTGGCGGCGCAGCAGGCGAGCATGGCGGAAAAAATCGTCCGCGCGCCCTTCTCCGGCCGGCTTGGCATCAGGCAGGTGGATCTGGGCGAATATCTCCAGCCCGGCACCGCCATCGTCACGCTGGAGCAGCTCGACCCGCTCTTTGTCGATTTCTATCTGCCGCAGCAGGCGCTCTCGCGGCTGCAGGTGGGGCAGGTGGTGGATGTCGGCATCGATGCCTATCCCGGCCAAACCTACAAGGCGAAAATTTCCGCCATCGGCGCCACGGTGGATGCCAACACGCGCTCCCTGGCCGTGCGGGCGGTGCTGGAAAATGACCAGCTGCGCCTGCGCCCGGGCATGTTCGCCACCGTTTCGGTGGAAACCGGCACGCCGCAGAACGCGGTGACGCTGCCGCAGACCGCCATCGCCTACAGCTCCTATGGCGACACGGTCTATCTCGTGAAGCATGGCAAGGATGCGCAGGGCCATGACGCGCTGACGGTATCCCAGGTGTTCGTGACGCTGGGGAGCACGCGCGGCGACCAGGTGCAGGTGCTCACCGGCGTGCAGCCGGGTGATGAGGTTGTGACGGCCGGGCAGGTGAAGCTGCATAACGGCTCGCTGGTGGCGGTGAACAACAGCATCCAGCCCAGCAACGACCCCAACCCCAACCCGCCGAACGAGTGAGGCGGGCATGAAGCGCTTCACGGACCTGTTCATCGCCCGGCCGGTGCTGTCCATCGCCGTGTCGGTGCTCATTCTGGTGCTGGGCCTGCGCGCGGTGGTGACGCTGCCGGTGCAGCAATTCCCGCAGACCGAGAACGCGACCATCACCGTCAGCACCACCTATCCCGGCGCCTCGCCGGATACCATCGCCGGGTTCGTGACCACGCCGATGGAGAATGCCGTCGCCCAGGTGAACGGCATCGATTACATGACCTCCTCCAGCCAGGTCAGCGTCTCCACCATCACCATCAACCTGGTGCTGAACCATGACCCGGACCAGGCGCTCACCGAGGTCAGGCGCAGGTGAATTCCGTGCTGAACCAGCTGCCCACGGGTACCGAGCAGCCGGTGATCACGCTGGCCATCGGCCAGGAAGTGGATGCCATGTATGTCGGCTTCCGCAGCACCGCGCTCAGCGCCAACCAGATCACAGACTACATCACCCGCGTGGTGCAGCCGCAATTGCAGGCGGTGCAGGGGGTGCAGACGGCGGAGATCCTCGGCGGCGAGAATTACGCCATGCGCATCTGGCTGAACCCGGAAAAACTGGCCGCTTTCGGGCTGACACCTTCCGATGTGTGGAATGCGCTATCGGCCAATGATTTCATCTCCGCCCTGGGTAACACCAAGGGCACGATGACACAGGTGACGCTGGATGCCTCCACCGGCCTGCATTCGCCCGAGCAGTTCCGCGAGCTCATCCTGAAGCAGCAGGACGACACGATCATCCGGCTGCGCGATGTCGCCTCCGTGACGCTGGGGGCCGACACCTACGAGCAGCATGTGGCCTTCGACAACAAGCCGGGTGTCTATATCGGCATCAAGGTGGCGCCGGAGGCGAACCTGTTGAACGTGATCTCGGGCGTCCGCGCGCTGATGCCCGAGATCCAGGCCAACCTGCCCACCGGCCTCACCGGCGAAATCGTCTACGATTCCACCGTATTCGTGAACGCCTCCATCCGCGAGGTGGTGGAATTGCTGGTCGAGGCGCTGTTGATCGTCACACTGGTGGTGTTCGCCTTCCTCGGCTCGCCGCGCTCGGTGCTGATCCCGGTGGTGGCGATTCCGCTTTCGCTCATCGGCGCCTTCGCGATGATGGCGGCGTTCGGCTTCTCCATCAATCTGCTCACCCTGCTGGCGCTGGTGCTGGCCATCGGCCTGGTGGTGGATGACGCGATCATCGTGGTCGAGAACGTCAACCGGCATCTCGACCTGGGCGAAAGCCCGCTGCAGGCGGCACGGGCGGCGGCGGCGGAGCTGGGCGGGCCCGATCATCGCGATGACGGTGGTGCTGATCGCGGTGTATGTGCCGATCGCCTTCCAGTCCGGCCTCACCGGCGCGCTGTTCACCGAATTCGCCCTGACCCTGGCGGGCTCGGTGACGATCTCCGCCGTGGTGGCGCTGACCCTGACGCCGATGCTCAGCTCGCGCTTCCTCAAACATGTGGACCGCGAGCAGCCGAACTGGGAAGGCAAGCTGATCAATTTCATCGATGCCGTCTTCGACCGGCTGCACAGGCTCTACACGCGGCTGCTGAGCGCCAGCCTGGATACGCTGCCGGTAACGCTGACCTTCGCGGTCATCATACTCACCAGCATCTATTTCCTGGCCTCGGGCTCGAAGAGCGAGCTGGCGCCGACGGAGGACCAGGGCGTGGTGCTGTTCACCAGCACCTCCGCGCCGAATGCGACGATCGGCCAGAAGGCGATGTGGGACAGCCACCTCAACGCCGCCGTGCTGGGCTATCCGGACGTGCAACATACCTTCCAGATCGACGTGCCGGGCACGGATATTCTGGGCGCGGTGCTGAAGCCCTGGGGTGAGCGCCGCCCCGCCGCCGTGCTGCAAACCCTGATGCAGAACGAGGCCTATAAAGTGGATGCCGGCCAGCAGGTGGCGGCCTTCCCGCTGCCGCCTCTGCCCGGCTCCTCCGGCCTGCCGGTGCAGTTCGTGATCAAGACGACGAGCAGTTTCCAGCTGCTCTACCCCGATGCGCAGAAGCTGCTTCTGGCGGCGCAGAAAAGCGGCAAATTCATCTTCCTGCAAAGCGACCTGAAGATCGACCAGCCGCAATCCACGGTGCTGATCGACCGCGACAAGGCGGCCGCGCTGGGGCTGAACATGAGCCAGGTGGGTGCGGTGCTCAGCGAGGCGCTGGGCGGCGGCTATGTGAATTATTTCGACCTTGACGGGCGCTCCTACAAGGTCATTCCGCAGATGCAGCGCACGGCGCGGCTGAATGTTTCGGACCTGGAGAATTACTACGTTATCTCCTCCAACGGCATCCAGCGTGCCGCTCTCGGCCATCGCGACGATTCAGAACAATGTCATTCCGGAATCGATCAACCATTTCCAGCAGCAGAACTCCGCCACGATGCAAGGCGTGGTCGCCCCCGGCGTGGCCGAGGCGGAGGCGCTGGCCACGCTGCAGACGCTGGCGAAGCAAATTCTCCCGCCCGAGGACACGATCGATTACGGCGGGCTGATGCGCCAATATGTGCAAACCAGCAGCGCCTTCATCTTCACCTTCATCTTCGCGCTGATCATCATCTTCCTGGCGCTTGCGGCGCTGTTCAATTCGTTCCGCGATCCGCTCATCATTCTCGTTTCGGTGCCGATGTCGATCGCCGGGGCGCTGATCTTCATCTATATCGGCATCGGCGGGCCTGAGCCTGAACATTTATACCGAGGTCGGGCTGGTGACGCTGATGGGGCTGGTCTCCAAGCACGGCATCCTGATGACCGAGGTGGCGAACGAGGCGCGGCTGGCCGGCATGGGGAAGCGCCCGGCGATTGAATATGCCGCCAATATCCGGTTGCGGCCGATTTTGATGACCACGGCCGCCATGGTGGTGGGGGTGGTGCCGCTTATCATCGCCACCGGCGCGGGGGCGGCCTCGCGCTATGCCATGGGCATGGTGATCGCGGGCGGGCTTTCCATCGGCACCTTGTTCACATTATTTGTTGTGCCGGCGGTTTATATGATGCCTGGCCGGCAATGCATCCGGTTGCCGCGGAGGCAAGCCCGATAGAGTAATTCATTGTTACAACCGAAATAATTAAATTAGGGTTTATAATTATTATAAGTTGTGGCAGCTTGCTGTGCGATGAAGAAGCAGCGCGCGCCAGAGGGATTTGCTGACATTTCAATGCTTGAGGCGCTGTCGCCGGAGATCCGGCCAGCACCTTTGGCTGTTGGTACCGATGGGCACAGGGCCCGGCTGCGGGCGCGGTTTCTGGCCGGCGGGCCGGACGCGATGGCGGATCATGAGCTGATCGAAATGACCTTGTTCCTGGCCCTGCCGCGCCGGGACACCAAGCCCATCGCCCGCGCGCTGCTGGCGAAGTTCGGCTCCTATGCCAATGTCATCTCCGCCCCGGTGCCGGATCTGCTGGGCATCGAGGGGCTGGGCGAGGCCGGGGCGGCGGCGCTGAAGCTGGTGCAGGCGGCCGCTCAGCGCCTGGCAAAGGCGGAGGTGCTGTACCGGCCGATGCTGAGCAATTGGGAGCGGCTGATGGAATATCTCCAGGCGGTGCTGGCGCGCGAGAAGGTGGAGCAGTTCCGGGTGCTCTATCTCGACAACCGCAACCGCCTGCTGGCCGATGTGCCGCAAGCCACAGGCACGGTGAACCATACGCCGGTCTATCCGCGCGAGGTGGTGAAGCGCGCCTTGGAGCTGCACGCCACCGCCATCATTCTTGTCCATAACCATCCCAGCGGCGATCCCTCGCCCTCGGATGAGGATATCGTCGATGACGCGCGAGATCAAGAAGGCGGCCAGCCGCTCTCGGGTGGTGCTGCATGACCATGTCATCATCGGCAACGGGCGCTGGCTGAGCTTTCGCAAGGCGGGGCTGTTAGCGTCATCGGCCCAGCCCGTGAGTACCGCCATGCGCAATTTGACTGCATGCGCCCCTCCTCCTGCGGCAGCGCCGCCAGGGCGGCGGGGAACAGCGCGCGTGGCGGAATGGTGCGGCTGCGCCCCTGCAGCGCATTGGTCTCGCCCGCGTCGCGCAGCTCGTGCAGCAGCGCCAGCGGGTTGGCATACAGGAAATTCAGCTCCTCGATATCGGCCACCGGGTGGGTGAACCCGGCCCTTTGCAGCAGCCCGGCACAGTCCCGCAATTCAGGAAAGGGCGAGACGCGCGGGCTGACCCTGCCGGTGAGCGCCTCTTCAGCTTCCAACAAAGCGAGCCGCAGCTCGTGCAGCGTGCCCAGCACAGGCATGCTGGCCAGCAGCAGCCCTCCCGGTTTCAGCGCGCGGCGGAGTTGGATAAGGGCTCCTGGCAGATCGTCCAGAAAATGCAGGGAAAGCGGGGCCAGAATGAGATCATATGTGCTCAGGCGTCAGGCCGAAATCCGCCGGGCCGGGCAGGGTGATGGGCCGCCCGCCGGCGCGTGCGGCCATGGCGGCGGAAAAATCCGCGCTGTCCACCAAAATCCCCCGCGCGGCAAGCTGGGGGGCCACGGCGCCGCGCCCGCCGAAATCCAGGGCGCGGTCGAAGCGCTTTGTGGTGTCGTCCAGCCGGTCGAGCAGGCGCTCCGTCAGCTCGTCGAGAACCGGGAGGATGGTGGCGAGCCGGCGCGCCGCCCTGTCCCGATGTTTCACCAACGCGTCGAAATCGAAGATCTGCTGCACATGAAACCCCTGTTGCGCTGGGTTCTGGATAGCGTCCTCCCGCCCTCCTGTCTCGTCTGTGACGCGACCGTGGAGGCCGAGGGGCAGTTGTGCCTGAAATGCTTCAGCACGGCGAATTTCGTCACCGCGCCGCTCTGCGCCTGTTGCGGCGTGCCGCTGCCCTTCGCGGTGGAGGGGGGCGCGGAGCAGCATTGCAGCGCCTGCGAGGCCACGCCCCCGGCCTTTACTACTGCGCGGGCGGCATTGCGGTATGACGAGATCGCCAGGCGGATGATCCTGCCGCTGAAATATGGCGACCAAAGCGAGACCGCCGCCGGCTTGGCGCGGCTGATGCGCCGGCCAGGGGAGAGCATGCTGCAATCGGCCAATTTGCTGGTGCCGGTGCCCCTGCACGTCGACCGGCTGCGCCGGCGCCGCTACAATCAGGCGGCGGTGCTGGCCATCGCCCTGGCCCGGCTGACGGGGCGGCCGCTTGGGCTGGATGTGCTGCGCCGCTGGCGCTCCACCCGCAAGCTGGAGGGGCTGAGTGCCGCCGAACGCCGGGCGGAGCTGCTGAATGCCATAACCCTGCGGCGTGGCGCGGAGGTGGCGGGCAAGCGCGTGCTGCTGGTGGATGATGTGATGACCACCGGGGCCACCGCCCATCAATGCGCCCTGGCGCTGCGCGAGGCAGGGGCGGCGCGGGTGGATGTGCTCACCGTGGCGCGCGTGGCAGACCCGCGATTGCAATAGATTCACCTTGCATTCGGCATTCTCTGGGCTAATTGGTGGGGAAATGTCCGATATTGTCATCTATACCCAGCCTTATTGTCCTTACTGCGAGCGTGCCATGGCGCTGCTTGAGCGGAAGGGTGTCAGTTTCAAGGAAATCAGCGCGCCGCATGGCACGGCCCAGCGCGAGGAAGCGATCCGCCGCTCCGGCGGGCGCACCTCCGTGCCGCAGATCTTCATCGGGGAGCGCCATGTGGGCGGCTCCGACGATCTGCTCGCCATGGAGCGCGCCGGCGAGCTGGATCCGCTGCTGACGCCATGATCCATTACCAGCTCCGCTGTGAAGCCGGCCATGAGTTCGATGGCTGGTTCAAGGACAGTGCCGGATTCGAGGCGCAGGTGGCCTCCGCCTTGGTGGCCTGCCCCTCCTGCGGCAGTGTGGACGTGACACGCGCCCTGATGGCCCCCGCCATTCCCCGCAAGGGGCGGGAGCTGATCATCACCGCCGATCCGCCGCCCCCGCCTTCCGAGCCGGTGATGCCGCAGGCCGCGGGCGGGGCGATCCCCGATGCCGTACGTTCCGCCTTGCAGAAGCTGCGCGAAGAGGTGGAGAAGAATTGCGACTATGTCGGCGGCGATTTCGCCGAGGAGGCGCGGCGCATCCATTACGGCGAGTCGGCCCCGCGCGGCATTTACGGTGAAAGCTCCGATGAGGATGCCGAATCCCTGGCCGAGGACGGCATCGCGATCGCCCGCATCCCCTGGGTGCCGCGCAACGATAGCTGAGGGGGCGTATGAGCCTCATGCGCGAGATTATTTTCTCTGCCGATGATTTCGGCCTGACGGACTCGGTGAACGAGGCTGTGGAGCGGGCGAACCGCGAAGGCCGCCTGACCCAGGCCAGCCTGATGGTGGCCGCCCCCGCCGCCGCCGATGCCGTGCGCCGGGCCAAAACGCTGCCGGGCCTGAAAATCGGGCTGCATCTGGTGCTGGTGGATGGGGATTCGCTGCTGGGCCATGCGCGCCTGCCGCATATCACTGGGGCGGATGGCCGATTTTCCACCAACCAGGCGGCTTTGGGCGTGCGCTATTTCTTCTCCCCCGCCGCCCGGCGGGAGCTGCGCGCGGAGATCGAGGCGCAATTCGCCGTCTTCGCGGCCTCCGGGCTCGAACTGCACCATGCCGATGCGCATAAGCATTTCCTGCTGCACCCCACCATCGCGCGGATGATGATCGAGGTGGGGCGCAGATACGGGCTGAAGCGGCTGCGCGTGCCCGCCGAGCCGCCCGCCATCATGGCGGCCTTGGGTGAGAAAATAGGCTTCGGCGACCATGCGCTTTACGCCTGGACGCGGCTATTGCGGCGTCAGGCGCGCGGGCTGGAAATGCCGGATCAGGTGTTCGGCATCAAATGGTCCGGCCATATGACACGCGAGAAAATCGAGCGCCTGCTGCCGCTGGTGCCGCGTGGCCGCACCGAGATCTACACCCATCCCGCCACATATCGCGACGAGGCGCTGGTGAAGCTCATGCCGGATTACGACCATGTGGGTGAGTTTGAGGCGTTACTTGCCGATCATCACGTCTGAGGCCTTGATCACGGCATAGGCCGTGTCACCGGCCTTCAGCGCCAGATCATCCACCGCCGCGTTGGTGATGGAGGAGGTGACGATCACCCCGCCACCGATATCGATTTTCACATGCGCGGTGGTCTGGCCTTTCACCACCTCGGTGATGGTGCCTTTGAGCTGGTTGCGTGCGCTGAGTTTCATCTGTTCCTCCTTCAATGGTGCCAGGCGGCGCCGGTATAGAAATAGCGCCCCAGGCCGATGGTGAAAACCAGGCAGCCATAGAGAGCGTGCTCCAGCCCGGTGAGCTTCAGCGAGCGTGTCTGGGCGTAGCTGCGCGCGAATATCAAACCGCCAGCCAGGGTGAGCGCCACGGCCAGGGGATTCAGGAAGATGATATGGGCATAGCCGAACGTAATAGCCGAGGCCGTGGTTATTTGATTTCCGAATAACCGTTCATAGCGGTGGAACAAATAGCGGCGGAAGATGATCTCCTGCGGCCAGACGGAGAGCAGCGGATAAAGCACCATGATCAGCGCCCAAAAAAGCGGGCGCTGCAAGGGCAGGGAGAGGAACAGGGCAGGTGCGAGAGCCCAGGTGGCGATGGTAAGCACCGTGCCGCAAAGGGCGAAGCGGGCGAGCATGCGCCCCAGGTCGCGGGCTTCCCCGCGCGGTGCGCTGCGGCTGGCGGCCCAGCAGGCCAGCCCGCCGCCCCAGAGCAGCAGGAATAAAATGCCCGGCTGGCGCAGCAGCAGGATCAGCAGGGGCCCCAGCCCGAACAGGAGCAGGAATTCCGCCCATAAAAAAACCCGGCCAAGGCCGGGTTTTTCGGGGCGCATCAGCGCTTGGAGAACTGGAAGCGTTGTAAAACATTGTTTTTGCTTGATTATTTTTGACGAAAATAATCTGTGAACGATCTGTGAAAAAAATTGGATGGCTTGCTTGGCCATTAGGCGCACCTTCCGTATCGAACCCCCTTTCTTCCGGAGAAGCCGATCCCGCTTTTGAGGACTGGAAGTTTTGCAAGGCATTGTTGTTTCCTTGATTGTTTTTGAACGAAATGAACCTGTGAATGATCTGTGAAAGCTGTCTGGTAGATTTCTTGCTCATCAGGCCACCTTTCGCAAGGTGAAGTCTGGTCAATCGGTGCTCTCTAAAGCCGTCCTTCTGGGCCGATACGCTTCGTCGACTTCAGCGCCCAACTCTGCCTTGAGCCTTCCTGGCCGCGGCCTTGCAGCAGACATAGCGATTGTCCGAGCGTAGTCAGGTACTGTAGGGTGGCATGTCACTTTGCAACCCACCAATCCGCTCATCAGAGGTGGTAGGGTGCTAAGAGCCCCACCCTTGCTGGCTCGTGCAAACTGGTTTGACACATCAAATATGATGTGTTATCTAGGCCATCCATGATTTCAAAATCGATCATCGCAAATGACAAGCAGGCTCGGGATGTCGCTGCGGCGGTTGAACAGATTTCACAGGCCTTGTCATCCGAGCAGCTTCTTAAGGCGATAGTGGAGGGACTACCAGGTGAGGTGGTCAATGGGGTTTTACGCTCGCTTGCCGCAGAGCGAGCCGAGCTTGAAGGTGTGCTGGAGGCCTATCTTGAGGCCAAAGATGGCAAACCAGATCGGTTAAAGGAGCGCGCTGGTAGTGATCTGGGCAGCCTCTTGGTTGTCGCCCGAGTCGCGCGTGGTTGGTCCCAGAAAGAATTGGCACGCCGGCTTTTTCTGCCGGAGCAACAGGTGCAGCGTTACGAGGCGGAGCGATATCGCAGTATTAGCCTTGATAGCTTGGTTCGAGTTCGCGCGAACCCTTGGTGTAAGATTGACGGCAGAATTGCCCACGCAATTTCAGGAGCAATGGCTTCCATCATATGAAATGTCGCAGGCTGATGCACAAAAGGTTTTAAAGCACGCGCGGGGTCATGGTTGGTTAGATAAGAATGACCTGACTGACGAAAGTAGCTTGGGCCAGCTCAAGAGAAGAGTGGCAGAGCATGTGAGCGAACATGGCACTCCGTCTCTTTTGCGAACTGGTCTGAATGTCGAAAAACACGCTGAGGACTGGTTGCTGCTCGCTTGGAAAGCTCAAGTAACCCAGCGAGCTTTTGCTATACACCAGCGTGAGAAGGTTAAATATAATCCGTTTGGAGTTTCCTGGCTGAAAGACCTCGTTCGTTTAAGCGCTTCAGAAGATGGGCCTGCTCAGGTTCCGTCGTTCTTGGTTGGTCGTGGTATTATTTTAGTTTGTGAACCGCAGATACCAGGAATGAATGTTGATGGAGCGGCTTTCTTAGTTGATGATGTGCCAGTAATTGGCCTCACTCTTCGGCACGACAGATTGGATAATTTCTGGTTTACGTTGGTGCATGAGCTTGCACACGTAATCATGCACTATCGGACGGGTCTTGCATCTGGATTCTTCGACAATGTAGAGAATCCTTCAATTGACGATATGGAGCGTGAAGCAAATACATTTGCTTCAAATTTGTTGATTCCGGACGAGCTATGGATACGCTCGCCGGCACGTATTGCCAAGTCTCCCGAAGCTATCGAGAGGCTGGCAAAACAGCTTGGTATATCGCCGGCCATAATCTTTGGCCGTATTAGAATGGAACGAAATAACTACACGATATTCTCAAACAAAATTGGTTCAGGAAAAGTCCGCAAATTTCTTGTTAATACATCAGAAGGTGTTGTATGAGTAAAGTGACAGAGCTTCTCTACTCCCCTGCGTTGCGTATGAAGACAGGGGAGCTTAACGGGGTTTCGAAGTTAGCCCCCGATGTGGCGGATCATATTTTACCCAGATTTATAGTGCCACCCAGTGGTGAACGTGACGACGCAGCACCGCTTTTGATGGACTTGGATCGAATGCCAGATATTTCGGTCCCATTGGCTGGTGCATGGCAGCATCGTCCCGCACTCATTGACGCAAGTTATGTTCTGAGTGAATTTGGCGGCGACCAAGTGATGCGGTGGCTACCTGAAATGTTCAGGCGAGCGAGAGCCAAAGAAGTAATGGCAATTCCGGCTGCTTATCTTGAAGACATCGAACACTATGCAGACGCATATAAAGCGTCGATCGATAAAAGCGCCCCCATAAAGTTTGGTGTTATTGTCACGTCGGATGAAATTTCTGAGGTAGGTCTTTCGATACGAACAAGATCTTTGCTTGAACGTTTAGATATCTCAGCTTCGGATGCTGTTGTTGTCTTCGATTTTGCAAATGTGGAGTTTTCTGAGCCAGAAATCGTTGCTCCGATTATTGGCTTTTCTCTGGAGACTCTTCAAGAAATTGGGCTGTGGCAAAAAATCATTTTTCAAGGCAGTCATTATCCAGATAAGAATCCTGCTCCTAGAGAAGGAGGTTTTAAAGTCGTCGCACGGAATGAGTGGGTAGCTTGGCGTTTGGCTGTAAAATTCGATCCAAACACGGCAGATCACATGGTTTTTGGGGATTATGCGGCTGATTGTTCGAAAATTGAGTTCGGAGACGGTGGAGGTAAACCCATTTGTCACGTGCGCTTTACCATCGGGGAGAATTGGCGCGTTGAGAGAGGGTCGGTAGGCGACAAAGATCGAGAATCAATGCACAAGGTTTATAATGCTATTGCCCAGAACGTGGATTTTCCGGGAGCTGATTTTTCTCAGGCAGATGCTTATATAGCGACTGCTGCGTTTGACTTTGCGGCGCCGCATGGAAATGGAACAACATGGCGGCAGCTCAATACGACGCATCACATAACTCAAATTGTGCGTGATATCGCAAAGGTGCGCGGCATTAATATCAAGCCTTTTCCTGCTTCGAAGCCCGCGAAAACAGAAACGCTATTTTAATCTATCTGTCGGAGCCGAGCGATCCGTATTTGGAGTATGCTCAACTTCGCAGAGAGCAAGTACAATGCGGAGCCTTACACGCCCAAGATGGCGCGGCGACAAGGTGGCGCAATGCTTTGGCATTGTGTCCTAAGATGCTTGATTCCGCCAGATAGGCATCCCATACCCGCTGTTCCCCTCCCGGCTCGATTCTGGTGATGACTGTCATGCGACATCCCCATTTGCGTAGATTACGACTGGAGCAACAGGGTGGAGTGTGACCGGCAAGGCGTAATGGGCATGTCGTCGTTCCCCGGCGCGAACCAGGGCGTTTTGTCTACCAGATCGGCGAAGTCGCGTGTTGCGGTGGCGGACGACGCGTCGGTTACGCTGGTATATTTCTCCGCTGTTAGGCTTCCTTTGAAGCCTTCCGGTCCTTCTTGCAACATACGCAGAAGCGGACATTGCCCTCGTTTTCGTGGACTTGATCGCGCTAAGTCTTTCGGAGGCGAGTTGCGCGAATGGCGACGGCGCTGATTTCCAGTAGTGCCCGTTATAGCCGCCTCCTTTAGGCCGAAGTGGGGAGCGGGTCGGTTCCCTCGCTCAAGATGGCGAGATATCGCCGGTAACTGAACACGCGCCCCCGTTTGCGTCCGGTGATCTCCTCGACGATGCCGAACCGTTCCAGATCGGCGAGCGCGGCATTGACCGTGGGAGCTGAGAGACCTGTTTTCTGAACGAGCTGGTTCGCCGTCAAGAAAGGGTTTTGCTGAAACAGATCGTGGATGCGCAGCGCGGAGCCTGCTCGATCGCTCTGCGCTGTAATCCTTTCGCGGTCTTCCTTGAACAAATCGACGATCCGGGTAGCAGCCTCGAAGGCTTGATTAGCCGTATCGGCAACGCCGGTGAGGAAGAAATCGAGCCAGGCTTCCCATGCCCCGTGCTCGCGCACCTCTTGAAGCAGACGATAATAGTCGGACCGATGGGTTTTCAGGTAGAGGCTCAAATAGAGTAGCGGCTTGCGCAGCACGCCGTTGACGCAGAGATACAACGTCACCAGCAAGCGGCCGATCCTGCCATTTCCATCAAGGAACGGGTGGATGGTCTCAAACTGAACATGCAGCAGGCCGGCCTTGATGAGGGCGGGTAGACGCGAGCCGTCCTCGTGCATAAAGCGCTCAAGCGCATTGAGACAACCATCCATCTCGGTCGGCGGCGGTGGCACGAACAGCGCGTTACCTGGACGTGAGCCGCCGATCCAGTTCTGAGACCGCCGAAATTCGCCGGGATTTTTTGTGCCGCCCCGTCCGCTTTGTAGTAGCCGTTGGTGCATCTCGCGGATCAGCCGCAGCGACAGTGGCAGTTCTTCCAGCCGGTCGAGCCCGTACATCATCGCATCGACATAATTCGAGACTTCGCGGATGTCGTCGATCGGCTGCCCGGCTTGCGCTTCGGTCTCGAAGCGGAGCAGGTCCGAAAGGGTCGATTGCGTGCCCTCGATCTGAGAGGAAAGGACTGCTTCCTTCCTCACATACATGTAAAGGAATAGCTCTTGGCGCGGCAGCAGCATGGTAATGCCGTCCAGACGCCCCAAGGCGCGTTCCGCCAGACTTAGCCGCTCCAAAAGGGCCAGCACGTCGATCTGCGGCTCCGGCGGCAGTGGGGGCGGTACGAAGGCACGCACGGTCTCACCGGCTACCGGTGTTTCGACAAAGCGGCCTAGCCTGAGGTTGGAAGCCAATTCGGACATGCCTTACTATGCGGGCGCTGCGTTATTTAATCAATTGGCGATTGGCTTAAATAGTGGTTGAGCTATGGTAAGCGCTCTTAAATAACGGGCGACACCATCATGGGCGGGTATTCACCGCAAATTATGCGGCAAATATGCGAATTTATGAGCGATGGGAGGTTCTTCTATCGCTCATGCCGAGCCGTCTCTCCCGACCCCAGACCCGCTTTGAGCGAAGAGGGCAGCTTGCTGACACCCCGGCGTTTGCTCGGGTTGAAAGGGCGATTTGCCTGAATTTCGTCGATAAGCTGGGCCTCATGGAAAACCGGTGTGGCTGCCATCAAGGAGCCCCCGCCAAATCAGCTGTCTTGCTGGCGGTTGTCATCTCTATGCCCAGGGTTTTACCGACCCTCAAAGCCGTGCCCAACCGGCAGGACGCTTTGCCTGCTTCAAGGTCAATGATGAAGCGCAGGCCGGTGCCGGAGATCAAGGCAAGCTCGGCCTGGGTCAGCCCAGCCTTTCGCCGGTTGGTTCGAACCATTTCGCCAAATGCTTTTGCCAGATCATCAGCCATTTGGGAATTTACGTGTGAATTATCTAGATTTCAAAGTGAATATGTTAGATCGGGAACATTTTGACAAATAACGCCTTATAAGAGGTCAAATATGCGCGATCGGGAATGAGGTAGAGCGAGGCTCACCTCCCCAATCTCGGCCCTCGTGGCCTGAGCGTGTTTCGCAGTTCTTGGGCTTTTCTCATTTCCTCGGCTTGCCTTGCCCGTTCCACTTGCGCGGCGATTAGCGTCTCCCGGCGCTTCTCCAAGGAGGCGCGCAGCTTTTGATCGGCTGCATCCGCTGCCGGGCCGGAATGCGTGCGACGGGGTGGCACGGCCTCGAACCGTAGCGACGCCCCTTTATCCTCGCGCTGCCGCATGATCTGTCCGGTCAGCGCGGCGAGGTCCGGCGCCAACTCGCGCGGCACGAAGAGCCGGTACTCCTCCCGGTGCCTCGTGCCGATGACATAGGCAGCGCGGGCATCCCAGGCATAGGGATTGTCATAAACAGCGGCTGTCCGTGGCTGCGTCTTGCCCTGACCCTTATAGCCTGTGCCGCTATAGCCCAACCCCCATTTGTCGTATTTCACGGGATCAAAGCTAACGGTTGCCCCGTCATCCTTCATGATTTCCATCTGCCGCGGCGCCACGGCCTTGACGGTGCCGAACTCGGATGTCGCCACGCCAAGCTGCCGGTCGGTCTCATAGAATTGCACCCGCTCCCCGGCGGCGATCGACATGTCACCGCGCACCGTCTTGAATGCGTAGGCCTGGACCGACTCGCCATTGGCGAGAAGGTCGGCCCGGCGCCGTTGCTGCTCGGCCCGGTTCAGCTCCTCCACCTCCTTGTTGGTGCTGGCATAAAGGAAGCTCGGTTCATCGATCGACGCTTGCGCCGCCACGGCGCGCTGCCGCGCATCGGCGAGGCTATCGCACCAGACGATCTGACCGCGCCGGTCATAGGCGTCCAGCGCGGCATGGATATCGCCTCGCGCAAAATCTTGGCTCGCCTTCGCCTGGTAAGCCTGGCGCTGCCGCAGGACGGTTTTCAGTTCCGCCGCGCCATGCCGCTCGACCAATTCGCTGAACATCCCGCCCCGCGACACCGAGGCGAATTGCCGGTCATCACCGGCGAGGATCAGTTTCGCGCCGCTGCGCTCGGCGCCCTTCAGCAGCTTCGCCATGATGCCGTTATCCATCATGCCTGCCTCGTCCACCATCACGACGGTCTTGCGATCCCAGCGCGGCGGGGTCGCGCTCCAACTGTCCCAATTCGCGGTGCAACGTCGCGGCATGGCCGTACCCGTCCTTGCGCAAATCAGCGACCACTGCGTTCGTCGGGGCCAGGCCGATCACGCGATACCCCTCCGCCTCGAACGCGTGCCGTGCCGCATTCAAGGTGTGGCTCTTCCCCGTTCCGGCCCGGCCGATAACGATGCCGATCTGCCGCCCGTCCGTCACATGCTCCGCCGCCGCGCGCTGCTCGTCCGTTACATTGGCGCGGGCCAATCTTCCTTGTCCGGTGCGCCCCAGCGCGTGGCCGGATGACTCGCCGATGCGCTCAGCCGCGCCGATGATCGCCAGTTCCTCCGCGCGGACCTGACGCGTCGTCCAGCCGATTTCGTCTTGGCCATCGGCGAGGAGCGGAACAACATCGGCATGGCCGGTAATTCGCGCCTCCAACGCGTCGCGCTGCTCTCCCTCCAGCCCGGATTTGTTCAAAGCCTGGCGGACATCGCGCGCAGTAAATACAGCCTTATGCGCGGTGAGCCGCGTCAGAATTTCATCCGGATCGCGGAGCTTGGCTTGCTCAGCGGCTACGTTGGCCCGGGCGATTTCCTCCCGGTCGGCGATGACGTGTTCGTTCAAGAGCTGACCGCGCGTGTAATGCTCCTCCGGCCGCGCTTTGCGGTCCCGGATGTCGGCGGCGATTCCGAGACGCTCAAAATATTCACGCTGGAATTCCGCCCAGCGAATATCCCAGTTCTCGGCTTCGCTGATAAAATGGTTCGCCCCCTTGCTGGCGAAGTCCGGGTTCATCGCGCGGGCTTTCTTGCCAAAACCGTCGCCCGCCAGCGTCCGGGTGCTGATCAGCAAATGCGCGTGCGGGTTATTTTCCTCCCGGTGGATGGCCCATTCTATGACGACACCATGTTTTTGCGGGTCGATCTCCCTGGCCACAAATTCCAGCAGCATGGCTTCGCGCTGCGCGGGGGTGGCTTCGCGTGGCAGGGCGATGGTCATGTGCTTGGCGATCTGCCCGTTCTTTTTCCAGCGTAGCTCGCCCGTCTCCCTGTCGATGGTCTGTTCCGCCCGCTCGGCCGCGCGCCACACCTGCGCGGCATCCTCCGCCCATTCCGGCGCACTGGCGGGGAGAATCAGCCCTTTGGCCTCCAGCTCGTCGGCGCGGTGCGCGAAATTGAAGCGCTCCCCGCTTTGGTCCATCCGCATGTCACGGGCGATGTACGCCGACAAGCAGGTGGCGCTACTGCCCGCTCCGGCCTTCACGATCTCGACACGGACAAATCGGCTGGCCATAGCAATGTTACACCTCGCTCGGCAGCGGCAAGGCGCCGCGTTTGGCGCGGTGGGCCGCTGCCCTTGGTTCTTGCACTCAATCACGTTTTGCGCAGCAAAATGTATATAGAGCCTAGCCCGACTTTCTGCGGTTCCATCTCACGGGGTCATGATCCAAACGTGAAGAGTTGTTCAGAGACACACGTTTAGGTTTACGGCAGTTTAGCAAAAATCGTAGCGTTTGCCGGGTATCTTTTTCGTGCCATTCGCGGAGAAAAACCATGGCAGGATTCGATGAAACGGCCTTGCGGCGCCTGGAGTCATTGGTTGCCAAATTCAAGGCAGGCGGCAAATTGCCAGCAACCGAGGCTCTGGAACTCAAAGAGCTGAAATTGATGCGGCAAACGGCCGAGATCGCCAAAAGCCGGGCAGACCTGGCCGTCGCAAAGCGCAAGATTGAGGACCGCGAAAAATACCGGGTCGGGGGCCTGGCCGTGGCGGCCGGGCTGAGCCGGTGGAATGACGATGAGCTGAAGGGCGGGTTCGCCATGTTGTTCGAGCTTTCCGACACGGTGAGAGCGGAGCTGGCCGCCAAGGGCAAACAAGCCAAGGCCGCTGAGGATGCTAATACAGTCCTCGTGCCCCTACGCGTATCCTTTGACGAAGCACCCAGCGATGCCGTTTTGACGGCACTCAAAAAGCGCGGGTTCAAATGGAATGCAACGGTCAAGGCATGGGATGGCGCGGGCGATCCGGCTGATGTTCGGGGTGAGGCCGATCTAGCCGGGGGCATGATCCAGCCGTTGCCGCTTCAGCCCGCAGGGTAACGGGCAACGGCGCATGAGCGGGGAGGAAAGTGACTCGAACTGGTCGGCAAAAGGCTACATTCAGAGCATGGTGGAAGTTGCGCAAAAGGCCGAAAGGGAAGCAGCCAGATCACGGAGACAACCGCGAAGAAAGTTAGCGCCATTGGAAGAGCCCGACTCAACCGATCCCTTAGCCCTCATTGTCGAGGCAATTCGGGATAACAGCGACGCCATCAAGGCCGCCACCACGGAAATGACCGCCGCGCGGAACGCGATGGCTGAAGCCGAACGGAAAGCTGGGCTGCGCGCCAATGCTACCGCCGTCGAAATGCATTCGCTCACGTCGGCGGTACAAATTCTCACCGTCAGCCAGTCTGCTCTCGAACGCCTCAAATCCGACCGGTACATGTGGGTACTTGGAGGCGTGATGATCGGTGCGGTTCTCGCCAGTATCGCCTTAAACGACATTCCTATTCTCTGGCAGCGGCTCTTCGGATAAAAATGTGAAGGCCCGTATGGCAGCGTGTTCCAAGCCGTTCATCATCCGCAGGCAACTGCCATCGCGAACTGCCCGGCCCTTGTACTTCTCAACACAACCCAAAACAGATTGATCGCGTGCGGTTGGACCAACTCAAAGCATGGCACCGGCCTTTAGTTCATCCTGACCCGCCGCCATGCCAATCTGGACGTGCCAGGTATTCTTGTTGAGTTGCGAACGTTGGATCGAAACTTCGTTGAACAGGCGAATGGTCTCGATGTTGGTCAGCGAATCCTGTGTCAGATCACTCGTGACGAAGTGGCCGCCACTGGCCAAGGCCAGCGGTAGCATCAACTGATCGGCTAGATGTTCTCCCACCGGCGCACCGGCAGCGCGGTAACGCAGCACGGCACGTGCCAGGGTTTCCGCCACAGTCTCAGCCGAAATGCCAAAGCTTCCGACACTTGAAAAAACCTCCGTCACGTGCTCGTGCGGCAGCCGTGCGATGACAATATTTCCATGGCCATCCGCATGCGTGCGGCCACGAATCCTTACGGCATCCTCAGGCCAGGTCAGCCGCATACGGAGAACCTGCGCTTCCCGCTCCGCCACCCCGCCGCTCACCAGCGATCGTCAGTGCCAACGGCGTGAGTTCGCCAGGCGCGTCGATTTCCAATCGCCGCAGTGCCGTACACGATCCACATGGTGCTCACCGACAACGGCATCCAATTCACAAACCGAGCCACCGATATCTATGCCTTCATGCATATCTTCGACCGCGTTTGCGACGAAACCGGCATCAAGCACCGTCAGACCAAGGTGAAGCATCCTTGGACCAACGGCCAGGTCGAGCGCACGAACCGAACCATCAAAGAGGCAACCGTCAAACGCTTCCATTACGAAAGCCCCAATGAGCTAAGTAACCATCTCATCAGCTTCGTGGCCGCTTATAACTTCGCCAAGCGGCTCAAACCCCTCAAGGGACTCACACCCTACGAATGCATCTGCAAAGCCTGGACAATCGAGCCAAAAAAATTCAGGCTAAACCCGCTCCATGAAATGCCGGGACTAAACAGCTAAAGCTGTCGCTCTGTGCTGAGGCGCCTCGGCGGTTCAGCACAGAGCGGGGCGTTCATGGGTCTTAGTCGGGTGCTACGGAGCATACATTCCCATAGCTGCAAGCCTGTGGTTGTGCGCGTTTTGCGTAATACTCAAGGCAGCGCCCACGGTCTTGGTACCATCCGGCGCAATGGCTGCACATAAAACCCACCATCCACACCGCCAGAGAGTTGGAACGGGCGGAGCGAGCCGCCATTAATGGTGGGCTGTTGGTCTATTCAACGCAGACACGGCGAAGGAAAGGCACCGAAGCAAAGCTCCGCCGCCATAATGCGTAATTTCATGGTTGTACTCCGCGGAAAGGCGATGAGTCAGCTATGGCGACTTCGATCTCGTCGTAACGTTTGAGTTTGTAGATTGCCACCGAGATGATCCATGAAGCAATAAAGATACCGACAATACCGTAGCCCAGAAGACCAAATACTAAATCGTCATTGAGCCTGGAAACTTTGTCCCAGAACCAACCTGAAAGATTGAACTCCCCTTGGATTAGCCCCAGCGTCTCAATGCCGCCGATCAGTACCGCCACCAGCACAGAGACTGACGTGATAGTGATGTTGTAGAAGAGTTTGCGCATTGGCTTCATGAAAGCCCAGCCGTAAGCACCGAGCATGAGGATGGAGTCCGTGCTGTCGATAAGTGCCATCCCCGCCGTGAACAGCGCCGGGAATATCATGATCGACCAGATCGATAATCCCTTGGCAACTGCAGTCGCCGAGATACCTAGCACACCAACCTCCGTCGCCGTATCGAACCCCAACCCAAACAGGAGGCCGACCAAATACATTTGCCAGCTGTGGTTCACCATATTGAACAAACCACGAAAGATGCGTGCGAAGAAGCCGCGCCTCGCGAGCAAAATGCTGAGATCTTCCTCGGAATAGACGCCCCCCGCCTTCACATGTTTGAAGGTTTTGATGATGCCAATGAGGATGAGCAAGTTCATGGTGGCAATGCTAAACAGAAAAAAGCCGGAAACTAGCGTACCAAAAATACCGCCCCAGTTGGAAAAGGCATCGAATCTGCCATGAATAGCTGATGCGGCGGCTGCCAGCGCAGCAGAAAGGCAGAATACAATGGTGGAATGACCAAGCGAAAAGGCAAGGCCAACTCCAATTGGGCGTTGCCCTTGCTGCATGAGTTTACGCGTTACATTGTCAATTGCGGCAATATGATCAGCATCTACGGCGTGCCGTAAGCCAAATGAATAAGCAAGAAAACTCGTCCCAATAAGCACAGGATAGTTTCGGAATGTTATAAAAGTCAGACCCCACAGTCCAATATTAAAAAGGGAAAGAAAACTATAAAGTTGAAACACTTTTCTCTGCGCTCTCGTGTTTTGGTTATCAAATATTCTTTTTGTAAAGCTCATTAACCTAACGTCCTCCCCCCTTTAAAAAAGTGCGCATAACGAACGTTTGTTATCATATTTTGATTCTAATAAGAAGTAAACCAAAAAAAATCATATTCATCTAGGTGAGGCTTCATCCTCGCAGGATTCAATCTCGTCCTTGATTCTCAATCGAGTTTTTTATGCTGGGATCATACGAGCGTGACATGATGAAGTGGCCTCATTCGGCACTGGTTTCAGTAGATCTGGACCATCTTGTCCAGTTGAATGACGATTTTGAGATATTACGCTATTTCGTCACTGTCACCTTCATCCTTGGCAGGTTTGTTGTGGTGCTGATTTACCGTGCCAAGGGTTATGAGCGATCGAGGTGAACATGGCGGAGTGAGCCCTCCGCGGCGTTGACACGCTGCTTGAATATGATAAATTAATGATACAAAAGTTCGATAAACGAACTTAAGAATGGGATTGTGAATCCCGTCGGGCCATCCGACGGGCAATAGGAATGGCTAGGGAACACGGCTCATGATCATAGACATCCATGGACACTACACCACTGAGCCGCAGGCGCTTTTTACCTTCCGTGATAGGCAGCTTGCCGGTTTGGCGGATTCCTCGCGCCGTCCCACGACCACGGATATTGGACTCAACGACGATGAATTGATCAAGAGCGTGCAGGGGCAGTTGAAGTTCCAGCGTGAACGCGGCAGCGATCTGACGATATTCTCCCCCAGGGCGTCCGGCATGGCGCATCATGTGGGCAGCGAGGCCGTGAGCCAGGAATGGACAAGGCTTTCTAACGACCTCATCCAGCGCATCTGCACCCTGTTGCCAGAAAATTTCGCGGCTGTTGGTCAGTTGCCGCAATTCCCCGGTGTTTCGCCGAAGAATTGCCTGGCGGAGCTGGAGAGGATGGTTGGGCTGGGGTTTGTAGGTGTCAATCTCAACCCCGATCCTTCCGGCGGCCATTGGTCTGACCCGCCGATGATCGACAAGTATTGGTACCCGCTCTATGAGGCGCTGCAGGCGCTGCGCATGCCGGCGATGATTCATGTATCGTCGTCTTGCAATCCTAACTTCCATGCCACTGGCGCACATTATCTCAATGGTGACACTACGGTCTTCATGCAGCTTTTGCAGGGGAATCTGTTCAAGGATTTCCCAGAGCTGAAATTTGTGATCCCGCATGGCGGCGGCGCCGTGCCGTATCATTGGGGGCGTTATCGCGGGCTTGGCCAGATGATGGACAAGCCGCCTCTCGCGGAGCATCTGCTGCATAACGTGTTCTTCGATACCTGCGTTTACCATTATCCCGGTGTCAAGCTCATGACGGAGGTGGTGCCGGTCGACAATATTCTATTTGCCTCCGAGATGATCGGTGCGGTGAAGGGGATTGACCCTGAGACTGGACATTATTTCGACGACACCAAGCGCTATATCGACCAGGTCAACGATCTGAGCGAAGCCGACCGGTATAAGATTTTTGAGGGTAATGCGCGCCGTGTCTATCCGCGGCTGGATGAGCAATTGATGGCGCGTGGCCTGGAAGGAAAACCGCTATGACGACACCGCGTTTGAATGGGCTGATTCGTGCCCTGGAGAATGGTCAGCATGCCTTTGCACTGTTCGCGCCGTTTGAAGTGGATGTTGCTGTGTCGCTGCAACCGTCCAACTATGACGGGGTGATTTTTGAAGGTGAGCATGTCGGCTGGGATATCCGGGCACTGCGGAACTCGTTACAATTTTTGCTCAACCGCGCGCAGATTTTGAAGACCGGCTCTCCGGCGCCTGCGATTACGCCGATTGCGCGAATTCCCGCCAACGGTGTCGAGAAGAATCAGTTTTTTGCCAAACAGGCGCTGGATATCGGCTGCTACGGCATAATGTGGCCGCATATCTCGACAGTGGAAGAGGCGTATAACGCGGTTGCCGCCTGCCGTTATCCAAGGCTGAAGAACAAGCCGCTTTACGAGCCGGCCGGCATACGCGGCGATGGGCCCGCGCAGGCCGTGCGCTATTGGGGAATTTCACAGGACGAATATTACACTCGCGCGGATGTATGGCCGCTGGCCCCGCAAGGCGAGATCTTCTGTGTCATCCAGATCGAGGATACGGCGGGGATCGGGAATCTACGCGATATGCTTAAGAATGTTCCCGGCATTGGCGCGGTGGTGATCGGCGAGGGCGATCTTTCACAGGAGCTTGGCTATCCGAGGCAGACGGAGCACCCGGTGGTGCTGGAGGCGATGGCGGAGATTGTCGCGATCTGCAAGGAACACGATGTCATTGTTGGCCATCCGCATGCGGACAACAAGAATATCTTGCGAATCATTGATGAGGGATATCGCTTCTTGATGACCGGCGCGCCGCGAAGTTTTGCCACGCTGGACTCTCTGCGCGAAACAGTGGAACGCTGAGTCATGCCGGTTGTAAGTCTGGACGGGATCGATACACGTTTCGAACAGGCCGGGAATGGGCCGCCCCTACTTATGTTTTCTCCGGGCGGGTTCGATGCGACGGTGGAAAAATGGTCGAGTCTCGGCATCTATGCCAAGGTGAAGCCGCTTGAGCATCTGCGGAAGCATTTCACCTGCATCCTGTTCGACAGGCGCGAATGCGGCCAGTCTGGCGGGCGGGTTGAGCGGGTCACTTGGTCCGATTATGCCGTGCAGGGGCGGGCATTGCTTCAGTATCTGGGAATTCCGCGCGCTCACCTCATGGGCGGTTGCATGGGGTGCAGCCCGGTTGTGGCGTTGGCGACCAGCCATCCAGAAATGGTGGACCGCATGGTGCTGTATTGGCCGGTGGGCGGCGTCAGGTATCGGCTCAATGGCCATGCTCGGTTTGCGGAACATCTCGGCTTCATCGCCCGCAACAGCCTGGCCGATGTTGTGGCACTGGTGCGTGAAAGCGGGAAACCCTTCGGAAGCGACCCGCGCGGCGGCCCCTGGGCCTCGGTCATCAAACAGGACGCCGCCTTCGCGGAAGCATATGCCAAGCTCGATCCGGAACAATATAGACTGATCCTCGCGGGTATGGCGCGTACATTGCTGGACAGAGATACGGCGCCTGGGGCCGAACCGGAGGATTTGCTGCGTTGCAATGTTCCGGCGTTGATCGTACCAGGCAATGACGGTTCGCATGCAATCTCGGCGGCGCGTTATTTCCATGAGTGCCTGCCGAAAAGCGAGTATTGGGATGCCGCGGTTGCCGACCAGACGGAGCAGGATACAGCGTCGCGCCTGTTAAAATTTCTGCAAGCCGGAGCCTGAGGCTCCGGCTTTTTCGCTTTCAGCCTAGAAGCTTGCGCGTCTCGGGCACGAAAAGATCGTTGATGCTGGTCCTGCTTTTGATAATGCCTTGCGCCAGCGCGTTTTCGATCAATTCCTCGATGACGGCGCGGTTTGGCTCGATGCCATAAGGCAGCGGGTCGACCATGGTTTCCATCACCTTCACATGCAGCCTGTCCGCCGCGTCCGGGTTTGCGATGCGGCCTGCTTTCAGCGCTTCGACATACAGCTTCTTGGATTCCGAGAAGAGATTGAATACTTCGGTGGCCAGGCCGGGATGCGCTTCGATCAGATCGTCCTTGATGACCACGAGATGGTTGATGGGATAGTAGCCGCATGCCTTCAGCGCGGTAAGGCCGGCTTCGGTCGCATTCAGGATCAGGGGTGCGATATCCGGATGTTCGACCTCGATACCGATGGCGGCGGCAAGGTCGCCCGCGATGATCTGCTCTGCCATGGTACGGGATTTGTCCATGGGCACGACATTCGCGGGGGCCTTATATTCAGCCACATGCTCATCTCCGGAGAGAACCCAAGTGATTTTGGACAGATCGACGCCATAATCCCGTGCGAGTGCCGCGCGTGCCCAGACCCCGGTGGTGACCGTGTAGCCGCGATTGACGCCGACGCGCTTGCCTTCAAGATCCTTGGGAGTGGCAACGCCGGCTTTTTTGTTCATCATGATGGCGCCGGCATGAAAGCCGCGCACCAGGGGAACGGGAATAGCGGTGAACTTCTTTCCGTAGCTTTTGGCGCAGATATAGGTGGTAATAGCCATCTCGCAGATATCGAATTCGTACTGCCGCACCATGCGGCGGAAGCCCGCGACCAGCGGTTCGACCTCGATGAAGTCGAAGTCGAAGCTCTGGGGCTTGATCAGCCCTTCCTTCAAGGCACGGTTGTTGCCTTGTGTGCGGGTGACGATTTTGTAGATCGGCTTTGCCATGCCTCTGCTCCTGTTAGATTTTGGCCGGGTCGAAATAAGTGTGCTCGATTGGCATGGGTGCGGAGATCAATTTCTGCTTGAGTGCCGTGACCTGCAGCGCGTCGATGGTGGCGCGGTTCTCCGCCATGCCGTAGGGCAGGGGGTCCGGGCCGACGATTTCACAGAGTTTCCGGTATTTCTTGTCAATTGCCGATTCGGCCGGGTCGGAATGCAGCGTTTTCAGCCATTCCGCCTTGGCCTGGGCGTAGGCGTTGAACAAGGAGCGTGCGACCCAGGGGTGTTCGCGCAGCACCGCGTCTTTTACGACGATGGTGGCGTGCATGGGGTAGATGCCAGTGCGATGGAACCATTCGGCTTCCAGCACGGCCGCGTTGGGGAACATATCCTGGAAGGTGGAGGTGTCCTCTATCTTCCAGCCCGTGGCGGGCGAGCCGGAGCGGCCGATGCCGGCATTCGCGGCGAAGCCGGCCACGATCTCGCCGGATTGCATCATCGAGAACAGCGAACTACCCGCGGGAGCGTGGATCACGTTTTCCGGCAAGCGGAGCTGCGTCACATGTTCCTCGTCATCGACGACCCAGGTGATTTTCGAGGAATCCATGCCGTATTCCTCGATGAAGATCTGTCTTGCCCAGACGCCCGTGGTGACGGAGTAGGCGCGCACGCCGATTTTCTTGCCTTCGAGATCCTTCGGGGAGCGGATGCCAGCATCCGGACGCACGAGCAGGCCGCCATGGTGGAAATGCCGTGTCACGAAGATGGGTAGGGCGATGAAATTCGCCCCGTAGGAGCGGGCGATGAGATAGGTTGTCGGCGCCAGTTCGCAGACGTCGAATTCCTCTTGCCGGACCATGCGGCGATAGGCGCCTACCTGGGGGACGATGTTGACGAATTCCGGTTCCACGCCCTCGATGGGGATCTGGCCGCTCTTGATGGCGTTGGTATGGGGGTAGTCGGCGACGGCGATTTTCAGTTTCAGCAGCATGAGCAGTCGATCCAGTCAGGGGTGATCAGGGCGTCCTTCATCCAACATGGCGGCAGGTCGTCTTCCACAATCTCGGCGGGGGATTTGAATATCTTGAATTGCCGGCGCTGCTCGTCCTCGGGCCAGAAGGCAAAGACCGTTTCCACGGGAGGACAGCCGGGCACGCCGCAGGCGAGTTCCGTCACCATAACGACGGTATCCTCGCCCAGGCGGAAATGTGTACGTGTAAGATCCTTCAACCGCGCCAGCGCCGGGTTTGGCGCTGTGCGGTTGAAGAAAGAAAAAGCCACGGCGCCGATTACATCCAGGGCATCAGAGAGGCGTGGATCACATCCTTAACCCCGCCTTCGAGGTTGCCGACGGACTTGATGGCGAGGTCGACTTCGTTCAGCCCGAAGCGGTGCGTGGTGATCAGGTCCAGGTCGAACCGCTTGGAGGCGAGTTGCTGCAAGGCCAGTTCGCAGGCACGATAGCTATGCCCGCGCGCGGATTTGAGAGTGATGAACTTCACGGTCATCTTGCCGATGGGGAAGTTGGGGAATTCCGGCATCTCGCCCTGCACGACCATCACGCCGCCCTTGCGCTTCAGCGCCTCAATGCCGAGCGTTATGGGGATGGTGCCTGCACCGGCGGTGCAATCGAGCACTACATCGACGCCCTTACCTCCGGTGATTTCCTTGATGCGCGCGAGCGGGTCTTCCTCGTTTACGTCGATGACGTAGTTGGCGCCGAGGGTCTTGGCGACCTCAAGGCGCTTCTTGTCCTTGCTCGTGCCGGTGACGATTATGAGGGAGGCGCCGGCCTGCTTGCAGATGACGGTCTGCGAAAGCCCCTGTTGTCCCGGCCCTTGGATGAGCACCGTGTTGTCATAGCCGACGCCGCCATCGAAGAGGGACCATTCCACGCCATTTGCCATTGGTGTGACCAGCCCCGCGCGTTCGGGGGTGACGCCCGCGGGCACGTGATGCAGAACAGAGTTCCAGGGCAGATAGGCATATTGCGCGAAACCGCCCCAGAGATAAGGGGGGCGGGCAGCGGAGGTATAGCCGTAACGGATGCCATCAGGGTTGCTGCGCCAGTCCGTGCTTTCGCAGTGGCGGTATTCGCCTTTATGGCACCATTCGCATTTGCCGCACATGACATAGTGCTCAAGGAAGACCAGATCGCCCTCCTTGAAGCCTTTGCGCTTGGTGAATTCACGCCCGGCCTTGGCGATATAGCCGATATTCTCATGGCCCATGATAACGGGATCTTTGGTCGGCGGAGATTTATACAACTTCACATCGGTGCCGCAGATGCCTGCGACTTCTATTTTCAGCAGGGCATCATCATCGCCTAGTTCCGGCATCGGATATTCACGTATTTCCGTTGTGCCGGGCGCAATACGGGTGGCGGCAAGAACTTTTTCAGTCATGGGTCCTCGATAGGGTTTGTTTCAGCGGGAAGCGTGGGTCGTGGGCCCGGAGGAGATCTTCGAGCGTGTTGTGAACCGTTTCAGCGCGAAGCGCGCGGGCAGATACAGAATGGCCAGCAGGATGACAGTGAGCAGCCCGAGCGAGACCGGGTCCTGCAAGAAGATCTTTGGCGTGCCGCCGGAGATCATGATGCTCTGGTCGTAATAGCGCTCAATCTCACCGCCCAGGATGAGTGAGATCACGATCGGCAGGCGCGGATAATCGATCGCGGTAATGATGTAACCGATAATCGCGAAGACGAAGGTGACGATAATGTTGCCAATTGTCTGGTTGACCGCCCAGCTTCCGAGAATGGAGATTGTGATAACCAGGGGCACCAGAACGTTGGAACGGACCACGGTTACTTTGGAGAGATGTTTAGCGAGGAAAATTCCGGCAATGGAGGCGAACACGCAAGCCGCCACCAGAGCCCAGATCAACTCGTAGACCAAATTCTCATGATCGATCATCAGCAACGGGCCGGGGTCGATGCCGTGCAGCACGAGAATGGCGAGGAATACCGCCATCTCCGCGCTGCCGGGAATCCCGAATGCGAGCGTGGGAACCAGGGTGCTGCAATCCTTGGCGTTGATCGCTGCCTCGGGGGCGATGACGCCCTTGATATTGCCGTGACCGAATGTTTCACGGTCGTTCGAGAATTGCGAGATGATGGAGTAAGACGCGAACGCGGCGACGACGCCGCCGACGCCGGGAATGGAGCCGATCAATGTGCCGATCAGAGAGCCGCTCAGCACGACTTTCCAATGCCTAAAACTCGCGAATACGCCGCCGAATGTTTCCCGCATTTTGAAGCTGCTCGCGGTCTCGGCGATTGTGCCGCCGCCGACGAACAGGCGTATCATCTGCGTGATCGGGAATAAGCCGATCAGCGCCGGCACCAGCGGTATGCCATTCCATAGATACGGAATATTGAAGGCGTAGCGGATGTCGCCGGTTACTGCATCGTAGCCGATGGTGGATACCATCAAGCCGAACATGCCGACCATCAACCCTTCCAGAAGCTTGCCACCAGAGGTCAGAGAGACGATGACGAGGCCGAACACACACATCAGGAAGAATTGCGGCGGCCCGAATGACAGCACGATGTTGCGCGCCAGCGGAATGATGGCGAGCAGAAAGAAGGTACCGAAAATGCCGCCGATTGCATTGGCGCTTGCCGCGGCACCGATGGCAAAGCCGCCCTTGCCCTTTTGAGCCAGGGGAAAGCCGTCAAGGCAGGTGGCGGCGTTGGGGGCGGAGCCCGGGGCGTTGATGAGGATGGCGGAAATGGAGCTTCCCATCGGCACGCCGCCCATGACGCCCGCAGATAGCGCGATGGAGGTGGTGGTATCCAGCCCGAAGGTGAGGGGAATCAGCAATGTGAGGCCAGTGGTGCCGCCCAAGCCGGGGACCAGGCCGAAAAACATGCCGAAAGCGACGCCTGCGATGAGGTAGAGGATGTCTTTTAAAACAAACAGGCTCTCGAAGCCGCTCATCCACACACTTAACATAGTTCCCCCTTTTATTGCCTGGCCGTCCAGGCGGTCAGGAGCGGCTGATACGCGCGCGCTACGCCGCGCGCTGGAATGGTGTCGTCACAAGGCAGCCAAGCATTAATGGCCAAAATTTATGGCAATACGGACTTCCCCAACTCGGAAAAATAAGTCATTTTATGTTCGTCAAACGAACGTTTGTATCACATTAATCCTATCGGCGATTTCGTCAAGAGTGTTTGGTTTAGGTTGCCGCCGGGGTTTTCGGAGATATTTGTTGACGTGGCTTCGGGTGCGGCATACTGTTCCGTATAAAGGAGTTGTGTTCTTCTATGCGGAACGTTCCTAAAGACGGCCGGCTTTCATCGGTTGCAACGGCGGTGACTTTGCTGAAATGCTTCACAGATGAGACGTATGAACTGGGCATTGGCGCGCTCTCCAGGCAGTTGGGGGTTGCCAAAAGCACGGTGCATCGGCTGGCAAGCACATTGCTCGACGCGGGTATGCTCGACCAGAACAGGGAGACCGGAAAATACCGCCTCGGTTTGACGCTGTTCGAGCTTGGCTCTCTGGTGCGCCGCAAAATGGACCTCTATAACGAGGCGAAGCATTATCTGCATAGCTTGCGCGCGCAGACAGGCAAATCGGTAAACCTTGCCGTGTTGCGTGACGACAGCCTGGTTTACCTGAATAGTCTTGAGAGCCAGAGCGCGATCAGGGTCCGTTCGAATATGGGGCTGCGCATGCCGGCGCATTGCACGGCGGAGGGTAAGGTGCTGCTCGCCTATGCCGCGCCGGAAACGGTTGCGCGCGTCATTTCAAACGGGCTTGAACATTTCACGCCGGGCACGATCGCCGACCCCGAGGTATTGCAGGATGAGCTGCGGACTGTCCGAGAGCGGGGCTATGCCGTGGATTATGAGGAAAGAGAGATTGGCGTGCGCGCGGCCGCCATGCCGATTTTCGGCGCCGATGGAGATGTGGTGGCGGCGATCGGCGTGGCCGGCCCTATCCAGCGCGTGACGAAGCGGATGCTGAACTCCTTTCTTGCGCCGCTGGGGGAGGCCGCGGATGCCATTTCCTTGCGGCTCGGGGCCAGCTCGCGCGCGGTTGTGTCGGGTTTGAAGGTCGTTAAGTCATGAGGTTGGTTTATTGTTCTGCTAACAGGCGCAGTAACGGGATTTTCCTGCATGAATGGGAAGAGGACCATTATCATGACGTGAATGATTATGCGCTCGATTATAACCCCCAGGAAGACGGGTTGTGGCAGGCGGATAATGTGGAACTTGTCAGCGTCGGCATTGATATAGGGTCGTCGGGGTCTCAGGTTGTTTTTTCCCGTATCATGCTGCAGCGCCGCGGGGACGAGCTTTCCAGTCGTTATTTCGTTGTCTCGCGCGAGCTGCTTTATGAATCGCCGGTGGCGTTGACCCCTTATGCCGAGGGGCTGGTTATCGACCCGGCCGCGCTGGGTGAGATCATAGACCGTGCCTATGCTGGTGCTGGGCTTTCACCGGATCAGGTGGATACAGGGGCCGTCATTCTTACGGGTGAGGCGCTGCGGCGTGAAAATGCCCGCAATATCGCTGATATTTTGGCGGCGCATGGCGGTGATTTTGTTTGCACCATGGCGGGTCATCACATCGAGGCGATGCTTGCGGGGTACGGCTCCGGTGCTGCCTGGACATCGAATGAGCTGCATAAGCGTGTTCTCAATATAGATATCGGCGGCGGCACGACGAAATGCGCGATTCTCGACCATGGCCGGGTCGTGGCGACGGCGGCGTTGCATATCGGCGGCCGCTTGCATGTGTTTGATTCCGAGGGGCGCCTGACCCGTCTTGAGCCGGCGGGCAAAATTCTTGCGAAACTAGCCGGGTATGACTGGAACCTCGGCGACAGGATAAGCGCCGGGGAGATGAACGCGGTCGCAAACTATATGGCTGGCGCCATTGTCTCCGCAATCAGCGGCAATACGCCGGAGGAACTGGAGCGGCTCTGGCTTACATCCCCTTTGGCGGGACTAGATGATATCGGTGGCGTTATGTTCTCCGGCGGTGTTTCAGAGTTCATATATGGTCGCGAAAAAAGGGGATTTGGTGATATGGGCAAGGCCGTGGGCGATTTGCTGGGCGCCGCGTTGCGTGGCGGCAAAATGCCTTGGCCGGATTTGCCCGCCGGCGCCGGCATTCGGGCGACCGCGCTGGGGCTGTCTGAATATTCTGTGCAGTTGAGCGGCAATACCATTTATGTGCCGGAGCCTGACGCGGTGCTGCCGAGGCGGAATCTGCGCGTTATTCAGCCACTCTACCTTTTCACCGAAACGGTAGAGCCCGAGGCGATTGCCCTGGCGATCAACGACGCGTTGGCGGTGCATGAAGCCTGTCTGGCGGAAGAGGATGTCGTATTCGCTTTTCATTGGCGCGGTACGCCACGTTACGAGCGTATTGCCGCCTTCGCGCGCGGATTGGCGCTTGGCCTTGCCGCCGAGCTGCAAAACGCGAAGCCTATTTATGTTGTGATGGACGGCGATATCGCGCAGATCCTTGGTAGGATATTGCGCTATGAGCTATATGTGAAGGTGCCGCTTCTGATTGTGGACGGTGTCAATCTTTCAGATTTCGACTATATCGATTTTGGGTCGCTGCGCCTTCCGTCGAACACCGTGCCGATCACCATAAAGTCGCTCCTGTTCTCGAAGGATCCGAGAATGGAGCATCATCATCACACTCACTGATTAATTATTTCGCTACGGGAGAATACGGCAAATGGCCAAAGAAGCTATTGTATCAGAAGAGATGGCGAAGAAATTCGCCACGGAGAAAGACACGCCTTATAACCGTTGGGTCGCGGCGGAAGGGTTGGATATCATCTCTGCCCATTATATCCCCGACCTGAATACCGTGGATGTGAGACCCTGGGCCCGCCGCGGCGGCAAGGGGGTTTATATTAACCATGAGGCGTCACGCACGTCCAATGATTGCTATGTTTTGGAGATTCCGGCCGGAGGCGAGATTACGCCTCAACGCCAGCTCTATGAGGAAATGATTTATATTCTCGATGGCACGGGTTCTACTACTGTTTGGAACGATGAAGGCCATAAGACGACTTTCGAATGGGGGAAGGGATCTTTATTCGCTATCCCGTTGAATTGCTGGCACCAGCATTTCAACGGGAGCGGCCAGAAACCTGCTCGTTTTTGTGCAGTAACAAATAGCCCCGGTATTATCAACTTGTATGAAGACATCGATTTCATCTTCAACACCAAGCATGATTTCAAGAGTCGTTTCGATGGCGATCCAGATTATTTTGCGAATTGGGGTACCCAGAAGGGACTCCTGCTGGAAACAAATTTTGTCGCGGACGCGATTAACCTGCCTCTCATCAGCGCGAAGGAGCGCGGAGCCGGCGGCGGGCATATCCGCTTCAATTTGGCAAAAGGGTCCATGAACTGCCATATTTCGCAGTTCCCCGTGGGAACCTACAAGAAGGCGCATTGCCATGGTCCTGGCGCGCATGTGATCATCATGAGCGGCGAAGGCTATTCGATGATGTGGCCGGAAGGTTCTGAGCCGAAGCGCTATGACTGGAAGGTTGGCTCGATGATCGTGCCGCCAAACCTGTGGTTCCACCAGCACTTCAATACCGCTACGACGCCAAGTCGCTACCTTGCCTTCAAGCATGAGGTTGTTTCAATTCGAAATGCTCAGGGCGTGCCAAAGGCTTGGATCAGCCGGCGCATTGGCGGCGATCAGATCGATTATGCGGATGAGTCGCCGATTGTCCGCACAACTTTTGCCGAGGCGTTGGCTGAGAAGGGGCTGGAGCCGCGCATGAGCGAAGCCTATGCTTTTGAGCAGGCAGAATTCGCCAAACAGGCCGAGGCTGCGGCCGTCACGGGCTGAAGCCCTCTTGCGACGATAAATGGGTCGGGTGCCGCGCAGGCGGCCCCGGTACAAAAAAGGGAAGCCGATGCACGACGCAGCATTCAGCCACGAACATCGTGAGCTCTATGAGAAAGCAAAGGACATCGAGGGGATCGAGCAACTGACGCTGACAAGCGTTGGAATCGATATCGGTTCCTCGACGTCTCACCTGCTGTTTTCTCGCCTCGTTTTGCGGCGGGAGGGTGCGGGCCATTCTGCGCAGTTCAAGGTCACAGAGCGTAATGTGCTTTGGTCTTCGCCTATAATATTGACACCGTATCAGTCTGAAACGCTTATTGATTTTGAGAAGATCAAGGAGTTCATTCACGATTGCTATCACAGCGCCGGCTTCGATTCACACGAGGTGGATACCGGTGCGGTCGTCATTACGGGCGAGGCCCTGAAGAAGGAGAATGCCAAACCGATCAGTGAATATTTCGCTCAGGGAGGAGGCAAGTTCATCTGCGCTTCGGCGGGGCCGCATCATGAGGCTTTGCTGGCTGCTTTCGGTAGCGGGTCTGTCCAGTTATCAAAGGTAAGCCAAAGCAGAATTCTCAATGTCGACATGGGTGGCGGCACGACGAAGTTGTCGCTGATTGTAAAGGGCAGTGTCGTCGATACCATGGCGATCAATATCGGTGCCCGCCTGATCGCGGTAGACAGCGATGGTCATATCACCCGGATCGAAGACGCGGGCGGGATCTTTCTTCAGGAGTGTGGATTAAGGAAAGAGCTCGGCGACATTTTGAGCGATGGCGAGAAGCAAGTAATTGGCGCGAAGATGGGTGAAACGCTTGTCGACCTGCTGCGCAACGGCGAGCAGATGTCGCCGCTTGCCAGAAGGCTTATCATCACTCACTCTCTGAAGGATTTCGGCGGTCTGATCGGCATTGATTATGTCATTTTTTCTGGCGGCGTTTCGGAATATATATACCGCAATACTGAGGAGCCTTATGGGGATCTTGGCCCGCATCTCGGAGCAACGGTGCGGACTTATCTGGATACGCTGCCGCGCGGCACTTTGCTGCTACCCACGCATGGTATCCGCGCCACAGTGATCGGAGCCAGTGAGTATACGGTACAGGTCAGCGGTGCCACGAGCTTTTTCACATCCACGGATAATCTGCCTGCTTACGGTCTTAAAGCTGTGTACGTGCAGCATGTTGTCGGTCAGGTATTCGCCGCGGAGTTATCGGCGGCGCTTGCCAAATACGATATCGCGGAATTCGGCCCCGGCATGGCGATCTCACTGTCTATCGTCGGTGAGTTAAACTATGCCTCGCTTAACGAAGTGGCGAGTGGTATCGCGGCACTCGTTGGCGCTGTACCGGAAGCAATGGTTATTCTGACCATCGAGCAGGATGTGGCGCGTGCCGTCGGGACCATGCTCAAGAATGAGTTCAAGCTTCTAAATCAGCTGATTTCGATCGACGGTATTTCCGTTGGGCTGCTGGACTATATCGATATTGGCAAACCCGTAAGCTTGATGGATCTTTTTCCCATCACAGTGAAATCGCTGCTCTTTTCTACGCAACCTATTCTCTAGCGAAGAGGCGGCAATAAAAAATCGTTCTTAACGGAGATTAATAGAACATGGCAACCGAAACTAAGATGGCCACACGCCTGTGGACCAAGAAATTTACCTATGATTTCTGGATGGAAGACCAGGGTATTCCTATTCACAAGGGATACTACATTGCCGATCTGCGTACGGTCGAGCTAGAGCAGTGGGACTTTATCAATTGCCGGGCCGCCTTCATCCAGCTTGTTGGGCAGGAAGGTGTTACGTCCACTCGCGTGATCGAAATTCCGCCCGGCGAAACGCGTGTGATGCCGAAGGCGGCGTTCGATGAGATCGTATACGCGCTGAACGGCCATGGTCTGACCACGCATGAATCGCCGGGCGGTGGCAAGAGCACGTTCGAATGGCAGCCACACAGCATGTTTACCATGCCGCGCCATCGCGCCTACTCGCTCACCAATGCGGATGGCAGCAAGCCGGTGCGCCTGATGTTCTTCAACTATCTGCCGATGGCGATGTCGGCCGTTCCGGAAGCCGCGTTCTACTTCAACAACCCGGTTACCCCTGCGGATGAAGGCATGGACAGCTTTTATTCCGAAGCCAAGATGGTGAAGCCCAGCGATGCAGGCGATGCCTATCTCGGCAAACGTGTCTACTGGTTCGGTAATTTCTTTCCGAATATGCAGGCCTGGGACAAGATGGATGACAATACCCATCGCGGTGCCGGAAGCACCAGTGTCTACTGCCAGTTTCCGAATACCGAGCTATCCGCGCATATGTCAGAGTTTGCACCGCGCACCTACAAGAAAGCGCACCGGCATGGCCCTGGCCGCGCCATCATCATCCCGGTGGGCGAGGGTTATTCCATCATGTGGGAAGAGGGTAAGGAGAAGGTTGTTGTGCCTTGGCAGGAATGCAGCTTGTTCGTGCCGCCCAACCGCTGGTTCCACCAGCACTTCAACGTTGGTAAGGTACCGGCGCGTTATCTTGCCATGCACCCGCCGATGCAGTTCCATGGCCATGCCGAGAAAGTGACCGACCGCGCCAAGGATCAGATTGAATATATCGATGAGGATCAGATGGTGCGTGCCCGCTTTGAGGAGGAGTTGGCCAAGCGTGGTTTGACCTCGCTGATGGACCCGAAGGTTTATACGACCCGCGATTTCGACTGGACGAAGTTCGCGGAGAACGTGCATGGCAGTCAGGGTAACGCCGCCTGATGTGATGCGGGCTATCGAGGAAACCCGATAGCCCGGCTGAATTCGCAGGACGAAATGACAATGAAAAAATTACAGCTCTCCCTGGCTTGCTGGGATTACGATCGCACGCGTGCCCTTGCCGATGGACGAGTTCGGGTTGATGGGATTGACCTCAATTACATACCGCTGCCGGTGGAAGAGACCTTTTTCCGGATGCTGCGGTTTCGCGAGTTCGATGTCGCTGAGTTGTCGCTGTCTTCTTATTGCGTTTCCTTGCTGAGGGAAGATCCGGCTTATATTGCCATTCCCGTCTTTCCCTCTCGCTTCTTTCGTCATTCTTGCATCTTTGTTTCCGCCGCGAGCGGCATTTCTACACCGGCGGACTTGGCTGGCAAGCGTGTCGGCGTTCCGGAATATCAGATGACCGCGCCTGTCTGGATTCGTGGCATTCTACAGGATGAATATGGCCTAGACCCGGCCTCGGTTACCCATTTCACGGGTGGCGAAGAGGAGCCAGGACGAGACGAGAAGCTCAAACTCAACCTGCCTGAACGATTTTGCCTGCAGCCTATAGGGCCGCAGCAGACGCTCTCACGCATGCTCGCCGATGGCGAGATCGATGCGCTATTCACCGCCCGAGCGCCGAGTACATTTTATACCGAACCTACGAAGGTCCGGCGTTTATTTCCGGATTTTGTGCAGGCGGAGACCGCTTATTATAAGAATACGGGCATATTTCCGATCATGCACGTCATCGTGCTGCGGCGCGACGTTTATGAGGCGAATCGGTGGGTGGCTCAGTCTCTTTACAAGGCGTTTGAGGAATCCAAGAGAATCACCTATGCCGATCTGCATGTCACGGCGGCGCTTAAAACGTCTCTGCCCTGGCAGACGGCGGCGCTTGAAGAGACGATCCGCCTGTTTGGCAATGACTGGTGGTCTTACGGCTTTGCCGCAAATCGCGCCGGGCTCGATGTGTTTTTGAGATATCACCATGAGCAGGGGCTTTCTTCGCGGTGCTTGCGGCCCGAAGAATTGTTCGCGCCGGAAACGTTGGAGGCGTTCAAGATATAGCTGGACAAGGGACGGGGATAATGGAGCAGCCCGGGCAAGCTAAACATCCATGGCTTCTTACGCTTTGGTCCATGGTCGGCATCCAGTTCATGATGAGCCTGGCCCTGACTGTTATCGGTCCCATACTTCCGGTTTTTTTGCCGCAGATCGGTGTAGAGAAACGGACTGATGTCGAATTCTGGGCGGGTATTCTGAATTCATGCGGCTTTCTGCTTGCGGCTTTTGTATCGCCTCTATGGGGGCGGTTGGCGGACCATCATGGCAGGAAATTGATGGTGCTGCGCTCAAGCAGCGCCATATGCCTGTTCACAGCACTTATGGGCCTGTCGCAGAATGTGTGGGAGTTGCTGGCTCTGCGGGCCTTAATGGGTCTGTTCAGCGGCTTTTCCTCTTCGGCCATTGCGTTGGTGGCCAGCCAGGTGCCGGAGCGCAGGCTTGGCATGGCGCTTGGCTGGCTAAGCACGGCACAGCTTGCCGGCGGCCTTGTTGGCCCTGTTGTCGGAGGCGCACTGGCGGACTGGACCGGGAGTTGCCGGATCAGTTTCTACTGGACCTCAATTCTCGCTGGCGTGGCCTTGCTTGTCGCGTGGCGTATTGTGCCGGAGGCGATGGTTCCGGGTGACCATAAGGAAAAAAAATCCTTTCGCGCCGGTTTTGCCGTATTATTCCACTCTCCTGGCCTTCTGCCACTATTTTTGCTTTTGCTGCTGGCGCAATTTGCCGTGCGGGCGGTTTTGCCGGTGGTCACGATTTTTGTTCAGGATATCGTCACGCCCGGAACGGAGAATGTTGCCACGCTTGCGGGGTTGGCCTTCTCCGTCACGGCGCTTGCCGACTTGCTTGCTTCACCGCTTCTCGGAAAGCGGAGCGATATTATCGGTTATCGCAAGGTTCTGGTGATTTGCCTTTTTGGCGCCGCACTGATGACCGTGCCGCAGATATTTGTCAGGCATTATTGGTTGTTCGTGCTGGAGCGTTTCGGCGTCGGCCTTTTCATTGGTGGTATCTTGCCTACCGCGAATGCGCTGGTCGGGCGCCTGTCTCCGCCGCAGCATCGTGGAATGATCTACGGCCTCACGGCTTCGGCGACGTTTCTTGGCGGATTTCTTGGGCCGTTCACTGGCGGTTCCGTGGCCGCCGCACTTGGGCCGCGCTGGGTGTTCGTCGTCGTCAGCGCCGTGTTGTCGATCAATCTAATCTGGGTTTTATTCGCAATATCAGATACTTCCTTGCCAAGCTTTAGGAGTGGTGAGACGGAGGCGAGTGAGGCAAATAATGCGGCACTGGATATGCCACGATGATTGACTTTATCAAAAACACATAATATTATTACAAATGTTCGAATAACGAACAAAAAAATATTTGAACTTCGCGCTGGCCGTCACGCCGCGGCATTTTGGGAATAATAGGGGAATGAGCCAACTGATTGATTGTATCGAGCTTTGCAAGGTGGAGGATGTGACGCCGGATGTGCCGTTCAAGGCGCATCTGAACGGCCAGGATCTTGCGGTCTTTCAGATTGAAGATGCTTATTACGTGACTGAAGACCTATGCACGCATGGCCCCGGTTCTCTGTGCGAGGGCTATGTCGATGGAGACGAGGTGGAGTGCCCGTTTCATCAAGGCAAGTTCAATATCATCACGGGAAAGCCGACAGCGGCCCCCTGCACGATCCCGCTCAAGACGTGGAAGGTGACGGTGCGGGACGGCGCAATTTATGTTGGGCGGCAACCGAACGGATCTGGTGCGTAATGAGCGGCCTTCCGGCAGACCCGCATCTGTTCAACTTGGCGCGTGAAATGGCGGCGGCGCATGGTGTTGTCGTGGTCGGCGCAGGGCAGGCTGGTGGCCGTGCCGTGGAGGCGCTGCGCGCAAACGGATTCACTGGGCGCGTCACGCTGATCGGAGATGAGGAGGAGCGCCCGTATGAGCGCCCTTCTTTGTCGAAGGAAATGCTGCATGCCGCGGCGGATGAGGCGATTACCTGGGTTCAGAGCAAGGAGTTCTACGCGGCGCAGGACATCGATTTGCGTACCGGTACGCGCGTGGTTGCGGTGGACCGGGCTGCACGGCATGTAAGCCTCGCCTCTGGCGAAGTGGTCGATTACGGTGTGCTTGTTCTCGCGACAGGTGCCCGTGTGCGCTGCCTGGATGTGGCGGGTGCCGCCGGATATTGTCATTACATACGCACTTTGGTCGATAGCCGCGCTCTGCGTGAGAGGCTTTCAAAGGGGCAGCGCGTTGTTATTGTCGGCGCCGGCTTCATTGGACTGGAGGCTGCCGCAGCGGCGGTTAAACATGGCTGTACCGTGACCGTGGTAGAGTTGGGCCCCCAGCCACTTGGCCGCGTTGTGCCGCCGGAGATCGGCGCGTACTACCGCGCGCTGCATGAAGGCCATGGTGTCCAGTTTCTGTTCGGAGCAGGTATTGAAAAGTTGAAGCAAGATGGACAGGCTACTGTTCTGGAGATTTCCGGGCATGGCGCGATCATGGCCGATGTGCTGATTGCCGGAATCGGCGTTATCCCGAACACGGAGCTGGCTTCGGAGGCCGGGCTGGCTGTTGAGCGGGGCATCGTCGTGGACGAGTTGGGAAGGACCGACGACCCGCTTATTTTCGCCGCGGGCGATGTCGCCTGGCATTACAATCCGCTGCTTGGGCGCCATATTCTGCTTGAAAGCTGGCAGAATGCGCAGAATCAGGCCATCGCCATTGCGCGTAATCTGGCTTCCTCAGCGGCACCGGTTCCCTATGCTGAATTGCCCTGGTTCTGGAGCGACCAATATGATGTCAATCTGCAGATGTTCGGCCTTGCCGAGGTTAACGCGCAGACCGTCATTCGGGGCGACCAGGCACAGAAATCCTGGCTGCTGTTTCAGATGAAGGGCGGCAAGATGATTTGTGCGATCGGCATGAACGCCGCACGGGAGCTTCGCGCGGCGCGTGACCTGATTTTGCTTGGCGCCCAGGTGGCGCCCGGTGAACTGACCGATACCAAGATATCGTTAATTGAACTGGCTCGCCGCGAAAAACGCGAGCAGGCGTCGGCTTAAATGAGAAAACGTCAAGATCTCGATTGAATAAGGTGGCACATGCTAAGAGTAGAGCAGAATGAACTCCTAACGCAAACTGGCCCCGGAACGCCGATGGGCGAGATGTTTCGCCGGTATTGGATTCCCGCGCTTCTCACGGAGGAATTGCCGGGGAATGATTGCCCGCCGGTGCGGGTAAAGCTTCTCTCGGAGCGCATGATTGCGTTTCGCGACACAGAGGGCAAACTGGGTCTGATCGACGAGTTCTGCGCCCATCGCGGCGTGTCGCTCTGGTTCGGCCGTAACGAAGAATGCGGCCTGCGCTGCCCCTATCACGGCTGGAAGTTCGGCACTAATGGCGAGTGCCTGGATGTGCCTTCCGAACCGGAAGAGAGTGGTTTCCGTCAGAAGATCAAATTAAAATCCTATCCGCTCATCGAGCGTGGGGGCATCTTGTGGACCTATATGGGGCCGCCGGAGTTGCAGCCCGAGCCACCGGAATGGGAATTCATCATGGTGCCGGTGGATCAGACCTTCAGCTCCAAGCGGTTGCAGGAATGCAACTGGCTGCAGGCTATGGAAGGTGGCATCGACAGTGCGCATGTGTCTTTCCTGCATCGCGGTAACCTCAACTCCGATCCCTTGTTCAAGGGCGCGCGGGGTAATCAGTATAATTTAAATGATTCCCAGCCTTTCTTCGAGGTGATGGACGCACCCTCTGGTTTGTATATCGGCGCCCGCCGCCGTGCTGAGGAAGGCAATTATTACTGGCGAATTACGCCCTGGGTCATGCCTTGCTTTACCATGGTTCCGCCGCGTGGTGACCACCCCATTCATGGTCATTTCTGGATTCCCATCGATGACGAGAGCTGCTGGGCGTGGAGCTTTGACTATCACCCGATCCGGAAGCTGACGGATACGGAGGTCGCGGCGATGCGCGATGGCAAGGGCATCCATGTTAAGTATGTGCCGGGAACTTACCGTCCGCTCGCCAATCGGGACAATGACTATCTGATGGACCGTGCGGCGCAAAAGGCCGGAATCACCTATAGCGGTGTCGAGGGCATCGGCATGCAGGACGCCTCGTTACAGGAAAGCATGGGCCCGATTGTCGATCGTACGAAGGAAAACCTGACGACGACGGATAACGGTATCATCATGGCACGGCTCAAGCTGATGCGTGCCGCGCGTGCGCTGGCGGCAAAAGATGTGTTGCCGCCTGGCCGTACACCTGAGGAGCAGCAAGTGCGCTCGGCCGCCGTGGTACTGCCGGCGGAAAAGAACTTCCTGGAAGGCGACGCCACTTGGCTGCAAGTCAAGGCGGGAGTGCCGTTCAGCTCGGTTTGATCCGATGTTGAGCCAGATAACGCGTGAGGCGCGTTTCCGCATCCAGGCGCCGAATTCCTCGGCGCGTGATATTCTTGTTGTTCCCTTGGACGACGCGGCTGACGCCATTGTGGCCCCGGTTATCCAGGAGTCTTGGCGGAAGGCACGCTTCGCGCCCTGCATGCCAGGTGGGGAAGCATGGCGTGCGGCCCTTGCCGAGAGCAAGCCGGATCTTATCGTCGTGATTGGTAAAGTTGGAGCCGAGTTCGGCCAGGTCATAGCCATCGGCGAGACTTGCCTGGTGCATCATATCAAGGTTTCCGGCGTGCTTATAAGAAGAGGGGGCTTGCCTATATCGAGCGCCCTGCGTAGTTTGCGCCCTTGGACACAAACGCTTGCGGTGGTCTCGGACGCGGATTATCTGCCGGAGTTGCTGCATGCCCTCGGAGCTTAGTTCGGCCTCAGTCGCTATGCGCGCTGTGGAAGGCAGGGTTCGTCCGAGCCTTACGGCGATATTCCTGTGTTTCTTCACAATCGGCTCTCAGAGTTTTGGGGGAGGCGTGTCCGCTTGGATCCGCCGTGAGATCGTGCAGAAGCGGGGCTGGCTCGACGACCAACAATTCCTTTCATGCCTTGCGATATGCCAGATAGCGCCAGGCCCCAACCCGATGAATATGGCGGTTTTCATCGGCAATCGGTTGCGCGGCACGGCGGGTACGCTCGCGGCTTTTGCTGGCCTTATGCTGGTGCCTGTCCTGCTGTGCCTGGTTCTTGGGGAATTGTATTTCGCGGGACAAAAAATTCCTAAGCTTGAGGTTTTGCTTGGTGGTCTGGGCGCGGTGGCGATTGCCATGAACGTCGCCAACGGCGTCAGGCTGATGCGTAAGAATATTCGCAAACATCGTCAGATCGCCGTGGTTATCTCGGTCGCGGTTGCTGTGGGGCTCTTTCACGCACCACTGCTTTATACATTGGCAGTCGCGGTGCCCGTCGGCGTTGTTTTGGAATGGAAATCCCAGGCATGAACCACGCACTTATACAATTGGTGAAGGTTTTTGGTGGCTTGTCGCTGCTCGCATTTGGTGGTGGAAATGCAATCATCCCCGACATGCAGCGTATTGTCGTGGATCAATTGCATTGGATGAGCGCGCGGGAATTTCTCGATCTGTTTTCCATAACCCGTGCTACGCCGGGCCCGGGCAGCACGATCGTATTATTCATTGGCCAGAAGGTTGCTGGCATTCAGGGCGCGCTAGTCGGCGGCCTGGCCATGTATGTGCCGTCTTCGCTTCTTGTCTTTTGCTGCGCGCGGATATGGCATAGGTCGCAGACTTATCATTTCGTGAATGTTCTGGAACGTGCCTTGGCGCCGATTGCCATTGGCCTGATTTTTTCAAGCGCCATCGTCCTGGTGCAGGGTTCTGAGCATAATGTACTTGCCTGGGGCACGACAATTGTCGCGGTGCTGTTATTGACAATAACGGAGATCAATCCTCTGCTGATACTAGCAGGCGGTGCGGCTCTTGCCCTGCTCGTGAGCAATATCTGATCATATCGTGCTATGGCGATGCGGTGCAGTGCCGGGACCATGGTCGTGGTGCATGCCCATTGTTTTTAAGGGCATAATATGTAGATTGCCGTGCCTTACACCACGTTGTGTGGTGAGCTGGTCGGCCAGCCGGCATACGGAATCAGTCGGGCCGCGCAGAACGAGGATTTCCAGGCATGTGTTATGATCAAAGTGAATATGGGAAGTTGTGATCACGAGATCATGGTGATCATGCTGGGTATTTATCAAACGTTGAGAGAGCTCTCTGACATCATGATCGAAGACATAAGTTAAGGTTGCCACGCATGGTGCTCGTCCAGCCTGAGTTGGATTACGATTCGCCGCATCACGCAACAACTCGCGTATCGCCTCGGACCGGCTGGGAAAGCCGCGCTTCTCGATCATGCCGTCAATCGTACTCAGGAGTTCGTCGTCGATGGTGATGGTAATCCGTTCCATGCTCTACCTTTTGCTTTCGCCGATTATGCCTGGACCATAGTAATGATGGTGAATAAATTCTGCCACCCCGGTTTCGCTATGCTGCAAAATGCGAAGCATTCTGGATAACGCAATGCTTGACAGTAGAGATTTTCAAGAATCTTGACGGATTGTGTTGACAGAGAGGGGTGGCAGATATACAAATAATAGATACAAAAGTTCGAATAACGAACATATATTGCTTAGGGGAAAAAATGTCCAAGAAATCAATGTCTCGGCGGACGGCTCTTTCCACGGTGGCGGCTCTGGGTGGTGGTGCTTGCTTCGGGTTTAAGCGCGCCTATGCGTCAGCCTATCCGAATCAGACGGTAAACTTTATTATTCCCTATGGGCCTGGCGGAAGTTTCGACGCGTACGGGCGAAAATTCTCTGCGTTATTGCAGCAAAATCTGCCAAATCATGTGAATGTGGAACCCATCAATACGCCTGGTGCCGCGGGTAGAGAAGCTATTTTTCAACTTTTGCAGGATAAACCGGACGGCTATAATATCAGCCTGATCAATATTCCCGGTATTTTGATGGGAAAATCCGGCGGCGCCGTGAACGTCGATAAATTGAGCTGGATAGCCAACCTCGGCAGAGATACCTATGGCTTGGCTGTTTCTAAGTCCGGGCCTATAAAGAACGTTGCGGATTTGCAGGCTCTGGGCAAACAGCGGACTTTGAAATTTTCGTCCACCGGCCCGGGCTCGACGGATTTCTTCGCGGCAAAAGTGTTCGCCGCGTCTCTTGGAATCAACATCTCTCTTGTGATTGGTTACAGTGATTCACCGAACTCCGTGGTGGCTGTCGCGCGCGGAGATGTTGATTGCGTAGTTCACTCCCTCTCGACCCTGAACCAGATGGAAAAATCGGGGCTGGTGAAGGTTATTTTCGTATTCCAAAATGGAACGTCCTTGCCGGGTGTTGAGGATGCGGCATCGATCAACAAACCGGATCTTGGAGAGATATTTCAATGGCGTCCGGTTGTTGGGCCGAGCGGTCTGCCGCCGGAGATCGTTTCCACGCTTTCAAATGCACTCGTGGCTTCGGCCAAGACGCAGGATGCCCAGAGCTGGGCGGCTGTTTATGGAACCGGTTTGTATCCGCTGAACCAGACGGATACCGTGGCGATGGTAAAACAGCAAAAGTCTCTCATAGACAAATGGAAGTCTGTTCTTAGCTAGCAGATACCTTTCTACGCCGCGTAAAACTCGAAAAGCTAAAGTTTTAATAAACAAAAATGGGCTTCGTGGGGTATAAAATGTCCAAACAAAAATATTGTAATTATGTCTCGCTGCTTGCGCTTTCTTCTTCGGCTATCTTGTTCGCGTCGCATGCCGCGCGTGCGCAGACCGTTTCTGCCTCTCAACTCCAACGTGAATTGAATAGTCTTCAGACGCAAATCAATATGCTGAGGGCACAGCAAAGCGCGTTGAATGAACAACAGACGCAATTGAAAGCGCAAGCCGCTCATCAAGCGGAAGTAACCGCTGAGCAGGAGAAGGTTGCACATCAGCAAGCCAAGATCGCTATGCAACAGGCCTCGGAAGGTGGATTTGGCGACTGGAAAATCGTGAAAAGCGACAAAAAGGCGATTCCCATTATTGAAACCAAGGATGGAAAGAATACCTTCTCCATCGGTGGTCAGGTAGAAGTCGATGCCGGCCTGGGTTCGGTGCCCGGCCAGCGCGGCTTTTCCGGCGGTACGAATTTCCGGCGCGTGGAGTTCTATGTGCAGGGCATTTACGACGGCCATTATCTCTATAAAATCGAAAATGACTGGACAAAGACTTCGACGCCTCTTGGCGGCCTGCTTGACGTTTACGCCGGGTATAAAACGAAAATCGGGAAGTTCGACAATGTTTTCCTGGTCGGTAATCAGCATACGCCGTTTGGGTTCCAGACGGCTTCCGACGCGACGCTCTTCCTTGAAAATGAACTTGGAAACAGCCTGTTCCAGGATAACCGCCAGCTCGGTATCACCGGCCAGACATACTCGAAACATCTGAATTTCTGGTATGGTTTCACCGGCACGAATAATGGCACTCAATCTTCTGCAGCCAACTCCACAACGACGATCAATACGGGATCGACGCAATTCAAATCTGAATATACAGCATCCACCGTCTGGGCTTGGAATATTATCAACACGCCGGGCCATCTGCTGAGTATTCGTAACTCGCTTGCATATAATCGTTATAACGGAAGTGATTCGGTTGCAAATCAGCCCAATTTCACATCCAAGCCGGATCTGAACATATATGGTGCCAGCTTCATCGCAACCGGCGCGCTGCCAATTCAGGCAGCTCTTGTGGAAAGTCCGCGTATTGACTTCGAATATAACCGCTTTACGGCCGCAGCTGTGTATTACGATACGTCGACTTTCTCGAATGCCAGGATTTCCAAGACAAATCATGGACATCTTGAGCCGCATTTTTCCTCATGGGATATTGAAGCACAGTATTTCCTTACAGATGATTATGAACCATATTCCGACTATCACGGCTATTATGAATCCGTTGATGTGAATCATCCGGTAACGAAAGGCGGTATTGGTGCTATTCAGCTTGCTGCCAGGCTTGATGAGGCGAACCTAAATGATGCTAAATACAATATTCACGGAGGAAACGAGACAAATCTGACGCTCGGCGTTAACTGGTGGCCTACGTCTAATACGCAAATCAACCTGAATTATGTCCATATGTTTCCCATTGGCGGCGGCACGCATAATCGCCAACAAGCCGATATGGTGGCCACACGGCTGGAGTTTATCTATTAACTCCTGGCAGTGAGCCAGCGAGTTATTCTTAAGGAGCTGTTAAATGACCGGCTTATACGACCGCACTCCCCAGAACCCAGAGGTATCTTTGCCTCTGGACCATGACCATGGTCACCATCATGTTCATCCTGGCCATAATGTTCCGCCGGGTGACGGTGAGAAATGGGACCGTTGGGCGAAGGAGCGGACTTTCGTGCGTGCCCTCAAGGGCACGTACAGCGATCTTTACGAGCAGCTCATTAATCAGCCGCGTGTCTATAAATCCCGGGAGGAGCCCTGGAAAGGCGGTCCGGGATTATATGGAAAGCATATTATCAGCCCTCAACATGCCAAAGTTGCTCAATCCATTGAGACGCATATTGAGGCATATGCTCCCGGCGCCTATGGGCAGAAACATGGTCACCTCAATAGTGCCGTTTTTTATGTTCTGGAGGGTAAGGGCTACGACATTCACGATGGCCGGCGCATTGATTGGAAGGCAGGCGACGTCATGATCGTGGAAAATGGATGCGTCCATCAGCATTTCAACGACGATCCTGAAAATCGGGCTGTCCTGCTGGTGTTCAAAGCAAAGCCGTTGTTTCATTTCATGCATCTTATCTTTCAGAAGATCGTCTCTTTCCCGCCGGCAACAGGAAATGAAGATTTCCGTCCTCCTGAAGATCTATAAGCTTTCCTCTTCAACATCTTTAGATTCGGAAATTTCTTATGCCGATTATCACTGAAAAAGAATTTGCCTCTCTTGGTTCCGAAACATGCGGATTTCGAGCGGAGGATATTACGGCGTCGCGGGCCGTCCGGGAAGCTGAGATTCAATTGGCAAACGTTGTTCATGCCGAGGATATGCCATTTGAACGTTCGGCGGATGGGTTGATCAAGCATCTGGTCCATCACAAGATGAACACGCGCGAACATTGCTGCGAAGCCTATATGCAATTCTTGAAGGCTGGGGAGAAGTCCGGCAAGCATCGGCATATGTGGGAAGAGGTGATCTTTGTCGCGGAAGGTTCGGGTTACGATCTGCATTGGGATCTCGAATTCGATTGCGTGGATCAGTTCGAGTGGTCCTGGAAATCCGAACACAGGAAATTTACCTGGGAGCGCGGCGATTTTATCTATGTGCCGCCGTTTACGCTGCACCAGCATTTCAGCGACGGCACCGGTGACACGCGGTTGATTGTCATCAGCAATCGTATCAATAAAGAAATGGGATTTAACTGGTTCGACCAAATCGAGAACGCGCCTAGCTTCTGATTGAAGCCCGACTGTCCAGGAGAAAGCCATGAGCATCATTGATCGGGTGAATATCGACCTGAAGCGGATCCTGCCTCCCGTGGTTTTGGGAGGACTCGCCATTGCTTACATGTGCATTGCGAGTTGCTTTAATGAGAACACCTCTGCGGAAGCGCCGATACTTTATGGCTCGGCCATGCTTGTGCTGTCCGTTGTCGTTTTTGTGCAGGCCTTGATACCGGGAAGCAAGGCGGAGCCTAAACGCGGCCGAACGAAAGATCCCGAAGGGCCGTTTCGCTGGTTGGCATCCTTCGAGATATATGGCCTGATTGCGGCCTTTATTACGCTGGTCTTCCTGGTTGGCTTCTATATCGCCATTCCGGTTTTTCTGTTTTCGTTTCTGCGCTGGGTCTCCCGTCTTTCCGTTTTCGTGTCAGGGGCCATAGCGTTTTTCATCTACGGCTTTACCTGGTTTGTGTTCAGCTATTTTCTCCATCTCGAAGTGTTTTCTGGATACCTGGCCGCCTATATCTGAATGGGACGCGTGGTCCTCCTCTTTGCTTCCTTGCCAATCTCCATTTCGTTCATGATTTGAACGAATTTCTTCCGAAAGGTTAGGTACCGATAATGTCTGTCCTTCGCCGTCGATCCTTTTTGCAGTCCGGTGTGGCATTTGGTATTGGTGGCGGCCTTGTGCCATTTGCCGCCAAGGCGGCTGCATTTCCAAATCAGCCGATTAATTTCCTTGTCCCAGACAGCGGCGGCGGCAGTTTCGATTCCTATGTACGGGAATTTTCCAAGTTGATGATGCCGCATCTGCAGCCATCGGTGAATGTCGAGCCGATGACCATGCCCGGCGCGGGCGGCCGGGCGGCCGTGTTCAGCCTGCTGCATGATAAACCCGACGGTTACAATATCGGCATGGTCAATGTACCGGGCTTGTTTACATCCCAATACGACAAGAAGAAGGGGCAGCCGCTATCGCTTGATCAGCTCACCTGGGTCGCTAATCTTGGCCGCGAGAGCTACGGTGTTGCCGTATCCACAAAGAGCGGGATTACCGATACCAATGGGCTGCGGAAGCTCGCCAGTACTCGTCCCGTCAGTTTTTCGTCCACGGGGTTTGGCTCCACCGACTATTTCGCTACACGTGTCTTTGCGACGGCGCTGGGGCTTAATTTCCGTCAGGTGCTGGGTTATACAGGTTCCGCGCCGACAATGATCGCCGTCGCCCGTGGCGATGCGGACGCTGTGGTTCATTCATTGCCGACTTTGACTGCGATGCAATCCTCCGGATTGGTCCGGACCATCTTCACCTTCCAGCAGAATGCAATTCCTGGCGTTGAGGATTGCACTTCCGTCGGTAAGCCGGAATTGGGAGCTATTTACCAATGGCGCCCAGTTGCGGCCCCGCCCGGTGTACCGGTGGAAATCGTCGAAGTGCTCTCTGATGCGTTGATGGCGGCGGCAAAGCAGCCGGAGGCCGTGGCCTGGGCGAAGACAGCGGGCACTCAGCTATATCCGCTTGATTATAAGGCGGCGGAGCAAATGGTCGCGGCGCAGAAAGTGCTGGTCAAGAAATGGAAAAGTGTACTCACCTGAGACGTAACCCTGTGGACGCAGGATGGAAACGGACATGACACAAAGAATAGACGTCTCGGAAATTATCGAATCTCAGCGCAGCGGCGGCTTCCTTTTGATGCTGCTGGCGCTCGTTGCCTTGGCCTCGTGCTTGGAAGGATTCGATGCGCAGATTCAGGGTTATACTGCACCCACGATCACCAAGCTTTGGCATATCCATAAGACGCAGTTCAGCCCTGTCTTTGTTTTTTTCCAGTTCGGCTTTCTGCTCGGTGCCGTGGGGTTCGGCAATCTGGGCGATGTGTTCGGCCGGCGGCGCATGATCGTTGGCGGTGTTCTGCTGTTCGGGGTGTTCACCATCGCGGGCATGTTCAGCTGGAATGTGCCGTCCCTCGCCGTTACCCGCTTTGCCTCGGCGCTGTTTCTCGGCGCTGCCGTGCCGAATGCCATTGCGCTGATCGTCGATTATTCTCCGCATGGCCGCCGTGCTCTTAATGTGGGCATCATGTATACGCTTTATACCGCGGGCGGGGCGGCAGGCGGTTTTTTGTCCGCCTGGCTGGTGCCTCATCTCGGCTGGCAATCAGTGTATCTTGTCTGCGGATTGATGGCAGTTGCCTTCTCGGTGGTGTTGTTCGTCAGCTTGCCGGAATCGGTGCGCTATATGATTGTGCGCCACACCCATCAAGCGGCGCTGGCGGCGACCATGCGCCGGCTCGCCCCGGCCCTTGAGATTGCTCCGGAAGCGCAATTCTTCATGCACAAATCCATCGAGCGCGTGCCTTGGGTGACCGAGCTGTTCAAAGCTCGGCGCGGCATGATGACCGTTGCGTTGTGGCTTGCATATGGCGTGAATCTGATGGGGTTGATCTTTGTGACAAGCTGGATGCCCACTGTATTTGCGGCCAGTGGTCTCAGTATTTCTCGCTCCGTTGTCGCCACCAGTGTGTTCCAGGCGGGCGGCGCGGCTGGGTCCATCGTTTTCGGGCTGATCCTGGACCGGCGGAACGGGATATTGCGCTTCGGTGGGTTTTGCCTTCTGGCTGTTCCGGTCATTATCGGCGTTGGGCATGCGGCTGGTAATCTGCTGCTGTTGTTGCCGCTCGTTTTTTGTGCCGGACTTTGCGTTGTTGGCACGCAGACTGGTTTGAATGCGCTTTCTGGTGGGCTTTATCCTACCTATTTGCGCGCGACCAGCGCGGGGTGGACCAATGGTATCGGCCGCATAGGCGCCATTCTTGGTCCGCTATTGGGGGGCGTGCTGATCAGTCTGGACTTGCAGCTGTCTTCCATCTTCGTGATTGTCGCAATCCCTTCCTTGTGTGTGGCGATATGTATCTTCACCATCAACCGGGCGCGGCCGGAGGGGCAGTCAACTCAGCCGGCGCAGCCTGCAGTGCTCGAATCCACATTTCCAGGGGAATAGCCCACACTTGCTTTCCGGCGGCATGGATGGCAATGAAAAATGTCGTAGTGGAGGAGGAGGGATATGGCGCGGGGAGTAGGCCTGAAGCGTTCAACGCCCGATGAAGATACCGGCAGCGTGGTGCGGGTGGGCGAGGCTGAGCAAGCCGCGGATGGCAACTATATCGCCGCCCTGGCCCGTGGTATCGCGGTCATGCGCGCCTTTTCCGGCCAGCGCAGCCACCTTACCATGGCGGAGATCGCGAAGCTGGTATCCCTGCCGCGCGCCACGGTAAGGCGCTGCCTGATTACGCTCCATGCGCTTGGCTATATTGATGTTTCGGGTAAATATTATCGTCTTACCCCGCAGGTATTGACGCTATCGCAGGCTTATTTCTCCTCCAACCCGCTGCCGCATGTCGCGCAGCCCTTCATTGAGCAGGCCAGCGAGGTTTTAGGCGAGTCCTGCTCCGTTTCCGTATTGTCGGGCGATGAGGTCATTTATGTCGCCCGCTCGTCGCGCAAGCGCGCGGCGTCCATTCACCGGGATATCGGCCAGAATCTTCCGGCTTACTGCACATCCATGGGTAGGGTCCTGCTGGCCAATCTCAGCTCGGCTGAGTTGGATGCATATTTTGGCCGTGTTACGCTGAAACGCTTCACGCCCGATACTGTTATCGATGAGACCAGTTTGCGTGAGATATTGAACCAAGTTCGCCAACGTGAATTTTGTATGATTGATGGAGAATTTGAGCGTAATTTGAGGGCCATTGCAGTACCAATCAAGGATGCTTTAGGCAAGGTTGTCGCCGCCGTGCACATCAGCACCGAAGCAAGTCGTACGCCAAAGGAAAAAATGCGCAGCAAATTTTTGCCTGTGTTGCGGAACGTTGCTGCGCAAATACGCCCCTCCTTAATAGGTTGATTTTTTCTACACGAGCTTCTTAAATCGCAGCTTTACTAGCTAGCACAGGCGGGTTGGTACAAAAATTACTGTAGTTTCAAACTACTGAATTAACTATACATGAAAAGGACCGGCCACCAGGGGCTTGCCTCCGTTCGATGGTTATTTCTCTGCATTTTTCAAGAATCCACGAGGCTAATCAGCTCACCATTATCTTCTGCCCCATCTTCTTCCACTGCGACATCGATCTGATCAACGACCTTAGCATTCAGTATCGTTGTATTTGCCTGGTTCTTGATCTCACTGACCGCAAGTTCGAGCCCCCAATGACCTCCGGCGGGCATAGCCGCAACCGTCGCCGCCGCATCATCGACCTTGGCTATAACCTGGTTCGCCAGCTTGATGACTCGCTGAACGACCATTCGCTTGTTGAATCCACGTGCTTCCGCCAATCTTTCCCAGTGCCGGCGATACAAATGCCCTCCCCGGCGTTGACCGCCGATTTCCTGGGCCATGTTTTTTGTTATGTTGTCCCAGACACGACCGCACATGAGGTCATAGAGAGGGGCCAGGCGGGCGCCTTTAAGGTCGATCAGGATAGAATAATTCTTGGCATGGCTGTCAACATTCGTGATCAGCACATTCAGGATTGCAGCGTCCAGAAGGGCGAGCCGGTCTTTCGGGGGCAAAAACCGTGTGGCGATATCGAATAGGTTGGGCAGGCTGGGACCGCGCAGACCTGACTGGTTATGTTCATATTTCGATGCCGGCGGTTTGCCGCATGCCTGACAGAAGTCTTCTTGGTGTAACCTGATCCAGTCATCCCCCGTCAGCATCCGGTCATACCGTTCGACAAGCAGATAGGACCGTTCTCCTGCCCTCCCGGTCGTAATGTTGGCCGCATTCAGCCCCAGCAACCGCGCGAGTGTGAGACACAATGCCTCGTTCTGCACGCTTCCTTCCAGCCGGGAATTGTCAGGTTTCAAGATGTGGGTGGACGGGTTGTTGTTCAGCGGAATGGCAATCTCGCCGTCCACGAGGACGACAGGCAGTTTTTCCTGCGCCCCCGCCAGGCTCATCGATACGCCCTCCGTCTCAACCAAGAACGGCCTTTTCGGTAGATCGTTGACGATCCGCTCCAACTGGTTGCCGGTAGGCTTCGAATAGCGCGGCTCCCCTCGTTTGGCGGGGCCGCCAAAACTCAACGCGCCGGCCGTATCTCGGCCGATCCTGTCCAGTATGCCGAGAACGTCACCGGGTGAGACACCCGCTGTTCTTCCGATCATGGTCAACGCGTGGCCTTCCGGCAGAAGATTGGTAAGCCAGGGCGTGAAGATTGCGGGTGGCATGCCGGTGGCGCTGAGTGGGGCCAGCACCGAAATCGGGAAGGCCGAGGCGGACGACCGCCATGCCTCGGCATAGGTGAACGATAACAAGCCATCCGGATGTGCCTGGATTTCGCCGACAAGCAGGGTCTCATAGAAAACCGGCGTGGCTACCATTATGGAGCCCCCGGCAAATCGTCATTGGCGCTGGCGGTCGTAGCCTCTATGCCGAGGGCCTTACCGACCCTTAAGGCCATTCCGAGCCGGCAGGATGCTTTGCCCGCTTCAAGGTCAATGATGAAGCGCAGACCGGTCCCGGAGATCAAGGCAAGCTCGGCCTGGGTCAGCCCCGCCTTGCGCCGGTTGGTCCGAACCATGTCGCCAAATGTTTTTGCGAGATCGTCAGTCATGCTACGTTGTAAAAGTTCCCGATCAGGAACTTGCACTCAGGTTTTCTGGATTTCAAGGTAAAAATGCGCGATCGGGAATATAACGGTGCGACGCTCATCGCCCCTATCTCGGTCCCCGTGGCCTGAATGTGTTTCGCAGTTCTTGGGCTTTTCTCATTTCTTCGGCCTGCCGCGCCCGTTCCGCCTGCACGGCGATCAGTGCCTCTCGGCCCTTCTCCAAGGACGCACGCAGCTTTTGATTGGCAGCATCCGCTGCCGGGCCGGACTGCGTGCGACGAGGCGGCGCGACCTCGAACCGCAGTGACGCCCCTTTATTCTCGCGCCGCCGCATGATCACGCTATCTCAGACGCGCTGGTACAAAATCTCCGTCAGGCCAGCCGGTTGTGGGTATTTTGGCTCCGCCAGAACCGGCGCTTCGCCACCCGTCTTTCTGCGCAGCTGGCGCTCCCGCTTGGTCTCCGTCTCCGCGGGTTCGGCACGCTCAAGCCGCCGCCTGTAGGTCCTCACAGCTCACCTTGGCGCGTTGAGGTTGGGTGAGTATTTGGACAGGATGAGGGGGAAGAAATGTACTCCACGCCCAATCCGCACCGCCCCTTCGGGCGGTGCTTTGAAGCCGCCATCTTCATGGCGGATAACCGAAGGCGTCATCTGACGCCCGCGCCTGCCGGCGGCAAGACGAACGGCGATCCTATGCTTTCACTTTAAATTTCTTTGTCTGCAGTTCCTTCGCCTGCATCACCGTCAGCACGTGGCTGTAATGCTTCTCGATGTAGGAAATCGAAGTCCCCATGTTCTTGGCGAGGATGTGAACCGGGATGCCGGACAGCAGGCATTGGGTGCAATAAAAATGCCGCAAACTGTAAACTGTTCGCCGCTTGCCCCAGCGGTCGTCTAGCAGCATCAAGCGCGAGAGGATGCTGGCAAACGTCTTGTTGAAGTTTTCCACCGGCTTGCCGTCATAGCCGCAGAACACCAGATCGCCAGGTTCGACGTGTCTCGAGAGTTGTTTGAGCCGGTCCAGATAGGCTTGCGTGCCTTCACGGCACACAACGGTGCGCGTGCCGGTCTTGGTCGTGGGCGCGACCTCCACAACGAGCGCGGGTTTATTCTCGGTGTCCTTTTCTATCCGCAGGTCCCGCCAGCAGAGCTGCCGAGCTTCGTTGGGCCGAAGGCCGGAATTGGCCATGAAGAGAAGGTAGTTCCGCAGAAGTTCGCGCTGATAGCGGTGCATCGCATTCGGGCCGGAGCGGTGCAGCCGGCCGCCCCGCTCTTCCGGGGTTACAACCAGACCCTCCTTCACCCACTCACGCAGGTAGGTGTAGACCTGTTTCCACTCAGCTTCATCGAAGGACGGCCTGCGTTCCACGCCTTTGGTGTGCTTGACCTTGGTGGCCTTGATCCAGGGTTCGCGCTTGACGAAGCCGATGCGCTTGCCCCAGCGGAATATTTGCCGGAGCATCCCGGCTTCCATGTCCAGAGTCTTTTGCGCGGGCACGCGGGCGGCATTAGCCGGAATGTCTTCGCCATCCTCCCATTTCTCAGGATTGTGGTAGTTGATGCGCCAATCCCAATACTGCTCCACAAAGGCGTCCGGCATGTCATTCACGCGGGCGTCCCCGAAGAAGGGGATAAAATATTTCTCCGACATGAACTTATGCAGCCGCTGGCGATGAACCGACAGGCCGGTTTCGTGCGCGGTGTAAAAGCGCTTCCACAGGTCCTTGAATTTGAGGTTCCCGGCTATTCTCACATCCAAGCCGAGCTTTTGTTCGGCTCGGAGTTCGTAGAACAGGTCCTCAGCCAAGTTGAGGGCGGTGGGAAGGTCGCGGGTCTTGAGTGACCGGATGATGTAGCCGGTGACACCGGGGATTTTTAGGCGGGCCTGATAGACCTGCTGGTTGGTGTCGGCTCGCCGGTACACCATAACGGCCCCGTCCCGGAGGCGGTGGACCTGCTGGTAGAAGCTCTCGACCATGATCCAAACTCCACAATTTCTGTGAAAGTTCTGTGCAAAACGCTAACTGGAAACAGCGTCGGAAACAAGGGTCTGTAAAGCATCTGTGAATGTTAAAACAGGGGCCTGATATTCATCAAACCCCTGTTTTAATTGAATAAATTGAAGCTTACGACTTAGCGCTTGGAGAACTGGAAGCTCCGGCGGGCCTTCGGCTTGCCGTACTTCTTACGCTCGACCATACGCGGGTCACGGGTAAGGAACCCGGCGGCCTTCAGGATGGAGCGCAGCTCCGGCTCATAAAGGGTGAGCGCGCGGGAGATGCCGTGGCGCACCGCGCCGGCCTGGCCGGAGAGACCGCCGCCGGTGACGGTGCAATACACGTCGAACTGGTTGTAGCGGTCGGCAACCAGGAAGGGCTGGGTGATCAGCATGCGCAGCACAGGGCGGGCGAAATAAACCGGCGCCTTCTTGCCGTTGATGATGATCTCGCCCTTGCCGGGCTTCACCCACACGCGGGCGATGGCGTTCTTGCGGCGGCCGGTGGCGTAGGAACGGCCCTGGGCGTCACGCTTGGGCTCGCGCTTCTGGGCGGGGGCGTCCGTGGCGGTTCCGGCGGTGGCCTGGAGGTCCTTCAGACCGGCGAAAGCATTGGTGGTTTCGGACATGGAATCAGGCCCTCTTGTTCTTGGGGTTCAGAGCGGCGACATCGAGGGTCTTTGGCTGCTGGGCGGCATGCGGGTGCTCGGGGCCGGCATAGACATGCAGGTTCTTCATCTGCTGGCGCTGCAGCGGGCCGCGCGTGATCATGCGCTCAACCGCCTTCTCGACAACGCTTTGCGGGTTCTTGCCCGCCAGGCGCTCATTCACGCTACGGCCCTTGATGCCGCCCGCGAAGCCGGTGTGGTAATAGAAGATGGAATCTTCCGCCTTCTTGCCGGTCACCTTCACCTTCTCGGCGTTGACGATGATGATGTTGTCACCGCAATCGACATGCGGGGTAAAGATCGCCTTGTGCTTGCCGCGCAGGCGGTTGGCCACGATCGCGGCGAGGCGGCCGAGGATCAGCCCTTCGGCGTCGATCAGGATCCAGTCCTTCTTCACGTCCGCGGGTTTGATGGAAATCGTCGTTTTCATATGCTCACCCAAAAACTAATGGCGGGCTTATGGTCAAAACACGGCGAAAGGTCAAGGGGTTTGGGTGGTGGTAATTTAATACCACATAAGCGTGACGCGATTTTCCGGCCAGGACTCAAGGGTTTTTGGGGGTGTGGGCCGTTTTTTGCAAAATGCCGCCACGAAAAATGCCGCCTTTCCCGGGCGGAAGGCGGCACCTAAAAGCTTTCTTATTAAGGGGTTACCCTCAATCCAGCCGGGGCTCCGTGCGGCGCGGGCGCGGCGGCGGGGGGGAGGGGGATGGGCGCTCGCGCGAGGCGGAGAAATCCCGTGCCGCGAAACCGCGCGGCTCGGGGTTGGGGATGGGCGCGCGCGAGGGCAGCGGCGGTTCCTCGGCCTGCGGCGGTGCGGCGCGGCCGCGTTTCAACTGGCCGAAATTCGGCACCTCGTCATAGGGGTCCATGCTGCGCACGGGGGTAGCGGGAAGCACTCCAGCGGCGCGAAGCTGCATCACCCGCAGATCCTCATGCAGGGATTCAAGCTCGCCTTCCAAAGCCTCCAGCCGCGCCTTCACCCCGAAGACGCTGAAGGGCACCATCAGGAAGGCCAGGACCCAGAGCAGAGCCGGGACGGCGAGAACCAGGAACAGCCAGCCCGGCATCCAATCCGGCAGGGAGAAAGGCAAGGTCATGGGCATGGACTCCTCATACCGGATTAATGCCGGAAATGCCGCATATTTGTGAATACCATGGCGATTCCGGCCTTGTCAGCGGCCTCGATCACATCCTTGTCGCGGATCGAGCCGCCAGGCTGGATCACGCAGGACGCACCCGCCGCGATGGCGGCTTCCAGCCCATCCGCGAAGGGGAAGAAGGCATCCGAGGCGACGGCGCAATTTGTGAAATCCAGCTTCGCCTCCTTGCCCCGCCAGGCGGCGATGCGCGCTGAATCCACCCGGTTCATCTGCCCGGCGCCGACGCCGATGGTGGCGCGGTTCTTGGCGTAGACGATGGCGTTGGATTTCACATGCTTGGCCACGCGGAAGGCGAAGAGCATGTCCTCCAGCTCGGCCGCCGTGGGGGCGCGCTGGGTGACGATTTGCAGCTGATCGGCCGTCACGCGGCCCGCATCGCGGGATTGAAGCAGAAACCCGCCGGCGAGGGATTTGAAGGTGACACCGGCCTCGGTGGGGCTGGGCACGCCGCCGGTGGTGAGCAGGCGGAGGTTTTTCTTCGCGGCGAGCAGGGATTTCGCCCCCTCAGTCGCATCCGGCGCGATGATCACCTCGGTGAAGATGGTGGAGATTTTCGCCGCCGTTTCCTCATCCAGCGTGCGGTTCAGCGCCACGATGCCGCCGAAGGCGGAAACCGGGTCGCAGGCCAGGGCCAGATCCCAGGCGGCTGAGGTGCCGGCGGCGGTGGCCACACCGCAAGGGTTGGCGTGTTTGACGATGACGACCGTTGGTTCGTCGAACTCGGCCACGCACTCAAAGGCGGCGTCGGTGTCGTTATAGTTATTGTAGGAGAGTTCCTTGCCCTGGGCTTGCGTGGCGGTGGCCACACCCAAGCGCGCGGGGGCGGCGGTGTAGAATGCGGCGGATTGATGCGGGTTCTCGCCGTAGCGCAGCTCCTGCTTCTTAGCGCCCGAGAAGGAGAAGCGCTCCGGGTAGGTCTCGCCAAGCTGGGACGCGAACCAGCCGGAGATGGCGGAGTCGTAAGCCGCGGTGCGGGCATAGGCGCTGGCGGCCAGCTTGCGGCGGGTTTCCGGCGTGGTGCCGCCATGGGCCGCGATTTCTTCCAGAACCTTGGCGTAATGCGCCGGCTCGGTGAGCACCGCGACGCTCTCATGGTTCTTGGCGGCGGAGCGGATCATCGCCGGGCCGCCAATGTCGATATTCTCGATGCAGTCATCGAACGCCGCGCCGCGCGCCACCGTTGCCTCGAACGGGTAGAGATTGACGGCCACGAGGTCGATGGGGGCGATGCCGTGCTCGGCCATCTGGGCAATGTGGCCGGGGTCGTGGCGCTTGCCGAGGATGCCGCCATGCACCTGCGGGACCAGGGTTTTCACCCGCCCGTCCAGAATTTCAGGGAAGCCGGTATGTTCTGAAACCTCGGTTACCTCCACACCAGCCTCGCGCAGCATTTTCGCCGAGCCGCCGGTGGAGAGGATTTTCGTGCCCGTCGCGGCCAGGGCCTTGGCGAAGTCCACGAGTCCGGTTTTGTCGGAGACGGAGATCAAAGCGGTGCGGATGGGGACGATGTCTGACACGAGGCGGCTCCGTTAGATGCGACGTTGCGATGCCCAGGCGCGCGGCGGTGCCCTTCACGCTCCCCGATGGTGACCATCTGAGCGCCAGTTACGTGAAGGTGCCGCGCGGTTTGGCACGCGGCAAAGGCGGATGCAAGCAGAGCCGCGGCCTGTATGGGGCAGGCATGTCTAAAATTTAAAGCTTGGCACCTGTGGCAAATTTATCGCAGTTTAGGCAATTATTGATGTATGATCGGATCATGGCCAGGTTGCCCTGGCCGTGCGGTTTTGGAGGTTCGTGGCATGATCTGGCAGGTAAAACGCAGGCGGGCACGGCAAGCTGTCATGATGGCCGGCATGGCCGGTGCGGCCTGCCTTGGCGGGTGTGCATCCTCTTCCGGCGGGCATGTGGCGGCGGCAAATGCCTCTTCCCAGGCCCCCGCGGCGTTCACGGTGCAGACGCCGATCGACAGGATCGCGGCGGATGAGCGCGGCAAGGCGGTGCTGGACCGCGATGTGCCGGGGGTGATGTCGAGTGCAAGCTATGTGATGTTCTCCTCGATGAGCCTGTCGCAGCTGGCCTCGCTTTCAGGCGGGCGGCTGACGCAGACCAAGCTCAACCAGGTGAATGCGGATCTGGCCGAGCTTTCGCCCGGCCAATAACCCCCATATCGATCTAATTCCCCGGGGACGCGGCGGGCTGCGCCGCGACGGCGGAGATGGCGTTGGCGGGCGAGCCTTTCAGCACCTTGGTGCTGGTCAGCACGTAAATCACTGTGTCCCGCTGGTCGTCCACGATGCGGTTCAGGACGAAATTCTTGAAAAAGAGCGAGGCGGAGATGGCGCCGATCTGCTCGCGCTGTGGCAGGTCCGCGGGTATGGTGACCGGGCCGTGGGCGATGCAGTTGAGCGAGAATTCGCTGGGGTTGGTGGCCAGCCCGGCGCCACCCGCCAGGCCGCCGGTCTGGGCTGAGGCGGTGTAGCAGGAAATCGCGGGGATTTTCGGATCGTCGAAGCGTTCGACGACAACCTTGTCGTTCGGGCCGACCCAGCGGAAATTCGTGCTGACCGCGCCGATCTGCTGCCTGTCGCCCGCGCGGGGTGTGACCAGCCAGAAGAACAGGATGACGATGGCCAGAATGCCAGCGAGAACCGCCCCTGCGATCCAGAGAAATTTCTTCATGATTTGCCCTCCTTGAGCGCCTCGTACACAGCCATGGTTTTCTGGCAGACGATTTCATCGGAGAAATTCTGCTCCACCCGTTCCCGCCCGGCAGCGCCGAAGCGCGCCCTTAGGCTGGGGTCGGCGATCAGCTTGCCAAGGGCTTCGGCCAGGGCTTCGGGGGCGTGGGGTGGCACCAGGAAGCCGGTTTCGCCGTTGATCACCGCCTCGCGGCAGCCGGGAATATCCGTGGCCACAACCGGGCGCCCGGCGGCCATGGCTTCCAGCACGGCTTTGGGCAGGCCCTCGCGGTAGGTGGAGGGCAGGGTGAAGATATGCACCTGGCGCAGCAGCCCCGCCATGTCCTTCACCGGGCCGAGCCATTTGATGAGGCCTTCGGCTTCCCAGCCTTTCAGCTCAGCCTCGGTGACCGGGTTGGGGTTGGAGAGGTCCGGCGCGCCGGCCAGCCAGAATTCGGCCTTGCCCTTCAGCAGCCGCGCGGCGGCGACGAGATCGGGGATGCCTTTCTCGCGGATCATGCGCGCGGCCAGGGCGATGCGGATGGGGCCTTCGGGTTCCGGTGAGGGGGCGAAGCGGCTGATATCCACCCCGGCACCCCGGATGAGGCAAGTGCGGGCCTGCCGGACCATGCCGCCCTGGACCATGGCGGCCAGGTCGTCGGGGTTTTCGAAAATCGCCACGCCGTGCCTGGGGCTCATGGTGGCGCGCAGGCCGATGGTGACCAGGGGTTTGAGGAGCTTGGCCAGTTTTTTTTCCGATGAATAGACAAAGCCGAGCCCGACCGGGGCGTTCACCACGGCCGGTACACCGGCCAGCCGCGCCGCGATGCCGCCAAAAATGATCGGCTTGAGGGCGACGTGATGCACCACATCCGGCTGGATGCGCCGGTAGAGGCGCGCCAGCCAGAGGGAAAACGCCAGTTCCTTGAAGGGGTTGAGACGCGTGCGGTCGAGATCGGCGGGGTAGAACTCAATGCCGGAAGCTTCGATTTCCGCCGCCGCCTGGTTCCGGCGGGAGACAAGCACCACGCGCCAGCCGGCTTTCCGGGCCGTCAGCCCGCGTTCCCAGAAATGGGAGGCGAAGAACCAGTCCTCCATCAGCAGGAAGACGAGGGTTGGGCGCGTGCCGGACATGGAGCGCGTTTAGGCCAAGGCCGAAGGCGGGGAAAGCCAGCGCGTTGCTTAAACGTCATTAATCCCGGCGCGGGCGGCCTGCCAGCGCCAGGAATCGCGGCACATATCCTCCACGTTCAGCGCCGCCTTCCAGCCGAATAATTGCTCCGCCAGGGCGGGGTTAGCGTAATAGCTGGCGACATCGCCAGGGCGGCGGGGGGCGATGTTGACGGGGATCTGCCGCCCGGTGGCGGCTTCGAAGGCTTTCACCAGCTCCAGCACCGTGGTGCCGTTGCCGGTGCCGAGATTGACGGTGACGGAAACATCGTTGGCGCCGATATGTTCCACCGCCAGGGCATGGGCCATGGCGAGGTCCATGACATGGATATAATCGCGCTCGCCGGTGCCGTCGCGGGTTGGGTAGTCGTTGCCGAAGACGTTGAGGTGCGGGCGCTCGCCGGTGGCCACCTGGGTCACGTAGGGCATGAGGTTGTTCGGCACGCCGCGCGGGGTTTCGCCGATGAGGGCGGAAGGGTGCGCGCCGACCGGGTTGAAATAGCGCAGATTGGCGGCGGCCTTCAGCTTGCCGGTGCGGGCGAGGTCGCGGATGAGATCCTCCATCACCAGCTTGGTGCGGCCATAGATGTTCTCGACCCGGGTGGGGGCGTTTTCCAAAATCGGCGACGAATCCGGCTGGCCGTAGACGGTGGCGGAGGACGAGAAGACGATGCGGCCCACCCCCGCCGCCTGCATGGATTGCAGCAGGCGGATCGTGCCGATGATGTTCATGTCGTAATAAAGCAGCGGATCGGCTTCTGATTCGCCCACGGCTTTCAGCGCGGCGAAATGAATTACCGCCTCCACCTTGTGGGCCTTCAGCGCGGCGGTGACGGTTTCCGTATCGCGGATATCCGTCTCGATGACCGGTATCTCCTGGCCGGTGAGGCGCAGCAGCCGGGCGGGGACATCGCGCTCCGCATTGGAGAAATTATCGAGGATGGTGATTTCATGCCCGCGCCCGGCCAGCACAGCGGCGGTGTGGGAGCCGATATAGCCGGCGCCGCCGGTGAGTAAGATGCGCATGGGTCAGGCCTTGGTGATCGTCCATTTGATATGCTGCGGCCCGTCCTGATGGCCGGGCAGCACGATCTGCTCCGCCCGGCGGGGTTCCGACTGGCCGAAATAGACGCTGTCCTCGATGCGGGGAACAGCCCCTTCTGCCTTCAGCCGGAAGCCGAGGCCCGAGGGGGTGCGCAGCAGCACGGTTTCATCATCCTGCGCCAGGCTGGCGGTGACGTTGGGGTGCAGATGGAAGCGGATGGCGAAGGGCTGCGGCGTTTCCGCCTCGATCAGGTCTTCGCCGTGCAGCTCCTCGCCATTTTCGGAAAGCCCGAGGCGGCGGTGATGGATGGCGCCGAACAGCTTGCGCCAGCCATCGTGGCTGGCTTCGATCCAGGCGGCGCCGCCGGCATCCTGGCGGGCGACGCTGACATTCAGCGGGCGGCGGCCAAGGCCGCCATCCTTGATCTCGGACGATGAGGTGTCGGCGATGATGAGGGTGGAATGGGCGGCGGTGCCGCGCAGGGCGGTGGCCCAGTCTCCGGCCAAGGCCGGGGCGGCGCCGCAATTCACAACCAGCCGGTCTTTGCCGAAGGAGAATTCAAAGCCGAGCGTGCCGGCGTGGGCGAAACGGTCCAGCCCTGGGGCGGTGGGGCTGCCGGCATCCATGAACAGCACGGATTTGGCGGCGGCGATGCGGAACAGGCCGCAGGATTTGAGATGCGCCAGCGTGCCGCGCGCCCGCCCGGCCTGGGCCAGAACGAGGTCGATGAGGTTGGGCAGCTCCTCCTTGGAGCCGTTGAAGAGGGCGAGCCCGCCATCGCCATGGCGCAGGGCCCGCATGGCGGCGGCGGCGTGCTCGATGGTGGTGAGCAGCTCCGGCGGCGGGGTTTTGCCGCCCGCCTGCATCAAAGCGCGGATTTCCGTGAGGTCCTGCAAGGCCAGCAGATGCGCGGCGGGGCTGCGCTCCACATGGCAGCCATCGGGATGGAATTGCCGCGCCAGCTCTGGCACCAGGAATTTCAGCACCCGGGGCAGATATTGCACATGCTCGGGCATGGCGATGGAGGTGGCGGCCAGGCCCTTCAGGGCGGAGAGGGCGCGGCCATCCAGGAACTCGGCGGGCAGGGCGGCGGAGAGGGTGCGGGCATCTTGCACCAGGCGGGACATGAGGGCCTGGCGGAATTCGTCATCCGCCGAGGCGGCGAAGAAATCGTAATGGCCGAGCCAGGAGGCGAGCCGCGCCCCCGCCACATCCGGCGCGTAGGCGATGGGTTCGGGCTTTGGCGTGTCCATGAAATCCAGCACCATGGCGCGGGCGCGGGAGCGGGCGGCATCCGTGCCCAGGGCGCGCAGGTCTCGCAGCCAGGTGAAGCCGTGCAGATGCGCGCGCAACAGCCGGGTGCAGCCAGGGGCGGAGGCGAAGATATCGTGATGCACGGGCAGCACGGCGCCGCCGAATTCCAGCTCCGCCTTCACCAGCCGCGCGCCCCGGGCAGGATCGCCCGGCCAGGGATCGCGCAAGGAGAGGGCAGGGGCGTCTGGCCCGCCGGAGGGGCGCAGATTTTGCAGCCGGGTGAACCAGGTGCGGGCCTGGCGGCCAATACCGCCGCGGGGTGGCGGGCCTTCGCTCATCCGCCGGGGCTGGCGCTGAGTTCGGGCAGCTTGGCCGGGGTGGCGGAGCGGATGGCGGCGATGGCGGCGGCGTAATCCGGCGCGCCATAGACCGCCGTGCCCGCGATGAGGCAGGTAGCCCCCGCCTGCAGAACGGATGGCGCGGTTTTGGCGGTGATGCCGCCATCGATCTGCAGCACGATATCCCGCCCGGTTTCGTCGATGAGGCGGCGCAGCGCGGCGATCTTGGAGAGCTGGGAGGACAGGAAGGCCTGGCCGCCGAAGCCGGGGTTGACCGTCATCACCATGATCAGGTCGGTCAGGTCCAGCACATTCACCAATGTTTCGATGGGGGTGGCGGGGTTGAGGACCACGCCCGCCTTCTTGCCGAGCGAGCGGATGTGCTGGAGGGTGCGGTGCAGATGCGGGCCGGATTCCGGATGCACGGAAATATGATCCGCCCCGGCCTCGGCGAAGGCGGCGATGTAAGGGTCCGCGGGGGCGATCATCAGATGCACGTCCAGCGGCATGGCGGTGTGCGGGCGCAAGGCTTTCACCACCAGTGGGCCGAAGGTGATGTTGGGGACGAAATGCCCGTCCATCACGTCCAGATGCAGCCAGTCGGCCCCGGCTTTCTCGACGGCAATGACCTCCTCCTTCAGCCGGGCGAAATCGGCGGCCAGGAGAGAAGGGGCGATGAGGGGTCGAGTCGGGGTGGCGGTCATGATGCGTGTTTGTAACCGCCTGGGGGTAAGCGACACAAGCGGGGGGTTGAGGGGCGCGGGCGAAGGCGGCAATGTATCGTTAATGCCGGATTCGAAACAGCCCTCTGCGACGATCAAGCGGCCGCGTGTCCTGTTCATTTTACTGGCGTCTCTTGTAACTCTTGCCTATGGCATTTACGCGGCGGCGAATATCGATCTGCTCTGGATGAACCGCCACGAGGCCGAACTTTTAACGGCAACGCGGCAATTGCCCCAGGCTGATTTCGGCTTGTTCTGGTGTGCGGGAAACGGGCTTGCGGAGCGCGCCGCGCACCTGTTTGGCGCCGCTGTTCCCGAGACTTACCGCAATATTTGCCAGACGGATATTTTGGCCGCCGATGCGCCGGTTGTTCTGGCTTGGCCTTATCCGCCGACCATGGGGTTGCTGATTGTTCCTTTTGCCCTTCTGCCAATCAAGCTTGGGTTTTGGGTCTGGCGCGCGTTCTGCATCCTGGCCGCCGCCTCGGTGCTGCGCATGGCCGGGCTGGGCTGGCGGGTTATCCTGCTTGGGCTGGCCAGCCCGGCGGCGTGGCACGACCTGATTGGCGGCCAGGACGGGACGCTGACCGGGGGGATGTTTGTCGCGGTCCTGCTGATGGCATCCCGCCGTCCGGTGGTGGCTGGGGGTTTGGCGGGGCTGCTGACGCTGAAGCCGCATCTTGGGCTGCCTATTCTCGTGGCGGTCCTGCGGTTACGGGCTTGGCGGCTGGCCGTGGTGGCGGCGGTTGTCGCCGCCGGGCTGGCTGGATTGTCGCTTCTGTTCTGGGGCTGGGAAGGCTGGGTCTGGTTTTTTGGAATTGCCCGGCATGATGAATGGCTGACCACGAACTTGCCGTTCGCAGTACGTTTTCCAGCAGCGGGCATAACAATCTACCACATGGCCCGCAGCCTGGGGGCCCCGGCTGCTTTGGCCTGGGGCCTTCAAGGCGCGGGCACGGCCATGACCCTGGTGGTGATTTGGAAACTCTGGCGGCCGGGCCTGCTGGCGGAAAGGCCGCGCATGATTTGCACGGTTTGCCTCAGCATTTTGGCATTGCCGCACGGGTTTCTGTACGATCTCGTGGGGTTCTCGGTAGCCATGGCCCTGCTGATGATCGAGCTTGAGGGATGGGTAAGCTTTGCCGCCGCGCTGCTTTGGCTTTGGGGCGGCTATACCGGGACATTCGCGAAGCCGACCGGCCTGTTGCTGTTTCCGCTATTTGCCGTGGCCGGTGCGCTTTTGGCCTGGAAGGTCAGGCGTGAACCAGCCTTGCAATGAAGAACCCGTCCAGCCCGCCTTGCTCGGCCCATAGGCCGGGATGGGTGTGGATGTCGCCTTGCGCGGTCACGGCCTCGGGCAGGTCAGGCAGGTTCAGAGGATCGCGTTTCAGGGCCAACCGGGCGCAGGCGGCGTCAATTCGTGCAGCACCTTCCTGCGGTTGCAGGGAGCAGACGGCGTAGATCAGCCGTCCGCCGGGGGCGAGCATGGCGGCGGCGGCGTCCAGCAGGGCGTCCTGCTGGGCCGTCATCGCCTCGATATCGCGGGGTTTGCGCAGGTGCAGAAGCTCCGGATGGCGGCGCGCGGTGCCGGTGGCGCTGCAGGGCGCGTCCAGCAATATGGCGGTGAAGGGCGCCGCCGGTTTCCACGCGGTGCCGTCGGCCGTTACCAGTTCGGCTTGCAGGTTCAGCCTCTCCAGGTTGCCGCGCAATGTGGCCATGCGGCTGGCATCGCGTTCAACGGCGGTGACGCTGGCACCCAGCGCGGCGAGCTGGGCGGTTTTGCCGCCGGGCGCGGCACAGAGATCCAGCACGCGCTCACCCGCAAGCGGGGCGAGGAGCCGGGCGGGCAGGGCGGCGGCGGCATCCTGCACCCAGATTTTGCCTTCGGTGAAGCCGGGGATTTCGGCCACGGGCGAGCCGGCGGGAAAGCGCCAGGAGCCGGTGGGCAAAGCCTCGCCGCCTTCGGGGATGAAGCCGGGCAGGGCGGAGATGTCGAGCGGAGCCTCCCGCGCATGGGCGGTGGCGATGGCGCGGGCCTCCTTGCCCCAGCTCGCCCAGGCCCAGGCGGGTGTGTCCAGGCGCGGCATGTCCAGCTCTTCCAGCGCCTCGGGCCCGGCGGTGACGACCTTGCGCAGCACCGCGTTCACCAGCCCGGCGAAGGGGGCGAGCTTCCGGCTGCGCGCCAGTTCCACGGCGGTGCCGACGGCGGCGTGCGGCGGGGTGCCAAGGAAGAGCGCGCCAGCGGCGCCGATGCGCAGGATATGGCGTAGCTCCGGCGGCGGCTCGCGGCGCAGATAAGGTTCCAGAATCGAATCCAGCGTGCCGGTATGGCGCAGCACGCAGGCCGCCAGGCGGTGGGCCGCCGCCTTGTCGCGCGGTTCAATGCGGGGCAGGGCGTCCAGCGCCGCATCCAGGGGTTTGCCCTTGGCCAGAACGGCGTACAGGAGAGAAAAAGCGGCGTCGCGGGTCGGGTCTGGCATGGTGGTCCTTGGGTTCGGCCACGGGGCCTAGCATATAGGGTCCATCCCTGGCCATCTGGCGGGGCTGAACCAGGGGAGGGGCCGCCATGAAAGTTGTGGTGATGGGTGCCGGCGCGGTGGGCTGCTATTTCGGCGCGCTGCTGGCCAAAGCTGGGCATGAGGTGGTGCTGATCGGCCGGCCCGCGCATGTGGATGCCATCCGTTCCAACGGGTTGCTGCTGGAACGTGCCTCCGGGCAGGAGCGCATCAAGCTTGGCGCCAGCACGGCCGCGGCCTCCGTGGCGGGGGCGGGGCTGGTGCTGGTATGCGTGAAATCCGGCGATACCGGGGAGGCAGGCAGCCAGATGGCGCCGCATCTGGCACCGGAGGCGATGATTGTGAGCCTGCAGAACGGCGTGGGCAATGCCCAGCGTTTGGCCGAGCAGCTCGGCCGCCCGGTGTTTCCGGCGGCGGTGTATGTGGCGGCGGACATGGCTGGGGCGGGGCATGTGCGCCACCATGGGCGCGGCGAGCTGGTAATCGGCACCGGGGAACGCGGGGAGGAGCTGGCGGCGCTGCTGCGCGCGGCGGGAATTCCCACTGAGCTGTCGGGTGAGGTTGAGTCCGTGCTCTGGACCAAGCTGGTGCTGAACTGCGCCTATAACGCGCTTTCGGCCATCACCCGCCAGCCTTATGGCGCGCTGCTGGCGGTGGAGGGCACGGAGGCGCTGATCCGCAACGTGCTGACGGAGTGTGAGGCGGTGGCCGCCGCTTGCGGCATCACGCTGCCGGAGGGGCAGGCGCAAAGCGTGCTGGCCGCCGCCCGGACCATGGCCAGCCAGATGTCCTCCACGGCGCAGGATCTGATTCGCGGGCGGCCGACGGAGATCGATTACCTGAATGGCTATGTCGTCCGGCTGGGGGCGGAGCATGGCGTGGCAACGCCGGTGAACCAGGCGCTGACGGTGATTGTGAAGATTTTGGAAGCCAGACCCAGAGCTTGACCGGGTTATGCCCCGGCGGGCTGGCAGACATCCACCCATTCAGCTTGTACCAGCTCGGCCATGCGCAGCGGGCTGATGCGCAGGGCGCTGTTGGTGGAACCGGCGGCGGGAAGCACTTCGCTGAACGCTTGCAGCGAGATGTCGCAATAAACGGCCAGCGGCGTGGCCAGCCCGAAGGGGCAGACGCCGCCGACCGGATGGCCGGTGAGGGCCACGACCTCCTCGGGCGGCAGCATTTTAACCTTGGCGCCGAAAGCGGTTTTGGCCTTTTTGTTATCCAGCCGCGCATCGCCACGCGCCACCAGCAGCACCACCTGCTCTCCCATTCTGAGGGCCAGGGTTTTGGCGATCTGTGCCGGTTCCACACCGTGGCCCGCCGCGGCCAGCGCCACGGTGGCGGTGCTTTCCTCCAGTTCCAGAACAATGAGGTCTGGCGCGTTTTCGGCCAGGAAGGCGCGAACGGAATCGAGGCTCATGTGATGCCTGACGGTGCCGGTGGGGAAGATGCCGACGTGACGCTTATTTCTGCGGCTTGCTGACGAGCAGGGTGGTCAGCAGCACGGTCAGCAGCATCAGCACCAATCCTGTGGCCGTGGGCGAGAGAGGGACCATGTGCCAGGTGGTGGCGGCCATGTGCGTGGACGGGGCAAGCTGCCAGGCCTGATACGGCCCGGCATTGTAGCAGGCCGGGGTGTAATAGCTTTCGAAAGCCTCGGGGCAGGCGGAGAAACTCATGATATGCGTCCCAAGTGAAGCACAACCAGACGGCGCTGCCAGGCGCCGTGTGGTTAAGTTATGCCTATTTGTGTTGCGGTGCACAATAATACCTTGGTGTCATCAGCCTTGCGCGGTGTGCAGCGGGAGGGGATCTTGAAGTCTCTCTTCAGGCGGTGATGCCGCCGTTTCCCGTGATTGGATCAACAGGATGAAGCTGTTCATGTTCGCCATTGGCGGCGATTTCAGGAATTCCAACGTGGAGCTGCACGATGTGCGCTTCGCCGTAGGGCGCAGCGAGCCGGATTGCTACCCAGCTCTGCACCGCCAATGGTGGGGCGATGCGCAAAGCCTGCATCTGGATGCCTGGGGCGAGCTGGCGCAGGCGGATGGGCATGACATCACGCTCTCTCCCGAACCCGCCGCGGCCGGCGGCCCGGCCTTGTTCTTCGTGAATCTAGGCGGTTATGACAGGATGGAGTTTGGCGAGCTGCACAGGAACCTGCTGCTGGTGGCCCCCGACGCCAAGGCCGCCGTGGCCCGGGCGCTGCGCACCGTGCAAGGCTGGAATGAGCCGCACAAGGATGGCGTGTTCGAGGTGGACAAGGCGATTAATGTCAGCGCCGACCTGCTGAGCCAGGGGCTGCATCTGCATCTGCGCCCGGCGGTTGAGGACCGGCCCTTCCGCTTTGAATGCGGCTATATTCCCATTGGGCGGATGCGGGAGACCTATCCGGCCTGAACTTCGGCCCCGGCGCCGAGCAGGGCCAGCCCCTCGGCCACGCTGACCAGCTCGCCGCCGGAGGAGAGGCGCGCGGCGCCGAAACGCGTCTCGAATAATCGCCGCACGGCGGGCACGAAGGAGGTGCCGCCGGTGAGGAATACCTGGTCGATCTGCTCCGGTGCGAGCTGGGCGGCGCTTATCGCGGCGTCAATGGCGTTGGCCATCTTGGCGAGATCCTGGGCGATCCAGCTCTCGAAGGCATCACGCTGGATGGTTTCGGCGATGGCGAGACGGCCATGGGTGAAGCGCAGGGTGGTTGAGGCGGCGTGGGAGAGTTCCATTTTCGCCGCGGAGACCGCCTGGTAGAGCGCGAAGCCCTGTTCGTCCTCGATCAGCTCCAGCAACGCGTGCAGGCGCTCCGGATGGCGGGCATGGCGGGCGACATCGGCGATCTCGCGCAGGGTGCGCGGGTTGCGCATCAGTGAGAGGCGGTGCCAGCTGGCGAAGGCGTTGAAATATTCCGGCGGCACCGGCAGGTCGTTGGTGGTGATGCGGTAGGTGTCGCCCTTGCCGAGATGCGGGCAGATGGTGCGCTCGATGATGCGCTGGTCCAGGACATCGCCCGCGAGGCCGACACCGGCATGGCCAAGCGGGCGCACCGGGGCGCCGGGGGTGAAGCGCAGCACCGAGAAATCACTGGTACCGCCGCCGAAATCGCCCACCAGCACGGTTGTGGGCGCGCTGAGCGTGCGGGAGAAGCGCCAGCCGGCGCCTTCTGGTTCCAGTGCCACGGCGAGATGGGCGAAGCCCGCCTCGTGGAAGGCTTCGCGCAGCCGGGCCTCGCCGAATTCATCATCGGCGAACTCGCCCGCGAAACGCACCGGGCGGCCGATGGTGGCATGGACCTCGCCCGGCGTGAGGCCCGCTTTCTCCACCAATGTGCGCAGGAAGGTGGCGATGAGGTTTTGCAGCGTGAAGCGGCGGCCGAAGATGCGCGTCTCGGTGAAGCTGCGCTGGGCGAGATAGGTTTTCATCGAGAGGATCAGCCGGCTGTCCAGCGGATCGTCGAGATAGGCGCTGATCGCGTCAGGCCCGGCGGCATGGTTCAGGTGCTGGCTGGCGCCTTGCCGCTCCGTCCAGAAACAGAGCACGGAGCGGAACACGTCATCGGTGCGATAGCTGGCGCTGCGCGCGGAGCCGTCAGGTTGCGCGATGGCCACGACGGTGTTCGTGGTGCCGAAATCGATGCCGATATGCTGCATGGGGGCGGGGTTTAAGCAGACGGGGCACGAAGCCGCAATCTGGCCCCCGGACTCGGCAAGGGCGCTTTCGCCAATGCTCCGCCAGCGCCGGGGCGGCGGCATCGGGCCGGACAAGGCATGCGGATGCGGTGATTATGGGATGGTTAAGCCGCCCCCAGCCGCTGGGATAAGGCCTCAGCCGCGCGGCGGAGCTTGCCGCCCAGCCGCTCGATCCGCTCCGGTGTCGCCTCGCTGCGGGTGAGGCTTATCGCGATACCGGCCGGGGCTATATCTCCATGGTCACGCAAAACCGCGCCCAGGCAGATCATTCCATCCCGCACCTGGCCGTCATCGGTGGAAAAACCGCGTTCACGGAACTGGGCCAGTTCCCGCCTCAGGGATGGCAGATCCCGCACGCTGCGGGCGGTGAGGGGGGCCGGAAAGCCTTTGCCCAGCAGATCATTCAGCGCGCCGTCATCCAGCTCCGCCAGCAGCGCCTTGCCGGTGGCGGTGAACACCGCGGGCAGGCGCATGCCGATGCGGAAGGTGACGCCCAGGGGCTGATCGGAATTACGGCAGCTTAGATAGACCACTTCCGTGCCGTCTCTCACCGTAAGGGTCACGGTGTAGTGCGCCAATTCCGGCGTCTGGGCGAAATGCTCCTGGAAGGTGGAGACGATATCAAGCTGCGATAAAAAACCGTTGGCCCAGCGCATGAGATGCGGGCCGAGGCGGAATGTGCCGTCCTCCGCGCGGGCGAGCAATTGCAGCTCCAGCATCGCGCTCATCAGCCCGTGGGCGCTGCTCTTGGGCATATCCAGGGCGCGGGTAAGTTCCGCCGCATTCGGGCGCTTCGCGGCGGTTAACACGTAATCCAGCATCCGGACAGCGCGGCGTAAGGCTGGTGCGCTGCTTCCTTCGGTGTCGTCAGACGGCAAAATCCCTCCTTGACTTGGTTCAGCGATGCTGACTAAGTTCAAGTAAATGAATAGAGTTCAACTAATTGAACTATAGCCCGGAGAGTCGCCATGCTCAAGCTTAAAAATCCTTCCCTCTTGCGTAACACCTGCCCGATTGCCGGAAACTGGATCGGCGCTGACGCGAAAGAGGCCATCAAGGTTCTTAACCCGGCCGATAACAGCCTGGTGGGCACCGTGCCGGGCCTGGGGGCCGAGGAGACGCAGCGCGCCATTGACGCGGCGGAGGCGGCCTTCAAACCCTGGGCCGCCCGCGCGGCGCGTGAGCGTACCGCCATTCTGCGCCGCTGGTTCGAGCTGATGCTGGCCAATGCCGACGATCTGGCCGCGCTGATGACCGCCGAGCAGGGCAAGCCGCTGGCCGAGGCCAAGGGCGAGGTGCGTCTATGCCGCCTCCTTCATCGAATGGTTCGCGGAAGAGGCCAAGCGCGTTTATGGCGAGACCATTCCGGCGCCGACCGCGGATACGCGCATTGATCGTGCTGAAGCAGCCGATCGGCGTGGTGCGCCGCGATCACCCCCTGGAATTTCCCGGCGGCGATGATCACCCGCAAGGCCGCCCCGGCTCTGGCCGCGGGCTGCACCATGATCGTGAAACCCGCCGAGCAGACGCCGCTCACCGCCCTGGCCCTCGCCGCGCTGGCCGAGGGGGCCGGGGTTCCGGCGGGCGTGCTGCAGGTGATCACCGGCCATTCCCGGCCGCATCGGCGCGGTGCTGACGAGCAGCGACGCGGTGCGCAAGCTCTCCTTCACCGGCTCGACCGAGGTCGGCGCGCATGCTGATGCGCGCAATCCGCCGCCACCATGAAGAAGCTGTCGCTGGAGCTGGGCGGCAATGCGCCCTTCATCGTCTTCGACGATGCCGATATCGACGCGGCGGTCGAAGGCGCCATCGCCTCCAAATACCGCAATACCGGGCAGACCTGCGTCTGCGCCAACCGTTTCTATGTGCAGGAGGGCATGTATGATGCATTCGCCGCCAAGCTGGCCGCGACGGTGCAGAGGCTCAAGGTCGGCGCCGGAACCGAGCCGGGCGTGCAGCAGGGGCCGCTGATCAACGCGCAAGGCGATGGACAAGGTGGAAGGCCATGTGGCGGACGCGCTGGCCAAGGGCGCCACGCGTCCTGACCGGCGGCGCAGCGGCACAGCGCTGGGCGGCACTTTCTTCCAGCCCACCGTGCTGGCCGATGTCGACGCAGGCGATGCAGGTGGCGCGCGAGGAAACCTTCGGGCCCGTGGCGGCGCTGTTCCGCTTCAAGCGCGAGGCGGAGGCGATCGCGCATGGCCAATGACACCGAATTTGGCCTCGCCGCCTATTTCTATACCCGCGATGTCGGCCGCGCGCTGGCGCGTCGCCGAAGCGCTGGAATATGGCATGGTCGGGCATCAACACGGGGATGATCTCGAACGAGGTGGCGCCGTTCGGCGGTGTCAAGCAATCCGGCCTCGGGCGCGAGGGTTCGCGGCATGGCATCGAGGAATATCTCGAAATCAAATATCTATGTTCCGCCGTCGGCTGAGGCGGAACGTGGGAAGGAGAAGAAGATGAATCCGTTTGAATTCCGCACCGTGCCGTCCATGGAAGTGGCGTGGGAAGGCAGCAAGGATCTCGGTGAGATCCTTGCCAGGCGTTTCGATGCGCGCAGGTTGCTGCTGGTGACCGATGCCGGGCTGGTGAAGGCCGGGATCATCGCGCCGATCGAGGCGAATTTGAAAGATGCTGGTTTCAGCGTGATCATTTTCGACAAGGTGGTGGCCGACCCGCCGGAGCATGTGCTGTTCGAGGCGGTGGACGCCGCCAAGGCGGCGGGGGTGGATATCGTGCTCGGGCTTGGCGGCGGATCGTCCCTCGATATTTCCAAGCTCGTCGCCATCTTGATCAAAGGCGGGCAGAAGCTCGCGGATATGTATGGCATTGGCAATGTGAAGGGCGGGCGGCTGCCGCTGGTGCTGATTCCGACCACCGCGGGCACCGGCTCGGAAGTCACCAACATCTCCATCATCACCACCGGCGAGACGACCAAGATGGGCGTGGTTTCGCCGCAGCTTTATGCGGATTACGTGCTGCTGGATGCCTCGTTGACCGTGGGGCTGCCGAAGCTGCACACCGCCGCCACCGGCATTGATGCGATGGTGCATGCGATCGAGGCGTATACAGGCAGGCACAAGAAGAACCCGCTTTCCGACGCGCTGGCGCGCGAGGCGCTGCGGCTGCTGGGCGGCAATCTGCTGGCCGCCTGCCAGGATGGCACCAACCGCGCGGCGCGCGAGGCAATGCTGCTGGGCGCCACGCTGGCGGGGCAGGCTTTCTCCAACTCGCCGGTGGGGGCGGTGCATGCGCTGGCCTATCCGCTTGGCGGGCATTACCATGTGCCGCACGGGCTTTCCAACGCGCTGATGCTGGGGCCGGTGTTGCGCTTCAATGCCAGGGCGGCGGCACCGCTTTATGCGGAGCTGGCGGATGTTCTTGGCGTGCCTGGCGGCGGTGATGCCGCTGCGCGCGCCGATGGTTTCGTCACGCATATGGAAAAGCTGATGAATGAGAGCGGCGCGCCGCGCCAGCTTCGCGATGTTGGCGTGACGGATAATACGCTCTCCATGCTGGCATCCGATGCCATGAAGCAGACAAGGCTGCTGCAAAATAATCCGGTGGAGGTGACGGAGGCTGATGCCCTCGTGCTCTACCGCGAGGCGTTCTGAACCGCGTTTTCGAATCACTGGCCATAGCAGAGGAAAACGAGATGAGTGATATCCGCCTTTACATGCTTCAGTCGGGTACGTTGAAATGCAAGGTCCATAACATCAAGATGAATGAGGGCAATGGCGCGGATTATGAGATCCCCGTGCCGTTCTTTCTTATCACCCATCCCAAGGGCCACACGATCATCGATGGCGGCAACGCCATCGAGGTCGCCACCGATCCGCGCGGCCATTGGGGCGGCATCTGCGATGTCTATTGGCCGGTGCTGGACAAGGATAAAGGCTGTGTCGACCAGGTGAAGGCGCTGGGCTATGATCCGGCGGATGTGAAATATGTCGTGCAGTCGCATCTGCATCTGGATCATACAGGCGCGATCGGGCGGTTTCCAAATGCGACGCATATCGTGCAGCGGACGGAATATGAATATGCCTTTACCCCGGACTGGTTTGCCAGCGGCGGCTATGTCCGCAAGGATTTCGACCGGCCGGGGCTGAAATGGCAGTTCCTGAACGGCAATGCCGATGATTATTACGACATCTATGGCGATGGCACGCTGACCACATTGTTCACCCCGGGCCATGCGCCGGGGCATCAATCCTTCCTGGTGAATTTGCCGAAGACCGGGAAGATGCTGCTGACCATCGATGCCGCCTATACGCTGGACCATTGGAACGAAAAATCCCTGCCGGGCTTCCTCGCCTCCACCGTTGATACCGTGCGCTCGGTGCAGAAGCTGCGCATATTGGCGGAAAAAACCGGCGCGCAGGTGGTCACCGGGCATGACCCGGATGCCTGGCCGACCTTCAAGCAGGCGCCTGGCTACTACGATTGACCGGACAGAAAGAATGGCGCCCCGGCGCCATTTTTTCTTGTCCGTTTCAAGATGTTTCCGCGATACGCGAGGCGGCAGCGGGGTTCCGCTCAGCCAGTGGTGAAGGAAGTGTCGTAGGCACGGTGCGGCAAATCCGTCACCAGCATGCAGCCCGGGGCGTGAGCCAGGAAGAAGGGCAGGCGCGCGTGCTGAAGGGCCGCCTGGCTCGTCACGCCGCAAGCCCAGAACACGGGTATCTCGCCAGGCTCGACCTGCACGGCATCGCCATAATCGGGGTGGGCGAGATCCTTAATGCCGATCGCGGCTGGATCGCCCGCATGTACCGGCGCGCCGTGCATCTGGGCGAAGCGGCCGGAAATTCCGGCGGCGCGCACCGCGTTCTCCGGCGTGAAGGGGCGCATGGAGACGACCAGCGGCCCGCCGAACGGCCCAACCGGCTTGGTGGGGATTAAGGTGCGGTACATCGCCACATTACGGCCAAGGCTGACATGGCGCAGTTCTAGCCCTTCTTCCAGGATTGCATGCTCGAAGGTGAAGGAGCATCCGATGGCGAAGGTTACCAGATCGTCGCGCCACAGGCTGGCCACATCGGCGGGTTCATCGGTGAACACGCCATCGCGATAGACACGGTAGCGCGGCAGGTCGTGGCGGATATCGATGCCGTGGCCGAGGGTGGGCAAAGCCGGATTGCCCGGCTCGCTCATCGCCAGCACCGGGCAGGCCTGGGCGTTCAAGGCACAGAATTCGGCGAAGAGTTTGGCCTGTTCTTCTGGAAGGATGGCGATATTGGCCTGCACGAAACCCGGCGCGGCGCCGCTGGTGGTGCCTTGAAGCCGCCCTGCCCGGGCAGCCAGGCGGATTGCGGTGGACGGGTTGTGGTTCAGTCCTTCGGGCATAGGCAGGCTCCTGTTGAGCGATGACATCCGGCGGCCATTAGCGCGCGGCCAGACTATACGGATTGCCTGGTCTTGCAACTTGCGCGGGGCATGGCTTGGCCTGCTGATGTTGCCCTTTGTGACACAGGCTGCCCCGCGCCCATGCTATTGAGTGTTGGATGGAAGCGGATGCCGTGCATGCCCAGCTGCGTTTTGGCTTTGGTGCCGGGCCCGGCGGCGCGGTGCAGGGCGATCCGCGAATATGGCTGAAGGCGCAGATTGAAGGGCCTGATCCTGGCCTGGCCTCCGGCGTGTTCGCGGAGTTGCCGACCGGGCAGGCTGCGCTGGATGTGCAGCGGGAAGATGCAATTCTGCGCAAGCAACAATTGCAGGCAAAGGCGGCGGGCCTGCCGCAACCTTCATCGCCGTTCAAATCGATGAGCCATCAGCTCTATGTTGATGATGCCGTGGCGCAGTTGAATTTCGCGGCGTTTACGCCGGCCCCGTTCCGGGAGCGGCTGGTCTGGTTCTGGGCCAATCATTTCAGTGTCAGCATCCTGCAAGGCAATACGGCGGCGCTGGTGGGGCCGTTCATCCGCGAGGCGATCCGGCCCAACGTGACGGGCCATTTTGCCGATCTGGTGCTGGCGGTGGAGCGGCACCCCGCCATGCTGTGCTATCTGGACAATCAGCAATCGGTGGGGCCGGGCAGCCCGGCGGGCCTGAAATCCCATAAGGGACTCGATGAGAATCTCGGCCGTGAATGCATGGAACTGCACACGGTGGGGCTGGAGGCCGGGTACAGCCAGGGTGATGTCACCAACATGGCGAAGCTGCTTACCGGCTGGTCGGTGGCCACGACGCAAGAAGGCGGCGGGGATGATATGACCGGCTTCAAATTCCGGCAGAAGGCGCATGAGCCTGGGCCGCAGACCATCATGGGCCATGAATGTCCCGACGGAGAGGCGGGCGGCATTGCCGCGCTGCGCTTTTTGGCCACGTATCCCACGGCGTACCGGCGCGTCGCCACCCAGCTCGCGACGCATTTCATCGGTGACACTCCGCCGCCCGGCGCGGTGGAGGCGCTTTATCAAACATTGTCGCGTTCCGAGGGGCATCTTGGCACGGCCTATGCCCAGCTTATCGAGCTTGGCATGGCCGCCCCGCCATTGGCCAAGCTGAAAACGCCGTTCGATTACGCTGTTTCGCTGCTGCGCGCGGCGCCGCCGCAAACCGCGCCCAAGCCTGAAGCCACGTTGAACATGCTGGCCCAGCTTGGCCAGCCCGTCTGGTCCGCCCCGTTGCCGAATGGCTGGCCCGACACGGCCGCGAACTGGGCCGATCCTGATCTGGTGCTGGGCCGGGTGGATGCCGCCTATACCTATGCCGGGTTCGCTGGCGGGGCGGACCCGCAAATGATCGCCACCGGCGCCCTCGGGCCGATGCGCTCCCAGGCAATGATTCAGGCCATGCAGCAGGCGGGCTCGCCTCGCGAAGCGCTGGCATTGCTGTTCTCCAGCCCGGAGTTCCAGCGCCGATGAAGCAGGAATGGCAAGCATATCGCGCGGGCATGCCCATGGGCCGCCGCGCCACCTTGCTGGGCCTCGCCACGGCCGGTTTTGCCGGGCGTGCGCGCCTGGCGCTGGCCGATGCGCCGACGGACCAGCGTTTCATCGTGGTTCTGTTGCGCGGCGCGCTTGACGGCATGGCCGCCGTGCCGCCTTATGGGGATTCCAATCTCGCATCCCTGCGCGCGGCTTTGGTGCCGCCGGCCATAGGCCAGCCGGAGGGCATGCTGGACCTTGGCGGTTTCTATGGCCTGCACCCGGCATTGGTGAACCTGCACGCGATGTATGCCGCCGGTGAGGCGCTGCCGGTCCACGCGATCGCGGGCCCCTACCGCACGAGAAGCCATTTCGAGGCGCAGGATCTGCTGCAGCTCGGCACGCAAACGCAGTCGATCAGTTCTGGCTGGCTGAACCGCCTGCTGCTTGAGCTGCCCGCCAATAACGGGCCGGTGGCAAAGGGGCTTGCGGTTGGGCTGGCCATGCCGCTGCTTCTGGAAGGCCGCGCCCCGGTTGGCGCTTATGCTCCCATAGGCATTGCCGCCGCGCCGCCTGATTTGGTGCAGAAAGCGATGGCGCTGAACGCGTCCGACCCGTTGCTCGGCCCCGCTTTGCGCCAGGGCATACGGGAGATGCAGTTCGACGCCCGGATTACCGCGGCGGAGGCCTTGGAAATGTCCGACGATCCGGGCGGCGGCGCCATGGGCCAGACCAAGACGGCGAAAACCCCCCGCCGAGGACACGGTTTTCCGGTACTTGCGCTGAAGGCCGGGCAGCTTCTCGCCGCGCCGTCCGGGCCCAGGATCGCCGCTTTTGAGCTGGAGGGGTGGGACACGCATGGCAACCAGGTGAATGCCCTCAAAGGCGCGCTTACCAATCTGGATGCCGGGCTTGGCGCTCTGAAACAATCGCTAGGCCCCGCCTGGAGCAGTACGGTGGTGCTGGTGGCCACCGAATTCGGCCGCACCGCCGCGATGAACGGCACGCGCGGCACGGACCATGGCACCGCGACGGTTGCGTTTCTGATCGGCGGGCCCGTCGCCGGCGGCAAGGTGCGGAGCACTTGGCCGGGCCTCTCCGGCAATCAACTCTTTGAACAGCGCGATCTCGCACCCACCGCCGATATCAGGGCATTGGCCAAGGGCGCGCTGGCGGCGCAATTCGGCCTTCAGGGCGCCGCGCTTGAGCGGATTTTTCCGGGCAGCCTGGACGCCCCGCCCATGACGGGATTGCTGCGCGCTTAGCTGAAATTGCGGCCTCGGATGATCAGCCTCTTGAGCCTTTCCAGAAGGGCACAAGAATTGTCAGGGCGAGGACATACAGGAATACGGCGCAATATAAAGCCTGGAAGAACAACATCGGCAGGTTCCAATAGATCAGGCTGTCAACCCAGCGCATGAGCAGGGGAGGTGGGGGCTGCACGTTTCCAAGCAGCCTCTGCTGCCAGATGGTGAGAATGCAGGCGTGCCCCGCGATGGCCTGTGCGGCAACAGCCGCAAGCAGCCCCAGATGCAAAAGCCGCAACCAGGCGATGCGCACCACCCGCCAGCCCAGCCAGGCGCCGAGGGGAATGAAAACCAGACCCGCCACGTTGAAGAGAATCACCGAGACATGCGCCGCGAGAACGGCTTCAGCCAAAAATGCCCGCATGGCCCTTCATCCTTTTTCTGCGCAGTCTGACGGCGTTTTGTTCCAACAGACATTGAAGGTTTGTATACTTCGCAATTTCGCACCCTTTCCGCCATGGTTTTGCCGTGCGGGGTGCCTATCTGCGATTCAAGTTATTGTTCGGGAGCCGCCAAATGTCCTGCTGCCATACATCTCTGCGCCGCGCTTTGGCGCTTGGCACCGCGCTTGGCCTCGCGGCGCCGGCATTGGCGCAAACCAGTGCCGCGCCGCCCGGCCGTGTTGGCCAGATTACCGGCATTACCGGCAATGTTTCCTATAATGGCGCTGCTTCCAACGGCAGCTGGATTGCCGCGACGGATAATTACCCGCTCGTGACAGGGGATTCCCTGTTTACCCAGAGCGGCGCGCAAGCCGCCATCGCCCTGGATGCAAGCCGCCTGACGCTGGCGCCGGAAACGGAATTGCAGGTGACGGCACTCGGCGATGAGGATTTCGCCGCCACCGAAAGCCAGGGTGAGCTGTTTCTCGACCTTACCGCCCTGCAGCCGGGGCAGAGCTATAGCATCAATACCCCGCGCGGCGCCGTGACGATGAACCAGGCGGGCATGTACGATATCGAAGCTGGTGACACGAACGGCCCGACGGTGATCAACGTGCTCTCGGGTTCCGCCAGCGCGGGCGGAACGCAGATCCCGGCGGGCCAGGCGCTTTATCTCTCCGGCACGGACCAGACCACCGCGCAGCTAGGCGATTTGCAGCGCGATGACTTCGTGAATGCCGAACTCGCCGCCCTCAGCCCGCCGCCGCCGCCTTATGCCCCGCCCGCCGTGCAGCAGATGACCGGCGTGGCCGAACTTTCCACCTACGGCAGCTGGGCGCCATCGCCGCAATATGGCGCGGTCTGGTACCCCAATGTCGGCTCCGGCTGGGCGCCTTATCAGGATGGGCATTGGGCCTATGTGCCGCCCTGGGGCTGGACCTGGGTGGAGGCCGAGCCCTGGGGCTTCGCGCCCTTCCATTACGGGCGCTGGGCGCAGATTGGCGGGCGCTGGGGCTGGGTGCCCGCCGCCTATGCGGATGGCGGTTATGTGCAGGTGAGCGCGCCGCCGGTCTATGCCCCGGCCGTTGTCGGGTTCTTTGGCATTGGCCTGGCCGCGGGCCTTACCTTCGACGCGCTGGCCCATGGCTCGATCGGCTGGGTGCCGCTTGGCCCCGGCGAACCCTATTACCCGCATTACCATGCGGACCCGGCCTATATTCAGCGCATCAACCGTATCGATGTGCGCAATATCAACGTGGTCAACATCCACAACACAACGGTGATCAATAACTACGTCAACCGCAATGCCGCCTATTACGCGCCGGCCTCGGTGATCGCCCATGGTCAGCCGGTACGTTCCTATGGCCATCCGATGACGCCGCAAATGTTCGCGCAGGCGCGCCCCGTTGGCGAAGCCGGGCATTTCAATCAGGCGATCCAGCCGCAATATCAGCATCACGCCGCGCCGCCTCCGCATCCCACAGCTTTCGCGGCACGCAAGGAGATACCGCCCGCGCAGTTTAACCCGGGCGCGCCCCGCCCGGCGCCAGCGATGGGCCAGCCCCAGCACCCAGGCAACGCGGGCGAAGCGCCGCACGCGCCGGCCATGGCTCAGCCGCAAAATCGTCTCCCCCAGCGCCCTGAACAGAACGGCCCGCAGCCTGTTTACCCGCAGCCGCAAACGCAGCCATTCCATGCTCAGGAACAGCCGCAGGCGCAAGCGCCCACCCGTCAGCCGGCTGAACAACCGCGCCCGCCGGTGCAGGACTCTCATGCTCAGCCGCAGGCTTCCCGCCCGGCTGAGCAACCGTATCCGCAAATGCCGCAGGTCCATTCCCAGGCCGAGCAGCCACGCCCGCAAGTCCAGCAATTCCATCCTCAGGCCGAGCAGCCGCGTCCACAGGCCCAGCCGTTCCATCCGCCCGCGCCCCCGCCCGCGGCGCACCCCGAGGAACAGCACCCGCAAACGCCGCATCCCGAGGCGGGCGCGCATGGTGAGGAAGGGCAGCATCAACACCCTTAGAGCGATATGCACTTAGATTGACGCGGCAGTGGTCAAGATAGACGCATGAAATTGCTCGCCAAACCAAAGGCTAGAGTAATTATCATGTCTATCGACTAAGTTTTTGATTTTAGTGGGGTTTAGAAAAAATCCTGGTGGAGCTGAGGGGAATCGAACCCCTGACCTCGTCATTGCGAACGACGCGCTCTACCAACTGAGCTACAGCCCCGGTCCCGGCAATGGCGCGGTGACCATGTGGGGGCGCCATGTCGCGCATTCGGGGGCGGAAGTCAACATTGCCTCCGCTCATTCCCGCCGCTACTTGTCTGGGGGCGGTTATTTTTAGGAAAAACTATGGTTTATGCGATTTTCTGGCTGGCTTCCAACCTGATCCATCTGCTGATCCTCGCGATTATCGCGGCGGCGGTGTTGAGCATGCTGGTGGCGTTTGGCGTCGCGAATCCGCGGAATCAGATCGTCTATGTGGTGGGAGATTTCCTGAACCGCGTCACCGAGCCGGTGCTGCGGCCGATCCGGCGGTTTATACCCTATCTGGGGAATATCGACATCTCGCCGATTGTCGCCATCCTGCTGCTGCAGGCGTTGCAGATGGTGCTGGGGGATCTTTATGGCCGGTTGGCCATGTCCGGGCTGGCCTTCTAGGCCCCGCGCCCTTATTTCAGGTTCAGGGCAAGCAGGGGGAAAGAGTGCCGTTCATCATCGCCACCGTCAGCGCGGCGCGCCGCTATGCCGCGCTCTGTATTCTGCTGTTCCTGGTGATGGCTGGGCTTGGCCTGACTTATACGATCCGCAACCTCGCCATCGATACCGATACCGACCATCTCTTTGCCAGCTCGCTGCCCTGGCGGCAGGCGGAGATTGAGGAAAACAAGAATTTCCCGCAATTCAACGATCTGATCGTGGCGGTGGTGCGGGCCGATACGCCCGAGGAAGCCAGCGAGACCGCCGCCGCCCTGAACGCGGCGCTGAACGCGGACCAGGCGGATTTCAAAAGTTCCAGCTACCCCGGCGGCAGCAGCTTCTATCAGGATGAGGGGTTGCTGCTGCTGCCCCCGGATGATCTGGCGAAGCTGCTGAGCCAGATTGTCGCGGCACAACCTTTTCTGGGCCAGCTGGCGGCGGACCCTTCCGCGCGCGGGCTGCTGACCGGCCTGGGGCTGATCGCCCAGGGCGTGCAGGCCGGGAGCGATATTTCCCCTTATAATGGCGCCTTGGCCGGGGTGAGGAAGAATCTGGCGGCGGCAGCGGATGGCCATGCCGTGCCGCTCTCCTGGCAGAGCCTGATCTTGGGTGGCGCGCCGGGGCAGGGGGGGGCGGAGTTCGTGCTGGCGCATCCACGCCTCGACCAGGGCAGTTTGCAGCCTGGCGGCGTGGCCACGGCGGCCTTGGCGCGCATGGCGGCTGAATTGCCGGATGTGAAGGCCGGGCGCGCCACGGTGGATTATACCGGGCAGATCCCGCTTTCCGATGAGCAATTCGCTTCGCTGACCCAAGGGTTGGTGCTGGGCGGGGTGATCAGCGTGATTCTCATCGCACTCTGGCTTTACCTGGCTTTACGCTCCTGGCGGCTGATCGTGCCGATTCTGCTGACGCTGATCATGGGGCTGGTGCTGACCATGACCTATGCGGCCGTGGCGGTGCGGGTGATCAATCTGATCTCGGTGGCGTTTGCGATCCTGTTCATCGGGCTCGCGGTGGATTTCGCCATTCAATATTGCGTGCGGCTGCGTGCGGTGCGCCATGCCGTGCCCGCCCTGGGCTCAGCGCTGACAGAGACGGCGCGCCAGGCCGGGGCGCAGATCGCTTTGGCGGCCACGGCCACGGCCTGCGGGTTCTTCGCCTTCACGCCGACCTCGTTCATCGGCGTGGCGGAGCTGGGGGAGATTGCCGGGGCAGGCATGTTCATCGCCTTTTTCTGCACCATCACCTTCCTACCGGCGCTGCTGCGCTTCTTCAATCCGCACCCGGAGACCACGCCGGTGGGCCTGCCGGGCGGGGCGGTGGCGGATGATTTCCTGCACCGCCACCGGCGCTTCGTGCTGGGTGTGTTCGGCGTGCTGGCGCTGGCGGGAGCCGTTTCCGCCGCGACGCTAAAATTTGACGCCAATCCGCTGGATACCAAGGACCCGAACACGGAGAGCATGCGCACCATCCGTTCGCTGCTCGCCAACCCGCAGACCAACCCGTTCTATGCTGACGCGCTTACACCCGATATCGATGCGGCGCGGGCGCTGGCGGATAAGCTTGGCAAGCTGCCGGAGGTTTCGCAGGCGATCTCCGGTGCGACCTTCGTGCCGCAGAACCAGGACCAGAAGCTGGCCATGCTGGCGCAGGCGCAGACCATTCTGGCGCCCACGCTGCAGGCCGCCGCCAACCCGCCGCAAACGCCGGTGACGGCGGCGGATATCCGCGCCGCCATCGCCACGGCCATCACCGCCATTGATGGTGTTGCCGCCAAACTGCCGAAGGATAGCGAGCTTTTGCGCATCGCGGCGGTGCTGAAGCAGCTGCAAGGCGAGGATGATGCCCAGATCATGGCCATGAATGGCGGCATTACCCGCTTCCTGCCGCTGCAATTGCAGCGTTTGGCCAGCAGCCTGAACGCCAAGCCGATCACCGAGGCGAATCTGCCGCCCGAAATCAAGAATGACTGGTTCCTGCCCGATGGGCGGGTGCGCGTGGAGGCTTTTCCGACAGCGGCGGCGCAGAGCACCAAGGGGCTGCATCAATTCGCCAAGGCTGTGCTGGCGGTGGCACCCAATGCGGGCGGCCCGGCGATTTCCACCATTGCCACGGCGGGGACCATTCTCAGCTCATTCCGGGAAGCGGCGATCCTCGCCTTTATCGCGATTTCGGTGATCCTGCTGCTGGTGTTCCGCAATTTGCGGGATAGCCTGCTGGTGCTGACCTCGCTGGCGCTCTCCGCGCTGCTTACCGCTTTGTTCGCGAAGATGGCTGGAATGTCCGTCAACTATGCCAATATCATCGCGCTGCCGCTGCTGCTGGGCGTGGGGGTTTCGTTCAACGTCTATTTCGTGATGAATTTCCGCGCGGGCATGCGCAGCTTCCTCTCCTCGGCCACGGCGCGGGCGGTGCTGTTCTCGGCCCTTACCACCAGCACGGCGTTTGGCTCGCTCGCCTTCTCGGCCGACCGGGGGACGGCGAGCATGGGCGATCTGCTGTTTCTCAGCCTGGCGGCAGTGCTGGTCTCCACCTTTGCCTTCCTGCCGGCTTTGCTGCACACGCTTGGCGATGCTCGAAAAACGTAGTTTTTCGCTCTCTGGCCACCGCACCAGCGTGGCGCTGGAGCCGGAATTCTGGGCCGCTCTCACGCAGATCGGGGAGCGGGACGGGGCGGCGCTCTCCGCGCTGGTGACGCGTATCGATTCCCAGCGTGGCGGCGGGCAGCCTTTGGCCTCGGCGCTGCGGGTATTCGCGCTGCTCAACAAATAACGGCATCCGCCCCCAGTAAGGGGCGGATGCCGCCATGACCGTTCAGCCGCGCAGCGTGGCGCCGGTTTTCTTGCCCACTTCGGCGACGATCTTGGCGCAAGCGGCCTCGATCTCCGCATCCGTCAGGCTCTTTTCCGTGGGCTGTAGCGTGACCGCGATGGCGAGCGAGATTTTGCCATCAGGCACGCCCTTGCCCTGGTAGCGGTCGAACAAGGTTACACCCGTGATCATGTTGCGTTCGGCACCCTTGGCGGCACGCAGCACGGCTTCGGCGCCCACGCTTTCATCCACCAGGAAGGCGAAATCCCGCCGCAAGGGCTGAAAAGGCGGCAGCACGGGGGCGGATTTCTTGCGGCGCTTGGGCTCGGGCACGGCATCCAGGAAGATCTCGAACGCAACGGTTCCCGCCGGCAGGTCGAGTGCTTGGGCCACGCCGGGGTGCAGCGTGCCGAAGCGCGCCAGCACGGTCTTCGGCCCCTGCATCAGCGCGCCGCTCTGGCCTGGATGGTAGTAGGACGGGCCGCCTGGCATGGTGGTTACCGCGTCCATCGGCACGCCGAGGGCTGCGAGCACGGCGATGACGTCGGCTTTCGCGTCCAGCGCGTCATAGGCGCGGGCGGGAGCGATGGCGGAAAGCGGGGTGCCGCCCACGCGCAAGCCGGCCGCCACCAGCGCCTGGGAGAGATCCGCCGCATAGGCGGGGCCGGTTTCAAACAGCCCGAAATCCGAGATGCCGCGGGCCAGGTTGCGCGCGGCGGCCTGGGCGAGCGTGGCCAGCGGCGTGGGGCGCATCTGGTTGAGGTCGGAGGCGATGGGGTTGGCCAGGCGCAGGCTCTCCGGCGCGTCGCCGAACAGGGCGGCGCTGGCATCGTCCGTGAAGCTGAAGGTGACACATTCCAGCAGTCCGCGCGCGGCCAGAACGCGCCGTGCCAGGGCGGTGCGGGCCTGCTTGGGGGTCCAGACCGGCTGCGGCACCAGCGAGGCGACGGGCAGGGAGACCGGCGTGATGGCATCCAGCCCTTGCAGGCGCAGCACTTCCTCGATCAGGTCCGCCTCGGGTTCGATCTCGGCGGCACCTTCGGCGGCGGCTTGCGCGCCGGGAAGGTCCGGCGCCTGGTCGAGCGATTGCGGCTGCGCGATATCGTTGCGCCAACTCGGCACGGCGACGGTGACGCTGTGCGCATCCTCATCCACCACGGTGAAGCCGAGACGCTCCAGCGCGGCGATGGCGTCCGGGGCGGAAATGTCCGATCCGCCGAAGCTTTTCAGGCGTCCGAAGCGCAGCTTGGCCTGGCGGCCCCATTCGGGGCGGGTGCCTGCCTCGGAAATCTCGCTGGCCACGCCACCGCAAATCTCCAGCACCATGGCGGTGGCGGCATCCAGAGCTTCGGGGAGGAGCTGGCTGTCGATGCCACGTTCGAAGCGGGCGCGGGCATCGGAAAAGATGCCGGTGCGCTGGCCGGTCTGGGCGATTTTGATCCGGTCGAACAGGGCGCATTCGATGAAGACATCGGTGGTGGCTGCATCGCAGCCCGTGCCCTCGCCGCCGGTGATGCCGGCGAGGGATTGCGCGCCAGCAGCGTCGGCGATCACGCAATCCTCAGGGCTGGCCTTCACCTCTTTGCCGGAGAGGCCGGGGAAGACATCGCCCTCCCGGCCATGTCTCAGTGTGAGGACCGTGCCGTTAATCTTCTTCACGTCGAACACATGTAGCGGGCGGCCGAGATCGTAGGTGAAGAAATTGGTGATATCGACGAGCGCGTTGATCGGGCGCAGGCCGATGCTCTCCAGCCGCTTCACCAGCCAGGCGGGGCTTTCACCATTCTTCACGTCGCGCAATGTGCGGCCAAGAATCCAGGGGGCGGCTTCGGGATATTCATTTGCCCACTGAATGGCTGAGGCGCCCTGGCCCTTGATGGGGGTGGGGGCGAAGGGTTTCAGCGTGCCCAGCCCGGCTGCCGCGAGGTCGCGCGCCACGCCGCGCACGGCCAGTGCGTCGCCCCGGTTGGGGGTGATGGAGATTTCGATGATGGGCTCGTCCAGCCCCGCCCACTCAGCGTAATTGGCGCCGATGGGGGCGTCCTCTGGCAGTTCGATGATGCCCTCATGATCTTCGCCCAGCCCCAGCTCGCGGAAGCTGGTGAGCATGCCTTCGGATTTCACGCCGCGGATCTCGCCCACCTTCAGCACCATCCCGTTCGTGGGAATGGTGGCACCCGGCGGGGCGAACACCACTTTCAGGCCGGTGCGCGCATTCGGCGCGCCGCACACCACGGAAAGCTCGGCCCCGCCCGCATTCACGCGGCAGGCGCGCAGGCGGTCCGCGTTCGGGTGCGCCTTTGCCTCGATGATCTGCGCGATGGTGAAGGGCTTCAGCGCCTCGGCCTTGTTCTCAACGCCTTCCACCTCAAGCCCGATTTTGTTGAGGGTGGAGAGGATCTCATCCAGCGAGGCTTGCGTATCCAGCCAGGTTTTCAGCCAGGAGAGGGAGAATTTCATCGGCTTATAGTCCTTCGTGCAGGCTGGCGGGCGTCAAGGCTGAAAAACCATAATGGCGCAGCCAGCGCACATCGCTTTCAAAGAAGAGGCGCAGATCGTTGATGCCGTGCTTGAGCATGGTGATGCGCTCCAGCCCCATGCCGAAGGCAAAGCCCTGGAAGCGGCGCGGGTCGATGCCGCAATTGGCCAGCACGTTGGGATGCACCATGCCCGAGCCGCCGATCTCCAGCCAGTCCGTCCCGCCGCCGATCTCACCGGTCTTGCGGCTCCAGCCGATATCGACCTCCATCGAGGGTTCGGTGAAGGGGAAATAGCTGGAACGCAGGCGCACCGGCAGCTCCGGCACGCCGAAATAGGCGCGCAGGAAGTCGATGAGGCAGCCTTTGAGATGGCCGAGCGTGATGCCCTCGCCGATCACCAGCCCCTCGCATTGATGGAACATCGGGCTATGGGTGGCGTCGTGGTCGGCGCGGAAGGTGCGGCCGGGGACGATGATGCGGATGGGGGCAGGGGATGTGCCGAGCCCCTCGGTCTTGGCCCATTCCAGCATGGTGCGGATTTGCACCGGGGACGTATGGGTGCGCAGCACCGGCGGGCGGGCGTTTTCGGGCGCCTGCAGATAGAAGGTATCCATCATCGCGCGGGCGGGATGATGGGAGGGGATGTTGAGGGCGGTGAAATTGTACCAATCGTCCTCAATGTCCGGCCCTTCGGCGATGGTGAAGCCCATGGTGGAGAAGATGGCGGCCAGCTCCTCCTGGGTGCGGGAGAGGGGATGCACGGCGCCGGCCGGCTCCGGCCGGGGGGGCTGGGTGACGTCGATCCGCTCGGCGGTGAGTTTTTGCTCCAGAGCCTGGGCGTCCAGCAGCGCGCGCCGCGCGGAAAGAGCATCGGTGATCTGCGCTTTTATAAGGTTAATCTCGGCGCCGGCGGCCTTTCGGGCCTCGGGTTCCATGCCGCCCAGCGATTTTAGCAGCATTGTCACATTGCCGTTTTTGCCGAGCAGGGAGACTCGCAGTTCCTCCAGCGAAGCCGCGTCCGCGGCCGCGATGGCGGGCAGCGCCGCCTCCACCAAACTCTTCAAATCATCGCTCTGCATCTTGAATCTGCCTCTATCTTCTGGGGCAGGGCAGACCGCGCGCGGGGCAAAATGTCAAGCCGCACGTCAAGCCGCAAGCGGGGCGCCAAAACTGGCCGCCATGTAAGGGCGGCTTTCAAGAGTGTTACAAATAATCAACAGATGTAAAGAAAATCATCTGGAAGGTGGAAACCTCAGGTAGATGAACAAATTAGCTCGATGTGGTGCTTGACCCTTGCCCAGCGGGAAGAGTACAGCCCGCAATGTGGACGTAATCATCGTGGTTACGCAACCAATGGCTAAATTTTGCTCACCTAATTCGGACAGGGATCGGTTCCTACCATGAAAATCAAAGCATTGGGCGCTTTTGCCGGCCTGGCCCTGCTGGCAGCCTGCTCCTCCAACCCCGCCAGCACCGCGTCCAACACTGGCACCGGCGCTGAGACGGCGACCGGCCCGGCCCCGGGTTCCGAGCAGGACCTGGTTGCCAATGTCGGCGACCGCGTGTTCTACGACTTCAATAAGTCCAGCCTGTCCAGCGACGCTGACGCGACCCTGGGCAAGCAGGCCGCTTGGCTCGCCAAGTATCCTTCCGTGAACGTGCTGGTGGCGGGTAACGCCGACGAGCGCGGCACCGAGACGTACAACCTGGCCCTCGGCCAGCGCCGTGCGAACGCCGCGCGCGACTACCTGGTTGCCCAGGGCGTTGCCTCTTCCCGCATCCAGACCATCTCTTATGGTAAGGATTGCCCGGTTGCCGCTGGCAATGACGACGCTGCTTACCAGCAGAACCGTAACGCGATCACCTCGGTTCAGGGCTTCAACCCGCAGAACTGCAAGTAATCGGAATCCCTCTCCGGCCCTGAAGCCGGTATGTGATGCAGACCGGCGGCCCGCAAGGCCGCCGGTTTTGTTTTGAGCCTTTCCGCGTCTATATTTGCCCGTATCTTAAGGCCCTGAATGGAGTCTCAATGCACTACCGAATCCCGCTCCTCGCCGCCACGCTGCTGATGCCGCTGGGGGCTTCCGCCCAGCCGTTGATCCAGAGCCAGGAGGGCATTGCCCTGCAGAATGAGATTTTGCAGCTGCAGCAGCAGGTTCAGCAGCTGCAAGGCCAGGGGGGCGGTAATGGCGGCTCCTCTCTGGGGGGCGGCTCGGCACCGTCATCTTCCGGTGGGGGCGCGGGCAGCAACCCGCTGGTGGCGAGCCTGCTGACCCAGGTGCAGCAGCTGCAACAGCAGGTGCAGACGCTGAATGGCCAGGTTTCCAATCTGCAGCACCAGGTGGATACGCAGCACGACCAGACCGAGAAAGAAATTGGCGACCTGAAATTCCAGATGGGCAATGGCGGGGCCGCCGCGCCGGGCACTGCCCCCACCGCCGGTACGCCGCCGCAGGCCGCCAATGCGCCGCAAGGCCTGGCGCCGGCGGTGCCTTCCGCCCCCCCGCCTGCCGCCATGGCGGCCCCTGGCGACCCGAAAGCCGCGTTGAAGGCGGCGCTGGATGCCTATGGCAAGCATGATTACGCCAGCGCCCGCACGCTGGCGCAGGGTATTGTGACGAATGACAAGGCCGCACCCGAGGCCTACCGGGCGCAATATTTGGTGGCGCAGAGCTATGCCGCCCAGGGCGACTCGCAGAACGCCGCCGTGGCGTTCTATGGCACCTACAACATGAACAAAAACGGCACCTACGCGCCACGGGCGCTGCTGGGGCTGGCATCCTCGCTGTCCGCAATTCATCAGAACCAGGAAGCATGTGAGACCATCTCCTCCCTGAACAGCCAATTCACCAATCTTTCGGCCGGCATGCAGTCGGACGTCGCGGCGGTCTCCAAACGCGCGAATTGTCAGTAAGCACGGTATTCGCGGCGGCGCTGGCGCGGCTGCTGCCGCCCGGCTTGCCGCCGCGTCTGGCCTTGGGGGTTTCCGGCGGGGCGGACAGCACGGCGCTGGCGCTCTTGGCGCGTGATTATTGCCTCCCGCGCGGCGGGGCGGTTTTGGGGTTGATCGCCGATCATGGCCTGCGGGCGGAGTCGGGGCAGGAGGCAAGGCTGACCGCCGCCCGGCTGGCCGCGAGAGGGGTGGAGAGCCAGGTGCTTGCTTTGAGCCTGCCGCCTGGCCCGGCAATGCAGGCGCGCGCCCGCACCGCCCGCCATGCGGCGCTGGCGGCGGCGGCGCAGGCAGCCGGGTTTCTTTATCTCGCCCTTGGCCATCATCAGGCGGACCAGCATGAGACCGTGGCAATGCGCGCCCGGCGCGGCCCCGGCGGGGCGGAAGGCATGTCCGCCTGGAGTGCCCGCAACGGGGTTATCCTGCTGCGCCCGTTGCTGGGCATTCCACCCGCCGCGTTGCGGGATTTTTTGCGCGAGCAGGGCATGGAATGGGTCGAGGATCCCTCCAACCAGGCCCGGCAATTCGAGCGTGTGCGCATCCGCCTGGATGGTGAGGGGCTGGCGCCTTCCGGTGCCGTCGAACGCGCCGCGCGGGACGAGGAGGTGGCAGGCTTTCTCGCCCGGCATGCCCGCCTTTACCCGGAAGGCTATGCCGTGCTGGAGGCCGCCTCGGCCCCCCCGGCGGCCTTGGCCGCGCTGATCAGGACCATTGCCGGGCGGCTCTACGCACCGCGCCAGGAGTCGCTGCTGCGTTTGGCCGCCACGCTGTGCCCGGCCACCTTGGGCGGAGTGCGGGTTGCTCCTGCCGGGCGGCTTGGCCCTGGCTGGCTGCTGGCGCGCGAGCCCGCCGCCTGCGCCCCGCCGGTTCCGGCAACCAGCCATGCGTTATGGGACGGGCGCTTTACCCTCACCGCCCTGGTGCCGGGGGCGGTGAGCTTTGGCGCGCTAGGGCGGGATGCGGCCTTTTTCCATGGATTTAGCGGTCTGCCGAGCCTGGTGCTGCGCGGGCTTCCAGCATTGCGGGATGCGCAAGGCCGCCCGGTTTTTCCGGCGCCGGCATTGTTCACCCCGCCCATGCCCGCCACAACGCGGCCCTTTCATACTTGAATTTATCCAGGATTTATTTGTGCTGGGCTAGGAATCCGGTGCAATATGCCCAGGTGAGCTCAAGGAAAGCCTCCGTGCCTCGAGCAGGGCGGGGGAACCGATTGAAAGAATTGGAAAAAGTCTAGATGAATAATCTGGGTCGAAATATCGCGCTGTGGGTGGTTGTGGCGCTGTTTCTGGTGGTGCTGTTCAACGTCTTCCAGCCTTCCAGCACGCAGAGCAACTCCTCGGAGATCGCCTATTCCAGCTTCCTGGATGAGGTGAACAACAACCAGGTGCAGAGCGTTACCATCGCCGGGCACGACATCACCGGTACCACGAAGGATGGCAAGAACTTCGAAACCTACGCGCCGGATGACCAGACCCTGGTCTCCAAGCTGACGGCTACCGGCGTGAATGTGTCCGCCAAGCCGGAAGGGGATACGATGAACCCCCTGGTGCGGGCACTGCTCAACTGGGCGCCGATGCTGCTGATCCTGGGCGTGTGGATCTTCTTCATGCGGCAGATGCAGGGCGGCGGCGGCCGGGCCATGGGCTTTGGCAAATCCCGCGCCCGGCTGCTGACCGAGAAGCAGGGCCGCGTGACGTTTGACGACGTGGCGGGGATCGACGAGGCCAAGGGCGAGCTGCAGGAAATTGTGGAGTTCCTCCGTGACCCGCAGAAATTCCAGCGCCTCGGCGGCAAGATCCCTAAAGGCTGCTTGCTGGTGGGCCCGCCCGGCACGGGCAAGACGCTGCTGGCCCGCGCCATCGCGGGTGAGGCGAATGTGCCCTTCTTCACCATCTCCGGCTCCGATTTCGTCGAGATGTTCGTGGGTGTGGGTGCCAGCCGCGTGCGTGATATGTTCGAGCAGGGCAAGAAGAACGCGCCGTGCATCATCTTCATCGATGAGATCGACGCTGTCGGCCGGCATCGCGGTGCCGGGCTTGGCGGCGGCAATGACGAGCGCGAGCAGACCCTGAACCAGATGCTGGTGGAGATGGACGGGTTTGAGTCCAATGAGGGCGTGATCCTGATCGCGGCCACCAACCGGCCGGACGTTCTGGACCCAGCATTGCTACGCCCCGGCCGGTTCGACCGCCAAGTGGTGGTGCCCAACCCGGACGTGGTGGGCCGCGAGAAGATCCTGAAAGTGCATATGCGCAAGGTGCCCTTGGCTTCCGACGTGGATGCCAAGACCATCGCGCGCGGCACGCCGGGCTTTTCCGGTGCCGATCTCGCCAATCTGGTGAACGAGGCGGCGCTGCTCGCCGCGCGCATCGGCAAGCGCGTGGTCGCCATGGCGGAGTTCGAGCATGCCAAGGACAAGGTGATGATGGGGGCGGAACGCCGCTCGCTTGTCATGTCCGACGCCGAGAAGACGATGACCGCGTACCATGAAGGCGGGCATGCGATCTGCTCCATCACCCTGCCGGAATGCGACCCGGTGCATAAGGCCACCATCATTCCGCGCGGCCGGGCGCTGGGCATGGTCATGTCTCTGCCGGAAGGCGACCGTTACTCCATGAGCAAGCTGAAGCTGCTGCAACAGCTGATCATGGCCATGGGCGGGCGCGCGGCGGAGGAGCTGGTGTTCGGGTCGGACAAGGTTTCCAACGGCGCCTCCGGCGATATCAAGATGGCGACCGACATGACGCGGCGCATGGTTACGGAGTGGGGTATGTCCGAAAAGCTCGGCATGGTCTCCTACGTGGATAGCGGGCAGGAAGTGTTTCTGGGCCACTCGATGGGCGGGGCGAAGAATGTCTCCGAGGCGACGGCGCGGGAGATCGACGATGAGGTGCGCCGCATCATCGATCATTCCTATTCCGAGGCCAAGCGTATCCTGACCGAGCGGCGCGAGGATCTGGAGCGTCTGGCGCAGGGGCTGCTGGAGTATGAGACCCTGTCCGGCGATGAGATCCAGATGGTGCTGCGCGGGGAGAAGATCATCCGCAAGGTGGTGGATGAGCCGATGCAGGATAATAATAACCGCCGCGGCTCGGTGCCGACAGCGACCCCGAAGCCGGATCTGCCCGGCGGGCTGGGGCCGGTGCCTGCATAACGGTTTTGGTCAGGAAAGGGGGCGCAAGCCCCCTTTTTTTATTGGCCGGTGCGGTGCCGGGGTTATCCACGCGGGGTTGCGGGTGAGGAGATGAACATGGAAAGACGGCGTTTCTTTCAACTGGCGGGCAGTGCCGCTGTGGTGCCCGCCTTGTCCTTCACGCCCTGGCGCCGGGCGCAGGCCTGCACGCGGGTTTTGTGGAATGGCAATGGCCAGAAGGTTATCGTGGGCCGGACGATGGATTGGCCGGAATCGACGCAGCCGAAGCTCTATGTGCTGCCCGCGGGCATGGCGCGAAATGGCGGCAAGCTGGGCGGCGTTACCGTGGTGCCGGAAAACCCCCTGGCCTGGACGTCAAAACATGGAAGCCTGGTGGCCGCGGCCTATGATCTCGGTGCGGTGGACGGGGTGAATGAGGCGGGGCTGGCCGGGCATCTGCTTTATCTGAACAGCACGGATTACGGGGCGCGCGATGCCGCGAGGCCCGGATTGCAAGCAGGGCTGTGGCTGCAATATGCGCTGGACAATGCCGCCAGCGTGAGCGAGGCGCTGGCGCTGCTGGCACCGGTGCAGATCGTGATGGTGGAGGCAGAGGGGCATAAGGCCAGCGTGCATCTGGCGCTGGAGGATGCGAGCGGGGATTCCGCCATCATCGAATATATCGCGGGCAAAGCGGTGGTGCATCATGGCCGCCAGTACAGCGTGATGACCAATGATCCGTCCTACGACCAGCAATTGGCGCTGCTGAGGAAGATGGATGCGGAGCACGCCTTCCAGCCGCTAAGCCGGGATACGCCCTTGCCGGGCAATGTGAACCCGGTGGACAGGTTTCAGCGCGCGGCCTTCTTCTCGCGCTTTCTGCCGCAGCCGCAGGATACGCGTCATGCCATCGCCGCGATGTTTTCGATCATGGCGAATGTCTCGGTGCCATTCGGAGCGCCGTACAAGGATTTCGGGACGTATAATACCGAATACCGCTCGGTGACCGATCTCACCGATCTGGTCTATTACTTTCAGCTCACCACCGTGCCATCGGTGAGCTGGACGAAGCTGTCCGGGCTGGATTTCAAGCCGGGCGCGCCCGCTTTATCGCTGAATCCGGATGCGCTGGATCTGGCGGGGGATGTATCGGCCCGGTACAGCCCGGTGACGGCGCCGTTCTAGAGCGTGATGAGTTTAGCTTCGCTCGCTTTGTGAGCGCGGATAAAGTCTGAATTGCCCTCTAAAATCCTCCGGCTCCAGAGGATGGCGCTGGTCAGTTGACCAGCTTCCAATCTCCGGCTTGGTTGCGGCAGACCGTCAGCAGGTAATTGTGTCCGCCGGAGCCTTCCTTAGCGTCGAAGAGGGCATTGACCTCACGGCATGGAAGGTCGTGCTTCTCGAACACGCGCTTGATGGTCAGCGTGCCATGCGCGCCGCTGGGGCCTTGCCAGTCCTGGCTTTGGCCGGGCGCGGAGGGGATTTGGCTCAGCAGGCTTTGCGCCGCGCCCTGGAAGGCATCCCAGTCCGCCGAGGTCATCGCGCTGCTGGGCACGCCGCTCAGATAGCCGCGTAGAAACACGGCGGCATTGGCGGGAACGGCCATTGCCGCCAGCCCGGTCAGCAGGGCGAGGGTGGAGAGCAGTTTGCGGCCCGTTCCGCCATGCTTCGTGGAAATTGTCCGCATTGTCTGATCTCCGCGCATATTGCCGTCACCTGGAAAAAAATCTTGCCCGGCCTTGGTTATGCAACCGGGCTTGAGCGGAAGGCTAATCGATAAAAGCCTGGATAGAAAGAGTGTTGCGGTTATGCCGGGAACGTGCCGTCCCGTACCTCGCGCGCATATTCACCCAGCGCGGTGGTGATCAGCCCGGCGCCGTCCAGGTATTTTTTGGCGAAGGAGGGGGCGCGGTCAGGATTTAGCCCCAGCACGTCGTGAAACACGAGCACCTGTGCATCCGTGCCCGGCCCGGCGCCGATGCCGATGGTGGGGATGGGCAGGCGGGCGGTGATCTCCGCCGCCAGCTCGAATGGAATAGCCTCCATCAGCAGCATCCGCGCCCCCGCATCTGCAAGGGCCAGCGCATCCTCGATGAGTTGGGCCGCCGCCTCGGGGGTTTTGCCCTGGCGCTTGAAGCCGCCGATCTGGCGCACATGCTGGGGCGTGAGGCCGATATGGGCGCAGACGGGGATGGCGCGCTTGGAGAGGAAGGCAACGGTTTCCACCATCGGCGCGGCGCCCTCCAGCTTCACGATCTGCGCGCCTGCCTTGAGCAGCCGGGCGCAGGCGGCGAAGGCCTGGGCGGGGGATTCCTCGAAGCTGCCGAAGGGAAGGTCGGCCATGACCAGCGTCTTGGTGACGGCCTTGGCGACGATGGCGGTATGGTACTCCATCTGCTCCAGGCTGACGCGCAGCGTATCCGCCTCGCCGGCCACCATCATGCCGAGCGAATTGCCGACGAGCAGCGCATCAATCCCCGCCGCCTCGGCCAGCCTGGCGGCGGTGATGTCGTAGGCGGTGAGCATCGTCATTTTCCGCCCCTCGCGCTTCGCCTTGTCCCAGGCACTCAGCGTTCTGCTCATGGCGTTTCATCTCCTCCGGCTTTTTCCAGCAATTCCAAGGCGAAATCCACCGCCTGGGCGCGGATCTCCTCGCGGTTTCCGTGAAACAGCCGGTGATGCGCAATGGTGCCGGCGGGCCCGGCCAGGCCGAACCAGACCGTGCCCACCGGTTTCTCGGCACTGCCGCCTTCCGGCCCGGCGATGCCGGTGGTGGAGACGGCGAAATCCACCCCCGCGCGGATGCGCGCCCCTTCCGCCATGGCCCGCGCCACTTGGGGCGAGACAGCGCCATGGGCCGCCAGCATCGCTTCCGGCACGCCGAGCATCTGGGTTTTGGCCTCGTTGGCGTAGGTGACGAAGCCATGGGTGAAGATGGCGGAAGAGCCGGAAATGGCGGTGACGGCACCGGCCACCAGCCCGCCCGTGCAGCTTTCCGCCGTGGCGAGCTTCAGGCCCTTGGCCTTGTAGAGGGCAAGGAGGCTTGCGGCGTTCATAGTGGCGAGACCAGATGCAGGGCCAGCATCACCAGCCAGGCCATCAGCCCGGCGATGATGTCGTCACCCATGATGCCGTATTCGTCCTTGCGCCTATCCGCCCAGCCGACGGGGCCTGGCTTCCAGATGTCGAACAGGCGGAACAAGGCGAAGGCGAGCAATGCGCCCCAGATACTGAACTCATAGAGGGCCAGCAGCGGGATCATCTGCCCGGCGATCTCGTCAATGACAATCCAGCCGGGGTCCTCGCTGGCTTCCGGCAGGCGGCCGATGGCGTAGATGCCGATGGCCGTGGCCACCACGATGCCCGCCAGCAGCGCCAGATGCCCGGCCAGCAGCAGCAAACAGCCAATGACGAGCCCGGCCAGCGAGCCGAACGTGCCAGGCGCCTTCGGCGCCAGGCCGGAGCCGAAGCCCGAGGCGATGAAGCGCCAGAATTTCATGGCTGGTTCAGCCATTTCACTACCGGAGACACGGCGGCGCCGTTCAACAGGGCGCCGTAGATGGTGATGTTCTCGGAAACCCGCTGCACGTAATTGCGGGTCTCGTTGAAGGGAATTTCCTCGATCCAGTCGATCATGTTGGCGCCGCCCGGCTGGGTGCCGAGTTCAGGGTCGCCGTTTTCGCCCAGCCAGTTGGCCACATTGGTGGGGCCGGCATTATAGGCGGCGATGGCCAGCGGCAGACATTCACCAAAATTGTTGATTTCCTGGGAAAGATAGCTGGCGCCGAGGGCCATGTTCTGGTCCGGGTCGAACAAATTGCCGTAGGGCAGGCCATATTTGGAGCCGGTTTTGCGGGCGGTGGCGGGCATGAGCTGCATCAGCCCCATGGCCCCGGCGCCGGAGACCACGGTGGGGTTGAAGCTGCTCTCCTGGCGCATGATGCCGAGCGAGATGGCCGGATCAAGTATCGAAGCCGGCGGGTTGTAGGGGATGGGCCAGCCTTCCTGCACCAGCATCTGGCCGGAAATGCCGGCAAGGCGCGCGATGGCCACCGCCGATTGCGGGAAGCCCAGCCCCAGCGCCAAGCGTGCTGCCATCAGGCGAGATTTATCGTCCAGGGCTGTCTGGCCGATGCGGTTGAGGAAGATCGTCGCGTCATGCGGATCGTTCATCTGCACTAGCAGCACGGCGGCGCGGGGCAGTTCGCCCAGGCCGAAATCCAGCGCGTCCTGCACGGAGAAGCCGGGCTCCGGCACGGTTTTGATGCGATCGGCGAGTTGCTGCGGCGTGTCGCCCAGCGCCAGGGCGGCGAGCTGGCCGTAGAAAGTGGTGGGGTAAGCGGCGGCGCGGGCATAGTCCTGGGCCGCCTGGCTGCCGGTTTCGGTGCGGGCCAGCCAGTAATAGGCGCGGGCCTGGGTGATGACGGCGGTGGAGGAGGCGGCGAGGTCCTGGAACCAGGTGGCGGCCTCCTGCGGCTGTTTCAGGAAGCGCAGCAGCAGGAATCCGGCGAAGAAGTCGCGGTCGGCGATCTGCTCGCGCGCGGTGGTACCGGAAATCGGCGGATCGGCGGAGATGACGACCTGGTAAGCGTTTTTGGCGTCGCCCTCCTGCAGCAGGGCGCGGGCCAGCGTGTTCTGCACGGGCCAGAAGAGAAGCTGCTGGTCTGGCGTGGCGGCTTTCATCGCGGCCTTGCCCTGGCTTTCCCAGAGCTGGGCGGCCTGGGCATCCTGGCCTTGGCTATGCAGGGCCTGGGCCTGGGTGATGAAGTCCGGCGTGACGGTGGGCACGGGGGGCTGGTAGAGGCCGGAGGCCTGGGACTCGCGCAGCGCCAGCAAACCCTGCATCGGCCAATCCGGATTGGTATTGATGAAGGCCTGGATTTCGTCCGCGCTGCCGCCGCCGGGATCGGTGAGGCGGAAGAAGGTGACGAGCTTGACCACCAGCGGATCGCCCGTGGCGGTGGCCAGCTGCTCGGCCTGGGAGAACTGGCCGGCCTGCACGTCCGTCATAATCTGCGGGCTGGCGGCGGTTTGCGCCAGCGCGGCGGCGGGCAGCAGGAGCAATGGCAAGGCGGCCAGGAACTTCATGCGCCCTCTCTAGCAGTGCCGGGGGCCTGGGCCAAACGCCATGATTGTTTCAAAATATGCAGGCGCGCGAGTGGCGCCGAGGGCAGGTGCTGGGACCGGCTGGGTCCGCCCAGGCGCTCTCCTCGATTTCTGCCCTTGGCCTTACCGCATGGGCGATATGCAGCCCGGACAATTCCGCCATTATTTTGCGGCCCGGCTCATTCGCCGCTCCGGCCTCGTATTGGCCGGGATAAAGCTTCCGTCCAGGGCCAAAATGAGGGTGACGGCGATTTACTCGCGGGTGTCGTGGCGGGATGGTGGTTTGGCGCGCCGCGTCGCCCTGGTGCGTTGCCACCATGCCTTGCCGTGCCGGGCGGAGCGGACTAGGTGAAGGGCTGGATTAAATCCTTCCAGGAACCAAAAATGTTTCACGGCTCTTTCACCGCCCTCGTGACTCCGATGCATGAGGATGGGCGCATCGATGATGAGGCCTTTATTCGCCTCATCGATTGGCAGATCGCGGAAGGCACCAACGGCATCGTGCCGGTTGGCACCACCGGCGAATCCCCGACGCTGAGCCATGAAGAGCATAAACATGTGGTCGAGCTGGCGGTGAAATCCGCCAAGGGCCGGATTCCGGTGATGGCCGGGGCCGGCTCCAACGCCACGGCCGAGGCCATCGGCCTGGCCCGCCATGCCGAAGCGGCCGGGGCGGATGCCGTGCTTGTGGTAACGCCCTATTACAACAAGCCGACCCAGGAAGGGCTCTACCGGCATTTCAAGGCGATCGCGGAAGCGACGTCCCTGCCGGTGTTCATCTATAACATCCCCGGCCGATCGGTGATCGACATGTCCGTGGAGACGATGGCGCGGCTCGCCGGGATCAAGAACATCGCCGGGGTGAAGGACGCCACCGCGAACCTCACCCGCCCGTTGCATACCACCCGCGCCTGCGGGCCGGATTTCCTCCAGCTTTCGGGCGAGGACCATACCGCGCTGGCGTTTCTGGCCTCCGGCGGGCATGGCTGCATCTCCGTCACCGCCAATGTGGCGCCCCGGCTTTGCGCTGAAATGCACGGTGCCTGGGCCAAGGGCGACCTGAAAACTGCCATGGACATCCAGCAGCGCCTGGTGCCGCTGCATGATTCGATGTTCTGTGAGAGCAATCCCGGCCCGGTGAAATATGCCGCTTCGCTGCTGGGCTTTGGGGCCAACCATGTGCGCTTGCCGCTGGCGCCGGTCTCGGCGTCTTCCGCCGAGAAGGTGCGGGCGGCGATGCGGGATACCGGTCTGCTGAATTGAGCAAAGAGAAGAAGAAATCCGAATTCATCTCCCACGGCATTGCGGCGCAGAACCGCAAGGCCCGGTACGATTACAAGATACTCTCCACCGTTGAAGCGGGGATCGTGCTGCGTGGGGTAGAGGTGAAATCCCTGCGGCTCGGCCGTGCCCAGCTCACCGAGGCCTGGGCCGGTGAGCGCGAGGGCGAGTTGTATCTGTTCAATTTGTACATCCCCGAATATCAGGGCGGCGTGCTGTCGCGCTTTGAGACACGCGGGATGCGCAAATTGCTGGTGAAGCGCAAGGAAAGGCAGCAGATTTTCGCCGCCATTTCGCGCGAGCGCCAGACCATTGTGCCGCTCGACATATTCTTCAACGACCGCGGGCTGGCCAAGGTGACGCTGGGCATCGCCGAGGGCAAGCAGAAGGCCGATAAGCGCCACGCAGCCGCGGCGCGCGACTGGCAGCGTGACAAGGCCAGGCTGCTGCGCAGCCGCTAAGGCCTGGATCGCTCTCTAAAACATTGATCTAGAGCCGGATTCAGAGTGATTCGATCTAAAACATCCGGCTCCAAGGGGTCAGGCGAGCAGCCGCCTGATCTCCGCCACGATGTCCTCGAACATCTCCTGCGTGATCCGCCCGGTATTCACATTATACTGGGAGGTGTGAAAACTATCCGCCAGGGTAAGGCCGCCGGGCAGTTCATGCAGCGCGCCATGTTTGAACGGATGGCGGCTTGGCTTGAGTTTCAGCCCCTGCAGGATCGATTCATGCGCCTTGGCGCCGACGGCCAGCAGCACGCGCAGCTTGGGCATCGCGGCGATCTCGGCGGCGAGATAAGGCAGGCAATGTGTCTTGTCCGAGGTTTCGAGCTTGTGTTGCGGCGGGGCGCAGCGCACGGCGTTGGTCACGCGGCAATCCACCAGCTTTAGCCCGTCATCCGGCCGTTCCTGAAAAACGCCGGTGGCGAAGCCGAATTTGGTCAGCACCGGGTAGAGCAGGCGGCCCGCCACGTCGCCCGTGAAGGGGCGACCGGATTTGTTAGCGCCATTAACGCCTGGCGCTTGCCCCACCACCAGCAGCCGCGCCGTAACCGGGCCGAAGCTGGGAACGGGCGCGTTGAACCAGTCCGGGTGCAAGGCGCGGTATTCCTCGCGATAGGCCACGAGACGGGGGCAAAGAGGGCAATTGCGCCCGGGGGTGGTCATGGATGTGCCCGTCATTCCTCGGCCTCACGCTCCGGGCGGGGGCGCCCCTCTTGCGGCCGGCGGGCAAAATCTTGTGCAATTTCAGCCAGTTCTATAAACTGATCGGCTTGGCGGCGCAGCTCATCGGCGATCATCGGCGGGCTGGTGCGGATGGATGAAACAACCGTTACGCGCACACCTTTACGTTGTACTGCCTCTACGAGGCGGCGGAAATCCGAATCACCGGAAAACAGGATGACGTGGTTGAGCGAGGGGGCCAGCTCCAGCATGTCGATTGCCAGCTCGATGTCCATATTTCCCTTGATCCGCCTGCGTCCCAGGGTATCCACGAACTCCTTGGCGGGCTTGGTAACCAGGCTGTAGCCGTTATAGGCCAGCCAATCCGTTAGAGGTTTGAGGGGAGAATACTCCTCAGTTTCCAGCAACGCGGAGTAGTAATAGGCGCGCAGCAGATTTGTTCTAGATCCGAAAAAGTCGAGCAGTTTGCGGTAGTCTATATCAAAGCCAAGACTGCGTGTTGCCGCATAGAGATTGGCACCATCAATGAATAGAGCTGAGCGCTCCTGGGCTGAAAGCCGCATGCTGAAATTCCTAGCTCTTGAAATGGGAGGTTAAAGGTGATGTACAGTGTGTGAAAAAATGTTAGTGAGTTTTTAGTGTGCGAATTGAGTTTGAGCCCCTAGAAGCCGTGGATATCTCCCTTTTATGATCCTAATCGCCATTGGTGCCAATCTGCCGGCCAAGGACGGTACGCCGCCGCTGAGGACCTGCGAGGCGGCGGCCGAGGCGGTGCGTGCCATTCCCGGCCTCAGCTTCGTGGCACAATCGCCCTGGTACCGTACCAGGGCGATTCCGGTTTCCAGTCAGCCCGATTACTGCAACGGCATGATCCGCATGACGGGCCCGATCGACCCGGAGACCCTGCTTCGTGAACTGCAGAAGATCGAAATCCGGTTCGGGCGGGAGCGCCTGGCGCCAAACGCGGCCCGTACGATCGACCTTGATATCATCGATATGCGCGGCATCATCCGCGCCACGCCGGACCCGGTGCTGCCACATCCCCAGGCGCATCTGCGCGCCTTCGTGTTGCGCCCGCTGCTGGATGTGAATCCCGCCTGGCGCCACCCGGTGCTGCGCCAGAATGTAACAACCCTGCTGGCGGAGCTTCCCCCGCAAGGCATTGAGCCCTGGCATGACGAGCCGGAAACGCCGGGTGAATGAGCTTGCCTCCCCGCCGCGCCTGCGGTAAGGCACTCTTTCAATTTTCTGCCTGGAGCGTACCCCTATGGCCCGCGTAACTGTCGAAGACTGCGTTTTGAAGGTGCCGAACCGCTTTGAGCTGGTTCTGCTCGCGGCGCAGCGTGCCCGGAATATCAGCCGTGGTGAGCAGCTCACCATCGACCGGGACAATGACAAGAACCCGGTGGTGGCGCTGCGCGAAATCGCCGATGAGACGGTGGAGCTGCCCGAGCTGGAGCAGGATCTGGTGAAATCCCTCTCCCGCGTGCCGGAGCCCGAGCCGGTGGATGAAGAGGTGATGGACCTGATCCCGACCGATCAGAATATTTTCGGCCTGCAGGATGTCTCGGCCGAGGAAGAGGCTGCCGCCATGGCCGCCGAAGGCGAAGAGATCATGTCGCCGGAAGACATCCAGGCAGCCATCGAGGCCGAGCTCGGCGGCAAGTCCCGCCGGTAAGTTCATGTGGACAGGCTGCCGGGTTGAGAGCCTGTCCCACGCCCCAGAGGGCCTGAGCAGCGGTGCGCCGAAATTCCACCCCGAGCTGGCCGGGCTGCTGGCACGCATTTCCGCCTATGATTCCAAGGCTGATCCCATTGTCATCGACGATGCCTACGGCGTCGCCGAGAAAGCGCATGCGGACCAGAAGCGCGATAATGGCGAGCCCTATATTACCCATCCGCTCGCCGTCGCGGGGATTCTCGCCAGCTATAAGCTAGACAGCGCCTCCATCATCACTGCCCTGCTGCACGACACGGTGGAGGATACCTCCGTGACTCTCGGCAGCGTGGAAAAGCGCTTCGGCAAGGAAATCGCCTCGCTGGTTGATGGCGTTACCAAGCTGACGCGGCTGGAGCTGCAATCCGACCGCACCAAGCAGGCGGAGAATTTCCGCAAGCTGGTGCTGGCGATGAGCAAGGATATCCGCGTGCTCATCGTGAAGCTCGCGGACCGGCTGCATAATATGCGCACGCTGGGGGCGGTCTCGGCCGCGCACCGGCGCCTGCGCATTGCCCGGGAGACGATGGATATCTACGCCCCCCTGGCCGAGCGTATCGGCATGGAGGCGGTAAAGACCGAGCTGCAGAACCGCGCCTTCGCCGAAATTGAGCCGGAAGCCTATGACACCATCCAGACCCGCCTGAATTATCTGCGCGGGCAGGGGGCGGATGTTATTGAGGAGGTTCGCCGGGAGCTGATCCGCGTCTGCAAGGAAGCGGGGGTGAGTGTGGTGGAGATTTCGGGGCGCGAGAAATCGCCCTACTCCATCTGGCAGAAAATGAAGCGGCAGAATGTCAGCTTCGAGCAGCTTTCGGATATCATGGCCTTCCGCATCATCGTGCCCAGCCGGGCGGAATGTTATGTGGCGCTGGGGGCCATCCATGCCGCCTATCCGGTCATTGCCGGGCGGTTCAAGGATTACATCTCCACACCCAAGACCAACGGCTATCAATCGCTGCATACGGGTGTCACGCTGCGCCAGCCGCGCAATCAGAAAATCGAGATCCAGATCCGCACCCCGGAGATGCAGGCGGTGGCGGAGGCCGGCGTGGCCGCGCATTGGCTTTATAAGCAGAACGATGCCTCGCCCAATGATGTGAAGCAGTTCGGCTGGGTGAAGGATCTGCTGGAAATTCTCGAAAACTCCGCGGCGCCGGATGAGTTTCTCGAAAATACCAAGCTGGAGCTGTACCAGGACCAGGTGTTCTGCTTCACGCCCAAGGGCCAGCTCATCCAGCTTCCCCGTGGTGCCACCTCGGTCGATTTCGCCTATGCGGTGCATAGCCAGATTGGCGATACCTGCGTGGGGGCGCGCATCAACGGCAAGCTGATGCCGCTGCGCTACGAGCTGCAGAATGGCGACCAGGTGGAAATTCTCACCGCCCGCGGCGGCACGCCGAGCCCGGCCTGGGAGCGTTTCGTTGTCACCGGCAAGGCGCGGGCGCGTATCCGCCGGTTCCTGGCGCAGCAGATGCGCGACCAGCATCGCGATGCCGGTAAGTCCCTGCTGATGAAGGCCTTCCGGCAGGATGGCGTGGATGGCTCCGAAAAGGTGCTGGAGCCGGTGGCGAAGAGCTTCAAGCAGGCCAGCGTGGATGATCTCTACGTTGCGGTGGCGACGGGTGTGGTGGGGCCGAAGGATGTGGTCTACGCCGCCTATCCGGAACTGAAGGAGGTTCGCGCACCGCGCATGCTGCCCGCTTTCATGGGCAATGCGCTGACCGCGCGCTCGCCGCGCGCCGCGCCGCGCGCCGATGCGGGCATGCCCATCACCGGGCTCGTCGCGGGCATGGATGTGCATTATGCCGGTTGCTGCCATCCGCTGCCGGGAGACAAGATTGTCGGCATTGTCACCACCGGCAAGCCGATCACCATCCATGCCAAGGATTGCGCGCAGCTGGAACAATATGCCGCCACGCCGGAGCGCTTCATCGATGTGGATTGGAACGAGGAGAGCCTGGCAAAGCTCGACGCCAAGACGCAGAAATTCACTGGCCGGGTCAGTGTCATCGCCAGCAACACGGCGGGGGCGCTGGCCGCGCTTACCAATGCCGTCGCCAAGCAGGAAGGTGCCATTTCGAATCTCAAGATTGTTCATCGCCAGCAGGATTTTTTTGAAGCATTGGTGGATATCGAGGTGCGCGACACACGGCATTTGAACCAGGTAATCGCGGGGCTGCGCGCGGCCGCCGGCATCGCGCAGGTGGAGCGTGCGCGCAATTGATGGCAGGCATGATTCTCGGCCTCGGTACGGATCTATGTGACATACGCCGCATCGAACGGGCGCTGGAGAAGCATGGCGAGCGCTTCACCCTGCGGGTGTTTTCGGAAATTGAACGCATACGCAGCGAAAGGCGGGCGCATTTCCGTGCGCCCAGCTATGCCAAGCGCTTCGCCGCCAAGGAGGCTTGCGCCAAGGCGCTGGGCACCGGGTTTTCGCGCGGCGTGTTCATGTCCGATCTGCGGGTGGTGAATTTGCCCAGCGGCCAGCCGACGATGGAGCTGCATGGCGGTGCGCTGGAGCGGCTGCATGCCCTGACGCCGGCGGGGCTGGTGCCGAAAATCTTTGTCTCCCTGACGGATGAATATCCTTATGCCTATGCGCAGGTGATCATTTCGGCGGTGCTGGAAACGGCGGGCTGATCCAGAATGGGGTTGCACCAAATCCACACAGCCTTAATTGCTGAGGGCAGGTAAGGAGAGGCGCCTTGGAGCAAAAACATTTCTACGAACCATCCGCGGGTCATCGGCTGAAGCATGATCCGTTCAACGCCATTGTGGGGCCGCGGCCGATTGGCTGGGTCTCCAGCAAAGGCAAGGATGGCAGCATCAATCTGGCACCCTACAGCTTTTTCAACGCTTTCTGCTACCATCCGCCGATTATTGGTTTTTCCAGCGTCGGGGCGAAGGATTCGCTGCGCAACGTGCAGGAGACCGGAGAGTTCGTGTGGAATTTGGCGGATCGCACGCTGGCGCAGGCGATGAATGAGAGCTGTGCCCCCGTGCTCTACGGCACGGACGAATTCACGCTGGCCGGGCTGGAGAAGGCGCCCGCCCGGCTGGTGGCCCCGCCCATGGTGGCGGCGGCGGGCGTGAATTTCGAATGTAAGCTTTCGGAGATCGTGCGGTTGAAGGGCTGGCGCGGCGAGCCCGCCGATGCCTGGCTGGTGCTGGGCGAGGTGGTGGGGGTGCATATTAACCCCGCCTTGCTGAAGGATGGGGTGTTCGACACGTTCGGCGCGCAGATCATCCTGCGTGCGGGCGGTCCTTCAGCCTATGCCGAGATCACGCCTGAGAGCCGCTTCGACATGCGACGGCCCGGATAGTTCAGCCCGGCAGGATGGCGCGGCCATCCGCCCCGCGCTCAAGAGGCAGATAGGCGCAGACATGGCGCTTCGTCAGCCGCCCGTAGAAATGCGGGAAGAGCGCGCCGCCGCGTGAAACCTCCCAGCGCAGGGCTTCGCCCAGCGGCGCCAGGGGCACGGCGGCGATCACCAGGTCAGGCTGTCCGGTGAAATGCTTGGCAAGCGTCTCGTCAAGCTGCCCGGCGGTGGAGAGATGGATGTAGCCATCCGCGATATCCACCGGCGCACCCTCGAAGGTTTCCGCCAGCAGGGCCTGGAACTGCGCTTAAGTCAGGATTTTATAGGCTGTCTGCGCGGTCATGCTGGCGTTTCCTCCTCAGCCTCGCCGCCCAGGCGGGAGAGGCTGAGGCAGGTGATTGTTTGTGACAGCACCGTATAACCGATTTGCCCGAATGTAACCGGCGCGATGGCAGGCAGCATGGGCCTGATTTCGTCATCCAGATGGCGCAGGCTGGCGACGCAGACCGAGGAGAGCGTTGCGCCGGGCAGATCGATGCCCCTGGCCGCTCTGACGAAAGCCTCCTTGAAGACGTGGACAGGCTCGGCGAAGCGATAGGTGAGGGATGGATCGATGGGGTTTAGAAATGTCACGGTCCCTGCCTTTGGGTCGCTGGCGATGATTGAGTTGTTCAGCAAGGCGCCATCCCGGTCGGCGGCCAGGGGCAGGGTGGGGTCGATCTCGCCGCTGGCGATGAGGCGGGCAAGGTTGATTTTCTTGCCATCCAGCAGGCAGGTGCCCCGGATGCTATAGCCGCCCGCCAGGAAACGGAGGCTGGAACAGGAGGTCGCGCCGAACGGGTTGATGATGTTCAGCTCCGCGAACACGCCCTCCGGCAGGGAGATATACATGAGTGCCGCAATGTCATGCCTGGGGGTAGCGTTGCCACAGAATACCTTGGGCTGACTTTTCCCCAGCTCCTTGAGCGGCACGGCGCTGACCCAGCCGGCCAGGGGCGCATTATAAAGCCCCGGCCAATCCGGCATTCTGGTGGCGACTGCCTGGAGCAGCGTGCTCTGCCCGGGCAGGATGATCACGGCGAAGCCGTTATCCGGATAACGGGCGCTGAGGTTTTGCAGTTGCCTGGCATTGAACTGGCGAAGCTCGGCCTTGAGCGCGACACGGGAGAGATCCGCATAGATGAGCTTCCCCGCCGCGGGGCGCACGCCATCCGGTGTCAGGATGCAAGACACCGTGCCGCCAATCCAGCGCCCGGCAGGCAGGCGGGCAAGTTCCTGCTCGGCTCCGGCCAGGACCAGCGTATGCCCGGCTTCAATCAGTTCCGCCACCTCCGCCGCAGTGGCCAGCGCGCGGCGGGTGGTGAAGTCAGCGGGAAGCATGAGACAGAGGCATCACAGCGGGATAACTATACAAAACCAGAATTTAATAAAATTTTCCACATACCGGGGCGTTTGTCGAACAATGTAATATTTCTTCAAGCTCGCCTTTCGGACATATTCCACGGGGTTCAGATTTTTTCTTCTTAATATATGAACGCATGGCCGCTACGCGGTGAGGGCATGTCTGCCGCCGGGTGCGGAGGCAGAAAATACTTTGCAAGACTGTTTAAAATAGTAAACTGCGCAGCAGCCAATAGGAGTGTCTGCCAATGAGCGCCGCGACCCGTCCGAGCAACGATCCCCTTATCCATCAGTGGATGCCCTTCACCGCCAACCGGCAATTCCAGGAGCAGCCGCGCCTGATCGCCAGAGCGGAAGGTGTTTATTATTATAATACACATGGTGAGAAACTGCTGGACGGTTCTTCCGGCCTGTACTGCATTCCGCTGGGCCATGGCCGCCCGGAAATCCGCGAGGCCGTGGCCAAGCAGATGGAAGAGCTGGATTATGCGCCGCCCTTCCAATATGGCGTGCCCACCGCTTTCCGTCTGGCCACCGAGGTCGCGCAGCTTCTGCCCGCCGGCCTCAACCGCGTGTTTTTCGCCGGTTCAGGGTCCGAGGCGGCCGATACGGCGTTGAAAGTGGCGCTGCAATATCACCGCGCCCGGGGTGAAGGGCAGCGCATGCGCTTCATCGGGCGTGAGCGCGGTTATCACGGCGTCAATTTCGGCGGCTGGTCCGTCGGCGGCATGGTGGCCAACCGCAAGGCTTTCGGCATTGGCCTGCCGGGCGTTTCGCATCTGCGCCATACGCATATCAAAGAGAATTTCTTCCAGATGGGCGAGGGCGAGCATGGCGCCGACCTTGCAGATGATCTGGAGCGCTTCGTGAACCTGCATGGTGCCGACACCATCGCCGCCTGCATCGTGGAACCCGTCGCGGGGTCTACCGGCATTCTGGCGCCGCCCAAGGGCTATCTGAAGCGCCTGCGCGAGATTTGCACCAGGCATGGCATCCTGCTGATCTTCGACGAGGTGATCACCGGTTTCGGCCGCACCGGCGAGGCTTTCGCCGCGCAGACCTTCGATGTCACGCCAGATATCATCACCATGGCCAAGGCGCTCACCAATGGCTCCATCCCGATGGCGGCGGTAGCGGTGAAGGATGATATTCAGCAGGCCATACTGGAAGCAACACCGGTTGGCGGCATCGAGTTTTACCACGGCTATACCTATTCGGCACACCCGGCCGCCTGCGCCGCCGCTCTGGCGACGCTGAAGATCTTCCGTGAGGAAGACACGTTCGGCCGCGTGAAGGCGCTGACCCCGGCCTTCCTGGAGCAGATCGGCAGCTTCAAGGGCATGCAGGATGTGATCGACACGCGCGGGTTCGGCCTGCTGGGTGCCGTGGAGCTGGCGCCGAAGGGCAAGCCTGGCGAGCGCGGCTTCAAGATCCTCTGCAAGGCTTTCGAGCAGGGGCTGGTGCTGCGCGCGGCGGGTGACAGCCTGGTGCTGGCGCCGCCTTTCGCGGCCACCGCGGAGCAGATCAGTGAGATGATCGATATCCTGCGCAAGCTGGTTAAGGAAAGCTGAGCCGCCAGGGCGGCGGTGCCCGGCAGCTTTGCGAAAGAGAGTAATGAAACCCCAGGTCCGGATCGCCATATGCGGTCCGGACCCGTTTTTGAATCCGGAGGACTAAGAATGTACCAGGATGTATTGCTGCATGTCGGCGGCCAGTGGCGTGCGGCGCAGGGCGGTAAGACGCTCGATATCGTGAATCCGGCGACGGAAGAGGTGATCGGCAAGCTGGCGCATGCCAGCACGGCGGATCTCGACGAGGCGCTGGAGAGTGCCGCCAAGGGCTTTGCCGTCTGGCGCAAGATGTCCGCCTATGAGCGCAGCAAGGTCATGCGCAAGGCGGGCGATCTGTTGCGCGAGCGGTTGGACAAGATCGCCACGCTGATGACCATGGAGCAGGGCAAGCCGCTGGCGGAAGCCAAGATGGAGCTGGCTGGTTCCGCCGACGTGATCGACTGGTTCGCGGAAGAAGGCCGCCGCGCCTATGGCCGCGTGATCCCCGCGCGGCAGGCGGGTGTGTATCAGCTTTCCCTGCGTGAGCCGGTGGGCGTGGTGGCGGGCTTCACCCCGTGGAACTTCCCGGTTTCGCAGGCGGTGCGCAAAATCTCCGCTGCTCTGGCGGCGGGCTGCGCCTTCCTGCTGAAAGGCCCCGAGGAAACCCCGGCGAGCTGTGCCGAGCTGGTGCGCTGCTATGTGGATGCCGGTGTGCCGGCTGGCGTGGTGCAGATTGTGTTCGGTGTGCCGGCGGAAATTTCCGAATATCTGATCCCGCACCCGACCATCAAGAAGATCTCCTTCACCGGCTCCACTGTTGTCGGCAAGCACCTCGCGTCGCTGGCCGGGAAATACATGAAGAAGACCACGATGGAGCTGGGCGGCCATGCTCCGGCCATCGTGTTCGACGATGCGGATCTGGATCAGGCCGCGACCATCCTGGCCGCCAACAAGTTCCGCAATGCCGGGCAGGTTTGCGTGGCGCCGACGCGCTTCATCGTGCAGGAAGGCGTGTACGAGCCTTTCCTGGAGAAGTTCGTCGCCAAGGCGGAGGCGATCAAGCTTGGCAACGGGCTGGATGCTGGCACCACCATGGGCCCGCTCGCCAATGACCGCCGCGTGGCGGCGATGGAGGCTTTGGTGGCCGATGCCGTCGGCAAGGGCGCCAAGGTGCGTACGGGCGGCAAGCGTTCCGGCAATAAGGGTTATTTCTTCGAGCCGACCGTGCTGACGGATATTTCCCCCGATGCCCGCGTGCTGAACGAGGAGCCGTTTGGCCCGCTGGCGCTGTTCCTGCCATTCCGCAGCTATGAAGATGCGATCGCCGAGGCAAACCGGCTGGATTACGGCCTGGCCGCCTATGCCTATAGCCGCAATGCGGCGACGGTGACGGCTCTGGGTGCCGATATCGAGTCAGGCATGGTGGGCATCAATCATCATGGCCTGGCGCTGCCGGAAACACCGTTCGGCGGAGTGAAGGATTCCGGTTATGGGTCCGAAGGCGGCGCTGAAGGGCTGGAGCCTTATCTGGTGACCAAGTTCGTTACCCAGGCGAGTGCTTGAGGGATATGAAAAAGGCGGCCTTTGAAAAAAGGCCGCTCTAAAAGTTTTCGCGGCTCAGGCCGTTGTGTTTGTCTCCATGGGAAGCTTGGCGACCCATGGAGAAACAGCTCCCAGACAGGTTTTAAACGTTTTTTGAAGCCATCTTTTTTGTAAAAAAAGCGGCTTTTTCTTTCACGATCTCCAGTGCGCGGGCAAAGGCCTCATCCGCGTTCATGCTGGTGGTATCGATGAGAATTGCATCCTCTGCCGGAATCAGCGGCGCCGCGGCGCGGGTGCGGTCGGCTTCGTCGCGCGCAGCCACATCGGCGATCACCTCCGCCAGGGGCACATGCTCGCCTTTGGCGATGAATTCCGCTTGGCGGCGCTTGGCGCGGGCCTCCACGCTGGCGGTGACGAACAGTTTCACATCCGCATGCGGAAAGATCACGGTGCCGATATCCCGCCCATCCAGCACCGCGCCATTAGCGTTGCCGTAGTCGCGCTGATAGGCCAGCAGCGCCGCGCGCACGGCGGGGATGGAGGCGACTTGGCTGGCGGCCTTGGAGGTCGCGGCATCGCGCAGATCGGCGCGCGACATATCCGCCCCGGTCAGTGCCTTTGCCGCCGCCGTGGCCGTGGCTTCGTCCGCCGGGTCGCCGCCCGCTTCCAGCACCCGCTTGGCGGTGGCGCGGTAGAGCAGGCCGGTATCGAGATAGGGCAGGTTCAGCGTGGCGGCTAAACGCTTTGCAAGGGTGCCCTTGCCGGCGGCGGCTGGGCCGTCGATGGCGATGATGATCATGCCGCCGCCATCTCTGCTCCCAGCCCGCGCATGAGCTTCAGGAAGCCAGGGAAGGAGGTGTCGATGAAGCTTGCATCGTCGATCCGCACGGGCTGCGCCGCTGCCTGGCCCAGCACCAGGGCGGACATGGCAAGGCGGTGGTCCATATGGGTTTCCACCAGCCCGCCGCCCGGAATGGCGCCGGTGCCATGCACGATCAAATCATCCTCCTCGATCTCCACATCCACGCCGTTTACCCGCAGCAGCGCGGCGGTGGCGGAGAGGCGGTCGGATTCCTTCACCCGCAGCTCAGACAGCCCGCGCAGGCGCGAGGTGCCGCGCGCGGCGGCGCAGAGCACGGCGAGGATGGGATATTCATCGATCATGCTGGGGGCGCGCTCCGGGGGCACATCCACGGGGCGCAGTTCCGAGAAGGAGGCCGTGAGATCGCCCACCGTTTCACCGCCTTCGATGCGCTGATTGGCCACCGCCAGCTTGGCGCCCATCTCGCGTAGGCTTTGGAACAGCCCGGTGCGCAGCTTGTTGAGCCCGACATTGGCGATGGTTACCTCGCTGCCCGGCACCAGCAGGGCGGCGGCCACGGGGAAGGCGGCGGAAGAGGGATCGCCCGGCACCGCCACATCGGCGGCGCGCAGTTCCGGCTGGCCTTTCAGGCGGATATGGCGGCCCTTGCCGGCTTCGCTCACTGTCACCTCGGCGCCGAAATGGCGGAGCATGTTTTCCGAATGATCACGGGTGGGCTCGGGTTCTTCCACCTCGGTATAGCCGGGCGCGTTCAGCCCCGCGAGCAGCACGGCGGATTTCACCTGGGCCGAGGCCACGGGCAGCCGGTAGGAGAGCGGCATGGGATCGCGGGCGCCGAGAATTGTCAGCGGCAGGCGGTTGCCTGCCCGGGCAAAAAATTGGGCCCCGGTGGCCTGCAGGGGCTCGATCACCCGCCCCATCGGGCGTTTGCGCAGAGAGGCGTCGCCGGTCATCACCGCGTATAGCTCATGAGTAGAGAGAATGCCCGCCAGCAGCCGCGCGGCGGTGCCGGAATTGCCCATGTCCAGCACGTCGGCCGGTTCGCTCAGCCCGCCGAGTCCCCGGCCCGAGACCAGCCAATCCGCGCCTTCGTGCGAAATTTCAGCGCCCAGGGCCCTCATGGCGGCGGCGGTGCGCAGCACATCCTCGCCCTCCAGCAGGCCGGAGATGCGGGTTTGGCCGACGGCCAGGGCGCCGAACATCAAGGCCCGGTGGCTGATGGATTTGTCACCCGGCACGGTAACGCGGCCGGAAAGCGGGCCCGAGGGGCGGCGGGAGAGATGGGGGCGTGGAGAATGCTGATCCATGCGCGCGCGCTTAGCATGGCTCATGGCGTTTGACATAGAAGCAATGGCATGGCATCGCGCCGCCCTTGATTGATGCGGCCCATTCCACCCGAGGTTTGACATGGCGAAACCCGAACTTGGCGAAAAACATACCTGCGTTTCCTGCGGGTCGGATTCTTTGATCTCGGCAAAAATCCGGCCGTGTGCCCGAAATGCGGAACCGAGCAGCCGGCCGAGCAGCCGCGCCTGAAGCGCGCGGCGCCGTTGCCCGAGGAACAGAAGAAGGTCGTGAAACCGGCACTCGATCCGGATGATGTGGACGTGGAAGTGCCCGATGACGGCGATGATGAGGACATCCTGGAGGATGCCGACGATCTGGAAGATGATTCCGACGTGATCGACGCCGATATCGACGTGCAGACCGAAGGCGGCGACGACGAGCGCTAAGCCGCTCCCACCCGCGCGGGATTTCTAGATTAATATATGTTTAGATTGGATCGCCTGATACCAGCTAGACCGTGAAATTGATCGCCAAGATATAAGGCTGGAGCGCTTAGCTGAAAGCTGAATGCTCCAGCGAAAAAGCCCTTCCGGATCGCCCGGCAGGGCTTTTTTATTTCAAAGCGGGCTTCCAGCCCGTGGCGGCTTTCAGGTCGGTGGTGCGGCCTGGATTCCCCCAGGGGCCGATCAGCCTGGTGGTGAGGGTGATGGGCGGTTTTACGGCGGGCATGGCGTCCAACTTCAGCGCCAAGGTGGAATCGAACAGATCGATATCCCCGCTGGCGGCCACGCTGCCCGAAGGTGCCGTGAGCTGCGCCTGGGTGATGGTGCAATTGCCCTGGGCGATGGTTGCGGCCAGCGTCAGGCTGGTGAAGGGGGTGGCGCCGCTGCTGATCGCCTGTGCCAGAGGGGCTCGTTTCGGCAGCCCCAGAGCGGCGATCAGATCCGGCAGGGAAAGCCCGTTCATCGTGCCGTTGCTGGCGGTGATGGTAGCACTGCCGCCCAGCGTCGCCTCCCAGGCCTTGGCTGTGTAGCCGGAGGCGGTGAGGCTGGCGGTGGCGCTGATCTGGCCGCCGCTGAGGGTGAGCGGAAAATTTTGCGGCAGGTTCAGGGCGCTGGCATCCACCCCTTCGGCCAGCAGCTTCGCGGTCAGGGCGGGGGGCGCGCTGGCGGAGAGTTTCAGGCTGGCGCTGCCGGTGATGTTGCCCTTGCCGATGGTGGCCTGGGTCAGGTTCAGGCTGGCATTATCCGGCGCCAGGATGAGCGTGCCGGCACTTGGCCCGAACACCGGAATGCCCGCATAGAGCACCTGCCCGGCCTTGATGGCGATGTTGCCGGACAGCGGCAAGGCGGAGGGCATTTGCAGGCTGGCGGGCAAGGGCGGCAAGGCAAGCGTGCCGGAATCGATCTGCCCGGTCAGGCGGCCCTTGCTCTCCAGCAATTGCCCGGCGGCGTTTAGCAGCCCGGCGCTGAGCACGAAGTCATTCAGCCCATATTGATCCTGGGCGGCGGTGAAGCGCGCGCGCAGCGCCAGCGCGCCGGGGCCGGGGAAAGCGAGGGCGGGGTCATCGGCATTGGCGGCGCAAGGCTGGCTGCCGCCCTGGAACGGGTAGCCTGGCAGCGGCGCCATGCGGGCGCAGCCATCGCCCAGTCCGAGCAGCTTCAGCGCCGTGATCGCGTCCGGGTGCCGCAGAGATACCGCCCCGCTGGCGCTTTGCTTGATCAGATCGATGACCGGCGCGGCGGTGAGGGTGAAATCCCCCAGCTTGACCACGGCGCTGGTGGCGAGCGCATTGGGCGGCCCGGCGGCGGCCACCAGCAGGTTCAGGTGCGGGCTGAGCAGGGCGGGAGGCAGTTTGACGCTGGCGGGCAACAGGGCAGCCAAGGGCGTGGCGGAGGGCAGGTCAAGGAAGGCGTGGGCGGAGGTGACCTTGAAGCTGTCATCCAGCGTCACGCTGCCGCCGGCGATACCGCCATAGAGATTGGCGGAGGCGCGGCGGATGTTCAGCGTGCCGTCCAGCGCGGCATCGATGAACAGGTTGCTCAGCTTCACCGGCCCGGCATCGGCCTGCGCGGCGGTGAGCTCTCCTTCCGCGGTGAAATCCGTGCTCAGGGGCCGCTGGCCAAGCCAGGAGGCCAGCGGCGCCAGGGCGAGATGGCCAAAAGCGAGCTGGAAGGCGGCATGACCGGGGGAGAGGAGCACCTGCCCATCCACATGATCCTGCCCCAGCATGCCGGAGAGCGATTTGAGCACTGGTGCGCCGTTTTTGCCCGCGAGGTCCGCCTGCAGGGCGGCGGAGGCCCAGGCGCTTTCCGCCGGCAGGCCGAAGCCGGCGGCCAGGGCGGCAAGGTCCGGCGCCGAGAGGCTGAGATGCCCGGAGAGGCTGGAATCCGGCGCCAGGGCAATGTTGCCGCCCAAACTGGCGCCGCCCGGCAGCCCGAGCGTCAGATTCCTGATTGAAAAACCGTCCGGCCCCCTCTGTAGCGTGGCCTGCAGGGCGGGGTAGGTTTTGCCCGCCAGCAGCACATTGGCGGCGTTCAGCCTCACCAGCGTTGGCAAGGGTGATGGCCAGATGTCCTGGGCGCCGCCGAGCTTGTCAAAATCGAGATTATGACCGGTAAGATCGGCCTGCAGCGAGAGCGGGACAAAATCCAGCGTCGCCGTGCCCGCCACCTGCATCTGGCCCTGGCTGAGCGTCAGGCCGGAGATGGAGATGCCGTCCGCGTTGGCCTCTATCCGCGCGCTCCCCGTCATGCCGCCGGGCAGTTGCAGCGCGAGCTGCCCGCCGAGTTGGCTTTGCGCATCCAGCGAGCCCGAGAGATCGGCCTTGCCGCCATCGGCCGAACCCTGGATGGCGACCTGCGCCGAGCCGTCATAAGCGGTCTCGCCAATGGCGAGGCTCAGCGAAACCGAATGCTGCGCCAGCTTGCCATTGCCCGACACGCTGACACTGCCGCCCGTGCCGGTGAACAGATCCGCATTGACTCCGGTGAAATCCACCGCGCCGAAGCGGATGAGCCCATTATCGACATGGGCGTGCAGCGCGGCGAGCCAGGGCGGCGGGGCGACGGCGCTGATGCCCCCCGGCAGCGGCCAGGGGAAGGAGATGGTCGGCGTATCCAGGTCCAGCGTGCGCACCACGAGCTGCCCGTGCAGCAATGGCGGCAAGGCGAGGTCGAGCGACAGGGCCCGTGCCGTGATCACCTCCTTGTCCGGCCCGGTGATGGTGATGCCGGAGGCGATGATTTCCGGCTGCGGCCAGTAGGAGAGGCTGAGCTTGCCGCTGATATGCACCTCGCGCCCGGTGAGGCGGGAGGCGAAAGCTTCCACCGCCGTGCGGTGCGTGGGGGAGGCCACGAAAGCGGGCAAGGCCAGCAGCAACGCCGCAAGTATGAGCACAAACGCCAGTGGCGCCGCCCAAAGGAGGTGTTTGCGCGTCAAGTTAACCTGTGAATCCGTCTCGCATTAATAAATTGGAAGGCGCTTTACGCTTCAGCTTGAACCCATGTCCGTTCACGTTGAAGCCGCCGCTCTCCAAATCCCGCCCTGGTGAATGTCCCATTGTGTGGTTGGGTTCAAGGGTGGGGCTGTGCTAGGCAGAAAACATGAGCTACTGGGGCAAGTTTATTGGCGGAATGGCTGGCTTCGCCATGGGCGGGCCCGTTGGCGCGCTGTTTGGCGCGGCGTTGGGCCATGCGGCGGATGAGGGCAGGTTGCATTCCTTTACCTCCGGGGTTTCCGGCTTTGCCGGACGGGCCATGCCGTTCGACCCGCTGAAAATTGCTTCCATGCTGGGCCGGCGGGACCAGATTTTCGCCATCGGAGTGACCGTTCTGGCCGCCAAGCTGTGTAAATGCGATGGGCCGGTGGGCCGGGTGGAGATCGACGCCTTCAAGCGCAGCTTCGCCATCCCGCCGGGCAGCATGGCTGAGGTGGCGCGGCTGTTCGATAATGCGCGTGAGAGCGCCGCCGGGTTCGAGGACTATGCCACCCAGCTCGGCCAGGCGTTTTCTGACGACAGGGGGGCGCTGGAGCAGGTTCTGGCGGGGCTTTACCAAATTGCCCGCGCGGATGGGCCGGTGAACGCGGCGGAGGCTGATTTTCTCTCCCGCGTGGCGTTCGGCTTCGGGCTGAGCGACGCGGCGGCGCGCCGGGCGGGGCAGGGTGTGCCGCCGCCCGCCAGGCCGTCGGAAGACCCGTATCTCGTGCTGGGTGTGAAGCCGCAGGCCAGCGTGGAGGAAATCAGGACACGCTGGAAGCAGTTGATGCGCGAAACCCACCCTGACAGCCTGGCGGCCAAAGGCGCCTCGCAGGCGGCGATCGCGGCGGCTTCGGACAAGGTGGCGCGGATCAATGCAGCCTATGACGCCATCAAGCGCGAGCGGGCTTTATAGACCCTGATGATTTTCGAGCCTTCGCCGAATATTGACGAGCGGGAAGGGCCCGTCTCCCTGCTGGTCGTGCATTATACTGGCATGCCGACGGCGCGCTCGGCCATCGATCTGCTGAAATCCCCGCGCGCGAAAGTCTCCGCCCATTACGTGGTGGATGAGGATGGCACGGTTTATAACCTCGTGCCCGAGGCGAAACGCGCCTGGCATGCGGGTGTTTCCTATTGGCGCGGGGTGAGAATGCTCAACGATGCCTCAATCGGCATCGAAATCGTCAATCCCGGTCATGAATGGGGTTACAGGCCCTTTCCGCCGGTTCAGATGCGGGCCGTGCTTGAGCTTTCCCAGGGTATCATCGCCCGGCATGGTATCGCGGCGCGCAATGTGGTGGCACATTCGGACATCGCGCCCGACCGCAAGCAGGACCCGGGTGAGTTGTTCGACTGGCCCTGGCTTGCCGCGCATGGCGTTGGCGTGTGGACGGAGGATTTCGATGCGCCGGGGGATTGGCGGGCCGATCTGGCCGCCATCGGCTACGATGTGGACCTGCCGGAACGCGATGTGATCCTGGCCTTCCAGCGGCATTTTCTCGCCCGTCATCTCAGCGGCGTGGCGGATGCCCGCACGTCCGGGCGTGCTGCGGCGCTGCGGCGCGTGGTTGACGCGCCGGATAATCGGTCCTAGGCACCGCGCCGATCCAGACGGCTGGGCGGCCGCTGGCGGGCAACCGCCAGAGGAAAGTCCGGGCTCCACGGAAATACGGTGCCGGCTAACAGCCGGCGGGGGTGACCCCAGGGAAAGTGCCACAGAAAGCAAACCGCCACGGCTTGCCGGGGTAAGGGTGAAAGGGTGCGGTAAGAGCGCACCGCCTCGCCGGTAACGGGGAGGGCATGGAAAACCCCACCGGGAGCAAAACCGAATAGGGGCGGCCGGCGCCCTGCGGCAACGCAGGGGCGCGAAGCTATTTCCGGCTTGCCGCCCGGGTTGGTTGCTTGAGGCGGGTGGCAACACCCGTCCCAGAGGAATGGCCGTCCAGCGCCCGTTCGCGGGTGCGGACAGAACCCGGCTTACAGGCCGTCTGGATCATTGCTCCGAAACCGGAATGGTTTTGGAACATAGTAAGAACGGATGAAGAAAACTCCATGGAATTCCTAAAGGCTCCCGATCCGTCCATAGGGCGGAATCGGCCGATTCTCTTTGACGGGCGCTATGTGGCATGGTAGTGGAGTGAAAACCCATGTTTTCCCATGAAGTGGTGAATTCGGGTTGGGTGAAAGGGGTTACGGCCTGGGGCGATGAAGCAGTTCTTTGGCAGCCACGAGAATAAACGCGATGCGAAGGGGCGGGTGTCTGTCCCGGCGTCGTTCCGTGCTGCCTGGAAGGATCATCCGGACATGACCCTGATCCTGCGGCCTTCCTTCATCGAAGGTTGCGTGGAGGCCTGGCCTTTGCCGAATTACGAGCGCTTTCAGGCCAAAGTGGACGCAATGCCGGAAATGAGCCGCGAGCAAGTGGGGCTGCAGACGCAGGTTTATTCCGACGCCGAGGAATCGGAGCTGGACGGGCAGGGGCGCATCCTGATCACCGGCTATCTGGCCGAGGTGGCCAATCTGTCCGATGCGGTATTTTTCATGGGCCGTGGCGATCACTTCCTGATCTGGGAGCCGGTTGCCGGCAAGGCGTTCCGCGATGCCTCCCGCGCCATGGCGCCCCGCTTAAGCTTCGGATCGCCGGCATGACGGAATATTCACATATTTCTGTGCTGCGGGATGAGGCGGTTGCGGCAATGCAGCTTGCGGATGGCGGTGTGTATCTCGACGGCACGTTCGGCGGCGGTGGTTATGCCCGTGCCATTCTGGAGTGCGCCGCCTGCCATCTTTACGCCATTGACCGCGATCCGGACGCCGTTGCCAGGGCGGACGCGCTGCGCGCCGCCTATCCGGGCCGGTTTGAAATCATGCCTGGTCGGATCAGCGAAATGTCTGAGATGCTGGCGGCGCGCAAGGTTGCGGCTCTGGATGGTGCGGTGTTTGATCTGGGACTTTCCTCCTATCAGATCGACGATCCGGCACGTGGTTTTTCGTTCCGGCTGGACGGGCCGCTGGACATGCGGATGGGCCGGGACGGCCGCGATGCCGCAACGATTGTAAATCTTTGCCCCGAATCCGAACTCGCCGATATTTTGTTCAAATACGGAGACGAAAAAGCCGCGCGGCGGGTTGCGAAAGTGATCGTCGAGCGGCGCAGGGTGCAGAAATTTGTGACGACGGCCGATCTGGCTGGCGTGATACGGAGCGTTGTGAGACCGGATAAATCGGGCATCGACCCGGCGACGAGGAGCTTCCAGGCACTGCGCATCGCCGTGAATGACGAGCTGACCGATATCGAGGCGGCTCTGGAGCAGGCGGCTGCGTTGCTGAAGCCGGGCGGGCGGCTTGTCGTCGTCAGCTTTCACTCGCTGGAGGACCGGATCGTGAAGCATTTCTTTGCAGGCTGCGCGGGGCGCGTGCCGGCGGCTTCCCGGCATGACCCGGCGGGGCTCAAGCCGGTGGAAGCGCCGCGCTTCAGGCTGGTGACCAAATCGCCAATCCTGCCGGGGCTGGCGGAAATCCGTGCCAACCCCCGCGCGCGCAGCGCCAAGCTGCGGGTCATGGAAAGGCTTGCGGCATGATCGTTAGGCCCTTCACCTTCCTTACCGGCCTGCTGTTCGTGCTCTCCGGCGCGTATTTATTTGTGGTCAAGCACCAGAGCCAGGCGTTGGAGGATCAGCTGGAGCAGGTGGCTGAAAATAGCCGCCAGGATGAGCAGGCGATCCGCGTGCTGCAGGCGCAATGGGCGCTGGAGGCGGATCCTTCACGCATCGCGGCGCTTGCCGCGCAATTCACCGGGTTGCAGCCGATGAAGCCGGGCCAGCTGGTCACGGTGGCGTCTTTGGCGGGTAGCCTGCCCGCACCCGGCAGCGCCGCGCCGGTCAGCAACCCCGAGGATCAGGTGCCCGCGATGCCGGGCAATGGCAATGTTCCCGCCGCCCCCTCCGGCCCGCCGATCGAGGTGCAAGGGCATACCTCTGCGCAGCCGGGCAAAATTGCCGCCACGGCCAGCGCCACGCCCGCATCGCCCGCGCAGGAATTGGCCGACAACGCGGCGCCATCCGCCAGCATGCAGCTTCACCGTCCGGCACGTGCCCGCACGGTGCCGCGCCATGCCACGGAGCGTTTGGCAAGCACCGAAACCGCGTTCCGCAATTTGCCCGAGGCGCCGGTGCATCAGGCGGCGGCGCATCCGGTGCCGCAATCCTCCGCACTTTATGCGGCTTCAGCGAGTGCCGGCGTTCCGGAACTGCCGGCCGCGCGCCAGGCGCGGGCGTTGCCGATGGGCGCGCAGGTGGTGCGCGTGCGCGCGACGGCGGCGCCCGCCGTTGATACGCCGGTGGCTTCGCCCATGAACACAGGCTCCCTTCTCGGCATGGCGCAGACCGGGAGCCAGAATTGACTCTCAATCTACGGCCGGACGGCGAGCCCCCTTCCCGCCGGAAGGGCGGCCTGGGCCGTGGCGCTGCCAAGCCGGCGATGGAGACCGTACGCGTCACCAGCCCAGATCTTGACCAGCGCACCACGTTGGAGCGCGCGCGCGGCCGGGTCGTGATCGGTGCCTTCCTGTTCATAGGGCTCTACAGCGTTCTGGCGCTGAAGCTCATTTGGGCGACGGTGGTGGCGCCGATCCATCCAAGCGCGGCGCAGATCGCGGCGATGACGCCGCAGCTGAGCATCACACCGCCCCCTCCCGGCCGGGCCGATATCGTCGACCGCAACGGCACCATCCTCGCCGTCTCGCTGCCTGGCGCGTCCTTATACGCCGATCCGCAGCAAGTGCCGGACCCGCAAGCGGCGGCGACGATGCTGGCCAATGCCTTGCCAGGGGCGAACGAGGCCTGGCTGGCACATGCGCTCGGCGCCGATGCGCCGCAGGATAAGCGCAAGGAATTCGTCTATCTCGACCGCCGCCTGACCCCGCAGGAAGAGCTGGCGGTGAATTCGCTCGGCATCCCCGGCGTTTACTTCGAGAACCGTGAGGAGCGCCATTTTCCGGATGGCGATCTGGCCGCGCATATTCTGGGTGGGGTGAACATCGATTCCTCGGGGCTGGCGGGGGTTGAGAAATATTTCAACAAGCGCCTGACCACCGATCCACAACCATTACAGCTTTCCATCGACGCCGGAATTCAGAGCATCGTTCATGATGAGCTGGCCGCGGCAATGAAGGAGTTCCAATCTCCCGGCGCGTGCGCGATCGTGATGAATGTTCACACAGGCGAGGTTCTGGCGATGGCCAGTCTGCCGGATTACGATGTGAACGACTACCGTTCCGTCACGCCCAACCAGCAATTCGATCGCTGCGTGAGCGGCAATTACGAGCCGGGTTCGGTGTTCAAGCTGCAGACCGTGGCGATGGCGCTGGATAGCGGTCTGGTCCATTGGTGGGATTATTTCGACACCACGCATCCGCTGCGGGTCGGGCGGTTCCAGATCACCGATTTCGAGCCTGCTCATACCTGGATGGCGGTGCCGGAGATTCTCAACGTCTCCTCCAATATCGGGGCCTCGCGCATCGCCACCATTTTGGGGCCGAAGATCGAGCAGGATTGGTATACCAAACAGCAATTCTTCCAGCCGCTGGACATTCAGCTTCCCGGCCCGCCGATGCCGCTTTTCCCCTCCAAGAGCAATTGGGGGCTGGCGGCGACGATGACGGTGTCCTTCGGCGCGGGCATCGCCATTTCGCCGCTGCAGCTCGTCACCGCCGTGGCGCCGATCGTCAATGGCGGCATACGTTACGACCCCACGTTGGTGAAGGTGGACCCCGATGGGCCGCAGCCGCAGGGCGTGCGGATCATGCAGCAATCCACGTCGGATATGATGCGCAAGCTGATGACCAATGTGGTGCTGTTCGGCACCGGCAAGAATGCCGGGGTGCCAGGCTATGTGGTGGGCGGCAAGACAGGCACGGCGCAGGTTGTGGGGCCGAATGGCGGCTATTTGAAGCACACCAATAATGCCTCCTTCATGGCGGCGTTCCCGATGCAGGACCCGCAATATGTCGTGTATGTGCTGGTGCTGCAGCCCAAGCCGGACGCCACCACTTACGGCTTCACCACAGGCGGGTATATCGCGGCGCCGACGGTGGGGCGTATTATCGCCCGGATGGGGCCGATGCTCGGCATCATGCCCTCTACCGGCGATGAGCTGGCGCAGCTCGACGCGCAGTTGACCGTGTCGCTGAACCCCACCCCGCCGCCGGGGCAGCGCGGGCTGGGGCCGGGGGATCCGCTGCCGCCGGGCGCGAATGCGTTCGCTTATGAGCTGATGGGCAAGAAGCCGCCCGTGGCCGCGGCGGATGCGCAGCCGGCGCAAGGGGCGCAGGCACGGCCTGCCGCCTCCAGGGGGCGCAAGCCCTTGCATAACGAAATCATGGCGCCGGTCTCGCCCATGATGGGCAGCCACATGACCGAGCGGGACATTGGAGATGAGCAAGGCTGAAATGCAGGGTGTTGCGGGCATCACAGCGGATAGCCGGGCTGTTCGGCCAGGCTATTTGTTTGCCGCCCTGCCGGGGGTGAAGGCCGATGGCCGCTGCTTTATCGCCGAGGCGGTGGAGAAGGGCGCCATCGCCGTGCTGGCGCCGGAGGGTACGGTTTGGCCGCCCGGTGTGCCCCCGCGCCGGCTGATCACAGCCCCCGATCCGCGGGCCAAGCTGGCGGAGCTGGCGGTGGAGTTCTTCGGCCGTTTGCCGGAGCGGCTGGTGGCCGTGACCGGCACCAACGGCAAAACCAGCACGGTGGATTTCCTGCGGCAAATTTTTGCCCTGGCCGGGCGCAAGGCTGCGTCCGTCGGCACGCTGGGGATCATCGCTCCGGGGCATGAGCCTTCTGGCAGCCTGACCACGCCGGACCCGGTGACCCTGGCGCAAACCCTGGCCGGGCTGGCGCGGGAAGGGGTGAACGATGTGGCGATGGAAGCCTCCAGCCACGGGCTCGACCAGCACCGGCTGGACGGGCTGCGCTTTGCCGCGGCCGGTTTCACCAATCTCACGCGTGACCATCTGGATTATCACGGCTCCATGGATGCCTATGGCGCCGCCAAGCTGCGTCTGTTCGAGGCGTTGTTGAAGCGTGGCGGCGCGGCGCGGGCGATGGCGGATCTGGCGCCCGGGATTTTGGCCCGGCTGGAGAAGATGGCCGCCGCGCAGGGGCAGAGTTTTGAGACCGTGGCCGTGGAGCGGGTGGAACCCAGGCCGGACGGCCAGCTTGTGCAGGTGAATGGAAGGGCGGTGGTGCTGCATCTGCCGGGCCGCTTCCAGGCGGATAATGCCGCCCTGGCCGCCAGCTTGGCGGAAGCTGTGGGCGTGGCGGACGTGCTCTCTCTGCTGCCGCTTCTGCATGGCGTGCGCGGGCGGCTGGAGAGAGCCCTGGTACTGCCCAATGGCGCCGCCGCGTATGTGGATTATGCCCATACGCCGGATGCGATTTCCCGCGTGCTTTCCGCCCTGCGCCCCCATGCCATGGGGCGGTTGCATATCGTCTTCGGCGCTGGGGGAGACCGCGATGCAGGCAAGCGCCCGCTGATGGGCGAGGCTGCAGCGAAGGGTGCCGACGTGGTGATCGTGACCGACGACAATCCCCGTAGCGAAGAGCCGGCGCTGATCCGCCGGGCCATTCTGGCAGCCTGCCCAGACGCCATTGAGATCGGCGACCGCCGCGCCGCCATCGCCGCCGCGCTGGAGGGGCTGCGGCCGGGCGATGTGCTGGTGGTGGCGGGCAAGGGGCATGAGCAAGGGCAGATCGTGAAAGGCGAGGTGATTCCGTTCGACGATGCTTCGGTCATCCGTGAGCTGGGAGGGGCGGGGTGAGCGCGCTCTGGGCCGCTGATGAGCTGAAAACCACGCTGGGCGTGGCGCGGGGTTGGGATGTGACCGGCATCTCCATCGATACCCGCACGCTTCAGCCCGGTGATCTCTTCGTGGCGCTGCGGGGAGAGCGGGATGGGCATGATTTCGTGGAGGCCGCCTTTGCCAAGGGTGCCGCGGCTGCCTTGGTCTCCCGGCCCATGGCGGGCAATGCCATTCTGGTGCCGGACACGCTGAAAGCCCTGGAGGCTCTGGGCAAGGAAGCGCGGGCGCGCTCCGCCGCGAAGGCCGTGGCGGTGACAGGTTCTGTCGGCAAGACCACGGTGAAGGAGATGCTGCGGCGTATCTTCTCCGCCTTCGGCAAGGTGCATGCCGCGGAAGCCAGCTTCAACAACCATATCGGCGTGCCGCTGACCCTGGCGCGCATGAAGCGCGACACGGATTTCGGCGTGTTCGAGATCGGCATGAACCATCCTGGCGAGATCGCGCCGCTGGCCGCCCTGGTACGGCCGGATATCGCCATCGTCACCTGCGTGGATCGCGCGCATTTGGGCTTGATGGGCTCGGAAATGGCCATCGCCAAGGAAAAGGCCAGCCTCTATGCGGCGTTGGCGCCAGGCGGCAAGGCGGTGATTCCCGGGGAGACGGCTTATTTGCAGGTGCTGCGCGAGGCTGTGCCTGCTGGCCATTGCGCGCTGCTGTTCAACGGTCCGGAAGCCCGGCTGCTGGATATGCTGAGCGGGCCGGAAAATGCCGAGATCGCGGCGGAAATCCTCGATAAAAAAATCTATTTCCGTCTCGCCGCGCCGGGGCGGCACATGGCCAGCAACGCGCTGGCGGCACTCACCGCCGCCGCCGCGCTGGGGCTGGATGTGGTGGCAGCGGCGGCCGCGCTAAGTGGGTTTGCACCTTATGCGGGGCGCGGGGCGCGGCGGGAGCTGGCATTGCCGGGCGGGGGCAGGATTACGCTGCTGGATGAAAGCTACAATGCTTCCGGGGCTTCAATGCGCGCCGCGTTCTCGGTGCTGAAGCTGCAGCCTGGCCGCCATGTCGCGGTGCTGGGGGACATGCTGGAGCTGGGCGAGCATGCGCAGGCTGAGCATTTGGCCCTTTCCCCGGCCTTGCGTGAGAGCGCGGATGTGGTTTTTGCCGCCGGGCCCGGCTGCGGGGCTTTGTTCGAACTCGCTGCCCCGGGCGATGCAGGGGGCGCACGCGTCTGACGCAGCCACGCTGGCACCCATGGTCAAAGCCGCGCTGCGCGACGGCGATGCCGTGCTGGTGAAGGGTAGCCTCGGCAGCCGCATGCGCGATGTGATTTCTGCCCTGGAAAGTCCCGGCTGATGTTTTACTGGCTCCTGCTCCCGCTCGCCGGGTATATCCATTTTTTCAACCTGTTCCGGTACATCACCTTCCGGGCGGGCGGGGCGTGTCTCACGGCGCTCATCATCAGCTTCTGGGTAGGGCCGAAGCTCATCCGCAAGCTGCGGGCCATGCAGCGCCATGGCCAGCCGATCCGCACCGATGGGCCGGAGCGGCATTTGATCGAGAAGAAGGGCACGCCCACCATGGGCGGCACGCTGATTTTGCTGGCTCTGGGTGCTTCGACCCTGCTCTGGGCTGATCTGTCGAACGGCTATGTCTGGGCGACCCTGATGGTGACCTTCGGCTACGGTGCCATCGGCTTCGCGGATGATTTTTTGAAGCTGACCAAGCGTAACACCAAGGGCGTTTCCGGCCGCTCGCGGCTGCTGGGCGAGGCGGCGATCGGTCTCGTCGCGGCGCTCTGGATGGTGCATCTGATGCCCCCCGCCATCGCCGATGGCGTGGCCGTGCCCTTGTTCAAAAACCTATTGATTCCACTGGGCTTTCTATTCCCTGTCTTCGGCCTGCTGGTGATGATGGGTTCAGCCAACGCGGTGAATTTCACCGATGGGCTGGATGGCTTGGCCACGGTGCCAACGATGATCGCCGCGGCGGTGTTCGGGCTGATCGCCTATCTGGTCGGCAACCGCATTTTTGCTGGCTATCTGGAGATTCATTTCGTGCCGGGCGTGGGCGAGCTGACCGTGTTCCTCTCGGCGCTGATTGGCGCCGGCATGGGGTTTCTCTGGTTCAATGCGCCCCCCGCGGCGGTGTTCATGGGCGATACCGGCTCGCTCTCTCTGGGCGGGGCGCTGGGCGCGGTGGCGGTGGCGACGAAGAATGAGATCGTGCTTGCCATTGTCGGCGGGTTGTTTGTGGTCGAGACCATCTCCGTCATTGTGCAGGTATTCTGGTTCAAGCGCACGGGAAGGCGCGTGTTCCTGATGGCGCCCTTGCATCATCATTTCGAGAAGAAAGGTTGGGCGGAGCCGACCATTGTGATCCGTTTCTGGATCATCTCGATGATTCTGGGGCTGGTGGGGCTTGCCACCTTGAAGATCAGATGAACCCGTTCGCCAGCAGATCCTTCGCCGTGGTGGGGCTGGGCCGGGCCGGGCTGCCCGCCGCCCGGCGCCTGCGCGAATTCGGCGCGGATGTGCTGGCTTGGGACGATGGCGAGGCCAGCCGCGCCGCCGCCATGGCGGAAGGATTTGAGGTTGGCCGCCCCAGCGCGGCGGCACGAAAAATCGATGCGCTGGTGCTCTCCCCGGGCATTCCGCACCGCTTGCCCAAGCCGCACCCCGAAGCGGCGTGGGCGGCGGCCCATGGCGTGCCGATTCTCACGGATGCCGAATTGCTCTACCAGGCGGTGCGCGCGCTTGGCAGCAAGGCTCGATTCGCGGGCATTACCGGCACCAACGGCAAATCCACCACCACGGCGCTGCTGGCGCATATCTTGACGGTGGCGGGTGTGCCGAATGCCGCGGGGGCGAATTTGGGCCCAGCGGCGCTCGCTTTGCCGATTCTGCCGGATGACGGCGTCTATGTGCTCGAAATGTCCAGCTATATGTTGGAGAGACTCGCAAGCCTGCGCTTCGATGTAGCGGTGATGCTAAATCTTTCGCCCGACCATCTGGACCGCCATGGCGATATGGCGGGTTACGAGGCCGCCAAGCGGGAGATTTTCGCGCGCCAGGATGAAAGCTGCACGGCCGTGATCGGCATGGACGACACAGCTTCCCGCGCCATGGCTGCCTGGCTGCACACGCGCCCCGCCAAGGTGGCTGAGATCTCAGGCAAGGGGCATGAGGCTGGCGCCAAGGCACTGCGCGGTGAGCATAACGCGCAGAACGCCCTGGCCGCCGCCGCCTTGGCCCGTGCGCTGGGCGTGCCTGAGGCAGCCATTGAAGAGGGCATTCAAACCTTCCCCGGCCTTGCCCATCGTGCCCAGGAAGTGGCGGTGCGCGATGGTGTGCGCTTCATTAACGACAGCAAGGCCACCAATGCGGACGCGGCCAGCCGAGCCATGGGCGTGTTCGAGCATTTCGTCTGGATCGCGGGCGGGGTAGCCAAGGCGGGCGGTATTGAGGATCTAGCGCCGCTATTTCCACGTATCGAGAAAGCATTCCTGATCGGCCAGGATGGCGAGGCTTTTGCCCGGCGTTTGAGCGAGGCCGGGGTGGCGAATGACTATGTCGGCACGCTGGAAAAGGCCGTGCCGGCGGCCTTTGCGGCGGCGAAGGCGGGCAGCGGTGTTGTGCTGTTTTCTCCCGCCACGGCCAGTTTCGACCAGTTTCCGAATTTTGAAGCGCGCGGCGAGCGCTTCGCCGTGCTGGCGAAAGAGGGAGCCGAATAATGCCGCAGCTTTCGCGAGCTGATACCTCTCTCGTCGGACGCTGGTGGTGGAGCGTGGACCGCGTGACGCTGATGGCGCTCGCGGTGCTGCTGGGTATTGGCTATGTGCTGGCGCTGGCGGCTTCGCCGGGGCTTTCCGCCCATATCACCGACCCGCGCACCTTGGCGATGATCAAGCAGATCGGCTTTCTGGTGCTTGGCGGGCTGACGATATTGTTCATGTCCATGCTCAATCTGCGGCAGGTGAAGCTGGCGGCTCTTGGCATGGGCATTGCGTTCTATCTGCTTACCGCCTTCACCCTTTTGCACGGCACCGAAGTGGATGGTGCCAAGCGCTGGCTCTCGCTGCCTGGCTTCACCATTCAGCCCTCTGAGTTCCTACGCCCCGCCTTCATCATCATCACCGGCTGGTGCATCGCTGAATCCCGCCGTACACCTGGGTTTCCTGGCAAGCGTGCGGCGTTTGGCGTGTATCTCATCACTGCCGCGCTGCTGAAGATGCAGCCTGATATCGGCATGACCTTCCTGTTCACCATGGTCGTGTTCACCCAGTTCTATCTGGACGGGATGGAGATGAAATGGGTGGCGGTCGCCGTGGTGGTGCTGGCCTTGGCGGGTATCTACGCCTTTCTCTTCATCAGCCATGTGCATATGCGCGTGATGATGTTCATCGATCCGCCGAAAGGCAGCCAGGCGCAGACGGCTTTGATGGCCTTTGGCAATGGCGGCATGTTCGGGCTGGGGCCGGGTGAGGGGCAGGTGAAGCACTTCCTGCCGGATGCGCGGGCTGACTTTGTGTTCGCCGTGGCGGGTGAGGAGTTCGGGCTGTTTTTCTGCGCCTTCATCATCGCGGTGTTCGCCGCCATCGTGCTGCGGGCATTCGTGCGGCTGCTGGCCGAGCCCAATTTGTTCGTGGTGCTGGCGGGCGGCGGGTTGATTGCCGGGTTCGGGCTGCAGGCTTTCGTGAACATGGCCTCCTCGCTTTCGTTGATTCCCACCAAGGGCATGACGCTGCCGTTCATTTCCTATGGCGGCAGTTCGGCGCTGGCGATTTCCATTCAGATGGGATTCCTGCTGGCGCTTACGCGCAAACGCCATGCGGGGGACACGCAATGAGGGCGCAAGCGCACCGGCCGATCGTCATCGCCGCTGGCGGAACCGGCGGGCATTTCTTTCCGGCCGAGGCGCTGGCGGCGGAGCTGCTGGAACGTGGTGAGCGCGTGGTGCTGCTGACGGATGCGCGCTCCGGCGGGCTGGCCTCGCCCGTATTTGCGCGGACCGAAAAACATGTGGTGGCGGGCGCTGGCTTGGCCGGGCGCGGGTTTTCCCGCGCGGCCAAGGGGGCGCTGGCGCTGGCGCAGGGCGTGGTGCAGGCGCGGGGGATTTTGCGCGGGCTGAAGCCAAGCGTTGTGGTGGCGTTCGGTGGTTATCCCTCCGTGCCGCCGGTGCTGGCCGCGGCGACGATGGGTAGCGCGAAGCCGCTGGTGGTGCTGCATGAGCAGAATGCAGTGCTGGGCCGGGCTAATCGGTTCTTAAGCCGCTTTGCCGACCTGCTGGCCTTGAACTTCGCCAACACGCTGCGTTTGCCTGAACATGTGAACAGTGTGGTGGTAGGTAATCCCGTCCGCCCCGCGATCACCGAGCTCTATGGCCAGGGCTATGCGGCGCCGGGTGAGCGGATCGAGCTTCTGGTTGTCGGCGGCTCTCTGGGCGCGAAAGTATTTTCCACATTGGTTCCGGCGGCGCTGACGTTGTTGCCGGAGGCTTTGCGTGCCCGCCTGCATGTCACGCAGCAATGCCGCGCCGATGACATCGAGGCGGCACGGCATGTGCTGAAAGAGGCCGGGATCGAGGCGGAGCTTTCGCCGTTCTTCACCGATGTCGCCACGCTTTTGCGGCGCGCGCATCTCGTCATTGCCCGTGCGGGGGCTTCCACCGTGGCGGAGATCGCGGTGGCCGGCCGCCCCGCCATTTTCATCCCGCTGCCGGGCGCCATCGATGATCATCAGCGTGCCAATGCCGATGCGCTGGCCGCGCATGGCGGTGCGCTGCGGCTGGACCAGGCGGGGCTGACACCGGAAGTTTTTGCGAAAGAGATTGAGACTTTTTTGATGAAATCCTGAGAGTTTGACGAAAGTAGCGGCGGCTTCGGCGCAGCTTGGTGAGCCACGGGCGGCGGCGCGCCTCGCGGATCTCGTGCAGGAAAGGGTGAAGGCATGAGGGCGCTGCCACTTTCCATCGGGCCGATTCACTTCGTCGGCATTGGCGGTATCGGCATGTCCGGCATCGCCGAGGTGCTGCATGAGCTGGGTTACCAGGTGCAGGGCTCGGATCTTTCCGAGAACGCCAATGTGCAGCGCTTGCGCGCCAACGGCATCCAGGTGGCGATCGGCCATGATGCGAAAAATCTGGGGCAGGCCCAGGTAGTGGTGATTTCCACCGCCGTGCCCAGGGATAATCCCGAGGTCGTGGCAGCCCGCGCCAAGCTGATTCCCGTGGTGCGCCGGGCCGAGATGCTGGCCGAGCTGATGCGCCTGAAATGGTCTGTCGCCATCGCGGGCACCCATGGCAAGACCACCACCACCTCACTGGTGGCGGCGGTGTTGGAAGGGGCGGGTTTTGATCCTACGGTGATCAATGGCGGCATCATCAATGCCTATGGTTCCAACACGCGGCTTGGTTCCGGCGAGTGGATGGTGGTGGAGGCCGATGAGTCGGACGGTTCCTTCCTGCGCCTGCCGGCGGTGATCGCCATCGTCACCAACATGGACCCGGAGCATCTCGACCATTGGGGCACCAAGGAGGCGATGGAAGCCGGTTACCGGCAATTCATCTCCAACATTCCCTTTTATGGTTTCGCGGTGCTCTGTGTCGATCATCCCGCCGTGCAGCAGATGATTCCAGATCTTTCGGATCACCGCATCATCACTTACGGCTTCTCGCCGCAGGCGGATGTGCGGGCGGAGCGCATTATTTCCTCCAAGGACGGCGCGACCTTTGAGGTGCGTATCTCGGACCGCATCACCGGCCGGGCGCGGCGTGTTGGCCCGTTCAAGCTGCCGATGCTGGGCAATCATAATGTCCAGAACGCGCTGGCGGCCATTACCGTGGCGCTGGAGATGGAAGTTGACGAGCAGCAGATTAAAACCGCGCTCGGCAATTTCGCGGGCGTGAAGCGCCGCTTCACCAAAACGGGCGAGGCGGGTGGCATAACCGTGATCGATGATTACGGCCACCACCCGGTGGAGATCGCGGCGGTGCTGAAGGCCGCGCGCCAGGCTGGGGCCAGGGACGTGATTGCCGTGGTGCAGCCGCACCGCTTCACACGGCTGCAAAGCCTGTTCGAGGAATTCTGTGCCTGCATGAACGATGCAGGCACCGTCATTGTCGCGGATGTGTATGCGGCTGGCGAGCAGCCGATCGAGGGTGTGAGCAAAGAGGCGCTTGTGGAAGGTTTGCGCGCGCGCGGTCATCGCTCCGTGGTGCCGATGGCCGATCCCTCGCATCTGCCGGAGATGGTGCACGCCATCGCCCGCCATGGCGATTATGTGGTGTGCCTGGGGGCTGGCAGCATCACGCAATGGGCGGCGGCGTTGCCGCATCAGCTTGGCGATCTGCAGGCCCAGGCCCGGGCGGCGGGAGCGCGGCGATGATGGCAAGCACGATCCCCGCCACGCGTGGGCGGCTGAAAGAGCAAGAGCCGCTAGGGCCGATGACGTGGTTCCGCGTCGGCGGCCCGGCGGAGTTTTTGCTGCGTCCCGCCGATGCCGAGGATCTGTGCGGTTTCATGCGCGATCTGCCGTTGGAAATGCCGGTAACGGTGATCGGCGCGGCGTCCAACCTCATTGTGCGCGATGGCGGCATTAATGGCGTCGTCATCAAGCTGGCGCGCGGCTTTAGCGAGGTTGAGATCGAGGCGGATGGGATTACCGCCGGTGCGGCCGCGCTGGATATTACGGTTTCCGAGCACGCGGCGGCGGCGGGGTTGACGGGGCTGGAGTTTCTGTCGGGCATTCCCGGTACCATCGGCGGTGCGGTAGCGATGAATGCCGGCGCCTATGGCGGCGACATGGCGGGCGTGCTGGATTGGGCGGAGATCGTGACCCGTTCCGGCGAGCTGAGGCGGCTTTGCGTGCAGGAGCTGGAGCTTTCCTACCGCCATTCCAGCCTTCCCGCTGATGCCGTGGTGGTGCGCGCCCGTTTGCGCGCCCAGCCGGGCGAGCCAGCGCTGATTGCCGCGCGCATGGCGGAGATCAAGAGCAAGCGTGAGGCCACCCAGCCCGTGCGCGCCCGCACTGGCGGCTCCACATTCGCTAATCCAGAGGGGCAGAAGGCGTGGGAGCTGGTCGATGCCGCCGGGTGCCGCGGCCTTAAGCTGGGCAATGCCCAGGTTTCGGAATTGCACTGTAATTTTCTGCTGAATCTCGGTGGCGCCACGGCTTCCGAGCTAGAGGGGCTGGGTGAAGAAGTGCGGCGGCGGGTAGAGAAAAAATCCGGCGTGGCCCTGCGCTGGGAAATCAAACGGATCGGAGTGCCTGCATGATGCGTGTAGCGGTGTTGATGGGCGGCATGTCGTCCGAGCGGGAGGTTTCGCTCAATTCCGGCACGCAGGTGTGCGAGGCGTTGCGCAAGGCAGGCTATGAGGTGACGCCGGTTGTGGTGAGTGAGGATCTGGGGGCGCTGCTGGCGGCTCTCACCCCGCGCCCGGATGCCGTGTTCAATGCGCTGCATGGGCGTTTCGGTGAGGATGGCACCATTCAGGGCGTTCTGGATTATATCGGCCTGCCTTACACACATTCCGGCGTGCGCGCTTCGGCCTTGGCGATGGATAAGGCCGCCGCGAAAGCCCTGTTCGCCTCCGCCGGGCTGCCGGTGGCACCGCATAAGATCATCGAAATTGCCGAGCTTGTGGAGCATGATCCGCTGCCGCGCCCTTATGTGGTGAAGCCGGTGAACGAGGGCTCGTCGGTTGGCGTGTCCATCGTCAAGAATGGCGATAACCACCGCGCCGAAATTGCCGCCAATTGGCAATTTGGCCCGGCGATGGTGGAGCAATATATCCCCGGCCGGGAACTGACCGTGGGTGTACTGGAAGACCGTGCGCTGACCGTCACGGAAATTCTGCCCTCCGAGAAATTCTATGACTACCACGCCAAATATGCCGCCGGCGGTTCGCGCCATGTGCTGCCGGCGGAAGTGCCCGCCGATGTCGCCAAATCCGCCAAGGAGATTGCGGTGGCGGCGCATCGGGCGCTGGGCTGCCGTGGGGCCTCGCGCGCGGATCTGCGCTATGATGAGGAGACAGGCCGCTTGATCCTGCTGGAGGTGAACACCCAGCCGGGCATGACCGCGACCTCCCTTCTGCCCGAGCAGGCGGCGCATGAAGGCATGGATTTCCCGGCACTCTGCGCCTGGATGGTGGAGAGGGCCGCATGCCGCGTGTAGAAACGCTGGAACGCCCGATCGCCGCGTCCACCCGCCCGCGCAGCACGCGCGCGCGCAAGCCCGTCCCCCCGCAGGACCGGCTGACGCAGCGCACTTTGTTCTTCCGGCGCGTACGGCGGAGTTCTGAGGCCTGGCCTGTGGATTTTGGGTGCTGCCGCGGTGCTGATGGTGGGGGGTGAACTGGTGCGCAGCCTGCCCAGCGCGCCGCATATTGCACTGCCCCAGGCCGCCACGGTGCGCGTCGCCCCCGCGGCACCTTCCCGCGTGGTGCAACCTGGCCTGCTGGCCGATGCGCTGGCCGGGATTGGATTCCGCGTCACCAGGATCGAGACTAATGGCGCGGTGACGACCGACGCAGCGGCCCTCGCCCAGGCCATCGGTGTGAAGGAGGGAGATCCGACTTTTGGATTTTCCCTGAACGGCATCCAGCAACGGGTGCAGGCGCTGGGGCCGGTGCAATCCGCTACGGTGGAGCGTATTCTGCCCGGTACGCTGGTGATCAACATCACCGAACGCGATGTCTATGCCGTCTGGCAGACAGTCCAGAACGGCCAGGTGGTGTTTCAGCTCATCGACAAGAAGGGCGACGTGATCGCCGATCAGGATGCGGCGGCGGCCAAGAAGCGTCAGCCTTCGCTGCTGCTGCTCTCCGGTGCCGATGCGCCGCAGCAGGCCAGCACGCTGATCCCGGAGTTGCAGGCTGAGCCCAGCGTGCTCTCGCATGTGGTGGCGGCGGAGCGTGTGGACGGGCTGCGCTGGAACCTGATCCTGAAGAACCAGACGGTGGTGAAGCTGCCCGTGGGGAATGATGCTGGTGCGCTCGCGCAGCTTGCTTCTCTGCAGTCTTCCATGCAGTTGCTCGACCGGCCGGTGGAGGCGATTGATCTGCGCCAGGCTGGGCGGATGGTGGTACGGCCTTACGTGATCCCGCCGCCCCCCGATTCGAAGAAAAACAAATCCGATAAGCGGCAGGAGGGACAATGAACAGCATGACGCGCCGCCCGCCAGTGCTGGATGGCGGGTTGAAACCGCCACCGGACGAAGCGCCGCGTAACCGCAATGTCAAATCCGGCCCTTTCGGGGTTCTGGATATTGGTTCCACCAAGATCGCCTGTCTCATCGGCCGCGCGGAATCAGATGGCCGCCTGCGCGCCCTGGGCTTTGGCTGGCAGAAGAGCCGGGGCATCAAATCTGGCGGCATCGTTGATCTCGACGAGGCGGAGCGCGCCATTCGCGCCGCTGTTGGCGCGGCGGAGGATATGGCGGATCTGCGGCTGAAATCCGTTTATGTAAATCTCTCTTGCGGCCAGCCGGAATCGCGTTTGTTCAATGTGCAATGGCCGGTCGATGGCCGCGCGGTGAACACGGATGATATCCGCCGCGTGGTGCGTGAGGCGCGGGCGCGCGCCACCACCGAAGGCCGCGTGACAATTCACGCCCTGCCACTCAGCTTCTCCGCCGACGAAACACCGGGCGTGACCGACCCGCGCGGGTTGTTCTGCGACACGCTGACGGCGCAGTTGCATGTGGTGGATGGCAGCAGCACGGCGCTTCGTACCCTCGCCGCTTGTTTGTCCCGCTGCGAGCTGGATATTGCGGCACTGGTCTCGGCCCCTTATGCGGCGGGGCTGGCGGCCCTGGTGCGCGATGAGCGCGAGTTGGGCGCCACGGTGATCGACATGGGCGGCGGCACCACCACCTTGGCGGTGTTTTTCGAAGGTCAGGTGCTGCATACGGCGCAAATTCCCGTCGGCGGCAATCATGTCACGGCCGATATCGCGATGGGGCTATCCACACCTCTCGCGCATGCGGAAAGGCTGAAGGCGTTGTATGGCAATTGCCATTCCTCGCCTGACGATGCGCGCGAGCTTCTGCCCGTGCCTTCCGTGGGTGAGGCTGAGCATCAGATCGCGCAAGTGCCTCGCTCGCACCTTATCTCCTGCATCAAACCGCAACTCGAAGAGATATTCGAAATGGTGAAGGACCGCCTGGAGACGGCGGGGCTGGGCCGTGCTGGCAATGGCCGCGTGGTGCTCACTGGCGGCGCCTCGCAGCTTGGCGGTGTGCGTGATCTGGCCTCGCAGATTCTGGAACGCCCCGTGCGCCAGGGGCATCCGGTAAGCATCATCGGCCTGCCGGATGCAGCGGGCGCGCCGAATTTCGCCACACTTGTCGGCTTGCTTGCATTCGCCACCGGCGATGGCCAGACGATGCAGGATATCAACTTCGAAGCGGAGCGCAGCCATGGCTGGTTCAGCCGCTTCGTCGATTTTCTGAAAAATCGTGTTTGACATGAAAACGGCGCGTTCTTTACCGATGCTGTTCAAGGAGAGAGAAGCTCATGGTTTTGCATTTATCGGTTGATAAACCCACCCATACGGATTTCACGCCTCGCATCACCGTGTTCGGCGTCGGCGGCGGTGGGTGCAATGCCGTGAACAACATGATCCAGATGAATCTTCCTGGCGTGGAGTTCGTGGTTGCGAACACGGACGCGCAGCAGCTGCAGCGTTCGCTGGCCGAGAAGCGCATTCAGCTCGGCCCGCATCTCACCCAAGGCAATGGCGCGGGCGGCCGCCCGGATGTCGGTAAACTCTCCGCCGATGAAGCCGCCGATGAGCTGGCGCGTCATCTTGAGAACACGCATATGGTTTTCATCACCGCCGGCATGGGCGGTGGCACGGGCACGGGTGCTGCGCCGGTGATCGCGCGCATGGCGCGCGAACGTGATATTCTCACCGTCGGCGTGGTCACCAAGCCGTTCGCGTTCGAAGGCAAGCGCCGCATGCGCGCCGCCGAGGAAGGCATCATCGAGATGCAGGCCTATGTCGATACGTTGATCGTCATTCCGAACCAGAATCTCTTCAAGGTCGCCAATGAGCGCACCGGCTGGAAAGAGGCTTTCGAGATGGCCGACAACGTGCTCTATATGGGCGTGCGCGGTGTCACCGACCTGATGGTGATGCCCGGCATCGTGAATCTGGACTTCGCCGACGTGCGCTCCGTGATGCGCGAGATGGGCAAGGCGATGATGGGCACTGGCGAGGCCGAGGGCGAGGATCGCGCGATCCGTGCCGCCGAGGCCGCGATCAGCAACCCGCTGCTTGAGGACACCAACATGAAAGGTGCCCGCGGCCTGCTGATCAACATCACTGGCGGTACCGATGTCACGCTGTTCGAGATCGACCAGGCGGCCAACCGCGTGAGCGAAGAGGTGGATAGCGACGCCAACATCATGTTTGGCATGTCGCTGGACGAGACGATGTCTGGCCGTATCCGCGTCTCCGTGGTGGCCACGGGCATCGACTCCATGCCGCTTTCCATGCCGAACCTGAAAGTGGTGAATGGCGGCGTGGAGAATAACAACTTCGTGCAGGCCGTGGCGACGCAGAATGTCCAGCAGCACGCTGCCGCCGGGTCTGCCCGCCCGGCTGGTTACGTGCCCGAGCCTCCGGCGGCGCCGCTGGTATCCAAGGCATTTGGCGAGCGCAGCCACGAGCCTGCTCCGGCTGCCGCAGAGGCGCCGCTTGCCATGGAAGCCCCTGCCGCGCCGCGCCAGGCTGCCCCGCTGCGTCCCGCCTCCATGGCCCCGGCCCCCACGCCGGTGCGCGCGCCCGAGCCGCCCAAGACCGGCAGCATCTTCAAATCCGTATTCGGGTTCGGTGCCCATAAGGCTGCGGCTCCGGCGCCGCAGCAGCACCACCGGCAGGAACCGGCGATGGAGATCTCAGGAGGCGCCGCGTGCTGCCGTGCGCCAGGCACAGATGGACGAGGTGGGGCTGGAAATTCCCGCCTTCCTGCGCCGCAACCAGTAAAAAACCGCAACTCTCTCCGTGGTAAAGCCCCAGGCTTCCGGCCTGGGGCTTTTTTATTGGCGGGTGACGTAGCGGCGTTGGCCGTTATGTGGATTGTACCAGACTTCCAGGATCTCGCCCGTGGAAGAATCCTTGAAGCTCTCTTCCGTGCGCTCCCAGCCGAGGCCGGGAGGTGCGGTGAGATTTCCGTGGTAATGCCGCTCAAATAGCGTGCCCGCCAATATCAGCAGGCCCAGGATCAGTGGCCCGAACATCCCGCCCCCGGCTCCCAGTGCCAGCCCCACCGCCCCGCCCGCGCAGCAAAGCAGGCCGAGAGCCAGCACCACGGCGCGCAACATGGTCAGGCGGGCTCCAATACGACGGCGGTGCCGTAGGCGACGATCTCGCTCATTGTCTGCCCCATTTCGGAGGAGTCAAAGCGCATCATCACGATCGCGTTGGCGCCCATCATGGTGGCATTGGCCACCATGCGGTCCACGGCATGGCGGCGTGCCTCTTCCAGCATTGAGGTATATTCCTTGATCTCCCCGCCCACGATGGAGCGTAGCCCGGCCATCATGTTGCCGCCCAGCCCCCGGCTGCGCACCACCACGCCGAAACATTGCCCCAGAGTTTGCCGGGTTCTGTACCCTGCGACATTTTCCGTTGTTACGACGATCACGGCCTTTCGCTCCCATGGTTGTTACGCAAGCTGAGCATGCGCCGGGGGCTGGAACAAGCGGAAAGTCCTTGCGGACAGGATGGCATAAACAAGGTTTCCGTTTAGTAATTTATTTAAAAAACAATCGGTTATGGCGACATAATCAGAAATAATGATTTATTGGCCGTGCTGCGCTGCGGCGTTTAAATTTAAGAAGTTATGAATGGACAGGATTCCCATGTCGTCTTTGCGTGACAGGTACAGCATGGTTCAGCTCGACGCTGTTCCCCGCCGGACCCTGAAAGCGCCGATCTCAGCGGTTGGCCACGGGCTGCATAGCGGCGCGGATGTGCGCATTACGCTGCGCCCGGCATTGCTGAATACCGGTATTCTGTTCCGCCGCACCGATCTCGGCGTGGATATCCCCGCGCGTTTCGACAACGTGACCGATACCCGGCTTTGCACGCTGATTTCTTTGGGCGGCGCCAAGGTGGGTACCATTGAGCATCTCATGGCCGCTCTGGCGGCTTCTGGCGTGGATGATCTAATCGTCGAAGTGGACGCGCCGGAACTGCCGGTGTTCGACGGTTCCGCTGCTCCCTTCCTGTTCCTCGTCGAAAGCGCGGGGGTGGTGGAGCATGGCGGTGCCCGCCCGATCCTGGAAATTCTGCGCCCGGTGCGCGTCGAGCAGAACGGCGCGTTCGCTGAGCTTCGCCCGCATCAGGATGGCGGCACAGGGTTCGATATGTCCCTTTCCATTGAGTTCCAGGCCCGGGCCATTGGCGCCCAGGCCTATCATTTCCACCTCTCCACTGATGGCTTTGCCGCGGAAATTGCCAGGGCGCGCACCTTCACCCTGCGCGGCGAGATCGAGGCGCTGCACAAGGCCGGGCTCGCCCGTGGCGGTTCGCTCGCCAATGCCGTGGTGGTGGATGATGAAAAGATCATGAATCCCGAGGGGCTGCGCTTCGACGATGAGTTCGTGCGCCACAAGCTGCTGGACGTGATTGGCGATCTCTATCTCGCTGGTGCGCCTATTTCCGGCCGTTTCATAGGCAACCGTACCGGCCACGGGCTGAATAACCAGCTTTTGCGGGCGGTGTTCGCGGACCAGGCCAATTACCGCCTGGCCACCGGGGCGCTGGAAGCGCCGCTGCAGCTTACCGCCGCCTGATAGCGGCGTCTTGCACCGGCGCGGGGGGTGGTCTACCTCGCGGCAGCAACCATAGGAGCTGTCCATGACCGCCATTGCCGATATCGTCGCTCGTGAAATTCTCGATAGCCGGGGTAACCCGACGGTCGAGGTGGATGTGCTGCTGGAATCCGGCGCGTTCGGCCGGGCGGCGGTTCCCTCCGGGGCCTCCACCGGCGCGCATGAGGCCGTGGAGCTGCGTGACGGCGACAAATCCCGCTATGGCGGCAAGGGCGTCCTGAAGGCCGTGCAGGCTGTCGAGGGCGAGATTTTGGACGCCATCGGCGGGCTGGACGCAGAAGACCAGATCGGCATCGATAATATCCTGATCGACCTGGACGGCACGCCGAACAAGGCGCGCCTCGGCGCCAATGCCATGCTTGGCGTCTCCCTGGCGCTGGCCAAGGCGGCGGCCGTGGATAACGGTTTGCCGCTCTACCGCTATATCGGCGGCGTTTCCGCCCGCACCCTTCCGGTGCCAATGATGAACATCGTGAATGGCGGCAAGCATGCCGACAACCCGATCGACATCCAGGAATTCATGATCCAGCCCGTTGGCGCCTCTTCCATCGCCGAGGCGGTGCGCATCGGCGCCGAGATTTTCAGCACGCTGAAGAAGCAGCTTCACGATGCAGGGCACAATACCAATGTGGGTGACGAGGGCGGTTTCGCGCCGAACCTGAAATCTGCCGATGAGGCGCTGGGCTTCATCGCCAAGGCCTGCGAGGCTGCGGGCTACAGGCCGGGTGAGGATATTACCTTCGCGTTGGATTGCGCCTCCACGGAGTTCTTCAAGAACGGCATCTACGACCTCGAAGGCGAGGGCAAGACATTCGATGCCGGGCAGATGATCGATTATCTGGCCGATCTCGCCGCCCGCTATCCCATCGCCTCCATCGAGGATGGCTGTGCGGAGGATGACTGGGAAGGCTGGAAGGCGCTTACCGACCGCCTGGGCGGCAAGCTGCAGCTGGTCGGCGATGATCTCTTCGTCACCAACCCGGAGCGCCTGCGCCGGGGCATCGAGGCTGGCACGCGGCAACTCCATCCTGGTGAAGGTGAACCAGATCGGCACGCTGACCGAGACGCTCGAAGCGGTGGAGATCGCGCACCGCGCCGGCTATACCGCCGTGATGTCCCACCGTTCCGGCGAGACCGAGGATTCCACCATCGCTGACCTCGCGGTGGCGACCAATTGCGGGCAGATCAAGACCGGTTCGCTGGCGCGCTCTGACCGTACGGCCAAGTACAACCAGCTTATTCGTATCGAGGCGGAGCTGGGCGGCACGGGCCGCTATTATGGCCCGTTCATGCGTAAGGTCTAAGCGGAAGAAATCCCGCTTTTTGAAAAAGCGCGGCCAAAGGCTTCTGACATTAAGGCCTTAAAACGCAACTCCATGGGCGGCCGAGGCAGCCCATGGAGCAAAGGCTTCCAAGCCAGATTTTAAGATTTTTTTGCGCCGCTTTTTTGCAAAAAAGCGGCTCTTTTTTACCAGCTATTATTATTCAGATCGTCGCTGCCGCCGCTGCCGTCGTCCCAGCCGGGGTTGCCCATCAGTCCGTCGTCACGGTCCGGTGTGAAATCCTGCTGCGGCTGTGCAGCCTGGGCGTCATGGCCGCCCATCATGCCATCCACGATCCGCTCACCCGCCGCAAATCCAGCGCCCGCCGCCAGGCCGGTGATGATGGAACTGCCGAGTCCGCCGCCCGCGGGGCCATAACCTGCCGGGCCATAGGGGTTGGGGCCGTTCGGGCCATACCCGCCATAAGGCGCATTGGGGTTGCCGGGATAAGGGCGGTAGACCGGGTTCATCGCCCCGCGGCGGAAGCCGGAGAACAGGCGCAGCAGAATAAACAGTAGCACCAGCCCGCCGATTACCAGCAGAACCGGGCTGAACCCGCCTGCCGAGTGGGCCGCGCCGGAAGCGGAAAGCCCGCCATTAATATGGGCACGCAAGGCGTCGGCCTTTTGCGGGTCGGCGAAGGGCAGGCCGGGCGCGTACTGGTCGGCTTTGGCCAAAGCCTGCGCGGCGGCGTTTTCATTGCCGCGCGCATCTTGCGCCTCGGCCATCAGATACCAGGCCGTGCCGCTATCCGGGCGCTGGGCGAGCACGCCTTTCAGCGCCTGCACCGCCTGGCCGTCCTGGCCATTATCGATGAGAGCCTGAATCTGGCGCGGCGTCGGGCCTTGGTCTTGTGCGAGAGCAGGCAGGGCCGGGGCCAGCAGAAGGCCGCCAACCAAGGCCAGTGGGATAAGGGAGAGTTTAGTCATGTTTAGGAGTCCTGAGGCATCCGGGCCATATATGGGGTTGATCGCCTAAAAATCCATTGCGGCGGATCGGTGACAGCCGCCAGAAACAAAGCGTAACAGCCCATTATTAATATACGCAGCGCACAAAACTGAATAAAATCCGAGTCGTGGGGAGAAACACTGTGCAAGAAGTCAGAACCGTCTCCCCCGGTTTTCCATGGTGACAAGGAGGCTCCTTGCATGCCCAGTTTGGCTCACGCCGAGGATGACGTAACCACCGTCTCCAACCCGCTCGACCTGGTGGAACAGGTCATTTCCGCGAATGAATGGATGTTCGACCGCCGCTCCGACTCTGACCTCGCTGCCGAGGCGCAGGGCAAATGGTGCGATTACGGCATGTATTTCTGCTGGTCTGACGAGATTTCCGTCATGCATTTCACCGCCGCCTTCGACATGAAGGCTCCGGCGAAGCAGCGCGGCGCGCTCTATGAGCTGCTGGCCAAGGCCAATGAGCGGCTCTGGATTGGCCATTTCGGCATGGATGAGGAGACAGGCATGCCGGTTTACCGCCATGCCATGCTGCTGCGCGGCACCCCCAGCGCGGCGGCGGAATTGATCGAGGATCTGATCGACATCGCCATCACCGAGTGTGAGCGCTTCTTCCCCGCCTTCCAATTCGTGCTCTGGGGCGGCAAGAGCGCCGATGAGGCATTGGATGCCGCCATGCTGGAATGCGCTGGCGAAGCGTGAGCGCATTATAGATTTTATCCGGCCGAATGTTTCCATTTGGCCGGGTGTTGCTCTAGAGCGGTCTCATGACCGCTCTTCCTTCTCTTTTGCTCGTCGGTGGTGGCCGCATGGGCAGTGCCCTGCTCGCCGGATGGCGCGAGCAGGGCATTTCCCAGGCTTTCGTGGTGGACCCCTCCCCAGGGGCGCAAGCCCTGGCCGGGCCGGATGTGACAGTGCTGGCCGATGCCGCGCAGCTTCCCGCCGGTTTCACGCCGCAAGCCGTGGTGCTGGCGGTGAAGCCGCAAATGGCTGCCGCCGCTCTGCCTGCCTATGGGCACTTCGCGGATAGCGCTTTGTTCATCTCCATCATGGCGGGCAAAACCGTACAGGGGGTGGCTCGCATGCTGGGCGGGGCTCCCGCCATCGTCCGCGCCATGCCCAATACCCCGGCCGCCGTGCGTCAGGGCATCACTGTGGCCTTCGCGGGCGCGGGCGTTTCCCCCACGCGGCGCGATCTCGCTGCCCGCCTGCTCGCTGCCGTGGGCGAAGTTGCTTGGGTTGAGGAAGAGGGCATGCTGGACCCCGTTACCGCCATTTCCGGGGGCGGGCCGGCCTATGTCTTCCTACTCACGGAATTGCTGGAGCAAGCCGGGCTGGACCAGGGGCTACCCGCTGATCTCGCCAAGATCATGGCCCGGCAGACGGTAATTGGCTCCGCCGCATTGCTCGCCGCCTCTTCCGAGACACCTGAAGCGCTTCGCGTGGCTGTCACATCCCCCGGCGGCACCACCGCCGAAGCGCTGAAACTGTTGCGCGCGGATGACGCTCTGCCGAAAATTTTCAGGGCAGCCATCCAGGCGGCCACTGAACGCTCCCGGGAGCTCTCGGCTTAATTTACTTTGTGGCCCCCCGTTGCTACACCGCGCCGCAGCAGAATTCCTGGGAAGACCACGCATGAAAATTGTCGCCTGCAACAGCAACCGCCCCCTGGCAGAGGCTGTCGCTGCTGGTTTGAACCTGCCGCTGGCGAAAGCCTCCGTCCGGCGTTTCGCGGATATGGAAGTGTTCGTGGAAATCCATGAAAACGTGCGTGGCGAGGATGTGTTCGTCATCCAATCCACCTCCTACCCGACCAACGACAATCTGATGGAGTTGCTGATCACGCTGGATGCGCTGCGGCGCGGCTCCGCCCGGCGTGTAACGGCGGTGATTCCCTATTTCGGTTATGCCCGGCAAGATCGTAAATCGGGCCCCCGCACGCCGATTTCCGCCAAGCTGGTGGCCAATATCATCACCGAGGCCGGGGCCAGCCGCGTGCTGACCATGGATCTCCATGCCGGGCAGATCCAGGGCTTCTTCGATATTCCCGTGGACAACCTTCCCGCCGCGCCGCTCTTCTCGCGCGATATTCAGGAGCGCTTCGAGGGCCGCAACCCGATGATCGTCTCTCCGGATGTGGGCGGCGTGCTGCGCGCGCGCATCATCGCCCGCCGGCTGAACACGGACCTCGCGATCATCGACAAGCGCCGTGAGCGTGCCGGTGTGTCCGAGGTGATGAACATCATCGGCGATGTGGAAGACCGCCATTGCATCCTGGTGGATGATATTGTCGATTCCGGCGGAACACTATGCAACGCCGCTGAGGCGCTGCTGGCCAATGGCGCCAAGTCGGTCGAGGTTTATGTCTCGCACGGCGTGCTCTCGGGTGGCGCGGTGGCGCGTATCGCGGCTTCGCCGATCGAGATGATGACCATCACCGACTCCATCATGGGGACAGAGGCGGTGCGTCTTGCCCATAATATCCGCCAGCTCTCCATTGCGCCGCTGCTGGCCGAGGCGATGCGCCGGATTTCCACGGAAAGCTCTGTCAGCTCTCTGTTCGACTAAGCGTACACGCGCCGCGTTTCGGCAAAGCCGCGTTCCGGCCCTGGGGGCTGGAGCGCGGCTTTCTGTTGTATTAAGGCCTTTTATGCGCAGCCGCGTCACGTCACGCGGCGGGACCATCTGGGGGCCATCATGAAACTGTTCTACTCACCTAACGCCTGCTCGCTCGGCATCCATGTGCTTCTGGAGGAGACCGGCAAGCCGTTTGAGTTGATGAAGGTCGATTTCTCCGCCGGCGCCCAGTACAAGGAACCCTTTGTCTCACTGAATCCGAAATCCAAGGTGCCTGCCTTGCAGCTTGACGATGGCACGCTGCTGACGGAATGGCCCGCCATCGCCTGGTATGTGGCGAAGTCCAACCCTGAGTCGCATTTGCTTCCCCAAACGATCGAGGGTGAGGCGCGGGTGCTGGAGCTGGTGGATTACATGATCGCCACCGTGCATATGCGGGGCTTTACCCGTGTTTTCCGCCCCGGCAATTTCACGCCCACCAATGCCGATGAGCCTGCCGTGCAGCAGACAGGACGTGACACGGTGGAAACCGGGTTGAAGCTGGTGGCGCAGGCACTTGGCGCGAAGGCCTATCTGCTGGGCGATTATTCCATTGCCGACGCGGCGCTGTTCTTCCTGGAGCATTGGGCGGCAAACCGGGCAAATCTTACGCTGCCCCCGGCGATCGCGGGGCATCTGGAGCGTATGCGCGCCCGCCCGGCGGTGCAGCGGGCCATGGCTGCCGAAGGGCTGGCCTGATTTGGCGCTGCCCGCCATTCCTTTCTGGTTCCTCCGCCATGGTGAGACAGATTACAACGCAGCAGGGCTCAGCCAAGGGGCGCTGGATATCGAGCTGAACGCCACTGGCCGTGCCCAGGCGGAGCGTGCCGGTCCATTGCTGGCGGGGCAGGGGATTGCGGCCATCGTCTCCTCACCCATGCTGCGTACGCGCGAGACCTCGGCTATCGTGAACGAGTTTCTGCGCGTGCCGGTCAGCTATGAGCCGGATTTGCGCGAGGTGATCTTTGGCGGCATGGAGGGTAAGCCGCTTCTGCCCTGGTTTCCTGAATGGCTGGAGGGCCGTTACACGCCCGATGGCGCGGAAAGTTTTTCAACCTTGACCGCGCGCGTGGAAGCGGCGTTGGCCGGCGTTCTGTACGCGGGAAAAGGCCCGCAGCTCATCGTCGCGCATGGCGGGGTATTCCGCGCGATCCGCGATCTGATGGGGTTGCCGAAGGAGGGACTTACCCATAATGCCGTACCGCTTTATTGCGCGCCGGAGGAAAACGGCTGGCGGATTACCCAATCAGGATGATCCGCTCTCGTCCTAAATCCTGAAATTAAGCGCAAGAATACGAGGCCAGAGGGCTTAACTAAAAGCCCGAGCAGCCGTTCAGCCTGTCAGGGCAGCCAGCCCGGCTCCGGCCATCAGCGCCAGGAGCAATATCGCCCCGGGGGGCAGAAACGTCCTCATCAAGTACACTCCTTGGCCAGCGAGCTCCGCTGAACGCAGTCTCAAAGCTCCTGAACCATTTTAGATCGCATATTGTATGGCGTTGCCATTGCGGTTTCGCATCCTCCGTTTCCAGCAGGGAGGCATGCACAGCGGCGATACTTACAGGACGGACTAGACTTCCAGTGTCAGCGCAACGGGCACATGGTCAGAGGGCTGTTCCCAATTGCGTGCCTCTCGCAAAATCGCATGGCTGCTCAGCGCCGGAACCAGATCAGGCGTTACCCAGATATGATCCAGCCGGCGGCCACGGTCGGAGGCCGCCCAATCGCGGTTGCGGTAGGACCACCATGTATAAAGTTTCTGAGTCTCCGGCACGAAATGCCGTATAGCATCGTAAAAGCCTTGCCCCTGCCAAGCAGTCAGGGCTTCAATCTCGACAGGCGTATGGCTGACGACATCCAGAAGCTGTTTGTGGCTCCAGACATCATGTTCCAGCGGAGCAATGTTCAAGTCGCCCACCAGCACTGCGCGCGCGGGTTTGTATTTCGCGAAATGAACCTTGGCCTCGCCTAGAAAATCCAGCTTATGCGCAAACTTCTCATTGGCGTCGCGGTCGGGGATGTCACCACCGGCAGGCACGTAGAAATCATGGATCGTCAATGGCCCGCCCGGCGTTTCGATTGTTGCGGAGATGTGCCGGCAGTCACTTTTGCCGCACCAGTCAGGTGTATTCTCTGCCAAGGTCAGCTTCAGGCGGGACAGGATAGCCACACCGTTATAGCCCTTCATCCCGCGCTTCAGCACATATGGAAAGCCGATCTCCGTGGCGATGGCCTCGGGAAACAACTCATCCGGCACCTTGGTCTCTTGCAGGCATATGATATCGGGCTGCAACTGCGCCACCAGCCGGAGCAGATGCGCCTGGCGTAGCCGCAGCGAGTTGATGTTCCAGGTGGCGATGGTCAATTTCATGCCAAGGGTTCTACAGGCTTCTGCGCGAATGCCTATCCCCCTGACGTGGAGGGTTCGCTGGGAGCATTGTACTGGAACAGCGAATCAGGGAACGGCCCGCCAGGTGCGATGTCATAGAGATGCACGCTGGTCTGCTTGCCTTGCGCGTCAGTCACCACCCAGGCGCGCAACTCCAGCGGGTCCGTGGCGAAGGAGAGGGTGAGCGTTCCAGCCGCTTCCTTGCCGCGCCGAACGAGGGAAATATCCACTTGGCCTGGCTGACGGTTGATATTGGTGACGTAGACGCCGGCCGATTCCAGGTTGACATGCGTTGCCAGCAGGATGCCGAGCGGCGTGGCGCTGAGCGGAATGTTGGTGGTCTGGCCAAGATCCGGGTCATGATAGACCAGCAATCCAAACCCCGCGACGAGTAATTGCGGGTCTGGCGGATCATAGGCAAATCTCATTTTACCGGGGCGCTGCAGCCATGCTTTGCCGGTCCGGGTGGAACCATCCGCCGTGACCTGCAGGAAATTGGCGGTCAGCCCCTTCTGCGCGTTCAGATAGGCTTCGATCTGCGCGACCAAAGCCTGATCATCCGCAGAGAGCGGTATTTCGGCTGCTCGTGCCGCACCCGGCGCGAGCAGCGCTAATCCCAGAAATATTGCCGTCACGCTTAAAGCGTAGCGGCGGCTTAATTTAGCTGGCGGCGCGGCGGCTGGCAGCTTCGGTTTTATTGGCAGCGAGAGCATCGGTCATAATATGGCGCGTCTCACGCAGAAAAGCAGCCCCCTTCACCGTACGCTGCACGAGAACGGAACGGCGGTCAGACGGGTCAACCTTGCGGCGGACATAATCGAGCTCTGTCAGACGGTCGAGCGCGCGGGTGATGGCCGGCTTGGAAACATTGAGTTCCTGAGCCAGTCCGCGCACCGTGTGGCCGCCCTCGTTCAGATAGCAGGTCAGAAACACACCGAGCTGACGAGCGGAAAGATCAACACCATCGCGGCGCACGAGCGAAACGATGGTGTCCCGGAGAATACCGACCAACTGGTCAGACGAAAGTTGTGGAGAGGCCATAGTCGTAATTCCTTAGATAGCAAAAACCGTTCTAGTCTTTCAGAAAAGCTAAAGTCTTTCATCAAGTAAACGATTAGTACACGATACTATAGGAAGTTTCAAAAACCCTTCAATATGAAATCGAAAAAATCTTTGTCCGAAACACTAACGAACCGTGAGAATTCAATCTGATTTGTTACAGAGGGGAATAGAAACGTCTGGTTGAAAACTGCATAGTTTCTCTAAAAATGAAGTCTATTCAGAGGCTTTTTGTAAGTCTGAAGATTTCAGGATTGTAACGCTACAACCAATTGGTGTGATGCGAATTAACGTACCGCCATGCTAATGGCAGTCTGCAAACCGCTCGATCGCTGTCAGCAGGGCTTGCAGTGTCTGCGCCTCTCCGCCCTCCGGCTTGCCGGGGCGTGGGCTGTCGTTCCACGCATAAGTGTCGATATGGGCCCAGGAAATTTGTTTTGAAACAAAATGTTGTAAAAATAGAGCGGCTGTGATCGCGCCAGCAAAGGGCTTGGATGAAACATTATTCAGGTCGGCGAAAGGGGTTTCGAGCCATGCGGCATAGCTGTCATGCAAGGGCAGGCGCCAAAGCTGGTCGCCAGTTTGCCTGCCGGAGAAAAGAATTGTTTCCGCCATTTCGTTGTCAGAACAAAATAAGGCAGGTAGATCAGGCCCCAGCGCCACGCGCGCGGCTCCCGTCAACGTTGCGATATCGATCAGCCAGTCTGGCTGCGCTTCACAGGCTTCGTCGAGAAGATCGCATAAAACAAGCCGCCCCTCCGCATCGGTATCGCCAACCTCAACGGTGATGCCCGCGCGCGTGCGCAGAATGTCGGAGGGCCGCATGGCGTGCCCCGAGACACTGTTTTCCACGCAGCCAACGCGTAGTTCGAGCCGCACCGGCAGATCTAGCGCCATGATGGCGGTGGCAAGCCCAAGCGTAATGGCAGCACCTCCCATATCCTTACGCATCAGCCGCATGGCTGTGCCGGGCTTCAGATTATAACCGCCGGTGTCGAAACAAACGCCTTTTCCGCATAGCGAAACAAGAGGGGCCTGTTCACCGGCGGTGCTACCCCGCCAGCGGAAGATCACGGCAGCTGGCGAGCGGTCTGAGCCGGCGCCGACCGCATGGATGGTGGGGTAACGTGCGGCCAGCGCCTCGCCCCGCGCGCATTCCGCCTCTGCCCCGAAGCGCGCGGCGATGTCCATGGCTGCGGCGGCCAGCTCGGCGGGGCCAAGCAGATTGGCGGGAGTGTTGATAAGTTCCCGTGCCAGCATAACGCTGCCGGCGACGATCCGGCTGCGTGCTGAAACGCTGGAGAGGCTGGCGAAGGAGGTTTTTTTGGCTTTCTGGGTCTGATACCTGTAGGCGCCCAGTAGAAAGCCCAGCTCCGCCTCCAAGGCAGGAAATTTGCCGGCCTGAATCCGCCACAGCGTATTCGCTGGCAGGGCGGTGGCGGCGGCGCCGAAGCCGGAAACAACGCTGCCGCTGCCCAGCCCGATCACCGCACCGGCTAAGATTCCCTGCTTTCCGGGGATGAGAAGAACGCGCCCTGCTTCGCAGCCGAAACCAAGCAGGGTCGCCTGAGCGGCGGCCGCCTCAGGCAAATCGGACAGAATATCGGCCAGGTTATCCTGCCTTGCGGCGTAAAGGGGCAGTGCTTGGCCGCCGGTTTCATCGAGGCCAGCGGGAAGATCCAGAAATTTCAGCGCTTCGAACGTCATGGCGCCTATTTAACGGCAGTTCCGCGGCCCTGCCATGACATATGGTAACAGCCAGGTCGGAGCCCTTAAATAAATAAGCCAGGGCGTCCATAACGGACACGCCTGGCCTTGGATGTTTTGCCTGTCTGGCGCCCGAAGGGGTCAGTGCAGCCGTTCGATGCCAATCGCCGCAACCCGGCCTTCGCGTTGCTGAAGCGCGAAGCGTACCCGCTCGCCCTCGTTCAGCTTGCGCAGCCCGGCATGTTGCACGGCGCTGATATGAACGAAAATATCGTTGCCGCCATGGTCAGGTGCGATGAAACCATAACCCTTGCCGGGGTTGAACCATTTCACGATCCCGGTGAGGGGTGTGGTATCCTGGTTGGTGCTATTGTCCTGAATCGTTTCCATATCGACGCCTTTCTTTGCCCTTACTTACGGGCTTGGGTCATTTCCTCCGGATTTTTATCCGGCAACGCTTAGTCTAAGCGCATTTGAAACGGACGATCAATTGGAAAGTTTTTGCTGCGTTGCAGCGTCAATTCAAAATGGAAGGCCGGACGCCAACCGCGTCCGGCCTCTTGCGTTCGGATTTTTTTAGGCCACGTCTTCGCGTTTGTCGCGCACGCGGACATAGGCAATGGCCGCGTGCTCCTCGCAATAGGGCTTACCTGCGACAGCGGAGGCATTACAAAAATGAAAACTCGGCTTGCCCGGTTCGCCGATGGGCCAGCAGCAGGGGGTGGTACGCGGCTGCTGCGGTTTCGGCGTGGGCATAATCGCCCGCAGCACCGGTACGGGCGTGCTTACCGATGCGGAGAGTGGCGGCAAGGTCGGACCCTGGGTGCGCTTTGGGGTTACCTGGCGCGGTGCGCTGTCTCCCGCTGTGCGGCGGATGGGGGAGGGACGGGCTGGCAGATTAAGCCTGTGCGCCTTGCCGACCACGGCATTCTTGGAAATATTCAGCCGCCGGCCAATTTCAGCGGTAGACAAACCTTCCGCCCACAATGTGCGTAGGCGCGCGATTGCCTCGTCTGTCCACTCCATATTGTGGGCCTCCTTATTAAAGCTACTACATACAGTAGCTTCAGCCAGGCTGACGGGCAATGTCTAGCAGCGCTTTCCCGAGTCCTTTTCTGTGGAAAACTTTTTTGGACGAATTTTTAGGGCTTCACCACTTCACCGGGAAAGCTGCCCCAGAAATCCTCGCGGGCCAGATAGCCGGTTTCATATTTGGTTGCCACCTTGCAGTAATCACTGCCCGCGTCGCAGCGCAGCAGCGCGCCGGAGACGCCCTGTTTCAGATAAGCCACCACGGTCGCGCCCTGGCCGGGGCCGCTGCGCAGGGCAGCCTGGCCGCTGGTGACATAGAAGCTGCGCCTGGCGCGGATGGTAGCCTCATGGACCCAGCCAGTGCCGCCATCGGGTGCCAGCACCTGCCGCCATACGTCGAATTCACCAATAATTTCAACGGGCAATCCCTCGCGCTGGTAAATCCAGTTCACCGGATATTGGAAGCCGGGACCGGCGCGGAAATTCACCTTGTCGGATCGCAGGCTGACAAAACGCGGCACAGGCAGCTTCGTGGCGCTGCCGATGCCAGGGCCAGGGCCGGTGCCGGGGTCAGGCGCCGCGGCGCAGAGCAGCGGCAGCAGCAGCAGGATCAGCCGCAGACGGGGCATGAAGGGTCCTTTCGAAGCCGGATCTTGCGGAATTCCGCGGCGAGGGCGTCCCAGACCAGCAGATATCCCGAGAGAGACTGGCCGATCCCAGCTATTTCCTTGATCACCTCGGTAGCCTGCATGGCGCCCATTACGCCGGTCACCGCCCCGAGCACCCCGGCCTCCGAGCAAGGCGGCACCAGCCCCTCAGGCGGTGGTTCGGGGTAAAGGCAGCGATAGCAGGGGCCGCCCGCATGTGGCTTGAAGGTGGAAATTTGCCCCTCAAAGCGCAGCACGGCGGCGGAAACCAAGGTTTTTTTCGCCACCACGCAGGCATCGGCCACCAGGAATCGCGTGGTGAAATTATCCGTGCCGTCGCAAACCAGATCATAACCCGCGATCAACCGCTCCACGTTCCCTGGGGCCAGATGCTCCGCATGCCGCACCACCGTGACCAACGGGTTGATTCGCGCCAGCGACTCGGCGGCGGAGTCCACCTTGAGCTGTCCCAGGCTGGCCGTGCCATGCGCGATTTGGCGCTGCAGATTGGAAAGCTCCACCACATCCGCGTCCACCAGCCCGATGGTGCCGATGCCCGCCGCCGCCAGATACAAGGCCAAGGGCGAGCCAAGCCCCCCAGCGCCTACCACCAGCACCTTCGCTGCCTTCAGCTTTGCTTGTCCGGTGCCGCCCAGTTCTCGCAGCAATATGTGCCTGGAATAACGCTGGATCTCGGCTTCTGAGAAATTGAACTCCATGCCGCGGCTTATATTACGCTTAGCCGCGCTGGGCCAAACCGCGAAACCACTTCACGCCGTGTGTCAATCTGGTAATAGAGATAGATGAAGTTGTGTTCCGGCAGGGGCACGGCCCGGCTGCGAGGTTTTTTATATGACGGTGATTAACGCCATTCGCATGGGTGGCATGGATATTCTTCCCCTGGTTGAGGGAGGCAAGGGTGTTTCGGCCTCCAATGGCATCAGCTCCGGCCATTGGGCCCTGTCTGGTGGCATCGGTACGTTTTCGGCCGTAAATGCCGACAGCTTCGACGCCCAGGGCCATGTGATCCCGCAGATTTATCATGGCCGCACCCGCCGGGACCGTCATGAGGAGCTGATCAATTACGCCATCGAGGGCGGCATTGAACAAGCCAAGCGCGCCTGGGACATCTCCGGAGGCAAGGGGCGCATCCACGCCAATATCCTGTGGGAGATGGGCGGTGCCGAGCGTGTGATCAACGGGATTCTGGAGCGCACCAAGGGCATTGTGAGCGGTATCACCTGCGGCGCGGGCATGCCCTACCGCCTCTCCGAGATCGCCGCCAAGTTCAACGTGCATTACTACCCCATCGTCTCTTCCAGCCGCGCCTTCTCGGCCCTATGGAAGCGCGCCTATTCCAAGGTCGCGGATCTGCTGGGCGGCGTGGTGTATGAGGATCCGTGGCTGGCGGGCGGGCATAATGGCCTGTCCAACTCCGAGGATCCGGAAAAGCCGGAAAGCCCCTATCCGCGTCTCGTCGCGCTGCGCAAGGTGATGCGCGAATTCGGCTTGCACGATACGCCGATCATCATGGCTGGCGGTGTCTGGGCGCTGGAGGAATGGCAGGATTATGTCAATAATCCTGAAATCGGGCCGATTGCCTTCCAATTCGGCACCCGCCCGCTATTGACCAGGGAAAGCCCGATTCCACAAAGTTGGAAGGACCGCTTGCTGAAGCTCAAGCCCGGCGATGTCTTCCTCAACCGCTTCTCGCCCACAGGTTTCTATTCTTCGGCGGTGAATAACGATTTCATAAAAGAGCTGCGCGGCCGCAGCGAGCGTCAGGTGGCCTACAGCCCCGAACCGGTGGGCGAGCATTTGGTGGAGTATGGGGTGGGCGCGCGCAAACGGCCCGTCTATCTCACCGCGCCCGATTATGCCCGCGCCAAGGAGTGGGAGGATGGTGGCTATACCGAGGCGCTGCGCACCCCTGATTCCACGCTCATCTTCGTCGCACCTGAGAGGGCGAACGAGATTCATGAGGACCAGGTGAATTGCATGGGCTGCCTCAGCCAATGCCGCTTCTCCAACTGGTCCCAGCACGAACCGACTTTCGATAACGGCAAGAAGGCCGATCCGCGCAGCTTCTGCATCCAGAAGACATTGCAGGACATCGCCCACGCCGCGCCGGAAGACGAGGCGGCGATGGATAACAACTTGATGTTCGCTGGCCATAACGCCCATCGCTTCGCCACGGATCCGTTCTATTCCAACGGCTTCATCCCGACGGTGAAGCAGCTTGTAGAGCGTATTCTCACCGGCAAGTAAGGGGGTAGCGTGAAGATACTGGGGATTTCCGGCAGCTTGCGCAAAGGCTCATGGAATACGGCGGCGCTGCATGCCGCCGCCGAATTATTGCCGCCGGAGCATGAACTCACCATCGCCGGGATCGGCGATCTGCCGCTGATCAATCAGGACCTGGAGCAGGACGGCAAGTTTCCCGCGTCCGTCGAACGGCTACGCGCCGAAATCGCCGCCGCCGATGCCTTGCTCTTCGCGACGCCGGAATATAACGCCTCCATCCCGGCGCCATTGAAGAACGCCATTGACTGGGCCTCCCGCCCGGCCAACACGCTCGCGGGCAAGCCGGCGGCCATCATCGGCGTGTCGCCGGGCGCGCTGGGCACGTCGCGGGCGCAATATCCGCTACGCCAGACGCTGGGTGTGCTGAATGTGCAGTTGCTCGGCCAGCCGGAAGTTTTCATCGGCGGTGCCGCGCAGAAATTCCAGGACGGCAAGCTGGCCGATACCGGCACGCGGGAATTCTTGGGCAAGGCGCTCGCGGCCTTCATGACTTTCGCGGCGCGCGTGAAGCTTAGCTGATCTCGCCGCGCCGCAGATAATGGCGCGGCGGCACCCCTAAACAACGCTTGAACATGGATGTGAAGGCGGCCGGGTTATCGTAGCCAAGGTCCAGCGCCACGCGGGTTACAGGCTCACCGGCGGCCAGCCTTGGCAAGGCCGCGTGCAGGCACGCATGTTGCCGCCAGGCGGCGAAGCTTTGCCCGGTCTCCTGCCTGAATAGCCGGGTAAAGGCACGGCGGCTGAGGCTGAGCAAGGCAGCCCATTCATCGATGGTGGCGTGCGGCGTCGGCGCGGCAAGAAAAGCCTGGCAGCGGGCCAGCAAGGCAGGGTGGCCGGCGGGCATCGGCAGGCCGAGGGGTAAAGCGGGCAGCCGCCGCAATTCATGCAGGAGTAGCTCGATCAAGGCCCCGCCCCGGCTGCCTTGATCATATTCCGCGGGCAGGTCCAGCGCCTCGCGCATCAATCCACGCATGAAAGCGGGAATCCCCATTACCTGGCAATCCGCTGGCATATCCGAAATCGCCTCCGGCTCCAGATACAGGCTGTGCATATGCACATCGCCAAGCATGCGCACCGCATGGTCTGTTCCGGCCGGAATCCAGATACCCTGCTGGGGCGGGATCATCCAGCTGCCGCCCCGGGTGGTGACAATCACGGTTCCCGCGGCACCGAATAAAAGCTGATGGCGCCGATGCCGGTGCAAGGGGATGCTATGGCCATCCTTGTAATCCGACCCCAGCGCCAGCAATGGCCTGGCGACATCTTCGAGAATTTCAATGCGGCTATTCCAGACCATGGCCCAGTCTCGTAAGTTTTCGGCCTGCTTGCGGTTGTAGGCCGGATTTGACCGGCATAAAGCTTGATACGGTCATATACAAGAACAGCTCTCGCGCCTGACGCAGAGCGAGGATCCAGACGCATGAGTCAAACCATCGCGGCGCCGGAACGCGCCGCCGCCACAACAGGGCCTGTGCTGGGGGCGATCAGCCTCTGCCATATGCTGAACGACCTGCTGCAATCGCTGCTGCCGGCCGTGTATCCCATCCTGAAAGGCGGGTTTGACCTGAATTTCGGTCAAATCGGCATTCTCACGCTCACCTACCAGATTACCGCCTCGCTTCTGCAGCCTCTGGTTGGGCTGTTCACAGATAAAAAACCTCAGCCTTTCTCGCTGCCCTTCGGCATGGGTTTCACCTTGATCGGTCTGATCACACTGGCTTTCGCCCCCAGCTACGGCATGCTGCTGCTGGGGGCCGGCTTGCTGGGCATCGGCTCTTCCATCTTCCACCCCGAGGCATCGCGCATCGCCCGGCTGGCCTCGGGTGGCCGGCATGGCCTGGCACAGTCCGTCTTCCAGGTTGGCGGCAATTTCGGCCAGGCGCTAGGGCCGTTGATGGCGGCTTTTATTATCTTGCCGCATGGGCGCTCCAGCATTGCCTGGTTCGCCATTGTGGCGCTGGGGGCGATCGCCGTGCTTTCCGCCCTGGGGCGCTGGTACCAGGCGCAAGGCCATGCCAAACGCGCGCCGCGCCATATTTCCACCGCTGAAATGCTGCCCCGCCGTCAGATCATGATTGCCCTAGGCGTGCTGCTGGCGCTGATGTTCTCCAAATTCTTCTATATCTCCAGCTTCACCAGCTATTACATTTTCTATCTGATGCATCGCTTTCATATGGGCGTGCAGGATGCGCAGCTCTATCTGTTCGCCTTCATGGCCGCCTCTGCCGCTGGCACCGTCATTGGCGGGCCGGTGGGCGACAGGATCGGCCGCAAAGTGGTTATCTGGGGCTCCATCCTGGGGGTCGCACCCTTTGCGCTGGCGCTGCCTTATGCCGGGCTTGACCTTACCGTGCTGCTCACCGTGATCATCGGGCTGGTGCTGTCCTCGGCCTTCTCCTCCATCGTCGTCTACGCGACGGAGTTGATGCCCGGGCGGGTTGGTGCCGTGTCTGGTTTGTTCTTCGGGCTGGCCTTCGGCATGGGCGGCATCGGGGCGGCGGTACTGGGTGTCCTGGCCGACCATTATGGTATCGCGGAGGTATACAAACTCTGCTCTTTTCTGCCGCTGATCGGCTTGCTGGCGGCTTTTCTGCCCCATATCGGATCACCGCGCCGCGCTTAACAGATGAATCATTGGGGCGAATCGCGGGATCGGCTATCTTACGAATCGGTCTGGTGGTTCAGGAGAGTTAAGGTCATGACGGTGCAGGCGGCACAAAAACCGTATTTCATCGTGCTGGGGAACGAGAAGGGGGGCTCCGGCAAGTCTACCACCTCAATTCATATCATCATCTCGCTATTGCGCGATGGCTACCGCGTTGGTGCCATGGATCTGGATGCGCGGCAGGGCACGCTGGCCGGCACGCTGGCGGCGCGGCAGACCTATGTGGAGAGCAAGGGCATTGAGCTGCCTTTGCCCGAATTCCGCCCCGTCTACCGTTCGGAACGGGATACCCGCCAAGAAATCGAGGCGGAGGAGCGTGAGCATTTCGATAGCGCCGTGGCCGAGCTGGTGGAGGCGGGGGCCGAAGTGATCGTTGTGGATTGCCCCGGCACGGATAATTTTCTCTCCCGCTACGGCCATTCCTTTGCCGATACGCTGATCACGCCAATCAATGACAGCTTTGTCGATTTCTCCATGCTGGCGAAGGTCGAGCCGGATAATCACGACATCATCAGGCCCAGCATCTATTCCGAGATGGTGTGGGAGGCGCGGAAGAACCGCTTCAACCGGGACCGCGGCAAGATTGACTGGATCGTGATGCGCAACCGCCTCGCCGCCGTTGAGGCCCGCAATAAGCGCGATGTCGGCGAGACGCTGGAAACCCTGGCCAAGCGCATCGGCTTTCGTACGCTGAAGGGCTTCGGAGAGCGCGTGATTTTCCGCGAGCTTTATCTGCTCGGCCTTACGCTGATGGATGTGAAAGAGGCAAATGTCGGCATCGCCATGGGCCTTTCCCACATCGCCGCGCGCAACGAGGTTCGTGCCCTGATCTCCGCCATCAAGCTGCCGCCCGTCAGAACCCATGAAGAACGCGCCGAGCTGGTAGCCTGAGAGTATCCTTTTAAAATAGTGGATGTTTTTGGTGCAGCTTTTTTTAAAAAGCCGCGAAACGGCGGCTTTATTGTAGAAGAGCCCGCCCTGAGAAAGTTTTTGTAGCTTTTTCAAAGTGTTGTCCTGTAGCGCCGGAAAACATTCGCCGTCTTGCATTTCGCGCCTCTTTGGCCAAAGACCAGCCTTCATTCCAAGGGGTGAAGATGGCGAGCGTATTCCTGGCCGGTGCCGGGCCGGGCGATCCTGATCTGCTGACATTGAAAACCGCGCGCCTGCTGGGCCGTGCGCAGGTGGTGCTGCATGACAGCCTGGTCGGTCCGGAGATTCTGGCGCTCATCAACCCGGCTGCGGAGATCGTGGATGTCGGCAAGCGTTGCGGCCAAGCCTCCACCGCCCAGGCCGAAATCTGCCGTCTGCTGGTGGAATATGCCCGCACCGGCCAATTGGTGGTGCGGCTGAAGGGCGGCGACCCGGTTATTTTTGGCCGCCTTACGGAGGAGATGGAGGCACTGCGCCAGGCTGGAATCGGCTTCGAGGTGATCCCCGGCGTCACCGCTGCCTCGGCGGCCGCGGCGGGTTTGCAGCTTTCCCTCACCCAGAGGCATATCGCCCGTTCGCTGCATATCATCACCGGCCATGGGGCTGAGCACGGCCTTCCGGCGCATGATTGGGCGGCTTTGGCCCAGGCGGGCGGCACGCTGGCGGTTTATATGGGCAGTAAATACCTGCCGGGGCTGGTCGAGAAATTGCTTTCCGCCGGTGCCTCGCCCGATCTGCCCGCGGTGGCGGTGGAATCGGCCAGCCTGCCAAATGAACGGATCATCCGCGCCAATTTGGCCGAACTGCCACAAGCGGTGGCCCAGGCTGCCCCCACCGGGCCGGTTCTGCTGCTCGCCGGAGCCGCCTTGGCCGGTTGAGAGGCCGTACTGACGCCGGAGCAGAATTAAACGCCGCGCGTTTACGAGAAAATTAAGAGATTCCGTAAATCATCACGGCATGACAGAGTCTCTTGAGCTTCCGCCGGTCCTCGACCTCATTGCCGCCCCGTCCCTGCTGGACAGCCTCTTGCGGCGGCGCGGGCAAAACCTTGCCCTGGGTGCCGGACAAGTCCAGCGCCTGGGCGCTCAATGCTTGCAGGTGCTGCTGGCGGCGCGCGCCGCCTGGGCGGCGGATGGGCAAACCCTGCTGCTCCAGAACTCCATCCGCAGACTTCACCGCCGCGCTGGAACTCATGGGGCTGTCACCAGAAGAGCTGACACATCAAGCCGAAACCGCGTGCGGGGAGAATGAGAAATGAGCATGACCATCCTGACAGTCGACAATTCACGGGCGATGCGGGATATGCTGCGCCATTCGCTGGTGGCGGCGGGGTTCCGGGTCATCCAGGCGGAGGATGGCTTGCACGGGCTGGAGGTTCTGGCATCCGAAACGCCCGATGTGATCGTGACCGACATCAACATGCCGCGCATGGACGGGTTCGGCTTCATCCAGGCCGTCCGGCAGGACGAAACACGCCGCGCCACGCCGGTCCTGGTGCTCACCACCGAGGTCGATACCGAGAAAAAAACCCGCGCCCGTGAAGCCGGGGCCACAGGCTGGATCGTGAAGCCATTCGATCCAGAAAAGCTGGTGGATGCCATTCGCCGCGTCGCGGCCTGAGCGGGGAGGGGTTTATGGAAGATCCTTTGGCTGCCATCCGGGTTACCTTTTTCCAGGAATGTGAGGAACAGCTCTCCGAATTGGAGTCTGGCCTGATCGCCATGGAAAACGGCACGGCGGATGCGGAAACCGTAAATGCCGTGTTCCGTGCCGTTCATTCCATGAAGGGTGGGGCGGGTATTTTCGCCCTGGATACGCTAGTGCGTTTTGCACATATCTTCGAAACGGCGCTGGACAAGGTGCGTTCCGGCGCCCTTGCCGCGTCCCCGCCCGTGGTGGCGGTGTTTCTGCGCGCGGCGGATCTGCTGGCGGATCTCGTCCGCGCCGCCCGCGAGAACGGCGCCGTCGATGAAGCCCGCATCGCCGCGTTAGGCAAGGAATTCGGCCAGATCGACAATACCGGTGCGGCACAGGAAGACATTGCCGCCAGGCAACCCCCCGGCGCGGTGGACGAAAGCGCGGCGGGCAAGGCACAGGACCATATCTGGACAATCCTGTTCACGCCCTATCCAGCGCTTTACGCCAAGGCGAATGAGGCCGCCGTGCTATTGCGCGAGTTGCGGCGCCTGGGTGTCACGGAAACAGAACTGGATGGCAGCCGCCTGCCGGAGCTGCAGGAGCTTGACCCGGAAGGCGCCTATCTCACCTGGCACATCACGCTGAAAAGCAATTGTGGTAAGCAGGATATTCTCGATCTCTTCGAATTCGCCGAAGATGATTGCCGGCTGGAGATCAACCTCGCCGAAGCGCCGGGATTTGAGCCGGGGGCTGTGATTACGGGCGAGAATGGCTTCAAGTTCGAGTTCTTTCCGCCATTTGAGCCCGAGGAAGAAGAGGCTGAAGCACCGCCGCCGGCGCCATCGGCAAAAACCACGGAACCGGAACCGCCGCCCGTCCCCCATCAAGCCATCCAAGCCATGGCGGTGAAGGCGGAAGCCGCCAGCAATGTTGGCACCACCATCCGTGTGGATCTCGACCGGGTCGACAGAATGATCGATCTGGTCGGTGAACTTGTCATCAATGAGGCGATGCTGAGCCAGCGCGTGCTGGAGGCCGGTATCGTTCGCTCCTCCGGCGTGGCCATGGCGTTGGAAGAGCTTGAGCATTTGACAAGGGAAATCCAGGACAGTGTGATGGCCATCCGCGCCCAGCCAGTGCGTTCCGTATTCCAACGCATGCCGCGCCTGGTGCGCGAGGTTGCGGCGATGACGGGCAAACAGGTGCGGCTCCTCACCGAAGGCGAAGCGACGGAGGTGGATAAGACCGTCATCGAACGTATCGCCGATCCGCTGACCCATATGATCCGCAATGCCATTGATCATGGGTTGGAAAGCACGGACGCACGCCTCGCCGCGGGCAAACCAGCTGAGGGTACGGTGAAACTCACGGCCTTGCACCGTTCCGGGCGCATCGTGCTGGAAGTGTCGGATGATGGCGGTGGCATCAACCGTGCGCGCGTGCGGCAGAAGGCGGTGGAAAACGGTCTCATTGCGCCGGATGCGCAGATGACAGACGAGGAAATCGATAACCTGATCTTCCTACCGGGATTTTCCACGGCGGCCAAGGTTTCGGATATTTCCGGGCGCGGTGTCGGCATGGATGTGGTGCGCCAATCCATTCAAGCCCTGGGCGGGCGGATCTCCATTTCCTCCCGGCCCGGCAAGGGCTCGAATTTTACCCTGTCTCTGCCGCTTACCTTGGCGGTGCTGGATGGCATGGTAGTCTCCGCCCATGGCCACACACTGATCATTCCGCTTGGCGCCATCATTGAAACACTGAAGCCGCGTGCGCAGGATGTATTCCCGCTGGATGGCGATCTGCACATGCTGGCGCTGCGCGGTGGCTATGTACCCATTGTCGATGTCGCCTTCTGTCTTGGCTATAGCGTGCAACATGCCGAACCGGAGCAGAGCGTGGCACTACTGGTGGAAGGCGAAGGCGGGGCCCGCGCCGTGCTGCTGGTGGATGCGATCCATGGACAGCGGCAGGTTGTCATCAAGAGTCTGGAGGCGAATTACCGGGCCGTTCCTGGCATCGCGGCGGCTACGGTGATGGGAGACGGGCGGGTGGCATTGATCGTCGACGTCGACGCGGTGGTGCAGAATGCCGGGGCAGAGGCCAATACCCGCCCGGTGGATCTAAAATTATTGGAAATGAGCGGGAGTGCGGCATGACGGATACAACGGAAAGCCTTTCGGAAGGAAGAGAGCTGATCGCCTTTCGTGTCGGGCGGCAGGAATTCTGCATCAATGTGATGATGGTGCGTGAAATCCGTGGCTGGACTGCCGCCACGGCTCTGCCACGCGCCCCCCGCTACGTGAAAGGGGTGATCAATCTGCGCGGTGCGGTGCTGCCGATTATTGATCTTGCCGTCCGTCTGGGCATGCCAAGCATCGAGCCAACGGCTCGCAACGTTATCATTGTCGTGCAGATCTCCCAGCGTCAGGTTGGTATTCTGGTGGATGCGGTGTCTGATATTCTAACGGCGAATGATAATGCCATCCAGCCATTACCCGATGTTACCTCAAACCTGGTGAAATGTTTTGTGAAGGGGCTGTTGCCGATGGATGGGCGCATGGTCAGCCTGATCGCCCTGGATAACGTGCTGCCGCCCGAAGAGCTGGAAGCCGCCTGATGAAGCTGGCGGTCATGAAACCCCCGCTCTCCTCCAGCCTTGTTGAGAACGCGGAATTCTCCTTCACGGCGAGAGATTTGTCCGTGATCACGGATATCATGATGAAAGAGGCGGGAATTGCGCTTTCGGAATCAAAAGCCAATCTCATCTATTCCCGCCTCGCCAAGCGCATCCGCAAGCTCGGCCTTGAAGGCTTCGGGGAATATTGCGCAATGGTGGAAACCCCACAGGGAGAGGAGGAGCGCAAAGAGCTGGTAGCGGCGCTGACCACGAATGTCACGGGATTCTTCCGTGAACCGCATCATTTCGACCATATGCGGGCCAAGCTGTTGCCGCATCTCATCCAACGCGCCAAGGCCGGGCAGCGCATACGGCTCTGGTCCGCCGCCTGCTCCTCCGGCCCCGAACCCTATTCCATGGCCCTGACGCTACTGCGGGATATGCCTGATGCCGGGTGTTACGATATTCGCATCCTGGCGACGGATATAGATCCGAACGTCCTCGCGGTTGCAGAGGCCGGCATCTATGATGACGCCCAGCTTGCCCCCGTGCCGGAAGCCTTGCGGCAAGGCTGGTTCACCTCCTTGCAGAACGGTACTGGCCGATGGCAGGCAAAGGAGGAGTTGCGGCAGCTTATCTCCTTCCGGCCGCTCAACCTCATCGGCAATTGGCCGATGAAGGGGAAATTCCAAATCATCTTCTGCCGCAATGTCGTCATCTATTTTGATAATCCAACACAGGAGCGTGTCTGGTCGCGTTTTCTGCCGTTGATGGAGGAGAATGGCGCCCTTTATATAGGCCATTCCGAGCGTGTGTCCGGCACCGCCGAACATGGGTTCACCAGCGATGGTGTCACCATCTACCGCGCGCATTCGCCGGGAGGTTCGAAATGACAATCCGTGTGATCATCGTCGATGACTCCGCGACCATGCGCGCGGTTATTTCCGCAAATCTGCGGGCAGATCCGGAGATCGAGGTGGTTGGCCAGGCGGCGGACCCGCATGAGGCCAGACAGCTTATCAAAAGCCTGGTGCCGGACGTTATCACCCTTGATATCGAGATGCCGAACATGGACGGCATCTCCTTCCTTGAAAAGATCATGCGGCTGCGTCCCACGCCGGTCATCATGGTTTCGACGTTGACGCAGGCCGGGGCCGACATCAATTTGCGGGCCCTGGAAATTGGCGCATTCGATTGTGTTACGAAACCGTCTTCAATCGCGCCGGATAGTTTCAGCCTCTTGGCGGAAAAAGTGAAAGCCGCCGCCCAAGCGCGATGCAAACCACGCTTGGAGAAAATTGAAACACAGCTCCTGCTGCCCGCGGATTATGAACCAGATGGGCGGCTGGTCGCTATCGGCTCCTCCACTGGCGGTGTCGAGGCATTGATCGAGATTCTCTCAAAATTTCCGGCCAATTGCCCGCCAGTGGTCATCAGCCAGCACATGCCGCCCGCCTTTACCAAGAGCTTTGCGGCGCGGCTCGATAAATTATGCCGTCCCATTGTGCAGGAGGCCGCCAATGGTCAGCGCCTGGAGATAGGGCATGTTTATCTTGCTCCCGGAGATCACCATCTTGAGCTTGCGGGCCGGGTCGTTCCTGAAATCCGCCTTAGCCAGGCTGGGAAGGTCAATGGTCACAGGCCGTCGGTTGATGTGATGTTCAAATCCGTGCGGAACCGCGTCGGCGCGCGTGCGGTTGGCGTGATTCTCACGGGGCTGGGCTGCGACGGGGCCGAGGGGCTGCTCGCCCTGCGCCAGGCGGGGGCCGAAACCATCGGGCAGGATGCGGCAAGCAGTGTCGTTTATGGCATGCCCCGCGCAGCGTTCGAACTGGGCGCGGTGGAACGGCAATTGCCGCTGGAGAAGATCGCGGCTCAGCTCATTGCCACAACCTCAGCGCGGCAAAAGGCGCCGGCGGCATGAATTCTTCTCTTCTGCTGCGCCCGCCCGCGGATGAGCGCCGTGTCAATATCGTGCAAGGCCAGCATTATGTCGATAATGACCCGGCCACCGTGCTCACCACCATTCTGGGCTCCTGCATCGCCGCCTGCATTTGGGATTCTTCAGCCGGTGTCGGCGGCATGAATCATTTTCTGCTGCCCGGAAATAGCATGGCCAATGGCCAGGTTCCGAAAGGCGAGGCACAGAGATATGGCGTGCATCTCATGGAGCTGTTGATCAACGACCTGCTTCGCCAGGGCGCGCTGAAATCCCGTCTAAAGGCAAAACTCTTTGGTGGTGCCTGCATGATCAAGGGGTTGACCGATATCGGCGCGCTGAATGCGGCTTTCGCGGAAAATTTTCTAAGAGAGGAAGGGATCGAACTGGTCGGCGGCAGTCTGCGTGGCGGGCAGGGTAGGCGAATTCAGTTCTGGCCGGTGGGCGGGCGGGCACGCCAGGCGCTGTTGACGAAGGAAACCGCCTCCATCTTGCGCGATGAATCCGCAAACCCACCGGCCTCGCTGTCCGGTGCTGGTGTGGTTGAGCTGTTCTGAGGATTGACGTGTGATGAAGGTTTCAGCCCTTTCGGGGCAGGCGAGGGAAGGAGGGAGATGGCTTGACTGATCCAGGAACGGGCGACGAGGGGCACCGGACCTCGTTGCGATTCATTCTTTCGGCCATAGGTGAGGAGTTCGGGGAACTCGGCCGTTTTACGGATAGTTTTCAGCTCAGCCTTAGCCCCGCCGTGCGGCGTCTGGCGCTGGACGCGGCTTGCCACCGCGACGTCCAGTCCCTGGATCTGCTCTCCCAGCGCCTGGTGGCGTTATCCGCCTACATCCTTGAAATCAGCATGCTTTTGCCGGAAACTTTGACGCTGGACTCCCGCCGTGCCCTGGCGTCCATCACATTGTCCGAACTGCAATACCGGCTCAAAGGTGCGCCGGTGCCGATGGAGAAAGGCCATATCACAGGTGAGCTGGAATTGTTCTGAGCCGTTTGGCTACGGAATCTTAAACGTCCCGCCTTAAATCAACTGCTTCAGGGCGTTCCATATATTGAGGGAGATGAATGCACCATGCCTCACCACGCCGACCATAGAGGTAATGAGCACCGCGTTGAATTTCTGTCCGTGCGGTTGGGCACGCAGGAATTCGCGATGGATATAAAATCCATCCGGGAGATCCGGGGCTGGATTGCCTCGACCCATCTGCCCTACGCGCCATCCTTCATTAAAGGCATGATCAATCTGCGGGGCAGCGTGCTGGTGGTGATCGATCTGGCAATGCGTCTTGGCCTGCCCGCCACGACGCCCGGTGCCGCCTCTGTTGTGGTGGTGGTTGAATGTGGCAGACGGACGGTGGGGCTGCTGGTGGATGCGGTGTGCGACATTATCACCGTCACTGACGATATGCGCCAGAATACGCCCGAGACCGGTAGCGATGTGCCGGGATCCTTTGTCGAGGGGCTGGTGATGTTGGAGAGCCGGATCATCAGCATTCTTTCCATCCCCGCCCTGATTCCGGAGGAAAATATTCAGAAAATGGCGGAAACGGCCTTGGCCTGAGCATCGCCCCGTCCTGCAACAAAAAAGCGGCCCGTAGGCCGCCTTTTTCAGGGGTTCAGAAGCCCTTAGAGTGCGATGAGTTTAGCTTCGCTCGCTTGGCGAGCGCGGAGAAAGCCTGAATCGCCCTCTAAAACATTGAGGTAGAGACGGACTCAGATTTTAGACCGGATCACAAAGTGATTCGATCTAAAATCATCCGGCTCTAATCGGCGGCCAGCGCCATCTGCTTGCGAGCCAGGGACTGACTCACATAGGATTCAACAGCCTCCGAAACCTTGTCCGCATGGTTGGCGAACACATGGTCCGCGCCCTCGAACACACGGTAATCGATGGCCACGCCCTTCTGCTGGTTCAGCTTGTCAACCAGCTTGCGCACGGAATTTTCCGGCACCAGCTCGTCCGCATCGCCATGGATGATCAGCCCGCCAGTGGGGCAGGGGGCCAGGAAGCCGAAATCATACCCGGCGGCAGGCAACGCCACGGAAACCCAGCCCGAGACCTCCGGCCGGCGCATCAGCAACTGCATGCCCACGAAGGCGCCAAAGGAATAGCCGGCAATCCACAGGCCGCCATGGCCAGGGTTCAGCGCCTGCATCCAGTCCAGCGCCGCCGCGGCGTCGTTAATCTCGCCCATGCCGCCGTCGAACTTACTCTGGCTGCGGCCCACGCCGCGGAAATTAAAGCGCATCACCGAAAAGCCCAGGCGTTGGAACACCTGGTACATACTGTAGGTGATACGGTTATTCATCGTGCCGCCATGCAGCGGGTGGGGGTGCAGAACCAGGGCGAGCGGCGCACCACGCTCCTTGGCATGGTGGTAGCGGCCCTCAAGGCGGCCTTCGGGGCCGGCAAACATCACTTCAGGCATACTCAAACTCGTCTTTCATACCTTGTATCGGGCAACCTCAATCTCGGTCAGGTTACCCCGCCCTCGATGAGGAAGACACGTCTTGTGGATAGGATTTACTACAGGAAGCTCTTTAGGTAAAAAATAACTCTCCCACCTCGTCCGAAAAAGTTGACCGTGCAGGTCCGGATACCTAAATGCTCCTTCAAGGCTGTGACTGACATTGCGGATCGTATAAAACCGTAATTCTCTTCAGGTCTTTTAATATAGACTGCTTCTGGGCTGTTTATCCACGGAAATTCGCATGCCCCTTATGTTTTTGCGCGAGACAGTAAGAGCCTATCGTGAACGGGACCCGGCGGCGCGGTCGAATCTCGAGGTTTTGTTGTGCTATCCGGGGTTGCACGCCGTGACCATTCATCGCTTGGCACGCTTCTTTTGGCAGGCCGGCTTCATCACGCTGGGCCGGCTCATTTCCCATATTGGGCGTTTTCTCACGGGAATCGAGATCCACCCCGGCGCCAAGCTTGGCCGCCGTTTCGTCATCGACCATGGCATGGGGGTGGTGATCGGTGAGACCGCGGAGATTGGGGATGATGTCTATATTTACCATCAGGTTACACTGGGCGGCACCAGCAGCACCCAGGGCAAGCGCCACCCTACCATCGGCAATAACGTCATCATCGGTGCCGGAGCCAAGGTGCTGGGCGCCATCAAGGTAGGCGAGGGTGCGCGGATCGGCGCCAATGCCGTGGTGGTGGCGGAGGTTCCAGCGGGTACCACGGTCGTCGGTATCCCCGCCCGCCCGGTTGAGCGCGGCACCCGCAAGCCACGCTTCGACGCTTACGGCACGCCCTGCGATCCATGCCTTGACCCGCTTTTCCATGAGATCGAACTTCTGCGTGGCGAGCTGACAGAGTTGGAAAGCCATTTGCAGGTCCGCAGGCCTGACGGCGTGGAGCCTTAACCAGCCAGCATGATCTACCTGGACGCCAATGCCACCGAACCGTTGCGCCCCGAGGCGCGGGACGCGGCCTTTGCGGCCATGGAGCAGGGCGGCAACCCCTCCTCAGTGCATCAGGCCGGGCGTGCGGCCCGCAAAATCCTGGAAGCGGCGCGCGAGCATGTGGCCGCATTCACCGGCGCCCGCCCGGCGGACGTAATCTTCTGCGCCGGCGCCACGGAAGCCGATGCCCTGGCTATCCATGCGCTGGGGGCTGGCCGCCCGATCCTTATCGGTGCCACGGAGCATGACGCCATCCGCGCCGCAGCACCCGATGCGCTGACCATCCCCGTTTTGCCCAATGGCCAGGCGGATCTGGCGGTTCTGGAGGCCTTGCTGGCGTCCCACCCTGGCGCACTGGTCTGCCTGATGGCGGCAAATAACGAGACTGGCGTGCTGCATGACATTGAAACTGCGGGAAAACTCTGTGCCGAAGCCGGTGCAATTCTGCATGTGGATGCGGTGCAGGCCATCGGCCGGGCCAATCAGGATTGGCTGGCCCTGGGGGCTTCCAGCATCGCGCTTTCCGGTCACAAATTTGGTGGCCCGGTAGGGGCGGGGGCGCTTGTCACGCGGCCCGGCCTTGAGATTAAGGCATTGATTAAAGGTGGCGGGCAGGAACTTGGCCGCCGTGGCGGCACTCCCGCTCTGCCTGCCATTGCCGGGCTGGCGGCGGCTCTGGGCGCACCTTATCAAGCCGGTCAGATCACCGCCTGGCGCGATGAGGTCGAGGCGTTCTGCGTGGCCCAGGGGGCTGTTGTGGCAGGTGCTGGAGCACCGCGCCTGCCGAACACCATCTGCCTTGCCCTGCCGGGCGTGCGGGCGGAAACCCAGCTCATCGCACTGGATATGGCTGGCATCTGCGTCTCCTCCGGCTCGGCCTGCTCCTCCGGCAAGGTTGCCTCCAGCCATGTTCTGCTGGCCATGGGCTTTGCCGGCCTTGCGGGTCAGGCCATCCGCGTCTCACTGCCGTGGAACACACAGGCGGATGAGGTGCGGAAATTTCAGGCCGCCTATGCGTCCATGGCCGCCCGCGCCTTGCGGAGCGTGGCCCAATTGGCTTAACCACGGCCGGTGAATGCAAGGATGATCCATGCCTAAAATGACTTTCATCGAACGCGACGGCACGCGGCGCGAGGTCGATGCTCCCGTAGGGCTCTCCGTGCTCGAGGTCGCCCATAAGCACGGCGTTGATATTGAAGGCGCGTGCGAGGGCTCGCTCGCCTGCTCAACCTGCCATGTGATCATCGATCCGGACTGGTTCGGCAAGCTGAAGGACCCCTCCGAGGATGAGGAAGACATGCTGGACCTCGCCTTCGGGCTGGAGAAAACCTCCCGCCTTGGCTGCCAGATCGTCATTACCGAGGCACTGGATGGCCTTGTGGTGAAGCTGCCCGCCGCCACCAGGAATGCAGGTAAGTAAGATGAAAATCGTGGTCGCCATGTCCGGCGGTGTCGACAGCTCGGTCGTGGCCGGGCTGATGGCGCGCGAGGGGCATGAGGTGATCGGCGTCACGTTGCAGCTCTACGACCATGGGGCCGCGGTGGGGCGCAAGGGCGCCTGCTGCGCCGGGCAGGATATTCACGACGCCAAGCGCGTCGCGGACAGGCTTGGCATCGCCCATTACGTGATCGACAGCGAAACGCGCTTCAAGCAGAGCGTTATCTCCGCCTTTGCCGATGCCTATGCGCAAGGTCAGACGCCGGTGCCCTGCATCGCCTGCAACCAGCATCTGAAATTTGGCGATCTGCTGGAAATGGCCAAGGATCTCGGGGCTGATGCGCTTGCCACCGGCCATTATGTCCGCCGCATCGAGGGGCAGCAAGGTGCCGAGCTGCACAAGGCCGTGGATGAAAGCCGCGACCAGAGCTGGTTCCTGTTCGCCACCACCCAGGATCAGCTTGATTTTTGCCGTTTCCCGCTCGGCGGCTACGCCTCCAAGGCCGAGGTTCGTGCCGTGGCGGCTGAAATGGGCCTGGCCGTGGCCGAAAAGCCGGACAGCCAGGATATCTGCTTCGTGCCTTCGGGCAGCTATGCGGGTGTGGTGGAGAAATTCCGTCCGGATGCGCTGGAGCAGGGCGAGGTGATTGCCGAGGACGGCCGTGTGCTCGGTACCCATCAGGGCATTGCCCGCTATACCATTGGCCAGGCCAAGCGCCTGCCGGACAAGGCCGCCCATATGGTGGTGAAAGCCATCGAACCCGGTACCAAGCGCATCATTGTCGGCCCTCGCGGCACAGCCAGCCGCACGGTCCGGCTGCGCGAGGTGAACTGGCTTACCGCGCCCGGCGCGCTACGCGCCAGCGTGAAGCTGCGCGCGCGGGACAGCCTGCACCCGGCGCATATCCGTCCGGACGGGCAGGGAGCTGTGCTGGAGATGGACGAGCCGGTACTGGCCGCCCCTGGCCAGGCCGCCGTATTCTATGAGGGTTCGCGCATCCTGGGCGGCGGATTCATCGTATAATCCGCCGCGGTTTTATTGCGTAATTAACCGCTTCCATTACAATCTAGGGTGTAGTTCCGGCCGCGCATCGCGCGGCTGGGGCGGTGGTCAGATCGGGAAGGCGGCATGTCAGGTTCAAGCTATAATTCTTTGATCACCACGGGCGGCACGCTCAGCATCACCTCGCCCTACAGCGTCGCCACCGATCTGACTTTCGAGAATGAGGGTTCGGCCAGCGGTGTCATCATCTTTTCCCGCACCGGCATCACCGCGGGCACCGCCACCATCAACGGCACCATCACGCCGGTAGCGGATTTCGGCGGCGGTACCATAGAGAACGTGCTGCCCGGCGCCTATCCCGGCATATTGGGTGACCAGATCAGCATCCAGTCCGTGGAAACATTGTTCGACACGCTGGACATCGCCAGCACCGCCTCATCGGACAATGCGGATTTCGGTGAGCATGTCACCTTCGCGGCGTTGAGTGGCAACCATATCCTCATCGTCGATGGCACGGTGGAGATGAGCGCGGATACGCCTTTCACCCTCAATGCCAATGAACAGACCATTGTGGATGAAATCGCGCTCGGCCTGTTCGGCACCGCCGCCAATGAGGGCACGCTGGAGATCTCCTTCGCCGAGCGCAGCAACCCCAACAGCAATAACCCCTTCATCGATGCCGTCATCGTCGCCGATACGCCGGTAAACCCCTGTTTCGCGGCGGGCACGCTCATTCTCACCACGCGCGGCGAAATTCCGGTCGAGACCCTGGCGGTGGGGGATCAGGTGATCACGCCTGATGGCGGCGAGCAGCAAGTGATCTGGATCGGCAGGCGCGAACTCGACCTCGCGGCCGCTCTACGGCCAGAGGCGCTGCGTCCCATCATCATCGAGCCAGGTGCCCTGGCGGATGGCGTACCCTCCCGCAGGCTGTGTCTCTCACCTGACCATGCGCTTTATCTGGATGGTGTGCTGGTCCCGGCCAAGGCGCTGATGAACTGGAACAGCATAAGGCAAGACTACGCCGTCTCCAGCGTGACCTATTACCATATCGAACTGCCCGGCCATGGCCCGCTATTCGCCGAGGGCACGGCGGTGGAATCTTTCCTCGACACAGGCCATCGCGGCATTTTCGACAATGCGCCGGCATGCGTCATCGCCCTGCCGGAAGCGATGCAGGCAAGGCGCGAGGGGGAGAGTTTCGCGCCTCTCTGCACCGGCGGCGCGGCGCTGGAGGAAATCCGGGCGCGCATCGCCTGCCGTCAGGCCGGATTACGCCTTACCGGCGGGTAACCGTCTCAGGCGGCAACCAGTCCGCCATTCGCCAGTTGCAGATGCCGCACGCTGGTTTCGTGATGGCTGATGGCGACGATTGTCGTGCCCGGCAGGTGGGTTCGCAGCGTGGCCCGAATCTCTTCAGCCAAGGGTTTGTCCAGGGCTGAGGTCGCTTCATCCAGAAACAGCCAATCGGGTTTCGCAAGTAGAGCGCGCGCCAAGGCCAAGCGTTGCTGCTCGCCGCCCGATAGGGCGAGGCCCCAATTGGTCGCCTCCTCCAGTTGAGAGATCAGATGTTCCAGCCCCACAGCGGCCAGAACCTCGGCGGCTGCTTCGTCCGTGACACTCTCCGTCGCGGCCGGGTAGGCCAAATTGCGTCTCAGTGTGCCAAGCGGAAAATAGGGCTTCTGTGGCAGGAAAAGCAGCCGTCCGGATGGACGTGAAATCTCGCCGCTGCCGAAGGGCCAGATGCCTGCGATGGCCCGGAACAAGGTGGACTTACCCGCACCCGATGGGCCGGAGATGGTGATCAGCTCTCCTGGCTTCAGCGTCAGCGAGACATGGTCAAGAAGCTTGCGTCCATCTGGCAATGTCAATGTCAGATTATCCAAGGTCAGCTCATTGCTGCCATTGCTGACGATGGGGCCGCGCGCCGCCATGGCGCGGGCCGTCTCCATCGCCTCCCGGAAGCCGTAAAGACGTGAAACCGTCGCGCGCCAGGAAACCAGCCCGGTATAAGAGCTGACGAACCAGGAGAGTGCTCCTTGCACCTGCCCGAACACCATAGGGATCTGGCTCAGCCCGCCCAGCCCGATTTCCTTGGCGAAATAGCGCGGCAGGATCACCACCAGCGGGAAGATATTGGCAATCTGGCTGAAGGAGATGGTGAAAAAATTCAGCGCCTTGGTCCGGCGCATGATGGCCCAAAAATTATCCCGCACGAACTGGAAGCTGGAGCGCAGCTCCTCATCCTCCTCGCCCTCGCCATGGGAGAGGGCGATCGCTTCCGGGTTCTCGCGCACGCGTACCAGCCGGTAACGGAAATTCGCTTCCAGCTTCTGCTGGTTGAAAGAGAGCGGCACCAGCTTGCGACCAATGAGATGCGTCAGCCCCGTGCCGATGAGCGAGTAAAGAACCGCGACCCAGAGCATATAGCCATGAATGGTGAAGCCAAAGAGCGTGATCGAGCCGGAGATGCTGTAGAGCACGAACACGAAGCTGAACAAAGTCACCACATTGGTGATGAAATCCGTGCCGAGCGCCAGCGTGTTGGTGGTGAAATTGTTCAGATCCTCGGAAATACGCTGATCCGGGTTGTCCACCACGGAGCTCGGGGCATGGCTGAGGCTGATATTGTAGTAGGCCCGGTCCTGCAGCCAGTTTTCCACGTAATGGATGGTCAGCCATTGCCGCCATTTGATCGTCAGCATCTGGGTCAGATAGGTCGCGTATACCGCGATCAGCACATAGATGACGACGAGCTCCGCAAAGCCAGGCATTTTCCCCTTACCGGGTATATGCACGAAGGGCATATAAAGCAGCGCCACCACGGTCTTTGCGTCATAGGCCTGGATGGCGTTGAAGAAATCATTGTTCCAGTAGGTCAGCACCACATTCAGCGCCACCAGCAGCAGGTTCAGCGCGATGACCGCCGCCAGCAGCCCCCAGGCCGCCCATTTCTCCTCAGATTTGAAATAGGGTTTCGCCAAGCTCCAGCCTTCGGCAAAGCCGGTGAAGAAATTCGTCATCACGTGGCGCAAGCCTCAGCCCTCCCGGTTTTTCAGGCGCAGGCGGATGACACCGTGCAGCACCTCTGGGTCCACCGGCTTGCCCTTGCGCAAAATCTCGATCAGCCCGGCCCGGGCCAAGCGTTGTGCCGCCAGCTTCACCGGCGCCAGTGAGCGGCGCCAGCTTTCATCTGGCGGATTCCCGGCCAGCGCGCGCGCGGCTTCCGTTGGGCAGATGGATTTTTGCTCCCCGCGTACGGCGAGTGTGTCGAGGATGGCCTGTTCGGCGGGGTCGGCGGTCATGAGCCGAGACTTATGCCCGATCCTTGATCCCCTTCAAACCCGGAACAGGTTTCAATTTGCAAAGATGTTTTGCCTTTTTTCTCAATTTGCCCGGAACATGCGCGCCAGCTCGGCGCCAGGAACGGCGGCACCGAAAAACGGGCCTTGCCCTTCATCGGCTCGCAGCTTGCCAAGAAGTTCATATTGCGCGGCTGTTTCCACACCATCCGCCAGCACGCGGCACCCCAGGGCGTGCCCTGCCTCCACCGCGGCGTGGACGATGGCGGCCGCCGCCGGATCCTCGCACAGATTTTGCGCCAGGGACTTGTCCAGCCGCAAGGTCGAGAAAGGCAGTTGCTTCAGCGGCGCCAGGGACGCATAGCCTGTGCCGAAATGATTCAGCCCCAGATACACGCCTAGCCCCTGCACCGCCCTCAAGGCGAAGATCGTGTCCTCGTCATCGTCCAGAAGCATTGCCTCGGTGATCAGCAATTCCAGCCGCCCCGGCGCGATGCCGGAACCATTTAGGGCCTCCAGCAGATGGCGGACCAAGTTGCCGCTTTGCAGATGCCGCGGCGACAAAGCCAGTGAAACAGAGAAATGCGGTGGCAGGCGGGTGATTTCCGCGCAAGCGGCACGCAACATCCAGCCGCCCACCTCGACGATGACATCCGATTGCTCGGCCAGCGGCAGGAAATGCCCTGCGGGAATCAGGCCGCGCCGCGCATGGTTGAGCCTTAACACCGCCTCTGCCCCTTTCGCCAATCCGCTGCCCAGCGACACGATCGGCTGGAAATGCAAGGCAAGATCGTCCGCCGCCAGCGCCTGGCGCAATTTCTGCACGACACGGCGGCGCTCACTGACCTTGTGGCGGGCATTATGCTGCCGCAACTCCCGCTCAGTGTGTGCTGTCATGCCGGTTTGCCGGGCAAGCGGGGCATTAACGGGCAGCTTGGAGTCTGGCATGATGTAATCGGGAGGGCATGCGCGGAACTCTGCGGTGCGAATCTTAATATCCACACAACATGAATTTTGTATTTTTAGGCAAATTCTGGCCGTCCATGCCGATAAGGGCGGATAAGATGATTAGTTGGATAAGCTGGCCAAAGCAGCGTTTATGCGCCGCAACGGGCCGGATTCAGTGCCGCGAGAAGCCCGGCGAAAGCGTTTTCGGCGGCATAATGGCGCGTCACATAACCCAGCGCGGCCTCAGGCGGCGGCGGGGCAGCCATGTGCTGCAGAATGGCCGCGGCGAACATGCCGGCACTTCCGGTGACGATGAAGGGCGAATCCGGGTCGGCGCTGAAACCCTGTAGACTGGGTGGGGTGGCAACAGTGAACAGCCCGTGCCTTGCATAATCGAGCAGTTTTATCTTGAGACCGGAGCCCACGCGCAGAGGTGAGATGGCCAATGCCGCCCGGTGCAGCGCCGGGGCCAGATCGGGCACCTGCCCCAGGACGCTCACCCCAGGCGGCAGGCGGCGCAAGGCTGGCCCGCAATCACCGATGAGATCCAGTGTGACGCCATGGCCGCGCAAATCCGGCCATATCTCCGTGAAGAACCAGCGCAGCCCATCCAGATTCGGCAATGAGCTGCTGCCGACAAACACCAGCCGCCCTGCCATCCGCTTGGCCCCTGGCGGGGGCGGGCAGGGCTGTGCTGGCATGGGGGCGGTGAAGATGTTCGCGCCAGGGCACATGTCGCGCAGCAGCGCCGCCTCGTCCGGCTGGATGGCCGCGATATGAGCGGCGCGGGCCAGCAGCCCCGCCTCGCGCTGCCTTGTCAAACCTTCCGGGCGCACCCGATAGCCAGCCGCCACCAGCGCCTCGGCGCGCCGGTGAAACACATCATGGGTTATCAGGATGGCGGCCATTCCCACCAACTCCGGCTCGGCCAGAATCGGCGCGCGGAAAATTGTGTCGATCAGCACTGCCTGGGGTTCCAGCCTGGCGATCGCGCGCGCGCACCAGCGCAGATCGGCCTGATCGGGAAATTTGCCAAGCACGGCATCAGCCTGGTGCCTGGCGCGGCGCAGCCGGCCGGCAAGGCCAGCGGGCAGGCGGCGCAGCAGCATGCGGGAGAGGGTTTGGCCGGCTGCACGCGGGGTCGCGGCGGTAAATGGGCCGATGCGCCGCACATGCGGCCCCGCCACGCGGGCCAGCTCATAGCGCGTAAGCGGAGACAAAAGCCGCGTGCCGGTGAGCAGGATGGTAACATCATGCCCCTCGGCATTCAGCCAGGAGAGGATCGCATGGTTGAGAGCCAGATGCCCGGCGGCACCCGGTCTGGGCAGTTCGTCCGTGACGAAGACGATCACCTGCCCAGGATGCGGTCAGGCCGCGTTCTGGATGACACCTTTTTCAGACAGCATGGTCTGCAGTTCACCGGTCTGGTACATCTCGGTGACGATATCGCAGCCGCCGACGAATTCGCCCTTCACATAAAGCTGCGGGATGGTCGGCCAGTTGGAGAATTGCTTGATCCCATCGCGGATCTCCGGGTCCTCCAGCACGTTGACGGAGGAGAACGGCACGCCGGCATGCTTCAAAATTTGCACCACGCGGGCGGAAAAGCCGCATTGCGGAAATAGCGGGGTGCCCTTCATGAACAGCATGACGGGCGCGCTATCAATATGCTTCTGAATTTCGGCGAAGACAGGATTTTCCATAGGGTATCGGTCCTTAATCCGGCGCGGAGGTTTGCAGCGCCAAGGCGTGAAGCGCGCCGCCCATGCGGCCTTGAAGAGCAGCGTAGACCATCTGGTGCTGACGCACCCGGGGCACACCCCGGAATGCTTCGGAAACCACGGTCGCGGCATAATGGTCGTTGTCACCGGCAAGATCCTCGATATGGATCTTGGCGTCGGGAAAGGCGGCCTTGATCAGGTCCTCGATCTCGCCCGCTGGCATGGCCATTGCTGTATTGTCCTCTTCAGGCGAACCAGCGGGGGAAAAATCCCTCGTGGGCATCGCGCAATTGAGGCAGAGATATGGCAAGGCCATCCGGCAGAGTCAATTTTTTCTCGTCTGAAGAACGGCCGATATGCTGTGCCGGAATACCGGCGGCGGCGGCGGCGGCCAGCAGCGGCGCGGCATCCTCCACCGCCAGCACGTAGCGGGCCTTGATCCTCACCGAACCAATATTCCGCCCCGCCCGCACCGGTAAGCGCCACACCGCAATCGCCAGCCAGCGCCATTTCGGCCACGGCCACCAGCAATCCGCCATCGGAAACGTCATGGCACGCGGCGGCTTCACCAGCCAGAATCCGTGCCCGCACGAAATCGCCATTGCGGCGCTCGGCGGCCAGATCAAGCGGTGGCGGCGCGCCGTCCTCACGGCCCAGAAGCTCGCGCAGATAAAGTGAGGCGCCCAGCTCCCCCTTGGTCTCACCGACCACGATGAGCGACAATCCAGGCTTCAACCCATAGCCGACGGCCTGGGCAGCGTCTTCCAGCACGCCCACGGCGCCGATGGCCGGGGTGGGCAGGATCGGTCTGCCCTCGGTCTCGTTATAGAGCGAGACATTGCCGGAGACGACCGGGAAATCCAGCGCCGTGCAGGCCGCCGCCATGCCTTTGATGGCGCTGGCGAACTGGCCCATGATCTCAGGCTTTTCCGGGTTGCCGAAATTCATGTTGTCGGTCACCGCCAGCGGCTTCGCGCCTGTGGCGGTGATGTTGCGCCACGCCTCGGCCACGGCCTGGGCCCCGCCCAGTTCGGGGTCCGCCACGCAATAGCGGGGCGTCACGTCGGTAGTGATGGCCAGTGCCCGCTTGGAGCCTTCCAGCCGCACGATGGCGGCATCGGCCTGGGCTGGGCGCTTCACTGTCTGTCCGCCCACGGTGGAATCATACTGGTCGAAAATCCAGCGGCGCGAGCAGAGATCAGGCGAGGCGATCAGCTTCAGCAGCGCCTGGTCCAGCGGTGCATGGGTGGAAATCGGCGCCAGCTTCGCCGGCTTTGGCATTTCCACAATCGGGCGGCGGTAAAGCGGTGCGGCCTCGGCCAGCGGGTCCAGCGGAATATCCGCCTCCACCACGCCTTTGTGCTTCACCACGATCCGCCCTGTATCGGTGATATGGCCGATGACGGCGTAATCCAAATCCCATTTCTCGATGATGGCGCGCGCCATCTCGGAGCGCTCGGGCTTGAGCACCAGCAGCATGCGTTCCTGGCTCTCGGAGAGCATCATCTCATAGGCGCTCATGCCGGTCTCGCGCTGCGGCACATTGTCCAGGATCAACTCGATGCCAACCCCGCCTTTGCCCGCCATCTCAACCGAGGAGGAGGTGAGGCCCGCCGCGCCCATGTCCTGGATGGCGACAATGGCATCCGTCTGCATCAGCTCCAGGCAGGCCTCGATGAGCAGTTTTTCTGTGAACGGGTCACCCACCTGTACCGTCGGGCGCTTATCCTCGGAAGCGGCATCGAACTCGGTGCTCGCCATGGTGGCGCCATGGATGCCGTCGCGCCCGGTCTTGGAGCCCACATACACGACAGGATTACCCACGCCGGCGGCGGCGGAGAGGAAGATCTTGTCCTGATGCGCGATGCCCACGGTCATCGCGTTCACCAGCGGGTTGCCGTTATAGGCGGGGTGAAAATTCACCTCGCCGCCCACGGTTGGCACGCCCACGCAATTGCCATAGCCGCCAATGCCGCGCACCACGCCATCCACCACCCGCTTGGTCACAGGCAGCGCGGGGTCGCCAAAGCGCAGCGCGTTCAGGTTGGCGATGGGGCGCGCACCCATGGTGAACACGTCGCGCAAAATACCGCCCACGCCGGTTGCGGCACCTTGATAGGGCTCGATAAAGCTAGGGTGGTTATGCGATTCCATCTTGAAGATGGCCGCCAGGCCGTCGCCGATATCGATCACGCCGGCATTTTCGCCCGGGCCATGAATCACCCAAGGGGCTTTCGTCGGCAACTCCTTCAGCCAGACGCGGGAGGATTTGTAGGAGCAATGTTCCGACCACATCACCGAGAAGATGCCAAGCTCCGTCAGGCTCGGCGTGCGGCCCATGATCTCCAGCACTTTACCCCATTCCTCGGCATTGAGACCGAAAGATTTGGCGAGGGATTCGTTCACGTCGTTCATGCGGCCGCCAGGGAGTCGAAGAGAGGTTTGCCGTCAATGCCGCCCATCAGCGGGTCGACGAGATTTTCAGGGTGCGGCATCAGCCCCAGCACCCGCAGATTTGGGGAGAGGATGCCCGCGATGCTGCGCGCTGAGCCGTTGCGGTTCAAATCGCTATAGCGGAAGGCAACAAGCCCTTCACCTTCCAGCCGGTCGAGCGTGGCTTCATCGGCGGTGTAATTGCCATCGCCATGCGCCATCGGGGCTCGGAATTCGGCGCCTTTTTCCCATTTGCGGGTGAACACCGTATCGTTGCGCTCCACCTTCAGCATCGTATCCATCGAGAGGAAGCGGAGCCCGGCATTGCGCAGCAAGGCGCCTGGCAGCAGCCCGGCCTCGGTGATGATCTGAAAGCCGTTGCATACCCCCAGCACATAGCCGCCACGCGCCGCATGGGCCTTCACGGCCTGCATGATCGGGCTTTGCGCCGCCATGGCGCCGCAGCGCAGATAATCGCCAAAGGAGAAGCCGCCAGGCAGGATCACGAGATCGGTACCCGCGGGCAGTTCGGTCTCCTTGTGCCAGACGACGGCCGGCTCTCGGCCAAAGCTCTGGCGCACGGCCAGGATCATGTCACGTTCCCGGTTGATGCCGGGGAACAGAAGAATGGCGGCTTGCATGCGCCGCTTCTGCCGGAAGACCCGGCCGGGGGCAATATGGCTGTTGTCAGGAAGGCTTGGGGCCGGTGTCCAGCAGCTTCTCCATCAGGCTGGCGCTGTCGATCTTTTGCTCCGTCAGCACCATCGCCAGAACCTCGCCGCCGAAGATGCTGGGGGCCAATACCATGTCCGGCTGCACGCGGCGCACCCGCTCCAAATTCTTGCGGTTATTGACCTGGGTGACCTTCTTGGCGTCGGTGGTCAATTCGCGAAGGGCGAGGATGACGAAGGCATTTTCCGCATCGTCCTGGGACAGCGCCAGAACCGCGCGGGCGGTTTCCGCCCCGGCCCGGCGCAGCACGTCCAGCTCGGTCGGATCGCCCCGCATCACCTCGGCTTCGCCGAAATCATCGTCGGAATCGGTGATCACGAGTACCGATTGCCCCCGGGCAAGCAACTCGCGCGTCGTGTTGTGGGCGAGGGGGCTGTTGCCGGCGACGATATAGTGATTGACGCGTTTCATGCGCTTCCTGTGAGGTTCGATGATGCGGATCAGCCGCCCCTGCACGATCGGCCCGATCAGGGCGCTGAGCGAGGTAACGAACACCGTGATGCCGACAATGATCAGCGACATGACGAAGAGCCGGGCATCATCGCTCTTCGGCAGGATATCGCCATAGCCGACCGTGGACATGGTGACCACGGTGAAATAGGCCGCCTGGGGCAGGGTAAAATCGGCGGGGAAAAACCCTGCCCCAGAATCAGCGAGCCGACAATTCCATAAAGCAGCAGCAACCCGCTGGCGGCGATGGCGAGGAGCGAACTGGCGGCCAGGGAGGAGCGCTGGAAGCTGCGTCCCGAGACGCACAGCGCCAGAAAGATCAAGGCCGTGTAAATCACCGCCTGGGAGTCCCAGGGCTGGCGATTATAGATGACCGCGACGCCGACCTGGGTCAGCATGATCAGCAGTGCCGCGATCCAGCCGATGCGCGAGCGCAGCAACAGGCTCAGGGAGATGACCAGCTGTACCGCGCCGACCGTGGCGTCCGGCACGCCATGCAGGATCAGGGACGACATATTGTCGTTGAGCGGATGCAGCACATTATACAGCCCGTTCAGCTGCAAGTGCAGATATTGCCTGACATAGTGATGTATCGTGGGCAGCAGAACGATGAGCCCGTCGATGCCCACGGCGGCGGCAAGGGGAATATGCGGAAACCAGAGATCCAGCCTGCCGCGCTTATACACGCGCAGCGACGTCGGCTTGTAGAGGCGCCAGGTAACGCGCCTGAAAATGGCGAGAAGCGAGGGGCCGTTACGCTTTGCGGCCACGGCGGGCGATCCGGAAGGCAGAGACGGCGGACATGCCCTCTCAGTGGGCGGTTGAGGTGCGAATGTAAAGCGGCGGCTGATGGGCTGCCGGCCGCCTGACCGGCTTACGCCGCGACCTCGACCTTGAAGCTTTCGATGACGGTATTGGCAAGCAGCTTGCGGGCCATTTCCTCGGCTTCCGCCTTGGCCTTGGCGGCGTCGGTCTCGGTCAGCTCGAGCTCGATGATCTTGCCCATGCGCACCTCGCCCACCTGGGCGAAGCCCAGATTGTTCAGCGCATGGCCGATGGCCTTGCCCTGCGGGTCGAGAACGCCGTTTTTGAGCATGATGGTGACGATGGCCTTCATAAATCACAAAACCTTTTTATGGATGAACGCTAACTCATAAACGATGCTTGTTATTGCATCGTCTCCGGGCCCTTCATATCGCGCGAGCCGGCTTCCGGAAGGATGCCGAGGCGCCGGGCGACTTCCTGATAGGCTTCCTCGATCTTGCCGAGATCGCGGCGGAAGCGGTCCTTGTCCATCTTCTCGTTGGTCTTGGAATCCCAGAGGCGGCAATTATCCGGGCTGATCTCATCGGCGAGGACGACGCGCATCTCTTCGTTTTCGTAGAGGCGGCCGAATTCCAGTTTGAAATCGACCAGAGTAATGCCGACTCCGAGGAACAGGCCGGTCAGAAAATCGTTGATGCGCAGGGTGAGGTGGACGATGTCGTCCATGTCCGGCGGGGTGGCCCAGCCGAAGGCGGTTATGTGCTCTTCGGCCACCATCGGGTCGCCAAGCTGGTCGTTCTTGTAATAATATTCGACGATGGAGCGGGGCAGGCGCGTACCCTCGGGGATGCCAAGCCGCTGTGCCAGGCTGCCCGCCGCGATGTTGCGGACCACCACCTCGATCGGGATGATCTCAACTTCTTTAATAAGTTGCTCGCGCATGTTGAGGCGGCGGATGAAGTGGGTGGGGACGTTGATCTCCGCCAGCTTCATCATCAGGAATTCGCTGATCCGGTTGTTCAGCACGCCCTTGCCGGTGATCGTGCCCTTTTTCTGGGCGTTGAACGCGGTGGCATCGTCTTTGAAATACTGCACGAGTGTACCGGGCTCGGGACCTTCGAACAGGATTTTTGCTTTGCCTTCGTAGAGCTGGCGGCGGCGGGCCATTGGATCACAACCTTCGAAATTAACGGAGCCGGTCTATACCAACTGGGCCTGGGGAATACCATGGGGGCGTCTGCATGGGCGCCAAGCCGATGATGGCCGTGCAGAAAAAGGTTGGTCAGGCTATCTGTCACTTCATAATGGAACACGTCCGGTCCTTCCCAATCGCCCGTGCCGCTTTCAGCGGTTTGCTCGCCATGTTCGTTGGCCTTGGCGTGGCCCGGTTCGGCTTCGCCCCCATCGTACCCGCCCTGGCCAAGGCGCATTGGTATAGTGCCGCCACGGCGTTCTGGCTTGGTACCGTCAATCTTGGTGGTTATTTCATCGGGGCGGCCGCGGTGCGGGTCTGGCGCCGGCCGTTCCAGGCCAAGCCTGCCGTGCTGCTGTTCATGGGGCTGACAACTGCCGCCATGCTCGGCTCGGCGCTGAACTGGGGTTGGGCTTGGTTTGGGCTTTGGCGGCTGGTTTCGGGCGTGACGGGCGGTATTCTGATGGTGCTGATGGCCGCGGCCGTGGTGGGCCGCGCGCCGCCTGCCGCGCGCGGCCGGGTTTCCGGAATCACCTTTGCGGGCATGGGGGCGGGCGCTGCGTTCAGCGCCATTCTGGTGCCTTTGCTTTTGGCGCGAGGGCTGGTTTTCACCTGGGCGGCGCTGGGCGTGGTCTGCGCATTGGCAACATTGGCCGTGGCGGTGATGATGCCCGCGACGCGGATTGAGCCGCCGCCGCGCCACGCCGCGAAAGGGTTGCCGCCAAAGCCGGTGCTTTTGATGATCGCGGCCTATGGGCTCTCCGCGATGGGATTCGTGCCGCATATGCTGTTTCTTTCCAGCTTCGCGGCGCTGGGGTTGCATCGCGGTGTGGCGGCGGGGGCAGACGTCGCGGCTTGGCTTGGGGTGGCGGCCATGCTGGGGCCGCCATTATTGGGCCGGGTGGCGGACAGATTCGGATTTTTGCCGTCCTTGCTGGCCGGCTATGTAGTCATGGGGATGGCCGTGGCGATGCCCTTGCTGCTGCATGCACAGATTGTGCTGATCCTCTCCGCTACTGTGGTGGGGGCGGTGGCGCTGGGGGCGGTGATGCTGGTCGCGGGGGCCATAGCCGGGATGGTTCCGGCGGCCCGGCTTCCAGGGGATTGGGGGCTGGCGACGATAGTCTATGCCGTCATGCAGGCGCTGGTCGCGGCCGTGTTTTCAAATCTTTTCCATCTCACCGGCAGTTATGCGCTGCTGTTCGGAATCGGCGCGGTGGCGATGGCGGTCTCCGCCCTGCTCATCCTGCTCACGACGCGGATGGCAGGGCGGTAAGACGCCTTGATCAGGCGGTTACGGCTTCCAGCGCCGGATAGTCGGTATAGCCGGTTGTCCCCTTGGCATAGAACGTCTCCGGCACCGGCGCGTTGAGCGGGGCGTTTTTGGCGAAGCGCGTCACCAGATCCGGGTTGGCGATGAACTCCTTGCCCCAGGCCACGGCATCGAACGTACCCGCCGCGAGGGCAGCCTCAGCCTCTTCCTTGGTGAATTTCTCATTGGCGATGTAGACGCCGCCGAAGATTTTCTTCAGCTCGGGGCCGATGGCATCCTCACCTTGATACTCGCGGGCGCAGATGAAGGCGATGCCGCGCTCGCGCAGTTCCCGCGCCACATAGGAGAAGGTGGCGAGTTTGTCGGAATCACCTATGTCGTGCGAATCGCCGCGCGGGGCGAGATGCACGCCCACCAGCTCGGCGCCGAAGACGGAGGCGGCGGCATCCGTGGCTTCCAGCAGCAGGCGGGCACGGTTCTGGATGGGGCCGCCATATTCATCGGTACGCTTGTTGGTGGAATCCTGCAGGAACTGGTCCAGCAGATAGCCATTGGCGCCGTGGATTTCGACGCCGTCGAACCCGGCCATTTGCGCGTTCATCGCCGCCTTGCGGTAGCATTCGATGATGCCCGGGATTTCGCTGGTTTCCAAGGCGCGGGGGGTGACGAAATCCTGCAGCGGACGGACCAGGCTGACATGGCCCTTGGCGGCAATGGCGCTGGGGGCCACCGGCAGCTCGCCATTCAGATAAAGAGGTGCCGAGATGCGGCCCACATGCCAGAGCTGGGCGAAGATGCGCCCGCCTTTCTTATGCACGGCCTTGGTGATCAGCTTCCAGCCTTCCACCTGCTCCTGCGACCACAGGCCGGGTGTGTCGGGATAGCCCACGCCCATCGGGGTGACGGCGGTGGCCTCGGAGATGATCAGCCCGGCATCGGCGCGCTGGGCGTAATACTCGGCCATGAGGGCGTTGGGCACGCGGCCTTCAGAGGCGCGGCAACGCGTGAGCGGCGCCATGATGATGCGGTTGGGCAGCGTGAGGTCGCCAAGCTTCAGCGGGTCGAACAGGTTAGGCATATTGCGGGTCCTTCTTGGTCAGAATTTTTACGAATAGTCCGAGGGGCAGAGCCGCCAGCGCCAGCAGGGCGGCGGTGGGGGGCACGGCGGTAAGGCCCAACCCTTGGGCGATCACCATTCCCCCCGCCCAGGCGCCGAGCGCATTGCCGGCGTTGAAGGCGGAAATATTGAGGGTGGAAATGAGGTTCGGCAGATCCTTCCCGAGATTCACCAGATTGATCTGCAAGGCCGGGATGGCGGCGAAAGCGCCGATGGCCCACAGGCCCAGCGTGATTTCCGCCAGCAGAATATCATGGGCCGTGCTGGTGAGAGCAGCCAGCACGATGGTGGAGAAGATGAACACCAGCACCAGCGTGGTCGTTACCCGCCAATCCGCCAGGCGGCCGCCTACGTAATTGCCGATGGTCAGGCCGATGCCGATGAGGAACAGCGTATAGGTGACACCGCGCGGGGAAAGATGTGTCACCTGGTTCAAGAGCGGCGCGACATAGGTGAAGACCGCGAAGATGGAGGCGGAAAACATCATCGTCACACCAAGCGCCACCCAGACCGGCAGACGGATGCGGCTGAATTCTCGCAGCATATTGGGGCGCGCGGCTGCCGCTTCCTGGCGGGGCAGCAAGGCGTAAAGCCCGGCCAAGGCCACGATACCGATGACGGTGACAGCCCAGAAGGTGGCGCGCCACCCGGCTTGCTGGCCCAAGGCGGTACCCAGAGGCACACCAAGCACATTGGCGATGGTGAGGCCGGTGAACATCAGCGCCACGGCCTGGGCGCGGCGGTTAGGGGCGACCAGTGCGGCGGCCTCCACCGCGCCGATGCCGAAGAAGGCGCCATGGCACAGGGCCGTGACCACGCGGGCCAGCATCAGGAAATCATAGCTGGGCGAAAGCGCGCAGAGCAGATTGCCGAGGATGAAGATGCTCATCAGTGCCATTAGCGCCTTGCGCGGCGCCAATCTCTGCGTAAGCACCGCCATGATGGGGCCGCCGATGGCAACACCAAGTGCGTAGCCGGTAACCAGCCACCCAGCCTTGGGGATGCTGACGGAAAGCGACTGCGCCACTTGCGGCAGCAGCCCCATGATCACGAATTCCGTGGTGCCGATGGCAAAGGCGCTCATGGCCAGGGCCAGCAGCGGCACCGGAAGTTTTTGTCCGCTCATAAATGATCCTTCAAAGAGGCAAGGAATTGGGCGATGGCGGCCTCGTCGCGCTGGTAGAAGACCCACTGGCCGATTTTCCTGGCACCTACCAGCCCGGCCTGGTGCAGCACGGCAAGATGGCCCGAAACAGTGGATTGCGACAGGCCGCAGGCGGATTCGATCTTGTTGGCACAGACACCCCATTCATAAGGATGCTCTTGGCCGGGAAAGAAATGCTCGGGATCGCGCAGTTCATGCAGAATCTTGCGGCGCACCGGGTTGGCCAGGGCCTTCAGGCACTCTTCGAATTTCTGCAGGGGTTCGTCTGGGTTCGTCACGGGTCGATATTTAAATCGGAAAAGTCCGATTTAAAGGGGGTGGTCAATTTTAAAGCGGAATTTTTCCAAGCCCGCCGGGGCGGTCTAAGATGTAGGTGGGGAAGGCCGTGCCGCTGAGCTTGCCCCGCAAATTGGCGAGAATCTCCCGCCCGCGCTCTGGCGGCACATGGAAGCGGGCGGTGCCGGGGGCCGCGTCCAGCTGGTGCAGGTAATAGGGTTTGACCCTGGCGCGCAGCATGGTGCGGAACAGCTCCGCCAGGGCGGCCTCGGAATCATTCACGCCCGCCAGCAGCACGGTCTGGCCAAGAAGCGGGATGCCCCGGCGCGAAATATGGTGCAGCGCCTGGTTTGCCGCTTCGGAGAATTCCCGCGCATGGTTGGCATGGATGGCGAGGTAGAGGGGTTTTTGTGTCTCCAGCGCGGCCAGCAAGGCGGCGTTGATCAGGCCGGGATCGGCGATGGGCACGCGGCTATGGATGCGCAGCAGCTCGACATGCGGAATAGCGTCCAGCCGGCGCAGAATCTCTCCGAGGCGGCGGGGAGAGAGGATCAGCGGGTCACCACCGGTGAGGATGACTTCGCGGATGGCGGGCCGGGCGGCGATGTAGTCATAGGCGGCGGCGAGCTGTTCAGTTGAGAGCAGCCCGCCATCCGGCCCCACTTGCTCGCGCCGGAAGCAGAAGCGGCAATAAACGGGGCAGGCGAGCAGCGGCTTCAGCAAAGCGCGGTCCGGGTAGCGGTGGACGATGCCGGGGATGGGGGAGAGGGCTTCGTCGGCGATGGGGTCCGCGCTTTCTTGCGGGGCGGTGATCAGCTCGGCCGGGTCGGGCAGGAATTGCAGGCCGAGCGGGTCGTCTGGCGTTTGGATGCGCGCGGCCAGCGCGGGCGGGACGGCAATGGCGTAGCGGCCAGCGACCGCTTGTGCGCCTTGCAAGCGTTCGGGCGGCAGCAGGCCCGCCTCCATCAGTTCCTGCGGGGTGCGGAGGGTGCGGGATTTGGGAGCGGAAATTCCGTCGGGCATCGGGAGCGTGTAGACGTGACGCCATGAGCTCTCAACCCTGGCAGACATTGCCTGACCGCATGGCGCTTCTGCGCCGGCGCAACTTGCTGGCCGCCGCGGTGCGCGCCTTCTTCACCGCGCGCGGCTATATGGAGGTAGAAACTCCCTATGCCGTGCCGGCACCTGGGGAGGAGGTGCATCTGCGCGCCCGCAAGGCGGGGGATAAATGGCTGAACACGTCGCCGGAATTTGCCATGAAGAAGCTGCTGGCGGGTGGGTCTGGGCCGATTTTTCAGTTGTCGCGGGTGTGGCGGGAGGAGCCTTGGTCTGAGACGCACGCGCCGGAATTCACCATGCTGGAGTGGTATGGTCTGCATGCGGATATGGGCGCGCTGATGCGGGAGACGTTTTTGCTTCTGCAGTCCGTGCTGGCGCCGGAGGTGAGTTGCAGGGGGATCTCTACGAGACTGGATGAGCCGGAGTTCCTGACCGTGGCGGAGGCATTTGAACGCCATCTGGGGGCCGATGTGCTGGGCACGGCGGGGGATGCGCCCGCGTTGGCGGCGCAGGCGGGGGCCGTGTTGCGGGTAGGGGAGGATTGGGAGGATCTGTTCTTCCGCTTGATGCTGGAGAGGGTTGAGCCACATTTGGGACGGGAGCGTGCCACTTTTCTTACCCATTGGCCTGCTGCCCAGGCGGCTTTGGCGCGGCGCGCGCCGGAGGATGCGCGGGTGGCGGAGCGGTTCGAGCTTTATGTCTGCGGCATCGAGCTGGCGAATGCCTTTGTGGAGCTGACGGATGCAGCCGAGCAGCGTGCGCGATTCATCGATGACCGTGCGAGGCGCCATGCGCTTTATGGCGAGGATTGGGAGTTGGATGAAGATTTTCTAATTGCCGTGGGACAGTTGCCGGCCTGTGCGGGCATCGCGCTGGGGTTCGACAGGCTGGCGATGCTGGCCACTGATGCGCGGCGCATAGCTGATGTGTTGTGGTTGCCGGAAAATTGAAACCAATTGAAATCCAAGCATGACTGGTGAGGAAGGCGAAGCTGAAGATGCGTTGCGTTTTTGCGTTGTTTCTGACGCTCATACTTACAGGATGCGCCACCGGTCCCGGGCTGCAATCCCGCTTGGCTGTTTATATTGGCGCGCCGGAAGCGGAGCTTGTGCAGAATTTCGGCGTGCCGGTCCGGCAGATCAACGTGAATGGGGTGGATTATCTTGCCTATCAGGTCAGGTATCAGGCGCAGACACTGCCCTCCGGCCCCTATTGGGGCGGGCCGTTCTGGGGGCCTGGCTGGGGGCCGTATGGAGGCTTTCCGCCGATGCCGCAGGATGTGCAGGTTTGGTCCTGCGAGGCGACTTTTGCCGTGGTTAAGGGCAAAGTGGAGAGCTTCGCCTTGCGCGGGAATGATTGCCGTTAGCGGGCCTTAAAACATTAGGCTTTAGCTTAACGCTTTAGGTTTATATTTTAACAAGCAATGTCATGTGATTATTTTGCCGATTCTGCGTCAATCTAATCACATATCACATCTAGGATGCCGCTTCGATTGCGCTCAGCAGAGCTTTTATGCCCGCGGCGGCGCCGTCCTTATGGTTCCACACCGCGCTGCTGACCGCCAGGAATTCAGCGCCCGCCTGTACCAGGGGGGCGCAGTTTTCGGCGTTGATGCCGCCGATGGCCACACAGGGGATTTCCATTGTCTCGGCCCAGATTTTCAGGGTCTCGATCTCCGCCATTTCCGGCGGCTCCTTGGTGGTGGTGGGGAAGAAGGCGCCGAAAGCGACATAGTCAGCCCCCGCTTCGCTGGCTTCCATCGCAAGGTGGCGGGAGTTGTGACAGGTGACACCAAGCGTGAGATCGCCCAGGATTTTCCTGGCCTGCTTGGCGCTCATGTCCGTCTGGCCGACATGAGCACCGTCGCAGCCGGATTTTACGGCAAGGTCCGGCCGGTCGTTCAGCAGGAAAGCGGTATCACGGGACTGGGCGATGGGGCGGAGGCGGTCGATGACACGCAGCAACTCGGCTTCGGGCACGTCCTTCAGGCGCAGTTGCAGGGCGGCAACGTCGCCCGCATCAAGTGCCGCGGCGAGCTGAGTTTCGAAATCCGCGGGCAGAACGGGCGGGGTGATGAGATAGAGGCGGCAATCGGCGGTCATGGCACCAAGCATAAAGGTTTTTGGGGCAGCTTTTTTCAAAAAGCTACGGAAAAGAGAAGCCGCCTTTTGTGGAAAAAGGCGGCTTCTCTAAAAAGGCTTACAACGTAACTTAAGCTTTGTTCAGGTAGATATCGATGATCTTCTGGAGCATTGCCAGCGCTTCCTCGCGCGGGCGCTGGAAGGTGTTGCGGCCGATGATGGAGCCGTTGGCGCCACCATCGCGCAGGCCACGGATTTCCTCATACAAGCCGTCCAGGCTCTTCGACTCGCCGCCGGAGAACACCACGATACGCTTGCCCGCGAAGCAGGAATCGACAACGTGTTTGACGCGCTTGGCCATGGTGGAGCCATCGAACCCGGCGTAAGATTTCTTCGCGGCTTCCAGCGAGATCACATCCGTGGGCGGTTTTACCTTGATGATATGCGCACCCAGAAGTGCCGCCATGTGCGCGGCATAGGCGCAGATATCGAGCGCGGTTTCAGCCGCCTTGTCCAGGTGCGGGCCGCGCGGATAGGACCAGACGACCACGGCGAGGCCAGCGGATTTCGCCTCCTCGGCCATCTCGCGGATCTCTTCCATCAGGTCGAACGCGAATTCGGAACCTGGATAGATGGTGAAGCCGATGGCCGAGCAGCCCAGGCGCAGCGCATCCGACACCGAGCCGGTGAGGGCCTGGTTCTTGTCGGTCGCCAGGGAGTTGGAGGAATTCACCTTGAGGATGGTCGGGATCTGCCCGGCGAATTCGGACGCCCCCACTTCCAGCATGCCGAGCGGGGCGGCATAGGCGGAGAGCCCGGCATCAATGGCGAGCTGGTAATGGTAGTACGGATCATAGGCGGCGGGGTTGGGTGCGAAAGAGCGGGCCGGGCCGTGTTCGAAACCCTGATCCACAGGCAGAATGACCAGCTTGCCGGTGCCACCCAGCTTGCCCTGCAGCAGGATGCGGGCGAGATTCGCCTTGGTGCCGGGATTGTCGCTTTCGTAGTGCGACAGGATTTTCTTAACCGTTTCGGTCATCGCCATATGAACCAGTCCTCCAATTGGAAACTGGCGGCCATGTAACCCATGGCGGCGGCTCTGTCATCCGCCAAGCCAGGAAATCAGCCGCCTTTCACTGCCCTTTAACCCTAAATCCAGGAAAGGCGGCGGGGCGGGCAGCAGAGCGGCCTTGCTTTGAGCGGCCAGCGCCGCGATCTCTCCCCAGGAAGGACCTGGGGCAAGCACGATGCCTTTGAGCCCGATTGCCAGGGCCTCGGCAGCGCGGCCAGGGGCGGCGGCGCAATCCAGCAGCGCCGGGCCGCCATGCCCCGAAGCTGCCAGCAGCTCCCGCCACCAGAGACATCCCCAGGCAAGTGCCGCCCCGTGCGCTGAGAGCAGCGTGACCGGGCGGCCAGGCGCTAGAGCATATGTGGCTTCGGCCAATCCGTGCACGATGATTGCGGGTGGCAGAGTGGGGCTGTTGTCTGAGAGTTTACCGGTCATGGCGAGGCTTCTCCTTGACCTCGCATGCCGGGCTCGGGTTGAATAGTCCGTATGTCCGAGTTGGAATTTGAAGACGAAATCCTGGATCGTATTGAGGAGGCGCTGCGCAAGATCGCCGGCGCCACCCAGGGGGGCAAAGCTTCTCCGGTGGAGGGTGAGGCGCTCGATCGTGAGGCGCTGGCCGTGACGCTGGACAAGGTCATCGCCCGGCTGCGCGGAGGGCTGATCCCTCCTCAGACGCCCACAATGGAGTAACGCCATGGCGCAGGTCACCATTCGCATCAATGGCTATGCCTATACGGTTGGTTGCGAGGACGGGCAGGAAGGTCATCTGGCCAAGATGGCGGCCGAGATTGAGCAGCGTATCACCAGCATCAAGGCGATCGGCGGGCAATCCGGCGAGGCGCGGTTGCTGATGCTGGCGTCTCTGTTGCTGGCCGATGAGCTGTACGATCTCAAGAATAACCCGGCTTCATCCGCTGCTGAGGTACCACAGCCCGCGCCTGTGAAGGCGGATGGCGAGCGCCGTGCCCGGCTCCGCCGCGTGGCGGCACGGGCAGAGGAAATTGCCTCGGACCTGCTGGATCTCTGATCCTGCAAGTTTACAGGCGGTGGGAGATTGCGGGCTGGGGCTTTACTGCCTACATTCGCTTCAGGAGCTGCCCGGTGCGTCAGGCAAGTCATCCCCTGGGCCGTTAAGCAACTTCCCTTGGGGACTGGCTCTGTTCAGATCGTGGTCTGGATATCTGGTGCCCACCTGCACAAGCAGGCCTTGGGAGGATGCAAACGCCAACGGCCAGGGCGGCTCCGCTTTAAATTTCCCCGGTGCCGGCGTGAACGGGTGTAAAAACAACGTGTTTGGCGTCTGATTCCGCACGGGTTTCTTGACCGGCCCACTGCATCCTGGCATCGTCCGCCGCTGGGGGACAGCATGACTCGTTCGGAATTGATCGCTGGATTGGCTGAGGACAACCCGCATCTGACGGTTGCGGACGTGGAGAAGATTGTCTCCGCTCTGTTCGACGAGATGACCGCGGCTCTTTCGCGTGGGGAGCGGGTTGAGTTGCGTGGCTTTGGCGCCTTTACCGTGAAGCGGCGCCAGGCGCGCTCAGGGCGCAATCCGCGCACGGGCGAAACTGTTGAAGTGGCGCAGAAATCCGTTCCGTTTTTCAAGGCTGGCAAGGAGCTGCGGGAGCGGATCAACAAACCGGCCCAGGCCCCGGCGAAGAAGAACGGCGGAGCAAAGAGCTGAAAGTTTTTAAATATATCGTTGGTTTCCTGGTTATTCTGGGGCTGGTGATTTTCGTGTTGTCTAACCGCGTGCCGGTGCAGATCGGATTCTGGCCGTTTGGTACGTTATCCGCCTGGCTGGGGCCGGTGGTGGTTGGGGCGCTGGCGGTTGGATTTTTCATTGGGCTGATCGCGGCGATGCCGAAGCAGTTTCATTGGCGCCGCCGTGCCCGTTCAGCTGAAAAGCGCGTGGCGGAGCTTTCCCCGCCGCAGACCGTATCTCAGCCCACTATCGTCAAGTGAGTTTTCCATGACGGGACGTTTGATTGCGGCGATTGACACGCCGGACCTTCCGCGCGCCCAGGCGCTGGTGCGTGCGGTGGCCCCGCATTGCGGGCTGGTGAAGCTGGGGCTGGAGTTTTTTCTCCGCCACGGGCCTGAAGGCTACCGGGCAGCGGCGCAAGGGGCGGATGTGTTCCTGGACCTGAAGCTGCATGACATTCCCAACACCGTGGCGGGCGCTGTGGGCTCGCTATTGCCGTTGGGAGCGAAACTGCTGACCATTCATGCTGGTGGTGGCGCGAAAATGGTGGCTGCTGCCGCGGAGGCGGCAGCCCAGGCCGGTGAGGCCCGGCCGAAGATATTGGCGGTGACCGTGCTGACCAGCTTCGACGCGGCGGGCCTGGCTGAAACCGGGGTGGCAGGCGGCACGGCGCAGCAGGTGCTGCGCCTGGCGCGCCTGGCGCTGGGCGCGGGAGCGGACGGGCTGGTTTGCTCGGCGCATGAGATTTCCATTCTGCGCGATGCGTTTGGGGAGAAGCCGCTGCTGGTGGTGCCGGGAATCCGCCCGGCAGGGGCCGCCTTGGGGGATCAGGCACGGGTGATGACGCCGGAGCAGGCGATGGCGGCGGGGGCGGATTATATCGTGGTCGGGCGGCCGATTACAGGGGCCGAAAGCCCCGGTGAGGCGGCGCGGGCCATCGCGGAGGCCGTCGCATGAGGCTGGTGAAGATATGCGGCATCAATGGCGAGGCAGCGTTCGATGCCGTGGTGGAGGCAGGCGCCGATTATGTGGGCTTCGTGTTTTTTCCACCCTCGCCTCGATATGTGACCGGGGTTGAGGCAGGGCTGCTCTCCGGGCGGCATAAAGGCGGGCCGAAGCGGGTGGGACTATTCGTCGATCCGGATATCGACGAAGTCGACGATATTTTGCAGGACGTCTCGCTGGATATTCTGCAGGTTCATGGCACGCCGGAACTGGTGGCGGCGCTGCGGGACAGGTTCGGGCGGCCCATATGGCGGCAGATTGGCGTGGAGTCCGAGGCGGATTTTCCGGCGCATGATGAAGCGTCCGACGGGTTCATTGTCGAGGCCAAGCCGCCGAAGGGGGCGACGAGGCCTGGTGGGAATGCCGTGCGGGCGGATTGGGAATTGCTTTCCCGTTTCAGGCCGGTGAAGCCATGGCTGCTGGCGGGGGGGCTGAATCCCGGCAATGTCGCGGACGGGCTGCGCCAGACCGGGGCGCCGGGGGCGGATGTGTCCTCGGGGGTTGAAGCCGCGCCGGGACGCAAGGATCCGGCCTCGATCAAGGCTTTCGTGGCTGCGGTGCGCGGCGTTTGAAAATAGATTTTTTAAAGCGCGTTCGGCTCACGCCGACTCGCTCTAATCATGTTTTTTGACATCTCAGGGCACGTATTTTTTCACATAGGGTTCCAGCGCCTCGGCGATGCGGGTCATCCCTTCGCGGTCCGGGTGCAGGGCGGGTTCCGGCGGGGTCAGGCGCGGGTCGACATAGAGGCTGGGCTCCACCGCGCCGTTCTGGAAAAACAGGTGGTGCAAATCCAGGAAGGTCACGTTCTGGCTGCCTGCATAGGCTTTCGCCAGGGCGGCGTTGGTGGTTTGTGTCTGTTCATCTACCCAGGCGCTGCGGATGGAGGGCAGCACCCCCAGCAGCACGATATGCGTGCCAGGCAGGCGTTTCTGCGTGTTGGCGACGACGGATTCGATAGCCGGGATTGTCATCGCCGCATCCCAATGCACGCGGCCGAAATTATTCGCGCCGATGAGGATGATGGCCAAGTCCGGGTGCAGCCCGGCCACCTGGCCGTTATCGAGCCGCCAGATCAGGCTGGCCGTGGTGTCGCCGATGAAGCCGAAATCCAACGCGTGATGAGGGGCGTAATATTTGTCCCAGACGGGCTTGATGTCGTCATAGCCATGCCCGCCCTGGCGCTGCCAATAATAGGTGATGGAGTCGCCGAGCCAGACGATTTTCGCGTCCGGCTGCGAGTCCTTCTGCGCCAGCGTGGCGTGCCAGCGTGCGTTCCACCAAGGCAGGTCCGTGCGGCTGATCGGGGCCTCGGCGATGTTGGTGCTGGCCTGTGCCAGTGCCGGGGCGAGCAGCAAGGCGGCCAGAAGAAAGAGGCGCCTCACAGCCCAGCGGCCAGCAGGAGGAAGGAACCCGCACCCGCCACAACACAATAGATGGCGAAAGGTTTCAGGGCCCAATCGTCATGGTCCTTGAAATAGCGCATCAGGAAGGCGGTGCTGGCATAGGCAACGATGCCCGAAAGGATAGCCGCGACCAGTGAAATGCCGAACAGCGCATGCAGCTCATGCTGATGGATGAGTTTGGGAACCTCCGCCACGGCGGCGGCGAGGATGACCGGCGTGCCCATCAGGAAGGAAAACTTTGCCGCACCGGCATGGGAGATACCGCGCTTCAGGCCCCCGACAATGGCCGCGCCGGAGCGCGAGATGCCCGGCAGGAAGGCGAGGCATTGGAAGAGGCCGATGATCAGCGCATCGAGGTAGGAGATGCCGCCCGCGTGCGATTGCCGGTTCCGCAGCCGCTCACCCAGCAGCAGCACGCCGGCATTTAGAATGAGGAACACGCAGGCGACGAGAGGGCTGCCGAAGAGATGCGCGATGGGTTTTTTCAGCAGCGCGCCGATGATCACCGCGGGGATAGTGGCGACCACCAGCTTGGCCAGCAGAGCCCTGGCGGAAGCGTTTTCCGCCGCATAGCCCAGCCCCAGCAGCCCGCGCGCCATTACCAGCCATTCCACATAGAAATAGGCGATCAGCCCGATGGCAGTGCCCACGTGCAGCATGACCAGGAAAGGCAGGAAGCCCGGTGCGTTCTGGTCAATGCCCCAATGCAGCAAGGCCGGTACGATGACGGCATGGCCCAGCGAGCTGACGGGGAATAATTCCGTTGCTCCTTGCAGAATGGCGAACAGAACGGCGTGCACGAAATCCATAAAACGTCTCCTGGGTATGGTGCGGCACGGAGTCCCGCCCCATCTGCTGCATTGCAGAATTCTCTTCCGCCGTTAAGTCGAGGCCCATGTCTGAGTGTTTATCCGAATCCGCTCCCTCCCGGCCGATGGTTGGGCTGCTTGCCGCGTCCTGCGGCATCGTCGTCGCCAATATCTATTATTCGCAGCCGTTGATTGGGCTGATCGGCCCGGCACTGCAAATGGGGCCGAGAGGGGAGAGCCTGATCGTCAGCTTGACGCAGCTCGGCTATGCGGCGGGGCTGATCTTTCTGGTGCCGCTGGGGGACCTGGTGGAGAATCGCCGCTTGGTGGTGGTGACCATCATCGCCGCGATCCTGCCCCTCATTATGGCCGGGTTGGCGTGGAGCGGGTTGGTGATGCTGGCGGTTTCGGCACTCATTGGCCTTACCTCCGTGGCGGTGCAGATGCTGATTCCATTGGCGGCGCATCTTACCCCCGAAGCCAAGCGCGGCAGGGTGGTGGGGATGGTCACCAGCGGATTGCTGTTCGGCATATTGTTTTCGCGCCCAATGGCTTCGATCATCGCCGCCTTTGGCTCCTGGCGGTTGGTGTTCTTTATTTCCGCCGCGCTGATGGCGGGTATGGCGCTGTTGCTTAGCCGCACGCTGCCCTACCGCAAGCCGGAGATAGACCATCATTACGGGCAATTGCTGGCGTCCCTTTTCACTCTGCCGCTCCGGTTTCCGGTGCTGCGCCACCGTGCGGCCTATCAGTCGGCCTGCTTCGCGGGATTCTCGTTGTTCTGGACCGGAGCGCCGCTTTATCTGGCGCATGCCTTCGGTTTCACCCAGCGCGGGATTGCCCTGTTTGCGCTGGCCGGGGCGGCGGGTGCGTTCGCGGCACCCATGGCGGGGCATCTTGCCGATCATGGTCATACCAGGGCGGGCACGCTGGGGTCGTTACTAGGCGTGATGGCGGGGTTCGGCATTGCCGCGCTCGGCGCGGTTTTGCATTCGGTACTGGTGCTGGCGGCGGCCGGAATCGTGCTGGATGCCGCGGTGCAGACCAGCCTGGTTCTGGGGCAGCGTTCCATCTACGTTCTGGCACCGGAACTGCGCTCACGGATGAATGGCGTCTTCATGGCGATTTTCTTCGTCGGCGGCGCCGCCGGGTCCGCCGTGACGGGGCTGTTGCTCGCCCATACGGGCTGGGTGGGGCTATGCGCGGCGGGCGCGCTGTCGCCGCTGCTGGCTTTGGCCTATTTTCTCTCCGCCCAGCGCGGATGAGCCTCGCCGTGATTCTGTTTGTGGTAGTGGCCAGTCTGGGCTGCATGATGGTGCGGCCATTTGGTCTGCCGGAGGCGGTGCCGGCCCTGGCGGGGGCGGGATTGTTGATGCTGCTTGGCGCGGTTGGGCCAAAGGCGGCATTGCATGCGGCGGGGCAGGGGGTGGAGGTTTATCTCTTTCTCACCGGCATGATGCTGCTGGCGGAGCTGGCCTTGCTGCAAGGCGTGTTCGCCTGGGCGGCGGCGCATCTGGCAGGTTGGGCGCGCGGGTCGGCGGCAAAGCTCTTTGCCTTTGTGTATGGGCTGGCGGTGGTGATTACCGTGCTGCTTTCCAATGACGCGACGGCGGTGGTGCTGACGCCAGCTGTGGCCGCCATGGCCGCCGCCGCGGGGGTGCGTAAGCCTTTGCCCTATCTGCTGGCCTGCGCCTTCGTCGCCAATGCGGCCTCGTTTGTTCTGCCGATTTCCAACCCGGCAAATTTGGTGCTGTTTGATGGGCGCATGCCACGGTTGGGCGAATGGCTGCATTTGTTCGGGCTGGCTTCTCTGTTCGCCATTATCGCCACCTATGTGGTGCTGTGGCTGACTCAGCGCCGTGACCTGCGAGAGGTGCTGCATGTGCCGCGGGATGCGCCACCTCTGGCAGCGGGTGGATACTGGACCTTGGCGGGGCTGGGTGGGGCTGCATTGCTGCTGATTTTGGCCTCCGCGTTCGGCTGGCCGCTGGGGCTGCTGACCTGCCTGCTGGGGGTTGGCTGCGTGGGGTTAGTGAGTATTTTGGCAAGGCAGCATCCTTGGCCGGTGGTGCGCGGCGTTTCCTGGAGCGTGCTGCCTATGGTGGCGGGGCTATTCATCATGGTGGGGGCACTGGATGGCTCCGGGCTCACTGCCGGGGCTGCGGGCTGGGAGCGAGCAGGATTGCTGCCTGTGGGGGCCGGGCTCGCGCTGCTGAGCAATATAGCCAATAATCTGCCTGTGGGGCTGCTGGCCGCGCATGCCTTCGCCGGGGCTGAGGCGGGGCAGAAGGCGGCGGCGCTGATCGGTGTGGATCTCGGGCCGAACCTGTCCGTCACTGGGTCATTGGCGACGATTTTGTGGCTGAACGCGTTGCGCCGTCAGGGGCTGGAGATGAGCGCCTGGCGTTTTCTAACGCTGGGCATGTGCATGATGCCGCCTGCTCTGATGCTGGCCTTAGGCGGGCTGTGGTTGAGTCTCTGACTTTATAACAATCCAGAATTGTGTTGCTTTGATCCCATGCCGGAACGGAGGCGGGGATGAGTTTGGCGCGAGGCGCAGCGCGGGGGGCGGCCTGGAATTTCGCTTCCGTGCTGATGGAGCGCGGCATGGGCTTCCTTGTGCTTGCCTTGCTGATGCGGGTTGTTCCGGCGCGGGATGTTGGGCTGATCGCCATCGCATCGGCCATATCGGAGCTGGCGCGGGTTGTGGCCAATAGCGGCGCGGGCGAGCAGGTTCAGGCGGACCCTGGAAATTTGCAGGTGGAAGCAGGGGCGTTCTGGAGCCAGCTGATTGCTTCGCTGGTTTTCATGCTCGCTTTATGGGCCGTGGCGCCCTGGATTGCGGCGCTCTATCATTTGTCGGCATTGGTTCCGGTGCTGCGGGCTTTGGCGTTGAGCGTGGTGATGACCTGTTTTCTTATCGTGCCCTCGGCGCGGCTGACGACGCAATTCCGTTTCAAGACCATCGGGCTGATTTCCCTGGGCAGCACTGTGCTGGGCGGGCTCGGCGCTTTGCCTTTGGCTTTTACCGGCCATGGCATCGCGGCGCTGATCATGCAGCGTCTGGTGGGGGTGGGGTTTTATGCCGTGGCTTCCTCCTGGTCCGCGCGCTGGGTGCCACCGAGGCCGCCACCCTGTGCCGTGTTGGTGGAAGGGTTCCGCTTCTCGTTGCCGCTGATGGAGGCGGCTTTCGTCGATTTCATATCGGTCACGGGCTATGTGATGCTGTTGGGGTTGCGCATGCCAGTTTCGGTGCTGGCGCAGTTCCGTATCGCGCAGCGCCTCGTGGAGGTGTTGCAGGAGGTGGCCTTTTTGCCGGCGCGCAAGGTGTTCATGCCGGTGCTGGTGGCGATGCGGGCGGATGTGCCCCGCCAGGCGGAAGCCTTTCGGCAGATGCTGGACCCGCTTTCAATGCTGATCTTCTTTGTCAGCGCGGTGAGCGGGGCGGCGGCGCGGCCCGTCATTCTGCTGATGTTTGGTTATAAATGGGCGGCGGCAATTCCTGTTTTCGCGATTCTCGCCCTCGTGGCACCAGCTTTGGCTTTATACGGGGTGATCAACCCGTTGCTGACCACCATCGGCCGGACCCGGCTGGTTTCCTGGTATGCCTGGGCAAACGCCCTCACCATCACGGCGGCTTGCTGGCTGGCGGCACCCCACGGGCTGACTGTGCTGGCCTGGGCGTTGGCGGGGCGGGGCGTGGTGAGTGTGATTTTATTCCTACTGGCATTGCGTCACGGCCTTCGGGGCTCGGCTTGGCCGGTGCTCCGGTTACTGGGGTTGCCCCTGGCGGGGCTGGCCGGAGCCAGACTGGCGGCCTATGGCATGGGGCAATGGCTGCCGCCGCTCAGCCTCGTGGCGGAGCTGAGCGTTCTGGTTGGAAGCAGCGGACTCGCCTATATGGCGATCATATTCACCCTGGCGCCGCGCCGCATGAAGGCCATGGCCAAGCGCGTGCGCCATGCCCTGTTTGCACGGCGAGCCATGCCGTAATCGTGGTCGGTTTCCCTTGCCCGGAGGGCTCCATGCTGGTTGAATAGGGCGCCCATGACATCATCCCCGATCACCTTGCGCCGGCCCGCGCGGCAGACGGCAGGAATTGTGCTGACATCGCCGCATTCGGGGCGTTGTTACTCGCAAGCGTTTCTGGCGGCGTCGCGCCTGAACCCCGAGGCTATTCGCGGTTCTGAGGATAGTTTCGTGGATGAGCTGTTCGCCATGGGGCCGGAATTGGGGGTGCCGCTGCTAAAGGCGGATTTCCCGCGCGCTTGGTGCGATGTGAATCGAGAGCCGTGGGAACTTGACCCCGCGATGTTCGCCAATGCCTTGCCCGATTATGTGAATACGGCCAGCCCGCGCGTAGCCGCGGGGCTTGGCACGCTCGCGCGGATCGTCGGCTCCGGAGAGCCGATTTATGCCCGCAAGCTGGTATTCGAGGAGGCGCGGGAGCGCATCGAGACCTGCTGGCGGCCATTTCATGAGGCGCTGGCCGGGCTGATCGAGGAAAGCCTGAGCCTGTTTGGGCATTGTCTGGTGCTGGATTGCCATTCCATGCCCACACCGCTCAGCCGCCTGGGGGGACGCCCTGATATCATATTGGGAGATGGGCATGGAACCAGTTGTTTGTCCGCCTGGTCCAGCCATATCGAGTTGTCGTTTGAAAAACTGGGGTTTTTGGTCCGGCGGAACGACCCCTATGCCGGCGGGTTCATTACCCGGCATTATGGACGCCCGCGTGAGGGGGTTCAGGTGATGCAAATCGAGATCGCGCGCAGCCTGTACATGAATGAGCGGCAGTTCACGCGCAAGCCGTCTTTTGACGTCGTGTGCCGCAAGCTGACGAGCTTCGTGGAAAGCATGATTACCGCCGAGCAGGAGTGGGGAGCGGCGGGGCCTGGGTTCAACGAGGCGGCGGAATAAAAAAAAGGCGGTGCAAATTGCACCGCCAAGTTTAGGGAGGAAACGTCCAAGAAACAGGGGAGAAACTCACCCTGTGAGTGTTCATATAGCTCAAATTATGCTGCACTGCAAGAGAAATTTTGCACCGCAACATAATTGGAAAAAATATTAAAAATATATATTTATCAGTATGTTAAAGTGGAAATGTAAAAGCCGAGCTGCCTTTGAGGTCGTAGAGACACGCCCGGCGGGGATGTTGCGGGTCTTGAGCGATTATTCTCGTTATTGGGCTTTACCTTCACGCGGCCCCCGATTATGAGCAGGGCAGGCCGCATTGTTCAGGCATGTGCTGTGCAGCTGGAGGGGTGGCCGAGAGGCTGAAGGCGGCGGTTTGCTAAACCGTTATACGCTGTCAAGGCGTATCGTGGGTTCGAATCCCATCTCCTCCGCCAGCATGGCATTTCTGGCCTTTTCCTATACTCTCTAAAAGCTAAAAAGAACTTGGTGTCCCCGTTGGTGTGCCCTGATTATGGCCCGGAGGGGATATTGGGGGAGGCGGGTTATGTTGATGCGCGGGCGGCATAAGCCTGTTGGGATGCCACGGAGATGATTTGCGGTGAGCGGAACAGGGAGGCCATCGTGGTAGGATTGCGAAAAAATATGCTGGTGTCTGTTCCCGCAGAGGGGGATGAATATGTCTGAGCACTCTCACCACGCCACCGGGAATCCTTTCACGCGCGAATTTGCCCGGTTGGCCCGGGTGTTTCGCGAGGCTTCACCCTATGAAAGCTTTGAGCATGTGATCATTTTGATCATGACAATTCTCATCATGGTGATCACGGCCGTGGCCACTTTGACGCTCGTCAGGGATGTTTGGGACCTGGTTTGGGAAGATCAGATCAATCCTGCGAATACCGCAGCCTTCCAGAATGTGTTTGGAAACATATTCACGGTTATCATTGCGCTGGAGTTCAAGAGTTCCTTGCGCATCTCGTTTGAGGATAAGAAAGAAGTTGTGCGGGGGCGGACGATCATGCTGATCGCCCTGCTGGCGGTTGCCCGCAAATTTATCATTCTCGATTTGCATGAGACGTCTCCGGCTGAGCTTCTGGCCTTGGCGGCTTCTGCCTTGACGCTCGGCGCGGTGTATTGGTTGATCCGGGAACAGGATGTCCGCATCGTTACGCGGAAGCTTCACATGGCGGCTGCATCACAAGTGGAGCCGGAGACCGCAGTGACTTCAAGCACTCGGGTTTGACCTCGGATCAACGCGTTGAAAAACTGATTTGACGGCCCTGCCGTGAAGGGAGGGGGGGGCTGTTTGGCGAGCGCTCGAGGCTAAGCGCTGGATGCTTCGCCAGCATGATATGAAGCCGCGGCTTGTGCCCAGTGCCCGGCGCGAGGTTCGGCGCTCTGGAGGATCGGCCACCCTCTCTGGCATCCTGCGCGGTGCAGTTTAATGTTGAGGCACACAAACCCAGATCGATGGAAACGGCCCTTGAGCGACCCCGGAGCAACTGTGAGTAATGATATCGCCCGCCCGCGGCGCGCCTCTCCCGCGGCGTTGGTCGAAGGACCCGTGGGGCGTACGCTGATTCTGTTCTCCCTGCCGATCCTAGCCAGTAATATACTGCAATCGCTGAACACCTCGATCAACGCCGCCTGGATCGGCCACATGATCGGCCCGCTGGCTTTGGCGGCTTCGGCCAATGCCAATGCGTTGGTGTTCTTCCTGATCAGCCTGGGGTTCGGCATCGCCTTGGCGGCAACCATCTTGATCGGCCAAAGCTTAGGCGCGCGCGATATCGCCCAGGCAAAGCGGGTAATGGGCACGTCCTATCTGTTTTTTGGCGGCCTGTCCGTTGCCATCGCCGCCATCGGTTTCTTGCTGGCGCCGCAGTTCATGCAGGCCATGCATACACCGCCTGATGCCATAGCGCTCGCCTCCGGCTATTTAAGAATTATTTTTCTCGCCATTCCGGCCTTGTTTGTGTCCACGTTTCTGACGATGGCGCTGCGCGGTGCGGGCAATTCGCGCACGCCATTTTATTTTATGATGCTATCGGCGGCGCTCGATGTCGGGCTCAACCCGCTTCTTATCGCCGGGTTTGGCCCGTTCCCCCGGCTTGGCATCGCGGGTTCCGCGCTGGCCACCACCATCGCGCAATGGCTGACATTATTCCTTCTTTTGCTCTGGCTTAGGGCAAAGCGCCATATTCTTTGGGTGGGGCGCGCCGACCGCGCCGCGTTCCATGCCGACCATGCCATTCTGCGCAGCTTGTTGACCAAGGGCGTGCCGATGGGATTGCAGGTGATTGTCGTCTCATCTTCCATGATCGCAATGATCAGCCTGGTGGACCGGTTCGGTTCGGCCACTGTCGCGGCTTATGGCGCCTGCTTTCAGCTTTGGAGTTATATCCAAATGCCGGCCTTCGCGGTTGGGAGTGCCGTGTCTTCCATGGCGGCGCAGAATATCGGCGCCAGGAGATGGGACAGGGTGAACCGTGTTGCCGTGGCGGGTGTGGTCTATAATATTTTGTTGACTGGTGCCCTCGTGGCGATTGTGACGCTGCTGGATCAGCAGGCTTTCGTGCTCTTTCTTGGCCGTGACGATGCCGCCATCGCCATGGCAAAGCACATGCATTATATTGTCTCCTGGTCGTTCATCCTGTTCGGTGTCAGCTTCGTCCTCGTCAGTGTGGTGCGGGCGGCGGGCTCGGTGGTGCCGCCGTTGCTGATTCTGCTCGCCGCTTTCTGGGGGGTGCGTGTTCCGTTCGCTGCCGTCCTTTCGGGGCTTGGTGTGAATGGGGTACTTCTGGGGTTTCCGGCGGGGTCCATCGCCTCTGTGCTGATGACGGTTGCCTATTACAAATTCGGCAATTGGCGGGCGGCGAAAATGCTGGTGCCCGATTGATGTTTCCGGAGCCGCTTGGAAAACCAGGCAAGACACCAGCGCCCCCATCGCGCAGAGTTGTGGTGCAGGCCCAATATGATCAGGCTGCATCGGCCTCCAGCACGCCTAATGCTTCCAGAAGGCGGGAGCGCAGGGCCTCGAATCCCGGCGCGCTATGACGGCGCGGGCGCGGCAGAGCCACTTCGGTATCCAGCCCGATCCGCCCCTGATCCAGAACCAGCACGCGGTCTGCCAGCAGCAGCGCCTCATCGACATCATGGGTGACAAGCAGAACGGCGGGGCGGTGAGCCTTCCAGAGATCCGCGACCAACCCCTGCATTCTCAATCGGGTCAGTGCATCCAGTGCTGCGAATGGCTCGTCCAGTAACAGGAGTTGGGGCGAACGCACCAGGGCGCGGGCCAGGGCGGCGCGTTGTGCTTCCCCGCCTGAAAGTGTGAGTGGCCAGGCTTTCATCCGGTGGCCGAGCCCCACCTCCGCCAGGGCCGCTTCCGCGCGGGGGCGGGCATCGGGTTGGCGCAAACCCAGTATCACATTCTGCCAGACGCGCTTCCAGGGAAGCAGGCGTGGTTCCTGAAACACCACGGCGCGGGCGGCGGGTACGGTGAGTACACCCTGTGGCGCGGCATCAAGCCCAGCCAGCGTGCGCAGCAAGGTGGATTTGCCAGAACCGGAGCGGCCCAGAAGTGCAACGAATTCACCAGGGCGGATGGCAAGGTGCAGATCCTTCAGGACCGTATTCTGCCCGAAGGTCCGGCTGAGGCCGCGCACTTCAACGGCATGCGTTTCCGGGGTAACGGGCAAAATCGCCTCGGCTTAAATCTCTGTCAGCATATTCATGCTCAAATTCCTTTTGCCGCGATAATGGAGGGGCGCCAGGCCAGTAATTTTTGTTCCAGGGCGCGCACGGCTTGGTCCGTGGCCAGGCCGAGCAGGGCATAGACGATTAGCCCGTCGAATATGATGTCCGTGCGCAGAAAGTCGCGCGCGTTCATGACCAGATAGCCGATGCCAGCATCCGCGTTGATTTGCTCCGCGACAACGAGGCTGATCCACGAAATACCGAAAGCCTGGCGCAGGCCCACGAGAAAACCAGGCAGGGCGGCGGGCAGAATGACATGCCAGATGGTCTCGGCGCGTGAGAGGCCAAGTACCGATACCAATTCCACCAGCTTACGATCCGCCCCGCGTATGGCGGAAAACAGATTGAGATAGATTGGGAAAACGCTGCCCAGCGCGATGAGCACGATTTTAGGTGTCTCGCCGATGCCGAACCACAGGATCATGAGCGGAATCAGCGCCAGATGCGGCAAGGTACGGGCCATCTGCACGGTTGGGTCGATCGTATCCTCACCAGCGCGGGAGAGTGCGGCGCCCAGCCCCAGAGCGGTGCCGGCCGCGACGCCTAAAGCAAGCCCGAAGACGACACGTTGCAATGAGATGAGCAGATTCGGCAGCATCTGATTGGTGATGATGAGCTGCCAGAAGCTGGAGGCGACAGCGGCGGGAGGGGGCATGGTGTTGGAGGCAAGCAGATGCGCCGATGTTAGCACCTGCCAGACGCAGAGAATGAGGAGGGGCACAGCCATACGCCGCAGCTGTGCGGCCGGAATGATGCGAAAGCCTGCCGAAGCGGCGGACGGGGTTGAAATAATGGTGGACATGCAAACTCCAATATCATCAATACAACTTAATTCCTATTGTATAAATAGAATTACTGTGCAATTTTTCCGGCACCTTAATTTTAGAAGAGTGTGCAGCCGTGACAGAGTTTAATCGCCGTTCGCTTCTTGCCACCGCCACGCTGGCCGCACCGGCGTTGCTGTTGGGCGCCAGGGCCGCCAGAGCGGGGAGCAAGGGCTCGTTCCATATCGGTTATCAGAAAGCGTCCGTGACGTTGGTGCTGGCCAAGGCCAAGGGGGTGTTCGAAGCGAAGCTGGCGCCGCTGGGCTGGGATGTGACTTGGGCGGAGTTCACCTCTGGTCCGCCGATGCTGGAGGCGCTGGCCGCCGGGGCGGTGAATTTCGCATTCACAGGTGAGCCGCCGGTGATCTTCGCGCAGGCTGCGAATACCAGCCTTGTTTATGTTGCCGCAACGAATCCGAGCCCCCGTGCAGTTGGCATTTTGAAACCTGCCGGCAGCAAGCTGGCGGCAGTGGCTGAGCTGAAGGGCAAGACGGTTGCCGTGGCGAAGGGCTCCAGCGCTCATTACCTGCTGGTATCGGCCCTGGAGCATGCCGAGGTGAGTTATACCGACGTGAACAAGGTGTTCCTGCAGCCGGCCGATGCCCGTGCCGCCTTCAGCAGCGGAGTGGTGGATGCGTGGTCGATCTGGGATCCGTTTTATGCCGGCGCGCAAGCGGCGGGTGGAGAGCTTTTGACGGATGGTACCGGCCTGATGCCGAATCGCAGCTTCTATACGGCCGGCACGGATTTCGCGCAGGCGCATCCGGATATTCTGAATGCCGCCATCGAGGTGCTGAATGATCTAGAAGCCTGGGAAAAGGCCCATCAGGAGGAGACTGCCGCGGCCATTGCGCCGGGTATCGGCTTGCCTGTTGCGGTACTGGGCACTTGGTTCGGGCGGCAGAAATACGGCGTCTATAGGCTGACGGCTGAGATGTTCGCCGGGCAGCAGAAAATTGCCGATGCGTTTTATAAGATCGGTTTGATTCCGTCACAGATCAATGTGGCTGCCGACGCATGGCAGGGCTAGAGGGCAGGAATATGACCGTTCAATCCGTAACAGAAGCGAATATTTTCTGGTTTCTGCCAACTCATGGCGATGGCCGCTATCTTGGCACCAGTTTTGGCTCGCGTGAGGTTGACCACGCCTATCTGGCCCAGGTTGCCCAGGCGGCGGACAGGCTAGGCTATTACGGCGTGCTGATACCGACTGGGCGCTCTTGCGAGGATAGCTGGGTGGTTGCATCATCGCTGGTGGCGTTAACCCAGCGGCTGCGCTTTCTCATTGCTTTCCGTCCGGGGCTGCTCAACCCGTCCCTGGCGGCGCGCATGGCGGCTAGTTTCGACAGGATTTCGAATGGCCGGCTGCTAATCAATATTGTTACCGGAGGCGACCCTTCGGAAAATGCCGGAGACGGGATCTTCCTGGAGCATGGCGAGCGCTATGAGATCACGAGGGAGTTCCTGGCGGTCTGGAAGGCGCTGCTGGCGGGCGAGACGGTGAATTACGAGGGCCGGCATCTGCGGCTGGAAAATGGTCATCTGTTGTTTCCGGCAGTGCAAAAGCCTTATCCGCCGTTGTTCTTCGGCGGTTCATCCGGGATTGGCATGGATGTCGCGGGTGAGCATGTCGATACCTATCTGAGCTGGGGTGAGCCGCCGCAAGCAGTAGGAGAGAAGTTGAAGCTGGCCCAGGCGGCCGCGGAGAAGCACGGACGCAAGCTGAATTTCGGTGTGCGCCTGCATGTGATCGTGCGGCAGACGGCGAAGGAAGCTTGGGCGGCGGCGGAAGCGCTGATCAGCCATGTGGATGATGCGACCATTGCCAAGGCCCAGGCGAAATTCGCCAGCATGGATTCAGTCGGCCAGCGCCGCATGGCGGCCTTGCATGGTGGTTCGCGCGATAAGCTGGAGATTTATCCTAATCTATGGGCCGGGGTAGGGCTGGTGCGCGGTGGCGCCGGAACGGCCCTGGTAGGGGACCCTGACCAGGTTGCCGGGCTGATGCGGCAATATATGAATGTTGGGGTGGAGAGCTTCATTTTCTCTGGCTATCCGCATCTTGAGGAAGCCTATCGTGTTGCGGAATTGGTGTTTCCAAAGTTGAAGCTAAAGCATCCGAGCGCCTCCTTTGGAGCACAACGCAATTCAGGACCGTTCGGGGAGGCCGTGGCGAATGATTATCGCCCCCGGGCGGCTCAAGGGGTAAGCTGAACAAAATCAAAGCCTGACATTGGTCGGAAATTGAAATTAATGCGGCGAGGATCGTTTTGCGGTCCTTGCTGTTTTTTTAATGAGAAGAGCCGATTATATTGGCGCCTTTGCCGGAGTATCCGTTGCGGAACGTTCATGTTGTTCCCGCCCTGCTGGCGTTCTTGCCGGTCAAGAGAAAGCCGGGGGGACATGCGTCATTTATCCACTTGCGAACAGCGGGGCGGACTGTAATTTTCGGTTTATGAATTTTATGCCAGCCCGCTCTCCGCCGGTGGCGCTCGTGCACCAGCGGGCCGAAGGGCGATTGGATATTGCCTTGCGGTTCGCAGATGGGCGTACACGCTTGGAGCGGTTTTATCAGGAGGGTTGCCTGAAGGCGCGTTGCGTCCAGGCAGTGAGGATTCCTGAAATTGTATCCATCAATATCTCCGGCGGGATCGCCGGAGGGGACGTTATTCACACCAAACTTCAACTTGAAGCCGGAACGTGCGCGGTTTTTACCACGCAAGCGGCGGAGCGCGTTTACCGCTCCCTTGGTGAACCGGCACATATCACGACCAGCTTAACGGTGGGACCGGGTGCGCATTTGACCTACCTTCCTCAGGAAACGATCTTGTTTGACGGGTTTGCCCTGGATCGGATTTTAGAGGTCGATCTACAGGAGGGGGCGGCGTGCGTGGGGGTGGAGAGCCTGGTTTTTGGCCGCCTGGCCATGGGGGAGGCGTTGAGGAGCGGAGTTTTGCGCGACAGGATCAGTGTACGGCGCGAAGGCCGACTGATTTGGCGGGATGTTGCCAGGATTGAGGGGGATCTGTCCGCCTGGTTGGATCAACCCGGTATTGGCGGGAAAGCCCGCGCGAGTGCCAATCTGTTTGCGGTTGGGGCGGATATGAAGGCCTTGCTGCCGAGGTTGAGAGATGTCCTGGGCGGGCATGTTGCAGGTGTGAGCACGCAGGGTGAGATAATGTTGTTGCGTCTGTTGGCGGCCGAGGCGGCTACATTAAGGCGGGCCGTGGTGATGGCGTTGGCGGTATTGAGAAGCGGCGCGTTGCCGCGCGTCTGGCAAAGTTAAGGGGAAGATTATGAACCTGACACCACGCGAAAAAGATAAATTGCTTGTGGCCATGGCCGCAATTGTCGCGCGCAGGCGGTTGGAGCGCGGCGTGAAGTTGAATTATCCGGAAGCGGTGGCGCTGATCACTGATTTCGTGGTCGAGGGCGCGCGTGATGGCAGGCGCGTGGCGGAACTGATGGAAGCGGGAGCGCATGTGCTCACGCGCGGGCAGGTGATGGAGGGGGTTGCCGAGATGATTCACGATGTCCAGGTAGAGGCCACCTTTCCTGATGGCACGAAGCTTGTAACCGTTCACGAGCCGATCCGATGATTCCGGGGGAGATTTTCACGCCTGAAGGCGAGATCGAGCTCAATGCGGGCTTGGAAAAGACGGTTGTGATTGTTGCCAATACAGGCGACAGGCCGATTCAGGTTGGCAGCCATTATCATTTCGCGGAAACCAATGCGGCTTTGTCGTTTGACAGATCGGCGGCGCAGGGGAAGCGTCTGGACATTGCGGCTGGCACGGCCATCCGGTTTGAACCTGGGCAAAGCCGTGAGGTGGTTCTGGTGCCTTACCGTGGTGACAGGCGAATTTTTGGCTTTCGTGGCTTGACCATGGGGAGTGTTGACTGATGGCCCGTATTTCCCGCGCCGCTTATGCCAGCATGTTCGGCCCCACCGTTGGTGACCGCGTCCGTCTGGCGGATACAGAATTGTTTGCCGAAGTTGAAAAAGATTTCACTATTTATGGCGAAGAAGTGAAGTTCGGTGGCGGCAAGGTTATCCGCGACGGCATGGGCCAATCGCAAAGGACCAATGCCCAGGGTGCGGCGGACACAGTTATTACCAATGCCCTGATCATCGATCATTGGGGTGTTGTGAAGGCTGATGTGTCTATTATTGCGGGGCGGATTGCCAAGATTGGCAAGGCTGGCAATCCCGATGTGCAGCCAGGGGTGGATATTATCATTGGCCCGGGTACCGAAATCATCGCGGGTGAAGGTAAAATACTCACGGCCGGAGGCGTTGATTCGCACATCCATTTCATTTGCCCGCAGCAGGTGGAGGAGGCGCTCTCCGCCGGGATTACGACCATGGTTGGCGGGGGCACCGGCCCCGCCACGGGTACGGCAGCCACGACTTGTACGCCTGGGCCATTTCATCTCGCCCGGATGTTGCAGGCGGCTGAGGCATTTCCGATGAATCTCGCGTTTACCGGCAAGGGCAATGCCAGCCAGCCTGCGGCGCTTGAGGAAATGATCAGGGCTGGCGCATCCTCGCTGAAACTGCATGAGGATTGGGGGACGACGCCGGCGGCGATCGATAATTGCCTCTCAGTCGCTGATGCGTTCGATGTGCAGGTGATGATTCATACGGACACGCTGAATGAAAGCGGCTTCGTGGAGGACACGATTGCGGCCTTCAAGGGACGCACCCTTCACGCCTTTCATACCGAAGGGGCGGGTGGCGGCCATGCACCAGATATCATTCGCGTCGCCGGATTGCCGAATGTGTTGCCCAGTTCCACCAACCCAACGCGGCCCTATACGGTGAATACGCTGGATGAGCATCTCGACATGCTCATGGTTTGTCACCATCTCGATAGCTCCATTCCGGAAGATATCGCTTTCGCTGAGTCGCGAAATCCGGAAAGAGACGATCGCCGCGGAGGATATTCTGCACGATCTCGGTGTACTTTCGATGTTTTCATCGGATAGCCAGGCCATGGGCCGAGTCGGGGAGGTGATCATCCGTTGCTGGCAGACCGCGCATAAGATGAAGCTGCAGCGCGGAAGCCTGCCGGGAGACGGCGTAGCGGATAACGCACGCATCAAACGTTATATCGCAAAATACACGATCAATCCCGCCATCGCCCAGGGACTCTCCGCGCATGTAGGGTCGATCGAGGCGGGGAAATTGGCGGATCTTGTTTTGTGGTCACCGGCGTTTTTCGGCGTCAAGCCGGATATGATATTGAAGGGCGGTTCCATCGCGATGGCGCTGATGGGTGATCCCAACGCTTCCATCCCAACGCCGCAGCCGGTGCATTTCCGCCCCATGTTCGGTGCCTATGGCCGGGCGCTTGTTGAATCGTCGCTGCTTTTTGTCTCGCAGCTGGCATTGGATGATGGCATTGGCGCGAAGCTACATCTCTCGCGGCCCTTGGCGGCTGTAGGGAATGTCCGCGGCGGCATTGGTAAAAAATCGATGATCCACAATGACGCCATGCCTGTTATCGAGGTTAATCCAGAAACTTACGAGGTGAGAGCTGACGGGGAGTTGCTGGTATGTGAGCCGGCGGAGAGTTTGCCGATGACGCAGCGCTATTTTCTTTTCTGACAGACGGATGCGGGTACTACTCGGTTTGGTTCGGCAATGAACACCCGTCAATGTCCGGACAATAATGCAAGGGAACTTAAAAAGGTAAGCAGGCTTAAAATATTCAACTTAAAATTGTGAAAATTGGTTATTAATTCTTTTTGGAGTTGAAAATAGCGGCGTGATTTGCCCCAAATGAGAATGTTTGTCGTATACTTGTCGCCTCATATAGGGTTTGGTTTGTTGTATAAGAGATGCCTCTGGCCGGCGTTTATTGGGTTGTTTGAGATAAGATATGATTGTGGCTTATTTAGTGTTTCCGCGAATTCACGAATATAGCGCCGCCACGCATGGTTGATGGCGCGATACAAGCAGAATTGATTGCTGTGCTGGTTGCCGTCACGGCGGGTAAGCCGCAGGTTTTGACGATTGAAGACGGCTTTGCCCTGCCTTCCGGTCCGCTGCAAACCGGGCATCGCAGCTTGCAAACGGGCCTGCGGGCCTGGGTTGAGCAGCAGACGCATCATCCGCTTGGCTATGTCGAGCAACTCTATACCTTCGCCGACCAGCGGCCTGGTTCCGGCCGTAGTATTTCCATTTCTTATCTCGGCTTGAGTCGTGAGGAGGAAGCGGAATATCCCGGCGCTATTTGGCGGTGCTGGTATGACTATTTTCCGTGGGAGGATGCGCGTCAGGGTTCGCCTTATCTTGCCACGATCTTGGAGTATCTGAACCGCTGGGCAGGGGCGTCGCCTGATCGCAAGGCTAGAATTCTTAGCCTGTTTGGCGGGGTTGGCCAGGGGTGGAATGAAGAGCTGGTTCTACAGCGCTATGAGCTGCTTTGGGAAGCTGAATTGGTTTCAGAGGCGTTGCGCGGCCATCCCACAGCAGTCAGAAAGTTGCCGGGAGCAGAAATGACCCATGATCATCGCCGCATTTTGGCAACGGCCATTGCCCGCCTGCGCGCGAAGATCAAGTACAGGCCCGTGGTGTTCGAGCTTTTGCCCAGGGAATTCACGCTGCTGGAACTTCAGCAGACGATGGAGGCCTTGGCCGGCCAAACGCTGCACAAGCCGAATTTCAGGCGTTTTATTGAAGCGCAGGATCTTGTTGAGGAAACCGGCCGCTCGGCATCCGGTTTGGCCGGCAGGCCAGCCAAATTATTCAGATTCCGTGCCGCTGTGCTGGCCGAGCGCAGCTTTTCAGGCACGAAGTTGCCCGTTGTAAGATAATTGACTTGATTCGTTATACTCAAGATGAGTATAAGAGCTCATCAGATTATACTCATTTTGAGTATAATATTAAGTGAGAGGCCATTATGCCGCTAGACCAGCTTTATGATCGTGTGTCCCGGGTCATTCCGAGCGTCGAATGGGCTGCCATGGAGGAGGATGCGCGCGCAATTCTTGAGCTGAAAAAGGCTCGGAAGGCTGTCATCCTTGCACATAATTATCAGACTCCAGAGATCTTCCATGGGGTTGCGGATATAGTGGGAGACAGCTTGGCGTTGGCACGAGAGGCTCAGAAGGTTGATGCCGATGTCATCTTGCTGGCTGGTGTGCATTTCATGGCTGAGACCGCCAAGCTGATGAATCCAGAGAGGACGGTCTTGATCCCCGACATCGCGGCAGGTTGCTCGCTGGCGGAATCGATCACGCCCGAAGATGTCGCGCTACTCCGGCAAAAATACCCAGGCCGGCCGGTGGTCGCCTATGTCAACACGTCGGCCGCGGTGAAGGCCGCGAGCGATATCTGCTGCACGTCTGGCAATGCGAAGAAGGTGGTTGAGTCACTCGGGGTGCCGGAGGTGATCATGCTACCAGATGAGTTTTTAGCGCAGAATGTAGCGAAGGAGACCGGCGTAAAGATAATTGCCTGGAAAGGGCATTGTGAAGTGCATGAGCGCTTTACGCCGGAAGACATTAGCGCCCTGCGCGCGCAGCATCCGGGCGTTGTGGTTTTGGCGCATCCTGAATGCCCGCCGGAGGTTGTGGACGTAGCGGATTTCTCTGGCTCGACGGCGGTGATGGCTGATTATGTGCGGGATAAAAAGCCCGTGCGCGTGGCGCTGATCACCGAATGTTCGATGAGCGATAACATCGCCCAATCCAGTCCGGCTACCGAATTCGTGCGGCCGTGTAATCTGTGTCCGCATATGAAGAGAATTACGCTCAAAAATATCCGGAAATCCTTGGAAGAGATGCAGACTGAGGTGAATATCCCGGCGCAATATTTCGAGCCCGCCAGGCGGTCCGTTGAACGGATGCTCGCGGTAAAATGATTATTATCGGTGGTGGTGTGGCGGGGCTGATGGCGGCACTTGCCGCCGCCCCCCGTCCAGTAACGTTGATCAATCCAACGCCGTTGGGCCCGGGAGCCGCGAGTTGGCTGTCTCAAGGGGGTATGGCGGCGGCTATTGGCGAAGATGACGATGTTGCCTTGCATGTTGAGGACACGCTTGCCGCCGGGGCCGGTCTATGTGACCGTGATGCCGTTGAGACAATCATATCTTCTGGCCCGGCGGTTGTGCAACAACTCCTGGCTTATGGCGTAGCGTTTGACCGCAAGGTTGATGGTACTTTGGCTTTGGGGCTGGAGGCCGCGCATTCGCGGCACCGCATTCTGCATGGGGGAGGCGATCGGACAGGTGCGACGATCATGCAGACTCTGATTGAAAAAATTCATCAGACAGCATCGATCACGTTTGTTCAGGCTTCCGTTCAACGTATTCTCGTCGGCGACGCCGGGGTTGCCGGCGTACAAATTGTTAAAGATGGCGATATATTCAACATAGCGTCGAATCTGATCCTGCTCTCGACGGGCGGTATTGGCGGGCTCTTCCGGTACAGCACCAATCCTTCGGGTGCCATCGGGCATGGTTTGATGCTGGCGATGGCGGCTGGTGCGATTCTGCGGGATCTTGAGTTCGTTCAATTTCATCCGACGGCCCTTGCTGTTGATGCTGCACCCTTGCCGTTGGTGTCGGAGGCGGTGCGCGGTGAGGGGGCGAAATTTGTGGATGAGAATGGCCTTCGCTTTATGAATGGCCAGGATCTTGCGCCGCGCGATGTGGTGGCCCGGGGTGTTTTTGCTCATCTCTCCAAGGGCCATAAGGTGTTTTTGGACACACGGCCGCTGGCGGGCCGATTTGCCGAGCGTTTTCCGTCGATCAATGCAGCCTGCTTGCAAGCCGGATTTGACCCAGCAACTCAGCCAATTCCTGTCAGGCCCGCCGCGCATTATCATATGGGCGGCATTGCCGTGGATGAGGCGGGCCGCACGAATATTGAAGGTCTTTACGCCGCGGGGGAGGTGGCTTGCACCGGGCTGCATGGAGCCAACCGCTTGGCCAGTAACTCGTTGCTGGAGGCCGCGATTTGCGGCGCGGCGGCGGGACGCATGATGGCGGGACAGGCGACTAGACGATCCGCCGTGCTGCCCGACCTGCCGCTACCGTTCGCCCCCGATGCAGAGCCGGTGCGAGATCTCATGTCGGCCTATTGCGGGGTGTTGCGTACTGCAAAAGGCCTGGGCCAGGGGGCAGATATGCTGTCCAGCATGGCCGGCGGAAACCCTGCGGCCGAATTGTCCTTGAGGATCGTGCAAGCGGCGATGGAAAGAACCGTTTCCGCTGGTGCTCATGCGCGCGCCGATTTTCCAATTCAACAAGCTGCTTGAGATGTTTGTGATGTCATTGTCTAAATTACCGGAAATTATGATTGAACCCGTGATCCGGGCAGCCTTGCTTGAGGATTTGGGGCGGGCGGGGGATGTGACCTCCGATGCGATCATTGCTCCGGATGTAACGGCCCATGTTGTTTTGGCGGCGCGGGAAAGTGGCGTTGTGGCGGGGCTGGATTTTGCTCGCCTGGCGTTTTTCTTGATCGATCAAGAGGTTAAATTCGAACCTGTTGCGGTAGACGGTGAGCATACCCAGCCAGGCAAGATTCTGGCCCATATTCGTGGTCCAGCCCGCAGCATACTCACGGCTGAGCGTGTGGCTCTGAACTTTCTCGGCCATCTGTCGGGTATTGCAAGTGCAACTGCTGGTATTGCCGAGGCCATTTCTCATACGAAGGCTAAAATCTCCTGCACGCGCAAAACTACGCCAGGGTTGCGCTTTGCCGAGAAATACGCGGTCAGGGCGGGAGGGGGTGCCAATCATAGATTTGGTCTCGATGATGCGATTCTGATCAAGGATAATCATATCGCCATTGCCGGAGGCGTTGCGGAGGCGATGACGCGGGCCAGGAGCCATGCCGGGCATCTGCTCAAAATCGAAATCGAGGTGGATACTCTACAACAGCTTGAAGAGGCTCTGCATTACCGGCCGGATGCCGTTCTACTAGACAATATGAAGCCCCCCATGCTGAGGGAGGCGGTGAAGCTGATCGATGGGCGGGCGATTGCCGAGGCATCCGGCCGAATCAACGCGGAAACTGCGCCCGCCATTGCGGAGACGGGGGTGGACCTGATCTCCGCCGGCTGGCTGACACATAGCGCCAAAGTGCTCGATATCGGGCTGGATTTTGCCGGATAGCTGATTTGGGCTAAATCCCTCTTCCGATGCGGGATTTCGATGAGTTTTGGGTGAGTTCCCTGGATAAGGCGGGAATCGCGGGGCGCCTGCGCCGGTTGAGGCCCGTTGAGCGTTTGCCCGGGGCCAGGATCAGTTTTGGCGGCGGGCCGGCACTGGTTGATTTTTCTTCAAATGACTATCTCGGGCTGTCTCATCATCCGGCCTTGATTTCCGCCGCGCGGGACTATGCTGAGCGATTTGGCGCCGGGGCGGGGGCTTCGCGTCTTGTCTCGGGAAATCTGCGCCCGTTGGAGGACATTGAACGCAAGCTGGCCGAGGGGAAAGCCACTGAAGCAGCACTTGTTTTTGTGTCGGGCGCTCAGGCAAACCTGACATTGCTGCCTGCGATCCTCGATGCAAGGGTGCTTGGTGCCGAACCGCTTGTATATGCGGACCGTTTGAACCATGCCAGTCTGATTCAGGGCTGTGTCTCCGCGGGCGTGAGGCAGATACGTTTTCGCCATAACGAGCTCGGCCATCTGGAGGAACTTTTGGCACGGGACGCGGGGCAGGCGAGGTCACGATTTATCATCACTGAATCGGTTTTCAGCATGGATGGCGATGGCCCCGATATGACTGTTTTATCGGATTTGGCGGAACGGTTTGGAGCGTTTCTCTACATTGATGAGGCACATGCCACGGGCGTCCTAGGCGCCAACGGCTTTGGCTTGGCGTCTGGGTTAAAGAACGCGTTGGTCATGGGCACGTTCAGCAAGGGGCTGGGCGGGTTTGGCGCGTATGTTGCGGGTTCGGCCAAGTTAAGAGAGTACCTGGTTAACCGGTGCGGCGGGATTATTTATGCGACGGCCCTTCCGCCAGCTGTTTTGGGGGCGATGAACGCGGCGTTGGATCTTATTCCCAAGCTCGGCGAGCGGCGCGCGCATCTCTCAGCCATGGCTTTGCGTTTACGGGACCATTTGAAACGCGCTGGTTTGAGCACAGGAGAATCGACGACTCAAATCGTACCGCTGATTCTGGGAGAGGAGGTGCGGGCTACCTCGCTTGCTACGAAGTTGGAAGCGGAAGGATTTTGTGCCGTTGCGATCCGTCCTCCGACTGTTCCCGCCGGAACCAGCCGCTTGCGGCTTGCTGTTTCGGCCCTGCACCAGCAAGAAGACATAGACCGGCTGGCCTATGCGATTATCCGGAATCTTGGATGAGTATCGTCGTTAAAAATTTCTCGGCGAGAGCTGCTGCCTATGACAGCGCGGCACGTGTACAACCTTTGGTTGCGGCCCGGCTGGCGGCGAAACTCCAAGGTAATCCATCTCGGATATTGGAGATTGGTTGTGGAACCGGGGGGCTGAGTGTGCATCTGGTACGGCTATTTCCTGATGCGGAATTGGTTTTGACGGATATTGCCGCGCCCATGCTGAAGCTTTGCCGAAAATGCGTGGGTGAGAGGGCATTATATAAATTGATGGATGGCGAAAGGCCGGAAGCTGAGCTTGGCCGCTTCGATCTGATCGTCTCCAGCCTGGCGATGCAGTGGTTTGATGATTTGTCTGGATCGATCCATCGTCTTGCGCGAATGCTGAAGCCCGGGGGAAGGCTTGTTTTCACGACCCTGGGGAGTGAAAATTTTCCCGAATGGCGGACTTTGCTTGAAGCATATGGTGCTGGCCTTGGACTTCATGATTATCCAGCCGCCAAAGCTTTTCCTTGGCCGAGCGGTTTGGCCGGGGAGGTCGAGGAGGAGTTTCTTCAGGAAACCCACGCAAGCGGCGCGGATTTCCTGAAGTCGTTAAAGGCTATCGGGGCGGGGGCGCCGCGGGCTGGGCATGAGCCAATATCTCAAGTAAAAATGAGACATTTGCTGGCTGCCACAGCCGATGGTTTTACCGCGACATATCATATTCTTTATGGGAGTTTAACGGCTCGTTAGAGCGTTCAGCTTTTAGCTGAACGCTCTAACTCCACGTTTAGGCAAGCAATTTTATGCGTTTATATTGCTCTAGCTCTCAAAACCAGTCAGCACGTTCACGGCGTTGATGCCGATTTCCGCCACCGCGTAGCCGCCTTCCATGATAAACAATGTGGGGCGGCCAAGGGATTTAATCCGCTCACCGATCCTGGTGAAATGCTCATGGTCGAGTTTGAAATGGGAGATCGGGTCTCCCTTGTAGATATCCACGCCAAGCGACACGATCACCGCGTCCGGCCCATATGCGGCGATGCGCTTGAGGCCATCCTCCAGCGCGGCGGACCATCCCTTCCAGTCGGTGCCCCAGGGCAATGGAAAGTTCACGTTATACCCTTCGCCCTTGCCCGCGCCCACCTCGTCGGCAAAGCCCAGCATATATGGAAATTCCTGGTCCGGATCGCCATGCAGGGAGATGAACAGAACATCATCGCGGTCATAGAAAATATCCTGCGTGCCATTGCCATGATGGTAATCGACATCCAGGATGGCGACCCGCTTGGCGCCATCGTCCAGCAGCTTTTGGGCCGCGATGGCGGCATTGTTCAGGAAGCAATAGCCGCCAAATTGGCTGGCCGTTGCGTGGTGCCCCGGTGGCCGGCACAGTGAGAAGGCCGAGGCTTCACCTGCATTGATCAGCTTTACGCCCGTCAAGGCCACGTCCACGGAGGATTTGATGGCTTGCCAGCTTGTGGCGGTGATGGGGGTGCCGCAATCGAAGCTGTAATAACCGAGCTTCCCGTCGATTTCTTTTTGATACCCGGTCCGTGCGCATGCCGCGGGCGGCCCAGGTATAGGGGTAGGCAGCACCCGTCCGGCCGCTGGCCAGCCATTCCTTATGCGCGTTCTGAAGGCAATCGACCAGGCCGGGTACATGTACCCGTGTGATGTGGCCAATGGGGAATTCATCCGGCGGCAGCACCTCGCCAAGATTGACGGCTCGCAGCCGGTCCAGCACAAGCCTCGCCCGTTCAGGCTTTTCAAACGCGGCGACGAATTCCCCTAACAGTAACTCGCCAGGGCTCTGGTGCAGCTCATGATCAGACGAAAAGATTGTTTTCATTTCACGAGCATAATCGGGCTTTTGCCCTGGCGGCAAGGTATGAGCTTTTAGGTTTTTACGTCATTCTGGTTTAAAAAAGCTGTGTCTTGGAAGGGGTGAAATAGGCGGCGATCTGATCTTCAGTCACCTCGGCCAGGGAGGCGGGGTGCCATTTTGGCTGACGGTCCTTGTCGACCACCGCTGCCCGCACGCCTTCATAGAATTCCGTACTGGCGAGGACTTGCGCGCAGGCCGAATATTCGCGCTGCAGACACTCTTCAAGCGTTTGGGATTGCCTGGCACGGCGGAGCAGCCGAAGGGCCACCTGCATCCCGGTGGGGGATTTCTGGCTCATTATCTCTAATGTTTGCTGGGCGAAGTCTGTGCCGGCTTGCTCCAGGGCGGCGGCGATCTCTTTGACGTCATCAAAGTGGAAGAGTTCGTGGATTTCCTTAAGCCGCGTCGATAACGGGGCTTCAGCCGGCCCGGAGCGATTGCTGGCGGCGGCGAGAATTTCCGCTTCTCCGGCTGTGTCTGGCAATTGTGCAAGTGCTTCGCGCAGCGCGGGAAGCTTGGCGCTCTCCACAAAATAATCGGCCAGACCAGCCATGATGGCATCCGCCCCGGAGATGATTTGGCCGGTCAATGCCAGGTAGGTTCCCAATTCTCCAGGAGCGCGGGAGAGCAGCCAGGAGGCGCCGATGTCTGGGAAGAAGCCTATGCCTGTTTCGGGCATGGCCAAGCGGGTGCGCTCCGTGACGATACGTATGGAACCATGCGCGGAAATGCCGACACCGCCGCCCATCGTGATGCCGTCCATCATGGCGATATAGGGTTTCGGGAAGGCTGCGATCTGGGCATTCATGCGGTATTCGTCCCGGAAGAATTCCAGGCCCAATGCGGGGCCCGCATCGCGATGGTCATAAAGGGCCCGGATGTCGCCACCAGCACACAGGCCGCGCTCGCCTTCACCGCTCACCAGCACGGCGGCTATTCCGGAGTTCTGAGCGAAGCTGGTGAGGGCGGTGGTGATCACACGAATCATGTCCAGATTCAGGGCGTTGATGGCCCTTGGCCGGTTCAGCCTTATATGGCCGAGTGTGCCCTCCCGGCTGACCAGGACTTCAGACATGATCTTCTCCCATATTGATCCTGTATAGCCTATTACGGGCCGGGAGTTGTCTTGTCAGCCTTGAGCGTGAGGTACGCGAGCCCCCTTGTCCCTTCGCCCGCAATCTGAAATTAGGGCAGTATGTATCACGTTGTTGCGTCCGTATTTCCCGTTTTCGGGCTTATTCTGCTGGGCTATCTGGCCGCGCGGCGAGGTATATTGGGCCCTGAGGCAACGGATAGTCTTAACAAATTCGTCGTCTGGCTGGCTTTGCCGGCCCTGCTGTTCCAAGCCATGGCGGAGATCAGCTGGGGCCAGGTCGATCATCCGGGTTATGCCGGGGCCTTCACCATCGGCGCGGTCCTGACATTTGCTCTTTCCTTTCTGATTGGCGGCAAAAACCGGCCTGAGGGGCACAGGTTGGCGGATCGCAGTATCGAGGGGCTGAATGCGAGCTATTCAAATACCGGCTATATGGGAATTCCTCTTTGCCTGGCGGCGATAGGGCCGGGGAGCCTCGTGCCTTCGATTATTGCTACCATCATCATCGCATGTGTTCTGTTTGCGGGCGCGATCGTGCTCATCGAGTTCGATTTGCAGGAAATGCCAAGCTGGCGCGCCACGATTAGCAAGGTATTGCTCTCCTTGATCCGGAATCCATTGATCTTTTCTCCTGTGCTGGGAGTGGCTGTGGCATTGGCCCACGGCATCACGGGCGCTGCGTTGCCACAGCCGGTCTTTCATATGACCAGCCTGTTGGGGGCGGCGGCTAGCCCTTGCGCCTTGGTGACCATCGGGCTGTTTTTGGCGCAATCGAGTGCTAGCAAGGAAGGGGCGGTGATCCTGCGGCTGGTCGGGCTAAAGCTGCTCGTACAACCGGCCATCACCTTCGTGCTTGCCTATCAGCTTTGGCCGATGCCGCAGGTCTGGGCGCAAACGGCGGTGATTATGGCGGCTTTGCCGATCGGCACCGGGCCGTTCATGCTGGCCAAGCTCTATGACCGGGAGGCGGCAATCACGTCGCGTGCCATTCTGGTGTCGACGGTGCTCTCGCTCGTCACTGTTTCCGCGCTCATTGCCTGGCTGGGCCGGGGAAGCAGCATGATCAGCCGGTAGCGCTCCTGCCCTGCATGCATGAAATTGACCTGTGTATAATGCAGTAAGCCTTTTGAGGGATGCAGAAAGCTGCGGGTGCCGCCGCTTTTGGCCAGAACGTCCCGTGCCTCCCAGAAGCGAAGGAAATCAGCGCTCGCCTGGCGCAATTCATCCAATAATTGCTGCTGGCGGGGATCGTCTGGCGCGTGGACGGTTTCGGCCCGGAATTCCGCTACAAGGCGATGTGCGTTGAGTTCCCAATCCAGGATAAAGATGCGGGCGGAAGGAACGAGGAACACAAAGCGAAGAAGATTTGTCTCCTGGCTTTCATGCCAAGGGGAGAACAGGGTTTTGGCCGCCTCATTCCATCCCCGCGCGGTGAAGCGGGTATCAAGTAGATATGCGGGCACCTGGATGGCTGTGAGCGACTGGAGCAGGCCGGGAGGCACGGGCGCCAGAGCGGGGAAGGGGGCAGGCTCTGCCGGGTCACGCCGGCGGCCGAGCTCGAACAAATAAGCTCTTTCCGCTGGTGTCAGGCTCAAACCATCTGCCAGGAGCGCCAATGTCCGGGCGGTCAACGAGACATTCCGCCCCTGTTCGATCCAGGTATATAAAGTGGTGCTTAACCCGCAGCGCAGTGCGGCTTCTTCACGGCGCAGGCCGGGCGTACGGCGGCGGCCCGATGTCTGTGGGGCCGGAAGGGTTTCGCGTCTGGCCCGGATGAAGGCGCCCAGCTCTTGCCGTTGCGGAGGGTGGTCCATGGTGGTTTCTATACCAGGATATTTTTGGTCCTTATACCAGCTTAGATTGGGCGATAGGCTCTTCTCAGAGGAGAGCAGTGATGACCCAGAGAGATTTTGCCGCCAGCCATTACGGCGCCAGGGCGGAAGCTTATGTACAAAGCCAGGTTCACGCTTCCGGCGATGATCTGGACGAGATGGAAGGCATTTTAAGTCTCCGCCATGCCCGCAACGTGCTGGATCTTGGGTGCGGGGGCGGGCATGTCAGCTATCGCGCCGCTAAATACGCGGATCGTGTTGTAGCATGTGATGTCACGCCGAGCATGTTGGAGGCGGTCGCGAAAACGGCCGCGGAGAGAGGGCTGGCGAATATTGAAACGCGTTTGGCGCCGGCCGAGGCGTTGCCTTTCGAGCCAAACTGCTTCGATATGGTTCTGTGCCGGTTCACTGCCCATCATTGGACGGATTTTGCCGCAGGCTTGCGGGAGGCGCGCCGGGTTATGCAGCCAGGTGGGGTGGCTGTGTTCATTGATACAATTGCACCGATGAGGCGGGTTCTGGACACGCATTTGCAGGCCATGGAACTGCTTCGCGATCCTTCGCATGTCCGGAATTACACAGTGGCGGAATGGGGCGCCGTGCTGGCTGAGGCTGGGTTCGCCTTGGAACGCTGTACCGTCCGGCGTTTGCGCATGGAGTTTGCAAGCTGGACGAAACGGACCCGCACGCCGGCCGAAACGGTGGAAGCCATCCTGCGGCTCCAGAATGGTGCGCCGGAGATTGTGCGGGACTATTTCGAAATCGCGCCGGATGGAAGTTTTAACCTGGAAACAGCGACCATGGTGGTGGAGGCCGCCTAGATTCAAGCCAGCATACCGGCGAGGCGGTCCGCTGCCTCGCCCCAGAGTGTGCTCATGGCGGCGGCAATCGTTTCCGCCGTCTGACCGCCCGCTGCCATGGCAGTGAAGCTTTGAAGCTGCCAATTCTGCTGCGTGGCGGGTCTGGCCGCCAATTGGGCGGATAGCACGATGTTGCCCGAAATATCGGGCGTGAAGGTTAGGACCTGGATTTCTATAAGCTGGTCTGGTGCGGCGCCTATGGCTCCGCCATCAGCAAGAACCGTGTCAGTGGGCAGGCGCTGGGCAAGATTTTCGACCATGGCTGTCTGCAGCATGGCGGCGAGTGGCGCGGCCCAGAGATCGTTGGGGAATGTATCCGCCGCATAGATGCCGCCGGGTTTCGGCACGCCTGATTGGTTCATGGCGCTGGGCAGGCCGATGTTGCGCACGGTGATGCGTATGCCCGTGCCGCCACGTACGGCGCCGGGAACGGCGGCGATCCGCCAGCTGTGAACCGGCGCCGAGGCGCAGGCGCTCAAAATCGCCGCGCAGGAGGTGGCAAGGAGCGAGCGCCGTCTCATGGACCATTCCTTCCGAAGATCACCGATTGCGGGTGCTGGTTGATGTAGGTTGTAAGCGCCTGCAACGATTGCAGTGTCGCATTGGTTTGATTCAGGATTTGCTGCAGGCTTCTCTGAAAGTCGGAATCCTGGCCGAAGCCCTGATGCAGGTCTTGCAGCGCGGTATTGGCGGTTTGCAGTGTCGAGGTAAGCTGCTCGATGAGCTGCTGTGTCTGCGCGCCGCCCAGCGTACCATTGGCTGTTTTAAGGAGCTTGTTCAGATTGTCGCCGATCTGCTGGAAGGGGATCTGATCCACTTTGTTGGTAATATCCGTTGCATTCGCCAGCATTGCATCAAGCCCGCCGGCCTTGAAGGGCAGCACGATGGAATCGCCCTCTTGTGTGACCTTGGCGGGTGGTGCCTGCGGTTCGTTAACTAGGCTGATCTCCTTCTGACCCGTGACATAACTGGCTGTGCCGAGCTCCACTCGCATGCCCTTGTCGACAAAGAGTTGGAACAGGGAAAGCGGGTCCTTGAATTTATCGTTGTCTTTGAACGCCAGAATCCGCTGCGGTTGCAATTCCATGCTTATGCGTACTTTTGACTGGCCTGTATTGGGATCGACGACCAATTCGACGCCGGTCACATTGCCAACCTGTATACCGAGGGCATTGACCGGAGCGCCTGCTGTCAGCCCGCTAACATCCGTGGTGGCATATGTGATGACCTTGATTTGATCTTCATAGGCGGATGCTTCAGCTTCCTGCTGAGAGGCGAAGAGCCGGAATTGCGCTCCATCGGGGCTGGCCGGCTGGTCCTGCGCCGATTGGGGAAGATTGAAGGCAATGCCCCCGGCGAACAGGGCCTGGATTGATTGCAGCTGCAATTGCAGCACCCCGCCCTTGATGCCGAGGGCAATTCCGGATGTATCCCAGAAATGGCTGTCCGCGCGCACGAGATCATCAAACGGAGCGCGGATAAAGACGCTGATCTTGATCGGCCCAAGGCCGTTGCCAATGTCGTAACCCAACACTTCGCCGACCACGACATCACGGTAAAACACGGGCGAGCCGGAACTGATCGGGCCGAGATTATAGGCAGTCAGCGTATAGGTGCGGCCAGGCTCGTCGGACCTCACGCCCGGCGGCTGCTCAAGGCCGACGAACTCAGCCTGGTAGCGGCCTCCGGGTTTTCCTGGATCGACAGAGATATAGGGGCCGGAGACAATCGTCTCGAATCCTGAAATATCCGAGAAATCCAGCCTGGGCCGCTCGACCCAAAAGCGTGCGTTGGAGTTGAGGAAGCGCTCCCCAACATTGTTCATCCGGACCTTCACGATGACATGGCTATCGTCCTTGGCCAGGTCGATGCTCTCCACGGTGCCTAGGGCGACGGCCTTGTATTTCACCTGGGTTTGCCCGGCCTGCAGCCCGTCGGCATTGGTGAAGCTCAAGGTCAGCAATGGACCTTGCTCCATGAAGGTTCTGTATCCGAGATAGCCCGCGATGATCGCGGCGACGATCGGCACCAGCCAGACCATGTGGAAGCTCTGGCGGCGCAGCTTGGCGCGTGGCGGTAGATTTGGTTTCTCCGAGGCCGGTTGGTCGCTCATGCCTCGGGCTCCTTGCAATGGTCCCACATCAGGCGGGGGTCAAATGCATTGACGGCGAAAATCGTCAAAACCACAACAGCGGCAAAGCAAATGGAACCGACATTCGCGGAGACGTTCGCGAATTGCCCGAAATGCACGAGGGCAACAAGGATGGATACCATGAATACGTCAATCATCGACCAGCGCCCGATGAAATCTATAATTCTGTAGGCTGTGGTGCGGCCCTTCAAGAGGCTGTTGCTTCCACGTTGCGTACTGATCAGCATGCAGATGAGCCCAACGAGTTTGAGAAGAGGGATAGTGATGCTGGCGAACAGCACCAGAAGCGCGAGTGGCCAGAGTCCGACATCCGCAAGCTCGATGATGCCTCCCATGATGGTATAAGATTGTGTTCGCGCCAGGCTGGTGAGGTTCATGAACGGATAGAGATTGGCGGGGATATAAAGGCAAGCCGCGGCAATGGTGAAGGCCCAGGTCCGCGAAAAGCTTGCGGGTTTGCGGTGGTATAGAGGCGCGTCGCAACGCCTGCATAAACTTCCCGGCGGCGCATGGTTGACCAGGCCGCAAACCTCGCAGCTCAGAGCATGAGGCTCGAGGGTGCAGGGACGCTGCCCCGCCTCATCCAGCCGCCGCCAGATGAGTTCCTGGTCGAGGCTGGCATCCACCGCCGCCATCGCGATCATCAGCCCGATCAAGGCATAGAGTGCCGTATCCAAATGGACGGTGAACATGCCGGTGAGCCGTGTATAGGCCACCAGAAAACCAAGCAGATAGACATCGATCATCGCCCAGGGAGAAAGCGGATTATACCAGCGGAAAAGCGCTTTGAGCGGCTTTTTGGGGAAATGCGTCTCAACACCGAGTAGCGTAAGGATCACGATACCAAGCTTCAGGCCCGGAACGATCAGCGTTACGGCGAAAACCAGCGCGGCGACGAGCCCCCACCCGGCATCGGTGAGGCGGATTGGCCCGGTCTCAATCCGTGCCAGGGCGAATCGGCCATAGGCGTTTATCTCCATGAATGGTGCGATGAGGGCAAAGCTGTAGAACAGCAATCCGGCGATGGCGCAGGCCAGGGGAAAATTGATGTTGGAGCGGCGTCTTCGCCATAGCGTGAAGCCGCACCGGGGGCATTCGGCGATTAGCCCCGGCTGGCATAGCGAAAGACGGCTGAACAGGCCGCAATGCTGGCACTCGCGCCAATCGTCGGCGGGGATTGCCTCGTACAGCTCGGTCATTGTTGGGTCGGACACGGCTTGCTCATTATTTGAAAACTTGGACCTGACAAAGGGTTGGTTCAAGCCACGAGGGGCTTTGTTACAAGCCAAGGTCCAACTGGGCGGTTTTCACCGTGCCAATGGCCTTGACCTCGGTTTGGCCGTCGGCAAAGCGCAGGCGCAGCGCGGCGCCAGGACTCACGGCGGCGGCCGAAGTTACGGGCAGCCCGCGGGCCGTGGTGACGAGCGCAAAACCTCGTGCCAGCACCCGTTCATACGAGACCGATTCCAGCCGGGCCGTCAGGGTTTCCAACCGGATTTTGGCCTCGCTCTGGCGCGCCGGGAGGGGCGTTTGTAGTCTGTGCGCCAGCAGGGACAGCGCAGCCTGGCGTTTCGAGATCTCCCGGGTTGGCTCGGATAGCCGGTATGCCGCGCCGTCCAGGCGTTTTTGGGAGGCGCGGAGGAGATTTGGCAACGCCATAACCAGCCGATGGCCAAGAAGTCCAGTCTGTCCCTTGAGACTGGCAAGGATTTCGCGGGGATGGCGAGGGACCAGGCGGTCCAGCTTGGCGTGGCGGCCGGACATGTAATTCGGCAAGGCGAGCACTAAGCGTTCGGCCCGGTCATCGAGCCGTTGCCGGGCGGTGCCGAGCATGGCGGGTAGATCGGGCAGTTTTGAACCGGCTCTCTCCAGGGCGGCGGCGGCTTGCGTGGTGTGCCGGGCCAGCGCGCCATCCAGCCGGGCCGCGCGCTGGCTGAGATCGGCCAGCAGCTCCAGCCGGGCGGGGACCGCCATTTCCGCCGCGGCGGTGGGGGTTGGGGCGCGCCGGTCGGAGGCGAAATCGATCAGCGTGGTATCGGTTTCATGGCCGACGGCGGAGATAAGGGGAATACGGCTCGCGGCGGCGGCGCGCACCACGATCTCCTCGTTGAAGGCCATGAGGTCCTCAAGGCTGCCGCCACCGCGTGCGACGATAAGCACGTCAGGCTGCGGGAATTCGGCGGGGAGATGGTTGAAGCCCTCGATGGCCGCGGCGATTTTCTCAGCTGCCCCTTCACCCTGCACAGGGACGGGCCAAAGCAGGATGAGCCGGGCAAAGCGGCGGGCTATGGTGGTTTTGATGTCCTGCAGCACCGCGCCTTGCGCAGAGGTGACGACGCCGATGACGCGTGGCAGCTGCGGTAAGGGGCGCTGATGCTGGAACAGCCCTTCCGCCTGCAATTTCACTTTGAGCGCTTCGATTCGGGCGAGCAGGGCGCCCGCTCCCGCATATTCAAGCTTTTCGACGATGAGTTGGTATTCGGAACGCTCCGGGTAGGAGGTGATACGCCCTGTGGCGATGACTTCCAGCCCATTCTCGGCTTTCAGCCCGACGCGGGGCACCACGCCCTTCCAGATAATACCTCTGATTTTGGCGCTTTCATCCTTCAGGGCGAAATATTGGTGACCGGAGCCGTAGGCTTTGAACTCGGTGATTTCCCCGCGCACCCGCACCCGGCCGAAGGAGCCCTCCAGCGTGCGCTTCACGGCACCGGCGAGTTCGGAGACGGAAAATTCAGGGGTGTTGGTCACGGTTTCACTCATGGGGACAGGTTATGATACAGCGCGCTCCGGAAATAGAGGGGGTGAGATCATGCGGGTTCTGATCATCGGTTCTGGTGGACGGGAACATGCGCTGGCCTGGGCGATCGCCAAGAGCCCGTTGCTGACCAAGCTCTATGTTGCGCCAGGTAATCCCGGTACGGCGCGGCTTGCCGAGAACGTGCCACTGCGGATGTCGGATGTTCCGGGACTCGTTAAATTCGCGTTGGAGCAGAAGATCGACCTGGTGGTGCCGGGGCCGGAGGCGCCCTTGGTGGCGGGGGTGGCGGATGCGCTGACAAAAGCAGGCATTGCCTGTTTCGGACCCTCTGCGGCGGCGGCGCAGCTTGAGGGCAGTAAGATTTTCACCAAGCAGGTGGCCGATGCCGCGGGTATCCCGACCGCGCACTGGGAGAAATTTGACGATGCCGAGGCCGCTCATGCCTATCTTGATGCGGTTGATGCGCCGATTGTGATCAAGGCGGATGGGCTGGCGGCGGGCAAGGGCGTTGTGGTGGCGGCGACGCTGGACGAGGCGCATGAGGCAGTGACCGCCATCATGGAAGATAAGGTCCATGGTGCGGCCGGAGCCTCGGTGGTGATCGAGCAATGTCTGGTTGGCGAGGAGATCTCGGTCTTTGCCTTGTGCGATGGTGAGGAGGCTTTGTTCTTCGGCGCGGCGGCTGACCATAAGCGGGTGGGAGAGGGTGATACTGGCCCGAATACCGGCGGCATGGGCGCTATTTTCAACCCGCCTTGGGCGACCGGAGAGATTATCCAGCGCAGTATGGAGGAGATTCTGCGGCCGGCGTTGAGGGAGATGGCGCGGCGGGGCACGCCGTTCCGTGGTTTTCTGTTCGCGGGGTTAATGGTGGAAGAAGACGGGCCAAAGCTGATTGAGTTCAATGTCCGCTTCGGCGACCCGGAATGCGAGACCGTGTTGCCGATGCTCAGCTCCGATCTGTTGGCAGCCTTGAAGGCGGCGGTGGAAGGCAAGCTTTCCGAGGTGAAAGTAGCCTGGCGCTCCGGCGGTTCGGCAACTGTGATGATGTGCGCGAAGGGCTATCCTGGCGCCTATGCGACGGGGAGCGAGATCTATGGTCTTGAGGAGGCAGGCGCCATGCCTGGAGTGAACATTTTCCATGCTGGCACCATGGCCGAGCAGGGCGGTATTCTGGCCAATGGCGGCCGGGTGCTGGCCGTGAACGCGGTGGGCGCGGATTTGAGAGAGGCTCTTTCCCGGGCCTACGCGGCGATCGACCGGCTGGATTGGGAGGATGGCTTCTGCCGCCGCGATATTGGCCGGCAAGCTCTGCTAGGCTAATGCGTTGTGGCGGGCTCGCCATTTGATCTGTGACGCAGGATTGCGAAGGCCCCCGCGAAGGCAATAATGGCCAGGCCAAGCGCGAAGCCGGTGGGCCCAAGCAGAGACATGCATAGCCCCAAAGCTGGCGGGCCGACGATGCCGCCAATCGTATAAACAACCATGGAAAGCGACATGGCGCTGGCTAGCCCGAGCCCCGAATGACGCGAGGCGAGGAACACAATCCCCAGCGTGAACAGCCCGCCTTGCGCCAGACCCCAAACAACCAGCCAGGGCCAAAGCCCCTCCTGCAGCCCCAGGATCAAACCAAGCGGCAGCAGCACCATGGCGCAGGCGGTGATGTTGCGCAGCTTCTTGCGGTCCAGATGATCCGCCAGGCTGCCGATTAGCACCGCGCCCAGGGCGACTCCGGCCTGCACGGCCACCACAAGCAATGCGGAGAGATGCACGGAGAGCCCGCGCGAGAGGCCAAACAGCGGCAGCAGGGACAGATTACAGGCTTCCGTGAGGCCAACCAGGAAAATACCGATAAAGGCGGCGGGCTCATGCAGTAGAATATCGCGCCGGCGCGCGGGCTGCGTGCCGGGCTGGGTGGCGTGCGGGGCCTCCCGCCCGGTGAAGCTCAGCATGATGGCTGCTGCCGCCGTTACGGCTGCGCCAGCCAGGAAAGGGGCCCGGCCGGTGCTGCCTGAAACGGCCAGAATGCCCGGCCCTGCCGCCATGGAGCCGCTCAGGATCAGCTCATAAAGCCCGGTGAGGCGGCCGCGCAGATGCGCGGGGAAGCTGCCATTCATCCAAGTGTCCAGCCCGGCCCAGCGTAATGCCAGAACCGCGCCCATGACCAGGCAAAGCAGGCTCCAGAGCAGCACATTGCGGGTGGCCGCGAAGCCGAGAAAGACAAAGATAGCGGCAATCATGCCTGAAAGGATCATACGCTGCAGCCCGAGCCGCCGGATGATGGCCGGGATGAAGCTGGACATGGCCAGCAGCCCTACCCAGGGTAGGCCCGAGATGATGCCGACCCAAAAATCACTCACCCCCTCACTGCGCAGCGCTACGGACAGCAGCGGCAGGAACATCCAGAAGGCACCTGCCCCGAAAAATGCGGCGGTTACGACGATAATGATGCGGTAGGGCATGATCAGGCCGCCAATGCCTGTGCTCTCACCAGGCGGGCAAAAGCGCCGTCCCGTGCGAGCAGGGTCTCGTGAGTTCCTGTTTCCACCGCTTGACCGTCGGACATGACGACGATCTGATCCGCATCGCGGACCGTGGAAAGACGATGCGCGACGACGATGGTCGTACGCCCGGCGCGCAGCCGCGCCAATGCTGCCTGTACCAGGGCTTCACTCTCGGTATCGAGCGCGCTGGTGGCTTCGTCCAGCAGCAGGATGCGCGGGTTGCGCAATATGGCCCGGGCGATGGCGACGCGCTGGCGCTGCCCGCCTGAGAGGCGCTGGCCATTGACGCCGACACGTGTAGCAAAGCCTTCGGGCATCTCCTTGATAAAGCCGCAGGCGGCGGCCTCTGCGGCGGCGGCAACCTCCTCGTCCGTGGCATCTGGGCGGCCAAGGCGGATATTGGTGCTGATCGTATCGTCGAACAGCAGTGCCTCCTGCCCGACATAGGCGATGGCACCGCGCAGGGACGCCAAGGTTACATGCGCGATGTCGGCGCCATCGATAAGGATGCGCCCGGCGCTGGGGTCATAGAGGCGGGGGATGAGCGCCAAGGCAGTGGACTTGCCTGCGCCGGATGTGCCGACAAGGGCCAGCATCGTGCCTGGTAAGGCGCGGAAGCTAAGGTCTTTCAAACCCGGGCGCCCGTCAGGGTAAGCGAAGGCGACGTGTTCGAGCGCCACTTCGCCGGGGCCTGCTGGCAATGGAACGGCATCGGAGGTATCCGCGATCGCGGCCGGTTCGTCGACCACATGGAACACGCGCACGAGGCCAGCAAGGCCCTCTTGAATTGCGGCGTTCATGGTGCCGAGCGCGCGCAGGGGGCGGGCGGCTATGAGCAGGGCGGAGACGAATCCCATGAAATTGCCGACACCAGCGCCGCCCGTGGCATTGCGCCACCCCTCCAGCCCGATGACGCCTGCCACGGCCACACCGGCCAGTACCTCAAGCATCGGATCAAGGCGCGAACGGACGCGGGTCATGCGGATCAGCGCGGCATACAGGTCGGCGAAGGTAGCCTCGGCCCGGGTGCGCTCATGCGTTTCAAGGCTATAGGCGCGGACGGTGCGGGCCTGGGAGAAGCTTTCATTCAGCATCGCGGCGGCCTGGCCCATGCGTTCCTGCATGCCGCCGGAGGCACGGCGCATGCGCTTGCCGATCTTCTGCACCGGGATGACGGCGATAGGGTAGATCAAGGCCGCGATCAGGCTGAGCTTCCAGTCGATGGTGATCATGGTAACGACCAGGCCGACAACGGTGGCGGCATCGGCCACGGCGTTGACGGCGCGAAGTCATGGCTTCGCGAATGACCGTTGCATCGGTTGTGAAGCGGGCCGCGAGTTGGGCAGGGGCCTCGCGCTCCACGCGGGAGAGCGAGGCGGCGGTGAGGTGCCCGAACATGGCAATCTGAAGCCTGCGGATGACCAGAAGCACCATGTCCTGTGTCAGCACGGCCTGGAAATACATCGACACACCTTTGACGGCGGTGACGGCAAGCACCAGGACAGGCACCTGGTATAGAATGCGCGGATCCTTGCGGGCGAACATGGTAAAGGCCCAGTCGATCAGGACAGGGTATAGCGCCGTGGCGCCCGACATGATCAGCGTCGTGACAATGATCAGCACGATCCGCCAGCGGTAATTGCGGACATGCTCGCGCCAGAGGCGGCTGATAAGGGCGGATGTCGAAGCGGTTTCAGTCATGGCCGCGTGGTTAAGCACAGTTTGGGGCGGAGCAAAAATGCGGTACAGCGCCTCTCATGGATACGATTTATAAGGGCGATCTTTCTACCCCGCGCGGGCGGCGCAATGCCTGGGTGGATGCGCTATTTGTGGATCATGCCGTTTTGCGGTTGCTCTGGACGAATTTCGCGCCCGTGGTGCCGGGCAAGCTCTACCGCTCCAACCATCCCACGCCGGGGAATTTGCGCTATTTTACCCGCAAGGTCGGGCTGAAAAGTCTCATTAATTTGCGAGGACAGGCGAAAAACGGCTCGGATGCCCTATCACGCGACGAAGCGCGGCGGCTGGGGCTCGATTTCTACGACATGGCCTTCGAATCACGCGGTGCGCCGCATAAGGAGCGGATTCTGCGCTTGGCCGGAATCGTCCAGCAGATGCGGGCGCCAGCTTTGATCCATTGCAAATCTGGCGCTGACAGGGCGGGGTTGGTTGCGGGGCTGTATATATTGATCAATGGTGGCAGTTCGGCCGAGGCGATGAAGCAGCTATCGTTGAGGTTCGGCCATATAAAACAATCAAAAACAGGCATTTTGGACGCATTTTTTAAGCTCTATCAGAAGACGGCCGAAGGCAAGAAGCCATTTCTGGAGTGGGTGAGGGACGATTACCAGGAAGATGAGCTGCGCGCCGCGTTCCGGGCCGGGCGTGTGGCGGAATTCATCAACGGCAAGCTATTGCGGCGCGAATAGGCTCCAGCCGTAGCAAGCTCCGAGTGCGATGACTTTAGCTGCGCTCGCTTCGCGAGCGCAGCTAAAGTCTAAATCGCCCTCTAAAATTATCCGGCTCTAGTGCTGGGTTTTTTCCGGCTTGCTGGATTTCTTTAAAATCTCATTTTGGACGACATTCTGGATGCCGCCCGCCGCCTCTTGGGTGGCGGCCGCGGCAACATCTCCCCAATGAGGCGATATATCGCTCTGGTTTAAGGCATGAAGCTGGGTGACTTGGCCAGCTACGCGGTTGTTTATATCGCGTACAATCCAATCAAGCTCGACGAGTAATTGCCCCTGATCGGTGGGAGAGGTTTTGACCGTGCCAGTGACTGTGAAGTCGGCATTCTGCTTATCGCTCACGAGCTCCAGATTTGGCCCGGGAAGCGCGTGGGCCAGATCCACCGGCAGGGTTGTGTCGCCGTCGCCCGGCGCGCCGGTCACGGTGCCGATGAAGATCCGGGGCGTGCGGTTCTCAAGAGATTGCGGGTTGCTCTGCTGGATCTCGGCGTTGATCTGGCTCATGAGCTTGGAAAGGCTGGACGCATCCGCTGCGGCGGCCTGCATCAGCGTGGTTTGGTCGCCATCTGCCCAGCCTTTAGCCGGGATGGGTTGGCCCGTCTGCTTGCCGTAGGTTTTTCCGTCCGGCCCAATGACATCGTAGGTGGGGATAACATTGTCAGCGGTCAGCGCGGCGGTGACCTGCAAATGCCAGTTGTTTTTCTGTATAGGCCCGGCCACGCTCGGCACATCATAGGCGGCGAGCTCGCTGGCCAGATCATGCGCGTAAGTGCCCGCAGCGTCGTCGCCAAGGAGCGCGCCTGTGGGTGGGGGCACCATCAGCACCGGCGCCGGGGGAATAGCCAGCCTGGCGGCGGCGGGGCCAGGATTGCCGTAAAATGGCTGTGGCAATGTGCCGCAGCCGCCGAGCAGCAGGGCGAGGAGAAGCGAGGCGCGTTTCATGAGCATATGATCGAGATCTGATGGCCGGTTACCGGCTCCTGCCGCAGGGTCTTGCGGCGATAGGAGAAAAAATTGGCCTCATCCGCGCAGGTGTCGTGCGGGAGGGTCTCCGCTTCGACCCCGGCGCGGGCGAGCCTGGCGGCGCAATAGCGCGGCAGGTCGAACCAGAAATGTCCCGGCCGGCCAGTGGTAAAGAAGCCGGCACTTGCAGGGGCTTCGGCGAGAATAGCGTCTCGTAAATCCGGGCCGACTTCATAGCTTTTCTGATGGATGCACGGGCCGATGGCGGCCTTGATTGTTGTGGCGCCCAAGGCGTGAAGCGCCTGGGCTGTTTCCTCAAGCACGCCCGCCAAAGCGCCACGCCACCCGGCATGGGCAGCACCAACGGCGCCATTATCTCCAAGGAACAGAACCGGCGCGCAATCGGCCGTGATGATGCCTAGGGCGACGCCGGGGCGGTCCGTGACGAAAGCGTCCGCCGCCGGGCCTTCGCCCTCGGCCCATGGGGAGGTGACGGTGATGACCGTGGGGCCGTGGACTTGCTTGAGCCCCAGCAGAGCCTGCGGCGGCAGGCCGAAACAGCGGATGGCGCGGGCCCGATTCTCCTGTACCGAGGCGGGCCCGTCCGAAGAGAAGCTGCAATTCAGGCTAGCATAATATCCGGATGAAACACCGCCCCGGCGGGTGAAAAAACCATGCCGGACAGGTAGAGCGGCAGAGACGAAGTCGGTCATGCAAATCCTGGTAAAGGCGGCAAATGGTCCGGGCAGACGGCTAGCACCTTGAACAGGCTGCCCATCGCCTCTGGTGCCGTCAAGCGCTGGACGGAGAGGCGAAGGTCCAAAGCCTTTCCGGGATGGCGCTGGGCAAGGAAATCACTGCGCTGGTAAAGCCCCAGTGCCGTTAAAAAATAATTCTGCTTAACCGGTCCTTGGGCATGAACGACGCGTTTAATGGCGGCGAAATCGACATGTGCCGTGATATCCGCTTCTCCAGGATGCAAGAGAGGGTCGGCATGGGCCCCCTTGCGGATCGCCTGGACGCTCTCGCCAGCAGCACTTTCCGCGGGGCCGTAATCAATGAACAGACCGATGGCACGGCGCGCGGCCAGCTCTTTGCAGAAATTCAGTGCTGCTTCATTCACTTCCCTGACGCTGCCAGGAGGATCGTTCGGCAGGGGATAATCGGAAGGGAATTCAACATAAGCGCCATTCTCGACATGGCGCTCCATCCAGCCTGAGGCGCGGCGGACGAATTGCCGGACTGGCAGCGCGTCGAGGAATTCGTTGGCGATTAGGATCAGGGGGCCGTCTGGGATGGCCGCCAGGGAGTCGTGCCAATGGGCCTGGGGTACGCGGGCTGCCTGTTCTGCCCGTAGGGCGGATGATGTTTCGATGAAATGCACCTGAGGTGCGGGCCAAACGCGCAGGGCGTCAGCCATCAGCACGCCGCGCCCAGGGCCTGCCTCGGCCAGGATGATATTTGCAGGTGAACCCAGCATTTGCCAGGCGATTTTGGCCCAAGCCCCCAGCAACTCGCCAAATACCTGGGTGATTTCCGGGGCGGTCGTGAAATCCTGCCCGAATAGCCCGCGGGCATAATAGGCCGCGTTGGCGCGGGCCATGAAATGGTCGAAACGTTCAGCTGGCACGCTGGGAACGGGCGTAGAAAATGAAACAAAGCCCCGCGATGACCATGGGGATTGAGAGGATCTGGCCCATGGTGGTGCCGAAGGGCAGGAAGCCAAGGAAGGCATCTGGTTCGCGGAAACATTCGCCTGTGATCCGTGCAATGCCGTACCCTAGGAGAAAAATACCCGTCAGCATTCCGGCCCGGCCACGGATCGCCGCAGATTGAGCGCAAGCCAGCATGACGCAGAATAAGACGATCCCTTCGAGGGACGCTTCGATCAGCTCTGATGGATAGCGCGGCAATTGATAAGGATCGCCGGGGTAGATCATGGCCAGGGGGAAGCTGGCGGGTGCAGGGCGGCCCCATAGCTCGCCATTGATGAAGTTGGCGCAGCGGCCGAGAAACAGGCCGATCGGCACCGCCACGGCGATACGATCCGCGAAGCGCAGAGGGTTGAGCTTGTGCTTCCAGCAGAATGCCAGAATGGCGACGGTAACGCCCAGGAAGCCACCATGGAAACTCATGCCACCATCCCACACCGCCGGAATGGCCAATGGGTGGGTTAAGAAATAACCGGGCTGATAGAATAAAACATAGCCAATGCGCCCGCCCAGGATTACGCCAAGCACGGCCCAGGTCAGGAAATCATCCACCTGTTCGCCACTGGCCGCCACGGGGGCGCGTGACGCCATGTGGCGGACCAAACGCCAGCCGAGAAGTAGGCCAATTATATAAGCCAGCGCGTAATAATGGATGAAGAGCGGGCCGATATGGAAGCCGCGTGGGAAAACGGGGAGAGTAATAGCGCTCATCGGTAAGGATCCGGCTGGCGGAGATGGTTTTGCACGTATGTGCTTATCCCCTCTTCCAGCGTCATGAATTTGTGGTTGAAGCCAAGAGCTCTGAGACGCGCCATGGGAGCTTCCGTGAAGGATTGGTATTGGCCGCGCAAAGTTTGGGGCATGTCGATGAATTCGATCCGCTCCGGCAGGCCGTTGGCCTGGCAGACTGCCCGGGCGAGGTCGGCGTAAGAGCGTGCCGTTCCAGTGCCCAGATTGAAGATGCCAGACAGATTTTGCGCGGATATCAGGAATTTCAGCGCAGCGATAACATCGTCGATATAGATGAAGTCGCGTTTCTGCTCGCCATCCGCCAGGCCCGGCCGGTCGGATTTGAATAGCCGCGCGGGGCCACCCGCCATGAGTTCATCGTGCTTGACCTTCACGACGGAAATCATCTTGCCTTTATGATATTCGTTTGGACCGAAGACGTTAAAAAATTTCACGCCGGCCCAATTGGGAGGCGCATGGGCGTGCTCCGCCGCTTGGCGCGCGACCCAGAGGTCGAAGGCATGCTTGCTCCAGCCATAAAGGTTGAGGGGACGCAGCTTCTGCAGGGCGGGTAGTGACATGTCATCATCGAACCCGGCCGACCCATTGCCGTAGGTTGAGGCGGAGGAGGCGTAGATGAATCTCACTCTGCGCTCGGCGCACCAAGCCCAGAGCTTCTGGCTGAGTGTGACATTGGTGCGCCAGACGAGATCGGCATCCGTGGCGGTGGTTTCCGAGATGGCGCCAAGATGCACGATTGCAGTGATCCGCATGTCATGCGCCAGAAATTCCTCCAACCGCTCCGGTTCGACCAGCGTGGCGGGGGGATGGTGATAGAGGTTGCGCCACTTCTGGCCCTCATGGCCGAGCCAATCGGCGATGAGGACCTCCTGCCCATCGGCGGCAAGTGCTGCATGGAGATTGGATCCGATGAACCCGGAACCGCCCGTGACCAATATCATGCGAGGGGTTATATGGAGAAGCAGTGCAACAGAGAAGGCCCGGCAGATGACTGAACGACCGAAATTTTTTGACGACCTTGCCGGTGTTGCGGGTGGCGCCATCTCGGCTTTGGCGGGATTGAAGGAGGAGTTGACGGCCTTGGCGAAGGCGCGGGTCGAGGAAGCCGTTCGCCGGCTGGATTTGGTTCCGCGCGAAGAGTTCGAGGCGATGGCGGAGCTGGCACGCCGGGCACGCGAGCAGGCGGAAGCCCTGGAGCAGCGGGTCGCGGCGCTGGAAAATGCCAATCAGCCCCCGCCGCAAGGGTGAGGATGCGATATCCTCCCTCTTTTTTGATGGAGTACCGGTTTTTTTAAGGTTGATACCAAAGGTTGTGGTTTGTGTGTTGTTCCTGCGGATATTTAGTGTTTGTTAGATGCTCGCGCGTGCAACAGGTGTGCCGTCAGTTGGTTTTTTTCGTCTAAAAGCAGTGAGTTCAAGCTTTTTTGATGATCCGATTCGGGCATTCTTCTTGACGTAAAGTTAATCGGATTACAACTTTAACTCCTCGCAGGAGTTCGTCATGAAACACCCAAGTTCAGCCGGCATCATACCTTGCATGAGTTTTTTCTTGTCCGGGCGGCCTGGTCTCGGCGTTTTGACGTTGCTGATGCAGGTTTCCCTGTTTCTCTGGCCCACTGCCGCGCGCTGGGCCAAAGAGGTGCAGGAACAGGATAATATCAAGCGTTTGCTGCTGGAGCTCTCTGAGACCTATCGCCCGGCCATGATCGCCACGGCGGAGCCTGCTTATCCGGCGATTTCGAAGAAGTTCCAGCAACCTGCCTGAGCTCGAAGCTCCCCTGCCGATGGAGCATGGGAGTTTCATCAGGTCTCATGTCGCCATCGGCCATTCCGTGCTTGTGCCGGAGATCAGGTTATATCTTGCCTCTGAGTTGACGCCGCTATGGCAGGCGACTGAGGCGTTTTTGGAGCACCATAATCTGGCGCCGCCCTATTGGGCGTTCGCTTGGCCGGGGTCGGAGGCTCTGGCTCGCTATATCACGGACAACCCGGAGCTTGTCCTGGGAAAGCGCGTTCTGGATTTCGCGGCCGGATGCGGTTTGGCGGGGATCGCCGCGGCCCTTGCCGGTGCGGCCAGGGTGGAGGCGGCTGAGATTGATCCTCTTGCCATGGCGGCCATACGCCTCAACGCGGCGCTCAATTCGGTTGCTGTGTCTATCAGCGTTGACGATGTCGTGGGCCGGGATGATGGCTGGGACGTTATTATCGCAGGTGACATATGCTATGAAGGAACGATGTCTGCTTCGATCGTGCCATGGCTGCGTGCCCAGGCCTCGTGCAGAATAGTTCTTCTGGCCGATCCAGGCCGTAAATACAGGCCCGAGAGGCTTGGCCGCGAGTTGGCGCAATATATTGTTCCGACAAGCCTGGAATTGGAACAGTTCCACGAAAAACCAACAAGTATTTACGAAATTTTTGCTGAAACGGATCTGACAAGGCAGGGTTTCATTCCGAATCGTTGACCGGCTCTGCCGCCGGGACTAAGCACCTGCAACATAATGGCTGAAATGACCTGACAGAAAGGTTTCCCATGAAGGATGTCCGCGAAGCCCTCATGATAGGGCGAAATTCCGAGGGCAAGCTTGTCCGCCGGCCGCTTTCTCCGCATTTGCAGGTCTATAAGCCGCAAATCTCCTCGGCGACATCGATTTTCCATCGTATTACGGGCTGTGCCCTAGGCGTTGGTACAATTTTGATGACGCTGTGGCTGGTCTGCGCCGCTATGGGCGATGGTGCTTTCTCGGTGATCCAGGCCTTCTTCGCTTCTTGGATCGGCCTTCTGATCCTGTTCGGGTTCACAGTCGCGCTGTTCTATCATTTTTGCAATGGTATCAGGCACTTGGCGTGGGATGCTGGGAAGGGATTTGAACTCCCTGATATGCACCGCAGCGGCAAGCTGGTGTTCGCAGCAACGATCATTCTGACCCTCGTCTTCTGGGTCATTGCTTTTCTGGTGTGGTGATCGACATGAGCGTTCAAGACAAAGACCTCTCCATCAAGATCCGCCGCAGCCAGCTCGGCCGCGCGCGTGGCCTCGGTTCAGCCAAATCCGGTTCCGCCCATTGGTGGGCCGAACGTGTGACAGCCGCCGCGCTGCTGCCGCTGTCGCTCTATTTCGTGGTTTCGGTTATCCTGCTCCTCGGCGCGGATCAGGCCAGCATGGCCGCTTATATGGCCAAACCCTGGAACAGCGCGCTGTTCCTCGCGCTGATTGTCATCATGTTCTACCACCTCTCCATGGGTTTGCAGGTGGTCATCGAGGATTATGTGCCGGACGAGGCGAAGCGCCTGATAGCGATGATGATCGTCAAAGGTGTCACTCTGTTCCTGGCGCTGGTGTCCGCCATCTCCGTCCTCAAACTCGCTTTCTCCTGAACGAGGGGCCCAATGAACGCGATCTCCAAGCCCTCAAACGGGGCATATAATATTATCGACCATACCTATGATGTGGTCGTGGTCGGTGCCGGCGGCTCCGGTCTGCGCGCCACGCTTGGCATGGGCGCTGCAGGGTTGAAGACCGCCTGCATCACCAAGGTCTTCCCGACCCGCTCCCACACGGTGGCGGCACAGGGCGGTATCGGTGCCTCGCTTGGCAATATGGGCGAGGATAACTGGCGCTGGCACATGTATGACACCGTGAAGGGGTCGGACTGGCTGGGTGACCAAGACGCCATTGAGTATATGTGCCGCGAGGCCGTTCCGGCGATTTACGAGCTGGAGCATTTCGGCGTGCCTTTCTCTCGTACCGAGGATGGCAAGATCTACCAGCGCCCGTTCGGTGGGCACATGAAAGAATACGGCAAGGAGCCGGCCCAGCGCGCCTGTGCCGCCGCCGACCGTACTGGCCATGCCATTCTGCATACGCTTTATCAGCAATGCCTCAAGCATGACGTGGAGTTCTTCGTCGAATATTTCGCGCTTGACCTGATCATGGATGAGGAAGGCACCTGCCGTGGGGTGATGGCCTGGTGCCTGGAAGATGGCACAATCCATCGTTTCCGCGCCCAGATGGTGGTGTTGGCTACCGGCGGTTATGGCCGCGCCTATCTCTCCTGCACGTCCGCCCATACCTGCACAGGCGATGGCGGCGGCATGGTGATCCGCGCTGGTCTGCCAGTTCAGGACATGGAGTTCGTGCAGTTCCATCCGACCGGTATCTTCCCCGCTGGTTGCCTGATTACCGAGGGTGCCCGCGGCGAGGGCGGTTACTTGACCAACTCCGAAGGTGAACGTTTCATGGAACGTTATGCACCGACGGCGAAAGACCTAGCTTCCCGCGATGTCGTCTCCCGCTCGATGACCATCGAGATCAATGAAGGGCGAGGCGTAGGCGCGAACAAGGACCATATCCTGTTGCATCTAGAACATCTGGGCGCGGACATTCTGCATGAGCGCCTGCCCGGCATCTCCGAGACGGCGCGGGTGTTTGCGGGTGTGGACGTAACCAGGGAGCCGATCCCTGTGCTGCCGACCGTGCACTACAACATGGGCGGGATTCCCACGAATTATCATGCCGAAGTGTTGCGCCCGACGCCCGAGAACCCGGACGCCGTGGTGCCGGGCCTGATGGCGGTGGGGGAGGCGGCTTGCGTCTCTGTGCATGGCGCCAACCGTTTGGGCACCAACTCGCTGCTCGACCTCGTGGTGTTCGGCCGCGCCGCCGCGCATCGCGCCGCCGAGACCGTGAAGCCGGGCGCCACCCAGGCGCCGCTGCCGGCCGGTGCCGGTGAGGCTTCGCTGACCCGGTTTGACAAGACCCGCCATGCCAATGGTTCTACACGTGTGGCCGAACTGCGCGACCAACTTCAGCGCACCATGCAGAGCCATGCCGCTGTGTTCCGCAACTCCAAATCCCTGACCGAGGGGGTTGAGAAGATGGAGAAGCTCTGGGGCGGGCTGGATGACATCAAGGTGACTGACCAGTCTCTGATCTGGAACTCCGATCTGATGGAGGCGCTGGAGCTGCAGAACCTGATGGGCAATGCCGTTGCCACCATGGTTGGCGCGGAAGCCCGCAAGGAGAGCCGTGGCGCCCAGGCGCATGACGATTATCCCGAGCGCGACGATCATGAATGGATGAAGCACACCGTCGCGCATGTTGCAGAAAATGGTGCTGTGACTTTGAGCTACCGTCCGGTGAAGATGCAGACCCTCACCAATGAGGTGTCCGTGTTCCCGCCGAAGAAGCGCGTGTACTGAGGAAGGGAAGCTAAAAATGGCTGAATTTGCACTTCCGGCTAATTCGAAGATAGGCGAAGGCAAGACCTACAAGGCCGAAGCTGGCGCTAAGCGTGTGAAGTCCTTCAAGGTGTATCGGTGGAACCCGGATGATGGGAAAAATCCAGTTCTGGATACCTATGAGATCGACCTCGATAAATGCGGGCCAATGGTTCTCGACGCGATCATCAAGATCAAGAACGAAATCGACAGTTCCCTTACTTTCCGCCGCTCTTGCCGTGAAGGCATTTGCGGCTCCTGCGCGATGAACATTGATGGCACCAACACGCTGGCCTGCTTGAAGCCCATCGCGGATGTAAAGGGCGATGTGAAGATCACTCCGCTGCCGCATATGCCGGTGGTGAAGGATTTGGTGCCGGATCTTTCTCAGCCTTATGCGCAGCTTCGCTCCATCGAGCCCTGGCTGCAGTCCGAAACCCCGGCCCCGCCGGATGGTGAGCGATTGCAGAGCAAGGAGGAGCGCGCTGAGCTGGATGGGCTTTGGGAGTGCATCCTGTGCTTCTGTTGCTCCACCTCTTGCCCTAGCTATTGGTGGAATGGCGACCGTTATCTCGGCCCGGCTGTGTTGCTGCAGGCCTATCGCTGGATTGCGGATTCCCGTGACGAGGCAACCGGCAAGCGTTTGGATGCGCTGGAGGATCCCTTCAAGCTCTATCGCTGCCACACCATCATGAACTGCACCCAGACCTGCCCGAAGGGCCTCAACCCGGCCAAGGCGATCGGCAAGGTCAAGCAGCTGATGCTGGAACGCCAAGGCTGAACATTAGACCAGAAACAAAAAAGGCCCGGTTTTCGGGCCTTTTTTTATTTTCATATTCCTGCAAGTAATCGATTTTTTCGATTGTTGAATTGTATAAAATCAATTTCCTTGAATACAAAAAGCCGGTTATTAGATCTGCGCTGCAGTGCAGCATGCAGAAGAGGAGTAAGTTTATGTCATTGATCAACACGGAAATTAAGCCCTTCAAAGCCCAGGCCTTTAAGAGCGGAAAATTTATCGAGGTCTCGGATGCCGACCTGAAGGGCAAATGGTCCGTCGTATTCTTCTATCCTGCCGATTTTACGTTTGTTTGCCCGACCGAGTTGGAGGACCTTGCCGACAATTACGTCGAGTTCAAAAATCTGGATGTGGAAATTTTCTCTGTGTCCACCGATACGCATTTCGCCCACAAGGCCTGGCACGATACGTCTGACGCCGTGAATAAGATCGACTACTTCATGATTGGCGATCCGACGCATGTGATTTCCCGGAATTTCGAGGTGCTGATCGAAGACGTTGGCCTGGCTGACCGTGGTACCTTTGTGATCGACCCGCAGGGCAAGATCCAGATCGTCGAGATCACCGCCGGCGGCATCGGCCGCGATGCCAAGGAACTACTCCGCAAGGTGAAGGCTGCCCAGTATGTGGCCGCTCATCCCGGAGAGGTTTGCCCGGCCAAGTGGACCGAGGGCGAGAAGACGCTTGCGCCGTCCCTCGATCTCGTTGGCAAGATCTAAGATTTGACTACGTTTCCGCCGGGATCCCGGTGGAAGGCCAGATGATTAATGCGCTCTCTCTCCGCTCCCGAGTGTGGCGGGGAGGGAGGCCTGAGAAACACGGAGCCGTCATGTTGGATGAAAGCCTGAAAGGTCAATTGAAGACCTATCTAGCCCGTATCGCTGAGCCGATCGAATTGGTGGCGAGCCTTGATAATGGTCCGCTTTCTCAGGAAATGCGCGGGCTTTTGGATGACATAGTGGCACAAAGCGGCAATCTATCCTTGCGCCTGGATGGCACGGATGAGCGCGTGCCATCATTTGAGATCCGCAAGCTGGGAGCTGCGCGCGGTGTGCGCTTTGCTGGCCTGCCCATGGGACATGAATTCACCTCTCTGGTGTTGGCGTTGCTGCAAACTGGCGGCTACCCGCCGAAAGTGGCCCCGGAAATCATTACCCAGATCAAGGAGCTGAGGGGCGATTTCCATTTCGTCACCTATTTCTCTCAATCTTGCCAGAACTGCCCGGATGTGGTGCAGGCGCTGAACCTGCTCGCTATTCTCAATCCAGGAATCACCCATGTCGCCGTCGATGGCGCTGCCTTCCAGGATGAGGTGAAGACGCAGAAAGTGATGGCGGTGCCTACCGTATTGCTAAATGGCGAGACTTTCGGTCAGGGGCGCATGGAGATTGAGCAGATTCTTGCCAAGATCGACACCGGCGCTGTGGCGAGAGAGGCTGAGCAACTCTCGGCCAAGAAGGCTTTTGACGTGCTGGTGGTGGGCGCCGGCCCGGCCGGCGCGGCAGCGGCTGTCTATGCCGCGCGCAAAGGCATCCGTACCGGCGTGGTGGCCGAGCGGTTTGGCGGGCAGGTGCTGGATACGATGGGAATCGAGAATTTCATTTCGGTGCCCCATACGGAGGGGCCGAAACTGGCCGCCGCCCTTGAGCAGCATACGCGCGAATATGGGGTGGACATTATGAAGGGGCAGTCGGCCTCCGCCATCGTGCCGCCTGCGCATAAAGGCGGGCTGTATGAGGTGAGGCTCTCCGGCGGCGGGTCGCTTAGGTCAAAATCGCTCGTGCTTGCGCCGGGTGCCCGCTGGCGTACCATGAATGTGCCGGGTGAGGCGGAGTACCGTAACAAGGGCGTGGCCTATTGCCCGCATTGCGACGGCCCGCTCTTCAAGGGCAAGCGCGTGGCGGTGATTGGCGGTGGCAATTCTGGCGTAGAGGCTGCGATCGACCTCGCCGGGCTGGTATCGCATGTCACGCTGATTGAGTTCGACAGCCAGTTGCGCGCCGATGCGGTGTTGCAAGCTAAGCTGAAGAGCCTACGGAACGCCAGCATCATCGTGTCCGCCAAAACCACCGAGGTGCATGGCGATGGCGAGAAGGTCTCCGCACTCTCTTATCAAGACCGCAAAAGTGGCGATGTACACAGGCTGGCGCTGGAGGGTATATTCGTCCAGATCGGACTTGTGCCGAATACTGAGTGGCTGAAAGGGGCTGTCGCCTTGACGCAACGTGGGGAAATCGAGATCGACGTGCGAGGCGAAACCTCCTTGCCAGGTGTGTTTGCTGCCGGAGATGCGACGATTGTGCCCTATAAGCAGATCATCATCGCGGCGGGTGAAGGGGCCAAGGCGTCGCTTTCGGCGTTCGATTATCTCATCCGGACGGTTCCGGCGGAAGCACAAGCGGCTTGAGCTGAGGCGTCCGGTCCATGGCTTATTTACCCACGCCTCAGCAGCTTCGTTATCTGGTCATGCTGGCTGAGACGGGGCATTTCGGCCGGGCGGCTTCGGCCTGCGCCGTTTCGCAATCCACGCTTTCCGCGGGTATTCTGGCGCTGGAAAGAGCGTTGGATACGCAGATACTGGACCGGGCGGCGGGAAAGCATCCTGTTTTCACGCCGCTTGGGCTGGAACTGGTGGCGAAGGCGCGCTTGGCCTTGTCTGCCTTGTCCGATGTTGCTGAGACAGCGGATGCTGCACGCGCACCCATGTCCGGCCCGCTACGGCTAGGGATAATTCCTACCATCGGGCCATTCCTTTTGCCTCGGCTGATGCCGGAGCTTAGGGATAGATACAAGGCGCTGAAGCTCTTCTTGCGCGAGGATCAGACCGACCGGCTGCTCGACCAGCTTGATTCGGGTCTGCTTGATATTCTGATCCTGGCACAGCCTTGTGCCTGTGGCGACGCTGAAATGCTGACGCTGGCGCGGGACGATTTTCTTGTGGCATTGCCGCCAGGCCATGTGCTGGCGACACGCCAGAGTGTTGCCGTGACGGATCTTGCTGCAGAGCAGTTTTTGCTGCTGGAAGACGGGCATTGCCTGCGCGACCAGGTCTTAACCATCTGCGGTACGGCATTGGCGCGCGAGCGTGAGCAGCGCTTCGCAGCGACATCCTTGCATACGTTGATCCAGATGGTTGCGGGCGGACTCGGTGTGACGCTGGTGCCGCGGCTAGCTGTTGAAGCCGGCTTGGCTGCCGGCACTGGGGTAGAGATTCGCAGGCTGGAAGGGGCAGGAAGCTGGCGCAGCCTGGCTTTGGCCTGGCGTGCCGGTAGCCCGCGGGGAGGAGAATATCGAACGTTGGCTTCCCTTGTAACCGCGGCGTGCGGCCCAGATATGGCCTGAAGTTATTGGCTTACTGGCCGGGATGGTCCCGGAAATAAGCCTCGACAGTTCCCTTGAGTTTAACCGTGAGCGGCTTGCCTTTGCGGTCCACGGCCTTGCCTGCCGACACGCGGACCCAGCCTTCGGAGACGCAATATTCCTCGACGTTATTTTTCTCCGTTCCATTGAAACGGATACCAACACCACGCTCCAGCAAGGGCTCGTTGAAAAACTTGCTGTCCGGATCGGATGACAGGCGGTCGGGGGGCGTGTCGGTCATAGCATTTTCCGTATCTTGCGGGAGAGCTTGGTGATGAAACTGGCGGGCGGAGAATCCGCCAAAGCGATTACTGGCAAGGTGGTCAGGGTTTTGCCATTGGCGCTGTAGGTCACGCTGCCCAGCACCTCACCCTTGGTAACACCCGGTGTCAGGTCCGCCGTGATATCGATGCTGTGGGTGACGGATTTTTCAGCGTCGGCGGGTAATGTCAGCACGATATCCTGGGCGGCGCCAACGGGAACCTCGCCGGAGTTCAGTGCATCGCTCTTCACCATGTCGATCTGCTGGTTGGCGTTGGCGATCTGTGTATCCATGAAGAAATGCTGGCCGTAGTCCAGGAGCGATTCGATGGCGGCGGTGCTCTCCGCCCAGGTCGGGCCGCCGGTGACCACGGCGATCAGCCGCATATTGCCGCGCGGGGCCGTGGCATCGATGCAGTGCCCGCTTTCCCGTGTCAGGCCAGTCTTCAAGCCGTCGACGGTGGGGTCCTTGAACAATACGGGGTTCCAGCTGCGCTGGGTAATGTTCGCGTAAGTATAGCTCTGTTGCTTGGATATATCGAGAATTTCCGGTTCGCTATTCAAGATGGCGCGTGAGAGCAGAGCGACATCCATTGCCGAAGTGTGGAGATTTGGATCAGGCAGGCCAGTGGGATTGGTGTAGTTGGTGTCGCTCATGCCGATCTTGGCGGCGGTTTTGTTCATGATCTGCACAAAAGCGTCGGAGCTGCCGGCAACTTGCTCCGCCAGGGCGACGGCGGCGTCGTTTCCTGAATCTATGATGAGGCCATGCAGGAGCTGGTCCACGGTGACAACTGAATTGGGGTCGACGAACATGGTCGAGCCCTGTTGATGCCAGGCATCGACTGAAATCGGCACCGTTTGGTCAAGCTTCAAGCCGCCATGGTGGATTGCCTGGTAGACGAGGTGTGCGGTCATCAGCTTCGTCAGGCTGGCGGGCGGAAGTTGTAAATGGGGTGCGGCCTCGGCCAGAATGGCCCCGGTTCTGGCGTCCATCAGTACATAGGCCGTCATGTCCGGCAGGGTCGGCGGAACGGGCGTGGATTTGTCGCCGGCAGGGCTGTCTGGAATCGGGGCGGGGCCGGTTGGGGCTGGTGTGGCTCCGATTTTACCGGTATCGGCCGTGGCCCCCGCGTTGGTATTTGCGCTCGCGGAGGCTGCGGGGTCATGATGCTTTTTGGCCAGTGCGGGAGAAGCGAATGCCAGGGAGGCAGCGAGGGCGGCTCGCGACAGGCCAGACACTTTTAACATGGGCAACTCATACTCCAGGCTGGATAAAGCGAGGCTTCTCTGCACCCGATTGGCATGTTCCCGCAAGCAGGTATGCGTTAACGGCGTGTAACATCAAGGGAAACAAGCGGCGAAGCTGCATTTTTAGTCCCGCGAAGGAGGGTTTCTTGACATCTGGCCCTGCGCGGGTTTGATGCGCCATCTATTAGGAATAGAGGTTAAATGGCACGGCGCGAACAAAATGCTGGTGGACTGGCGGAGTTCATCAAGACCATCGTCTATGCTGGGCTTATTGCCGTGGGTATCCACACATTTCTGTTCGAGCCGTTTTATATTCCTTCGGGCTCCATGGTTCCCACGCTGCTCGTGGGGGACTACCTTGTCGTGAATAAATTCGCCTATGGCTACTCCCATTTCTCCCTGCCTTTCGCGCCAGACTGGTTTTCGGGCCGGATCTTCGGCCATATGCCTAAGCGAGGGGATGTGGTTGTGTTCCGTCCTCCTGGTGCTCCTGATGAAGATTACATCAAGCGTGTAATCGGGTTGCCAGGTGATACGGTGCAGGTCACGGCTGGGCAGCTTTATATCAATGGCACGCTGGTGCCGCGGGTTGATGCCGGTGATTATGTCGATACCAGCTCAGGCGCTCCTGTTGTTGCGCGTGATTATACGGAGACATTGCCCGGCGGGGTGGTGCATTCCATTCTGAAATTGACCAATGCGCCGGAAAATGAGGGGGGAGTCGACCCCAACAACACGCCGCTCTATACTGTTCCGCCTGGAGATCTCTTCATGATGGGTGATAACCGGGATAATTCCGAGGATTCCCGGTTTATGGACGGACCCGTTGGCTATGTACCGGTGGAGAATCTTGTTGGGCCGGCAGAGCTTATTTTCTTTTCTATCGATTTGCAGCATCCGTTCTGGGAGATTTGGGAGTGGCCGTTCGAAATCCGCTGGGGTCGGATGTTCCACACCATCCGGTGACCAAGCTAGACGAAGCATCCGTTCTCTTGGGGCACAGCTTTACCCAGCCTGGCTTGCTGGTTGAGGCGTTGACCCACCGCTCGGCCGCCGGCGCCAAGGGTGTTGGCTCGAATGAGCGGTTGGAATTTGTCGGTGACCGGGTTTTGGGGCTGGTTGTCGCGGAATGGTTGATAGAGCGGTTTCCTCATGAGCAAGAAGGAAAGCTGGGGCCACGTTTGGCGGCACTTGTCTCCAAGCCGGCGTTGGCGGCGATTGCGGAGGCAAATAATGTAGGGGCCTTGCTCAGTGTGGCGCCTGGCGAAGCCAAGCGTGGTGTAAGCTCCCAGGCCAATGTACTCGCGGATGCGGTGGAAGCCATGATTGGCGCCCTATACCTGGATGCAGGATTGGAGGCGGCGAAAGCCTTCATTCACCGGGTATTGGCCACGGCGGTGGAAGCCCAGGCCGCCCCGCCGAAAGACCCGAAAACGGCTTTGCAGGAATGGGCGTTGAAGCGCGCCATGGCGCTGCCGCATTACCGGATCGTCGAACAATCCGGCCCTTCTCATGCACCGAAATTTGTTGTGAGCGTGAGTGTTGGCGATGCCAGCGCTACCGCGACCGCAGGCGCCAAAAGGGCGGCGGAACAGGAGGCGGCGCGCAATTTATTGGAAATTCTGCCCGAATGACAAAATGCGGTTTCGTTGCGCTGATCGGCGCGCCCAATGCCGGGAAATCCACGTTGCTGAATAGGCTGACGGGGGCGAAGATTTCCATCGTCAGCCCGAAAGCGCAGACGACCAGGGCGCGGGTGCTTGGCATCTTGGTTCGGGATGAGGCGCAGATAATCTTTGTCGATACTCCTGGTATTTTCACGCCAAAGCGGCGATTGGACCAAGCCATGGTCGAGGCGGCCTGGAGTGGGGCAGGGGAGGCGGATCTGCTGCTCTTGCTGCTCGATGCAAAGTCAGGCCTGACCGATCACATTCGTGAAATTGTAGGCAAGCTTGCCGCCACGGGCGTTAAAATGGCGCTTCTACTCAACAAGATCGATCTCGTCGACCGGCAGCAATTGCTTCCCTTGGCACAAGAGGCAGCCCAATTGGCGCCATTTGAGCAGGTGTTCATGATATCCGCTCAAACAGGAGACGGTATTGATGCGTTGCTGGATTATTGCGTGGAGAGGCTGCCGGAAAGTCCGTTTCTTTATCCTGAAGATGAGATGACAGATCTGCCCGATCGTCAATTGGCGGCGGAAATCGTGCGCGAACAGATTTTTCTGCAAACGCGCGATGAAGTGCCTTATGGGGCGACGGTGGAGACGGAGAGCTTCAAGGAACAGAAGAACGGGTCAATCCGCATTGATGCTGTGATTTATGTTGCGCGTGAAGGGCATAAAGCGATCCTGATTGGCGCGAAAGGAGTGCGGATCAAGGAAATCGGCAGCAGGGCCAGGCGTGAATTGGAGCGGCTTTTGGAGACAAAAGTGGATTTGTTTCTGCGCGTTGTTGAGCGCCCAGGCTGGGATGAAGAGGCCGCCCGAATCCGGGCGGCGGGGCTTGATTTGCCTCGAAGTTAAGTTGGCCAGCTAAGGCTTGTTTGCTTCAAAATTGGCTGGGAAGTCTTTCGGGGGGCAACGTGACGGGGAGTGCAGAGAGCGGGCCATCGGATAAGAGTTCTGGCTTGAGGTGGTTTTGGCACTTTGCTGCAGCCACAATTTATTTCTGTACAGCGCTTGCTGTAAGCTGGCATGGTGCAAACCTGAGCAAAGACTTGCTGGGCGCCGGCATGGACCCGTTTATTAGCACTTGGTTTCTTGCTTGGTGGCCGTTTGCTTTGCAGCACCATCTCGATCCGTTTTTTACGCATCTCGTCTGGCAGCCTGAAGGCTTAAATTTGGGCTGGACAACGTCAATCCCCACTCTGTCATTATTGGCGTTTCCGTTAACAGCCACGATTGGGCCCATTTTTACATATGATGTTTTAATGCTGTTGGCGCCGGTTTTTGCGGCCATGGGTGCTTACGCATTATGCCTCCATCTTTGCCGCTCGCCATTTCCGGCGCTGGTAGGTGGATGGTTTTTCGGGTTTTCCAGCTTCGCCACTGCCCATATGAACCAGCAATTGAACCTGGAATGGACAGTTCTGGTGCCATTGCTGGTATTGTTGGTGGTGAAGAGGCTTGATGGCCAGATTGGACGTTTTGCGACGGTTTTAGGAATGAGCGTGATGCTGGCCGCGCAGGCCGGAATATCGCTTGAAATTTTTGCAACCTTGACCGTAATGTCGGCTTTCGCGTGGGTGGTTGGCATGGTTTACATTGGCAGAGTTGCGGGCGAGGCTTTTGATTTTTGCCGTTGATCTATTGATTGCGGTGCCGGTCACATTGCTTTTTCTTTTGCCAATGCTGCTCGCCATGTTTGGAAAACCTCACGATATGGCCTTGCCGAAATTATGGCCGGAATTCTTCTCGACGGATCCGGTTAATTTTTTCCTTCCGACGGAGGCAACATGGTTGGGCGGAAGACTTTTTTTGCCGGTCAGTAGCCATTTTTCGGGAATTCTCTGCGAGCAAGCGGCGTATCTAGGGTTTCCGTTACTTTTTATTCTATGGCGCTATCTTCGTCGTCCGGCTGGTTTTTGGCGTTGCTGTTGGGCGGCATATTACTGGCCAGCTGCGGCCCGCAGCTTGTCGTCGGCAGCCGTGAAGCCGGAATTCCGTTGCCATGGCTGGTCATGATCAAGCTGCCTCTGATCGGAAATGCATTGCCATCCCGGCTGATGGTTTATGCAAGCTTGTTGGCTGCTGTGATTGTTTCTCTTTGGTTGGCTGAAGCGCTTTGTTGCCTGGCGATGGGGAGTAGCATTTTTGGCAATGCTATTTCTGTGGCCGGCTGCCGGGCCTGTTGAAGCAGATCCCCTCTCAGCCTTTTTTCACAGGAATGAAGTTGAGAAGGTGATTGGTCAGAACAAGAGGTTACTTGATTCTGCCTTTTGGCATTTTTAGCCCTTCCATGTATTGGCAGATGACGAGCAATTTCAGCTTCTCGCAGGCCGGAGGATATTTGGTTTTTCCGCCCGCCCGGCTGCAGAGCAACCCGCCAATGATGAAGTTGTTTTTTGGTTCCACCGGTCCGGAAACATTAAAGGCGATCAAAGCTTATTGTTATGCAACGCATGTCGATGCGCTTGTCGTTGCGCCGGGAGCGGATCCGCGCTTGGTTTCCGGTATCCGGGCCTTCCATTGGCCGTCGAGTGAGTCGATGGGGTGACGATATATCCGGTGCCTCGGCCTTCGGCTCATTAAATGCGGTCATTGGCGTGAAACGCGGCATGTGCCGTTTGGGCGCGTGGCTTGGAATTGTAAACAATCTGGCGATCATGTTAGCTTGTAATGAGTGAGGGAACTAATATGCGCGTTGCCGTCATTCAAATGTCGCCGGTCGCGGATAAGGAGCAGAATATTGCTCAGGCCCGCTCATTGATTGAGGGGGTTGCGGCCAGCCAGAAGGTCGATCTCGTAGTGCCTCCCGGAGATGTGGACCTGCCTGGGAGGCAGCCGGGCTCAGAAATTTGCCGCCGCCGAGGCTTTGCCTGCTCCCGGTGGCGCAGGGGCCGAAGCTTATGAGATTTTTGCGTCGGGCGGCGATTGAAAATGGATTTTATGTCCATGGCGGTTCGATCGGGGAACTCGAAGGCGATCGTATTTTCAATACCTCCATCGTCTTCAGCCCAAAGGGCGAGGAGCTGGCCCGGTACAGGAAAATCCATCTTTTTGATATCGTGACGCCGGATGGCCAGGGGTACCGGGAAAGTGCCACCTATGGTGCAGGCGAGCAGGTGGTTACCGTCGATATCGATGGGGTGAAGGTCGGGCTGGCGATTTGCTATGATTTGCGGTTTCCAGAACTTTTTCTGGCGTTAAGGCGGCAGGGGGCGGAGCTGATCGTTTTGCCGGCTGCTTTCACGTTGCAGACTGGCAAGGATCACTGGGAAGTGTTATTGCGTGCCCGGGCAATTGAAACTCAATGCTGGATTGCCGCGGCAGCCTGCACCGGCATTCACAGAGAGGCGGATGGTGAGCCACGCTATACCTATGGTCACTCTTTGATTGCCGATCCCTGGGGGCATGTCGTTGCGAAGGCGTCGGATGGGTTGGGATGGGCGGTTGCGGCCATAGATCATGCGTTGACGACAAGAGTTCGGGCAAACATGCCCGTGTCTGGACCATCGTAAGCTCATATGAAGCTCGCTTTTATTGCAGCCCAGAACATCGAGCGCTCTGTCTGCGAGGCAAAGGCTGATTGCTTAATACGGTGATTGTCCGGTGAAGGAGGCCGCCGTCATCGTTGCCTTGGGCGGCGATGGATTGATGCTGGAGTGCCTGCATCAGGTTTTGGGAACCTCCATGCCGGTTTATGGCATGAATTGCGGCTCCGTCGGCTTCATGATGAACGAATATAACGAGGCTGATTTGCCGCTGCGGATCACCCGTGCTCTGCCCTCCGTTTTGCATCCGCTCCGGATGCATGCCGTTACGGCTTCAGGCGTTATCGAGGAAGCGATGGCGTTGAACGAAGTATCTTTGCTTCGGGAAGGACGGCAGGCCGCGAAAATACGCATTTCCATCGATCAGCGCGAACGGCTGAGCGAACTTATTTGCGATGGCGTGTTGATTTCCACGCCTGCGGGTTCGACAGCCTATAATCTGTCGGCCCATGGGCCGATTGTTCCGCTTTCGGCAAATCTCTTGCCGCTGACGCCGATCTCCGCTTTTCGTCCCCGGCGTTGGCGGGGTGCGCTTTTGCCGTCCACGGTTGATATGCTGTTCGAAGTATTGGAGCCCGATAAACGACCCGTGGCAGCGGTTGCGGATTTTACTGAAGTTCGCGACGTGATCTCCGTTGCGGTTAATGAGGACCGTAGCATTGGCGCGACCGTTTTATTCGATCCGGACCGGGCGTTGTCCGAGCGGATCATCACGGAGCAGTTTACCGTATGATTTTTTGAGTTGCGGGTAGGCTCTAAGTCTGTAAATGCGCCCTTTCCTGGAAGAGGGAGGGGCTTGTACTTCTTCCCTGAAGAATGAAGAGGGAGTTGAAGAATGTCGGAGACGCGGCGGGTGTCACCATTGGCCCGAATTACGGGCGGCTTTGTTTATATGTTTGAGCGGTTGCTGCCTGAGCCGTTCGTTTTTGCGCTGCTGCTGAGTATCCTGACGGCGTTGTTGGCCTTCGGTTTCGCGCCGAAAAATACCGTGCCGGATGTTGTGAGCGGTTGGTACGACGGCATTTTCAAGATTTTCCCCTTTGCTTTCCAGATGGTACTGATTCTGGTCACGGGCTATGCGTTGACGAGTTCCGCGCCGATATCGGCGTTTCTGCGTTGGTTGGCTGGCGTGCCAAAGACGCCCCGTGGGGCTGTGGCGCTCACCCTGGTATTATCCATGGTCACGGTGGGGCTGAATTGGGGATTTGGTCTCGTCGCTTCGGCGATCTTTTCCCGGGAGATCGCCAAGCGCCATCGTCTGGACTTCGCCTGGCTTCTTGCGGCGGCCTATAGTGGCTTTCTAATGTTCCCACCGGGGCTTTCCAGCTCCATTGCGCTCGCCCAGGCCACGCCTGGCTCGGCCTTGAATATTGTACAAAAGGTGACCGGGCAGATCGTGCCGCTCAGCCAGTCGCTTCTGGTGCCATTCAACTATGTGCCGGTCATCATCCTGTTCATTGTCTTGCCCTGGCTGTTTTCGCATATGGAGCCGCCGGCTGAGGAGATGCAGCCGGCGGACCAAGCCAAGCTTGCCGCCGAAGACGAGGTGAAGCCGCGCGCGCGGGCGGCCGGTTTGGCAGGGATTTTGGACCGGGCATGGATCCTGAACCTGACCCTGGTCGTGGCGGCATTCGGCTATCTTGGCATGCAGATGGTGGCAGGAACGTTCCATCTGGACATTAACTCGTTGATCTTAATCTTCCTAGCACTTGGGTTGCTATTACACTGGACGCCCATTGCCTATGTCGAGGCGATCAATTCGGCAGCGCGTGTTACCGGCTCCTTGCTGCTGCAATATCCGATCTATGGCGGGATCATGGGCATGATGACGGCCACGGGGCTGGCCGGGGTCATCGCCAAATGGTTTATCGCCTTTTCAACCGCCAAGACATTGCCTTTCTGGGGCTATATTTCCTCGATTATTATCAGCCTTTTCGTTCCTAGCGGCGGTGGGCATTGGGCAGTGCAGGGCCCTTTCATCGTGCCGGCGGCGCTGGCGCTGCATGTGAACATGGCCGCGGCGGCACAGGGAGTGGGTTATGGGGAAGCCGTAGCGAATATGATCCAACCTTTTTGGGCCCTGCCGCTACTGGCTATTGCCGGTATTGGTATGCGCAGGGTCATGGGCTTCACGGTCATTTCCTTCTTCGTGTCACTCGTGGTGTTCGGGGCTTCCTTGCTTTTGCTGGTGTAGACGTAAGTCCCGTGGTTCATTAATGGCAGGCCCATGGCACAGCGTTACTTTACTGTCACTTGGGACCAGCTTCATCGGGATGCCAAGGCTTTGGCGTGGCGGCTGCACGCTGTTGGGCCTTGGAAGGGCATTGTGGCGGTCACGCGCGGGGGGTTGATTCCCGCCGCGATCGTGGCCCGGGAGCTGGAATGCCGCTTGATCGAGACCATCTGCGTCGTGACCTATGATGATGAGCGGCGCGGAGAGCCAATGGTAACCAAGCCCGCGGCAGCGTCTGGAGACGGGGAGGGGTGGTTGATCATCGACGATCTGGTCGATTCTGGCACCACCGCCAGGCAGGTGCGCAGCCTGTTGCCCAAGGCCCATTTTGCCACGATCTACGCTAAGCCAGCTGGAAAGCCGGTGGTGGAGACGTTCGTTACCGAAGTCAGCCAGGATACCTGGATTCTGTTCCCCTGGGATACGGAGCCGCAATTTGTAGCACCTTTGGCGCGCAAGTCGGATTAACTAAAGCGGCTCAAGCGGCTTCCCCCAGCCGCATGCTAGGCAGCGGCCTAAAAAACAGCTACAGAGCCCGCATCGCGCTACTTTTGGCGCGTGTAGCAAAGCGGCAGAACGGGGCGGTAGCCATCGGGATGATCCGCGCTGCCGCCGGAAGTTTTAGTCCCGCGGCGTTTCCGGCCACATGGTCCGTGGTTGTGGGTCCAATACCCCAGCCAGACCCATGCCGCCCGAGGCGCCGCCTGAAAAAACCGGCTTAGGCGCCCATTCCCGCAGGCAGGCTTCGCGTTGCCGTGTTTGGGAGTTTTTGGATGTTTGATAAATATTTCCGCAAGGAAATGGAATGGGCCGGTAAGACCCTGATTCTGGAGACAGGTAAGGTCGCTCGCCAGGCGGATGGTGCTGTTGTCGCTTCCTATGGCGACACAGTGGTTCTGGCAACGGTCGTGGGGGCTAAGGCCGCCAAGCCTGGGCAGGATTTCTTCCCGCTTACCGTTAACTACCAGGAGAAATTCTACGCTGCTGGCCGTATTCCGGGGGGCTTCTTCAAGCGCGAAGGCCGCCCCACAGAGCGTGAGACACTGGTTTCGCGCCTGATTGACCGCCCGATCCGCCCGCTCTTCCCCGAGGGCTTCCGCAATGAGATCCAAGTCATTGTTAACGTGCTCAGCCACGATCTCGAGAATGATCCTGACATTGTTGGCCTGGTCGCTGCGTCTGCCGCGTTGACGCTGTCCGGCATCCCGTTCTTCGGCCCGGTTGGCGCAGCGCGCGTTGGCTACATCAACGGTGAATATGTGCTGAACCCGACAGTTGCCGAGAGTGAGGAGAGCCAGCTGGATCTCGTCCTCGCCGGCACGACCGAGGGGGTGCTGATGGTTGAATCCGAGGCGTCGGAGCTCTCCGAAGAGGTGATGCTGGGCGCGGTGACCTTCGGCCATGCCGGTTTCCAGCCGGTGATCCAGGCGATCATCGAACTGGCCGAAGTGGCAGCCAAGGAGCCTTGGGCCCTGCCTGAGGAATCCGAGGAGACCAAGGTGCTGAAGGCCCGTGTTGATGCGTTGGCCCGCACGGCACTGACCGAAGCCTATAAGGAAACGCAAAAGCAGGTCCGTTACGAGAAGCTTTCAGCCGCCAAGAAGGCTGCTTCCGCTGCGCTGGCTGAGGAAGGGCTGAACGCCGAAGCCGCCAAGGGGCTGTTCAAGGAGCTGGAAGCGGATATCGTCCGTAACAACATTCTGGACACAGGCCTGCGCATCGATGGCCGCGACACCAAGACCGTCCGCCCGATTTTGTCAGAAGTCGGGGTGCTGCCGCGCACCCATGGCTCTGCCTTGTTCACCCGCGGCGAGACGCAGGCCCTTGTTGTTGCCACGCTGGGCACCGCCCAGGACGAGCAGGTGGTCGATGCCATCGAGGGTGAGTTTAAGGAGCATTTCATGCTCCATTATAACTTTCCTCCGTTCTCCGTGGGTGAGACCGGCCGCATGGGTTCGCCTGGCCGCCGCGAGATTGGCCATGGCAAGCTGGCTTGGCGTGCTGTGCACCCGCTGCTGCCGACCAAGGAAGCCTTTCCCTACACGCTGCGCGTGGTCTCCGAGATCACCGAGTCCAATGGCTCCTCCTCGATGGCGACCGTCTGCGGCACCTCGCTTTCGCTCATGGATGCAGGCGTGCCCCTGAAATCTCCCGTGGCAGGTATCGCCATGGGCCTGATCAAGGAAGATAAGGGTTTTGCCGTGCTCTCCGATATTCTGGGCGACGAGGATCATCTCGGCGACATGGATTTCAAGGTGGCCGGCACAGAAAGCGGCATTACCGCTTTGCAGATGGACATCAAGATTACTTCCATCACCCCGGAGATCATGAAGATCGCCCTGGAACAGGCCAAGGGTGGCCGCATGCATATTCTGGGCGAGATGGCCAAGGCGATCACCGGCAACCGCGAAGGCGTTTCCGCCAACGCGCCGAAGATCGTGACCATCAGCGTACCGAAGGATAAGATCCGCGACGTGATCGGTACTGGCGGCAAGGTGATCCGCGAGATCGTGGAACTCACTGGAGCCAAGGTTGATATCAATGACGATGGCACGGTGAAGATCTCCGCTTCCGACGACAAGAAGATTCAGGCCGCGATCGATAAGATCAAAGGCATTGTCGCGGAGCCGGAGATCGGCGTGATCTATACGGGTAAGGTTGTGAAGACTGCCGATTTCGGCGCCTTCGTGAACTTCCTGGGGGCCAAGGATGGCCTTGTTCACATCTCTGAGCTGGCCCAGGGCCGCGTTGCCAAGACCGCGGATGTGGTGAAGCAAGGTGATACGGTGAAGGTGAAAGTCATCGGTTTCGATGAGCGCGGCAAGGTGAAGCTTTCCATGCGCGTTGTCGACCAGGAGACAGGCGAGGACATCACCGACAAAGTTGGCTCCACCAAGGGGCCCAAGAAGGAGGCTTCAACCGAGGCCTGATCTCTGGTTGACCTGAGAGTTATGAAACGGCGCCGCAAGGCGCCGTTTTTGCATCTGCCTTGCTCTGCCGCCATATTGAGACAGGTGAGTGGGAATGGAGATGGCGTTGATGCAGCATGTCAAGGTTGGGCGGATAAGGATGATTGCCGCAGCCTCGGCGGGAAACGCTCTCGAGTTTTATGATTTCTTCATTTATGGCTTTTTTGCTCTAAATCTTGGAGAAACATTTTTCCCAGGCCATAGCCAAACAGCTCGTCTTCTACTCACATTCGGGACGTTTGGTCTCTCTTTCTTTGCCAGGCCGGTGGGCGCTTTGGTCCTTGGCGCCTATGCTGATGCAAAAGGCCGTTCCGCCTGCATGATTTTAGCTGTGGCGATGATGAGTGGCGCGATCCTGTTAATGGCACTGCTGCCCGGTTACGATCATATTGGGGTTTTCGCGCCTCTTGGTGTGCTGGTAGCTCGCCTGTTGCAAGGTTTTGCATTGGGCGGCGAATTTGGAAGTTCGACGGCGCTCATGATCGAACATTCAGGAGGTGCGGAGACCGAGGCCGCAACTTGGCAAGGCGTCAGCCAGAATCTTGCAGGTCTGCTTGCCTCGGGCATTGCGTGGCTACTGGCTTCTCTGCCGCAAATGACATTTGGCATTCAGCCGTTCCGTATCGCTTTTGCCCTGGGGGTAGTTGGGGGTATGGGAGCCTTGCTTCTGAGACGCAGGATCGGCGATGCACCGGCGTTTCTAGAGCAAAAGAATTGGCCACGGGAGAGGCCGCTTGTCTTGTTCTGCGGCATCGCGATTGCAGCGGGCATGGTGGCTATAGGTACCGCACAAACCTATCTCATTCTTTATTTGCCGACTTACGCAACGACAGAGCTGAAGCTGCAGGTTGATAAGGCGTTGGGCACCATTTGCCTGCTCTATGCCATATTATTGCTTTTGACGCCGATCAGACTCGTTATTGCCAAACGTTTTGATATCTCGCATCGCAGCCGCTATATGCTAGCCTCTTGCTTGGCCATGGCGGCGCTGTCGTATCCGGTTTTTGATTTATTGGCGCTTTGGCCAACGAATTTGACGCTATTCTGCTTGCCGCTTGTATTTACGGTGTTGGGCCTTCCTTATAATGCGCCGTTAAATGGCTTCATGGGACTCGTATTCTCAGTTCGGGAACGGGGGCTGGGATTGTCTACGGGTTACGCTCTTGGCATTGCATTGTTTGGTGGTGCGGCGCCATTCATTTTCACTTGGTTGATATCGATCACCGGGGATCCGCGTAGCCCTGGCCTTTATCTGGTATTCGCCGCCGCGATTACTCTGGTGGCGTTATTGGCAGCACGCGGACGCTTGCAACGCCATTCGATTGAGGAGAGACAGGGCGTTTCTTGACAGTCGCTCTGTCTCTCACGGTGGACTAGTTCAGGTTCGAGCTTTTGAACGAGGTTTTTTGGCAGGCAAAGGCGTGTCTGCTGGGGGAGGCGAAGGCTCCTGGACCAATGGCCTGCCAGCTATTTCTTCGATGTAAGCGCGATAGCGCTGAATATAATCTTTCATGCCAAGATGTGTTTCAGCAAATGCCCTGGCTCCCTTTCGAAGCTGAGCAGATAATTTGCCATCTCCCAGCACGCGCAGAACATTGTCAGCAAGTTTGGCGGGGTCGAGTGTTGGGGTCACAAGTCCGTTGACCTCGTCCTCTATAAATTCCGTTACTGTTACGCTGTCAGCACCGATAAGAACACAGCCGCAGGCAAGCGCTTCACGCAAAGACCAGGAGGCAACGAATGGATAGCTCAGATAGACATGGGCATCCGACCTTTTCAGTAAGGTCAGGTGATCGGAATATTTTACTTTTCCCATGAAATGCACACGCGAAAGGTCGATACGGTCTCCGACTTCCTTCAGGAGTACATCTTTCCAGCTGCCGCCATTGGGAGGAGGCGAGCCATAGCTTACTTCATCACCGCCAACGATTGAAACCACCAGATCAGGCCGTTCATCCAGAATTCTCGGCAGGGCGCGCATCAGTGTGTGGAAACCGCGATAGGGCTCCAGGTTCCGGGAGACGAAGGTAAGAAGCTTCTGCTTGGGCGTAACGGTCAGGGGGCCGACAGTGACCGTTTTTTTGCGCAGGGCCGGGTCAGGCGCGCATTGTTCTAGATCGACACCCTCTTCAATGATACGGATTTTGCCCCTGGCCCATTCCGGATAGGTATCATATTGCCAGCGTGTGGGCGTTTGTCCCCATTGCTCGAGGGCAATTGCCAGAAGATTGATTGTGTTTTTGGCCCGTACAGCGCCGAAGCGCGGCTCGTTCATTTGGAACTCGGGGTCGAAATTCACATCGGAATTGTGGATGCGGTAGTAGAATTCAAAATAGCCCAGGATTGGAACGCCAGGGAAAACATCGCATAAATTCAGCATTTCACCCCAGCCATGATGGCCGATGATGATGTCCGGTTTGAAACCCAAAGCCTTGATCTGTTGGGCACCCTGATAGCCAGCTTGAGAACGAAGTGCGGCGCTCTCAAATTCCCAGGCGGCTACCGCGCGGCCTTGAGGCGGCGGTGGCGGGCGGGAATATGTGACCTTGCGGACGCCTTCCATATAGTTGTGGTTTGGCTCCGTCATGAAGACGATCTCATGCGTTCCAGGCTGGGCCTGGTTATCGGCCAGGAGGCTGCGCAAGAGATGAACATATTGCCCAGGAAAATTTTGGTGAACGAACAGAAAATTCACGATAGCCTCGATTCTGTCCGTTACTTCCGGGGCTTGCCCGTTTTCCGGCCGCGCGGCGTGAGAACCACCTGGAAGGATTCAAGCGGCGCCAAGGTCTCGGCTTCGCATGTTTCATCGTTGCCAACTGGGCCACAGCTTGCGCCACCAATGAAGGTGGCCGAATAGCTGATTTCGTATTGCTCCGCAGCCTCACCGCTGAGGCGGATGCGCAGACCCAGCAACGGCAGCGCCATGCCGCGCGAGCCGCAATATTGACCAGCATCCACCCAGGGAGACAGCCAGCCGCGGCCAAGAACGGCTTGATAGGTAAGGTCATGCGGAGCTATGCCCTCGGGTGCGGCGATTGAAAAGCCTTCAACCCAGTTCTGGCTGCCCTTTTCCCCTAGCCATTCACCGAATTGCGTTCCGACGTCGCCGCGGGATTGGATATGCGCCATCACATCCGCGGGACTTTGCGAGGCGGGGGGCTCTGGCGGTGCGGCATTTGCAGCAGGGGCAGGGGGCGCATTGGCGGCAATATGCGCCTCCCCGAGCAGTTGGCGGACCTGCAGCCGGGGGGAGGCATCCGGCACGTTTGCGAGCTGATAGATGGTCACCAGCACCTGGGCGGGTTGGTTTTTGATCCGCACCAGAACGGCGTCGCCCTCAGCACTCAGCCAGCCATCAGCTCGGAAGCCTGAAATCTCAACATTCTGCCCGCCGATGGGCGGAGGCGAAACACGGACACCAGGCATGCCATTATGCATTGCCGCGCCGGGATTCAGCTCATTCACGAAGCAGAACAGGCCAGGTGGCAGGGCCATGAGATGCCCAGTGACCTTGAGTTCCTGCACCTGGGCGCCGCCTTTACCTGAAGGCGCGCTGCCCGTGGGCTCTGCGGCCGGCGCTTTCTTAGTTTGGGCGGGGGCGGTTTTGACAGCGGCCATTATCGTTCCTTAAGGGCGGTTCATAATACCTGTTGACCGGTATTGTCGCAGAAATTGCTGCACGCGCAAAGCGTTGCACAGCCAACTTAATGAGAGGTAAGTTTTCGCTTTGGCGCAGCCAAGATGCGGTCAAAACACGATGCTCAGTAAGGCATTGTTAATACGTTCCGGCGAAAGGCCGAGCGGTAATACCGCCCCCCTGCCGGTTGCGCGGACGCGTTCGGCCTGGGCCCCCAGATCGAAGACGATTGCATATAACCCTGCCAGCCAGGCTTCGCTGAGAACAAAACACCAGGTTTCTGGGCAGATTGAGGGAATAAAAGCCAGGTCGGGCTCCATTTCCGCGATCAATTGCTGAGCGTCTTCCGCTTTATACGCGCCGGTTATCTTAATGCCGGCCTCCAGAAGAGGGCTGTCATTGGAACTGCTGCCGATCACAATGAATTCGAGGGGCAGTTGGCGCCGCTGAACATCTTGCGCGCAGTCCAGAAGCACATCGAAGCCTTTTGAAGGGCCGATGCCCCCGATCACCGCTACGCGCCGCTTTCCGAGCCGTGGCTTGCGAAGCGCCATGGGCCGGGAATCATCTTCCCATGGAGTGATTTGCGGGGTGAGCCCCGGGAAATGCCGTGAGAGGCGCCTGGCCATATCGGCTGATGGGACGACGACTTGGCGCGCCGCGGCAAATTCCGCCTGGGACCGTGCGAGCAGCTTCTTGAGCGGGAGGTTTGAAAAAATGCCGTCCTTATCCTGCTGGCAGCATTTCACGCAGCCGGCAATGTCAGGTTCGCCGCAATAGCGCAGAGGTGCTTGCTTGTCGGGCCGGGTGAGGAGGTTCACGCGGGGGCAGAAGCTGGCATAGTCGTGGTTGATAACGTCCTGCGGAACGTTCAACGCGGTGGCAATGTTCCGTGCGGTTTCGTGCTGGCCAAGCATGTGATGCAGTTCAACCCTGGAGGTTTTAAGCCGGCGCAGCAAAGCCAGTAACCGGGGAAGATCCTGGGGCAAGGTGAAGGTAAGATTTGGATAATCCTTCGGGTTGCCTGCACAGAGCAGGGATGGCCAAGGATATGGTGCCCGTGACGGGAAACGGGGAAATTTGGTGGTCAAAATCAGTGGATTAACACCCTGCTGGCGGAGCTTTGATGCGGTATCGTCGACTTGCTTGGCAACGCCGCCCCCGTGCGCATGGCTGATCAATAGGACTGATTGCTGAGCAGTTTTGTTGTGGCACAGCCGCGCCTCGTCCAAGGCGGCTCGATAGGGTGCGGCAGGATCTTGGGCCATATGCGTCATGATCAGGCTCTGGTAACCCGGATAAAGCCTATTCAGGATCGCAAGATTTCGGCTGCCGAGAGCCCCTGCGGCGGTCCGGAACGACACACCTCCCTTATGCGCGACATAAGCGCCCATGGCCGCAACATGCTTGTACCCAAGGTGCCGCGCACGCAGGCAGAAATCGTTCTCCTCACCATAGCCTTGGGCGAAGAGCTCGCTCCTGAAATATCCTGTTGCCGCTAGGCAATCATGCCGGACGTAAAAACAGAAGCCTACCCCTGTAGGGATCTCGACCGTGGAGAGGCCATTGACCTTCCTCGCCAGCTTGTTGAACAAGGTGGCTGTGGCCAGGTCTGGCATGGGGTTTGTGCCGTTTGGATCGGGATAGCTGCAGATTGTGGCTTCGTTCGAGAGTGGCGTAACGGTTCCGGTATCGGCTTCGGCGTAAGCAACCTGCTGTAATGTTTCGATGACTTTTTTAGGTAAGAGGATGTCGCTGTTCAGCAGCAGCACATCGCACCCTTGCGCGGCGGCAAGGCCGCTATTCGCGGCGGCGCAAAACCCTAAATTCTGCGAGTGGTGAATTAATTCGATCTGCTTCTTGCGTGCGAGCGATTCAAGCCATTGCACAAGGGATGGTTCTGGAGATGCATCGTTCACAACGAGGAAGCGGGTGCTGGCCGCCTTAGCTTTCAGGACGGAGTTGATGGCGCCCTGGGTTTCAACCAGCCCACGATAAATTGGCATGACCAGAACAAGTGGAGCATGTTTTGGCGTTGCGGCCAGGAAGCTGCCGCGTAAGTTGGCTGCGACGGGCGGACATTGGAGCGGCCTTGGGTCCAAGGGGGATCCCATGAGCTGTCTGCCATCCGGCCCGGAGAGCATGAAAGGAGGACAGAAGCCATCAAGCTTGTCCGAGGATATGCGGAACCGGTACCGGGGAAGAAAGGGAGCCGCTTCATCGACGGGCAGTGCCTTGCCGCATGTCACGGCAAGAGTGCGGCCAGCTCCATCGGTGAGGGTAAGACGCGGTGGCTGATCAGGCCAGGCCGGACGCACCGCCCACCCGCTTAAGCCGCCATTTTTCCACTCAACCAGCCCCTCCAGGCGGGAGATTGCGGCAAGATCGGGGTGCGCGCCAAGCAAGCGGCCTGTCCCCTCAGAGACTGATAAGCCGCTCGCGGTATATCCTTGATAACCATCATAGCCGGCAGAGATGGCGACATGGCGGGCGAATGCCGGGAAGCTCGTATCTTCGGGAACACAATGGCGGTGAAGCAATGATTCCACGGCCTTGGCGGCGGTGGCGGCGTCACCAAGCATCTGCGCGCAGATCGCCAACCCGATCCATGCCGGAGTTGTATCATACCGCTCCGCTAGTTGCTGAAAGGCTTGGCATGCCCGTCTCGCGCCTTGTGGGCCTGATGACAATTCTCGACGGGCAATTTCCAACTCAATCCGGGGATCGTCGGGAGCAAGCCGCCGTGCCCGCTTCAACCAGAACAAGCCATCTGTGCTGTCTTGCAGGCCTTTTAGATAGGCCGCGGTTGCGGAGCTTGGGTCATTCGTGGATTTCGTCAATGTCTACCGGCCACGTCCCGCGTCATTCCGCCGCTTCCATGGGGGGAGGGAGTGTTGCGAGTTCCGCGTCCGCTTCGCCCAAACCAGCGGCTGCGGCTATAGAAAACCATTTGCGCGCCTCCTCAAGATTGGGTTCCGTCGCGATGCCGGCTCGCAGATATTTGCCAAGCATGAGAGCAGCTCTTGGATGTTTTCGTTCTGCGGCCAGCCGATACCAGGAAAGAGACCGGGCGCGATCCGTAGCGATTTCGTGCCCGCCACCATAAAGCGCTCCGAGCGCAAACATCGCATCTGGGCTATCTTGAGCGGCGGCGCTTTCAAATAATTCGCAGGCGGCGGCATCATCCCGCGGTCCACCCAGGCCTTGTAAATGCAAAGCGGCTAGATCAAGCAAAGCCTCAAGCATGTTTTTATTTGCAGCTTCCTGCAGCCAATATCTTGCTTCGACAAGATCCTGCGGAACGCCACGGCCCTCCGCCAGCATGCGGCCGTAACGATATTGAGCGTTCACGACATTTTCCGCCGCCCGCCGGAACCATTGCGCCGCGCGCGCCTCGTCACGGTCCACGCCGATGCCTTCCGCCAGACAAACGGCAAAGTTATAGGCGCCAATAGCGTCCCCGGATTCGGCGGCTTTTTCGAACCATTCGTGAACGGGTGCGGGATCCGTCAGGCGTGGATTGGTTTGGCGTTTGAGCAGCAATGCCGCGAGATCGGATTGCGCGATGTTATCCCCTTTTTCCGCGGCGATCCTAAGCCACTTGGCCGCTTCATCGGCATCACGGGGAATTGCCCCTGCTCCCGCACCCGTCAGATACAACAACCCCAATGCGCGGGCAGATGCACGATGACCAGCTTCAGCCGCAACGCGGAACCAAAGAGCAGCTTCGGCATAATTGGGCGGTAAAGTGCCATCGCCACGTGCATACATCTCGCCGACGAGCGCAGCGGCTTCGCCCTCACCGGCCAGGGCTGCACGGCGTAACCAGGTTTCGCCCTCCACCTTATTGGGCGGAACCCCCACGCCATTGAAGAGCATGAAACCATATTTGAACTGGGCATCGCGGATGCCTTTCTGTGCGGCAATCTCATAATGATGAGCCGCAAGCCCAAGATCGGCGAGCACGCCAATCGCTCGCTCATAGATAAGCCCAAGATAGTAATGCCCGGTGGCAAGGTCCGCTTCTGCGGCGGCCCGGATGTGAGCTACGGCGGAAAACGTCAAGTCATCAGTTGTCGCTTCTAGCAAGGCGAGCGTGCCAAGCCCCAGAACTCCCTTGCGGCTTTCCAGCCTGCGCCGCTAAGCCATACCAATATTTGGCAAGCTCGATATTCTGGATCTCCTGCGGGCCGGTTGCATATAAAAACCCGGCAAGAGCCTGAGCGTCAGCGTCGTTTGCCTCGGCAGCCAACAGCGTCCATTTCAGGGCGGTTTTCAGGTCCGCTTTGTCTGTCTTGGCCTCGGTAAAAAGATCATTTGCCGCCTCGGCCTGAAAGCCATTGGCGTATAGACTACCCAGGGCACTTTGAGCTTTTGCATCCCCTTTTTCAGCCGCGGGCATCAGCCACCGGGCCGCCTCTGCCACACTTCTGAAGCCAGTGGCGTCGCCGCGAAGGTAATAAAGGCCTAGTTCGCGCTCTGCCTCAGCTAAGCCCGCATTCGCGGCGATTGAATAAAGCTTGAATGCACGCCCATGCTCTCCTTGAGAAGCTAATTCCCGTGCACGAAGAATAGCTTTCTGAGGATTGCGGGCTGCTAGCCGGTCGCTGAGTGAGAGATTAGAATTCATTTCTGATCAAGGTTCGTGCAAGCTCTCATACGCAACCGGAGCCATGCGAGAGAAGAAGTAAGACAGGATGGAGTGCTTACCGACGACAATGTCGGCTTCAAGAGGCATGCCTGGCACCAGTCTGAAACCTTGCGGGACGTTGTGCAGGTTCATGACGTCAAAGGAAATCTGAGCCTTATAATATAAGGATTGCGGCGCAGTAGGCAGAGGCGCCCCCATCGTTGCAGCGTTCTGTTGGTCTTGCGGATTGATACTCTCAGGGCTGAGCGAGACAACAGTGCCCATTGCGGTTCCGTATTGTAATGGGCTGAGTGTATTGAACTTGATAGTAACCTTGTCCCCGGTATGGACGAATCCCGACTCATCTGCGGGAACATCAGCTTCAACAATGAAAGGGGTGTTGACGGGGGCCAACTCCATGAGCTGCTGGCCAGCCTGCAGCACGGAGCCCACAGATACAGGTGCCACGCTTTGAACGATTGCATCTTGGGGGGCCTGCAATTCAACCAGCTCATTGTTGAACTGTGCTTTTTCCAGCTCTTGCCGGGCTTGAGCCAAGTTGTTCAAGGCCGTTGCCAGATCGGTCGATGTTTGGGCCTTGAACTGCTGAGCAAAACTATCACGTTGCGCTTGGACGGCTGCGAGCTGCTTTTGATCGGCTGCAGCCTGTGAAATAGCTGACGCCAGCTGTGCCTGGATGTTGACACGGTCATCCGTGGCAGCCTCGGAATCAAGCTGACTGCCAACTTGCAGTTGCTGCAATTTTTTGCGCATATTTTCAACATTGGTGGCTATTCCAAGGCGCTGCCGGTAATAATCGGCCTGCTGGTTATAGCCCTCGATCTGGGTTTTTAGCTGGTTGATCTGCTGATCGTAGTTCTCCAGCGTATAATTATATTGCCCCATCTGTTGATTATATGTTTGCAGCATCAGCGCGGAGGCCGGGTTTGACGGATCCGGCGTATAAGGCGTGTTATTTTCCTGAGCCTGCAATTGAGCGACCTGCGCCGCGTAATTTTGTTCCTGCGAGGTAAGTGCTCTAAGGTCCGCCGAGGTATAGGTCGGGTCAAGCGTTGCCAGGAGCTGCCCCTTGGTGACGAAATCGCCTGGGCGAACCTTGATATCCCGTATAATTGAAACGGCATTGAAGGCTTGTACGCTGATGTCTGGTGTTACTGAATTCAGAACGCCTGTCGCCGTGACAAGTTTGTCTACCTTGAAGACTGTGGCGATCACCAGCAGGCACAGTACAAGCGTGGTGAGAATATAACTCGTGGAACGTGCAATCGCTGGAAGAGGCGTAGCGATGATGGCTGCTGTTGGGGACTGGAACTCCAGAGCAGCCAAGGGGAGGGTGTCATCCGCTCCGGCGGGAACCAACTCGCCCTTAGTGAGCTTAGGCAGTAGCTGGCTGAGACGAGGCATCATCAAACCCTTGGGGAGAGAGGTGGCGATTCTGTTGGAACCAGAGGTGGCGGTAAATGGCGCACCGTTCGACTAACTCACGATGAGTGCCGATATCGATCGTACGTCCGTGATCGAGCACCATGATTAGATCGCAATCGAGGAGCGAGGAGAGACGGTGCGATACGATGACCATTGTTCGTCCCGCGGCGATCCGTTGAATGTTGGCATTCACCAAGGCTTCGCTTTCCGGATCAAGCGCGCTTGTCGCCTCATCCAGAATCAGAATTTTAGGATCCGATATCAGGGCACGGGCAATTGCCAGGCGCTGCTTCTGGCCTCCGGACAAATTAGGAGAGCCTTCCTGGATGAAGGTATCATACCCGTTTGGCAGACGTTCGATGAACTCCTCCGCACCGGCAAGCCTGGCGGCTCTTACCGCATCCTCAAAGGACAAGCCTGGCCGGCCGGCAATGATATTGTCTCGTACTGTGCCGCGGAAAAGAAAATTATCTTGTAGCACCATGCCGAAATTTTTCCGGATGTGGCGCAGATTGATCTCTCGCATATCAGTACCGTCGATACGGATGGAACCAACATAGTCACGATTTATACCTTGCAAGAGGCGCGTGACAGTTGACTTGCCCGATCCTGAACGGCCAACCAATCCAAGCATTGTACCAGCGGGAATTTTGAAGGTCATCTTATCCAGGGCTGGCGTCTTGGCTCCTTCATAGCGGAACGTAACATCGTTGAATTCAATGGCGCCTTCAAAGCGCGGGCGCAGGCCGTTTGTCAGGGCGTGTTGTTCATTCGTACGATTGAGTACGCTGCCCACCATTCCAATTGATGCTTGCGCCCGGTGCACCTCTTCCATAAGCCCGGCCAGGCTCACAAGAGGGCCCGCGACGCGCCCGCCAAGCAGCATGAAGCCAAACAGGCTCGAAGCGTCAATTGACGTTTTCGAATGCAAGACGATAAAGGCGCCAACGACGATCACGCCATAACTGCAATAGCGCTGGAGTGGGAGGGTGAGTGTTGCCGGCCAGTTCGCAAGCTTGCTTTCTTCAATATGGAGTTCAGCTACTTCCGCGACACGGCGGTCCCATTGCGCGGCGCGAGTACTCTCAAGCGCGAGTGCCTTAACGGTTCTGATGCCAAAAATTGTCTCAATCAACACGGATCCCTTTGCGGATTCCGCTCCAATAATCTTGCCCGTCATATGGGCCATTGGCCTGAGAAAGGCAGCGATGATTGCTGCAATAAGTGCCGCCGCGACCAATACGGTCCACGCCAAAGCGGCACTCATATAGAACAGAATTGGCAACAGCAGGATCAACATGAAGATATCGATGAACGCGTTCATCAACTTTCCGGTCAGAAATTGCCGGATAAGATGGACCTGGGAGATTTTGTGGGCGATCTGGCCGGCTTGTTCGCGCTCAAAATAGTCAATAGGCAACGCGACCAGCCGGTCGAAGATCATCAGGTTCAGTCTTGCATCGAGCTTTGCTGCAAGTACGACCTCCATCATCTTGCGACTCCATGTGAGGATCGCCTCGAAAAGAATGGAGACACAAAGCAGTATGATGACTAGATTAAGGGTAGCTACACCATGATATTGCAGGACCTGGCCAATGGTCCGCATGACCACGAGAATCGGAACAAGGCTCAGCGCCGTCAGGGTGACGGACGAAATGGCAATGTCGCGCAAAATTTTACGGTCGCTCCAGACAAGCCGTGCGACGAGGCCAAGATTGAAAGGTTGTTCCTCAATTGTGCCATGCCGGCTGGCACGGATGAGCAAAGTCGCGCCACTCCACACCTGCTTTAGACGCAGCTCGTCGACAAGAAGCGGAGATGCTGATGAAGCTTGCCTGGGGTCCCTAAGGATCAACAGGTTTCTTCCGCGGTCACGGCCCACAAGAAGGGCTGCTCCCCCGTCGTCCAGGAGCAGAATAACGGGAGCTGGGGCGTCGATCTTGAGGAGCTGTCTGAAATTCAAATGAACGCCGCGTGCCCACAAGCCGGCTTCTTGCAACCAGGCGACCAGCTCGGGTGGGTTCGGGGCCAGGTCTCCGGGGCGGAGCCTCAGAGCCTCCAGATCCATTTCAACACCATGATACCGTGCGACGCTTAGAATCGCAGCCAGCCGGGCCTCGGATTGTGGTGCCAAATCGAGGCGAGCGTCATGTAAAGCGGCGATGTCGGGGTTGGCGGCAGCCCGATCTCCGGCAGGGCCATATCCCGGGTTGCGCGGCGTATCATTCATTCTGGTCCAAACCCTCACTCATTCGGCGACCCCTAGATGGCCGGAAGCACAACTCAACAACCCAGGATGTTATGCCTGAAAAAGGGTTACTAGCACAACGGCATCCTCAGGCCCTCATTAATAGATGGTTTGTATATAAAAATATACAAATTGTAAGTTTTATAACAATTAGTTGTTGGCAGGAGTCAGCTTCCCCTGCGGCGCTGGTTTTGCCATGCTTGAAGCGTTGATATACGGGCTTGTTTGAATGAACATCAGAAACGCTACCCCAGTTGATCTGCCGCAAATCCAGGCCATCTACGCTTATCATGTTCTGCACGGGACGGGATCCTTCGAGAACGTCCCACCATCTCTTGAAGAGATGAATGAGAGGTTTCTTGCCAATCAGCAGGACGGTTTTGCTTGGCTTGTGGCCGAAGAAGGATCCAGAATATTGGGATACGGCTATTATGGGCCGTTTAGAACTAGGCCGGCCTACGATCATACTGTCGAGGACAGCGTTTATGTACGGGAGGATGTGCGTGGACAAGGGGTAGGCAAGGCCATCGTCGTGGGTTTGGTCGAAGCGGCACAGAAGGCCGGCTTTTCTCAGATGGTCTCGTTGATCGGTGACTTTGAAAACACGGCATCCGTCGGTGTTCATGCCAGCCTGGGCTTTCAGCATTCGGGGACGATGCGGAAAGTTGGCTTCAAGTTCGACCGTTGGCTGGACGTGGTGATTATGCAAAAGGCACTGTAAGGGCCGGGTATGAACCCGGCCCTTACAGGGTCAGGCAGACAGACCCGTCAGATCGCCGGCCATTGCCGCTTTGAGGATGCGGAGCATATCCGCCTGCGTGGCCGGCCGAGGGTTGTCAGGCGTATTGGGGTCGGCCACCGCCTCTACGGCCAATTCCTCGAGCGCCTCAGATGCGACCTTCAGTCCGCCGAGGGTGTGCGGGATTCCGATGGCCGTACGGAGTTCAAGGACCCAGGCGAGAAATGCATCGAAGCTTGGTTCCAACCCCAGTACGCCGGCCGCGTGAGCCATTTTTTCTTCAATAACTGGACGATTATAGGCCAGTACGTAAGGCATCAGCACAGCGTTTGTTAGGCCGTGATGGGCGTGGAAACGGGCGCCGATCGGATGGCTTAAGGAATGAATGGCGCCCAGGGCTTTCTGAAACGCGGTTGCGCCCATGGATGCCGCGGCCAGCATGTTCATCCGAGCGGCCGTGTTGTGAGGCTCCCTAACAGCAGTTACTAAATTCTCCTTGACCAGCCGCATGCCCTCCAGCGCGATGCCATCGGCGATCGGATGATAGAAAATCGCGTAATAGGCCTCCAGAGAATGTGCTAGCGCGTCCATACCGGTCCAGGCGGTGATTGTGGGTGGCAGGCCGTAGGTGAGTTCGGGGTCGAGTATGACCAGGCGCGGAAGCATCTGGGCATGCAGCAGAATAAGTTTCCGCTGTTTCTTTACATCGATGACCACAGTCGCACGGCCAACTTCGGACCCTGTGCCCGCCGTGGTGGGGACAGCGAAGATCGGAGGGATGGGGCGATCCAGGGGCGGGGTTGGCAGGGTGATCTCAAAATCCCACAGAGGCAGAGACGTGGAAACGGCGAGGCCGATGGACTTTCCGCAATCAAGGCCAGAGCCGCCGCCAATGGCCACGATGCCTTCCGCGCCAAGGGCACGGTAAGCTTCAGCGCCTGCCAGCACGTCTTCTGCAAGAGGGTCCGGATGCACGTCCTTGAAGAGTGCGGTTGTAATGCCGGCGTCCTCAAGCGAGGCGCGGATGGCAGCGCAGAAGGGCAAGTTAGCGACGCCAGGATCTGTGACGATCAATATCTTTTTAAGCCCGGCCTCTTTGATTTTCTGAGGTAATTCTGAAATCCGCCCGGCTCCAGCCAGGATTTCAGTGGGAATACGCCAATTGCCACGTAATTCCATGATACGGTTACATCCTCTCAAAGGACCGGAATTTTTCCCAGTCGGTTACGGTGGCGTTGAACGCATCCAGTTCGACTTTCGCCATGTTAGTATAGTGAGCCACTACGTCGGCGCCGAAGGCGCCATGCGTGAATTCGCTGGAGGCAAACAGAAGCGCGGCATCGCTTAAGCTGTGTGGGATTCTGGGCAAGTCGGCAGTATAGGCGTTCCCTTCGAATAGCGGGACAGGTGCATAATCGCCTTCAATGCCGGCAAGACCCGCGGCGATCATCGCTGCCAGAGCAAGATATGGATTTACATCTCCTCCCGGCAGGCGGTTTTCTACGCGGATCGACTTTCCATGACCCAGGACACGGAAGGCGCAAGTGCGATTGTCGATGCCCCAGGCAAGGGCGGTCGGGGCGAAGCTGCCAGCGGCATAGCGTTTATAAGAGTTGATATTTGGCGCGAAGAACAAGGCAATTTCAGCCGCATGATGAAGCAGGCCGGCCATGAATTGCCGGAAAAGCTTCGATGGGGAATGCCCATCAGTGTCCAGGAATACAGCGTGACCGGCGGTGTTTCGCAGGGAGAGATGGGTATGACAGCTATTGCCTTCGCGCTCATTGAACTTCGCCATAAAGGTTAGCGCGTGTCCGGCTTCAGCGGCGATCTCCTTGGCGGCTTCCTTATAGATCACATGCTTGTCGCAGGTTGCGACAGCAGGACCATAGCGGAAGTTGATTTCATGCTGCCCAAGGTTGCACTCGCCCTTGGAGTTTTCAACCTGGATGCCGGCTGCCTCCATGGCATTCCGGATGCGCCGGATGATTGGCTCCACCCTGGCGGTGCCAAGTATGGAATAGTCGTTATTATACTGATTGGCGGGTGTCAGGCCGCGATAGGCTTTGTCCCAGGCTGCTTCGTAGCTATCCTTGAAAAGGATGAATTCGAGTTCGGTTGCCGCCCATGCGGTCAGCCCATGCTCTTTCAATCGGTTGAGTTGCTGCTTCAGGATTGTGCGCGGCGCCATGGGAGCTGGCTTGTGGCCTAGCAGTTCGATATCGCAAAGGATGATCGCGGCACCTGGTTGCCAAGGTGCCAGACGCAGGGTGCCGAGGTCGGGTTTGAAAACGAAGTCGCCATAACCCTTATCCCAGGAGGTCAGCGCGTAACCCGGGACCGGTTGGCATTCGATATCCGTGGCGAGGAGATAGGCGCAGCCCTCGGCTGCCTCGGCCGTCACCGACTCGAAAAAGAAGCGCGGCATGACGCGCTTGCCTTGTAGACGTCCCTGCATGTCGGGGGCGGCCATGATGATTGTGTCGATATCCCCTCGCTCGGCCATAGCCTGCAAGGCGGGTAGGGTGAGTTCGCTGTCGCCCATATGTCCAGGTCTCCTCGTTTTTGACGTCTTTAGCCTTGAGTATAAACCAAAACTTCAGACCGCAAAGATGGACAGATAGATAGTTTCTCTTGGCGAAACTTTAAACACCAGCTAGGCTCGGTCCATTAAGGCCAATGAAACGATAAGGGGGCTTCGTATGTCTGACCAGTCGGAACAGAAGATTCTTGAGGAGGACGCGGCGGTCCTCCATAAGATGGGATATGCGCAGGAGCTTTCCCGGCGCATGCATGGTTTCTCAAACTTTGCCGTTTCGTTTTCCATCATCTGCATACTGGCCGGTGGTATCACCTCTTTTCAAACGGGTTTCTCTACAGGTGGGGCATTTACCACCATTGTCGGCTGGATTGTCGGATCCCTGTTTGCGCTGATCGTCGGTGCTTCGATGTCGCAGATCGCCTCCGCTTACCCAACGGCAGGCGGTCTTTACCATTGGTCTTCACTTTTGGGCGGACGCGCCTGGGGTTGGCTGACAGCTTGGTTTAACCTCTTGGGCCTCATTTTCGTTATCGCCTCGGTGAATGTGGGCGTATATTTTCTGTTTACCGGCCTGATTCTTGGCGATATTTTTGGTGTTGACACCTCCTCCTGGGGAAATCTCTGGCCGGTTTTCGCTGGCGGCTGGCCGCAGGTGCTGGCAGTGACCATCATCACGGTCATTCAGGCGCTTCTTTGCCATTTTGGCGTGCGGCTGACGACCAAGCTGATCGATTTCTCCGGCTATCTTATTCTGGTTATTGCGGTGCTTCTCACAGGCTCCATGCTCTATATCGCGCCCAATTACGATCTATCCCGGCTGTTTACTTTTACTAACTTCACCGGAAATAGTGGGGGCGGCGTTTTCCCGCCGAGCAATGGCCATTTCTATATATTCTTGCTGGCCCTGCTATACCCGCTATACACAATCACCGGTTTTGACGGGTCGGCCCACACTTCGGAAGAGACTGTTGATGCCCGCCGGAATGTCCCTAAAGGAATTCTGAATGCTATCTTCTGGTCGGGCATTTTCGGTCTGGTCATGGCGGCTTCGTTTGTCTTGGCGATCCCCGATGCGGGCAAGGCGGCGAGCGGTGGCGCCAATATCAGCTATAACATCCTAGGCGCGATGCAGGTTCCAGCAGTGTTAAAGGACGTGATTCTGGTTGGCATTGTCTTGGCGAATTTCCTGTGCGCTCTTGCTGGAGTCACCTCGACGTCGCGTATGGTTTATGCGTTTGCCCGTGATGGCGGGTTGCCTGGCCATAAATATTTGCGACATGTTGATAAGACGCACCGGGCCCCGGTTGCGGCTATCTGGCTAACAGCCGTGCTTTCCATTCTTGTCACGCTGTACTCGTCCGCGTTCCTGGCGCTGGCGGCAGGATGCGCGATGTTCCTGTATATTTCTTATGCCATGCCGATCTTGGCCGGCCTGTTCGCGGAAGGAAAGAGCTGGACTGAGTTTGGTCCGTTCCGTCTTGGCGTGCTGTCCAAGCCCTTCGCGGTGATTACTGTGCTGGGGGCATGTGTTCTGGTGTATATCGGGACGCGCGAGCCGAACGCGATTCTCGTGAATTATCTGGTCGGCCTGATTTTGCTGCTGGCCGTCATCTGGTTTGGTATTGCCCGCAAGCGTTTCCCCGGCCCGCCAATCACGGTTGGTGAAATCGCCGCCAGGGCAGCGGAGATCAAGGCCGAGGAAAAGGCGGTCGGTGAGATTTGAATAAAAAAGGCCGGGAAGTTCAACTTCCCGGCCTTTCATTTCGTTGGTCAGTTAGAGAATGAGCCGCTCAGGTATAGCTGAAACCTTGGCTTAGCTTCCCTCAAAGGGGGCATCCGGCGGAGACAGCGACTTCATTAGATCGAAAATACGCTTACGCATGGCGGGATCGACGATGCGATAATAGGCGCGGACAACCTCTAATGTTTCGCGTTTCGTCAACTGGTCATCGATGCCCGCGTTAAAGGGCTCCTGCTGTTCAGCGAAGCCGTAGGTGCGGCCGCGGGGACCGGAAACCGGACTTTCAGACATCCCTTCCGGCATGTCGTCAAAGAAATACGAAATGGGAACGTCCAGCACCCGGGAAATATCGAACAGACGGGACGCGCCGACGCGGTTCATGCCGCGCTCATACTTCTGGACTTGCTGAAAGGTCAGCCCAAGAGCGTCGCCAAGACGTTCTTGGGACATGCCCAGCAACGTGCGGCGAAGGCGAATTCGTGAGCCCACATGGATATCGATCGGACTGGGACGGCTTTCACGTTCCGGACGCTCAGCGTTCTCTTCAGCCATAAATGTCTAACTCTCCAGCATATGGCGTCTTTGCCACCAGTTCTTGTTGTATCGCCCATCGGTAGCAGCGCTTCCCCAGGGCGATACTAGAATATCAAACAGGCTATTCCATAGTAACCTCAGCAAAGTTAACAGGCGTTAACTAGCAAATCAATACAAAACTCTGATTATTGGATTATTAAATAGACAAAAAAATTTGTTCCTTACGCCTTCAGCAACCGATGCGTGTTACCACATAGCAGCCCAAGGGCAAGACATATAAAGGCCAAACCACCAGGAAACATGAGGCCAAGGCGAGCAAACACCGTTTTCGGCTGAGGTCCTGGCAGGGGAGCGACGAGCACGCCTTGATAATCGAGCGGCATTGAGGCCGTGACCCGGCCAAACGGGTCGATGACAGCCGAAATTCCTGAATTCGCATCGCGGACGATCGGTAGGCCTTCTTCAACCGCCCTTAGCCGGACATTGGCAAAATGCTGACGCGGCCCGGCCGAGTCGCCAAACCAGGCATCATCCGTCACATTTACCACCCAGTCCGGCCGGCGCTTTTCATCAATGATCTGGCCTGTAAAAATCGCCTCATAGCAGATTATGGCGCCAAAAGGGGAGAGGCCGGGAATGTTGGCAATAGTCTCGGGACCAATGCCAGGCGTGAACCCTCCGCCAACCAGACTAGGGATAATTTTCACCGGGAGCCAATGCGGCGTGTATTCTCCAAACGGCACCAGTTTCCACTTGTCGTATATTGCAAGTGGGGGTTGAGGCCCGGCGGTGACAACGATGGAGTTGCGGAAGTCATTCTGGCTGACAACCCGAAGGCTGCCGGCAATGATGGGGATGGTTCCCGTTACGGAGGCAAGCTGCTCGCGCGCTGCCGCATCACTGTCGAGAAGCCAGGGGCTCGCTGCTTCCGGCCAGATGACCACATCGGCGCCGTTTGTTAGCCCGGCGCGGCTCATGGCCAAAAGGCGCTGCCAGTTGGCGAGGAGAGCGGGGCGTGAATAGTCGGGAGGCTCCTGGAAATTGGGCTGAACCAACGCGACATTTACAGCCGTGTTTTGTTCCGGTGTTTGCAGCCGCACATATCCATAACCTGCCCACAGCAGCAGGCTGATGGCCAGTATCGCCAGTCCTCTCGCCCGAAATAACGGTGTCGCGGAAAGCAGGACGGTCAGCAGCGTGAGACCATGGACGCTGACGATCGCGGCGGGCTGAAGAAATATGGTCCCGAGATCTCCAGGCATCGCCCAGTCCGTTCCCCAGTAATTCCAGGGAAAGCCGGTAAAGAGGAATTGCTGAGCAAGGTTTGACAGCACCCAGGCGCCCGCAAAAGTCAGTACGCGCCCTGCTCCCGCAGGGACGAGGCGCGCGGCGAGAACAGGAATAATTGTATAAAACGCAACGGCGGCAGCCAGAAGCGGAGCGGCAAATGGCACAAGCCACCAGAATTGCTGCGCTTCGGTCAGGACGGGTTCAGTAATCCAGTAGAGACCTGCCAGCCCGAGGCCAAAGCCGTAAAACCAGCCGATCAAGGCGGCGCGTTTCCAGTTTGGTGCGGAATCTGTCAGGCGCAGCAATGCGGGTACAGAAAAAAGCAGGACGGGCAGCAGATGCACCGGAGGCAGGGCCGCCGCGGCGAGCAAACCCCATAAAAAAGCCCGCGCGAGCGGGGCTTTTTCCAACCAGTCCGCGAGGTTGCGGACGAAGCCTGTCTTTATCTTATCCATGAGGCAATCCAAATAGGCTGGAGACGTCATTGAAATCCGAAGCTGTTTGATGCCGTGTTCCGGGAAGGGTTCCGTCCTGAGGCCGAACCAGCTGGCATGCCGCCAGCCCAGCCGCCGCGGCTGCGTCCAGCTCTGCCTCGACGTCGGAAAGAAACAACACCTCGTTCGCTCGGCCGCCAACGGCGCGGGCGATCATGGCGTAACTGGCTTCCTCTCGCTTCGGCCCGAGATTCGTGTCGAAATAGGCTTGAAACAGGGGCGTAAGGTCGCCTTCTGGGGTATGGCTGAACAGCAGCTTCTGGGCTGCTACCGATCCTGAGGAATAAACAAAGAGCCTCAGCCCCGCGCGGGACCAGCGCCGCAGGGCAGGGGGGACATCCGGGTAGATCTCTCCAAGGAGGTCCCCTAGCTCATAGCCTTGTTTCCAGATTTCACCCTGGATGGCTTTCAGGGCGGTGATTTTTTCATCCCTGTCCATCCAGCCGAGCAGGGTGCTTAGCTTAGGTTCAGGCACATCCGACAATGCCGGGTGTTGCGGATTGGCTGCCAGAAAGCTCGCCAGCCGTTCGCGCGCATAGGGGAACAATACCCGATGTACGAAGCTGATCGGGGTGGTGGTGCCCTCAATGTCGGTAACGATCGAGAGAATCACGCGACGGGGAATCGGCTGGAGATATCGTCACCGGTGAAATGAGCAACCCAGCCGGACGTGTCGGTGAAAACGCGTAAGGCCGTGAAGTCGGGCTGGGGCCCAGCGTCAAACCAGTGCTTGATGCCGGAGGGCACATAGATCAGGTCCCCCTGCTCGCAAAGCGCATCATAGACGCGACCGCCAGTATGCATCACGAAATGCCCGGAGCCGGAGACGAAAAAGCGGATTTCCGGTTCGCTATGGGTATGCTCGGAGAGGAATTTTTCGCGCAGGGCCGTGGCCTGCGGGTGGTCGGGGGTCAGTTTCACCACATCGGCCGAGCCTGCGCCCGTAACTCCCATCAGCGTATCCAGATAGGGGCGGTAGGCATCCAGTATAGCTTCGCTCGAAGCTTCTGGTGTCAATTGAACGGGGCTTTCCCAGCGCTCGAACCCGACATCAATCTTTTTGAGTTCAGCCGCCACCTCGGCAGGATCGATGCTATCGAACACCGGTTGGCCGGGAGACGTATCTTCGTAAACCGTCAAACGGCTCATTTCATTTGCCTCCGTTCCAATTCGCACGCCAGCAAAAATTCCAACGCCTCGAGACGCCAATAGGCGTGCTCCACATTCGTGCCCCAGGCGTAGACGCCATGGCCCGCTATCACATAGCCGATCGGCGGTTCGCTCTGTAGGTCTGGCTCTATCAATTTAGCCAGGCGGGCAATGTCCTGATCATTCTCGTAGATGGGCAGCTTGACGTCGAGTTCGTGCGTATTGAACCCGAACGCTTTCAGCAATTCATAATTCGAGAAGGTAACGGTGCCAGAGAGGGACAGTACCGTCGCGGCGACCGAGTGCCCGTGCAACACGGCGCCGACTGGAGGGAACAGCCGGTAAAGCTGGCAGTGCAGCAGCGTTTCGGCGCTGGGCTTTTGGCCGTCGGCTAGAGGGTTGCCGTCATAATCAACGGCAATAATGTCGCTTCCCGCATCCAGCCGGCCTTTATGGACACCGCTACGGGTGATCGCAATGCGGCCATCGTCAAGCCGGGCGGATAGGTTGCCGGCCGATCCCGGAACCCATCCACGCGAATCCATTCTGCGCCCGGCTTCAACCAGGGCCGCGGCCACCGTTGCGGGAACCATGTTCAGCCTTGGTTGATCGTCGTCTTGTTCTGCTCAGGAAGCGGGGCGTTCAGGGCGCCGGGCTCGCTCATCTTGGCGTCCGGAGTACCAGGCGCCGGCTTGGCTGCATCTTCTTCTGCCATGCTTTGCTTGAAACTCTTGATGCCCTTGCCGAGATCCCCCATCATCGCGCTCACCCGGCCGCGCCCCCCAAGCAACAGCAAGGCGACGACCAGTACAATCAGCCAGTGCCAGATGCTCAATCCACCCATAAAAACTTCTCCAACCCGATAGTCCGGGGGAGTTTACCCAAAACCAGCCCGCCTGCCAAATTACCCCTCGGCTAATGCAATAGCGGCCCGGCCAGCAGCAGCCCGGAATTGTAAACCATATGGAGCAGGATGCCCGGGCGGATGGAGCGGCAGCGCAAGCGCAGCCAGCATGCAGCCAAGGCTACCAGCGCAACGCCCAGGAATCCTGGCAAATAATGAATTTTCTCAGGCGCGTGGACCGCCGTGAAAATCAGGCTGGATAGGATGCTCGCGTATCCGGGGCCCCATTTCGTGGCAAAACCGGCAAAGGCAAACCCGCGAAATAGAATCTCCTCCACGATCGGTGCCAGGATAAAAACAGTCGCTAGGATGCCGCCAATCGCCCATGGCTGCCCGGAAAAAAGTTTGGCGGCGTTCATGGTCTCGAGCTTGGCTTGATCAGGCGGTAGGATGCGAAACAGCAAGGCGATGGATGCGATAAGCAAGAGCGCCAGAAGCAGAGCGAGGCCATAGGCTTGAACGGAAGCAGGGCGCCACCCGATGCCAGAAGGGCTTCCGTCCGCACATAAATTCCGCCCAAGGCGCCGCATCAGCCAGGACAGCCAAAGAGCAACGGTCAATTCCCCCGCCACGACCGAGCATTGCAGAGCCAGTGGCGAATTGAGCTCAGCCAGTTTCAGCCGGCCTGTATGAAGGCCCACCACAAGGCCATGATTTAACGGTATCAACATGGGTAGCGCGCCAGCCACGGCCATCAACAATCCAGCGCCCAGCAAGGCGCCGAGCCCATCCGCAAGGAGAATGGGCCGTTCTTGACGAATGGCGGTAAATACACCCGGCAGTGCTGCAAAACAAAGGCAGAAACACCAGGGGATCAGCGCTTCAACGGCGCCTACAGTACCCAGAAACAACAACAACCGGGAGGGAACCTCATGCGGTGCGACGATGAGCAGGGAGGCGGCGATAACGAGTGCGGCGCCGCACCCTGCGAAAAGCCCAGCCCAGCCTGCCGCGGCAAGAAGGCGCCTCATGATTCCTCGAATTGGCTGAGTATTTCCGACGGCTTCGCCCCGGCGGCCCGCAATTCTCGCAATGTCAATGCCTTATCCCGTTTGGCCAGGCGTTTCCCGTCTAGCCCCGCCAACAGCTTGTGATGCAGATAGATGGGAGTCTCATAGCCGAGGAGTGCCTGCAGCAGCACCTGTATGTGCGTCACGTCCCGTAAATCCTCCCCTCTGATGACATGAGTGATGCGCTGAAGGGAATCGTCATGCACGACACATAGATGGTAGCTGGTCGGTGTGTCCTTTCGGGCCAGGACGATATCGCCGAGGCGCTGTGGTTGAGCGGTGATCCAGCCGATCATTTCATCAAAAAACCGCAAAGGGCCGGCAATATGGCAGGCATGCTCCGTGTCCAGCCTTAGGGCGTAGGGTTGTCCGGATGCGATGCGCCGAGCTCGTGCCGGATCTGTGAGGTGCCTGCATGTGCCGGGATACCGCGCCTCTGCCGCATGTGGCGCGGATTGCGCACGGGCGATCTCCGAGCGGGTGCAGAAGCATGGATAAAGCAGGCCGCGCGCCCGCAAATTCTCGAGCACTGCCTCATATTCGGAGAAATGGGCCGACTGGACCCGGATATCCCCATCCCAAGCCATACCCAGCCAAGCCAGGTCTTCCTGGATAGCCTCGGCAAATTCCGCCTTGCACCGCGCCGTATCGATATCCTCCAGCCGCAATCGCCACGTATCGGCTCGCCGCCGGCCCAGCCAAGCCGAATATGCGTGGCCAAGATGCAGGAATCCGGTGGGGCTTGGCGCGAAGCGGGATATGATTGTCATTTCCTGCCAAACTATAGCCGCGCTCGGGCGGAGGAGAAATGCAGAGCATGGGTGTAAGACCAACATGACAAATGGGCGACAAGTCAGAGCGGCGCTTGCCCGTAAGGGCGTACTTTGTCATAAAGTCCCTATGACTCGAACGGCCTACCATATGTGGCAGCGTTTCGTGGCTGCCCCTCAAAATCTCGTCCCGATGTGGGACAGGCAAAGTAATGCCTGACGGCGGGTTTCATTTTCCCGCCCTTGTGTTGAATGCGGATTTCCGTCCGCTATCCTATTTTCCGTTGTCGACCTGGACGTGGCAGGATGCCGTGAAAGCGGTATTTCTGGACCGGGTTTCCGTGCTTTCAGAGTATGAGCAGGAAGTCAGGTCGCCAAGCTTTTCGATGCGTTTGCCCAGCGTCATCGCGTTGCGGGACTTTATTCCCTCAGCCCGGATGCCCGCTTTCACACGGTTTAATGTTTTCCTCCGCGATGGATTCACCTGCCAATATTGCAGCCACCGCCGCGCCACGCCTGAATTGACCTTTGATCATGTGATCCCGCGCGCCCGCGGTGGCAGGACAAGCTGGGAAAATGTCGTGACGGCGTGCGGGCCGTGCAATCTGCGCAAGGGCTCGAAGATGCCCAGGGAATGCAATATGATCCCGAGGGAAGAGCCGCGCCGGCCGACCGGCTTCGAGTTACAGCAACGGGGGCGTCATTTTCCGCCGAACTATCTGCATGAGAGCTGGCGCGACTTTCTGTATTGGGACACCGAACTGGAAGGCTGAAGATGGCTTTGTCGCTGGAAACCGCGCAGAAAATTATCGCCGGGGCTTTGGCTTATGCCAAGGAGCAGGGGCTGAAACCTTTGGCGGTGGCGGTTCTTGATGCACGCGGCGCATTGAAAACTTTCGCGGCCCAGGATGCGACTTCGCTGAAGCGTGGTGAGATCGCTCTGGGCAAGGCCAATGGGGCGTTGGCTTTGGGAATGGGAACGCGCGGATTGATGAAACGAGCCGAGCAGCAACCTTATTTTGTCAGTGCCGCGGGTGCCGCCATTGGCGGGTCGTTGATTCCCGTACCCGGCGGCGTGTTGATCAAGCAGGCTGGAGCGGTTGTCGGTGTTGTCGGCATTTCCGGTGATACATCGGACAATGACGAGGCAGCAGCAGTGGCAGGCATTACTGGTGCGGGTTTGGATGCCGATGGGGGTTGAATTGTCAGCCCTTGCCAATCTGCGAGGGTGATCATCCTCCTGGGGTAAAGGCGTTGAACGCGATCATTGTCGAGGTGTCCTTGATCCCGGGCACTTTGTGAAGATGCTTGGTCACGAACACGCCGGGGTCAAACTCGTCATCGAGATTGATGATGGCCAGCAGGTCGTAAGCCCCGGAGATTGAATAGATATGGCAGGGCGTCACGTTGTCTATGATATAGGCGGCGACGTCATAGGCTTGCCCAAGTTCGCATTTTATCTGCACGATAAGCGTCTTCATGCCTTGTTTTCCTGCTCCATTAAGGCCGGTACGGCGCCGGCGAAATATTTTAATTGTTCAACGAACCAGCGCCCCGCCGGGCCGGGAGGCGTATCTAGCCTATAGGTGGCGGACATGGTCATCTGCTCCCGGCCCGGTGCGTCCAGAATGCGCAGCTCCCGCAATCGGTCTTCGCGAATATCCCGCTCCACCATCTCAACCGGCATGCCGCCCCAGCCAAGTCCCGCAAGCAGGAAGGCGTGTTTGGCTCCCAGATCGGCCAGGCGCCAGCGTCTGGGCGACAATACCCGAAATTCCCGCCCCGCCGAGAGATCTGTCCGGTCCGTGAGCACGAGCTGGACATGCTGCGCCAAGTCACATTCGGTCAAGAGCCGGTTCTTCGTGCTCAATGGATGAGACGGTGCGGCGACGAACACCATCTCCACAGCCAGGAGCCGCTCGCTCAGCAGGTCAGAAGTTAGCAGAGGCAGGCTACCCATGATACCGATCTGGCATTGCCGGTCGAGGACGGCCTTCGCGACTCCCCCCAAAGCCTCAACATAAAGGCGCAGCGGCGTCAGCGGAAATTTTTCCCCAAAGGCCGCCGCCGTGTGTGTCAGGACCGACATCGGGAACATGACATCCACGGCGGCGGAGAGCTCCGACTCCAATCCGGCGGCCATGCCCCTGGCCCGCGACTTCATTAAAGCCATGCTGGCCAGCATGACTTTGGCATCCGCCAGCAGAAGGTCGCCCGCCGGGGTCAATGCCGGATAACGCCCTTCCCGGCGGAAAAGTTCGACGCCAAGCTGATCCTCCAGATTCGCCAGGGCTTGGCTCACCACCGATTGGGCGCGATTAAGCCGCCGTCCAGCCGCTGAAAAGCTCCTCTCCTCCGCCGCAGCGACGAAGATGCGGAGCTGGTCGAATGTGACCCCTTCGATCATTTTGACCTATCGTAAAATAAGATGGTATCCATCTTTATATATAGGCTTCTTGATAGAAAGCGATAGCCTTATTTACTCCCTTGAAACGCGCTGCAGTCAGCGCTGCAACAGGAGTAAAGAAATGAAACTTTGGCAAATTGATTCTAGCGTGCTTGGCGAGAATTCCGCCTCCCGCAAACTGACCTCCGAGATCGTGGCTCATGAGAAGGATAAAAACCCGGGGCTAGAGGTTTCATACCTCGACCTGGGTAAGGCTCCGTTGGAGCATCTTTCGCCTGCCCATATTGGCGCCATGTTCGGGCATCCTCCCGCGGATGAAGCTGCCCAGGCCGATATTGCCCGCGGCGCGGATTATATCGACACCCTCTTCGCGGCGGATATCATCGTCATTGGTGCGCCGATGTATAATTTTGGCATTCCGAGCCAGCTCAAGGCTCTTTTTGATCGCCTTCTGGCCGCGGGTAAGACGTTCAAATACGGGGCGGACGGTAATCCGGTCGGGTTGGTTCCGGCTGGTAAAAAGGTGATCATCGCTTCCACGCGCGGTGGTTTTTATACGCCGGGCAACCAAGCTGCGGCGCTTGATCATCAGGAAGCGCACCTGACCGCGATGTTGAATTTCATCGGTCTTACAGATGTTGTTTTCGTCCGGGCGGAAGGGCTGGCCTTGCCGGACAATAAGGCGCCTGCCTTGGCCAAGGCGGAAGCTGAGATTGCCGCGATCTAACGAACCAGGAGTGCTGCTCTTGAAAACCCATATTTTTGCCCTGGCGGTGCTTGCTCTTCCGGTCTTGGCGCAAGCACAACCTGCCGCCCCGGAAACCAATCCTGCCCATGTGAAAGCCGGCACCTATCAGGTTGAGCCAATCCACACCCGGATTCTGTTCTCGGTTTCCCATATGGGCTTCACCACATGGTATGGGGATTTTACCGGCGCAACTGGCACGTTGACACTGGATCCGGCTAAGCTGTCGGGCACCAGCTTCGATATCACCGTGCCGGTAGACAGCGTCTCCACCACCAATACCAGGCTGGATGGGGAGCTGAAGTCACCAGAATGGTTCGATGCCGCGAAGTACCCGGCAATCGAGTTCAAGTCCGAGAAGGTGGTCCGCACCGGCCAGGATACGGCCTTAGTCACCGGTGAGTTGACCTTCCACGGTATGACCAAGCCTGAAACACTAAAAGCCACCTTCAACGCTGCTGGCGTCAACCCCCTGACCAATCAGTACACGATCGGCTTCAATCTGACCGGTAAGCTGAAGCGGTCTGACTTCAACCAATCGACCTATGTTCCGCTGGTTGGTGACGAGGTTGATATCACGATCAGCGCCGCCTTCGTGCAGCCCTGACATGCCGGCACCGGCGCGTTATGATTCCGTCGCGATCACCCTGCATTGGGTGATCGCCGCCGGGATTCTGGTCCAGATTGCCATGGGGTTGGGCATGGCCCATCTTGTCTTGCCCATCGGCCTTAAATTCAAAATCTATCAGCTCCACAAGTCTGTTGGAATTACAATTCTGCTGGCTGTTGCGCTGCGAATTTTTTGGCGCCTGTTTCGTAAGCCGCCTTCTTTGCCCGCCGGCATGCCTGCACTGGCGCGCAAAGCGGCGCATGGCATGCATTATCTGCTTTATCTGCTGATGCTCATCATCCCGCTAAGTGGTTGGCTGATTACATCGCTATCGCCTCTCCATATCCCGACTGTGCTTTATGGAGCCCTGCCATGGCCGTTTCTGCCAGTGCCGGATGGATGGGTATCGGACGCTTCGGAAGCGCGCGTTGGCGCGGTTCACGCCTGGGCGGCTTACGTGATTCTCACTGGCGTTGTGTTGCATGTTCTCGCGGTCATCCGGCACCAGTTCCTGCTGAAAGACGGCACTCTGGGCCGCATGTTGCCCTTTTTACGGAGATCCCGATGAAACTTCCCGTAGCCGTATTGGCGGCGCTTGCTCTTGCGGCCCCGGCCTCCGCCACCAATTGGACGATTGTACCGGCGTCCAGCACGCTGACCTTCTCCGGGACAGAGACAGGGGCCGCTTTTACAGGGCGGTTCGGCTCATGGAGTGGGCAGATCGTTTATGACCCTGCCAACCCGGAGGCAGCGCATGTCCATATCGTCATCGCGACGTCCAGCGCCTCATCCGGCGACAAGCAGCGCGACGAAGCACTCCCGGGCGCTGACTGGTTCGATGGCAGCAGCTTCCCGCAGGCGATTTTCGACGCCACGGGCTTCATCTCACAGGGGAACGGAAAGTTTCTGACCAAAGGAACCCTCACGATACGGGGTATCAAAAAGCCGTTGGCCTTGCCATTTAGCCTGACGGTTTCCCCCGATCACACCGCGACCGCGAAAGGCAGTGTGACGCTGACAAGAACTGATTTTGGAGTGGGGCAGGGTGCGTGGAGTTCTGGTGACTATGTGGGTCTGAAGGTGGATGTCGATTTCACCCTGGTGGCGAAATCCAGCTGAGGAAATAGCGTAAAAAACTTTGAAAATCAGATGCTGCCATCTATAGTTTGATTCATGGCAGTTGATCTGGGAGCGCGGCGTTTCATCTCTCCGGCGATTCGTGCGCAGCTTCGGCGGCGCATGGGGGAGCTATGCGCGATCGTCGTCGCGCTCGTGGCGCTGACGCTGGCTTTGGCGCTGATTTCCTACGATCCGGCGGATTCTTCTTTTGACACCATAGGAGCAGGGCCGGTGCATAATCTGGCCGGTTTGGCTGGGGCGACGGTTGCCGACCTAATGTTGCAAAGCTTTGGCGTTGCAGGCTTTGTTCCCGTGTTGGTGCTCTTGGCTTGGGCTTACAGGCTGGGGATTCGCGGAGAAATCGGTCATTTGAAGGCCCGGATCGTCCTGGCGGGTGCATCGATGCCTCTGGCGGCAGCGGCCTTGGCCATGTCGTTTCAGGTGATACCTGGAGGGTTGCTGGCTTGGCCCGCGCCCGCGGGAATCGGTGGCGCTGCGGGCGATATTCTATCAAAACTGGCTACGGATGCGGGAAGTTCGATTTTTGGCAAATTGGGCAGTGGTTTCGTGATGCTGATCACGCTGCTGTTTGCCCTAGGCAGTTTTGGGTTTGCGCTCGGCTTTACGCCAGGTGAATGGCGGTCTGGCGGACGGCGGGCCGTGCTGGCGGCAACAGCGTCTGTCCAGCAAGGCCGGCGGGGAGCCGTGGCAATGTCGTCCTGGCTGTCGCCACTCCTACAGAGCGCGTCGGCTTCCGAGGCGTTGGCTCCGCCTGCCCGTGCATGGGTTCCTGAACAAAGGGGAGGGGCCGGGCAGGATTTGGACAATTCGCAAGCGCTCGATATTGCCCAGCCTTTGCCGTTGCGCGCCAAACCTCCCGTCAAGGCAGCTCCGGCAACTCGGCAGGCACCGCCGCAGCAGCAAAGGCTTCCACTGCTTGAAATCGGGTGGGAGCCGCCTGCCTTGGATCTGCTTCGTCCCGCGCCGCCGCGCTCGAACATGGGGCCGACGGAAGAAGCGCTGCAAAACAACGCTCGCCTGCTGGAGACCGTTCTCCAGGATTACGGCGTTCAAGGCAAAATTGTTGAAATACGCCCCGGACCGGTCGTCACGCTCTATGAGCTGGAACCAGCGCCGGGTATCCGCTCCGCCCGGGTGGTTGGTTTGGCTGAGGATATTGCCCGTTCGCTTTCCGTGATCGCCGTGCGCATCGCGGTTGTGGCTGGCCGCAATGTGATCGGTATCGAGGTGCCAAACGCCAAGCGCGAAACGGTCTATCTCTCCGAGTTGCTGGGGGCGGCCGATTGGGGCAACCAGAATGGCGCGCTCTCTTTGGCGCTTGGCAAGGATATTTCCGGCGCGCCGGTTATCGCGGATCTCGCCCGTATGCCGCATCTACTGATCGCCGGTACCACTGGTTCGGGTAAATCAGTTGGCGTCAATGCGATGATCATGAGCTTGCTGTTCAAGCTTTCGCCTGAGCAATGCCGCCTGATCATGATCGATCCCAAGATACTGGAATTGTCTGTTTATGATGGCATTCCGCATTTGCTGACCCCTGTTGTTACCGAACCGGCCAAGGCCGTCGCGGCGCTGAAATGGGTCGTCAGGGAGATGGACCGCCGTTATCGCTCCATGAGCCAGCTCTCGGTGCGTAATATTAGCGGGTATAATGAACGGGTGAACGAGGCCCGCGCGCGAGGCGAGGTGGTAACGCGCCGGGTGCAGACGGGATTCAACTCCGAAACCGGTAAGCCGGTTTTCGAAGAGCAGCCCCTGGCCTTGGAGCCGCTGCCGTTCATTGTTGTTTTCATTGATGAAATGGCGGATTTGATGCTCGTCGCGGGCAAGGAGATTGAGGTCTGCGTGCAGCGTTTGGCGCAGAAGGCGCGTGCCGCTGGCATTCATGTCATCATGGCAACACAGCGCCCATCTGTCGACGTGATTACTGGTACCATTAAGGCGAATTTTCCGACTCGTATTTCCTTCCAAGTGATATCGAAATTCGACAGCCGCACAATTCTAGGCGAGCAAGGGGCGGAGCAGCTGCTAGGTCAAGGCGACTTGCTTTATATGGCAGGCGGCGGCCGGATCACCCGCGTGCATGGCCCCTTTGTCTCGGACCAAGAGGTTGAGGCCGTGGTCGAATATCTCCGTGAGCAAGGCGAGCCGAATTACTTGGATGAGGTGACCGAGCCGCCGGAGGACGAAGAGGGCCCGGTTGGTGGCGGTGGCATGTCGATCGGGGGCAATAGCAATAGCGAGAATGCACTCTACGATCAGGCCGTGGCGATTGTTGCCCGTGACCGGAAGGCCAGCACCTCCTATCTGCAAAGATGCCTGACGATTGGCTATAACCGGGCGGCAAAGCTGATCGAACAGATGGAAAAAGAAGGTGTTGTGTCTCCCGCCAACCATGTCGGGAAGCGAGAAGTGTTGGTCCGGGCGGAACGCGACGACGATTAAATTTGCCCAGAATTGTGCGCCGCAAAATTTTCTGGCGATTCCGAAAGGATTTGTGGCACAATTCCCTTCCTCCTCACGGACAAGAAGGGACTAGACCACATGCTCGACAAGCCGTTTGTGAATCTATTCTCCCACGTCAAGCCAGAAGATACGTCGTGGCGCACCGATGGGCTACGTAACTTTTTTCTGTACCGAGACCTCGGTGTTGCCAATTCAACGGGCGGCCGGGTGATCGCGCAGCTCGTCAAGGCGAATCCAGAGTTTCCACCTGAGCACGGTACGGGCTGGCATCAGCACGTCGCTGATTTTCATATCGTTTTTATGACCAAGGGCTGGGCTCGCTTTATGTATGGCGACAAGGAACACTTGGTCGAGGCCGGAGATTGTGTGCACCAGCAGCCTGGCATCACCCATTATCTGTTCGATTACTCCACGGATATGGAATATCTGGAGATCACCTCGCCAGCTGCTTTTGGCACTGTGGATGCCGAGGGGCCATGCGCCGTGCCAGAGCCAACCCCTTGGCCAGCCGCTTGATCCTGCCGGTGAACCTTGCTTGCTGCTACTCTGCCATCGGCGTAAAGCAGGGTAGCGGTAGAGCGCAGATCAGAAATCCAGGTCAAGTTCGATGATTTCCTGTGGCTCTTCCTTGGCGTCCGCGATCCACTCCTTCATCGGAGACCAGGACAGGACGGTATTGCAATATTCCTGGCATACCGGTCCGACATTCACGTCATAAGACTGGAAGCGGGTAACAACAGGCGCGTACATGCAATCTGCGATTGTCGGAATCCTTCCGAACAGAAAGGGTCCTTTCCACGTAGCTAGGCAATCTTGCCATATGGACGTGATTCTATCGATATCCGCCTGTGCTGAAGACCATACCGTGAAGCCCGGTTTGCGGAAGCGTAAGTTCATTGGCAGAGATGAGCGCAGAGCGGCAAAACCCGAGTGCATTTCGCCGGAAATTGACCGGCATCGCGCTCTGGCGACAACGTCGCGTGGAAGCATTCCCGAATTCGGGGAAATTTTCATTGAGATATTCAGCAATGGCGATTGTGTCCCAGACGCTCACCTCACCATGGATCAGGCAGGGCACGAGGATTGAAGAAGTACGCATTAGTAGCTCTTCTTTGGCCCGCGGATCATCAGGAGAGACACGCTCCTCCTTGAAGGAAATTCCGGACAGCTTGGCGAGCAGAAAACCCCGCAGAGACCAGGAGGAGTAATTCTTGCTACTGATCAGCAGGGTCGCCTCGGTCATGTTCGCCCTTTCCTTTTAATGAAAATGAACCCATGATTATCAAGAATCCGGGGTGTATTCAATGGTTTGCTGCTCTTGCCGGCCATGCGATATTTTTAGGGACACGCGGGGGGCTTAGGGTTAAGATTTTATCATGATCTACCAAATCTACCAGGCGCAGGCTGACTTCATTGATCCATTGCGGAAAATGGCCCGCAACACCAGTTCTTTATTGCGAACGCTCACGCCTAATGCGCCATACGGCATCTTGATGCGTCATTTCAATGCGGCGTTGGAAGTTTTCGGGTATTCAGGCACCACTCATCAACGGCCGAATTATGGTATCAAGGAGATAGCGGTCGGCAATAGCTTGGTGGCTGTGAAGGAGGAGGTCGTATTCTCGACTTCATTTGCCAATCTGTTGCATTTCAAAAAAGATAGCGACCGCTCCCAGCCAAAGGTTCTGGTTGTTGCCCCCTTATCGGGGCATTTTGCTACCTTGCTTCGTAATACGGTCGAGGTGTTGCTGCGAGACCACGATGTTTACATTACTGACTGGAAAAACGCCCGGGATATTCCACTCTCCGCGGGACGTTTCGGCTTTGATGATTATGTCGAGCATGTCATTAAATTTCTTGAGCAACTGGGGCCACGCGGCCATGTCGTCGGCGTATGTCAGCCAACGGTCGCGGTTCTCGCCGCAGTTTCGGTCATGGCCGAGGATAATAACCCAGCAACTCCTCGTAGCATGACATTGATGGCAGGTCCCATCGACACGCGGCGCAATCCGACCAAGGTGAATCGTCTAGCCAAAACCAAGGATATTTCTTGGTTCGAGGATAAGATGATCGGGGTTGTTCCTTGGCGCTATCAGGGCGCCGGCCGGCGTGTCTATCCTGGCTTCATGCAGCTTACCGCTTTCGTTTCAATGAATCTCGACAAGCATATTGGCGCTCATATACGGCAATACAGGAACCTAGCGGCCGAAGACCTGCTCTCTTCAGATGCGCATCGCGATTTCTACGATGAGTATCTGGCGGTGATGGATCTGCCGGCCGAGTTTTACCTTGAGACGGTGGACAAAATTTTCATGCAGCACCAGCTTGCGAAAGGTGAATTGACCTATCGCGGTAAGCCCGTGCAGCCCTCGGCAATCCGTAAAACGTTTCTTTTCACCGTTGAAGGTGAGCGGGACGATATTTGCGGGCTGGGACAGACGGCAGCGGCATTGGATCTATGCTCCAATTTGCGCCCGCTGCTTAAGCGGCATCATATACAAACCGGCGTTGGACATTATGGCGTTTTTGCCGGCCGCCGTTGGGAAAATGAAATATATCCGCTGGTGCGTGAGGTTATTCAGTTTTCCGTATAAGATGTGGCCAGCGCGTTCATATGCTGCGGCGTGGCGTATTTAGTCGGCGGCCGCCAGCATATGGCCCATTTTCCGTCCCCCTAATATATGGGCATGGAAATGCGGTACCATTTGCTGGCTGTCAGGCCCAGCGTTACAGATGATACGGTAACCGCTTTCCGCAACATTCATCAGCTTGGCCACATGGGAGAGGGCGCGGTAGAAGCCCGTGATTTCCTCAGGGCTGGCGGTTGCGCCAAAATCGGAGGCGGAGACATATTTCCCTTTTGGAATGACCAGGACATGCACTGGGGCTTGAGGGTTGATGTCGGGGAAGGCGAGGACGTATTCATCCTCATATATTTTTTTTGCGGGAATCTCGCCCTTCAATATTTTGGCGAATATGTTGTTATCATCATAGGCCATGGGGTCTCCTCAAGGGATTTTTTTTGTTGGAAATCCAGGAAGCGATTGCTTGCGGGCGGCTTTTTCAGCAATGCCGCTCATGCCTTCCCGGCGCGTCAGTTCCGTCCATACCTCTTCAGGCCGTAGCCCCGCATCAACCCATAAAACCATTAGATGGTACAGCACGTCGGCACTTTCACCGATCAGCGCGGTTCGATGCTTGGCAACGGCCTCGATCACACATTCCACAGCTTCCTCACCGAATTTCTGGGCAACCTTTTCAGTGCCGCGAGACAGGAGGCGCGCCGAATGGCTTTCATTGGGATTTGCATCCGCGCGGGACAGTACCGTGCCCCAGAGCCGGTCGAGAACCCTGGCATCTGGCGCATGGAGGGGGGGAGGGACCGTCATCGCACGCGAAGCGGAGGCAGTTTTTTTTGCAAGCGTTTTCTTCTTTGGTGCAACGCTGAGCATCTTGGCCGTTTTCTTTGCCATGGCGGGCGGTGGGAACTCCTTATGACAGATTTTATATCGCGCGTGCTGGCCTGACCGGCAAGCGTGCGTCGGTCAAGGCCTGCTTGACTTGCGCGACGCTGAACTGGCCAAAATGAAACACGCTGGCGGCCAGTAAGCCCGTGGCGCCGGCCTGGGCGCCCTCGACAAAATGCCGCAATTCTCCAACGCCGCCTGATGCCACGACTGGCAGCTTCACAGCACCGCACACCGCCCGCAGCAGCTCCAGATCGAACCCCTTTCCGGTGCCATCCCTATCCATGGATGTCAGCAAAATTTCACCGGCGCCGAGTTCCTCCATTCTCTTTGCCCATTGCGGCACATCAGAGTCCCGTCGGCTTGCGGCCGCCATGGGAGAAGACCTCCCAGCTGCCAGGTCCAGTCTGCCTGGCATCGATGGCGACTACAACGCATTGGCTGCCAAATTTTTCCGCAGCCTCGGAGATTAGTTCGGGCCTTGAGATCGCGGCGGAATTGACCGAGCATTTATCGGCACCAGCCAGCAGCAGCCGGCGCATATCTTGCACACTGCGTATGCCTCCACCCACGGTCAGCGGCAGGAACACTTTTTCGGCCGTGCGCTGCACCACGTCCAGGATCGTGTCGCGATTATCCGAGCTCGCGGTGATATCCAGGAATGTCAGCTCATCGGCTCCAGCATGATCGTATAAGGCGGCTTGTTCCACTGGATCCCCGGCATCGCGAAGGGAGACGAAATTAACCCCCTTCACCACGCGTCCGTCTTTTACGTCCAGGCAGGGAATGACGCGCAGTTTCAGCATGCGGCTAACGCCTCCGTGGGGCTTAGGCTGCCATCGTAAAGAGCGCGGCCAAGAATTGATCCATTAAGATTCGGCTGCAGGGCGGCGGCGGCTTTGAGGGCGATGATATCGGCAACGGTCGCCACCCCGCCCGAGGCGATGACGGGCACCGAGACCGACCTGGCCAGCGCCGATGTCTCATCCAGATTGAGCCCCGTTTTCATCCCGTCCCGCGCGATATCGGTGTAGATGATCGCCGCGATGCCGGCATCCTCGAAGCGCCGGGCAAGATCAGGTGCCGGGATATCGGACGTTTCCGACCAGCCTTCGGTGGCAACCATGCCACCCTTGGCGTCGATTCCAACCGCAACCTGGCCGGGAAAGGCCCTTGCCGCCTCTCTCACCAGGGCGGGGTTCTTGGCCGCCGCTGAACCCAGAATGACGCGGGTTATGCCAGCCTGAAGCCACGCTTCGATCCCCGCCATATCCCGCAACCCGCCGCCGAGCTGCACGGGCACGGAGACTGCGGCCAGGATGGCCCGGACAGCAGCTTGGTTGATCGTACGGCCGGCAAATGCCCCGTTCAGATCCACAACATGAATCCACGAAAACCCTGCTGCCTGCCATGCCGCCGCCTGATCACCCGGATTACTGCCGAAGATGGTGGCCTGATCCATCTCGCCGCGAAGCAGCCTAACGCAGTTGCCGTCCTTCAAATCAATGGCGGGGTATAGAGTTAGCGTCATTTCAGGGCCTTGTAATAAAATTGGCCGGCTATGATCTGGCCCTTCACGCGGGCATAGGCGGGGTGGGTACCCCAATGCACGAAGCCTTCCGCCTCATAGAGAGAAATGGCGCCGGCTTGAGTTGCCCTTACATCCAAATTCAGAACGTGAAAGCCCAGTGCCCTGGCCCGTTCCTCGGCTTTTTGTAGGATCAACCGGGCAAGCCCATGGCCACGGGCATAAGGGGCCACGAAATGGTGCATGAGCTGCACGGCAAAGGCCTGGGCCTCATTATTGCGGGAAGGCTTTTGCAGTTGGGCGGCGCCGTAGATCACGCCGTCCATCCGGCCGACGATCAATTCCCGTTCTGGCACCAGTGGCACGCCACGATAATATTGTTCCACCGCGGCTGCCGTGGGGGGCTTTACCCAGCCGAAGCCGCCGCCATCCAGAACCGCTGCTGTTGCGGCTTCCGCAAGGGCGTGAATATCACTCTCGTCAGTAAAGGCTTCGACGAGCTCGGCCGTCATGCTGGCAGGGGGGGGCAGGGCATGTTTCACGCCTGCCTCTTCGCTCGGAAGGCGCGGCGGATCAAGAGGGGCGGTTCAGGGAGACCAGGAAAGGAAATTCCCCAGGATCGTGAGCCCAACCTCCTGGCTCTTCTCCGCATGGAACTGTGTGCCAGCCCGGTTATCCTTGGCCACCATGGCCACCACTCCCCCGCCATAATCGGTAGTGGCGATGATTTCCTCTGGCCGGCCGCCTGACAAGGCATAAGAGTGTACGAAATAAGCATGATCGCCGGGGCGCAGCCCCTCCAGCAGTTTATGGGAACCGGGCTCGAAATTCAGCTCGTTCCAGCCCATGTGCGGCAGCCGTTCGGTGCCAGGCTGCATTTTTGCGATTTCTCCCTTGATCCACCCAAAACCAGGCGTCACCGCATGCTCCAGTCCGCGTTCGGCCATGAGCTGCATGCCAACACAAATGCCCAGAAACGGCGTTCCGCCAGCTACTCGCTCAAGAAGGGCCGCTTCCAGCCCATCCACGCTGGTCAGGCCGGCGGCGCAATCAGCAAAGGCACCTTGGCCGGGTAGGACGATTTTATCCGCTCGTCTCAGCTCGTCAGGGGCTGAGGTGATGAAAACATCAGCCTGGATGCCTTGGCGCGACGCCGCCAATTGCAATCCCCGGGCCGCCGAAGCTAGATTGCCGCTTTGGTAATCGACGACAGCGACCCGAAGGCTCATAATGAGCCTTTGGTCGAAGGGATCTGCCCGGTAATGCGCGCGTCCACCGTAACGGCTGAGCGCAAAGCCCTGGCTACCGATTTGAATGCTGCCTCAGCCACATGATGAGCATTATGCCCCGCTAATTGGCGGACATGCAGGTTAAAAAAGCCATTGCCCGCGAAGGCCCGGAAGAACTCCTCCACAAGCTGCGTATCCATTTCACCCAGCATCGGGCGTTCGAAGGTGACGCCCCAGGCCACAAAAGCGCGGCCGGAGAGGTCGATCACCGCTTCCACCAACGCCTCATCCATCGGCACGGCGGCTTGGCCGAAGCGTTGAATCCCACGCTTTTCGCCAAGTGCGTGGGCGACCGCCAGCCCCAGAACAATGCCGACATCCTCAATTGTGTGATGGGCATCGATATGCACATCGCCCTTGGCCACCACCGTTAAATCAAACAGCCCGTGCCGGCCGAACGCGTCCAGCATGTGGTCAAAAAAGCCCACGCCAGTATCGATGTCAGTCTGGCCGGTTCCGTCCAGATTGATGGTGACAATGATGTCGGTCTCGTTTGTTTTGCGGCTGAGTGAGGCTGTGCGTGTCATGAAGCTGCCCTACACCACCGCACTCTCCGGCAAAAGGCCTAAATTTCCGCGGGAAAAGCATTGAGAGTCATTACACCAATGCCTTCATATGGCTTCCCGGTTTCCGGGAAGGCCGTTAAACGAGCGCCATGCTCCGTCCCGTCACTTCAAGACTGCCCTTTTTGCTAGGGCTTCTCATTGCTGTGGGGCCGGTTTCCACGGATATGTATCTGCCGGCATTCCCTGCCCTGGCCCTTGATCTGCACAGCCAGGCCGCGCCGCAATACTCTCTGGCCTCGTATTTCCTGGGTCTTGCGATCGGGCAGATGACGCACGGCGCCCTTTCTGACCGCCTTGGCCGCCGGGGACCTCTGCTGGCAGGGTTGGTACTCTATATCGTGGCATCGTTGGGGTGCGTGTTGAGCTGGAACACTGCTTCATTGGTCGTGTTCCGCTTCCTCACCGCGTTGGGGGCCTCCGCCGCCATTGTGATTCCCCGCGCGGTGGTGCGTGACCTGGCGGATGGCCCGGCTGCGGCCAAGCTGATGTCCAAGCTGATGCTGGCGATGGGGCTAGCGCCCATTTGCGCGCCGATGCTAGGCGCGGTCTGCGTGATGTTCATGAGCTGGCGGTTCATATTTGTGCTTTGTACGCTTTACGGGGTTGCCGCCATGGCATTGGCCTGGAAATACTTGCCCGATACGCTGCCGCCTGAGAGACGCTCCAAGCCTGGCTTGACTGCTATTCTAGCCCGTTATGTGGACATTTTCCGTGAGCGGAGTTTTTTGACGCATGCGATCATCAATGCTTGTGTCGCAGCCTGTTTGTTCGCTTATCTCGGCGGAACGCCCCAGATATTCGAAGGGGCGTTTCGTTGGTCAAGCCTGCAATATGCCGCGCTTTTTGGCATCAATTCGCTCGCCTATATCGGCTACAGCCAGCTCAATCCCATCCTGGTCAACCGGTTCGGCATAGCACCTGTTATTTCCGCGATGGCGGTGTGGCAGTTGTTATGTGCCCTCCTGCTGGTATGGCTGGCGGTCTTTCCCCAAGGCGGACTGCCGTTGGCGGGAGGGCTGATGCTTTGCGAGGCGGCATTCGGACTGCTGCTGCCTTGCTGTATGGTGGGGGCGCTGTCCCGCCATCAGGCGCATGCTGGCTCCGCGGCGGCATTGCTTGGCACTCTGCAATATGCCGGAGGTGCTATTGCCGGCCTGGGGGTGGGGGTTCTTGCCGATGGCACAGCCCGGCCAATGGCGCTTGTTATGCTCAGCTGCGCTGCAATTGCGGCGCTTGCGGCAACACGGCGTCCACGGTTAAGTTTTAAGCCTGCGGAGTGATCATTAAATGCATAATCCCACTTTGGTTGGTATTCCTGCCTGTACGAAACTGATTTCTGGCTACATTCAGCACGCCACCCCGGCCCGTTACGGTCAGGCTCTGATGCATGGCTCGAATGCGATGCCGGTGCTGATACCGCCTGAAGGTGAGCAGATGTTGCCGCTTCTCGATCGGGTGGATGGTATCATGTTCAATGGCTCCCCGTCGAATGTCATGCCTACCTGCTACGGCGCTGATTACGACGCGACGCCGGACGCGCACGACGTTGAGCGTGACGCGACGACCATTCCCTTGATCCGCGCAGCTTTGGAGAGGGGGCTACCCATTCTGTGCATCTGCAGAGGCATGCAGGAGCTGAATGTCGCCCTGGGCGGAACGCTGTTCCAGGAAGTTCATAAAATGCCCGGCCGGATGGATCACCGTGCCGGGGACGGTGATAACGAGTTCCGTTTCCGTTTACAGCATGAGGTGACGCTATCCGGTGAACTGGCCCGTATTTCAGGTGCCGGGAGGATCCAGGTGAACTCGCTGCACGGTCAGGCGATTGATCAGCTGGCTCCTGGCTTGGTGGTGGAGGCCGTTGCGCCGGATGGCACGATTGAAGCCGTGCGCGTGGAAGGAGCGAAGAATTTTGCCATTGCCGTGCAGTGGCACCCCGAATGGGAGGTGACGCATTTCCCTGACCGGCTGCGCTTGTTCAATGCATTCGGTGAGGCTTGCGCCGCCTATGCTTCAGCCCATGGAGCCAGGAAAGCGGCCTGAGACTTTGAGTGGGGGCTTCGGTCCCCATTCGTTATTTATTGCAACAAGAGCACTTTAGGGTCCAAAACCAGTCGAATTGCCGCCCCATTTGGCCTATATCGATGGCAGTATAAGGAGGGTCAAATGGACATCCAGACCATCGACAACCAGTATAACCAGCTTCAGTCCCAGGCACAGCAGACCGTGATGGAACTGCAGAATATGGCCAGTAAGTTGCAGACGGCCGCGCAGGCGGGGGACCAGAATGCCAGGGAATGGTTTTTGGACCTAAAGAGTATCGCCCTGGCTATTCAAGCCGAACAGAATCAGGTCGCCAATCTGCTGCAGGCTTTGCATGGCTTTGTCGCCAACCAGGCACAACAAATGCCCCAGTCACCGTGGGGAAATGCCCCCTCCTATCCGTCGCAGCCGGCCTATCCCCAGCAGGGCGGTGGAATTCTTGGCGGTTTCCTGAATTCCGGTTTTGGCCGCGCCTTGGAAATGGGGGCAGGTTTCGGGATCGGCGATGACATAATCAATAAGATTTTTTGAAATCGGCCTTGCTCCTGTCTGGTCCCGGATTGGGCCAGACAGGAAGATCAGAACTTATAGATTACGGCGAGAGAGACGGTTTCTTCATCTTTGGTTTGTGTAATCGGGCTGTCTGCAGCGCTACCGAGTAGCCGAGCGTAGGCTGCATCCAGATTCAATATGACGTGCTGGGTGACGAAGTAATCGGTAGAAATGCCGACGCCGGCCGATTTAAATCCGCCATGAGCCTTGTAATATGGGTAGCGCGTGCTGGCGGCCTGATTATGGCTGACACCAAAATAGGTGTTCATGTACCGTGCATCGGCAAAGGTGACGCTGGGGCCAAAGAACCAAGCGAATTTTTCTGAGCTTCCTGGCATCGGCATATAGGCGCCAACATCACCGATATATCCGAATGACGCACCGAGCTGTTTTCTGATGTCTACGCGAATGGTTAGCGGAAAGCTTTTTGAAACCACGGTGGTGGCGAAGAATTTGAGTTCCGGGGCAGGGTGGATTGTTCCCAAACCGTTCAGGTCGCGCCCATCGACATGAGGAGAGCGCCCCATATCATAGGTTACCGCCCCTCCTACGCTGATATGGCGGAAGCTGAACAAATTCGCTCCCAACCCCTCTCCGGTCGAAAGGAAGGCAATATCCTTATAGCGAATATCGACAGCCGGTCCCCCTTGAACTGTATAACGCTTCAAGCCAGCGGCGGCTGGGCCCAATTGCGACCCTAACCCGAGTTCCACCTGCCAAGTCGGAACCGTGGGCTCGAACAAGCGTTGGAGTTGAATTCCCGACGAATATTGCCATTCTGCAAGAGGCGAGGGGGTTTGTGCCACTGCAGGCTTCAGGGAAAGAATCGTGGCCACCAGAATAATGCAGGACCCCCATAGTCTTTCACAAGAAGCCATTGAAAATTCACCTATCTCATGTTGTGGCTGAACATTATGACGTAATTGGTGGGCTTGTGTCATTAAGCAACAATCAAATCCCGATAAATTTATTATTTTGGGCTAATGCCTTATTTAGATTGAGGCAGATTTATAAATCTGAACGTCTCACACAATGCATCGTTGATGGGATGACAATACTGCGTGCAGCCCGGTTCTTGCCGCACGAAGAACGCATAACCATCGTTGACTAACCAGTAAAGCCTTGAAATAGAGAGTCTACCTCAAGGCTCTACTAAAGATTTAGCGGAACAAGGCAGCCAGTGGCCGCCTTGTTCTTCGTAGGCTCAGGCGTAGTCTGCCGCCTCGGTTTCATCCTTATGGCGATCATTCGCGATCGCGTTCAGCGGGAAGCTAAGGACGAATGCCACAACGGCATTCAAAAGCACGGTTGCTAATGCGATATAGCTGGGCACCGTATAGCCGAACACATGGAATACCCAGGTTGACGCAAAGGCGTTTTCCGCCACCAGCCAGGTGGCCGAAACGATACCAGCCAGCCAACCGATCAACAGGGCCCAGCCATTGAAAAACCGGGTGAAGACGGAGAACACGACGGCCGGGAAGGTTTGAATGATCCACATACCGCCCAGAAGCTGAAGTTGGACTGCGAACTTGGTTGGAATCGCCACGATAAACACCAGAGCGCCAACCACCATGACGATGGCGAACAGCTTGGCCACGAGCGTTTCCGCACTGCCTTTGGAATTGCTGATGAACGGCTCATAAATGTCACGCGTGAAGATATTGGCCGAAGCGATGGCCATGATCGCCGCAGGCACCAGCGCGCCGATGGCAATGGCCGCGAACGCCACGCCAACGAACCAATCCGGAAATTCATTCAGGAATAGGGCTGGGACAGCAAAATTAGCCTTGTAATGGGCGAAGCCGGCCGCGAATTGCGGCAGCTTGTCCACACCCGCGGCAGTGGCCATGAAACCAAGAAGCGCCAAAAGGCCGAGCATGATCGTATAGGCCGGCAACAAGGCCGCGTTGCGCTTCAACACCTTCGGCCCGGCGGAAGAAAGAATGCCTGTGGTGGTATGAGGATACAGGAACAGCGCCATGGCTGAGCCAAGGGCAAGTGTGGCGTAGCCCGAATAGGCGCCGAGGCTACCCGAGGGCGGAGAGGCAAGGAGGAGCTTGGCCGGAGGCACTTTCGCAAAAATATTGCCAAAGCCGCCCATGGCAATGGGAATCGCGATGATAGCGACCAAAACCGTCAGATAGATCAGCAGATCTTTCACGATGGAGATCATCGCCGGGGCGCGCAGACCCGAGGTCCATGTAAAGGCTGCCAGCACGGTGAAAGCGGCGATCAGAGGTATGTGGCCAGGTATGCCGAGCGCGCCGATAACAACCTGCATGCCGATCAATTGCAGCGCGATATAAGGCATGGTCGCGGCGATGCCGGTTATGCCTACGGCCAGCGCCAGCCAGCGGTTGCCGTAACGCCCGCGCACGAACTCAGGCCCAGTGATGTAGCCGTATTTATGCGCTACTTTCCAGAGCTTTGGAAATACCAGATACAGGATCGGATAGCACACCACCGTATAAGGCACCGCGAAGAAGCCGATGGCGCCCGCACCGAACATCAGTGCCGGAATCGCGATGAAGGTGTATGCCGTGTAAACGTCCCCTCCGATCAGGAACCACGAGATCCATGTGCCGAAGCGCCGGCCACCCAAGCCCCATTCTTCGATATGCGAGAGATCGCCGGATTTCCAGCGTCCGGCCATGAAGCCCAGAACGATAACGAAAACGATCAGAAGCAGAAAAACGATGATCGCAGCGGGATAATTCATTTTTCAACCTCCTTGTTATCTTCCACTTTATAAACGATCCAGATAAGGGCGGAGGCAATCAGCACCACCAGAATCTGGTACCAGTAGAAGAATGGGAAGCCGAACAGAGTTGGATCAACTCTATTGAATGCTGGCACCCAAAGCGAAATCACAAATACGATTAGGAACAGAATTCTGATCATGGCGGTTCCTCCCAAATATGGCGAGAGGCATGCCTCCAGAATAAAGATTTTGCAAGCACTTCAAGAGTTAGATGGCCAAGGAACAAGCTTGAAAGGCGTTTGGTCCGGCGGCCCAGCAGCAAAAAATTGTTCGGCCGCGCCTTTACGGGGCAGCTTCACCAGCATCGCACACACCGTTCCAAAGCCCCCAGGAGACGCCGGAATGTTGAGCTGTTCATCACGGTTGCCGCCGTGATCCGCCAGGAGTCTCGCCCATAAAGCGGGCGTTGTTGTGCGAAAGCGTGTTAGATGCCGGGCAATGCGCGGTAGGCCCATGTCGTTTGGTTCGCCGGAGGTAATCATCGTTACGCTTTCAGCTAGCCTAGTGCTCTCTGGTGTCCCTTGTTCCAGCCCGCGCAGCAGGAACGCACCACCTGAATCCGCGATCACCAAATTGAAACTCCGGTAGTCGCCAGCGGGAAGGGTTTCGAGTGACCGTGCCGCCTCCGCTGCGGTACCGTGAGCGAGGGCCAATAACGGCAGGATGCCTCGGCTGGCTTTTCCTGGAGCAGGGCCCAGTGTTCCTTCCCGGTTCAATAAGGCTGCAAAAACACCATGCCGGTTTAGGGCGGCCCATGTGCCACCGCCTAGCCGGTCCCGGCCGCCACAAATCCCCGGCCAATATTCGGCGGGTTCATCCCAGAGGCGGTTCACCATTTCATCGCGATTGGCCGCAATGAACACGCCGTCAGCCCCGATATGCAGAATGATGCTACACATTAAGGGCTTCGCGTATCATCTCGATGTGGTCGGGCACCGCTAGCTCTCCGGCCTTTATCGTTGCGGCTGGCACCACGCTCACGGCAGTCGCGTCGTCACCCGCGTTGAATGCCACCCGTGCCAGATCCCCATGAATCTTGACCCGGAAGCCGAGCGTTGAGACGGTAAATATCTCGTTTTTCTGAACCGGCGTACCCGGCAGGTCGTTCCAAGCCCGGCGGACATCAAATGGCCGTTCATGTCGGCGATGGCCGATCTGCCTTATGTCGGCCTGTGTTAAAATCGCAGCGGAAATACCGGTTTCCTCGATCGCCTCGCGCAGTGCCGCAAGACGGGAGAGTTCGGGCAGACCTTCAGGGGTTTTGTCCAGCAATCCGCCTGGCAGGGCAAGCTTGCCCTTTCCGGGGTTATGCAGCCGTGTGATCAGCGCAGTTTGTCCTAAATCATCCAGCAGCACGCAATCTGCTGCATGGCAAAGCCAGACACGTATTGACTGCCCGTCAGGCAGATCGATCAGCCCAAGGTCATTGGCTATCTCTGTTGGTTCGTCAGGGAATCGCCCCGCTCGGCACCGGCGAGCGATTTCCGCCTGCAATTGCGGGTCAACCAGCATGTGATCCTGAAACAGCACGTTCATGCGGTTCATTTAAGCGTTGGAGCCTGATGGTCAAACAGCATGCAAATGGTCGGGCGTTGACGCCTCTTTCTTCCGGCGCGATCGGTTTGGTTTTGGTGTCTTGGGTGGCGCATTGCTTGCCATGCCGATGCAGCCCGCCGCGATGAGCACCAGCAGCAGCCCGGCGAAGCTGCACCCGAACAGAAGCGCAGGTAGCATGCCCCTACCCAGCAGGGAGGCCCTGGCCAGATTGTCTGGCCATCCCCAGCCTGCTCCAGAAAACTGAGCAAATCCCGCGGCCCCTGGCCCCCAGGCAAAAGCGAGGGCAGCGGCCAGCAAGAAGGCAGCAAAAGCGGATTTACGCATAACGCTCAAATCATCCCAAAACGCCGTTGCACAAAGACGGATTTGGACAATGCAGCTGCGCGTCCCGTCAGCCGAACACCCGGCGGAAAATCGTATCCACATGGGCGTGGTGCATCTCGGCGCTCATTGCCGCGTCAATTGCCGCTTCACTCGCCCGCCCGGCCACATCCGGGTCAGACAGTAAATTCTCCCGGAAGGTTTTCGCGTCTGGCTGGCCTAGCTGGGTCCAGGTTGCCATGGCGTTACGCTGAACAATCTTATACGCATCCTCACGCAGAATACCGGCCTTGGTTAGTGCCAGCAGCACCTCGCCGGAATGAACCACGCCGCCCAAGCTTTCGACATTCGCGGCCATTTGTTCCGGGTAGATCGTCAGCTTGTCCATCATGCCGGCCAGGCGGAAAAGGGCAAAATCCAGCGTTACGGTCGCATCCGGGCCAATACCGCGCTCGACGGAGGAGTGCGAGATGTCCCGCTCATGCCACAGCGCCACATTCTCCATGGCGGGAATGACGGCGGCACGCACCAGCCGGGCCAGGCCGCAGAGATTCTCGGACAGCACCGGATTGCGCTTATGCGGCATGGCCGAAGAGCCTTTTTGCCCGGCATGGAAGAATTCCTCCGCCTCCCGTACTTCAGATCGCTGGAGGTGCCGGACTTCCGTTGCCAGCCGCTCGACGGAGCTGGCGATGATGCCAAGTGCGGCGAAAAAGGCTGCGTGCCGGTCGCGCGGAATGACCTGGGTGGAAACTGGCTCTGGATTCAGGCCAAGCTTCTTAGCCACATACTCCTCAACGCGCGGATCGACATGCGCGAATGTACCCACGGCACCGGAGATGGCGCAGGTGGCGATTTCATCCCTGGCCACGAGCAGGCGTTGCTTGTTTCTTGCAAATTCAGCGTAATGCCCAGCGAGCTTAAGGCCAAAACTCGTCGGTTCCGCGTGGATGCCGTGGCTGCGGCCAATGGTCAGCGTATATTTATGCTCAAGCGCCCGCTTCTTCAGCGCCGCCAGCACTTTGTCCACGTCCTCAAGCAGCAAATCTGCCGCCTGAGTGAGCTGAATGGCTAGGCAGGTATCCAGCACGTCGGATGAGGTAAGGCCCTGATGCACGAACCGGCTATCCTCGCCGATCCGTTTCGCCAGCCAGGTAAGAAAGGCAATCACATCATGCCGCGTCTCGGCCTCAATGGCGTCAATCTCCGCAGTGTCGGCCTCGGTGAAGGCTGCCATGGCCACGTCGCCCTTATCGCGGATCGCTTTCGCCGCCTCGGCGGGTATGGCACCGTATTCAGCCATGGCTTCGCAGGCGCATGCCTCGATTTCGAACCAGATCCGGTACTTATTCTCCTGCGTCCAAATGGCAGCGGCCTGGGGACGGGTATAGCGAGGGATCATCGGGTACTCCTGGCGACAGAATTCAGCGCACGGCCTAATCGTATGGAAACACATTGACAAGCCGGGCCGTGACAGGACAGTTCCTTGCCATGGACATGCTCGATTTCACCTCCATTTTGGTTCAGATTCTACTGATCGATCTGGTCCTGGCGGGGGACAACGCCATTGTCATCGGCCTGGCGGTTGCGCGGCTCAAGCCGGAGCAGCGCAGGATGGCGATTTTGGTGGGTATCATCGGCGCGACTGTCATCCGCGTCGCATTCGCGCTGATTGCGGTGAAGCTGCTGGCTATCATCGGCCTGACTCTGGCCGGCGGCATTTTGCTGCTCTGGGTGGTCTGGAAATCCGCAAGGGAGCTTTATGCTCAGGGCAAGGAGGATGCCGAGGCACATGGTGCCGCGCCCGCCAGCCTGAGCGCCGCGATCTGGAAGATCGTCATCGCGGATGTTTCGATGAGCCTGGATAATGTCCTGGCTGTCGCTGGCGCCGCCAGAAATCATCCCTTGCTGCTGGGGATCGGGTTGATCGTATCCGTCGGCCTGATGGGCGTGGCGGCCAGTGTGGTGGCGCAAATAATGCAGCGTTTTCCTTGGGTTGCATGGGTCGGTATCGCCATCGTGCTTTACGTGGCGCTGCATATGGTCTGGGAAGGCTGGCATCAGGTCGCGCCCTATCTGCCGTCCAACGCAACGCATGAAGGTGGGTAAGCCAAATTGAGGCTAACCTGGCGCTTCCGCGAGATTGCCTGAGGATAGCTCCCGGTCGATAAAATCTTTTTATAACAATGCCGGAACCGGATGTGGCGGTGATGATCGGGCGATTTTTTGCCCGACATTCACCGCGTGCCCTATCCCATGGCTAAGGCCCGTCACTTCACAGGCATATCTGGAAAGGCAAGCTCGTGCCGTGCTCGCCATTCGGGGGTTACGTAGTTCACGATCAGAGACCTGCGGACGCCGGAGATTGGCCGCTTTTTGAAGCCGTGCCATGTGCCTTGCCCTGGCACGAAGATCAGCCCGCGATTGCGCCCTCCGGGGGCCGGGCCAAGCCATTTGGTGGGAGATTCATAAATATCCGTACCCCACGCCTCACCTTCGGGTGGGTTATTCAGATAGATCAGCATGGTAAAGAATTTGGCGCCTATATCGGTGTGCGGCTCGAGCCAGAATCCATCCGTATCCAGGCAATATTCAATCCGCAAAAAGCTTCCTTGCAACTTTGCACCGGTCAGCGCCTGCAGGCTTTCAATGCAATCAGCATGTTGAAGGGCTTGTGCCAGGCTTGCGCAAACAGGAAAGCGCGCCTGCTGGCTGAGGCCGAAGAACAGGCGGCTGGAATTATGGGTTTCACGGCGGCCGAGCGTGTCTTCTATTGCTGGTGGCAACAGGGGCAGGGCACAGATGCCGGTCACCATGGCATCGGGCAGCAGGTCTTGCAGCAGCCAGTGCGGATAAGGTTCAAGCCACGCTTTCGCGGCGGCGAGGCTCGCCAGCAAGCTGGCTTTCGGGGAAAACCCCTCAGGCATGGTTGAGGAGCTTCTTGGCTTGGGCGGACAAGCGGTGGCGCAAAAGCTCGCGCTGAGCGGCGAGGCTGCCCGTCATCCAGTTGATCATTATACAGCGCCGCGCCCCCACATAAGGTTCGTGTCCGTGGAAGGAATTGTCCGCGCGCTGGAAGGCGACCAGCGTGCCCAGTGCGGGCGGCACTTCGGCGATGATATCGTCCAGGTCCGTGGGGCTGCGCAGCAGGCGCAGCCGGCCGCCCTGAGCCTGCCAATCCTCATTGAAATAGAGTAGTGCGGTGATGAGCTTGGCTTCGCTGTCGGTATGGATGCGTCCGTCTTTTTCCTGCGCCCGGCCACGAATTGTCACCATGGTTGGTCTGCCGGTGAGGTCGATGCCGAATTTCTCCGAAAATGCGGCAGTTATCTCGGGTCCGGTAAGTTCGTGGAGCAGTGCGCTGAAGACGGGCCCTGGTCGTGTGGCTTTAACCGGCAGCAGGCCAGCATGGTCAATCTGCGGAAAATCATGCAGCGCTGCTGAAGCGTATTCAGGCGTGATGAAATCGCTCACGACCATATGTTTGAAGGGTTCCGTACTTAACGCAGCGCGCCGGAAAGCGGTAATATCCAAAATCGGCATAAATACACATCCAGAGAAATCTGCTTTCCGCCTAGGCTTCCACGGCCGGAGCTTTCATTGACCTGGATCAAGACCGGTCAGAAGCTTTGGTTCAGCTTCTTTTAACCATTCGGTACCAGAATACATTTTAGCTCGGCGCCAAGCATGATCGGCACCGCGCATGTGGAGACAAGTACTGGCGTAGAAGGGGTGGGGATGCTCTCCGGCAAATTTCAGTCTCCGGCATTTAAAGCGGGTGAAACGGCGCAATCCATGCTGGTCGAGCGCCGGGCAGCCACAAGGATTCCTGTGATCAAGAGCGCTAAGCTCGTTGTCGGGGAAGGCTATAGCCAGGGGGTCTATAATTGTCTCGTTCTCGATGAATCAGTGGGTGGCGTGCTCGTCGATCTCGGTGCCGTGTTCAGCTTATCCGACGAGGTCATCCTTCACATGCTGGGTGGCGCCACGCGCCGTGCCAAGCGCTGCTGGGCGGTAGGCAGCAAGGTGGGGCTGGAATTTATAGGCGACCAGCTTATCTCCGTTGAAACTACCCAGGAAATGGTCGGGATCGCAAAGCTGATCCGCGCACAAGGCCTGCCGGTGGGCATTGCGGCGATGCGCGCACAACGCTTTTTTGGCCAGGAAGAGTTAAGGCAAGCGGCTGAAGAGGCCGAGTCGGCTTATTATAAGCTGGAGGCTATGTTGAGGGACCAGTAGGGTGGATCGTTGTGAGATGATCGCAGGTTATGGCGATCTCTCGCTAGGGTTATTTCAACTTGTAGATGTCAACTCCACCGGTATGTGCCCAGAGGGCATAATTGGTGGCGAGAGCATGATCCATCTCCAAATAGACGCCAGCATTCGTTAAGGCGGGGTTGGGCGGCCAGCTATGACGGACGATGTATTCGGGCCGCGTGGCCAATATGCGCCTGACCTCCTGCACGGGATCTACTCCGGCGACTTTCGCCAGGGAATTACCAACCAGTTCCGAGGGAAACACATAATAGGTCGGCGCGGGTAGATCGGTCAGCGCATAGAGAATGGGCTGACCATCAAACACGTAGAGGCTTGTGGCGCCTGCGGCGTGTAACTCCCGCGCCGCGATGAGTTGCGAATCAGGCCCGAAGGTCTGTGACAGGGCGATCCAGCCAGCGCGGGCTGGCAGGCAAGTGATAGCCAGCAGAAACACCGCCCGCGTCAGCACCTGGCTTGGGAGCCGGGAGAAAATCAAGCCGGCCGCAACGCAGAGGGGCGGCAACACCTGCAGGAAATAGTGGTCGTAGAAGGTTTTGGCACCAGCGGCGCCAATTAGCGCCGCAAGCAGCCACAAAGGCAGGAACCAGAGCGGCGTGCTGAGTCTGGACGGGCGTAAGGTGACCCAGACGCCGACCAGGTAGAGCGTTCCCCATCTCTCCGCTTGTTTTTCCATGGCCGCCCATAGCCAGGACGCTGAGAAGGGAACCTCAGCGCGGCGGAAATTGGCTTCTATGCTGCATGCCCACCATAAGGTCAGCCTGCCCGCGCCGGCATAAAGCAACGTCACTGCTAGCAGTGGAATGGCGGCTGCCAACATGGCGCTTATGACCGCCCCCACAGCCCGGCGCCGGTTCCAGAGCAATGCCAACACGACCGGTATTTCAGGCGCACAGACATATTTGACCATGAAGCCGCAGCCAAGCAGCAGCCCCGCCAGCCACGCAGGCGCATCTTCCAGCACGGCCAATATTGCAAGGGCTGTGAAGCAGCTCATGAACAGCTCTGAGTTTGATGAGAGGCCGTCATTCGAGAGCGAGCATAAAATTACCATGCAGCCGCTTACCCACCCCGCCGCCAAACTTTTGCTTAGGTGGGTGGTAATCTCCGAGACAGTCCAGGCCAGCACGGCCACACATAATGTGGCGGCAATGCGGATGGCCTCGATGCCGGGGATAATCGCCTGAAACAAGGCAAAAATCGTATAGATTCCAGGGGGTTTGTTGTCCCATATGGTCGTGTAGGGCAGGTGCCCTTCCAGCCATGCCCGGGCCATCAGGAAATAAACGCTCTCATCCCAATCCAGCACGGAACGGTGTAGAATCGGCAGCCTAAGCAGGAAAGCGAGGATCAAAAAACCAGCGGCGGGCAGGGCACGTCTCACATTGCCTCATTGCATGCGCCGCGCTGGATTGTCCACGCTTGCCTTGCGGAGCGCCCTTCGGCACATAGGCACGGCACGGAGGAGTTGCATGAAGATTTTTGTTCCGGCTCTTATGGCCGGTCTGCTGGTTGGGCATTTTGCCATGGCCCAGGCGGTCAATGACGACCCGACAGGTCCTCAGCCAAAGCTGCCCACGGAGGCATTGACGATAAAGACCGCCACCGGCAAGGCGTATCATTTTACCGTTGAACTGCCGGTTACCGCGCAGGAGCAGGCAACGGGTGAGATGTTCCGTACCTCCATTCCGGCGGATCAGGGCATGTTGTTCGTCTGGCCAACATTGCAGGTCTCCGAAATGTGGATGAAGAACTGCCCGGTGCCGGAAGACATGGTGTTCATCGGTTCCGACGGTACGATCGTCGCGATCGCGGAGAATACCGTGCCTTATTCCCTCAGCACGGTCTCCTCCGGCGTTCCGGTAAAGGCCACGCTGGAATTGCAGGGCGGTATTACGGCAGCCTACAATATAAATGTAGGTGACAAGGTGATTGCCAAGCCGTTTCCCGGCGGCTAATCCCCGGTGCAGTTCGGGGCGTGGCGCAGCCTGGTAGCGCGCTTGTTTTGGGTACAAGAGGCCCCCGGTTCGAATCCGGGCGCCCCGACCAGCTAGGAGTGATGTGAATGCGGGCTCGTATCTTTCTTCCTCCCAAATCGGCCATGCAGTCTGGCTTGGCCAGGACCCATCGCTGGGTGCTTCAATATGAGCCGGAGAAAGCCAAGATCCGCGATCCGTTGATGGGATGGACGGGCTCCGATGATATGCGCCAGCAAATCCGTTTGACCTTTGAGAGCCAGGAAGCCGCCATCGCATACGCGGAGGCAGAGGGCATTCCGTATGATGTTGAAATTCCGGCCGCGCGTATCAGGAAACCCAAATCCTACTCGGATAATTTCCGGGCTGATCGCAAGGAAAATTGGACGCATTGATTCCGATATGTCGGGGTCGTGCCCCGGCTTCGCCAGACTGAGCGGCGCCGTTGCTGGTATCGTTTAATTATTTGAAATATAATAAAAAATCTTGCTCCTTGGCTCGACGGTCGTCGCGTCTTGAACTCACATTCCTATTGAATTTGCAAGGCGGATCGTGGCTGCCATGCCCTCAATAGCTGGCAGTTGCTCTGGAAACAGTAGGTTTTCTTCCCAGGCCAGAGATTATATTGAGCTGCACCCTAGCTTGCAGAAGGATTGAGATGGACAAGATGGCAACCACGCCCGAACCCGTTGTAACGGTGGGTGACGTGCGGTTTGGCAATGCATTGCCCTTGGCCCTGATCGCCGGGCCGTGTCAGATCGAGAGCGCGGCACATGCTTTCGAATGCGCCAGCGCATTGAAAGAGATTGGAGAGCGGCTGGGCATCGGGCTGGTGTTCAAAGCTTCCTTCGACAAGGCCAACAGAACCAGCCTTTCCGGAGCGCGAGGCGTGGGCCTCGATGCATCGCTGCGGATTTTCACCGACATCAAGGCTCGGCTTGGCCTGCCTTTGCTCACTGATGTGCACGAGCGCGAGCAATGCGCACCTGTCGCGGAAGTGGTTGATATTCTTCAAATTCCCGCTTTTCTCTGCCGCCAGACTGACCTGCTGATTGCCGCCGCCGAAACGGGCGCGGTTGTGAATGTGAAGAAGGGTCAGTTCCTGGCCCCTTGGGATATGAAGAATGTGGTGACGAAGCTCACCCAGTCTGGCAACCCCCGTATCCTGCTCACGGAGCGTGGCACCAGCTTCGGGTACAATACGCTGGTGTCTGATTTTCGGGGGCTGCCGGTGATGGCATCTTATGGAGCGCCGGTTATTTTCGATGCCACGCACTCGGTTCAGCAGCCGGGCGGGCAGGGTGGTTCCTCCGGCGGGCAGCGGGAATTCGTGCCGGTGCTGGCACGGGCGGCCGTGGCGGTTGGCGTGGCAGGGCTGTTCATCGAAACTCACCCTGACCCCGACAATGCCCCTTCCGACGGACCGAATATGATTGCGCTCAAGGATTTCGAGACGCTGGTAAAGGGGCTGATGGAGTTCGATCTAGTGGCCAAGGGGCAGATGAAGTGAGCAGCGCCGCGGCGGGGCTGAGCATGGGAGAGCAGGAAAAACAGGCCGCCTTGGGCCGCATCGCTCACACGATCGATACCGAGCTGGCCGGCTTGGCCGCCATGCGTACCGCGCTGGAGACTGGGCTGGCGGATGCGTTTCTGGCTTCCGTTCAAGCGATTGAGCAAAGCGGTGGTGCGGTGGTTGTTACCGGCATGGGCAAATCGGGACATATCGGCCGCAAGATCGCGGCGACCTTGGCCAGCACGGGCACGCACAGCCATTTCGTGCATCCGGCTGAAGCCAGCCACGGCGATCTTGGTATGATCGCGCCTCAGGATGTGGTGCTGGCGCTTTCCTGGTCTGGCGAGGCGCCTGAACTGGCCAATATCATTACCTACACGCGTCGTTTTGGAAACCAACTGATCGCCATTACCTCAAGGCCCGATTCGGCGTTGGGGCGCGAGGCGGATATCGGACTCTTCCTGCCGGCGGCGGAGGAAGCCTGCCCCAACGGCCTGGCACCCACCACCAGCACCACCATGCAACTCGTGACGGGAGACGTACTCGCTGTGCTGCTGCTGGAGCGGCGCGGCTTTTCGGCCCTTGATTTTCGCCGTTATCATCCTGGCGGCAAGTTGGGAGCACAGCTACTCACGGTTAGGCAGCTTATGCACACCGGCGATGAACTGCCGCTGGTGCGCCTGGGCACGATGCTCTCCCAAGGCGTTGTGGAAATGACCTCGAAGCGCTTCGGCATTGCCGGTGTGCTAGATGATTCCGGCGTATTGATTGGGGTGCTGACTGATGGTGATCTCCGCAGGGCCTTTCAGGATGGCTTCCGGGATATGAGGGTGGATGAAGCCATGGGGCGGCGCCATCCGCCGCAAACAATTACGGCGGACAGTATGGCTGCCCAGGCCCTGGCGCGGATGAGCGACGCCAAGATCACCTGTATGTTCGTAGTTGAAGAGCACAAGCCCGTGGGAGTACTGCATATTCATGATCTGTTGCGGGCTGGTGTCGCCTGATCCACCTGTCCAGGAAGACGGTATTTTAGAACTATTACTGCGCTGCAGGCTGGGTGTGGCTGTCCACATTACCTTCAGGCAAGGCAGGATCGGCCTCCAGCCTGGAGGCACGAGATGAAAGCGCGACGCTACCTGCTGAAACAAGCTGGTCTAACCGCCCGGCGGAAGGTTGTTCCAACCTGCGGAAGCGCGGCACGGCCCAAAGGGTGACGCCATGATAGGGCCTGCTAGTCATGTATTTCTACCTTTTACACCCTAAGTTGAGTTCATCTTCATCTGGAATACGTGATTAGCAGCCCGGATGATATGGGGGAGAAAGTTAAAATTTGACTAAATGGATAAAATTTTCCTAATACTTAGGCATAAATGAATTATTCAAGAATTTATATTTTCATTTTTTAGGATTCCAAGAATTATTCTGCAATTCTGCTTTGGCTGGCTAGCGGGCGTTCATCTGATATAGCCAAACTCCCTCATGAACGAGGCCAGCCGCTCCTCTATCTGCCGTACATGATCGGGTGGCAGAAATAGCCGCCACCGGCCCGTCTCACCTGTCCGGCCTGCGTGATGGGCATGCCATTGGGAAATGGTGTCGACGAGGTCACCATTTGCCGGATTGCGCCACGTTGTCGGGAGGTTTTCAAGCCTTGCGATCCGCTCCTCGATAATATGGCGTCTTGTGCCGGCAAACAGTCTCTCGCGTGTGGGGAGCGACAAAGTGCCATCAAAGCTGCTGGCCAGACGGTCGAAAGTCTCAGGCAGCTCCGTAAATCCTCGTTCGTAAATGAACAATGTCGCACGTTTGTGGCTGGCGTAACGGGCACAAAAATGCGCTGAGCGCTCCACCCAGTGTAAGGCGCAAGGAAAACTTTGCCCCACATGCTGCATCAGCGAGGTAACTGCGTCACGGGGATCGCGCAGGGAGAGCAGGATGCGACTTGAACGGGCCTCCAGGAACCGTGCCAAACTTGGCGTAAGGTCGTGGCTTTTCACGACGGCCGGCCCCCGCGGAAGGCGTGCGAGATGCGGAAATGCTTCCAGATACACGGCCCGATGCGGCAGTGAGGGCTGAAGCTCGGCGGCAACCGCACGCGCCGCGTTGAAAAGCCACGTTGAGCCGCTAGCATACATGCCCAGGCACCATGTGAACCGGCGCTGATTGGAAAGCAGCAGCATATGGTGAGTTTATCATCCAACTGCTAAGAGGCCAGCCTATGACAGAGTCAGTGCGGATTGTCTCAATGACCGGTTTTGCCCGGGCGCAGGGTGAGCATGGTGGCAGCGCCTTTGCCTGGGAGCTGCGCAGTGTGAACGGGCGGGGTTTGGATGTGAAGCTGCGCTTGCCTTCTGGGCTTGAGGCGCAGGAATTCGTACTGCGTGACCTGGCAGCCAAGCGGCTGCGGCGGGGCAATGTTTCCGGAACGCTGACATTGAGGCGGGATTCGGCCGGCACGATCCAGCCTGACATGGCGGCTCTGGAGAGAATCAAAAGCCTGGCTATTGGCCTCGCCGACGCCATTCCCGGGGCTCTGCCGCCCCGGGCGGAATTGCTTTTGGCTCTGCCGGGCGTGATGCGCAACGTCACAACGCAAGACGAAAGCGAAGAAGAGCAAGCGGCTTTGGCCACAGCGGTTCAGGCTGTTTTTTCCCAGGCCTTGGAGGGGTTGGCCGAGGCCAGGGCAGCCGAGGGGCAAAAACTGGCAGTCATTGTCAGCACCAATCTGCACGAGATTGAGGTGCTGCATGAGGCGGCACGGCTGGAAGCCGTTAAGCAACCTGAGCTGCACCGCGCCAGGCTCACGGCACAACTTGCTGAGCTGTTGAGCAATATCCAAGGGTTGCCCGAAGAGCGCCTGGCGCAAGAGATCGCTCTTTTGACGACGAAATCCGACGTGCGAGAGGAACTTGACCGTCTCTCCGCTCATGTTGCGGCGGCCAAGGCGCTTCTGGCGGAAGGTGCTGGGGTCGGCCGTAAGCTTGATTTTTTGATGCAGGAATTCAATCGTGAGGCGAATACGCTTTGCAGCAAATCCGCTTCCACCGCGCTCACCAATATTGGTCTCGCCTTGAAGGCGGCAATTGAGCAACTACGTGAGCAGGTGCAGAACATTGAGTAGACGTGGTCTCTGCCTCGTGCTTGCCGCCCCCTCCGGTGCCGGCAAGACAACGCTCTCCCGCGCGCTGCTGGAGATCGATGACCAGCTTTCGCTGTCGGTCAGCGTCACAACGCGGGAGCGCCGGCCCGGCGAAAAAGAAGGTAAGCATTATTTCTTCATCTCACAGGAAAAATTCGATGAGATGGTGGAAGCTGGCGAACTGCTTGAATATGCCCGTGTGTTCGGCCGCTCTTATGGTACGCCGCGCGGCCCGGTTGAAGAAGCGTTGCAGGCTGGCCGGGACGTGATGTTCGATATCGATTGGCAGGGTTTCAGGCAGCTTCGCGACTCCCTAGGAGATGACGTGGTGGGGGTTTTTATCAAGCCACCATCATTGGAAGTTCTGCATAACCGCTTGGTCAAGCGGGGCGATAGCCCGGAACAAGTAGCTAGCCGCATGATCCATGCCGAAGCCGAGATCAGCCACGCCCCCGAGTTCGATTATATCGTCGAAAATCAGGATCTGGATGTCGCGCTTGCCGATATCCGCGCCATCCTGCGTGCCAGCCGGCTGCAAACGAAGCGCCAGACAGGCCTGGCTTAAGGCCTGTTTTCTAGGCAAAGAGCGCTGCCGCGGCGATTTGTAAAGCACCCGCGCGCATGCTATAAATTGTCCATAATGCGGAAAATTTTTGTGATTAAAATCAAAGCCTTGGGATTGTCTGCGCATATTGCGGACAGCTATAACCGCGACTTTTTGAGCTGATATGAGCGATATTACTGACGAGCCCGGCGCCGGTCCTTTATTACCCCGGGGGCAGGAGCCTGTTTCCATAGAACAGGAGATGCGTAAATCCTATTTGGATTACGCTATGTCGGTTATCGTCTCTCGCGCATTGCCCGATGCGCGAGACGGCCTGAAGCCGGTGCATCGCCGCATCCTTTATGCGATGAACGAGGCTGGCAACACGCCCGACAAACCTTATCGTAAATCCGCACGCATGACCGGTGACGTGATGGGTACCTACCATCCGCATGGCGACAGCGCGATCTACCTTTCCGCCGTCCGCATGGCGCAGGATTTCTCCATGCGACTGCCGCTTATCGATGGGCAAGGTAATTTCGGTTCCATCGACGGCGATATGCCCGCAGCGATGCGTTATACCGAAATGCGCTTGGCGCCCTCAGCAATGTTACTGTTGCAGGACATCGACAAAGGTACGGTCGATTTCCAGCCCAACTATGATGAAAGCGAGCAGGAGCCTCGGGTTCTGCCTGCTGCGTTTCCAAACCTGCTAATCAACGGCTCTAACGGCATCGCCGTTGGTATGGCCACGAATATTCCACCGCATAACCCCACCGAGATCATGGACGCCGTACTGGCGATGATTTCCAATCCGGAAATCTCGCTGGAAGAGCTTATGAAGATTGTGCCGGGGCCGGATTTCCCGACATCTGGCATCATTCTCGGCCGCTCGGGCATCCGCAATGCTTTCGAGACGGGCAGGGGGTCCATCATTCTGCGTGCCCGTGCCACGATCGAGGAAATCCGCAAGGACCGTGAGGCGATCATCGTTACGGAAATTCCGTATCAGGTGAACAAATCCACGCTGCTGGAGCGTATGGCTGAACTCGTACGCGCCAAGGAGATCGAGGGCATCGCCGATCTGCGCGATGAATCCGACCGCGAGGGTATGCGCATCGTTATCGAGTTGAAGCGCGATGCCACGGGAGAGGTGGTGTTGAACCAGCTCTACCGCCTGACCAGCCTGCAACAGAGTTTTGGCATCAACATGCTAGCGCTGGACCGGGGCAAGCCGCGTCAGATGGGCCTGCGGGAATTGCTCGGCCTGTTCGTCGAATTCAGGGAGGAGGTTATCCTCCGCCGAGCGCGGTTTGATCTCAACAAGGCACGTGACCGGGCGCATCTGTTGATCGGCCTTGGCATTGCTGTGGCGAATATCGATGAGGTCATCCGAATCATCCGCAGTGCGCCTGATTCCAACACTGCCCGGGTGGCGCTGATGGAGCGAAGCTGGCCGGCGGAAAATATTCTACCGCTGCTGGCATTGGTGGACGATGCAGGCAACACACTCTCGGCCGATAATACCATCCACCTGACCGAGGCGCAGGCACGCGGTATCCTGGAATTGCGTCTGGCACGCCTTACCGGGTTGGAGCGTGAGAAGATCCAGGCTGAACTCGCCGAAGTTTCAGAAAAAATAAAGGAGTTTCTGGAGATCATCGGCAGCCGCATCCGCAGGCTGGAGGTCATGCAGGCTGAGATCGTCGCCGCCAAGGAAAAGATCGCGTCTCCACGCAAATCCTCCATCGAAGATGTGGATGCCGATCTGGATGACGAAAGCCTGATCGAACCGGGCCAGATGGTGATCACCCTTACCCGCGATGGTTTCATCAAGCGTACGCCCCTGGAGGTGTTCCGTCAGCAAAACCGTGGCGGGCGCGGGCGTTCCGCGGCGGCTACGCGCGGGGATGATATTGTTACCCGCAGCTTCAATGCGCATACCCATCAGTTCGTGCTATTCTTTTCGTCCGGTGGAAAAGTCTATCGTGAGAAGGTATGGCGCCTGCCGGAGGCTGCGGCCAATACCAAGGGCAGGGCGCTGGTGAATTTGCTGCCAGAGCTGGGAGGCGATCAGATTACCACGGTGCTGCCTTTGCCGCAGGATGAATCGTTGTGGGAGAATCTACACCTGGTCTTTGCCACGTCTTCCGGCAATGTCCGCCGCAATAGGTTGGCGGATTTCAAGAATGTCCGCGCCTCCGGCCTTATCGCGATGAAGCTGGATGAAGGCGATCACCTCATCGGCGTCGCCACCTGCCGTGATGGCGATGATGTATTCCTGGCAACCAAGCTCGGCCGTTGCATCCGCTTCCAGATCACGGACGAGACATTGCGCGTGTTCTCCGGCCGCGATTCCACCGGGGTGCGCGGTATCAAGCTAGGCAAGGATGACGAGGTGATGAGCCTTTGCACGCTGCGTCATGTCGAAGCCAGTGTGGAGGATCGAGCGGCCTACCTCAAACAGCGCAACAGCGCGGCGGATGAGGAAGGCGTGGCACCTGAGGAAGCCGAGGAGACGGTGGCCGATATTCTGCTTTCCGATGAGAAACTGCGTGAACTGGCGGATGCGGAGGAGATCATTCTCACAGTTACAGATTCCGGCTTCGGCAAGCGGTCTTCCGCCTATGAGTACCGCGTGACCGGCCGTGGCGGGCAAGGCGTGGCTAACATCACCCTCAACGCGCGCCGCAATGGCAACGCCGTGGCTGCCAGCTTCGCCGTTCGCCCTGGTGATGATGTAATGCTGGTGACAGATGGCGGGCGCCTGATTCGCGTTCCGGCTGATCAGGTGCGCCTAACCGGCCGTACCGCCATGGGGGTCACGCTCTTCCGTCTCGACGAAGATGAGCGCGTAACCAGCGTCTTCCCCGTTTTGGAGGACGATCAGCAGGATCTGGAGCCTGAGGAGGGCGTGGATGGCTGAACGCATCGGGCTTTACCCTGGAACATTTGACCCCATAACCAACGGGCATATCGACATCATCACCCGCGCAGCTAGGCTGGTCGACCGGTTGGTAATTGGTGTGGCGGTGAATATCGGGAAGGGGCCAATTTTCTCCCTGGAAGAGCGCGTGGCGCTGGTGCAGGCAGAGGTGGCACCTGTCGTGGAAAAATCAGGAATCATCGTGGATGTACGGCCCTTTTCCTCACTATTGATCGATTTCGCGCGGGAAGTTGGGGCGAAAATGATCGTCCGGGGCCTGCGTGCCGTTTCCGATTTTGATTACGAATTCCAGATGGCCGGGATGAATTACCGGCTGAATTCGGAAATCGAGACAATCTTCCTGATGGCAAGCGAACGCCACCAGTTCATCTCCTCGCGCTTCGTGAAGGATATCGCCGCGTTCGGCGGAGATATTTCCTCTTTCGTACCGAAGCTGACTAACGAGAAAACCAAGGCAAAACTGAAAGGGAACGCATGACAAGCCGCCGCACCTTTATCACTGCCGCAACCGCCACATTGCTAACGGGAGCTACCATGAGCGAAGCCACGGCCGACACCACGGCCTCAAACACCCTGAAAATGACGCTGAAATATGGTGACGTCACCATTACTCTGCGCCCTGACCTCGCCCCGTTGGCTTCCGAGCGCCTGCGCACTCTGTCTGCCCAAGGGTTCTATGATGGCTGCAAATTCTTCCGCGTCATCGCCGGTTTCATGGCGCAGACGGGCGATCCGACCAATACTGGCACCGGTGGCAGCCAGCTGCCGAATCTGCCCGCTGAATTTACGCAAGATGCGAGCTTCCTCACCGGCACGGTGGGCATGGCCCGTACGCAGGACCCGAACTCCGCCAATAGCCAGTTCTTCATCTGCTTCGACCCGTGTAGCTGGCTTGATGGGCAGTATACCATTGTCGGCCAGGTGACGGCGGGCATGGATGCTGTGCAGCAGATCAAGAAGGGTGCTGGTTCCAGCGGCCAGGTTCAAGATCCAGATGCCATCATCAAGATGGTTGTGGCCTGAGACTCGAAAGTTTTTAACAACTTCTGTTCTGGGTAAATAGAAAAGGCCTGGAGAGCATTGGGCTCTCCAGGCCTTTTCTTGTGCGGTCTTTTTAAAAAAGGCCGCAAGAGACAACTTCCTTACGCCGCTTTGGTGGTCTGCCGCTCCTTTAGGAATGCGAAGAACTCGACGCCCTCGCGAAGGCGGCGTACCAGCATCTGTGGTGAGAGTGCCATTTCCTTCAGGATCGACAGGATCTTGGAGGGGCGGAAATAGAACTGGCGGTAAATCTCCTCCACCGCGTTGAAAATTTCCTGGTGGGAGAGATGTGGATAATGCAATGGGGCTATCTGCACGCCGTGCTCGTCGATCAGTTCCGCATGCTCAATGTCCAGCCAGCCTTCCTGCACCGCCTGATTATACAGGAAGGTACCGGGATAGGGAGCTGCCAGCGACACCTGAATGGTATGCGGGTTGATCTCCTTGGCGAAGGCGATCGTTTCCTTCAGCGTCTCCTGAGACTCGCCGGGCAGGCCGACAATGAAAGTGCCGTGGATCTTAATGCCGAGCTTGTGGCAATCCGAAGTGAAGCGCTTCGCCACCTCGATGCGCATGCCCTTCTTGATGTTGTGCAGAATCTGCTGATTACCGGACTCATAGCCCACCAGCAGCAAGCGCAGCCCGTTCGCCTTCAGAATCTTTAGCGTCTCATAAGGCACATTGGCCTTGGCGTTACAGGACCAGGAAATACCGAGTTTGCCCAGCTCCTTCGCGATCGCCTCGGCACGCGGGAGATTGTCGGTGAAGGTATCGTCGTCGAACATAATTTCTTGCACGTTCGGGAACAGCTCCATTGCGTGCTTCACTTCGGCGATCACATTCTCCACGGAGCGCGTGCGGTATTTGTGCCCGCCTACCGTCTGCGGCCAGAGGCAGAAGGTACAATGGGATTTGCAGCCGCGGCCTGTATAAATAGAGATGTAAGGATGCTTCAGATAGCCGATGAAGTAATCCTCCATCTTCAGATGCTTCTTGTATACATCCACAACGAAGGGCAGCTCATCCATGTCCATCAGCAATGGGCGGTCCTCGTTCTTCACGATCTCACCGGCCTCATTGCGCCACCAGATGCCTTGAACCTCGGCCAGCGGCTTGCCTTCGGCAATTTCCTTAATGGTGAAATCGAACTCGTTGCCGCAGACGAAGTCCAGAACCTTGGCGCGCGCCAGCGATTCCTCCGGCTGCACCGCCACCTTGGCACCGATGAAGCCGACCATCATGCCCGGATTCAATTTCTTGAATTCCTCGGCCACTTTCACGTCATTGCCGAAGGAGGGGGTGGAGGTGTGGATGATCAGAAGCTGATGCGTCTGTGCATGCGGTAGTACATCCGCCATCGTCAGCCGGGCTGGCGGGGCATCGATCAGCGTGGAATCAGGCAGCAGGGCGGCAGGCTGGGCCAGCCAGGTTGGGAACCAAAAGCTCTTGATTTCGCGTCGCGCCTGGTAGCGGGACCCGGCTCCGCCATCGAACCCGTCGAAGGAGGGAGGCTGAAGAAATAGGGTTTTCATCGTCATTTTGTCACTCACTCTCTCAACCAGGTTCGGACCGCCCAGAAATCGGCCATCATAGACTGCCCGCGCCAATCGACCCGGTTGCCCATAAAACTCCCGATATAAATGATCGCGGAGAAGAAATCACGCAACAGGAAAAGCCAGACATCTCTCGTGCGGGGCAAGCGCAACACCGCCTCAATCCGCCGCGCGGTTAAAACCCGCAACCCCCAAATGCCCAGGAACAAAATAAGGCTCCAGACGGCGAAACCAGAGAGCAGAAGACTGAGTGTTGCCCATATAAGCGGCATTTGCAGAATTGAACCCGCATAGGCTGCCGGCACAAGGGCACGGATCGTCCGCGCCCAGCGCAGTTCGTGCCGGTATAGGTCGCCAAAATCAGCCTCAGCCACTGTCGTGGCGGGGATGACGTTCGCGAGCGCAATCTTGTACCCGGCCGCCAGAACCCGCCGTCCCAGCACTTGATCATCGGCCAGATGGTCAGCCAAGGTCTCGAGGCCGCCGATCTCTGTCAGGGTGGATTTGCGAAGCGCCATGGTGGGTCCCATGCAATCCTGCCGGCCCAGTTGGCGCGCCATAAGGATGCCGGGCAGAAAACTATAGTTCATTTGTGCCGCTCCAAGCCTGGCCGCAAGCGCGGTAGTGCCGGGAAGGCCCGTATAAATAGAGGTTGCCAGACCCGCATCCGGCTCTTCCAGGGCGGCCATGACCCTGTCCAGATAATATGTCGGAACATGCACATCGGCATCGGAGATCACCAAAATCTCATGCTTTGCCAGAGGACGCATATTAATGAGATTCGAGACCTTGCGATTCCGGCCGTGCTCGGTGTCGTTGACCATTAGCGCAACGTCCGTAGCGGGATAGCGGGCGCGTAGCCTGGCCAGAATTTCCAGAACCGGATCTGTAGGGCTCTGTACCCCGAAAACCAGCTGATAGGCTGGATAATTCAGGAAGAAGAAGGATTCGAGGGCTAGCTCGGTGAGAGGGTCAACTCCGCAAAGCGGTTTAAGAATCGTAATCCCAGGCCTGGCCTTGGGGGCGGCCGCCGCCATAGCGCAAAAGCGCTCGACCAAGCGTGCGCCGATCAATAATTGCGCACCCCCAAGGAGAGCCAGCAAAGCGGTAAGTATGGCCAGTATTTGCAAGGATTCAGAGGATGTTACAGGATAAAGGGCAGCCAGACACAGTTTAGCTGCCCTGGAGCGTCTTGATCTTGGATTTTAATGCGGCGATCAGCTGCGATGCATCGCCGGATTTTACCAAGGAGGCAAAGTCAGACGCATGTACAGCCACCTGACTGATCGTGCCGTTCAGCAATACATCGTTGATTTTCCAGCCATTTCCGTCATCTGCGACAACATAGTCAATCTCCACGCCGCTGCCGTCGGGAGAGGATAGCTTGGTCTCCACGATCTTTTTCTGCCCCAGTGGCTTTTCCTGCGGCAGCACGGCAATGGCCTGGCCGCTATACCCGCTGAATTGGGAAACATAGCTTGAGACAGTGAACTGAGTGAATAGATCAATCAGCTCACTCTGCTGACCGGCGGGCAGGGTAGACCATAGGAATCCAACGGAGTTCTTGGTTACTTCAGGCAGGTCGTAGGCCTGCTCGATAACAGGCGCCAGCACCTTGTACCGGGTCTGGAAATTCTGCCCTGCGGAGGCAGATTTCATGGCCGATATCAGGGCACTATCCAGCGCGGAGACTGGTGCGCTGGCAGCTGAATCGGCGGCAAAAGCCGCAGGCATAAGAAGCAGGCTGGCAGTGAGCGCCAGCACGGGGGAGCGAAAAACCTGTGTCATGCTCCGCATATACGCTCCTTATTGGGCCGGAACGGCGGCAAAATCGTGGAGAGATTGGACACCGAGCGCCGAAAGTGCGTGCGTTACGATATGCTGGGCGGATAACCCTGCCTCGATCAGCTGCACCGCTGGGGTGTTATGGTCGATCAGCCTGTCCGGCAGCGTCATCGGCCTGAATTTCAGCCCCTTATCAAAAGCGCCGCTCCAGGCGAGGTGCTGCGCAACGGCGGCGCCGAAGCCGCCGGCCGCGCCCTCCTCGAGGGTGATCAGCACTTCATGATTTTTAGCCAGCTGGTCGACCAGGGCTGTATCCAGAGGTTTCATGAAGCGCGCATCCGCCACCGTGGCTGGGAAGCCTCTGGCGGCTAGCTCATCCGCTGCGGTTAGCGCGTCCGCCAGCCTTGTGCCGAGAACCAGGACGGCAATGCGTCCACCTTCACGCAGGATCCGGCCTTTGCCGATCTCCCATGGCGTGCCACGCGCGGGCAGCTCCACGCCCAACCCCTCGCCACGCGGGTAGCGGAAGGCGGAGGGCCGGTCGTCAATCGCGGCGGCGGTGGCAACGCAATGCATTAGCTCGGCTTCATCGGAGGGAGCCATGATGACCATGCGTGGCATAGGGCCGAGGAAGCAGAGATCATAGGCTCCGGCATGGGTGGCGCCATCGGCACCCACCAATCCGGCGCGGTCCATGGCGAAGCGCACCGGCAGGCTCTGCAGCACCACGTCATGCACCAGCTGGTCGTACCCGCGCTGCAGGAAGGTTGAGTAGATCGCGCAAAATGGGGCCATGCCTTCGGTTGCCATGCCGGCGGCGAAGGTTACGGCATGCTGTTCGGCAATGCCCACATCGAACATGCGGTCCGGGAATTTTTGAGCGAATTTGTCTAGCCCGGTACCGCCGGGCATGGCCGCCGTCACGGTCACGATGCTTGGATTCTGTTCCGCCTCGGCGATCAGCGCCTTGGCGAAAACGTTGGTGTAGGTGGGCGGTCCGGGCGGCGCTTTTTTCTGCTCACCGGTGACAACGTTGAATTTGGAAACGCCGTGATACTTGTCACCGGCGGCCTCCGCCGGAGCGTAGCCCTTACCTTTTTGTGTCACCACATGCAGCAGCAGCGGGGCCTGCGCGTCCGAATCGCGCAAATTACGCAATACAGGCAGCAGGTGCTCCATATTATGGCCGTCGATCGGCCCGACGTAATAGAAGCCCAGCTCTTCGAACAAAGTACCGCCGGTAAGGATACCGCGCGCATATTCTTCAGCTTTGCGGGCCGTGCGCTCGATGGGCCGAGGGAAGCGCTTGGCCATCTTCGCCGCGAAATCCCGCAGGGAGAGGAAGCTGCGCGACGAGATCAGGGTGGAAAGATAGGCGCTCATGGCACCGACCGGTGGCGCAATCGACATGTCATTATCGTTCAGAATGACGATAAGGCGGGACTTCATAGCCCCGGCATTGTTCATCGCCTCATAGGCCATGCCAGCGCTCATCGAGCCATCGCCGATCACGGCGATAACGTTGCGGGGCGGCTCCTCGTGCTTCAGGTCGCGGGCTACGGCCATGCCGAGTCCGGCCGAAATCGAGGTGCTGGAATGCGCGGCGCCGAAGGGATCGTACTCGCTCTCAGAGCGGCGGGTGAAGCCGGAGAGGCCGCCCGGCTGGCGCAGCGTGCGAATCCTGTCCCGGCGGCCCGTCAGGATCTTATGCGGGTAGCATTGATGCCCGACATCCCAGATCAGCCGGTCACGTGGGGTGTCGAACACAGCATGGATGGCGACGGTCAGCTCCACCACGCCAAGGGAGGAGCCCAGATGCCCGCCAGTGACGGAGACGGTATCAATGGTCTCGGCCCGCAGCTCATCCGCCAGCTGCTTCAACTGGTCTGTGGAAAAATTGCGCAGATCAGCGGGAATATTCACCCGGTCGAGCAAGGGGGTTTTTGGCGGCATCAGCAATATCCTCCAGCGCGCCGCGTCGTCTTCATCCCCATACTTGTCCCCGTCATCCGCTTTAACCCGTTCATAAACGCCCAAATCCGATTCGGAATGGCGGTCATTACCCCGTCCATCAGAGACACATAAGCGACCATGACAGGAAAAGCCAGAAGCCACTCTTGGAACCGTGATCTGCCAACCCCCGGATTTTTGCTGGAGATTGAAGAATACCATAAGCCCAAGCTTGCAGATTGTAGAGGCAATGACCTATTGCAGGGATGAGAATGCGTTGCGGCGTGACGCACAGGCAACAGGATAGAGATATATGGACGGCTCACAGCCCCCGAAGACATTGCGAATTATTCTCGCCCAGCCGCGCGGTTTTTGCGCGGGAGTGGAGCGGGCGATCGACATCGTGGAGCGGGCCCTGACCAAGTTCGGCCCGCCGATCTATGTGCGCCATGAGATCGTGCATAACCGCCATGTAGTCGAGGATCTGCGCTCCCGCGGCGCGGTATTCGTGGACGAACTGGACGAGGTGCCAGAAGGCGCCTGGACGGTGTTTTCCGCTCATGGTGTGGCCCGTAAAGTGGTGCAGGCCGCAGCCGACCGTACCTTGCCGGTGATCGACGCCACCTGCCCGCTGGTGGCCAAGGTTCACGCGGAGGGCCGCCGCTATGCTGCCCAGGGCCGCGAGATCGTGCTGATCGGCCATGCAGGGCACGCAGAGGTCGAGGGCACTATCGGTCAGATCGACGGCACCGTGTACCTTGTCCAGACGGTCGAGGACGCGGAAAAGCTTCAGGTCAAGGATCCTGAGAAGCTGTCCTACATCACGCAGACAACTCTGTCCGTCGACGACACGCGCGGCATCATTGCAGCCCTGAAGCTCCGTTTCCCCGCCATTGTTGGCCCGGATGTTAAGGATATCTGCTACGCCACCCAGAACCGCCAGGAGGCCGTGCATCATTTGGCTGAGCTGGTGGACTTGATTTTGGTCGTCGGAAGCAAAAATTCTTCCAATTCCAACCGGCTGCGAGAGATCGGTGCCGAACTCGGGCGGCCGGCCTATTTGATTGACGATGCGAGCGCCTTGCAAGCCGACTGGTTCCAGGGCGTGACCAAAGTGGGGCTCACCGCTGGTGCCTCCGCACCGGAGGTGCTGGTGCAGGGCGTGATCGAGGGGCTGAAGCAATTCGGCCGGGTGGAGATCGAGCTGCTGGCGGGTACGCCGGAAGACGTGAAGTTCAAACTCCCGGCCGAAGTGGCTGAAGTTTAAGGATATATAAAATGGGTGTACCGCTGAATCAGGCTTTCCGCGTCGGGACTTACATCCTGAAGCAGCATCTGAGCGGCAATAAGCGCTATCCGCTGGTGCTGATGCTGGAGCCTCTCTTCCGCTGCAACCTGGCTTGCCAGGGCTGTGGCAAGATCGATTATCCGAACGAAATCCTGAACCAGCGCATCTCGGTGGCGGATGCGATCCAGGCCGCCGAGGAATGTCCGGCGCCGATCATCGCTATCGCCGGCGGCGAGCCGCTGCTGCACCGCGAGATGCCGCAGATTGTCGAGGCCTATCTCAAGATGGGCAAGTTCGTGATCCTGTGCACCAATGCGCTCCTGTTGGAAAAAAAGATCGACCAGTACAAGCCTCACAAGAATTTCTGCTGGGACATCCATCTGGACGGCGACAAGGAGATGCATGACCGCTCCGTCGACCAGGACGGCGTGTATGAGCGGGCGGTGGATGCGATCAAGCTCAGCAAATCCAAGGGCTTCCGCACCTCCATCAACTGCACCCTGTTCGATGGCGCCGATCCGGACCGGGTGGCGAAATTCTTCGATACCGTGGCCGACCTGGACATTGAAGGGGTAATGACCTCCCCTGGCTATGCTTATGAGCGCGCGCCGGATCAGGAGCATTTCCTTAACCGCCAGCGCACCAAGGAATTGTTTCGCGCCATTTTCCGCCGCGGCAAGGAAAGCAAGAAGCGCGGCAAGGTGTGGAAATTCACCCAGTCGCCTTTGTTCCTGGACTTTCTGGCCGGCAACCAATCCTATGCCTGCACGCCCTGGGGCAATCCGACCCGCAACGTCTTCGGCTGGCAGCGCCCCTGCTATCTGCTGGGGGAGGGCTATGCCAAGAGCTTCAAGGAGCTGATGGAAACCACCGACTGGGATAAATACGGCGTCGGAAATTACGAAAAATGCTCGGATTGCATGGTGCATTCCGGTTTTGAAGCCACCGCGGTCATGGATTCCATCAAGAACCCCTGGAAGATCGCCAAAGTGGCGCTGGGTGGTATCAAGACCGAGGGCGCCATGGCCAGGGACATTCCGCTCGACAAGGCTCGCAAGGCCGAGTTCGTGTTCTCCAAGCATGTGGAGAGCAAGATGGCTGAAATCCATACCGCAAAGCAGGCTGCCGCCCTCCCGGCAGAGTAAGTCTCCGCTCCCGGTCGGCCTTAAAGCTCGGCCGGGAGCATTTTTAGCCGTTCCAGCAACGCCCTCCGGGCCGCCTTGGCATCCCGCCCGACGGCCATAAGCCCTGGAATTTGCCATGGCCGCTTGGCGATGGAACGTGTGAGCCGGATGATGTCCAGGCTGCCATCCTCCCTCAGCGCCACCATGGCCGCGGGCGGCAGATCCCGCTCTGCCGGGTCGGCCACCGCGCGCAAGACTGCAAAAGGCAGATGATGATCTTCAGCGGCCTTCGCCACGGATCCGGATTCGAGATCGACCGCTATTGCATGGCTGTATTGATAGAGTTGTGTCTTAGCTAGGGCCGTGGCGGCAATTTTCTGCCCGGCGAGCATTGCCCCCGGAGTCGCGCCGCCCAGAAATTCCATTAACTGGCTGTCGCAAGAATAGGTGTGTGCAGCGTGTATGATTGTTGAAGGAATCAAAACCGCACCTGGCTTCAGGCCCGGTAGCAGCCCTCCGGCCAGGCCGAAGCTGATCAGGGCCTGGGCACCAGCCTCCACGAGTATCTGCGCCGCCTCCATGGCCCCCTGCGGCGTGCCACCTCCGGCCCGGACCATAAATCCCGCGTTGCGCAGCCAATGTGCCTCCGCCTGCAATCCCGTGACGATGCCGATTGTGGCCCGATTTATATTGTTTCCAGGATGGGTTACACATGCAGGTGAACTTGGCTTGGTGAGCCCGGTGGGGGTCGAACCCACGGCCAACCGATTAAAAGTCGGTTGCTCTACCACTGAGCTACAGGCTCTGACCAAGGCGGCGTGGGGATGAATCCCCCTCCAGCGAGGCTGCAAAAACCATCATTCACCCGGTGAAGTCAAGCGTGCTGCCTCCCGTGCAACGCTATTTCCTCCAGGACGCCGGTATAAAAATAGCGCGCCCCGAAAGGCGCGCTTTTCCTGGCTTGGTCCGCTTCAGGCGGCTTTCAGCGTCGCCATGTCGATGCAGAAACGGTATTTTACATCACTTTTCAGCATGCGCTCATAGGCCTCATTGATCTTCTGGATCGGGATCATCTCGATATCAGCGGCGATGTTATGCTTACCGCAGAAATCCAGCATCTCCTGGGTCTCCTTGATGCCGCCAATTATCGATCCGGCGAAGTTGCGGCGGCGCATCAGCAGTGGAAAAACAGGGATGGGAAGCGGATGCTCCGGCGCGCCGACCTGCACCATAGTGGCGTCGCGCTTCAGCAAGTTGAAATACGGCGCGAGATCATGCGAGGCTGAGACCGTGTCGATGATCAGATCAAAACTCTCGGCATGTTCGGCCATCTGCGTCTCATCCTTGGAGAGAATAGCCAGACTGGCGCCGAGCTTCCTTGCATCCTCAACCTTGCTGGCAGAAGTGGTGAACAAGGCGGTTTCAGCTCCCATCGCATGGGCCAGTTTCACGCCCATATGGCCAAGGCCGCCCAGCCCGATGATGCCCACCTTCTTGCCCGGCCCAGCGCCCCAGTGGCGCAGCGGCGAATAGAGGGTGATGCCGGCGCAAAGCAGTGGGGCAGCCGCCGCCGGGTCCAGAGTTTCCGGCACGCGCAGTACAAAATTCTCATCGACGACGATTCGATCCGAATAACCGCCCTTGGAGGGTTCGTTGATGACCTTATCAATGCCGCCATAAGTTTGGCCGCTCAGGCCCTCTGCGCAATATTGCTCGAGCCCTTCCTGACACGCACCGCAACTGCGGCAGCTATTGACCATACAGCCAACCCCGACGATATCGCCGACCTTATATTTGCTCACCCCGGTGCCGGCACTCTTCACCCGGCCGACGATCTCATGCCCCGGCACGGCCGGATACTGCGTGAAGTGCCACTCATCGCGTGTAAAATGAATGTCCGAATGGCAAACACCACAGAACATGATCTCGATTTCAACGTCGTTCTGGCCGACATCTCGGCGGTTGAAGGTGAGAGGGGATAGCGGAGTGGTGGGGCCGGTGGCCCCGAAGCCGGTACAAATAAGCATTGTAGACTCCCGGTTTGAGAAATGCGCGACCGATATTGGATAAAGCTGCGGGAATTCAACCGGTGCGCGAACGGCATCTTCAATCCCGCCGGGATCAGTTTCCTGAAAAGAATTGTTTATTCTTGATGGTTGACGAGGCAAACCTGCTCCTGTAACGTGAACGAAGTCGAAAGGAGACTTGGTCAGCATGTGTGGGATTGCCGGACTATTCCTGAAAAACCCAGTTTTAGAGCCGCATCTGGGCGCGCTGATGACGAATATGCTGAACGTGCTGACCGAGCGCGGGCCTGATTTGGCAGGCTTTGCGATCTATGGTGCCGCCACGCCTGGGCATGTCAAATTCACTGTGCGCATCCGGCCCGGCTTTGATGCGCTGTCTCTGCCCGCGAAGCTGGATGCGGTCGTAACCGAGCATGATGATCATGCGGTGATCAGCGTTCCCGCCGCGCGCGAGGCGGAAATTCGTAACGCCCTGGAGCGCCATCCGGAACTCACGATCGTGTCCGTCGGAAGCCGCATGGAGCTGTTCAAGGGCATCGGCCTGCCGGAGGAGGTGGGTACCCGCTTTGGTCTCTCCGGCATGTCCGGCACCCATGCCATTGGTCATACCCGTATGGCAACCGAATTGGCCGTGACGACGGAAGGCGCGCACCCGTTCTCTACCGGCACGGATCAATGCCTGGTGCATAATGGCTCGCTGTCGAATCATAACGATGTCCGGCGCACATTGATCCGCGAAGGCATCCAGTTCGCCACGCAGAATGATACCGAGGTTGCGGCGGGCTATCTCTCTTATAAGCTGCGCGAAGGTGCCAAGCTGGATGAGGCGTTGAACTCGGCATTAAAAGACCTTGATGGCTTCTACACTTTTGTTGTCGGCACGGAAACCGGCTTCGGCGTGCTGCGCGATCCCGTGGCCTGCAAGCCGGCGGTGATGGCCGAGACCGATGATTATGTGGCCTTCGGTTCAGAATACCGCGCCCTTGCCGGCCTGCCTGGCATTGAGAAAGCGCGCCTGTTCGAGCCGGAGCCAGCGAAAGTCTATTTCTGGGAGCGCGCGGCGTGAGTGCGGCATTGCCAAAGACCATGGAAGAAACAGTGACCTTTGATCTTGCTTCAGCAGGTCTGCGAGAATTGAATGAAACTCTGCAAGCATTGCCTGCTGATACCAACCGGACGGCCTGGACAATCCTGAACCCACAAGGCGGCCACGCCATCGCCGTGGGCCTCACCGTGCCTGTCTCGGTCACCATTGAAGGCCACGCCGGTTATTATTGCGCGGGCATGAATGATGGTGCCACCATTACGATCACCGGCAATGCCGGCACGGGCGTTGCTGAAAACATGATGTCTGGCCTTGTGCATGTGAAAGGCGATGCCAGCCAATCCGCTGGTGCCACGGCCCATGGTGGCCTGCTGGTTATCGACGGCAATGCCTCCGCCCGCTGCGGCATCTCCATGAAGGGGATCGACATCGTGGTAAAGGGTAGTGTCGGTCATATGAGCGCCTTCATGGCCCAGAGCGGCAATCTGGTGGTCTGCGGCGATGCGGGCGATGCGTTGGGCGATTCTCTCTACGAGGCAAGGCTTTTTGTCAAAGGCAAGGTCGCCAGCCTGGGAGCTGATTGCGAGAAGAAGGAGATGACGGAAGAGGATAAAATCATTCTCGCCGATCTGCTAAAGAAGGCCGGCTTCGAAGATAGCGTGGAGAGCTTCACACGCTACGGCTCTGCCCGCACCCTCTATCATTTCCATGTCGACAACGCAGGTGCGTACTGACCATGAACGACACGCCCGTGACCCATATTCCGCAGACTTTGCCGCGCTTTTCCTCGACCTTTGATCCGCATACCATTGCCGAGATCCAGCGCGCCGCGGCCACCGGCATCTATGACATCCGCGGCGGCGGCACCAAGCGCAAGCTCCCGCATTTTGATGACTTGCTGTTCCTCGGCGCCTCCATCTCCCGCTATCCGCTGGAAGGCTACCGCGAGAAATGCGGTACGGATGTCGTGCTGGGCACGCGTTTCGCTAAGAAGCCGATTCATCTGAAAACACCCGTCACCATTGCGGGCATGTCCTTTGGCGCGCTTTCCGGCAACGCCAAGGAAGCTCTGGGGCGTGGCGCCACTGCCGTCGGCACCTCCACGACCACAGGCGATGGCGGTATGACACCGGAGGAGCGTGGCCACTCGCAGACGCTGGTCTATCAATACCTGCCGTCCCGCTACGGCATGAACCTTGCCGATTTGCGCAAGGCGGATGCCATTGAAGTCGTGGTGGGGCAGGGCGCTAAGCCCGGTGGTGGCGGTATGCTGCTGGGGCAAAAAATTTCCGCCCGCGTGGCAAAGATGCGCAACCTGCCCGAAGGCATTGATCAGCGTTCCGCCTGCCGCCATCCTGACTGGACTGGGCCTGACGATCTGGAAATCAAAATCCTCGAACTGCGTGAGCTGACCAATTGGGAAAAACCGATCTATGTGAAGGTCGGTGCCTCGCGGCCCTATTATGACATTGCGCTGGCGGTGAAGGCCGGTGCGGATGTGGTGGTGCTGGATGGTATGCAGGGAGGCACAGCCGCCACGCAGGAAGTGTTCATCGAACAGGTCGGCATTCCCATCCTCTCCGCCATCCGTCCCGCCGTGCAGTCGCTGCAGGATCTGGGCATGCACCGCAAGGTTCAGCTCATCGTCTCCGGCGGTATCCGCACGGGGGCCGACGTGGCCAAGGCGATTGCGCTGGGCGCGGACGCGGTGGCCATCGGCACGGCCGCGCTGATCGCGCTGGGCGATAACTCGCCGGAATTCGAGGACGAGTACAAGAAACTTGGCACCACCGCCGGCGCTTATGACGATTGGCATGAGGGGCGCGACCCCGCCGGCATCACCACGCAGGACCCGGCGCTTGCAGCACGGCTTGACCCCGTGAAGGCCGGGCGCCGGCTTGCCAATTATCTCTCCGTGCTCACACTGGAGGCGCAAACCATAGCGCGCGCCTGTGGCAAGAGCCATCTGCATAATCTCGAGCCGGAGGATCTGGTGGCGCTGACGCTGGAGGCTTCCGCCATGGCGCAGGTCCCTCTGGCTGGCACGAACTGGGTTCCCGGCAGGAATTTCTAGCACAAGAATTTCTAACAAGGGTGTAAGATACGACAATGGCGATTAAGCTGGCCGAAAAGGCGAAAGAACTCGGACTAAAATATTTTCTGATTTCCTATACCGACCTTTTCGGCAGTCAGCGCGCCAAGCTGGTTCCGGCTCCCGCCATCGCGGGGATGCAGAAGAACGGTGCCGGTTTCGCGGGCTTCGCGACATGGCTCGACATGTCTCCGGCGGATTCCGACATGTTCGCGCTGCCAGATCCCACGACCCTCACGCCCTTGCCCTGGAAAAAAGAAGTCGGCTGGCTGGCCTCCGACATCTACATGGATGGCAAGAAGGTGGAACAGGGCCCGCGTAATGTGCTGAAACGGGTTATGGCACAGTCGGCGGAAGCCGGTTTTCAGATGAAAAGCGGCGTGGAATGTGAGTTCTTTCTTACCCTGCCAGATGGCAGCGCCATTGCCGACAAGCTCGATACCGGTTCTAAGCCTTGTTATGACGCGGGCGCCCTGCTGCGCCGCTACGATGTCATCACCGAGATCTGCGATGCGATGCTGGAGCTTGGCTGGGGCGCGTACCAGAACGATCACGAGGACGCAAATGGCCAGTTCGAGATGAACTGGAATTATGACGATGCGCTGATCACCGCAGACAGGCATGTGTTCTTTAAGTTTATGGCCAAGTCCATTGCCGAAAAGCATGGGTTGCGCGCAACCTTCATGCCCAAACCCTTCCTTGGCCTCACTGGGTCTGGCTGTCACAGCCATGTCTCGCTCTGGAAGGGCGAAGAGAATCTGTTCGAGGATGAGGCGGGCGAGTTGGGCGTCTCAAAGCTCGGCTATAGCTTCATCGGCGGCGTCATCCGGCATGCCGATGCGCTGGCTGCCCTCACCAACCCCACCGTGAACAGCTATAAACGGATCAATGCTCCGCGGACCATCTCTGGCGCTACCTGGGCGCCAAACACGGTTACCTATTCAGGCAATAACCGCACCCACATGATCCGCATTCCCGAGCCAGGCCGGTTTGAGATGCGTCTGGCGGATGGCGCGGTGAACCCCTATCTCTTGCAAGCCTCCATCCTGGCCGCAGGTCTAGATGGCATCGCAAAGAAGACCGACCCCGGCAAACGGCTGGACATCAACATGTATACCGATGGCCATATGGTGAAGGATGCCAAGCGCCTGCCCCTGAATCTGCTTGATGCGCTGCGGGCGCTGGAGGCTTCTGAAACCCTGAAGGGTGCTCTGGGGGATTCCTTCGTCACTTCCTATACCAAGCTTAAGCACGGCGAATGGAACGCTTACGCAGCGCATCTTTCCGAGTGGGAGCGGCAGGCCACGCTGGATTGCTGACCCACAGCTCATCGTCTTTGGCAAGGCTGGTGTCTCCAATTCCAGCCTTGTCAGGGCGGGTCGGCCCATGCAACGCAAGTCTCCATGCTGACATTATTGTCTTCGGAATCCCCCGCCTTTGAGGCCCTTTGCAACCTCAACAACGATCATGCCGAGGAATTATCCTACGCTGATGCCGGCCGTTTCCGGAAACTCCTCGAACAATCCTTCTACGCTGCCGCAATCAATGAGGCGGATGCGTTTCTCATCGCCTTCGACCAGCAGGCGGATTATGATTCGGAAAATTTCCTCTGGTTTCGCAAGCGGTTTTTGAAATTCGTCTATATTGATCGCGTGGTGACGGCACCGGCCGCGCGCGGGCGTGGCCATGCGGCGGCGCTATATGATGCTTTTTTTCAGGCAGCACGTGCGGCTGGTCATACGCTCGCCGTGTGCGAGGTGAATGAGTTTCCACCTAACCCCGCTTCTGATGCGTTCCACGCCCGTCTCGGCTTCGTCCAGGCCGGCAGTGCCGAGCTGTCTGGCGGCAAAAAGGTTCGCTATTTCGTCAAGACACTGTAAGGCCACGAAAAACCCCCGGGCCATGGGCGCCGGGGGCTTTCCTGGAGCAGTTCAGTTCAGAGCTGGGCTTCGGCGTACTCGTAATTCGCCAGCTTGTTCAGATAGTTGGTGATGTAGTCCGGGCGGCGGTTGCGGAAGTCCAGATAATAGCTGTGCTCCCACACATCCAGCGCCAACAGCACCTTGCCCTCGCCAGTGGCGAGCGGGTTGGAGCCGTTCGGGGTCTTGGTGATCTTCAGCTTCCCGTCGGCGGCCAGCACCAGCCAGGCCCAACCGGAGCCGAACTGGCCCACGCCCGCAGCCTTGAAGGCGTCCTTGAAAGCGTCGACGGAGCCGAAATCCTCGTCGATCTTCTTTTCCAGCTTGCCGGGGATCTTGCCGCCAGCCGGGCTCAGATTTTTCCAGAACAGGATATGGTTCCAATGCTGTCCGGCATTGTTGAACACCGGCGCCAGATCCGGCTTGTTGTAGGAAAGGGCCACGATCTCCTCGAGAGATTTGCCCTGCAGGTCGGCGTTCTTTTCAACGAAGCCGTTCAGCGCCGTCACATAGGCCTGGTGATGCTTGCCGTGATGCAGCTCCAGCGTTTCCTGGCACATGCCGGCCTCGGCCAGCGCGGAGGTGGTATAGGGGAGGGAAGGCAGTTCAAACGCCATGTTGGCACACTCCAATTTGTTTCGCCGCCTCGATTAGCTATGGAGTGTTCATGCCTCCGTCAAGCGACGATAGTCTTTTATCCCGTCTACGCCGTGCCGATCCCGACCGGCATTTCTCGGTTCTCTTCGCCCCGCCTGGGATGCGGGAGAGACTGGCGCTTCTCTATCTTTTCAATCACGAACTCGCCCGCGCCCGCGAGGTGGCAAGCAACCCGATGCTCGCCCTCATCCGCCTGCAATGGTGGCGCGAGGTCGTGCAGGGCCAACGCAAAAAACACGAGCTGGCCACCCCGCTCTCCGATGCGCTCGATGCCGGCCTGCTGCCGCGGGAGGATCTGCTGGCGCTGATCGATGCCCGCGAAACCGAGGCGGATGATAATATCCCTGATCTGCCCGCCTTCCTCGCCTATGCGCGCGGCACGGGCGGGCGGCTTGCGCGCGGTGCGGGCAAAATTCTGGGGGTGGATAGCCAGGCAGTCGAGGATCTCGGCACCGCCTATGCCATCTCCGGCATCTTGCGCGCGGCCCCCTTTCTGGCCCGGCAGGAGCGTTCCTTGCTGCCCGCGGACGGCACCACGCCGGAAACTCTGGCCGCACAGGCCCGCAGCCTGCTGGCGGCCAGGGCGCCACGTAGCGCCTTCGCCGCCTGGGCACCCGCCGCTTTCGTCCGGTATGATCTCGGCCACCCCTACGCGCCGCGTGGCGTTAAGGATCGTCTTTCCGTGCTGCGCGCCGCCCTTACGGGGAGAGTCTGAGGGCCACGCCCGTCAATTGCTCGGCAATTGCCCAAAGCTTTTGGCCTGCTGCTTTATCCAAAGCTTTCGGTTCGATTTTTGCTGGCCCTGGCGGTCCACGGAATTCAAGCCAGCCCTGTGGCCCGTAATAGCCGCCCTGCCGCGCTGAAGCATCAACCGCCGCCAGAATCAGCGGCCAGGCCCCGGCGTCCGCGGGTTGCTGCACGAAGGGCGCGCCGATCTTCTGCAACAGCGCAATCAGGCTGTTCCGCCCCGGCCCGTTGGCCACCAGCTCCGTCGCCGCGATGCCGGGATGCGCCGCCAGGGAGAGCACGCCCCAGCCGCCTTGTGCCGCCCGGCGGCCTAGCTCCTCGGCGAAGATAAGCATGGCGAGCTTGCTTTGCCGGTAGGCATTCCAGGCACGGTATTGGCGCTCGGACTGCAAATCTCCCCACACCACCTCCCCCTGCCGGTGCGCGACGGACGAGACCTGGATGATCCGTGGCGCCTTTGCGTTCATCACCGGCTCCAGCAGCAGGGCAGTGAGCAGGAAATGTCCCAGAAAGTTCACCCCGAATTGCAGCTCAAACCCCTGGACGGTGGTCTGGCGGGCGGGCGGGGCCATCACTCCGGCATTGTTCAGCAGAATATCGACCTCGCCATGGCGTTCCTTTACCCTGGCGGCAAAATCATGGACCGAGGCGAAATCCGCCAAATCCAGCAATTCCAGCCTGGCGCGGCCAGGGGCCTGCGCTTCAATTTCGGCAACCGCCTTGCCGCCGCGCGCGGCGCTGCGGCAGGCCAGAATAACATCCGCTCCGGCACGGGCAAATTCCAGCGCGGCATAAAACCCTATGCCGCTATTTGCCCCGGTGACGATCGCCATCTTACCGGAAAGGTCAGGACGCTGCGCGCCGGGCCAAAGGCTCATTTACCCTCCAAGATCCGCGCCGCCTGCACGGCGTGATAGGTGAGGATACCAGAACAGCCCGCCCGCTTGAAGCAGAGCAGCGCTTCCATCATCGCCTTGTCATGGTCCAGCCAGCCATTGCGCGCGGCTGCCTCGATCATCGAATATTCGCCCGAGACCTGATAGGCGAAAACCGGCACGCCGAACTGGTCCTTCACCCGGCGAATGATGTCCAGATAGGGCAGGCCCGGTTTCACCATCACCATGTCAGCCCCCTCGGCGATATCCATCGCCACTTCGCGCAGCGCCTCGTCCGAGTTGGCCGGATTCATCTGATAGGTCTTCTTATCGCCCTTCAACGCGCCTTGGCTGCCAATCGCGTCCCGGAAGGGGCCGTAGAAGGCCGAGGCATATTTCGCCGCGTAGCTCATGATGCGCGTATGGATCAGCCCCTTCTTATCCAGCGTCTCCCGCAGTGCTCCGATCCGCCCATCCATCATGTCGGAGGGGGCAATGAAATCGATTCCCGCCTCGGCCTGGTTCACCGCCTGCTGTTCCAGGATTTTCACGCTTTCATCATTGGCGATATAGCCGTCGCGGATCACTCCGTCATGGCCATGGTCCGTGTAGGGGTCGAGCGCCACATCCCCCACCAGCGCCATTTGCGGGAACTCGCGCTTCAGCAGCCTTGCCGCGCGGCACATCAGATTCTCTGGGTTCAGCGCCTCGGAGCCCTCGGCGTTCTTCAATTCCGCCGGGGTTGCGGGAAACAGCGCGAGGGCAGGGATGTTCAACTTAGCCGCCTCCTCCACATGGGCGGCCAGCCCGTCCAGGCCGGCGCGGTAGACACCCGGCATCGCCGCGACCTCGATGCTGCCACTGCCCTCGCGGATGAAAATCGGCCAGATCAGATCGTCGACCGAGAGCTTCTGCTCAGCCACCATCCTGCGGGTGGCATCGTCGAACCGGTTGCGGCGCAGCCGCGTATTGGGAAATTTCTGTCCAAGCATGGCCGGATGCTACCTCAATTTGCCCCGCTCTGGCGACGGGGCGCAGCAGAGAATATGCTCAGCCCGCGCTGGCCATGAGATCAGACAAATTGGGGCGTGCGCGACTCCGATTTACGGGATAACCTGCTTTGGCGTGCAGCATCCGGCTGCCGCGGGCAATAACAGGGCGAAACCAAAGGCAGAATGTCTGAAAGCTTGGCACAGCGCTTGGGACCGGAGGCGGTGCTCGCCACCATTTTCGCCCAGGCTTTCGCTGGTGGTATGTCGAAACTTCCGGCCGGCATCACCCGTGCCGACCTGCGCGCCGCCCTAGCACTCGAACCCTCTGCCCAGGCCCGGATCTACGAACAAATCCGGGCTGGCTTTCATACCCCGCCCGCTGCCGCCACGGCGGTGGCCGCCAAGCAAGCGGGAAAGCGTTCCTGGGTTGGCTTGCTGGGTGCCATTCTGGTCATGGGCTGCCTGGCAGTGGTGTCGCTGCCGCGACAGGCGCCGCATCCGCCCATTCTTACAGTTATGCGGCAGGCTGAGACGCTGCCTGTTGTTCCATCCTCTCATGCTCCAGCGGCCTCGGCACCCGTTCTCTCTCCCACCCCCACGGCGGCACCGGTTCTGGTGCCTGTGTCGGGTCTCTTGTCCCGCGCCGCTTATGAGGCTGACGCCCTGGCGGCGCTGCAAAGCCGTGCCGCAACCGGGGAGGCGGATGCAGCCTATGCCCTCGCGACCTTGCTGGACAGCCAGCGGACCCAGGATGAAATCACCCTGCCAAAGGACGACAAGGCCGCCTTCACACTCTACGAGCAGGCGGCGAGGGCGGGTAATATCGAGGCGGAATTCGCCACCGGCCGGGCCTATCAGACCGGCCGTGGCGTGGCGCCGGATGCCGCCCTCGCCACAGCCTGGTACCGGGCCGCGGCCCTTAGCGGTTTCGCTCCCGCCCAGACCAGCCTCGGCTTCGCCTATCAGACCGGCCTTGGCATAGCGCGGGACGATGCCTCCGCCGCGCTCTGGTTTTCACGCGCCGCCGCGCAGTCGGACGCGGCGGGGCAAACGGCATTGGGCTATCTTTATCTCTATGGCCAGGGCGTGCCGCAGGATCAGCCGCGCGGTGAAGCCTTGTTTTCCCAGGCCGCCGCCCGGAATTTCGGCCCGGCCTTCCTCGCACTCGGTTTCTGTTACGCCCAGGGGCTTGGCGTGCCGCAGAACCTGCCCCTGGCAGCACAAAATTTCCTCAAGGCCGATCGCTCCGGCGTGCCGCAGGCCAAAGCGGCCCTGGCGATGCTGGGGCCTGCCCCAGCGCAGGAGCAGCTTGCCGCTGCTAATGCGCCGGGCGCATCGGGCAATTGATCCTCGCAAAAAGATCAGCCATTCCGGAACGATGATTTTCAATCGCCCGACCCACATGGTAAGGGGGCACTATGACTCGTTCTTTGATTCTGGCGCTCGGCGCCGACCATGGTGGCGTTGCGCTGAAGAACCGGCTTGCGGCAGCGCTTGTTGAGGCTGGGCATGAGGTGCGGGATTACGGCACGGACGGTTCCGCCAGCGTCGATTACCCCGATTTTGCCCAGGCAGTCTGTGCCGCGGTCGAGGAGAAGCGGGCAGATTTCGGTATCCTGGTCTGTGGCACCGGCATCGGCATGTCCATCGCCGCCAACCGCCACCGAGGTATTCGCTGCGGGCTGGTGCATGATGTCACCACCGCCCGCCTGACCCGCGCGCATAACGATGCCAATGTGCTGGCCCTCGGCGCGCGGATCATCGGTGAGGAGGTGGCGCTGGACATTCTACGTGCTTTCCTCGGTACCGAATTCGAAGGCGGCCGGCATGAGCGCCGCCTTGCCAAACTCAATCAGATCACGGAACCCACGCCATGAACGATCAGGTTTTCGCGCCGCGCCTGCAACGCTTCTTCACCGCCCCGCTGGCGGAAATCGATCCGGAAGTCTCCGCCATCATCGGCCGCGAGCTCGCCCGCGAGCAGGATGGCATCGAACTGATCGCCTCGGAGAACATCGTCTCCGCAGCCGTTCTCACCGCGCAAGGCTCGGTCTTCACCAACAAATATGCCGAAGGCTATCCCGGCAAGCGCTATTATGGCGGCTGCGGCCCCTCCGATGAGGTCGAGACCCTGGCCATCGAGCGCGCCAAGAAGATCTTCGGCGCCGGTTTCGCCAATGTGCAGGCCAATTCAGGTTCCCAGGCCAATCAATCCGTATTGCTGGCGCTGGTGAAGCCGGGTGACACCATTCTGGGCATGTCCCTGGCTGCTGGCGGGCATCTCACCCATGGCGCCGCGCCCAACCTCTCCGGCAAATGGTTCAACGCCGTCCAGTACGGCGTGCGCGCCGAGGATGGGTTGCTGGATTACGAGGAGCTGGAACGCCTGGCACGTGAGCATAAGCCCAAGCTGATCATCGCTGGCGGCTCCGCCTATCCGCGCTTCATCGATTTCCCCCGCATCCGCGCCGTGGCGGATGAGATTGGGGCTTTCTTCATGGTCGACATGGCGCATTTCGCTGGTCTGGTCGCGGCGGGCATCTTTCCCAACCCTGTCCCGCACGCCCATGTGGTCACCACCACCACCCATAAGACCCTGCGCGGCCCACGCGGTGGCATGGTGCTGACCAATGACGAGGACATCGCCAAGAAAATCAACTCCGCCACCTTCCCCGGCCTGCAAGGCGGCCCGCTGATGCATGTCATCGCCGCCAAGGCCGTGGCCTTCGGTGAGGCGTTGACGCCGGATTTCATCGCCTATCAGAAGGCGGTGGTCGCCAATGCCAAGGCGCTGGCGGAAACGCTGGTGGAGGAAGGGCTGGCCATCGTCACCGGCGGTACGGATAGCCATCTGATGCTGGTCGATCTGCGGCCCAAGAACACTACCGGCAAGGCGGCCGAAGCCTCGCTGGAGCGCGCGCACATCACCGCCAATAAGAACGCCATCCCGTTTGATCCGGCCAAGCCCGCCGTCACCTCCGGCATCCGCCTCGGCACCCCGGCCGCCACCACGCGTGGCTTCGGCGTGGCCGAGTTCAAGGAGATCGGCCAGATGATCGGAGAGGTGCTGGACGGCCTTGCCAAGTCCAATGACGGCACCAACCCGGCGGCGGAAGCCGCCGTCGGTGCCCGGGTAAAGGCGCTCTGCGCCCGTTTCCCGATTTACCGGTAATCAGGCCCCTCCATGCGCTGCCCTTTCTGTGGAGATTCCGACACCCAGGTGAAGGATAGCCGCCCCACGGAAGATGGCAGCGCCATCCGCCGCCGGCGTTTCTGCGCCGGGTGCGGGCAGCGTTTCACCACCGTCGAGCGTGTGCAGCTGCGTGAACTCACCGTGGTCAAGGCCGATGGCCGCCGCGTAACGTTTGACCGTGACAAGCTCGCACGTTCCATCCGCGTGGCGTTGAATAAGCGTCCGGTGGACGAGGAGCGGCAAGAGCGCATTGTCAACGGCATCGTGCGTAAGCTGGAAGCCAGCGGCGATGGTGAGGTTAGGAGTGAATCCATCGGCGAGGCGGTGATGGAAGCCCTCAAGGAAATCGACGCCGTGGCCTATGTGCGCTTCGCGTCGGTTTATAGAGACTTCCGTGAAGCCAAAGATTTTGAAGCTTTTCTTGGTGGCATGGAGGGGGCGCCGCTGGCGCAGCCGGAGCCGCCGCTGGAATGAGCGGCGAAGCCTTCATGCGCGCCGCCCTGGCCCTGGCCCGGCGTGGGCTGGGGCAAACGGCACCCAATCCCTCTGTCGGCTGCGTGATCGTGAAACAAGGCAGGGTAGTCGGGCGCGGCTTCACCTCTCCCGGCGGGCGTCCGCATGCCGAGGTAAACGCGCTCAGCGCCGCCGGTGAGCAAGCCCGCGGTGCCACGGCTTACGTTACGCTCGAACCTTGTAACTTTACCGGAAAATCAGGCCCTTGTACGGAGGCTTTGATCTCCGCCGGGATCTCCCGCGTGGTGATCGGCGCGCAAGACCCGCATGCCAAGGTAAATGGCTCCGGCATCGCCCGGTTGCGTGCCGCCGGTATCAACGTGACGGAAGGCGTGCTGCGGGAGGAATGCGAGGCCGTCATCGCCGGTTTCGCCACTGTCCAGCGCGAACAGCGGCCGTTGCTGCGCCTCAAGCTCGCCACCTCCCTGGATGGCCGCATCGCCACCGCCTCGGGCGAATCCCAATGGATCACCGGCCCCGAGGCCCGCCGCGCGGCGCATGCCCTGCGCGGGCGGCATGATGCGGTGATGGCCGGGGTTGGCACCGTGCTGGAGGATGACCCTGAACTCACCTGCCGGATCGAAGGGTTCCGCGCCGCGCCGCTGGTGCGGGTGGTGGTGGATTCGCATCTGCGCACGCCTTTGCTCTCCAAGCTTGTTCGCGGCGCCACAAAACACCCGCTCTGGATCCTGCATCGGGACGGCGCCGATAAGCTTCGCCGCAAGGCGCTGGAAGAAGCGGGCGCCAAGCTTATCGAACTTCCCGCCGCCAGCGCCGGGGTGGATCTGCGCGCCGGCATGCGTGCCTTGGCGCGTGAGGGGCTGACGCGCGTGCTGGTGGAAGGCGGTGGCACGCTGGCTGCCGGGCTGCTACGCGATGGGCTGGTGGACCGGCTGGCCTGGTTCCACGCCCCTTGCGTGATCGGTGGGGACGGTTTTCCCGCCGCCCAGGCCTTTGGTATCCAGAAATTGTCGGAAATGCCGCGCTTCACCCCTGTTTCCGTCCGCCGTCTCGGCCCAGATATGCTTACTCAGTTCACCCGCGCCTCGCCTTAAGGATCGACAATGTTCACCGGACTTATCACCGGAATCGGCACCATCCGGGCCGTTACCGCCATCGGCCATGGGCAGGATGCCCGCTTTACGATCCAAACCCCGGATAACGAGGCGTGGAAAAACGCCGAGAAAAAGCTTGGCGCCTCCATCGCCTGCTCTGGCGTCTGCCTCACCGTGATCGAGGCTGGCAGAGACTGGTTCACCGTTGAGGTCTCGGCGGAAACTCTCTCCAAGACCACCCTGGGCAGCTGGCAGCCGGGATCGCGCATCAATCTGGAAGGCTCGCTGCGCCTGGGCGACGAGCTGGGCGGGCATCTCGTCTCCGGCCATGTCGACGGGCTGGCGGAGGTGATCTCGGCTAACCCTGAAAACGGCTCGATCCGCTGGCAGTTCCGCTTGCCCGAGGACCTGGCCCCCTTCGTGGCGCCCAAGGGCAGCATCGCCATCAACGGCGTGTCGCTCACGGTGAACGAGGTGCAGGGGTTGACGTTCGGTGTTAACATCATCCCCCACACCGCCGAGCACACGAATTTCTCAACCCTGCAAGCCGGTGATAGGGTGAATGTGGAAATCGACATGCTGGCGCGCTATCTCGCCCGTCAGCTTAGCTTTAAGACGGCCTGACACGGGCATTGGCTTTATATTGATCCGCAGTACCGGCGCCTCGCGCGCCCCGGCGGGAAAGGACGGCGTATGATGGACGGCTTGAAGTCTCTGAAAACCTCCGGGCTGCAGGATTATATCTCCTCCGCGGCGGAGATCATCGAGGAGGCACGGGCGGGCCGTATCTTCATCCTGGTGGATGACGAGGACCGTGAGAATGAGGGCGATCTTGTCGTCCCCGCGCAGTTCGCCACTCCGGATGCGATCAATTTCATGATCAAGCATGCGCGCGGCCTGGTCTGTCTGGCCATGACCAAGTCCCGCTGCGAGGCTCTGGGCCTGCCGCTGATGACCCAGGCCAACGGCACAAGGCACGAAACCGCCTTCACCATCTCCATCGAGGCCAAGGAAGGTGTCTCCACGGGCATCTCCGCCGCCGACCGCGCCCGCACTGTCGCCGTGGCCATCAACCCCGAGTTGGGGAGGGACGACATCGTCTCCCCCGGCCATGTCTTCCCGCTGATGGCCCGCGATGGCGGCACGCTGGTGCGCGCCGGCCATACCGAAGCCTCCGTGGACATTGCCCGTCTCGCCGGGCTCATCCCCGCCGGGGTGATCTGCGAGATCATCAATGACGACGGCACCATGGCCCGCCTGCCGGAGCTGGTGGCTTTCGCCCAGCGCCATAATATCAAGCTCGGCACCATCGCCGATCTCATCGCCTACCGCCGCACCAATGAGCGGCTGGTCAAGCGCGTCGAGCAGGGCAACGTCACCGCGCCAATGGCGGCTACTGGCGGATGATCGCTTTCGAGAGCAAGGTGGACGGGATCGAGCATCTGGCCTTGGTCAAGGGCGATATTTCCGGCCCGGAACCGGTTCTGGTGCGCATGCATGGCATGGACCTCATCGGCGACGTGCTGGGCAGCGGCCATATGGCGGCATTGCATGAGTCGATGCAGGAAATCGGCAAGGCTGGGCGTGGCGTGGTGGTCATCGTGCGCGAGACGCGCCAGAAGGCCATGTCCGCCGGGCTGCGCGCCCTTCTGGAGGGCCACAGCGAAAGCCGCGATCTGCGCGATTACGGCATCGGCGCCCAGATCCTGCTGGATCTCGGGGTGAAGAACATGATCCTGCTCTCCAACCATAAGCGCAATATCATCGGGCTGGAGGGGTATGGGCTGAACGTCACCGAGCAGCGCAGCCTCTCCGACGCCCACTCCAAGTAATTTCCGTTTGAAGATCAGAGATTTATGAGCACCGCCGACGCCCCTCTGCCCGTGGCCCCGCATGTTCCCGGCGCCGCCCCGAAAATTCTTGCCATCAGCGCTCCCTATTACCGTACTGTCGTGGACGGCATGCTGAACGCCGCGCGCGACGTCTTCGCCCAGGCCGAGGCTGAGCTGGACGTCATCGAAGTCGCGGGCGCGTTCGAGCTGCCGCAGGCTCTCGCCATCGCCGCCGCCGGCAAGGAAGCCTTCGATGGCTTCATCGCGCTTGGCTGCGTGGTGCGCGGCGAGACGGACCATTACGAGTTCGTCTGCGCCTCGGCCATGGACGCGCTGATGCAAGTAGCGGTGGCTGAACGCCTGTGCCTCGGCACCGGGCTGCTGACCGTGGATACCTTGGCCCAGGCCCAGGCCCGTTCCCGCGAAACTGGCGCCAACAAGGGGGCGGAAGCTGCCGTGGCTTGCCTAAAGCAGATCGCGCTGAAGCGCCGGTTCGCCGCATGAGCCGCCCCAGAACCCTCTCGCGCGTTGCCGCCGTGCAGGCGCTCTACCAGGCCGAGCATGCGGAGCTGAGTGCCGAGACTGTCATCGACCAGTTCGTGCGCCACCGCATGGGCACCCTGCCTTGGCAGGGCGGGTTGGAGGACGGCAATCTGCCCGAGGCGGATGTGCCGCTCTTTACCCGCATCGTCCGCACCGCCACACAGCAGCAGGACGTCATCGACAGCATGATCGCCCAGGCCCTGCCGGAAGCCTGGCCAATGTCCCGGCTGGATCCGGTGCTGCGCGCCGCCCTGCGTGCCGGCGGTTCCGAGCTTTGGATGTCCGACGGCCCGCCCGCGAAGGTCGTCATCAATGAATATCTCGACGTCGCCCACGGATTTTTCTCCGGTGAAGAGCCGCGCATGCTGAATGGTGTGCTGGACAAGCTGGCGCATCTGCTCCGCCCGGCGGAATTCTCCTCCGCCAGCTGATGGATGAGTTCGCGCGGATCGCGAAATTCTTCGCCCCCCTGGCGGGTGAGGCGGGGCTGGGGCTGAAGGACGATGCCGCCGTGCTCACGCCGCCGCCCGGGCGCCAGCTTGTGCTCACTGTGGACCAGATGCTGGAAGGGGTGCATTTCCTGCCCGGCGACGATCCGGCGCTGATCGCCCGCAAGCTCCTGCGCCGCAATCTCTCGGATCTCGCGGCCATGGGCGCCACGCCTCTGGGCTATCTGCTCACCACTGCTCTGCCAGCTTCCTTGCCTGAGGCGTGGCTTGCTGGCTTTGCCAAGGGGCTGGAAACCGACCAGCGCCTATTTGCCGTCACGCTGCTGGGCGGGGACTTTTCTTCTTCCCGCACGGATATCGCGCTTACCGCCACGTTCATCGGCCATGTGGCCCCAGGCCAAGCCTTGCCGCGCAATGGTGCGCGGGCAGGGGATAAAATCTTCGTCACCGGCACCATTGGCGATGCTGTGCTGGGGCTGGAGGCACGGCGCGGCAAGCTGACCGACCAGACCGGCTTTCTCACTCGCCGTTCCCTGCTGCCGGACCCGCGCGTCGGGCTGCCCCTCGCCGGGATCGTCTCCGCCGCCATCGATGTTTCGGACGGCCTGGTTCAGGATCTCTCCCATATCTGCCGCGGCTCCGGCCTGGCGGCAATTCTCCATGCGGGGGCCGTGCCCGTATCGCCCGAGGCGCTGGCGCTGGGGCCGGGCTATCTCGAATTAAGGCTTACCGGCGGGGATGACTACGAATTGCTGCTGGCCGTGCCACCGGAAAAGGCGGACGCCTTGCGCACCGCCTGCGGCGATGTGCCGGTTACCGAGATCGGTGTGTTTCAGCCGGGCGAAGGCGTTCAGGTACTATCCGGTTCCGGCGCCCCGCTTACCCTGGCCTCATCCGGCTGGAAGCATTTCTGAGTCTTCAGGCGGTGGCTCGGCCTGTGCCGCCACCCGCCCCTGCACAAGATCGTGGATGAAGCTCAGCTTCCGCACCACCGGCTGTGACAGCACGAACGGATACATGTCCGCGTGACCCATGGAACGGTTGATCGCGTTCATCGCAAAGGTCAGCGGAAGCCAGGCTTCGATCAGCTGTCCGATATCGGTGGCCTTGTAGGGGTCGAAATCGATATCGGCATGCAGCAGCTCCTCATCCGTCCGGCGCGGATGGATGCGCAGGCCAAAGGCTGAGGCGGTTTCCAGCGTATCGGCGATATGCAGGTAATGCGCCCAGGTCTCCGCGAAATCCTCCCAGGGATGCATGGTGGCATAGGCTGAGATATAATGCTCCTCCCATCCGGGCGGCGGGCCTTGCTCGTAATGCAGCTTCAGCGCGGCGCCATAATCCAGCGAATCATCGCCGAACACCGCGCGGCAGGCCAGCCGCCGCCCGGCATCGCGCACGAGCACATTCCAGTAATAATGCCCCACCTCATGGCGGAAATGGCCGAGTAACGTGCGGTAGGGCTCCCCCATCTCATTGCGGAAGCGCTCGCGCAGCGCATCGTCGGCCTCGGCGAGGTTAATGGTGATCAGCCCTTCGTCATGGCCGGTTAGGATTCGCGGGCCAGAGCCCGGCGGGTCGGCCAGGAAATCGAAGGCCAGCCCTTGCTCGGGGTTTGAGGAGATATCCGCCAGCGGCAGGTTCAGCCGCAACAGCGTATAGAACAGCCTGTGCTTGGCGGCCTCCATCGCCCGCCAGTTCCTCAGGTTCTCATCAATGGAGAGGTCGGGGATGGTCTGGTTATGCTGGCAGGCGGTGCAGAGCCCCTCGGGCGACTCAACCGGCACCGGCACAAGCCAGTTGCAGACCCCGTGCGCGGCATTCGCGCAGCAAACATAGCTGGAACCGCCACCAAGCGGGCGCAAGATATCGCCTTCGCGCTCAAGCGTCAGCAGCGACATCTTAGTGGAGCAAAAGCCAAGTTCATGCCCGCACCGCTCGCAAACATTGTTCTCGAAGAACAAGGTCTGGCCGCAGGATTTGCAGGTGAACAGGCGCATGAAAAGCCCCTCAACTCATCAACGAATTGAGGGGCATATTAGGAACGACCCGGCTGAATTTCGTGTGAAATCTCAGCCATTTGCAAGCAAGACCAAGCTTTACTTGATCTTCGCTTCCTTAAACTTCACGTGCTTGCGCACGACGGGGTCATACTTGTTCAGCTCAAGCTTCTGCGTCTGCGCGCGGGCATTCTTCTTGGTCACATAGAAGTAGCCGGTATCGGCGGTAGACACGAGCTTGATTTGGACGACGTTCGATTTGGCCATGGTAAGAATCTCCGAGAGCGGGCCGTATGGCCCAATTTTCCTGGTTTCGTCAAGCTCCGCCGGTCAATGCAGCAGTGCGGCCTGGTACATTTCCTGGTTGCCGAGAACGGCGATTGCCGCCTGCTCGTCCAGCTCCCCGCCGATATCGGCAGGGCAGTTGCCGCGCAGGGCCAGTATGGCATCGATGCTCACCGGCGGGCGCACGGCGCGGGCCTCGGCCAAGGCCTGGGCCAGCAGATTGCGCCCTTGTGCCAGGGCTGCCAATTGCTGATTCAAGGCGGCGGGGCCGTTGCTGGTGCAAACTTGCGGCATCAGCCCCAGCCCTTGCAGCGGCCAGCCTTTCGGCGCCAGCACCCGGCTCCAGGTCACGAAAAGTTCACCGCCATCAGGCAGGCTGGTCACGGTCTGCACCAGCCCCTTGCCCAGCGTTTCGGAGCCGATCACCACCGCCCGTCCGTCATCGGCCAGGGCGGAGGCCAGAATTTCGGCGGCACTGGCGGTCTGGCCGTCAACCAGCACCACCATCTTGGCACCTCCGGTCAGGTCGGCTCCCTCCGCCGTAAAAAGCTGATCGGCATTCGGGTCACGGCCGTTCGTCTCCGCGATCGGGCCGGATTGCAGCAGCGAATCCGCCACCAGCACCGCCTGGCGCAGCACCCCGCCACGATTCCCGCGCAAATCCAGCACCAGCCCCACCGGCGGGTTGGGCTGGGACATAATTTCCGCCAGTATGGCGGCGAACTGGTCGCCCGTGCCCTTGTTGAAGCTGGTGATCTTCAGCACGGCGATTCCCGGCGCCAAAGGCGGGTCGCTAAACACAGTTTGCGGTGGAATAAAGCCGCGAGTCAGCGTCAGGTCCTGCGCCCCGGCATCGCCATCCGCCTGCGGATCGGTAACGGTGAGGGAGAGGCTGGTTCCCGGCAGCCCATTCATCGCCCCGTTCAGCGCGTTCACCATGCCAGGATAGGCGTTGCGGCCATTCATGGCGGTAACGATCATGCCAGGCTGCAGCCCGGCATCCGACGCCGGGCTGTCCGCCGCCACGGAGGCAACCACCACCCGCCCGGCTTTCTGGCCCAATGTTAGCCCCGTCCCGGCGAGGCCGGTGATCATCAGCTGGTCCTGCGCCGCCTGCACCGGCCCTTCATAGCGGGAATAGGGGTCGAAATGGTTGAACAGCTCATCGAAGAAATTGCCGATGATCGCCTGCGTGCCCGCCTGCTGCAAAGGCTGGGAGGCCGCATAGGCCGCCGCGGCGATTTTCGCCGCCGCCTGACCCCAGCCGGCCGCATCATTGGCAGCGGGGGCGGGCAGGGCCAGCAGCAGCCGGTCTGGCCCGTAGAGCCGGATTTCGCCATCCTGCAGCGTGGCATTCAGGTTCGGGTCAAGCGCCGCCAGGCCGTTCAGGCCCCAAAGGGTCATTTGTGGAATGGTCAGCGGGTTCAGGGCGCGCGGCGCGATATAGGCCAGCGCCGCCGACCATACGCTGGCGGCGGCGGCGCTGTCGAAACCCGCGGTGGCGGCATCAGCCGGGCGGCCGCACAACCCCGCTGGCAGCAACAGGCAGATCAGGAAGAGAACAGCCCTCCGCTTCACCGCCGCCGCTTCTGTTGCACTTTTGTCTGCTTCACCGGCTTCACGCGGTTGCCCGCCCGCCGTTTCGCGGCGGGGGCATCGGGCAGCCCGGCCAAACCGAGCAACAGGCCACCTGTCACGGGCCTGGCCTCGTTCAGCCGCACTTCAATTTCTTGCGCCAAGGAAAACACGGCGCGGCTCCTTCGTCCGGACAAGGTTTGGGTGCGATCATCGAAAACCCAGAAATCGTCCGGCAGACTAGCCATACTCAAGAATCCGCTTGCACCGCTTTCCGTTAAAGTGGCGAAGAGACCGAACTTCGTCACCCCCGAAATCCGGGCCTGGAACAACTCTCCGACACGGTGTTGCAAATAGAGCGCAAGATAGCGATCGGTTAAATCACGCTCGGCCAGGGTGGCGCGGCGTTCCGTGGCGGTGATGTGCTCGGCCGTATCGGCGAAGGCGAAGATCTCCTCCTCCGTCAGCCCATCGCGCCCCAGCTTCAGCCCCTTGATCAGCGCCCGGTGCACCAACAGGTCCGCATAGCGGCGGATCGGTGAGGTGAAATGCGCGTAGCGGCCGAGTGCCAGTCCAAAATGTCCAATATTTTCAGGTGAATATTCCGCCTGGCTCTGCGAACGCAGGATCGTCTCATTCACCAGCGTGGCCGATGCCGTGCCCGCCACAAGCTTCAGAATCCCGTCCAGATCGCGCGGATGCAGCTGGTCGCCCGCCTTCAGCGAGATGTCCAGGGTCGCCAGAAAGCCGCGCAGATTATCCAGCTTCTCCGGTGTGGGCGGGGCGTGCACGCGGTACATGCAGGGCAGTTTCAGCCGTTCCAACTCTTCCGCAGCACAGACATTCGCAAGGATCATGAATTCCTCGATCAGCTTGTGCGCGGCCAGGCGCGGCCGGGGGGCCACGTTCTCCACCCGGCCATCGGCGCCCAACGTGACTTTCCGCTCCGGTAGGTCGAGGTCCAGCGTGCCCCGCCGCTCCCGCGCCTCGCTCAGCGCATGATAGGCGGCGTAGAGATGCGCATGATTTTCGGGATTATCCTCGAACTCCGCCTGCACCTCCTCATAGGTTTTGCGCGCGGCCGAGCGCATCAGCCCGCGCCCGAACGCATGGCGCAGCTTGTTGCCGTGCACGTCGATATGCATTTCCACAAACAGGCAGCCGCGCTCCTCCCCGGGTTTCAGCGAGCAAAGCCCGTTGGAGAGTTCCTCAGGCAGCATCGGCACCACCCGGTCGGGAAAATAACAGCTATTGCCGCGCATCCTCGCATCACGGTCCAGTGCTGCGGCGGGTTTCACGTAATGCGCCACATCGGCGATGGCGACGATCAGCCTGTAGCCGTGCGGCTCGGGTGCGGCGAACACCGCATCGTCGAAATCCCTCGCATCGGCCCCGTCGATGGTCATCAGCGGCACCTCGCGCAGGTCCGTGCGCTTGCCTAATGGCACGGGCTTGGCCTTTTTGGCCTCCAGCGCCGCGGCTTCGGAGAAATCCATCGGTATCCCATGCTGCGCGATGGCGATGAGGCTCACCGAGCGCGCATCCTCCGCATTGCCAAGCCGTTCGGTCACCCTGGCGGGCTTGGGCCCGAACGGCTTGCCGGGCAGCGGCTCGGCACGGACGATCTCGGAGTCCAGCGCCCCCATCGTCTCGCTCTCCGGCACCACCCATTCGCCCTTCTGCCGCCTATCCGTCGGCTCAATCCGCCCTCCGCCATGCGGCAACATGTGAAACAGCCCGACAATGCTGCCGCTCTGCCCCTCGACGCGTTTGATCGTCCGGCCTTCATATTTATCAGGGCCGATACGCCGCAGCTTCGCCAGCACCTTTGCCCCCGGCGCCAGCGCGGCCGCCCCCTTGAGTTCGGGTTGCATGAAGATCACCGGCGGGCGCCCCGGCGCATCCCACACCACAGGCCGGGCGATCGCCTCGCCGTCGCGGTCGATTCCCGTAACTTCCACCAGGGCATTTTCCGGCAATCGCCCGGTTTCCGTGTAGCGCTTGCGTCCGGCGCGCTCGGCATGGCCCTCGGCCTCCAGCGATTTCATGATCCCGCGCAGCGCCTTGCGGTCCTCCGGCGCCACCGAGAAGGCGCGCACCACATCCCGGAAATGCGGCGGGCCCTCGGCCTCGGCCAGAAAACGCTTCACCGAGTCGCGGCTGGGCAGCTTCGCCTGCCGCCCGGCGGGCTCAGGCTTCGGGGCTTTTGGCTTGGTCTGCTTATGCCTGGTTTTCATGAATCCTAGTATGGGACGCCGCCGTGCCCAGAGCCATGCCGCATGCTGGAGATTTATATGATGAAAGCCTTCGCGATTCGTTGATTGCTCATTCGAATCATGTAACCTGGAGTTGTGAGCGCCACTCTCAGCATCAACGTCCCCGCGACAATCATTTCCATCGGCGGGCAGCCAAGCCTGTCGTCTCTCACCGGCCTACCGGCCAGCCTGTCGGTGTCAGACCCCAATGCCGGGGCCAACATCACGGTTCAGCTCATCGCGGCCAACAGTGCCGCGATGATAACGGCCAGCGCCAGTGGCGGTGCTTCCGTCATCGCCGGCGGCAATACGCTGCAAATCTCCGGCAGCGCCACGCAGGTGAACGCCGCCCTGGCCACCTTGGAATTCAGCGAACCCTCCGGCACTGGTTCGGATCTCGTCGCCATCAGCGCGTCGGATAATGCCGGGCTCGCCACGCAGAGCGGCTTTGCCCTGGGCATCGCATCTCAAACAGCGCCCGCCTTCGTCAACCCAGCCAAGCTGGTCACGCTTTCTCCCAACCAGCCGCTAGCCTTGCCTGATCTCCTGCTGTCCGACCCCACGGCCAGCGCCCTTGCCGACATGGGGCTGGGGAATGAGGAAACGCTGCAGCTTACCCTCTCTGTCCCGGCCGGCGTGATGCTGCTTCCAGGCTATAGCGCGCTTTCCGGCATGACCGCCGAAGGGATCGGCACCGGCACCATCGAGCTGACGCTCAGCGCCAACGATATCGGCGCGCTCAACACGCTGCTGGCCTCGCTGGAATTCGCCGGACCCTCGCTCAGCTCCGGCCAGCATCTGACCTATGATCTTTGGAATCTCGATGGCGTGCTGCCGCGCGATGTCACCTCCGGCAATATCTACCTGAATACGGTTGGCACCCCGGCCAATGCCGCTACCTATACGCTGGGCACACAGACCCTGATCACCGGCGCCACCACGCTTTCCGGCACGCTTGGCATCATCGGCACGCTCTCCACCATGGGCAATATCCAAGGCGGCGCCATCTCCATCGCCCCTGGCGCGGTGCTGGAGCTTCCGTATAATTCCGCCCTGCTCAGCGGCACGAGCTATGATTTCGGTACACTCGCGGCACAGGAGCTGGTGGAATCCGGCCAGTTCCTGATTGGCGGCACCGCCTCCCTGCAAGGCGAGATGGTGCTTGGCACCAACGCGCTGGTGGATTTCGCTGGCGGGCTGAGCGTCGACACGGGGGCGGCGAATGATTTTCAGGAAGGCCTGACCCTGGCCAGCGGCGCGGTGCTGGAGGGCGGCGGCGCGCTCAATGTGGGGGATTTCTCCGAATCCGGCATGATCGACGGCACCGGCACCCTTCTCGCCTTGCAGGGCGAAACGCTGGAGATCAATGCGGGCCTGGTCTCGGCCGGGGTGAATTTGGATGTCGCGGGCGGCGGGGTCATGGTGCTCGGCCCCGAGGCGCCGCTCTACGGGGTGTTCGACACCACGCCGCTCACCGTGCAAAGCGGCGTGACGCTGAATTTCCTGGGCGCGGGCAGCGCGCCCATAACCGGCGGCTATGCCGACCCTCTGGGCGGCACGGGCGGGGCCTTCGTCATCTCCGGGCCGCAGCTCTTCTCCGGCACCGTCGCCGGTTTCGCGGTGGGTGACGAACTGATCTTCCCCGGCCTCACCGGCCTCGTGGTGCATGATATCAGCACCATCGCCGGCGCCTCCTCCTTTGTGGTGTCCGGCGTCGATTCCAACGGCACCACCCAGAGCTACACGATCTTCGCCAACATCCCCGCCGGGCTGCTCCCCGCCGCCAGCTTCGATTCCGCCGGGGAGGCCGATGTCGTTCTACATTCCAGCATTGCCACCGCCACCAGCGGCGGCGTGTTCGCGGCCAGTTCGGGCGTCGCTCAACCCTTGCTGGGGCTCAGCCTCGTTCTGGCCGCCGCCACCACGCAGAGCCTGACCATCACGCTCTCCTCCGCCCATGGCAGCCTGTCCACAGGTGCGCAGACGCCCGCATCCACGCTCACTCTCACCGCCAGCAACCTCAATGCGCTGAATGCTGAGCTCGCCGCCCTCAGCTATACCGGCACGGGCGCGCTGGATGTGCTCACCATTAGCAGCGGCACCGGTATATTGGCCGGGTTGCAAAGTTTCATCGGCATTAATCGCGGCGGCAGCGGCTCGGTCGATGGCTATTCCGGCCTCGGCTTCACCGAAGCCGAGCTGGTCTCCTTCGGCAGCATCGGCGGGCTGTATGTGGACAAAACCGCCCATGCCCTGGGCGGGCTGCTGGTCACCGGCCAGGTTGAATATGACGACGAATTGCTGGCCAGCGGCTTTTCCGGCACGGCGCTGCAGGTCGATGGCGGCGGCAACGTGGCCTTCGGCGCGGCCGCCAGCGTGTCGCTTTCCGGCAATGTCATCATCGGTGACAGCAATGGCGCCGGCGCGCTGGAGGTGCTGACGGACGCCGCCAGCATCACCGGCAATCTCACCCTCTCCGCCGTTGTGGCGGGCAGTGCCTCCAGCCTCGCGGTCATGGGCGCGCTCAGCCTCTCCGGCGCCGCCTTGGTGGGGGAGAGCGGCAATGCCACCTTGTTCGAGTCGGGCAGCCTGGCCGCGGGCAGCCTGAGTCTTGGCTCAGGCGGCACGCTGGAAGCTTATGGCAGCGCCACAGCCATTCTGGGCGGGTTAAGCAATAGCGGCGCCATCACCCTGACCGGCCAGGCAAGCATCGCGGCCTCGGGCTATAACGGCACAGGCGGCCTCACGCTGGGTGGTACCAGCCAGCTCAACATCACCGGCGCGGCCCAGCTCCAGGCAGGGCAGGGGATTATCGGCACCGATGCCACCCTTAGCGCCGCATCCTTCACTCAATCGGGTGGCACGCTCACCCTGTCCGGCCAGCTTGAATCTTCCGGCGCCATGATGGTGGCGAACGCCAATCTCACTGGCGGCCGCCTCTCAGCCAGCCTGCTGGATGTTACGGGCACATTGGCCGGATATGGAGTGATCGACGCCTCCAGCCTGCTCGGCCCCGGCACGGTGAGGGCTCAGGGCGGCAAGCTGCTTATTGCTGGAGGCAGCCTCACCGGTAGCATTGCGCTGGACATCGCCACAGGCGCTACGCTTGAACTCTCCAGCACGGATCTCTCAGGCAAGCCGGCCAGCTTCACCGGCACCTCCGCCCTGTTGGTGCTTGATGACGCGCGGTCTGGCGCGCCCGGCATTTCCGGCATGTCCGGCCACGATGCGGTGGATCTTGTCGGCATCGCGCCCAGCCTGGTGAGCATTACGGGCGGCACCATCGACCTGCTCAACAGCCAGGGCAGCGTCACCGGCAGCTTCGCGGTGGCGACCAGCGGCACCGCGCTGCCAGGCCTCTCCATTGTCTCGGATGGCAGCGGCGGCGCCCTCATCACGCTCGGCGGCGAGCTGCCCTGTTTCGCGCGCGGCACCGGCATCCTCACCCCGCACGGCTACCGCCCGGTGGAAACGCTGCGCCCGGGCGATCCGGTGATCAACGCCGCCGGGGAACGCCGCCCCGTGCGCTGGATCGGCTGGCGCACGCTGGACCTTGCCCCCGGCGCCGCGCGCGCGGCGCGGCCCATCATCATCTTGCCCGGCGCCTTTGGCCCCGGCAAACCCTTCAAAACGCTGCGCCTTTCGCCTCTGCACTGCGTCTACGCGCAGGGCGTGCTCATCCCTGTCACCCACCTCGTCAACGGCGCCACCATTCTGCGCGACGACACCGCCCCGGCCATGACCTATTACCATCTGGAGCTGGACCGGCATGATGTGCTGCTTGCCGAGGGGCTGGAATGCGAATCCTATTTCTGCAACGGCAATCGCGGCCAGCTTTATCACGAGCTGGGACGGCGCAGCCCCGCGCGGCGGGCCTTCGCGCCGAACGTCACCAGTGGCGCGCGCCTTGCCTCTGTCCGGCGCCGGCTGCATGAGCTGGCGTTGGAAGCGGGCCATGAAGCTGGCTATCTGCAACGCCTGCGCGCCGTTTGCGCGGGACAGGACATTCTGCCCAGCCTCAGCCGCAAGGGGCGCTGGCGCTATGCTTCTTTCAGTTTTGCAGCACCGGTGCGTCATCTCACCCTGCTCTGCGCCACCGCCACACCGGCGGATACCGACCCTGAGTCAGAAGACCGGCGTGAACTGGGGCTGTGCCTGGGTGAGGCGCCGGGCCTAAGGCTGGGGCAGGGCTGGCTGCCGCGCGCCATGGGGGATGAGGGCATCTGGATGGCCGGGCGGGCGGAGATCTTCTGCGGCCGCGCGCGGCGGCAATTGCGCCTGCCCATCGCCGCCGTGCCGCAAAGCTGGCTGCGCCCGGTGCCGGCTCTCGCAAAGCACCATCGCGTCCAACCGCTTGACGCCTCCCTCCCAACCCTATAGAGCCGCGCCTCGTTGCCGGGAACGTGGACGGGCGGTGGTCGCCCGCGCCCGCTCTTTGACATGATTACGGGAGACCGTGGCCATGGACGAGAGACTACTGGCGGAATTTGAACAAGAAAGGTGTAAGCGCCGTGACCAAGCGCACTGAGAGTAAGTATAAGATTAACCGCCGTTTGGGCGTGAATCTTTGGGGCCGCGCCAAATCCCCCGTGAATAAGCGCGAATACGGCCCAGGCCAGCATGGCCAGCGCCGCAAGAAGCCGTCGGATTACGGCGTGCAGCTGATGGCGAAGCAGAAGCTGAAGGGCTATTACGGCAATATCTCCGAGAAGGCCTTCTACAAATATTACGAAGAGGCCGTGCGCCGTAAGGGCGACACCTCCGAGAACCTGATCGAACTGCTGGAGCGCCGCCTGGATGCGGTCGTCTACCGCATGAAGTTCGCGATCACCCCGTTCGCGGCCCGTCAGTTCGTGTCCCACGGCCACGTGACCGTCAACGGCCAGAAGGTGAACATCCCCTCCTATCAGGTGAAGGATGAGGACATCGTCGAGGTCCGCGAGAAGTCCAAGCAGCTGGCCGTGGTGCTGGATGCGGCGCAGAGCGGCGAGCGCGACGTGCCGGAATATCTGGAGACCGATCACCGCGCCATGAAGGGCCGCTATCTGCGCGCCCCCAAGCTGGCGGATGTGCCCTTCCCGGTGCAGATGGAACCACATCTGGTGGTGGAGTTCTACTCCCGCTGATTTCCCGCTTCATCGCGGTTTTCTACGAGCGGCGCCTTCGGGCGCCGCTTTTGTTTTGTCACATGTCAGAGACGCTGCCGTTACAGGCCCGGCCTACCAATCCAGCACCGACAAGTTGATTGGGAGTTAACTCAATGCGCCGTCTTCTGCTCGCCTCCGTTATCGCCCTGGCGCCCGGCCTTGCCTTTGCGCAAAGCGCGGATAACAACAACCCGCCACCTCCGCCCGCCGGTTTGGATGGGATGGGCCCCGGCCCGATGGGTGACCCGATGATGGGCGGCCATGACGGTAAATGGCATCACATGATGGGACCGGAGCAGGTATTGATGGATTTTTATACCGCCAACACCACCCATGACGGGCATCTGACGCTGGCCCAGGCCAAAGCCGCCGATTTCAAGCTCGTCGCCGATCATTTCAGCGATATCGATGTGAAGAAGCGCGGCTATGTAACCTTCTATGATATCCAGGCCTGGCGGCTGGATGATTTCGCCAGGCATCTGGAAACACAGGCCGACGCGCTGCGCGCTCAGGATAAGTAAGTCCGCTTAACAGCAACCCAGCCCATGACCGGGCGGCTTCTCTGGCTTAGTGTGCGATGACTTTAGCTTCGCTCGCCTTGCGATTCGATCTAAAATCATCCGGATCTAGAATGAGCCGCCCCGGCCGGACGAGAAGTTGGGCTTACCATCTTGCGCCGGGTCGCCGGTCACGAACATCTGGTGCAAAATGTCACCCACGGAGGGCCCAGCTGTGGTCTGGGCTGGCGTGCTGGCGCCCTGAGCTTCCCCGCTTTGCGGAGCGGCTTGTTCCGTCTGGCCGGTCTGCCCTGTTTGGCCTGCCTGCGGGCTGGAGGGGGTGGTCGGCAGAATATGCGAGGCCACCGAATCCGGCCCGAACAGATGGACCACGATGCCAGAGGGCGGCGGTGTCGGGTCTTGCCGAGCCAGCGCCGGAACGGCGGCCATGCTGGCGAGAAGGGCGGCGGGCAGAATTTTCAAGGTCGCGGCTCCAAAGGCGATTTCCCGTAGCATCGCCCTCCCGCATCAACCCGGCAAGCCACCCTGGCGCATTGGGCCCATGTTTTGGGTCCCATACCTTGGCCTGGCCTCATGAGTCTCAGCCGCTCTGCCAAACTCTCCAGGCGCTCGCGGGGCCATTTTCCTTCGCTTGCGCACAGGCGAAATCCGCCAGCCGCAGTGCGACCGCCGCATGTTCCATGATCATAGTCGCATCCTCGCCGCTCCCGGCCCAGCGCGTCGCCACGCCGACGGTAAGCAGCGTCTGCCCAGGCAGTAAGGCGGGCAGGGTGGCGCAGAATTTCGCCGCACGTTCACCGCCGGTCAGATGATCCATGCCATCGCACCACAGCCCAATGATGGTTTCATCGACCCGCCCGAGTAAATCCGTCGGGCGGACGATGTCGCGCAGCTCCTCGGCCAGCCGCATCGCCACCGCCGCGCGCAGCTTGTCCTCGGCGCGGGAGAAGCCAAGATAAAGCAGAGTCCCTGGCTGCTCCTCCACATCCAGGCGGTCCAGCCGGCGCGATATCTCATCCGCGAAGGTCAAGGCGGTCCATAGCCCGGTTTCCGTGTCCAGAACCGAGGCCAGCCGGAAGCCAGCCTCATCCATGGCCCCGGCATGGCGGTCCGGCAGGGCCAGCTCCGGCGCTTCCAGATCGAACAGCAGCCCGTAAGTGCCCGCCACGGCCGCCCCGCTCAGGCGCGGCGCCAGTGAAAGCCGGTATAGCCGCCCGGCTTCCCCTGGTCCGCTCAGGCGCACCCGCCCATGCCAGGCCACGCACTCAACGCAGATGGTGGTGATGATGGAGCGGAGTTCCGAAGCGCCCAGCGCTTCCTCCTCCGCCGATTGTCCAGCCAGCAGGCTGGCCAGTTCCACCCCCATCAGCTCCATACCCTGCCGGCCCAGCACCCGCCCCGGGCCGAACGCGGTGAAACGCCCCAAAGGATCAGTCTCGAACGCCAGATCGGCGAGCATGGCCCCAACCGGAAGCCAGGACTGGGCGGCGGAGGGCAAGGCAGGCATCGGCGGCGAATCCGAGAGCTGATAACGGGTCATGCGCCCGCTCTTATAAGCCAGGCGTTAATAGTGGCTTAACGCCCCGTCTGCCCCCGGTGGCGCAGCAGATGGTCGGCCAGCACACAGGCCAGCATGGCCTCGCCCACCGGCACGGCGCGGATGCCCACGCATGGATCATGCCGCCCCTTGGTGAACACATCCACCTCCTCGCCATCCGCGCTCACGGATTGCTTCGGAATCAGGATGGAACTGGTTGGTTTTACGGCAAACCGTGCCACAATCGGCTGCCCTGTGGCAATGCCGCCGAGAATCCCGCCCGCATGGTTGGAAAGGAATTCGATCGCCCCTTCCTTCATGCGCATTTCATCGGCGTTCTCTTCGCCGCGCAGTGTGGCGGCGGCGAACCCATCGCCGATTTCCACCGCCTTCACGGCGTTGATGCTCATCAGAGCCGCGGCGATATCGGCGTCCAGCTTGCCATAGAGCGGCGCGCCCAGTCCTGGCTTCACCCCCTCTACCACCACCTCCAGCATCGCGCCGATGGAAGAGCCCGCCTTGCGGACCGCTTCCAGCTCGCCTTCCCAGGCTTTCGCGGCTTCGGCGTCCGGGCAGAAGAACGGGTTTTCATCCACCTGCGCCCAGTCCCAGCGGCTGCGGTCAACGCCATGCGCGCCCATCGCCACCATGGCACCGCGGATCACCACCTCCGGCCCCAGCACCTTTCGGGCAATGGCCCCGGCCGCCACGCGCATTGCGGTCTCGCGGGCGGAGGAGCGCCCGCCGCCGCGCGGGTCGCGATGGCCATATTTCATATCGTAAGCCACATCCGCGTGGCCGGGCCGGTAGCGCGCCGCGATATTGGCGTAATCCTTGGAGCGCTGGTCGGTATTCTCGATGAACAGCGAGATCGGCGTGCCGGTCGTCTTGCCCTCGTATACGCCGGAGAGAATCCGCACCTGGTCCAGCTCCTGGCGCTGGGTGGTGAAGCGGGATTGGCCAGGGCGGCGCTTATCCAGAAAAGGCTGGATATCGGCCTCGGAAAGTTCGATGCCCGGCGGGCAGCCATCCACCACGGCGCCGATGGCAGGCCCATGGCTCTCGCCCCAGGTGGTCACGCGGAAAAGCTGGCCGAAGCTGTTGAAGGACATGAATTATTCGCTCGTGACGGTGATATCCGGCGCGTCCGGATTCTTCATGCCGACGATATGATAGCCGCAATCCACGTGGTGGATTTCACCGGTCACGCCCGAGGACAGATCGGAGAGCATATAAAGCCCGGCGCCGCCGACCTCCTCCAGCTCCACATTGCGCCCCAGCGGCGCATTATAGCGGTTCCATTTCAGGATATAGCTGAAATCGCCGATGCCGCTGGCGGCCAGGGTCTTGATCGGCCCGGCGGAGATGCCGTTCACCCGGATCTTATCCTTGCCCAGATCCGCCGCCATGTAGCGCACGGAGGCCTCCAGCGCCGCCTTGGCCACGCCCATCACGTTGTAATGCGGTATCCAGCGCTCAGCGCCCAGATAAGTGAGTGTCAGCAGCGAGCCGCCATCGGGCATCAGCGCGGCGGCGCGCTGCGACACGGCGGCAAAGGAATAAGCGGAAATATCCAGCGCCTGCTGAAACACATGGCGCGGCGTATCCACAAACCGCCCGCGCAGAAAATTCTTGTCCGCATAGCCGATGGCATGCACCAGAAAATCGATCTTGCCCCATCTCTGTCTGATCGCCTCGAAGGTCGCGTCGATCGCGGCATCGTCGCCCACATCGCAGGGCAGCACGAAATCCGAGCCGATGGAGGCCGCCAGCGGCCGCACGCGCTTCTCCAGCGCCTCACCCAGATAGGTGAAGGCCAGCTCGCCCCCTTGCGCCGCTACGGCGCGGGCAATGGCCCAGGCGATGGAGCGGTTATTCGCCACACCCATGATCAGGCCGCGCTTGCCCTGCATCAGCGTGCCCTGGGGCAGGGCGGTCTCGATCTCGGTCTCCGGCATGGGGGATATACTCCGTGCTGCTATCGTCTTGGGAAATGGGTGGTGGCATAGAGTAGCGGCAGCAATCAAGGCTCGCAAAATTCTCAAGGAGCGCGAAGTTACATGAGCGAAGATCCTTTCCGCCAGTTCGGCGCATGGTTCGAGGAGGCCGGCCGCACCGAGCCCAGCGACCCCAATGCCATGACGGTGGCGACGATAGGCGAGGGCGGGCGCCCGGCGGCGCGCACTTTGCTGCTGAAAGGCTGGGACGAGCGGGGCTTCGTGTTCTACGGCAATCTCGGCTCGCGCAAGGCGCGGGACATGGCGGCCAACCCCAACGTGGCGCTGCTGTTTCACTGGAAGAGCCTGCAGCGCCAGATCCGCATCGAAGGCGCAGTCTCGCCCGTTGAACCCGCTCAGGCCGATGAATATTTCGCCACCCGTCCGCGCATATCCCAGCTCGGCGCCTGGGCGTCCGAACAATCCCGCCCGCTGGCTTCGCGCGCAGTGTTTGAGGAGCGGCTGCAGGAGACCGAGGCCCGCTTTTCCGGCCAGACCCGTGCCCAGGCCTGATTTCTGGTCCGGCTGGCGGCTGAAGCCCGATTATTTCGAGTTCTGGCAGGGTGTGGATTTCCGCCTGCATGACCGGCTGGTCTACAAGCTGGGCGCCCAAGGCTGGGAAACCGGGCGCTACCCCTGAGCGTTCATATTTTTACAAACAAGTTCATGGGTTTGTCCTGATTCAACCGAAACCCATGTCAGTCTAATCCCTGCCGGCCAGCTCCAAGGCTCTCTTATAGACCTGCTTTTTCGGCAGCCCTGTTGCCAGCCGCCACCGATGCGGCTGCGTCCTTCACGCTCATGGCTTTAAGGGCGGTGCGCAGCGACTCGTCCAGCGACTCGGCGCCCGCCTCCTCCTCGCCAGGCGGGCCGATTACCACCACAATCTCCCCGCGCGCCTGTTCGCGGCGTAGTAGGCGGCAAGTTCCTCCAGCGTGCCGCGCCGCACCTCCTCGAAATGCTTGGTCAGCTCCCGGCACACCGCCGCCGGGCGCGGCCCGAAGGCGGCGGCGGCATCCGCCAGAAACGCCGCCAGCCGGTGCGGCGCCTCATAAAAAATATGAGTGGCGCTCAGCCCCGCCAGCTCCGCGCCGCGCAAGCCCGCCATGGCGCCGCGCCTGGCGCCGGATTTCGGCGGCAGAAAGCCGGTGAACAAAAAAGGCTGCGGCGGCAGGCCGGAGAGGGTGAGCGCCAGCACCGCCGCACTTGGCCCCGGCACGCCGGAAACACGCAACCCTGCCTCGATGGCGGCGCGCACCAGCCGGTAGCCGGGGTCTGAAACCAGAGGCGTGCCCGCATCTGAGATCAGCGCAAATCGCTGCCCGCCCTGCATGGCCTCGATCAGCCGGGGCAAGGCGGCGCGATTCGTTGTGCTCATGCAGGGCAATGCATTTCCGCGTAGATCCCGTAGGCGCGCAGCAGCACCGCGCTGGTCCTGGTATCTTCACACAAAATCGCATCCACCCCGGATAGGGTGGCTGTTGGGCCCGGCCGGATAAATCTTGGAGGTTGCCGATTGGCGTGGAAACCAGCACAAGGGCGGGCAGGGCCTCCCCGGCTTGCGCCGCGGGCGGCGCTCCCGATGGAGGGTTATGTATTGCGCCTTGTGCCGTATCTTCGCTCATTCGTGCTCCTTGGCGCCACGCTGGCGCTGGCAAGCTGCGCCGGTCAAGCCCCGCAGATTCCTGGCAGCTCCGGCCTGCCGTCCTCTCTGACGCCGGGCGCGGTTGCTCCATCGGCGCAATAATTGGCAAAACCAGCGGCAATGTGCTGTTGCTGGTGCCCCTCTCCGGGCCGCTGGCGCCGGTTGGCCAGGCGCTGGAGAATGCGGCGAAGCTGGCCTTCCCCGCCGGCAGCGCGCCGGCACTGGATATCCGCGACACAGGCGGCACTCCCGCGGGCGCCGCCAGCGCGGCACAGGCGGGCCTTGCTGCGGGAGATGGCATCATTCTCGGGCCGCTCACGGCGGGCGGAGACCCAGGCCGTTGCTCCCATCGCCAAGCAGGCGGGGGTGAATGTTCTGGCCTTCACCAATGACAGCACGGTCGCGCTCCCGGGCGTCTGGGCGCTTGGCATCAGCCCGGCCCAGCAGGTGCAGCGCGTGGTGCAGGCCGCCGCCGATGCCGGGCATACCCAGCTCGCCGGGCTGTTGCCGGACACGGATTTCGGCCACCGCCTGGCGGATGCGCTTGCAGCAGGAGGCCACTGTCCTCAGCGAGCCAGCGCCGCAGATCGTCTATTACGACGAGGGCTTCTCCAGCGTGAACCAGGCGGTCGAGCAGATTTCCGACTGGGGGGATCGCGGCGCAGGCATTGATGGCGCAGATCAAGGCGGCGAAGGATCTGAACACCGCCGCCGGGCTGGCCAAGGCCCGGGAATTGCGCCGCCAGCAGGTGGCCCCGCCCAGCTTCAATGCGCTGTTCATCGGCGCGACGGACGGCAATACCCTCGCCGAACTGGCGAATTTCCTGCCTTATTACGATGTTTCCGCCCCGCAGGTGCAGTTCATGGGGCCGGCTTTGTGGGCGCCGCTCGCCTCCGCCATGGCCAGCCAATCCGCCCTGCTGGGCGCCATCTATGCCGCGCCGGACCCCGCCGCCGCCACGTCCTTCCAGGCCAAATACAGCGCCGCCTATGGCAGCCAGCCGCCCGGCCATCGCCGATATCGCCTTCGACGCCGCCGCTCTGGCCAAGCTCGCCGCCTCCTCCGGCGGGTATACGGCGCAGGTGCTCACCGCTCCCTCCGGCTTCACCGGCACGGATGGGTGCTTGGTGCTGCAGCCTGACGGTACGGTGAAGCGCGGCCTTGCGGTATTCTCCATCGCGCCCGGCCAGCCCGCCATCACCTCGCCCGCGCCCGCCAGCCTCAACCAGCCTTAAGTCGCCATGGCAGGGTTCTGACGAATCCAGCTGGGAAAAGGCCGGCCCCGCCGCGCTTCGCGCTGTTCCTGGCGTTGGCCGCTGGTGCCCACGGCGGTGTTCACGCTGCTGGCCTTGCTGGGTGAGTTGCGCCCGCTCGTGGCGCTGGCCTCCTGGGCGATGTGCAGCCTCGTCGCCGTCGGGTTCGCCCTGCTGCTGGGGCGCGACGTGGTGGTGATGACGCGCCTGGTGCGTGCACTGCGTACGGCGCCCGAATCCCTGCCCGTGGACCGGCAGCTTCTGGTTCCCGGCATGAGCGATCTGGGCGCGGAGGCGCTGCGGCTCATCCATGCCGAGCGCCTCTTGCGCGGCCGCCACATCGCCAGCGCCGCCGAGGACCGCGCATTGGTGGAGCGCCTGCCGGACCCGCTGCTGAAGCTGGACGGGGATGGCCGCGTCCTCTGGCGCAACGACAGCGCGATCACCGCCTTCGGCACGGAAACCGCCTCGTTGCTGCGCCATCCGGATGTGCGAGCGGCCTTGGCCGAGGCGCTCTCCGCCAGCCTGCCCGTGCGCCGGGAGATCGTGCTCTCCGTGCCGGTCATGCGTGATCTGGAAGTGACGATGATCCCGGTCGGCGGCCCCATCTACATGCTGGTGAGCGACCGCACCCGCGAGCGCGCGCTGGAAAAGATGCGCGCCGATTTCGTCGCCAATTCCAGCCATGAGCTGCGCACGCCGCTCGCCAGCCTGATCGGCTTCATTGAAACTTTGCGCGGCCCGGCGGCGGACGACCCGGAGGCGCAGCAGCGTTTCCTCGGCATCATGGCCGAGCAGGCGGCGCGCATGCAGCATGTGATCGGCGATCTGCTGTCTCTCTCAAAGATCGAGATCTCCGAGCATTCCCCGCCGAAGGATCTGCTGCATTTGCCGCCCTTGCTGGAGCGGATCGTCGCGGGGCTGGAGCCGATGCTGAAGGCCCAGGGTACCAGCCTGACGGTGCAGGTGCCGCCCGGCTTGCCGCAGGTCCCGGCCGATGCCGACCAGCTCACCCAGGTTTTTACCAATCTTCTCGATAATGCCTTGAAATACGGCAAGCCAGGCGGCGAGATCAAACTCACCGCCACGGCCGCGCCGGATACGCGCTTCCCGCCCGGCGGCGTCATCGTTGCGGTGGAGGATGATGGCATGGGCATCCCGCGCGAGCATATTCCCCGCCTTACTGAACGTTTCTACCGGGTGGACAAAGGCCGCTCGCGCGCTATCGGCGGCACGGGGCTAGGGCTTGCCATCGTCAAGCATGTGGTCAACCGCCACCGTGGCAGGCTGCTCATCGAGAGCGAGCCGGGCAAGGGCACCGTCTTCACCGTCTGGCTGCCGGGCACGAAGCCGCTAAATGCCCGGAATTCGTTACTAAATTGTGAAGCCATGGCTTTCAGCTTGTGGCCGAATACCCTGGGCGAAGACAAAATGAGCAATCGCGGCTATGAATGCGCCGGAACGGGAGGAGCAGAAGCATGACCATACTGGCCATTGTCGCTGGCCGTGATCATCCTTGGGTTGATCGCGGTCTTCATTCACGACAAGCTGCAGACCCAGCACACCGTCCTGCGTAATTTCCCCGTCATCGGGCATTTCCGCTATTTCGCCGAAACCTGGGGCACCTATATGCGCCAGTACCAATATCTGTCGGACTGGGTGGAGCGCCCCTTCAACCGGCTGGAGCGCAGCTGGGTCTATCGTTCCGCGAAAGGTGTCTCCAACCTCGTCAGCTTCGGCTCGGAGGCCGTGCCCACCTTCGTCTTCCGCAACGCCGCCTTCCCGATACTGGATGAGGACAAGAAATCCTATCCCGGCAAGCTGATCGGCATCGCCCACGGCCCCGGCTCCTGCAAGGAGCCCTATCTGGCGCAGAGCTTCTTCAATGTTTCCGGCATGTCCTATGGCGCGCTCAGCCACGCGGCGGTCACCGCGCTGTCGCGCGGGGCGAAGCTGGCCGGCATCTGGATGAGCACGGGCGAGGGCGGGTTGAGCCGCTTTCACCTGGAGGGCGGGGCGGACATCGTCATGCAGATCGGCACCGCCAAATACGGCGTGCGCGACAAGGAGGGAAATCTCTCCGAGGAGAAACTGCGCGAAATTGCCGCCAAGCCGCAGGTGAAGATGTTCGAGGTGAAGCTGGCCCAGGGTGCTAAGCCCGGCAAGGGCGGCATTCTGCCCGGCAACAAGGTCACCGCCGAGATCGCCGAGATTCGAGGCATCACCGCGGGGCATGATTCCGTCTCCCCCAACCGCCATCGCGACATCGGCAATATCCAGGAGCTGGGGGAATTCATCAACCGCGTGCGCAGCGTCACCGGCAAGCCGGTGGGGGTGAAATTCGTCCTCGGCGACCCTGCCTTCCTGGATGAATGGTTCGGCGATTGTGCCGACAACCCGGAGCATTGCCCCGACTATGTGCAGATCGATGGCGGCGAGGGCGGCACCGGCGCCGCGCCGGAATCGCTGGCCGATTATGTCGGCCTGCCGATCACCCAGGCCCTGCCTTACGTCGCGGCGCTGCGCAACGAGCATGGGTTGCAGAACCGTATCCGCATCGTCGCCTCTGGCAAGCTGATCACGCCGGACAAGGTGGCCTGGGCGCTGTGCATGGGCGCGGATTTCGTCTCCTCCGCCCGCGGCTTCATGTTCGCGCTCGGCTGCATCCAGGCGATGAAATGCGGCTCCGGCCGCTGCCCCACCGGTGTCACCGCCGCTGACCCGCGCCTGATCAACGGGCTGGACCCGACGGACAAGGCCGTGCGCGTCTCACGCTATGCGCTGAAGATGCGTGATGAGGTGGAGATCATCTCGCATAGCTGCGGCCTTCCTGAGCCTAGCAAATTCTCGCCCAAACATGTCACCGCCATTGAGAATGGCGTGGCGGGATTCCGGGCCCAGTCCAGTTGATCTACCCGCTGCTGTTTCTGCTGGCAGCCGGGCTGAACATCCTGCTTGGCCTGCATCAATGGTCTTATGTGCTGGCTGGAAATCTACAGGACCCTGATTCCTACATGCGCCTGCTGCGGATCGAGCAGGGGGTAAGGGCAGGGCATCTCATCGTCACCGTCGCGGGCGACCAATCCGGCGCCGGGGTGATGGTGGAATGGTCGCGCCTGCTGGATATGATCATCTGGCTGCTGGCCGCCCCGCTGGTGCCCTTCCTGGGCTGGCACAAGGCTCTGTTCGCCGCCGGGGTGGCGCTGGGGCCGCTGGGGGTAGGGGCGCTGGGCATGTCGCTGGCCTGGGCGGTCGAGCCGCTCTCCCTGCGCCGCCATCTCTGGGCCGCCGCCGCTGCCGCGGCCATCCTGCCCGCCCTGGCCAGCATCGCATTGCCGGGCGTGGTGCATTACCATGTGGCGCTGCTGGTGCTTATCGCACTCACCGCGGGCTGTGTGCTGCGCGCCGCGCGGGAGGATACATGGTCCGGCTTTCTCGCCGGTATTTCCGGCGGTTTCGCCATCTGGATGACGCCGGAGACGATGCCCTTCGTGCTGATGGCCTATGCCGCGCTCGCCCTGCGCTGGCTTAATGCCCGCAACGCCACCACGCTGCTGGCCACCGCCGCCGGCTGTTTCGATGTCTTGGGATTCGGCCTCTTTCTCGATCCCCCGGCGGGTGGTTATGGCGTGCCGGAGATCGACCGGCTTTCCTATGTGTATGTCTCGATGGGTCTGATCCTGCTGGCCAGCGCCACATTGCTGCTGCGCGTGCAGGCCGGGGCCAAGAGCTGGCGCGGCCCGCTGGGGCTGCTGGTGATGGGGCTGCCGCTGCTGGGCTGGATCATCGCCTTTCCAGGCGTGGTTCAAGGCCCCTCCGGCTTGCTGTCCCCGGATCAGGCGAAGGCCTTTTTCGGCGTCATCACCGAGCAGATCCCCCCGCGCGGGCTGGATCTGGTCGTCTTCCTGTTGCCCGGCGCCTGGGCGGTTTTCTATGCCGGGCTGCGGGCCTGGGATGACAGGAAACCTGCTCTGGCCGACCTGGCCGAAACCACGCTGTTGGGCGCGCCGCTGAGAACGCCGCTCGCCTGGGCCTATATCGCGCTATGCGCCGCTATCGCCCTGGCGCTGGGGGTTGGGTATCTGCTTTTCACCTCGCTCTCCGCCATTTTCGCGGCAGCCCTGCTGCCTGTGGCACTCAGCCGGATCGACACCAAGGGCGGCAGCCTCGCGGGTGGCAAGCGCATCGCCCTGCTCACCTTGATTCTGCTGGCACCTTTCCTGGCGGCGCAGGCCAAGGGGCGCGCGGCCATCCCGGCCCAAACGGGTAAAGCCTATGATTCCTGCAGCCTGCACGGCATTGCTCCGCTGCTGGCACAAGCCGCCGGGCAGGTGGTGCTCGCCCCGCCCGAGGATACGCCGGAGCTGCTCTACCGCACCCGCGTGTTCACCGTCGGCTCGCTATTTCATCATGGCATTGAGGGGTTCATGAAAGACCGCGCCGCCTGGCGCGCCATCCCCGGCCCGGCCGTGCCGCCCGCTCTGGCGCAAACAGAAGCTGGCTATGTATTGTTTTGCCCGGCAGCCGCCCGCACCTTGTTAGTGGCCGGCCTGCCAGAAACGACTTTGTGGGACGCGCTGAACCGCAACGCCCCGCCGCCCTGGCTGCACGCGCTCGGCCGCAACCAGGATGGCTGGACGCTCTACAAGATCGTCCCGTAAAGCCGCCCGCCGGTCTGCGGCGCGGGCACGCCGGTGGTGGAGGGCAGGGAAAGCGGCAACCCGCGCAGGGACCGCACCGCCAGATAGGCGAAGCACTGCGCCTCCATCGCATCGCCATTCCAGCCAACCGCTTCAACCGGCCGCACGGGCACGGCAAAGCGCGCCGCCAGCCCCGCCATTAGCGTGGCATTATGCCGGCCGCCGCCGGTTATGAGAACCTGTTTGGGTGCCCCCGGCCAAGGCGTATTCGCGATTGCCGCGCATATGAAGGCGGCAAGCGTCGCGGCGGCCTCGGGAGGCGCCAGCCCTTCCGTGGCTTGTTCAATCAATGAGGAAAAGCTCAGCCTGTCCAACGATTTCGGCGCGGGCAGCTTAAAAAATGGATGCGCCAGCAAGGTCTTCAGCCTTGCATGATCCACCTGGCCCGAAGCCGCCAGCGCGCCATTCTTGTCATAAGGCTGGCCAAGATATGTCTGCGCCAGATCATCAAGCGGCCCATTCCCCGGTCCCGTATCGCAGGCGATGATCTCTCCCTCGGGTCCCAGCCAGGTGGCATTCGCCACCCCGCCGATATTCACGATCAGCAGCGGTTTCTCCATGTCCCGGGCCAGCGCCGCATGAAACAGCGGCACCAGCGGCGCCCCCTGTCCCCCCGCTGCTACATCCGCCGCGCGGAAATCATGCACCACCGGCAGCCTGGTGATGTGCGAGAGCATTGCCGCATCGCCGATCTGCCAGGTTCTGCGGGCCTCGGGGGCGTGCAGGATGGTCTGGCCATGAAACCCAATCACATCCGCCGTGCGCCCCAGCATTGTCACCGCCAAGGCATGCTCGCGGGTCAACTGCGCCTCCACCTGGCGCAGGAACGGATCATCCGGCGCCAGGCCGGGCGCCAAATCCAGCAGGCGCCGCAAATCCACCCGCAGCGCCTCGTCATAGAAAACCGTCACGGCGGCGCCGAATTTATCCACAGCCTCCCCATCCGTCTCGATCCAGGCCGCATCCACGCCATCCAGAGAAGTGCCGGACATCAGCCCGATGGCGCGCATAAATTTCATGGACATGCCCAAGCAATGAGGCGGTTCCTGGCTGATTGCAAGAAATTCGCCCAGAGGATCTTGTTCGGGGCGTTCAATACCATAATGAAGTTGATGAAGAAGCTGAACAAAGTGCGCGAGAGACAAGGAGAGCGGATGAACGATCAGGCGGAAACGGCCATTTTTCTGAGCCGCAACTGGCTCGCATGCAGCATGGCCGCGATGGCCTTTGCCGTCAGCGAGATATGCGCGCTTAGCGGCTTTTTGCCGGTTGTTTTGCCGCCGGGGAACGTCCTGGCCATTGAGGCCATCGCGCTTTTGGCAATAGCATCATCAAGATATTTGCCAAACTGGCGGCAAAGGCTTGTGTCCAGCCTGCTCTGTGCCATGGCGCTGGCGCTATTGGCGAAGACTTTTGCAGTCTTAGGTAAGAGTGGCTTGTGGCGCGGCTTTCCGGCAATATTTCTGTGCGGATTATGTTTCTGGATTGTCTCCCAGAGGGTAAGTAAATGGGGGCGTGCTTATCAACTCATCTGTTCCTGCCTCACAAGCATAGCCTGCCTCTTCGTGGGGGCCATTATCGCTTGGTCGCTTCTGGACACGGCTGTCAGCTATCTGCCGCAGGTTTATGACCCGGTCCTATACCGTATCGATGTCATTTTGAAGTTGAATACCACCTACCGGCTGGCGGATCTACTGGCAGCCTATCCAAGGCTGAATCATCTTGTTCTGATACTCTATAAATATAATTTGATCTTTGCTGTCCCAGAGATATTCTCAGAAGCTTTTTATACCCGCAAAAAGATGGCGGCATTACCTCTAGAGCTTCTCATATCCTCGTTTCAGGTCTTTCCTTTTTTCTGCATGGTGCCTGCCCTGGCCCCAGCTTTTTTCTTTGGATCGGAGTTTCCAAGCCACCTGCCGGCAGCCTTTAACCTGCCTCTTCATAATGTCGCGGCGCCGGTCCAATCAATACGCAATACTTTCCCGTCGCTGCATGCCTGCTGGGCGATTCTTTGCGTATTTGCTTTACGGGACTCTCCATTTTGGCATCGTTTGATTGCCATCCTGTATCTTTGCAGCATCTTCGTTGCGACACTCGGGTTTGGGGCGCATTGTGCTGTCGATTGGCTAGGCGCAATGGCGCTGGTCCTTGCCACCCGCGCGCTTGCGTCTCTTCCATGCCGGGCGGGTATATGGCTGCCGCCACTGTCCTGCGGCATCCTTTTGCTTTTGGCTTGGGTTTTTGTAATTCGGCAGGCAGGCATCTTTCTCGCGTGGCAGCCGGCAATCTGGTTTCTGGCGGGGCTCTCTCTGCTGTTGCCGCTCTGGTTTGAAGCCCGCTTGGCGGCGGCGGAACGCTGCGGATGATGGCCCGCCTGCGGGACTGGCTGCAGACCGCCTATCGTCTGCTATGCGCTGGGATATTGCTCTGGCTCTGGGGCGCCGTATTCGTACAGTTTTATGGCGCCATGCTGCCCAGGCTCTCGCATATGGGGCCGGCGGGCATGGTCATCAACGATTGGCCTTGTGATTCCCCGCAATGTGACTTCGCGGGTTTCTGGGCGGCCGGCCTGCTGGCAAGGGCCAAAAAATTCATGGAACTATTTAGCCCGGATGCGTTTCTAGCCTTTCTGCACCAGCATTTTTCCCCGGCGGCGGCCATGATCCGCTGGTATTATCCGCCGCCCACCTTGCTGCCCGCCACGCTCATTTCCCATCTTCCTTTCGAGGCGGCTTTCTGGGTTTGGAGCGCCGGGTTTTTGGCTGGAGCGGCCTTGCTGCTTCGCTATGCTGGCATGGCCAGGCTCGTCATTCTCGCGACTTTGCTCAGCCCCGCCGCCTTATGGAATCTGGAGCTGGGGCAATTCGGCATCATCATGGGTGCGGCGCAGCTCTGCGGGCTGCTATGCCTGGCGAAGGGAAAGCCATCCGGCGGCGCGGTGTTAGGGTTACTGATCTTCAAGCCCCAATATGGCATATTGGCTCCTGTCGCGATGATCGCCAGCCGTGGCTGGCGGTTCATGCTAGCTTGCGCCCTGGTATCGGGCTTGATCCTGCTTCTCTCGGCCGCCTGTTTGGGAACGCATGTCTGGGGTATTTACGTCACCCAAGGGCTTCAGGTGTCCCGTCACGTTCTTGAGATTCCGCCCGACGGCCATAACTCCGAAAAATTCGGTGTTTCAGTCTTCTGGATGGTCCGCAGCTTTGGCGGAACATTGCATATGTCGTATATGGTCCAGCTTGCCAGCAGCGTCGCGGCGGCCGTGCTGACATGGCTAGCATGGCGCAGCCGCCACCTGACCGTGGAGATGCGCGCCTCGGTGACGGTCATGCTTTCCCTTTTGGCAACACCCTATGGCTATACGGATGATATGGTGGCCTGGTCGGCGGTTCTGGCCATCTCAGCCCACCGCCGAGGCTGGCGGGTTGGCTTCTTCGATGTATTGTTCTGGATCTGGCCGATGCTGTGCCCGATTGTCTCGGCCCGCACGGGCCTTCTCTTCACGCCCTTGGTTGTCTTGCTTTCACTTTGGCGGAGCGTACATGACGCCGGATTGTTCCGCCGCCTGTCTGGAAACACCGCCACGTGAGAGACCGGCTCACCGCCTATCTGCGCTTCATCGACCAATTCGGCGGCACGTTTCTGCTTCTCGCCTTCTGGGGCGTGCTTCTTTTCGCATTCATCGCTCATATGGCGCCGCGTTTTGCCTATCTCACCGGCACCCCCGTTGCGCCGGATCTGCCCTGCGGCCGTCCCGAATGTGATTTCTCGGTCTTCTGGCCAGCCGGAAAACTAGCGAACATGGGCGATTTTACGACGCTCTACGCGCCAGGCGCGTTCGCCGCGGCGGCGGGCGGATTTCTGCTCCCCGGTATCCCTTACGAAACCTTTTTCTATCCGCCCACGGCGCTGCTGCTTTTGGGGCCGCTGGCGCATCTGCCTTTTGAAATCGCAGCACTCGGCTGGATTCTGGGCGGCACTATGGCCGCGGCCGTCTTGCTCCGTCTGGCGGGGTTTGGCTGGCCGGTGATCGCCGCAGGGCTGCTGGCCCCCGCCGCACTGCTGAACGATCAGCTCGGGCAGTTCGGCGTGCTGAGCGGCGCGGTCCTCCTGGCATCCATCCGCCTTGGCCAACGCCAGGCATTTGCGGGCGGCGGGCTGGGCGGTCTCTTCGCGATCAAACCGCAACTCGGCCTGCTGTTGCCGTTTCTGTGGATACGCCAAAGACGCTGGACGGCCCTGGCGGGTTTTCTGATCGCAGCGCTCTGCCTCGCCCTATTGTCTCTACTGTTATTCGGCCTGCCGGCCTGGCGCGCTTATCTCACCCTGGGCAGAGCCCAAAGTTTCCATATCCTCTCAGCGCCGTTCGATCCTCACGGCGCTCAGGGCTGGGGAGTCTCGGTTTACTGGATGGCGCGCAGCTTCGGCGCCTCCGTGGCATGGGCAAACCTGATCCAGCTCGCCGCGGCCCTTATTGCGCTGACTTGCCTCTTAGGGTTTCGCTGGCCGGCGGAGCGGCTATGCGCGGGCATCGCGTGCCTGTCCCTTCTCGTCACGCCCTATGCCAACGCACCGGACATGGTGGCCTTCTCCCTCATGCAGGCCGAAGCTGCCCGCCAGCGCGGCTGGCGCATCGGCCTGCTGGATGCGCTGCTCTTTCTCTGGCCGGGTCTGTGCCTCGTCATCTCCATCGCCACGGGGCACGAGCTTACCCCCCTCATCGTCCTGGCCGCCTTGCTGCGCGCGGCTTTGCCTGCCCGGCCGCCTGTGCTACCCGCGCCCCCACAGGAGTAGAACCATGGCGAAAAGCGAATTTCTGGCCGAGGCGAAGGCCCGCGGCTTCATCTTCCAATGCACGGACGAGGCGACGCTCGACGAAGCCTGCGCGAACGGCTCCATCGCCGGCTATGCCGGGTTCGACCTCACCGCCGATAGCCTGCATGTCGGCCATATGATCCCGATCATGCTGCTGCGCCTGTTCCAGCGCCACGGTCACCGCCCGGTGGCGCTGATGGGCGGCGGCACCACCCGCATCGGCGACCCCTCCTTCCGCGAGGAAGCCCGCCAGCTCCTCTCGGACGAGCAGATCGGCCAGAACCTCATCGGCATCCGCAAGAACCTGGAAGCCTTCATCAATTTCGGCGCCGGCCCGCAGGATGCCATCCTGGTGAACAATGCGGACTGGCTTGATAATCTCTCTTATATCGGCCTGCTGCGCGAGGTCGGGGTGCATTTCTCCGTCAACCGCATGCTCTCCTTCGATTCCGTGAAGAACCGTCTGGACCGCGAGCAAGGCCTCACCTTCCTGGAATTCAACTACTCCATCCTGCAAAGCTACGATTTCCGGGAGCTGAACCGCCGCGAGGACGTGGTGCTGCAAATGGGCGGTTCCGACCAATGGGGCAATATCGTCTCCGGGATTGAGCTTGTGCGCCGGACGGACCAGAAAACCGTCTTCGGCCTCACCACCCCGCTCATCACCACCGCCTCCGGCCAGAAGATGGGCAAGAGTGCCGCCGGTGCCGTCTGGCTCTCGGCCGAGAAGCTAAGCCCCTATAATTACTGGCAATTCTGGCGCAACACGGAGGATGCGGATGTCGGCCGCTTCCTGCGCCTGTTCACGGATTTGCCGCTGGACGAAATCGCCCGGCTGGAAGCCCTGGGCGGGGCCGAGATCAACAACGCCAAAATCATCCTGGCCACCGAGGCCACTTCACTCGCCCATGGCCGCGCCGCCGCCGAGGAAGCGGCGGAAACCGCCCGCAAGCTCTTCACCGAAGGCGTGGCGGCGGGGGCTCTGCCCAGCATCAGCCTCACGGCGGCGGAATTCGGTGAGGGTGTTCCCGCCTTCGCCCTGCTGGTAAAGGCCGGGCTGGCGGCCTCCAATGGCGAGGCAAGGCGGCTCATCCGTGGCGGCGGCGCAAGGCTGGACGATGTGGTGATCACCGATGAGGCGCAGATCGTCCTACCCAAGCCGGAGCAGAAGCTGTCCGCGGGCAAGAAGCAGCACGTGCTGGTAAAGCTAGCGGGCTAATTCCGCCCGCCAGCGCGCCGCTGCCTCCGGCGTCAGATCCACGTAGCGCGCGGCACCTTCGGCAAACCCGGCGCGTACTTCGTGCCAGAGCCGGGGGGCGAGGCGGTGAAATTCGCCACATGCCCGGCCAGTGCCGCCTCCGGCACCTGCCGCGCCCGCCGCGCCGCCCGCAGGGCCGCGCGCTGGCGCCAGGGCAGGGCGGAGGTCAGCCCGTTATGCACAAAGCCCGGCCAGGGCGTATCCTTGAACAGCCCGGCGAAGGCTCCGGCATCCTCCCGCCCGTACAGCGCCGCCCATTCCGGGTCCCGCCAGGGCTTCAGTACGTTCAGATAATGCAGGATCTGGGGTCGGATCATGCCCTCCAGCCCCAGCCCCATATAATGGGTGCAGAAATTCCAGCGCGGGGACAGCTCCAAAATCCGCCCGGCGGCCAGCACGTTCAGCGCATCCTGGTCCATGAAGCGCAAGCCGCGCCCGTGTTCGGCGATGAAATCGCCCGCCCGCTCCCAAAGCCGCTCCGCCCGCCAGAGCGGGGCATTCATCAAAATCACGCCGCTGTTGAAATAGGGCTTATCCAGGGGCAGGCCCGGTCCGGCGCCGGTAGCCATCCCAATCCTCCCGCCCGGCGGCAACGCCCAGATAACGCCCGCAATCCTCCGTCATCGCCGCCATCGCATCGCCCAGCTCAAGGCGGAACAGCGGGGCCAGGGGCCCGGCAAGGCGCGTGTCGGAATCGATATAGAGCAGCCGGTCATAATCGCGCAGCCAAAGCTGTGCCGCCGCCAGCCTGGCGTAAGCGAAGGGCGACATATGGGCGGGCCCGCTAGCCTTGGCCAGAACTTCCGGCAGAGCAACAGGCAGAATACGCCCCCCCGGCGGCGGCGTCGGTCGCGGCCAGCGCCTCAGGCAGCAGCAGCCAGACATCGAAATCCCGCCCCGGCTCCGCAGCCGCACTGCGCGCCGCCACCCAGGCGAGTTTCAAATAGGCTCCATCCGCCGCGAAGAACACCGCCCGTCCGCCGCTCATGCCCCGAATCCCAACTTCATCCGGCGCATGCTTTGCCCCCAAAAAAAGCACTTTGCCCGCGCAATGCTCGCACCGCGCGCACGCTCTGGCAATCAAGGCATTGTCATGCGCGCTTTCCTCGTCTGGTTGCTATTGCGTTGCGAAACAGGCCTGCGCATGCTGGGTTTAACGCGTAGCCCAAGGAGCCTGCATGTCTATCCACGCCGCCATCACGCACCGCACCTCCTATAAATACGACCGCCCGGTCGCGCTGGGCCCGCAGACCATCCGGCTGCGCCCGGCGCCTTACGCGCGCACGCCCATCATCTCCTATTCGCTGCAAATCTCCCCGAAACCGCATTTTCTCAACTGGCAGCAGGACCCGCAGGGCAATTTCCTGGCCCGCGTCGTGTTTCCCGAGCGTGTAACGAGCTTCGAGGTCACGGTGGACGTCGTGGCCGACATGGCGACGATCAACCCGTTCGATTTCTTCCTGGAACCCGAAGCCGAAACCTACCCCTTCGCTTACGATCCCATCCTGGCCGATGAGCTGGCCCCCTTCCGCGTGCTGCATCCGGCGGGGCGAATGCTCTCCGCAATGATCAAGGGGCTGAAAACCAAATTCGACGGCAAGGAAGCCCGCACGGTGGATATGCTGGTTGAGGTCAACCGCATCGTGCATGAGTGCATTTCCTATGTGGTCCGCATGGAGCCTGGCGTTTACACGCCAGAGCAAACGCTGCGGCTGGGCAAGGGCTCCTGCCGCGATTCCGGCTGGCTGCTGGTGAATCTGCTGCGCCATCTGGGCTTCGCCGCGCGTTTCGTCTCCGGCTATCTCATCCAGCTCACCGCCGATCAGAAGCCCGTGGATGGCGCCGCCGCCGGGCCGGAGGCCGATTTCACGGATCTCCACGCCTGGGCGGAGGTTTATCTGCCCGGCGCGGGCTGGGTGGGGCTGGATGCCACTTCCGGCCTCTTCACGGGTGAGGGCCATATCCCGCTGGCCGCCACGCCATCCCCGCAATCCGCCGCCGCCATCTCCGGCGGCTTCACGGCGGAGGATGGCACCGAGACGGAGTTCGACTTCCACATGGAAGTCCGCCGCGTCTCCGAAACCCCGCGCGTCACCAAGCCTTACACGGAAAAGCAATGGCAGGACATTCTGGCCCGTGGCGCGCGGGTGGACCGCGCCTTGCTCCAGCATGATGTCCGCCTGACCATGGGCGGCGAGCCCACTTTCGTCTCCGCCACCGACCATGAAGGCGAGGAATGGAATATCGACGCGCTGGGCCCCACCAAGCGCGCCTATGCCGGGCGGCTCATCCGCAAGCTCACCCCGCTCTGGGAGCAAGGGCGCGGTGCTCACCTACAACATGGGCAAGCATTATCCCGGCGAGCAGCTGCCGCGCTGGGCCATCCATGCCCATTGGCGCGCGGATGGCGAGCCGGTCTGGAAAGACCCGTCCCTCCTGGCCTCGGACGATGATGTCGACAACGCCACCGCCGATGACACGGCGATCTTCGCCCAGGCCCTGGCGGAGCGCCTGCAGGTGGACCCCGGCCTGGTCAACGCCGCGCATGAGGACATCCATTATTACCTTTGGCGCGAAAAACGCCTGCCCGCGAACGTGGTCACCGAGGATGCCAAGCTGGCCGACCCGATGGAGCGCGCGCGCCTGGCGAAAGTCTTCGGCCAGGGGCTGGCCTCAAATGTCGGCTCCGTGCTGCCGCTGCGCCGCGTGATCATGGATGGCGCGCGCCGCTGGCAATCCGGCCCGTGGTTCTTCAAGGACGACGTGATGTTCCTGATCCCGGGCGACAGCCCCATCGGCCTGCGCCTGCCGCTGGACAGCCTGCCCTGGGCGGACCCCGAAAATATCGAGCAGGATTACGAGGCCGACCCCTTCGCCCCGAAAGCCCCGCTGCCCCGGCGCGATGCGCTGCAGGCGGCCCGCTTCCGCGCCCACGCGGGCGAAGGGCCAGGGGCGATCGAGAATTTCCGCCCCGTGCCGCAAAGCCTGCCGGTGGTGGGGCGTGAGGAGCCGGGCATCGTCCGCACCGCCCTCTGCGTCGAAGCGCGCGACGGCAAAATCCACATCTTCTATCCCCCGCTCTACGATGTGGAGGATTGGCTGGACCTCACCGCCGCCATCGAGGCCACCGCCGCCGAATTCGGCCGCAAAGTGGTGCTGGAAGGCTATCTGCCGCCCGATGATGAGCGGATCGTGAATTTCTCCGTGACTCCTGATCCAGGCGTGATCGAGTGCAACATCCCGGCCTCCACCAGCTGGGCGGAACTCGTCGAACGCAGCGGGCAGCTTTACGAGGCCGCGCGCGAGGTGGGGCTGGCGGCCGAGAAATTCATGATGGATGGCCGCCATGTCGGCACCGGCGGCGGCAATCATGTGGTGATGGGCGCCAGATCCCCGGCCGATTCACCCTTCCTGCGCCGGCCGGATCTGCTGAAATCCATGCTCGGCTTCTGGCACAACCATCCCAGCCTCTCTTTCCTCTTCTCCGGCCTGTTCATCGGTCCCTCCTCGCAGCATCCGCGCATCGACGAGGCGCGCGAGGACAGCATCAACGAGCTGGAGATCGCCTTCCGCCAGGTCGGCCGCCAGAGCCAAACCCCGCCCTGGCTGGTGGACCGGCTGTTCCGCAACATTCTTTGCGACATGACCGGCAACGGCCACCGCACGGAATTCTGCATCGACAAGATGTACTCGCCGGAAACCTCCTCCGGCCGGCGCGGGCTGGTCGAGTTCCGCGCCTTCGAGATGCCGCCGCATGCGGAAATGTCCGCCGCCCAGGTGCTGCTGATGCGCTCCGCCATCGCCGCCTTCTGGGAGCGGCCTTACGAGCGCCGCCTCATCCGCTGGGGCACGCGCCTGCATGACGAGTTTTTGCTGCCGCATTATGCTGAAGCGGATTTCAAGGATTCGCTGGAGGAGCTTGCCTCTTACGGCTTCCCGCTGGATGCGGATTGGTTCGCCCCGCATCTCGAATTCCGCTTCCCCAAGCTGGGCGACGTGACGGTGCGGGACATGCAGCTGGAACTCCGCCACGCTTTGGAGCCCTGGCACGTTCTGGGCGAGGAACAAGCCCAAGGCGGCACCGCCCGTTATGTGGACAGTTCCGCCGAGCGCCTGCAAGTGAAGGTGAATGGCTGGGTGGATGAGCGTTACGTGCTGGCCTGCAACGGCGCCGCCATGCCGCTGCAACGCACCCAAACCCAGGGTGAATATGTCGCCGGTGTGCGCTTCAAGGCCTGGCAGCCATACTCCGCCCTGCACCCCACCATCGGCGCCCAGACCCCGCTGGTGTTTGATGTGTACGATACCTGGACCGGCCGCTCCATCGGCGGCATGACACACCATGTCGCCCATCCCGGCGGGCGCGCCTATGACGATTTCCCGGTCAACTCCAACTCCGCCGAGGCCCGCCGCCGCTCCCGCTTCTGGCCCTTCGGCCACACACCAGGGCCTAGCCCGCAGCCTTTGCCCGTGGAAGGGCCGGAATTCCCCCGCTGCCTCGATCTGCGCCGCTATGCTTAAACCAGCCCTCCGCCGCCTTCGCCGGTTCATGGCCGCTGAGCTGATGGCGGAGTTGCAGGCAGCCAGGGCGGAAACCGCCGCCCTGCGCGGGGAAATCGCTTCCTTGCGCGGTGAGCTTGCCGCGCGCGATACACAAGGGAGCGCTCTGGCCCAGCAGATGGAAGCCGCCTTGCTCACCATCGCCCTCAACCGGCGCGCTTCCGGCTAAAGTCTGAATCGCCCCCTAAAACAGATCGGCCTAAAGGATCATCTCTAGCAGCCGCGCGGCATAGGCGGGCATTGCATGGGCAGTGCAATAGGCGGCCCGCGCCGCTTCATGCCCGGCTGGTGCCATCAGCAGCTTTGCCAAACCCGCCGCAATCTCGCGCGGATCAGGTGTATCCGCCACACGCAGCACATAGGCAGGTGCATTGATGTTCTCCGCCAGATCCCGGCTCGCCACGCTCGGTAACCCCGCGCCGATGCAATCCTGCAAAGCCGCGGAAATTCCCCCCGGCTGGCCCATCCGCAATTGCAACCCGGCATCCGCCGCCGCCGGCCCAGGCCAGGTAATCAGCCTCACTCAAAAACCCCGTGCCCAGCTTCACCCCCAGCGCCTCCGCCTGCACTGCGAATGGAGCCAGATCCATCGCCGCCTCACCGGCAAACACCACCCTCGCGGCTGGAAGCTGCGCCTTCAGCAGCGCAAAAGCCGCCAGCGCCTCCTCAATCCCCTTGCCCGGTACGAGAAACCCAAACGAAACGATCAACTTTTCTTCAGGCCCGAAGCCGAGTTTCTCCCGCGCTGCCATCCGGGCGGCGGGCGAAACCGGCGCGTGATGCCGCATCATTGGAAAGGGCAGAAACCGCGCCTCAATCCCGAACCGTTCCCGGCACAGCGCCACAGGCTGCGGCGCATGGAACATCAGCGGCCATGCCGCCCTGGCCAGCGGCCCCAGAAAACTCGCCTCACGTTTCGATTCATCCCTGGCCCAGTCTTCAATTTCGGCTTCCGCAACATCCCGCCCCAACTCCCCGGCGGCAATCCGCGCCGCGGCACCCAGCCCGTCCGACGTGGCAAGCCCCAGCAATCTCGCATCATGGCAAAGTGCGGCCGCCCCATGGCGCAGGCAAAGATCGTGAATCTGCCTATGCAAAGGCGAATTGCCGATGACACACAAAACCGCATCATACGCCCCATCCTGCAAAACCAGTGCTGAATAGGGCGGCATTGCAAACACCTCCACCTCCGCCAGCTTGCGCAATTCCACCAGCAGGGCCGCGGAATGGTCGGCAACTCCGCTGCGTGCCGGGGGCAGGGGGGTCAGCAGCGCCAGCCTCGGCTTTCTGGGCCGCATCACCGTTTTCGGCGTCAGCCCGGTAAAGATCTTCGCCGCCACAGCCTGTTCCGAGAACGGTTCCGCCAGCTTGGCCTGCGCCGCCACCGCCTCATCCCGCCTGGCCAAAACATCCTGCAACAGCCGCGCCAGCCCCTCCGCATCATCCACCCCGAACAGGAAGCGCTCCGGCAGCAAAGCCTGGTGCGGCGGAATATCCGAGGCAAGCGATGGCACACCGGCCTTGCACGCCTCCACCACCGGCATGGAGAACCCCTCCGCCCGCGAAGGCGTCACCACCGCCAGCGCCCCGGCATAAAGGGCCGCCATCTCCTCATTGCTCACCCGGCCCGGCAGCTCAACCGGCGTGATCGCTCGCATCCGCGCCGCCGCCTCCGGCCCGTAAGCCCCGGTGATCACCAGCGGAATTTCCCGCAACGCTGTGCTCGCCGCGCGTGCCCGCAGCAGAACCTCCGGGTTCTTGCGCGCATCATCCCCGCCCACCATCAGGATATGGCGCGGGCCTGCTTTTGGCAGCCTGTCCAGAAACGGCGGCAGCCCCACCCCGGTCACCACACTCTCCACCGGGCCGAACAGCGCCTGCAGCCGTGCTTCCGTCGGCACCGAAATCGGGAAAAACCTGTCATAGCGCCGCAGCCAGGCCAGTGACGCCAGATAGTCCAGCCGTGCCGCGGGATCGCGCAGATAACGCTCCGGCTCATCGAACGGGATGAAGTCATACACACAGGTAGCCTTCATCACCCGCTCATCCGTCAGCAGCCTGGCGCAGAAATTCTGGTCCGGTGAGAACGGCGAGGGGTTCAGAAACATCCGCGCCCCCGGCACATAGGCATGGGGCGAAAGCCGCGCCGCCAGCCTGGCCGCCTCGTCCGGCAGAGCCGGCAAAGCGGGATCATACAACCCCACCCAGCCCGTCGGCGCATGGCGGATCAGGCTGCGCGTATGGTTGCCGATGCCCCGCTCGTAATATTGCCTGTCCTGCAGGCAGCGCAGATCAATCACAAATGTCATGGCTGGGGGGTCATTGGCGGCGGCGTCTCTCCGGGGTACAGGCCACACCTAATATGGTTTCTGAGTCTCATCCAATGCGCCGCCTCACCGAACTCCGCCTGCCCATCGGCCATTCGGAGGCCGAGCTGAAAGCCGCCATCGCCGGCGGGCTTTGGCGTGCCGGAGGGCGCCATCCTCTCCTGGCATGTGCATCGCCGCGCCTGGGATGCGCGCAAAAAATCTCAGATCATGCTCGTCTACACCATCGACGCCGAACTGGCGGTGGATACGGCCAACGGGCGAGCCGACGCCGGACATGTCCTATAAATTCCCCGCCAAGGCCGCAAGCCGCCCGGAAAAACGCCCGGTCATCATCGGCACCGGCCCCTGCGGCATCCTTGCCGCCTTGCTGCTGGCCGAGATGGGCTTCTGCCCGCTCATCCTGGAGCGCGGCAAGGTCGTCCGCCAACGCACCAAGGACACCTGGGGCCTGTGGCGCCGCGGCGAGCTGGACCCCACCTCCAACGTGCAGTTCGGCGAGGGCGGGGCGGGGACCTTCTCGGACGGAAAACTCTATTCCCAGATCAAGGACCCGCGCCATCTTGGCCGCAAGGTGATGGAGGAATTCGTCGAGGCCGGCGCGCCGGAGGAAATCCTCTATATCGCCAAGCCGCATATCGGCACCTTCCGCCTGGTGACGATGGTGGAATCAATCCGTGCCAAGGTGGAGGCCCTGGGCGGGGAATACCGCTTTGGCTGCCGCGTCGATGATTTCGACATCCGCGAGGGCCAGATGCACGCCGTGATCCTGGACACTGGCGAGCGCATCGAAACCGGGCATGTCATCCTCGCCATCGGCCACTCGGCCCGCGACACCTTTGCCCGCCTGCATGAGCGCGGCGTGTTCATGGAGGCCAAACCCTTCTCCATCGGCTTCCGCATCGAGCATCCGCAAGGCATGATCGACAAATACCGCTTCGGTTCCTTCGCCGGGCACCCCATCCTGGGAGCGGCGGATTACAAGCTGGTGCATCACGCCAAAAACGGCCGCTCCGTCTACAGCTTCTGCATGTGCCCCGGCGGCACCGTGGTTGCGGCCACCTCAGAGCCCGGGCGCGTCGTCACCAACGGCATGAGCCAATATTCCCGCGCCGAGCGCAACGCCAATGCCGGCATCGTCGTCGGCATCACCCCCGCCGATTACCCCGGCGATGTTCTGGCCGGGGTGGCGTTCCAGCGAAACTGGGAAAGTGCGGCCTATGTCGCGGGGGGCGGGCGCTATCAGGCGCCCGGCCAGCTTGTGGGCGATTTCATCGCCGGGCGCGCCTCCAAGACTTTCGGCGATATCCTGCCCTCCTACAAACCAGGCGTCCACCTTACCGACCTAGCCCCCACCCTGCCGGATTACGCCATTTCCGCCATCCGCGAGGCGCTGCCCGCCTTCGGCAAGCAAATTCACGGCTTCGACCGGCCGGATGCGGTGCTGACCGGCGTGGAAACCCGTACCTCCTCGCCCGTGCGCATCACCAGGGGCAAGGATCTCTGCTCCCTCAACGTCCGCGGCCTGTACCCGGCGGGCGAGGGGGCGGGATATGCCGGGGGCATCCTCTCGGCTGGGGTGGATGGCATCAAGGTCGCCGAAGCCGTGGCCAAGAGCCTCGCCGGCATCTGATTGCTGGTTATCCGTAAGCCAAGGCCAGCAGCAGCGCAGGGTGATCAGGGCTAGGCGGGCAAGCTCCTGCCGCTCCCGCCCATGTCATGCTCATCCGTTATAGTATGTGGCTCAAGCAATCAGGAGTGTCGTTGGCGCATCAGGAATATCTAAATAAAAATATTAAATTCTAAAATTGAACCAATAAACCGAAAATAAGTATCTTTAATTGATAAAATGACAGCATAATAACATTATTGTGTATTAATATCGCTTATTTCGTCTGATAGAGATCGCCGTGATTTTCGGCCCCTCGATAGGGTCTTGGATTCGGTGGAGATCTTTAATGTCTGGGACAGTTTCAGCTACGACCTCAATTTTTACGCCAAGCAGCACGAACTACACGCCTCAAAATGAGGATCTGAATGTCATTGTCTTCGGTAATTACGAGGGCAAGACAGGTTACGTGACGAGTGACGAGGTCTATTTCGGCACCACCGCGCATGCGAGTGCCGCCGCCGGAACCATCACCTTCAATGGCACCTCAAGCAATCCGGCTGGCGTTTACCAGGGCTATACGAACAATACCTGGGCGCCGTCTCCGTCCAGCGGTAACACTGCCGCCACCTCGATCACGACGGATTATATCGCCGCCGAGCCCAATAACAGCGTCACCATCTCCTTCAACCAGACAGAAGAATATTTCGGCCTGCTCTGGGGCTCGATAAACGCTTCGAATGAGCTGCAATTCTATAATGGCACCACGCTCGTCGCCACCGTCCAGGCCGTGTCCTCCGGCAACAAGCTTTATCTGGAGACCACGGTTAACGGCCAAACCACCCAATCCCTGGTTACCAGCGAGAACACCTACTACGTCTCGGTCAATATCCCTGGGGGATACACCTCCGTCACGGCCTCAAGCGCCTCCGGCGCGTTTGAGTTCGCGAATGTCGCTTATGCGGCCACGACCGTCACAGCCAACCCGCTGACCCAGAGTGGCAATGGCGCCAAGATCATCACTCCCTATGACAGCGCCAACAACCAGCCAATGTGTTTCCTGGAGGGCACGATGATCGCCACCCCAGGCGGCGCTCGCCTGGTTGAAACCCTGCGGCAGGGCGATCTGGTACTGACGGCCAGCGGCCAGGTGGAGCCCGTGAGCTGGATTGGCGTGCGCAAGATGGCCGCCCGTTTTGCCGATAAGCTACGTGCCTTCCCCGTACGCATCGCCGCCGGGGCACTGGCGGATGGCATTCCGGCCCGCGACCTTCTGCTCTCTCCAGAGCATGCGCTTCTGATCGATGGAATTCTCATCAATGCGGGCGCGCTGGTCAACGATGTCAGCATCACCCGTGAAACCAAGATGCCGGAGAGCTTTACTTATTACCATGTCGAATTGGCCAGCCATGCCCTGATCATGGCCGAGAACGCGGCCGCTGAGACCTTCCTGGACAACGCTGACCGCATGCATTTCGACAATTGGAATACCCATCCTGGCCAGCCCGTGATCACAGAGATGAATCTGCCGCGCGCCAAGGCGGCTCGTCAGGTGCCGGCTTCGATTCGCAACCGTCTTTTGGCCCGCGCCGCCGCCTTCACCTGCACGAGCCAGGCTGCCTGACGCGTCTTGTTCCGGCTTGTGCCGGGGACAGACATTATACAGAAACGCCGCTCCACCGGGGCGGCGTTTCTTTTTTGTTTTCAGTGAGGGAAAGCCTTCACCTAAGCCTTAGCGAACCGGGCACCCGAAAATAAGCTTGTATTCCGATAGGTTTTATATATATGAACCATATTCAAGCATATTTCCTATCAGGATAGCCTATTGTAGATAAATATAGTAGGCCCGCACGGCTAAGGAGCATGTTCATGCTGTCCCAAAAGTGTAAATACGCCTTGCAGGCATTGATGGTGCTGGCCAGGGAAAACAACAGCGACCGCCTTCTGCTGGTTTCCGAAATTGCGGAGCGTGAGAATCTTCCCAAGAAATTCCTGGAAGCGATCTTGCTGGAGCTGAACCGCAACGGGCTCGTGCGCTCGCGCCGGGGCAGGGGCGGCGGCTATGCCCTGGCCAAACCGGCTGACCTCATCACCTTCGGCCAGGTCATCCGCATCATGGATGGCGCGCTGGCGCCGCTCGCTTGCGTGTCCGTGAATTATTACCGCCGCTGCGATGAATGCCGGGACGAACAGGCCTGCGAGATCCGCAAGGTCATGCGCCGCGTTCGCGATGCCATCGCCAACGAGCTGGACGGCACGTCCCTGGCCAAGGCCCTGGCCGATGGTAAGCTGCCCGCCGAAGTTGCCGCGTAACTGGCTGGGCTGCCTCAGGCGGCCGAGGCGCCTGGATAGTCAAAAAAATTCGCCCGCGGCGAGGTTCTGGCGATAAAGGCGCGCAAATGCGGGTGCTGCCAGCCCTCCGGCCCGATGATCGCGCTCACCGGCGCGAAAAACTCATGCGCATGCGGGATCTGGCTGGCGGCGAACCCGGCATAATGGCGTGGCCGCAACGCATACATCACGCGGATGTCGCGCACAGGCAGCACCAAGGGAGCATTCGGCGCGCGGCGCAGCAGCCCGGTATAGCGCCAGCGCGGCATCGGGTTATTGCCCGAAACCGGCTGCATCAGCCATTCCGCGGAACAGACCGCCAGCATCGAATGCATGGAAGGCGCGAAACGCGATCTTTTATCCAACAGGTTCTGGTAGGAGCCGCAGGCTTCGATCGCGAAAATATCCACGAACGGGTCCGCCACCGTTCCGCCGAAGCAAAACCATAGCCCATCCGGGTTGGTGCGCAGCCGGTTGGCGCCGGGCAATTTCAGATGTGGCTGGTCCGGGTCTTCCGGGGTGCCGGGGCGTGCGCGCATCCACGCGCCAGAAGCCCCCATGTCGTGATCCGCAAGGCCTGGCGGATGCTGCGGCCATGTCCGCAGCTTCTGGCGAACGAGCGCATCCATAGAAGTGAAGCCAGCCATTCATGTACTCCCGCGTACTAACTACTCAACTTTAAGTAGAATACTGACCAAAAGCGACTCGGATGCAAGGATTTTTTATCTTATTTTTAATTTATTTTACAGGTCGCCGATAAGCATTACACCCCACAAAGCCCGTCAAGGGCTTGATAATTTGTCATTGTCATCATGCTGCCAGAAAACCGTCATGTCTTGTCTGTAATCTTCCAGAATCGGTCATAACCGCATTCCGGGGCGATCATGCCGTATGGCAGCCCGCACGGTTTGAGCGTGGTTAAAATCCCGTCCCTGGTGCAAAACCGGCAAGTTTTATTACCTATTGGAAGACGTGCCGCACCGCCGGAGTGCTTGCCTTGGTGACGCGGCCCATGGTTCTGTTTTTGTAATTGCCGCCTGTGCGGGCGGACCTGGGAGTTTGAAGATCGTGACATCCATTCGCCTGCGCCGCGGCCTTGCCGGCTCCACCCTGTCGCTTGGCCTTCTCGCGGCTTTGTCCGGCTGCGTGCAGGGGCCGGATTTCCAGCCCCCCCGCGCCGCAACTCCCAATGCCTATCTCAATGATTTGCCAATGGGCGGCTCATCCTATGTCTCGGGTGACGCGGTGGACCCGCAATGGTGGAACAGCTTCAACGACCCCGTGCTGACCGGCCTGGAAACCACGGCGGTGCAGCAGAATTTGGATCTGCAGATCGCCACCCAGCGCCTGTTTGAAGCCGAGGCCCAGGCGCAGATCGAAGGTGCCAGCCTCTACCCCAATCTGGGCGCCAACGCGTCCTACGGGCGCAACAAGGTGAGCGACAACAGCCCCACAGGCATGTTCGGCGCCGCCTTTCCCGCCGTTACCCAGCCCTACAACCTCTATCAATACGGGTTGCAGGCGATGTTCGACCTTGACCTCTGGGGCAAGAACCGCCGTGCCGTGGAATCCGCCGTGGCCAGTGCCCGCGCCTCGGCGGAAGCCCGGCGCGCCGCATTGCTGAACGTGGAAGCCGATGTCGCCAGCAACTACATCCAGCTTCGCGGCACCGAGGCGGTGCTTGCCATCACCCAGCAGAACCTCGATTCCGCCAACCAGCTCGTGCAGCTCACCATTGAGCGCCAGCAGGCCGGCCTCACCACCTCCCTGGACGTGGCCAACGCCAAGGCTACCGCCGCGCAGATCTCCTCGCAGATCCCCACCCTCATCGCCCAGCGCGACGGGCTGATCAACCAGATCGGCCTGCTCCTGGGCCAGACGCCGGATGGGCTGCCGCAACAGCTTGTCACCACGGCGCCGGTGCCGCTCACCCCGCCCAGCGTGCCGGTCGGCCTGCCCTCGGATTTGCTCGCCCGCCGGCCAGACGTGCGCGAGGCCTTGGAATCCCTGCACGCCGCCACCGCCGGGATCGGCGTGGCGAAAGCCGCCTTCTTGCCGGATGTCTCGCTCACCGCCTCGGCTTCGCTGGAAGCGATGAAATTCAGCAGCCTGAACGAATGGAAATCCCTCACCTACGGCTTCGGCCCAACCGTAACCCTGCCGATCTTCGAGGGCGGCCAGCTCCGCGGCCAGTTGAACCTGAGGGAAGCCCAGCAGAAGGAAGCCGCCATCAGCTACGCCAAGACGGCGCTTACCGCCTTCACCCAGGTCAACACCGCCCTGGTGGACTACGCCCAGGAACACGCCACCCAGCAGGCTCTGCAAACCGACGTTCAGCAAAGCCAGATCGCCCTCAGCCTGGCCGAAGACCAGTACAAACAAGGGCTGGTCGATTACCTAACCGTCTTGAATGCCCAACAGGCCTACCTGGCCGCGCAGCAGAACCAGGCACAGTCGCTCGAGAAGCTGGGCACGGATTTGGTGACGCTGTACCAGGCCCTGGGTGGGGGATGGGAAGGGGAGTATCCGGAAGCGGCGGGGAAAAAATAGATGCGCGAGACTGATCTTCAACATCTGGAAGCAGAATATCTAAGGGACAAAATCGATTATCAGGCATGGATACAAAATAAGCCAGCTGAGTTGTGGGAAGAGCAGAAACTCATCCAGGACATTCTACGACGCCATGGCGGCGCGCGGCATTTTGGAAAAAACTGCTTTATTGCACGAGGTGCAAAAGTGTTCACGTCGCGGTTTTCCATGGGGAATGACAGTTATATTGCGGCTGGCGCCATCGTCCGCGGGGATGTGATTATTGGCAATAACTGTTCAGTGAATCCTTACGCGCACATCGCGGGTGTCGTGCGTATCGGCAGCGATGTACGCATTGCTAGCTTGACGTCGATCTATGGGTTCAACCACGGTTTCAGCCGTACCGATGTTCCGATCAGCAAACAGCCATCCACGCATAAAGGGGTCACTATCGGAGATGGTTGTTGGCTAGGAGCCAATGCCGTCATCCTAGATGGTGTGACGGTTGGCGCTCATTCGATTGTCTCGGCAGGTGCCGTGGTGACACGGACCTTTCCTGAATACAGCATTATCGGCGGGAATCCGGGCCGGCTGATTCGCTCACGCCTCAGCGAGGAAAACCAACGGGCTGAGAGTTCTTGACGGAGAGATACGCCGTGAATGTCTGAGCGGCTGGGGGGCTCCCCCGCTTGTTAGAGAAGATTAAAGTCCCAAGTTGTGTCCCGCCGGACGATCCTGCCAGGGTTGCCGGCCACGACACAATTGGCCGGAATTTCGCCGGACACCACGGAGCAAGCGCCAACCACCGAACCAGCGCCAATCTTGGCCCCCTTCAGGATCACCGCGCGTTGGCCGACCCAGATCCTGTCTTCCAGAATGATCGGTTTTGCGGGATTTATGCGCGCCCGGGTATTGGCGTCGATGATGGAGTGCATATCGCTGATGCTGATCTCCACCTGATCAGCAATTAGGCAGCCATGGCCGATGGAAAGCGAACCCGGCTCATGCATCTGCAACCGCACAAGCCCGTTGAAGCCCACAGTTTCACCCACGCGCAGATGCGCCCCGTGATGTTGATAAACAAACAGATTCCCGCAGTTAACATTGCGTCCGATCGAGATGCTGCATTCATGCCCGACCGTAATATTGACACCAAAATTATATTGTGTGTCCGTAATATCGATCGTGTTGTTGTCGCCGGCAATAATGATTTGCCCATGACCTTTCTGCAAAAGCAGGTTACTGATGTTGATCTTATTGTCTTTCCCGTTATCGTGGACAGTCAATGCCATAATATATTTCCAAACCGGCCTCGTTACGGGAACTATATCGCGTTTACGGCGGCCTGTAATGTCTGATGGACTAAAACTAGATCAACCATTCGTCCAAGCCACAAATTTTCAACACTGGCAGCAAGCACAAAATCGATTGATAGATGACTTCTCTCAACGGTTCGTTTCGGCTATGTTGCAGACTGCAAAATATTCAGCGGCAGGGCAGACTGGAATCCATGACCCTCACGGCAGAACGGCTACGAGCCGGTAGTTCCGCCATACCGTTTTCAGCGTTACATCCCCCCAGATGATCTGTCCGCCATAGACGCCTCCAATCTGCCAATGCGACAGATCATGATCCATTTCCGATGGCCCGATGGCGATGGCGCGCTTGAGGCGCGGCAGAATATCTACATCGACGGATTTTATCTCGCTGCCCGAGACCATAGAAATCCCTAGGAGATTCAGATAATCATTCGCCCCGTAGGGGTTTCTCATATAAAAAAATTGTATATCTGCGTGAGGCTTGTTACAGGGCGAGCTTCTCACTTCCTCACGGCAGACCGTGCTGACGATAAGTTGGTAGAAGAATGTTTGCGTTGGGTGAACATCCCTATCTGTGAGTACGACGGATACAATACCCGCGCCTTTATTCGTCTGGCAGGGGCGGGTGGTACTGGCGTTTGCCCCCACAGAAGATAGCTGGAAGATCTGCCGCAGTGCCTTGAAGCCGGAAAGCGGGGTGCGTTCAAACGCATCGGGTTTTGGTTTGGAGCCGAAAAAAAGATCTGATTCCCTAGGCCCGCCATTCGGATGGTTGCATGGGAGATGCGCGCCATTCTGCTCCAGCGCTACTGTTACCGCGCCATTGGGGGTCTTGGATATCGTCACATCTGCCTCTGCCGCGGTGGCCTTGTAGTCCTTGGCGGTGGCGGCGAAGGGGGAGAGATTGCCTCCCGGAATATCCCATTGCGCGATTGTCCAGTGCCCGCCTGGGGCGGTCACGCTGTAATTAGTTACTTTTCCGCCCGGGGCGTCCGGGTTGTGGAGAACGAAGTCATCAAACCCGTAGAGCATGTCTGTCTGGGGTTGCGCGAGAGCGTTTCCGGCCGGAGTGAACCAAACCAACGCCGCCAGAATACGAAATAGCCGCCATGGATGAAAAATCGTCATTGGCACCTTCATACGCCGCTTGCGCCAGACCGCCGGCCGGTGGGGTCAGCCAGCCGCGCCGTTTTGCTCCACGAGCATACGCTCACCGCCCTTGAAAATATAGATCAGGCTGGAGGCATTCGCCAGCACTCGGCCATAGATCTCTACCTCGTCGATCTGAAGCTGGGCCGGCTTGGCGGAGCTTAGCCTCACATAGCGGGCGATGAAGGGCAGCGCCGGGGTGATTCGCAGGGGCTGTTTTTTGTGCCACGTCTGGAAGATCTCATCCGTAACGGCGAAAACCTGGGTCCAGTCCCGTCCGTTCTCAGAGGTTTCGACCACCAGATACTTCGCCCTGGCCTGCGCCTCCGGCGAGGAGACGTCATTATAAAGGCATATCTCCTTGATCTCGCATTTGTCCAGGAGATCGATAGTCCACCAGGGCTTATCCTCGAACTTTGTCCGGAAGCCGTAGGTACCAGTGCGGATGCCGTTATTGGCATGGCCCTGGGAGTTGCCCCGGGGCGGGTCGCCTTCCTCGGGCATGTGCCAAGAACTTTGAACATTGGGCTTGCGGATGGCGAGATTGCGCCCACGCGGGGTATCCAGCAGGTCAATGGAGATGTCATAGGCATTGCCGGCGTGGCGCAGCCAATATTCAGCGAGATATACATCCCATACATCGTTGCGCCCGCTGAACAGGCCCATATAGGAGCCGTCATCGAGCTTTTTCTGCCAGAGCGCGTTTGTCGCCGTGCCGCCGCGCTCCACCCGTCGCCGCACATCGGCTTCCGAGCGAAACTGGAAATGCGCCAGATAGGCCTTATTCAGAATTGCCGGGCTTACCTCCGGCCGGCGCAGGAAGATAAGTGCATTTTCCGGAAACTTGATGCCGTAATGCTCCATGTTTTCATGCAATACATTCATCTGCCGAAGGCCAGGTAGACTGTATTCGCTCCAGAAATGCCAAAAGCCCTTCCGCCCGCCAGCGCGATAGGCGGCCAGCACTTCATCGGCGTTGATCTTGGCAGAGCGCGTGATCATCTTGGTATGGACATCGACATTGCGCGCGCGCTGCGTGTGCGAGAGCAGCAGGCTCTCGTTGTCCCGCTCGGCCTTGCCACTATGGCCGTAGAGAACCCAGTTGAAATAGAGCGAGTCACATTCGGTCTCGAATTCACTCATAAAGCTGTGGATGTTGTTCACATTCTTCAGTACGAAGAATTCGTCGACATCGACAAAGGTGAACCATTCAGTTTCATGAAGGTAGTTCTTCATGAAATAATAATAGATATCTGGCTGTTGCGCAGCATTCTGGTGCGGCTTCGGAAAATGCTTGAAGGTCACGAACGGGTCTGGTCCGAATAGGAACGGCGTCAACACCTTGAAGGTAGGCATCGGGTCGTCATCGTTCGAGATCAGATAGATATGATCGAAACCAAGCGATTTATGGTATGAAACCCATTCGAGAACATCTTCATGTTCCCAGCGCGCACAGCAGGCGATTGAGTACTTATATCGATAAGCGCTGGAAGATGCTTTGGCCAAAATCTTCTCCCGTTTTGCAGCCATGCGCGTTTTGCACGCAAATTGGCGCGACGGAAAATTCCGCCGCGCCGCCTATGCTTACCCCATCGCCACTTTCAAATTCGCGTCCAGCTTATCCAAAAATTCCTCGGTGGTCAGCCACGGCGCGTTCTTGCCGATCAAAATGGCCAGATCCTTCGTCATGAACCCGGCTTCCACCGTCTCCACGCACACGCGCTCCAGCGTCTCGGCGAAATTCACCACATCCGGCGTATTGTCGAACCGGCCGCGATAGATCAGCCCGCGCGTCCAGGCGAAAATGCTGGCAATCGGGTTGGTCGAGGTCGGGCGGCCCTTCTGGTGCTCGCGGTAATGGCGGGTCACGGTGCCGTGCGCGGCCTCGGACTCAACCACCGTGCCATCCGGGTTCAGCAGCACCGAGGTCATCAGCCCCAGCGAGCCAAAGCCCTGCGCCACGATATCGGACTGCACATCGCCATCATAGTTCTTGCACGCCCACACATAACCGCCGCTCCACTTCAGGGCGCAGGCAACCATGTCGTCGATCAGCCGGTGCTCATAGGTCAGCCCGGCCTTCTCGAACTTCTCCTTGAACTCCTCATCGAAGATGCGCTGGAACGTATCCTTGAAGTACCCGTCATAGCCCTTCAGGATGGTGTTCTTGGTGGAGAGATAAACCGGGTAGTTGCGCGCCAGGCCGTAATTGAAGCTCGCCCGCGCGAAACCCTCGATGGAGGCGAGGGTATTGTGCATGCCCAGCGCAACACCGGGGCCCTTGAAGTCATGCACATCCAGCGTCACAACCTCGCCGCTCTCCGGCGTATAAACCAGCTGCACCTTGCCGGGGCCGGGCACCTTGAAATCGGTGGCGCGGTAGATGTCGCCATAGGCATGGCGGCCCACCACAATCGGCTGGTTCCAGTGCGGCACCAGGCGGGGCACGTTGTTGCAGATAATCGGCTCGCGGAAAATCGTGCCGTCCACAATGTTGCGGATGGTGCCGTTCGGGCTCCGCCACATCTTCTTCAGGTTAAACTCCGTCACCCGCGCCTCGTCCGGGGTGATGGTGGCGCATTTCACCGCCACGCCATATTGCTTGGTGGCGTTCGCCGCGTCCACGGTCACCTGGTCGTCGGTCGCATCGCGATGCTCAATCCCCAGGTCGTAATATTTAAGGTCGATATCCAGATAGGGCAGAATCAGCTTCTCTTTGATGAAACCCCAGATGATCCGGGTCATCTCATCCCCGTCCATCTCCACGACGGGGGTTTTTACCTTGATTTTGGCCATTTCAGCTCTCTTTCTCCATGCAATGGCAATCCAATACCACCCTCGCCGCGCCGCACAACCCTGAGCATTCCCCCCTCATGCATGGACGGGCAGCGCCCGAGCCGCTAGGAGGAGCAGAATTGCGAGTCTCTTAAGTGAGGGTGACATGAGCGGGCGCATTGCCGCAAAAATCGACTGGGCGAGCGACTGGGACCGGGACGCCGCCCTGACCACGGCCAAGCTGCTGCTGGAGATCAAGGCGGTGAATTTCCGCCCGGAGGAGCCCTACACGCTCACCTCCGGCTGGAAATCCCCGGTCTATATCGATTGCCGCAAGATCATCTATTTCCCCCGCGCCCGCGCGAAGATCTGCGACCTCGCGGTGGAGAAGATCAGCCGCCATATCGGCTACGAGACCATCCAGGCCGTGGCCGGCGGCGAAACCGCTGGCATCCCCTTTGCCGCCTGGATCGCCGAGCGCATGCACGCGCCCATGGCCTATGTCCGCAAGAAGCCGAAAGGCTTTGGCCGCAACGCGCTCATCGAGGGTGACGTGCCGGAAGGCCTCAACACCCTGCTGGTGGAAGACCTCACCACTGATGGCGGTTCCAAGATCCAATTCTGCAACGCCCTGCGCGAGGCCGGGGCCATCTGCAACCACACTTTCGTGGTGTTCTTCTACGGCGTGTTCCCCGGCTCCTTCGAGACGCTGGCGAGCATGGACATCTCGCTCCACCATCTCTGCACCTGGTGGGACGTGCTGGAAGCCGCCAAGAGCCAGCCATATTTCTCGGATGCCGCGCTCTCCGGCGTGCGCAAATTCCTGGAAAACCCCATGGCCTGGTCCGCCGCCCATGGCGGTGTGGCCACCGCGGCCGAGGCGCTGGAATACAAACTCGGCAAGGCCCAAGGCTAACCCCTTTATCCGGCGGGGAAATGGCGCCATATCGCAGCCATGACCCAGGCCGCCCCCCTCCTTTTGCCGCCTCACGGCCCTGTGCTTTGGCTGCTGCGGCTTGAGGGCGCAGCCCTGCTGCTCGCCGCAATCGGGTTTTATGCCCATTTCGGCCAGCCCTGGTGGTTGTTCCTGGTTCTGTTTCTGGTGCCGGACCTTTCCATGTTCTGCTACCTGGCCGGGCCGCGCACCGGGGCCGTGGCCTATAACAGCGTCCACACCACATTGCCTCCCTTCGTTCTGCTAGGGCTGGGCGCGCTGGCGGATAACCGCATCGCCATGGCCATCGCCGCCATCTGGCTGGCCCATATCGGATTCGACCGCCTGCTCGGCTACGGGCTGAAATATGGCTCGGCCTTTTCAGACACGCATCTTGGCCGGATCGGGCGCAAGGCATGAGTAGCCTGCTCATTTTCGGCCTTGGCTATTCTGGCCGGGCCATCGCCAGGGCCGCGCTGGCGGCGGGCTGGCAGGTCAGCGCCACCACACGTGGCGAAGCGGCGCCGGAGCCCGGCGTGGCGCTGCTGCCTTTCATCAAGGCGGCCCCCGCTATCGCCGCCGCCACCCATATCATCTCCACCGCGGCGCCGGATGAAACCGGCGATCCGGTTCTCGCTCGCTACCACGCCTGCCTCAAAACCGCGCCGCAGCTCGTCTGGCTGGGTTATCTTTCCACCACTGGCGTCTACGGCGATGCCGGTGGCGCCTGGGTGGACGAAGCCACGCCCCCCAATCCCGGCTCGGCCCGCACCAAACGCCGCGTGGCCGCCGAGCATGGCTGGGCGGCCCTTGGCAAAGCCCTGGCCATCTTCCGCCTGGCGGGCATTTACGGCCCCGGCCGCTCGATGCTGGATGATCTGCAGGCCGGGCAGGGGCGGCATGTGCTCAAGCCAGGCCATCTCTTCGGCCGCATCCACCGGGACGATATCGCCCAGGCCGTGCTCGCCGCCCTGCGCCAGAACGCCACCGGCATCTTCAACTTATCCGACGACGAACCAGCCGCCCCCTGCGACGTGGTTCAGGAAGCCGCCCGCCTGCTCGGCATCGCCCCGCCGCCCCCCGTGCCTTACGAGCAGGCCGCCAAAACCATGTCCCCCATGGCGCTCAGCTTCTGGGCGGAAAACCGCAAGGTCGCGGCGGAGAAAACCAAATCCCGTCTTGGGCTGGCCTGGCGCTATCCAAGCTACCGCGAAGGCCTAGCCGCCATCCTCGCCGAGGAGCGCGCCAACAACCCGACCTAACAGCGCCAGATCCTCCGGCGCGGATAGCCGGTGGTCGCCATGCTTTATGTAAGTCAGCCGCACATCCTGGCTGGCGAGATTATCCACCAGCTTCAGGCTCTGCTGCCAGGGCACGTCGGCATCCTTCATGCCGTGCAAAATCCGCACCGGGCAGGTCACTCCAATTTCGCTCGTCATCACCAGAAACGCCGCACTGCGTTCCACCAGCGCCAGGGAGAAGGGCAGGGGATCGCCATATTCGGAGGGCCGGTAGATCACGCCGGTTTTCCGCACCTCCTCCTTCTGCTCCGGCGGCAGCTCATGGGCCAGCATCGCGGCGGTGAAGTCCGGCGCCGGCGCCAGCAGCACCAGCCCCTTCAACCGCTCACCCAGCTTCGGCCCCAGCAGCAGCGAGATCCACCCACCCATGGAGGAGCCCACCAGCAGCACCTCACGCCCCGGCACCACCTGTTCCAGCACGAATTCCGCATCCGCCGCCCAGTCGCCGATGCCGTTCTCGATGAACACCCCGCCGGACTTGCCATGCCCGGCATAATCAAACCGCAGCATCGCCCGCCCGCGCGCCTTGCACCACGCCTCCAGCGCCAGCGCCTTGGTGCCCGCCATGTCCGAGGCATAGCCCGAGCAGAACATCACAACCGGGCCCTTGCCCTCCGAAAATTCAAAAGCCAGATCGATTCCTGGCAGGCGTGACACATACGTCATGGCAATATTCCCTTAACCCTGGTAGCGCGCAGCCTATGATTGACCGGCCCAGAACGATTCTCCAGGTGCTGCCCAAACTTGATGCCGGCGGTGCGGAACGGGTCGCCCTCGAAATCGCCGAAGCCGTTCGCCTGGCTGGCCACCGCTCCCTTATCGCCGCGGAGGATGGCCATCTTTCTCCACTCGCCGCGCGGGCTGGGGTGGAGCTGATCCATCTGAACCTTTCCACAAAAAATCCTTTGAAAATATGGCGTAACACAAAGAAGCTGCGCACCATTATCAGGGAGAATCAGGTCGATCTCATTCACGCCCATTCCCGCGCTCCCGCCTGGTCCGCCTACCGCGCCGCCAGGCGCGCCGGCATTCCCTTCGTCACCACCTATCACGGCACCTATGGCGAAGGCACGCGCCTGAAGAAGCGCTATAATCAGGTGATGGCGGCGGGGGATCGTGTGGTTGCCGTCAGCCACTTCATCGCGGATCTCATAAAGTCCCGCTACAAGATTGATCCTGAAAAAATCCATGTCATCCATAACGGCGTGGACCTGCGGAAATTCGACCCCGCCTCCGTGCGCGGAGACCGCGCCGTGCGCCTCGCCAAGGAATGGCGGATCGAGAACGGCGCCCCCGCCATCCTGCTTCCCGGCCGCCTCACCGGCTGGAAAGGCCAGCGCCTCTTCATCCGCGCTTTGGCAAAAATGCAGCATAAAGAGGCAGTTGGCATCCTCATCGGCTCCGATCAGGGTCGCCATAAATACACGCAGGAACTCATGGCCCTGGCCGAGCGTCTCGGCGTCGGCGGCCGCCTGCGCCTCGCCGGGCATGTCGATGATATGCCAGCCGCCTTAAAACTCGCTGATATTGTGGTAAACTGCTCCACCGAGCCAGAGGCTTTCGGCCGCACCATCATCGAGGCCCAGGCCATGGGCAAGATCGTCGTCGCCGCCGGCCATGGCGGCGCGCACGAGACCATCGAGCCGAATGTCAGCGGCTTCCTCATCCCCCCAGGCGACGAGACCGCCCTGGCGGCCGCTTTCGATGCGATCCTGGATGGTGACATGGCGCTGCGTCTCGCCTTTGGCGCCAGGGCACGGGAAGAGGTGGGGGTGCATTTCTCGCTGGAAGCGATGCAGACGCGCTATCTCCGCCTTTATATGGAGCTGCTTGGCTGATGCGCGTGCTCGTGATCCGCCACGGCGCCTTTGGCGATATCGTGCTCACCTTTCCGGCCTTCGCCGCGATCCGTGAGCGCCACCGGCAGGATGAAATCACCCTCCTCACCACCAAGCCCTACGCCAGGCTGCTGGGCGCCAGCCCCTGGTTCGACCGGATTGAGACCGATGACCGGCCGGAATGGTGGAACCTCCGGGGCCTTTTACGCCTGAAACGCCAGCTTTCCGGCTTCGGCATGGTCTACGACCTGCAGACCTCCGGCCGCTCCAGCCGTTATTTCGCCCTGGCGGGCCGCCCACCCTGGTCGGGCATCGCGCGCGGCTGCCAATTCCCCGATGCCGCCAACCGCGAAACCCTGCACAGCCGCGAGCGGCTGGAGCAGCAGCTCCGCCTCGCCAGCCTGCGCACACCCCTGGCCCAGCCAGACCTTTCCTGGCTGGCGGGCGATATTTCGGCCCTTAACCTTCCCGGGCGTTACGCCGTCCTGGTCCCCGGTGCTGCCCCGCACCGGCCGGAAAAGCGCTTCCCGGCCGAAAAATTCCGCGAGGTCGCACAGGCCCTGCATCTGCCCGCCATCATCGTCGGCACCGCCAGCGAACAGCCTTTGGCACAGACCATCGGCGGTATCGACCTCACCGGCAAAACCGATTTCTTTCAGCTCGCCTCGGTCCTGCGCGGCGCCTCGCTTGCCATCGGCAACGACACGGGGCCCATGCACCTCGCGGCGGCGCTTGGCGTGCCCTGCATCTCCCTCTTCTCCGCCGCCTCCGAGCCCGCGCGCACCGCGCCGCGCTACCCGGATGGCGGCTGGCCGGTCATCCTGCGCGCCCCCACCCTGCAAGAGCTGCCGGTTGCGCAAGTGCTGGCCCACCTGCCATAACGCCGCCCGACTTTTCATTCGTTTAGGAAGACGCCTATGCCCGCCATCACCCTGCCCGACGGTTCCGTTCGTTCCTTCGAGGGCGCTGTGACGGGCACCAATATCGCCGCCGCCATCGGCCCGGGCCTGGCCCGCGCCGCTCTGGCCATGGAGGTCGATGGCAAGCAGATGGACCTCTCCCGCGAGATCACCCAGGACGCCTCGGTGAAATTCATCACCCGCAAGGACGATGCCGCGCTGGAGATGATCCGCCACGACGCCGCCCATGTGCTGGCCGAGGCCGTGCAGGAGCTGTTCCCCGGCACCCAGGTCACCATCGGCCCCTCCATCGAGAACGGCTTTTATTACGATTTCCACCGCAACGAGCCCTTCACCCCCGCCGACCTCCCGGCGATCGAAGCCAAGATGCGCGAAATCATCGCCCGCAACGCGCATTTCGAGCGCGAGGAATGGGACCGCGACGAAGCCATCAAATTCTTCGAGGCCAAAGGCGAGCGCTTCAAGGCCGAGCTGATCCGCGACCTCCCGGAGAGCGAGATCATCACCATCTACCGCCAGGGCGAGTGGCTGGATCTCTGCCGTGGCCCGCATATGCGCAGCACGGGCGATATCGGCAGCGGCTTCAAGCTGATGAAGACCGCCGGGGCCTATTGGCGCGGTGATTCCAAGAACCCGATGCTCAGCCGCATCTACGGCACCGCCTGGCGCGACAATAAGGAGCTGGAAGCCTATCTCCACCAGCTTGAGGAAGCCGAGCGCCGCGACCACCGCAAGATCGGCAAGGAGATGGACCTCTTCCACATCCAGGAAGAGGCCGTCGGCTCCATCTTCTGGCACCCGAAAGGCTGGAAGCTCTACCGTACGGTGGAAGCCTATATCCGCCGCCGCCAGGAGCAGAACGGCTATGAGGAAGTCCGCACCCCGCAGCTGGTGGACCGCAAGCTGTGGGAACTCTCCGGACATTGGGACAAATACCGCAAGAACATGTTCATCGCCGAAGTGGCGGAGGAAGACACAACCCTCGCTTTGAAGCCGATGAACTGCCCCTGCCATGTGCAAATCTTCAACCAAGGCCTGCGTTCCTACAAGGAACTCCCCATCCGCATGGCCGAATTCGGCGCCTGCCACCGCTACGAGCCCTCCGGCGCGCTGCACGGCATCATGCGCGTGCGCGCCTTCACCCAGGATGACGCTCATATCTTCTGCACGGAAGACCAGATCGTCGAGGAGGTGGTGAAGTTCGTGGCGTTGCTGGACAGCGTCTATAAGGATTTCGGCTTCGAGAGCTTCGTGGTGAAATTCTCCGACCGCCCGGAAGTGCGTGCCGGGTCCGACGCCGACTGGGACCGCGCCGAAACCGCCCTGAAAGGCGCCTGCGAAGCCGCCGGGCTGCCCTACGACCTCAACCCCGGCGAAGGCGCCTTCTACGGCCCGAAGCTGGAATTCGTCCTGCGCGACGCCATCGGGCGGGACTGGCAATGCGGCACCATCCAGGTGGATTACGTGCTGCCGGAGCGCCTCGACGCCGAATATGTCACCTCCGAATCCGGCCGCGCCCGCCCGGTGATGCTCCACCGCGCCATCATCGGCTCTTTTGAGCGTTTCCTCGGCATCCTCATCGAGAATTATGCCGGGCGCTTCCCGCTCTGGCTGGCCCCGGTGCAGGCCGTGGTCGCCACCATCGTCTCGGACGCTGACGATTATGCGGCCGAGGTGACGGATGCCCTGCGCGAAGCCGGGCTGGCCGTGGAGCTGGACACCAGCAACCAGAAAATCCAGGCCAAAATCCGCGACCATTCCCTGCACCATGTGCCCAATATCCTCGTCGTCGGCCGCAAGGAGGCGGAGGAGCGCAAAGTGGCCATCCGCCGCCTGGGCGGCGCCACGCAGGAGATCATGTCCCTGGACGAGGCGGTCACCCTGTTGAAAGCCGAAGCCACGCCCCCAGATCTTCGCTCATGAGCTTCAAGATCGGCATCATTCCCGTCACCGCCTTCCAGCAGAATTGCGCGCTGGTATGGGACGATGAAACCAGGATCGGCGCGGTGATCGATCCGGGCGGCGATGTGCCCTACATCACCGAACAGATCGCCAAGCTGAAGCTCTCCATCACCGAGGTTTTCCTGACCCATGGCCATATCGACCATGCGGGCGGGGCGATGGAACTGGCCCAGGTGCTGGATGTCCGCATCGTCGGCCCCGGCATCGAGGACAAATTCCTGCTGGATGGCCTGGCCGAGCAAGGTGCCCGCTACGGGCTGAAAGCGCGGGACTGCACGCCCGACCGCTGGCTGGTGCATGGCGACGTGATCAAGCTGGGCAGCGAGGATTTCGAAGTCCGCCACTGCCCCGGCCACACGCCGGGGCACATGGTGTTCCTCAGCAAATCCCTGAATTTCGGCTTTGTGGGCGACGTGCTGTTCCGCGGCTCCATCGGCCGCACGGATCTCGGCGATTACGGCAATCACGACCAGCTCATCGCCTCCATCGAGCGTGAGCTGCTGGTGCTGCCGGACGAGTTCAGCTTCTCCTGCGGCCATGGCCCCGGCTCCACCATCGGCCAGGAACGCCAGACCAACCCATACCTCCAAGGCTAGAGCGCGATGACTTTAGCTTCGCTCGCTTCGCGAGCGCAGATAAAGTCTGAATTGCCCTCTCAATCATCCGGCTCTAGTGATTTAGCGGCCGCCAAATAGCGCGCCGCCTGCCACCGGGTTGGGAAACACACAGGCAACATTATGCCCGCATCCGGGTATGATTGTTAGGCTGTGCCGGCCATGGGCCAGCATCCTGGCATCATAGGCCGCGTAATTCTCACCGCGATCCAGCCGGTAGCGCCCTTGCAGCTCGGCCTGGCAGCCCGTGGCCAGCAGGTCCCGCCCGGCCTTGCGCGTGTCTCCGGTGTCGAGTGCTCCTTCCAGATATTGAAGATCCGCCGCCGCATAACGCGCCCGCGCGGCCATGGCGGGGCGCCCAAGCCAGGCGGGCAGCGCGTCCAGGCCATATTTCCAGTCATTATAGCCGGGGCACGCCGCCACCCCCATTACCGGCCGGAAACTGTCAAAATAGACAAAAGAGCTGGGATCGGCGACGACGTAGCGGATTTTGACCGATCCCGGTGGTGAGCCGAACGCCGCATAGCGCTGCACAAATTGCCCGCCCGCCGAAAATCCCGCCAGCGTCACCATGCGGAGCTGGGGATATTGCCTGACAAGCTGGCCGATCAACGCATCAACCGCGCTAAAGGATGTTACTTTGCGGTCATTCAACGCGGGCGATCCATCCGGCCAGCTTCCGCACCGCCACAGCGCGTCCTGCGGCCCTGGTGCGGGCATGTCCCGGAAATGGCATGCCGGCGCGTCATCGGCGGGCACCTGGAAAACCGGTGCCGCAATCAGCGTATCCTGCTCATGCCCGGCCTCAAAGGCGGCCTTGGCGGCGGCATCGAAGGTCCGGTTCGCATCGCGTGTATAGCCCTGAATACCGATCAGAACCGCGCTCACCCTGGCCGGATCGTCCGGCACCGACACGAAATAGGTGAGGGATTTACCTCCCGGCAGTTCCACCACGGCGCTCCGCCGTTCCAGGTCCGCCGCGGCGCTGGCTGGCGCCGCCATGCCGCCAGCGGCAAGCCAGCCGCAAAGCCCGGCAAGAATAAGTTTCACAAACGGAGATTTTCCCGCCATCGCATCCATTTTCCCGGCCGGAGCGCGATAGCAGACTCACTTCGGCCGCAAAACCCCGGGCATCCGGTCATGCCAGCGGGTCAATATCCATCCAGGAGAGATGCCCGCCTTTGCCGGCACCTGTATCCAGAAAAACCGCCGTGCCGCCCTTGCGGCCATGCCGCATATAGGGCCGCCCGTCGGTCGAACGCTGGTCATGCCCGACATAGGCCGTCATGCCCGGTGGAATATCCTCCACCCAGCGCAGCAGCCGTTCCGGTTTGCCAGCACCGGTCACCCGCCCGCTGGTTTGGCCGTAGAGTGCGCGCGCCCAAAGCGGCTCGGGCCGTCCGGCGGGGAAGGGGCCAGGGTCCTGCTCCAGCATCGCCGGATGAAACCCGCCATGCACGAAAAACGCCCGCCCGGCATTGATCCAGACCGGTGCGGCCATGATCTCGGCGCGCGTGCGCTCCCGCAGCTCGGCGGGCAGCGTGGCCATGGTCCGCGCCGTCGGCTCGCCACGCACGCGGTCTCCGCGCAGCGCCCGGGCCAGTTTGAAGTCGTGATTGCCCAGCAGAAACAGCCCGCGCCTCTCATCCAGAAGCCGGAACATAATCCGCAGCGCCCCCGCCGTATCCGGCCCGTCATCCACCAGATCGCCAAGCTGCACCAGAAACCTGTCCGTCTCCGCCGCCGCCGCGAAGGCCCGGGAATCCCCATGCACATCACCCACGATACGGAGCGGAACACCAAAGGGGATCATGCGACCCAGGCAGGGTGCGCTAAGGCGGCGGTAAACATTACAGCCGGAAGATGGGGCGATGCGGGAATACTGGCAAGTGCCCGGCTGCCTAATCCAAGATGCTGGCGCCCTTCAGTTTTGCATAGGCGTCCAGTGCCGCTTGCCTGCCATCGGCGGGTAGCACCAAGGGCAAGGGGTAATGACCCCCCAGCTTCACCCCTGCACCGGAGAGGAGTGCGGCGGGCGCCTCCCAGGGCGCATGAATATGCGCATCCGGCAATTTCGCCAGCTCCGGCACAAATTTCCGCACATAGGCGCCGTCGGGGTCGAACTTCAGCCCCTGCAGCACCGGGTTGAAGATCCGGAAATACGGTGCCGCATCCGCCCCGCATCCCGCCACCCATTGCCAGGAGGCGCCGTTCGCCGCCTCATCCGCCTCGCACAGCGTGTCCCAGAACCAGGCCTCGCCCTTCTGCCAGGGAATCAGCAGATGTTTCACGAGATAGGAGGCACAGATCATCCGCACCCGGTTATGCATCCAGCCCGTGCGCCACAGCTCGCGCATCCCGGCATCGACAATGGGTATCCCCGTCCGCCCCGCCTGCCAGGCCGCCAGATGCGCAGTGTTTTCTACCCAGGGAAACGCCGCGAATGCCTCTCGGATCGGCTTGGTGCGGATGTCCGGGTGCTGCCAGAGCAGATGGATGGAAAATTCCCGCCAGAGCAGCTCCTTCAGGAAAACCTCCACCCCCTTGCCATCTCCCGCGGCCCTGGCCCGGTGCCAGACAAAACGCGGCGAAATTTCGCCAAAATGCGCATGCGGCGAGAGTTTCGAAGTGCCCGGGCGGCCAGGAAAATCCCGCGCCGTGCCGTAATCCCGCACCGGCCCGGCCAGAAATGCCTCCAGCCTCTCATGCGCGCCGGCCTCGCCGGGTTTCCATTCGGCGCGCAGGCCGCCCGCCCAGTCAGGCTTCGCGGGCAGCAATCCCCAGCCCGCCAGGCTATCGCCCCGCGCCTTCACCCCCTTCAGCTCAGCCGGGGCGGGCAGGCACGCCCCGGGCACGCCCGCCTCCAGGCAGGCTTTCGAGAAGGGGGTGAACACCCCAAACAGCCCGCCCGCCTTGGTGGTGATCCGCTCCGGCGGAAACAGCGAGGTGGAAAGATGCCGGTGCAGCCCGCAATCCAGCGTCTTCAGCGCCGCGTCCAGCCTGCGGTCCGTCTCCCGCCAGAAAGGTTCATAGGCCCGCGCCGCATGCACGCCGGTCACGCCATGCGCCTTCACCAGCTCGGAAATAATCCCCACCGGCTCCCCCCGGCGCAGGAGCAAATGCCCGCCGCGCGCCGCGATATCCTGTCCCAGCGCGTGCAGCGAGTGATGCAGCCACCAACGGCTCGCCGCCCCAGCACGCTCATCCAGAACATATAGCAGCAGCAAGGGCTCGCCGCTCTCCACCGCCGCATGCAAGGCCGGGTTGTCGCCCAGCCGCAGATCGTTCCTGAACCAGACAAGCCGCGCCATGGCGCCTACGCCACCTCGGCCAGGCGCCCCAGCTGTTCGAGCGCGAAGGAATAAAGCTGCTCCTGCCCCAGCAGGAACACCCGCAAGCCGCGCGGGAACAGCCGGGCAATCGCCGGGTCGCGCACATCCAACCCGCCGGTGAAGCTGCCGAAGGCAGGCAAAATCAACCGGCTCGCCCCATCGGAGACGAAGCAGGGCCGGGAAATCCGCTTGGCCCGGGACTCAATGCTGGCCTTCGGGTGGAAATGCCCGGAAATCTCGATATCCCTCAACCCCAGCCGGGCTTGCGCCTCATGCCGGAAGAGAAACGGCCCTTCCCGGTGCTCGGCCACACACTGGCCCGGCAGATCATGCGGCGCCTCGTCATGGTTCCCCGCCACCCAGATGATCTGCGCTTCGCGCCCCATGGCCTCCAGCCTTATGCGGTCATCCTTGGCCAGCCGCGCCGGGCCGTTGCCATCATGGAAGCTATCCCCCAGCGCGATCAGCTTCGAGGGCCGGTAAAGCCGCACCAGCCGGGTCAGCCGCTCGATCGTGGCGCGCGTGTCGTAAGGCGGCAGCAACGTTCCGCGCGCCGCCAGGGCGGTGGATTTCTCAAAATGCAAATCGGCGACGATGAGCACGCGTTTGGCGGGCCAGAAAGCCGCGCCAGACGGGTCCAGCATCAGCCGCTCATTACGGAAATGAATGGGAGCAGCGGTCATGAGCGGTGAAAAAGCATATTCTGTCCTTTCGGACCATGTGCAAAATTGTGACGAAACTCGCTTTCCTCTGCGGCATCCTGGGTGGCCTCGGCAATCAGCGCCTGCGCCTCGGCCAGCAGCACATCCTCGGCCTCGCCGGCCACATGCTCGCGGCCGATTTCCAGCAGCACCGGCACCGCCAAAGGCGAGACGCGGGAGAGCACCATATGCGTGATTTTTCCCCTGGCCCGCTTCAAAAGCCCCGAAATCCGGGAGAGATCGATCAGCCCATGCGCCGCATCCGCCCGGGTGGCGCGGATGAGAATATGGTCCGGCTGGTGCTTGCGCAGCACGTCGTAGATCAGGTCTGAATTCACCGTCACCTGCCTGCGGTTCTTCTCCGCCCCGGGGAGCTGGCGCGGGATCAGCCCGGCAATCACCGCCACCTGCCGGAAGGAGCGGCGCAGCAGGGAGCTGGTTTCCATCCATTCCTCCAGATCATCCCCCAGCATATCCTCCTGGAAAAGCTGATCGATCTTTTCCGGCCGGTAGGCGGACCAGGTGGCCAGCACATAATCCGTGGCCACGAAGCCGATAGGCGCAAACCCCGCCCGCTCCATGCGCCGGGTCAGCAGCAGCCCCAGAGTCTGGTGCGCGTTACGCCCCTCGAAGGCGTAAACCACCATGAACCAGCGGCCATTGCGCGGGAAAGTCTCCACCAGCAGCCCGTCCGGCCCCGGCAACCTGCTCCGCCGCTTCTGCAAAGCCAGCCATTCCTGCACCTCCCCGGGAAAATCCCCCCAGCCGGACGGGTCGTGCAGAATGGCCCGCACCCGGCTGGCGAGGTTGGTGGTCAGCGGCATCCGCGCCCCGGCATAGGCGGGCACTTTCGGCTCCTTGCCTGGGGCTTCCACCACCTCCACCACATTCTCCCGCAGCCGGATGAATTTCAGCAACCCGGCCCGCGAAGATGAAACTGTCGCCCGGAACCAGCTGATTGACGAAATATTCCTCAACCTCGCCCAGCCCCACGCCAAACCCGCCGCGCTTGCCAACAAGCCTAATCTTGATCATCGGCGCCTCGACGATGGTGCCGATATTCATCCGGAATTGCTGCACCACTTTGGCATTGGCCGGGTACACATAGCCCTCTGAATCCCGGAACAATTTCCGGTACCGCTCATAGGCCGCCAGCGCGTAGCCGCCATCTTCCACGAAGCGCAGCACATCGTCGAAATCCTGGCGCGGCAAATCCGCATAGGGCGCGGCGGAGATCACCTCCCGGTACAGCTCATCCGGCAGAAACCGCCCGGCGCAGGCCATGCCCAGGCTATGCTGGGCCAGCACATCCAGCCCGCCGGGGCGCGGCGGATCGCCATCCAGCGCTTTCGCGCGCACGCCCTGCATCGCCGCCTCGCACTCCAGCACCTCAAAGCGGTTGGCGGGCACCAGAATGGCGCGGGACGGCTCATCCAGCCGGTGGTTCGCCCGCCCCAGCCTTTGCAGTAGGCGGGACACGCCCTTGGGTGCCCCGATCTGCAGAACCTGATCCACCCCGCCCCAATCAATGCCGAGATCGAGCGAGGAGGTGGCAATCACCGCCCGCAACCGCCCTTCCGCCATCGCCGCCTCCACCTTGCGGCGCTGGGCGATGTCCAAACTGCCATGATGCAGGGCAATCGGCAGGTTCTTCTCGTTATGCTTCCAGATTTCCGCGAAGATCAGCTCCGCCTGGGCGCGCGTGTTTACAAACACGATGCTCATGCCCGCCGTCTCCACCTGCGCCAGCACCATCTCGGCCGCTTTCAGCCCCATATGGCCGGACCACGGGATCTGCGTCTCCGGCAGCGCCATCGTCACCTCCGGCGGCGCGCCATCCTCCGCCAGCACCAATGCGGCCCGCTTCCCGACAAAGCGCCGCATCTCTTCCGGCCAGGCCACGGTGGCGGAAAGACCCACCACCCGGGTTTTGGACAAAGCCCGTAGCCGGGCGATGCACAGCGCCAGCTGGTCCCCGCGCTTGGTGCCCGCCAGGGCATGGATCTCATCCACCACCACGCAGGCGAGCGAGGCGAAATATTCCGCGCTGTTCTCCTGGCTGAGCAGCAGCAGGAGCGATTCCGGCGTGGTGAGCAGGATATTCGGCGGAATCTCCTTCTGCCGGGCGCGGCGGTTGGCGGGCGTGTCGCCGCTGCGGGTTTCGATGGAGATGGGCAGCCCCATCTCCGCCACGGGAATTTGCAAATTGCGGGCAATATCCGTGCCCAGCGCCTTTAGCGGGCTAACATAGAGCGTATGCAGCTTGTCCGATGGGGTTTGCGCCAGCGCCACCAGGCTGGGCAGAAACCCGGCCAGGGTCTTGCCGGCACCCGTCGGGGCGATCAGCAGCGCATCCTCGCCCGCGGCCGCGGCCTCCAGCATCGCGGCCTGATGCGCCCGCAACCGCCAGCCCTTGGCTTCAAACCAAAGCTCAAAATTTTCTGGCAGCCTGGCCATGGCTCACCATATGGTGTTTTCATGATTTGTTCTATAGCTCTGCCATGAATCCAGCCCTGGCGCCACATCCGGAAACCTGGCTGAAACCGGCACAGGCCGGGCTGTATTGCGTGCCGGGGGATTTTTACATCGACCCGATGCGCGTCTCCCCCCGCGCCATCATCACCCATGGCCATTCGGACCATGCCCGCCCCGGCCATGCCCATGTTCTGGCCACGCCGGAAACACTGGCCATCATGCGGACCCGCATGGGTGAGGAGCGGGCAGGGGGCGTCCTGCAGCCCCTGGCCTATGGCGAGGCGTTGAAGATCAACGATGTCACCGTCACCCTCGTCCCCGCCGGGCATGTTCTGGGCTCGGCCCAGGTGGTGATGGAGTACCAGGGCAGCCGCGCCGTGGTCTCGGGCGATTACAAGCGCCAGCCGGACCCCACCTGCGCGCCCTTCGAACCCGTGCGCTGCGATGTGTTCGTCACGGAAGCCACTTTTGGATTGCCCGTGTTCCGCCACCCGCCGCCTGAAGGCGAGATCGAAAAACTTCTACGCTCCCACGCGCTGTTTCCCGAGCGTACGCATGTCATCGGCGCCTATTCGCTCGGCAAATCCCAGCGCCTCATCGCCTGCCTGCGCCGGCAGGGCTATGACGCGCCGATCTATCTGCACGGGGCGCATGCCAATCTCTGCGCGCTCTACCAGTCGCTGGGGGTGGAGCTTGGCGATCTGCGCCCCGCCACCGCCGCCCAGAAAGCCCAGCTCAAAGGCGCCATGGTGCTCGCCCCGCCCTCGGCGATCGGGGAACGCTGGGGGCGGCGGCTGGAAGACCCGGTGGTCGCCCAGGCCTCGGGCTGGATGCGCATCCGCCAGCGCGCCAAGGCCGCCGGGGTGGAGCTGCCGCTGATCATCTCCGACCATGCGGATTGGGACGCGCTGCTGGCCACCATCAAGCAAACGGAGGCCCCGGAAATCTGGGTAACCCACGGCACCGAGGACGCGCTGATCCGCGCCTGCACGCTGATGCAGATCCGCGCCCGGGCGCTGTCCCTGGTCGGCTATGGCGAGGAGGAGGAATGAAAGCCTTCGCCGAGCTGCTGGAACGCCTCCTCTTCGCCCCCGGCCGCAACACCAAAATCTCCCTACTTCGCGCCTATTTCACCACCCGGCCGGACCCTGAGCGCGGCTATGCGCTGGCCGCCATCGCGGGGGCGCTGGATTTCCCCGGCGCCAAGGCCGCCACGCTGAAGGAGCTGGCGGCTTCCCGTATCGATTCCGAATTGTTCGATTTGTCTTATGATTTCGTCGGAGACCTGGCGGAGACCATCGCGCTCATCTGGCCTGCCCATGGCGAGGCCCCGCCCGCCTTGCCGGAGGTGGTCGAAGCGCTTCGCGCGGCCAAGCGGCCAGAGATTCCGGCGCTGATCGAAAGCTGGCTGGACCGCTCCGATCCTTCAACCCGCCTTGCCTTGATCAAACTGCTCACCGGCGGCCTGCGCGTCGGCGCCTCACTGCGTCTGGCCAAGCTTGCTCTGGCGGAAATGGGGCTCGTGGATGTGAACGGGATCGAGGAAATCTGGCACGGGCTGGAGCCGCCTTATGCGGGGCTGTTCGCCTGGCTGGAGGGCAGGGGGGAACGGCCGGCGCCCGGTGAGGCGCCGGTGTTCCGCCCGGTGATGCTGGCGCATCCCATTGAGCCGGAGGATATTGACCGGATTGACTGGACCGAGTTCCGCGCCGAGCAGAAATTTGACGGGATCCGCGTGCAGATTGTTGCAACGGGAACGCAGAAGCGCCTCTATTCCCGCAGCGCCGAGGATATTTCCGCCGCTTTTCCCGATCTTCTGGAAACAATCGATTTCAACGCCGTGCTGGATGGCGAGCTGCTGGTGATCCGCGATGGTGTCATCGCGCCTTTCTCGGATCTGCAACAACGCCTCAACCGCAAAACCGCGAGTGCCGCGTTACAGGCGAAATTCCCCATGGGGATCATGCTCTACGACCTGCTCTTTGAGAATGGGGAGGATGTGCGGGCCTTGCCCTTCGATGCCCGGCGCGCCAGGCTGGAAGCCTGGTTTAGAAAAACCAAGCCTGAACGCATGCAACTTTCGCCGCTGATCGGTTTCGGCTCCATCGCCGAGTTGGCGGAACGGCGCGAGGCGGCACGCGATGAGCAGAGCGAGGGGCTGATGCTCAAGCGCGGCGACGCCCCCTATGTGGCGGGGCGGCCAAAGGGGCTGTGGTGGAAATGGAAGCGCGCCCCCTTAAGCCTGGATGCGGTGCTGATGTATGCCCAGCGCGGCCACGGCAAACGCTCCTCCTTCTATTCCGACTACACCTTCGGCGTCTGGACCGAGGAGGGCGAGCTGGTGCCGGTGGCGAAGGCCTATTCCGGCTATACGGACGAGGAGCTGAATTTCATCGACCGCTGGATCAGAAACCACACCATCGCCCGCTTTGGCCCGGTGCGCGAGGTTGAGAAATCCCTTGTTTTTGAGCTGGGGTTTGACGCGGCACAGCTCTCCAGCCGGCATAAATCCGGTGTGGCCCTGCGCTTTCCCCGCGTGCTGCGGCTACGCACGGATAAGCCCGCCGGGGAGGCGGATAGGCTGGAGAGCGTAAAGCGGCTGATCAGCTAACCAAGGCGGGGAAAGAGGCAAGCCGCTCTTTCGCGGCGTTTGATCAGCTCTGACCTTCGCGCGCCTTGGCCGCGAATTCATTCAGCTGGGTCAGCGTCTCATCAAAACGCCTTTCCGCCTCGGCAAAGCGCAGGAAACCAACGCGCTCCACCAGGATTTCCTTCGGCGTGGGCTGTTTCGCGAACAGGCTCATCACCTCGTCGATGAATTCCGCCAGAGGCAGATAGCCAGGGCGCGTTTCCTGGCCGGGGGTCAGGCCGGTTTGGACAGCGGGGGGAACCAGCTCAATCACCTCGGTCTTGCCTTTCAAGGCCTCACGCATGGCAATGCTGTAGGAATGCAGTGCCGCCTTGGTGGCGTTATAGGTGGGGGTTGTGGTGAGTGGCACGAAAGCCAGACCGGACGTGACATTGATGATGGCGGAACCGGGTTTTGCGGCCAGATGGCCGATCAGGGCATTCGTCAGGCGGATCGGGCCGAGGAGATTTGTGGTGATGGTCGCTTCCGCATCGGTGAGGTCGCGCGGTGCGTCCAGCGCCTCGAACCGCATGATGCCCGCATTATTGATGAGTATGTTGAGATCGGGATGTGCGGCGAGCAGCGCCTTTGCGAAACTGGAGATGCCCTCAGCGCTGTCGATATCGAATGTCATGATATGCATGCCCGGCCGCCCGGCAATGGCGTGCTCCAGAGCCTCCCGCCGGCGCCCGGCCACGATGACCTTGTTGCCCAGATCGTGAAAACGCTGCGCCAGCGCTGCGCCGATGCCAGATCCGCCGCCTGTGACGAGGATGGTGTTACCCTCAAGCTTCATGGAAAATCTCCGTTTCAGAGTTGAGGACCCAGATATATTTTTATAGGCTTGATAAGAAAGAAGGCACCTGAAAGATTTATACTTACCCAAAAGAGAGTGCTTGAATGACGAAGCTGCCCTTTGACGAGGCCGCGATAAAGCGGGCCAGGGAGATTGCCAGGTTGACGCCGCCCGCTGAAACGGACCCGCGCGTGGAAGCGATGGTGAATGAGCTGATCGGCCGCGTGGCGGATAAATGGACGATGATCATTCTGGAGGTGCTGACCGAGCTTGGCGAACTGCGTTTTACCCAGCTCGCGAAGAAAGTGGATGGCATCAGCCAGAAGATGCTCACGCAGACGCTGCGGCAGATGGAGCGGGACGGGATGGTGACGCGCACCGTGCATCCTGTCGTTCCGCCGCGGGTGGAATACCGGCTGACTGAGCTGGGATTGAGCCTGGGGGCGGCATTTTGCGGTGTTTGGCTGTGGGTGGAGGAAAATCTGGCGAAGGTGGAAACGGCGCGAGCCATGTTTGATGCGCGGGGATAGGACATTCAGCTTTTTGTTGAATGCCACCTATTTTGGTGGTCAATTTCGTGGGTTTAGCTTGTGTCCGGCGCTTCGATCCAAACCCATATCGATCTAGAGCGCCAAAACCAGCGCCAGAATACTGGCGAAGATGAGCACCGCCCAGGTGAGAATGGCGCCGCCCGCACGCCAAGGATTGGGGGCGGGGCGGTGCATGCCGAATGCATGCGCAACCCGTGCCAGCACCAGCGCGGCACCGGGCCATAACACCCAGCCCGCCGGTGCGCCCGCATAGGAATTTCCAGCCAGCAGCAGCAGGATCAGCGGCACGTATTCGGCGAAATTCGCATGGGCGCGCACGGCGTTGCGCAAATCCCCGGTGCCGGCCCGCCCGTCGCCATCGCCAATCGCCACGCGCGTTGCCACGCGCTGGCGTGAAACATTTCCGCTGAGAACCATGAAGATGAGCCCGAGCAGGCCCGCGATCAGCAAAAGCCCATGAAAACCTGCCATAAGAAGCCTCCCGCCACGGCAACCCGGTGAGACTCCCAGGTTAAACTTAGAATCATTTGGAAAAATTTTTCCAAATCCCGCCTCGACGCGTTTATACTGCACCGGTCGGATAGAGGAACGTGACATGGATCAGCTTCATCATCAAAAGGCGAATTCTGGGCTTGAGTTTCCGGTGGCGGCGCTTAATCCGGAGGAGATCATGCGCCTATGGCAGACCCGCACTTCCAAGCTTCTGCATGCACAGGAGCGCATTGCCCAGGGCATGGCCGCCGCCATGCGCGCGCAGCTGCGTTATGGGCAGGAGTTCATGGTCAGCCATATGAACATAATGCAGTGGGAAGTTGCCGATGCCGCGCATCTGAGCGAGCAGGCACGCAAGGATATTGAAAATTTCGCAGCCCTGATCAAGGAAGTTTCAGGAGAGATTCGCAGCGGTTTTACCGAGGCGGGGGAATTGCTGGAGGTGAAGCTGCCGCATACGCAACAGGCCGCGCCAGCCCCGGCTGCCGAGGAAACCGCAAAGCCCGTAGCCGCGCACACGGAGCAGAAAGCTGAGCCCCCTGCCGCCGAGGCGGCGGCACCCGTGGAGGAAACCTCACAACCCGTGGCGGCGCACCCCACCGAGGACGCGGAAGCTCCGCCCGCCAAGGCCGCCGCGCCAAAGCCCGCCCCTGCGGCGGCGAAAGCCGCCCCGGCCAGCATCAAACGCCCCGCCAGCCGGACGAAACCCACAGCCTAGAGCCCAATACTGTAGAGCTATATTTTAACGGGCAATTACGACTTTATGACCAGACCAGCGGGTTTAGCTTGAATCGACCGGTTCAAGCTAAACCCCTGAAATTGAGCGTCAGACTATGAAGTTGAACGCTCAGGCCCTCAGGCTTTTTTCTTCGCGGCGGTTTTTTTGGCGGCTGAGGATTTTGCCGTGGCCTTTTTGGCCGGGGCTTTCTTAGCCGGGGCTTTCTTGGCAGGTGCCTTCTTGGTGGCCGAGGCAGCCTCCTTCTTCGCGGCAGGTTTCGCTTCTTTTGGTGCTTTTGGTGGGGCGGCTTTCTTGGGTGCGGGCTTGGCCTTTGCGCCCTTCTTGCCGCGCGGCGCCAATGTTTTGCCCTTTTCGGCCAGCAGCGCCACCGCCTCGTCCAGGCTCAGCGCGGTCATCTCCATACCCTTCGGCAGGTTGGCGACGGTGTTGCCCCATTGCGCGTAGGGGCCAAAGCGGCCCTTGCGTACCAGCACATCCTGCCCATCCTTCGGATGGGGCCCGAGGGTTTTCACGGATTCCTGCTTCTTGGCGATCAGGTCCATCGCCCGGTTGAGGCCGAGATGCAGGACGTTATCGTCCCGGTCCAGCGAGGCGAAGAGCGCGCCCATCTTCACGTAAGGCCCGAACCGGCCGATATTGGCCTCGATCTTCTGCCCGGTTTCCGGGTGCGTGCCGACCAGGCGCGGCAAGGAGAGCAGGCCCAGCGCCTCTTCCAGGGTAAGCGTTGCGCCATCCATGCCCCGTGCCAGGGAGGCGCGCTTGGGCTTGGCCTTCTTGTCCTCGGGGTCTGGTTCGCCCTGCTGCACATAAAGGCCGTAAGGGCCGCGGCGGAGCGTAATGTCCTCACCCGTTTCCGGATTCTGGCCCAGCACGCGCATGCCGTCTTTTAGGGAATCATCCTCATTCTCGCCGCCTTCGACGGCGAGTTTGCGGGTGTATTGGCAGGTGGGATAGTTGGAGCAGCCGATGAAGCTGCCAAAGCGGCCGAGCTTCAGCCCCAGCCGTCCCTCACCGCAGGCCGGGCAGGCGCGGGCATCGGAGCCATCTTCCCGCGCGGGGAAGAAATGCGGGCCTAGATCCTGGTCCAGCGCGTCGATGACATCCGAGATCTTCAGATCCTTGGTCTGCGCGATGGCGGCGGAAAAATCGTCCCAGAAGGCGCGCAGCACGGCCCGCCAATCGGCATTGCCCTCGGCGACTTCATCGAGCTGCTCTTCGAGATTGGCGGTGAAGCCGGTATCGACATAGCGGGCGAAGAAGCTGACCAGAAAGGCGGTGACGAGGCGTCCGCGATCCTCCGGGATGAAGCGGCGGTTCTCCAGCTTCACGTAATTACGGTCCCGCAGGACGGAGAGGATGGAGGCGTAGGTGGAGGGGCGGCCGATGCCCAGCTCCTCCATCTTCTTGACCAGCGAGGCCTCGGAATAGCGCGGCGGGGGCTGGGTGAAATGCTGGGTGGCCGTCACGCCGCGGGTTTTGGCCGGATCGCCCTTGGCGATGGGGGGCAGGATGCGGTTGTCTTCGTCCTGGTCGGCGGGGTCGTCCTGATCCTCATGATAGAGGCGCAGGAAGCCATCGAAGGCCAGTACGGAGCCGGTGGCGCGAAGGGTTTGGCCCTTGCCGTCGGTGAGGTCGACGGCGGTCTGGTCCAGCTCGGCCGGGGACATCTGGCAGGCCAGCGCGCGTTTGTAGATCAGCTCGTAGAGCTTCGCCTGCTCGGCGTTGAGCATGCGGGCCACCTTCTCGGGCTTTAGCGAGATATCGGTGGGGCGGATGGCCTCGTGGGCTTCCTGCGCGTTTTTCGCCTTGCTCTGATAGATGCGCGGGGCGACGGGGAGATATTGTTCGCCGAATTCGGCCTGGATCTGCTTGCGCATGGCGGAGACGGCTTCCTGGGCCAGCTGCACGCCATCGGTTCGCATATAGGTGATCAGGCCCACCGTATCGCCGCCGATTTCGACACCTTCATAGAGCTGCTGGGCGAGACGCATGGTCTGCTGGGAGGAGAAGCCGAGCTTGCGGCTGGCTTCCTGCTGCAAGGTGGAGGTGATGAAGGGCGGCGGGGGCGAGCGGCGGGTGCGCTTTTTCTCGACCGAGGCAACGGAGAAGCTGCCCGCCTGCACGGCGGCCTTCGCGGCGGCGGCGCTGGTTTCGTTATTCAGATCGAACTGGTCTAGCTTCTTGCCTTGGTAATGGGTGAGGCGGGCCGGGTAGGGGGCGGCGGTGGGGGTGAGCATCACCGCTTCCACGCTCCAATATTCCCGGCTCTTGAAGACCTCGATCTCCGCCTCGCGCTCGCAGATGAGGCGAAGTGCGACGGATTGCACGCGGCCCGCCGATTTGGAGCCGGGCAGCTTGCGCCAGAGCACGGGCGAGAGGGTGAAGCCGACCAGATAATCCAAAGCGCGGCGGGCGAGATAGGCCTCGATCAGCGGGGTATCGAGGTCGCGCGGATGCGCCATGGCGGTTTTTACCGCGCTCTTGGTAATCTCGTTGAAGGTCACCCGGCGGACATGGATGCCTTTTAACGCATTGCGCTCCAGCAAGGCGGTTTGCACATGCCAGGAAATCGCCTCGCCCTCGCGGTCGGGGTCGGTTGCCAGGTAGAGGGTTTTGGCGCCCTTCAGGGCCTTGGCGATCTCGTTGAGCTGCTTGGCGCCGCGGTCATCGGCCTGCCAGTCCATGGCGAAATCCTCGTCCGGGCGGACGGAGCCATCCTTGGGCGGCAGGTCCCGCACATGGCCGAAGGAAGCCAGGACCTTATATGAATCACCCAGATATTTATTGATTGTTTTGGCTTTTGAGGGCGATTCGACGACGACGATATCAGTCAACGGCCGTTCCATTCTTTCGTCAAAGCCACATGCGGCTTAGGGATCTTCAGGCAAGATCACCCTGTCCCCGGCCAGGCTTTCCGCGCGCCCCGCCAATTCGAGCTCCAGGATGACTGCCCTTATTGATGTGATCGACAGTTGGCAGCGCCGGGCGATCTCGTCAACTCCAACGGGTTCCGGGCCTAGCAAGGGCGGGATCTCGCGCCGGGCGCGCAGCATCTCGTCCTCGGGCGCGGGGGTGTCCCGCCAGAGCGGCGGTGCCTCGGCGAAACCGGGCTGGGGTGTGCGGCGCAAAGCGGGGTTGGCGGGCAGGTTGGCCAGCACATCATCCGCCGTTTCAGTAAGGTGCGCGCCCTGGCGGATGAGGTCGTTGCCGCCTTTGGCGCGCGGGTCCAGCGGCGAGCCGGGCACGGCGAAGATCTCGCGCCCGGCCTCGGCGGCCAGGCGCGCGGTGAGCAGGGAGCCGGAGCGGGCCGCGGCTTCCAGCACCACCAGCCCCAGGGAGAGCCCGGCGATGATGCGGTTGCGCTTGGGAAAATGCCGGCCGATGGGCGCGGTGCCGAGCGGCGCCTCCGCCACCACGGCACCATTCTCGGCGATGCGGCGCTGGAGGTCTTCGTTTTCGGGCGGGTAGGGCACGTCCAGCCCGCCGGCGATGACGGCGATGGTGCGCCCGCCGCGCATCGCACCTTCATGCGCCGCCGTGTCGATCCCCCGGGCGAGGCCGGAGATTATGGTGAGGTGCGGGGCCAGCTCGGCCGCCAGATGGGCGGCGAGGCGCATACCATTGGCCGAGGCGTTGCGGGCGCCGACAATGCCGATGGCGCGGGCGGAGAGCAGCGAGGCATCCCCCAGCACGGCGAGAGCGGGTGGGGCATCTGGCAATTCCGCCAGATATTCGGGGTAGCCGGGCTGGTCGAGGAACAAGAAGCTGCCGCCCAGGCGGCGCAGGGCGGCGAATTCCCGCTCCACCTCGGCCAAGGGCGGGATGCGCGGCGGGTTGGGGCGGCCGCCGGATTTGGCCAGAGCGGGCAGGGCGTCCAGCGCTTCCTTGGGGCCGGTGAAGCGTGCCAGCAGGCGGCGATAGGTGACGGGGCCCACGCTCTCCGTCCGGGCCAGGCGCAAAAGCCCCAGCGCGGTATCAGCCATTGAGGTTCAGGATGGAGAGCAATTGCGGCAGTTTCTGCGCCGGTACCACCCAGGCGCCAACGGGCGTGGCGTTCTCGTAAAAGCTGGCGATGACGCCGCAGGCAGGGGTTTGCCCGGCCAGTGTGGCCTCCGCCTGCCCAGGCGCGCCGCCGCTGATGAGCGCGCCGATCTCGTCAAATCCGGGAGTGTTCACGTTTATAAATCCGGGTGCGGGCTGGCCGGTGCCGATGGTGAGCCAGAGCGGCCCGGTGGGTTGGGCACAAGCGCCGGGATTGAAGAGATGGATGCGGTTGGCCTGAAGATGGCTGAGCGCCAAGGCAGGGCCGGTGCCCAGCAGCCAGGCCGCGAGCAGCGCCGCCTGCCTCACGCCGACGCCTTCTTGCCGATGCGCGGCTCCTGCCCGCTGAGCAGGCGCTTGATGTTGGCCTTGTGCTTCCAGAACACCAGAGCCGCCATGACCACGGCCATTTCGGCACCCAAGGGGCCGGCGAAATACAGCACCGCGAGGGGTGCGATTGCGTACGCAACCAAGGCGGAGAGCGAGGAATAGCGCAGCGTGAAGGCCACCAGCAGCCAGATGCCGCAGCAGACCAGCCCGATGGGCCAGGCGATGCCGTAAAACACGCCGAACCCGGTGGCGACACCCTTGCCGCCCTTGAAGCCGAGCCAGATGGGAAAGAGGTGCCCCAGAAAGGCGCAGAAGCCGGAGAGCAGCACGCCGTGTTGGGCGAAATGCTTCACCAGCAGCACCGTCAAGGTGCCTTTCAGCGCATCCAGCAGCAAGGTGGCGGCGGCAAGGCCCTTATTGCCCGTACGCAGCACATTGGTGGCGCCGATATTGCCGGAGCCGATGGCGCGGATATCGCCCAGCCCGGCCAGGCGCGTCAGCAGCAGTCCGTACGGCACGCTGCCCATCAAATAGCCGAAAACCGCGATCCCCAGATAAAACCCGATCACCCGAACACCCTCCGCCCGGCTTTCCAGGTGCCCAGCACCACGCCTTCCAGGGCGCGGCCGTCGAAGGGGGTGTTCTGCGCCTTGCCGGGCAGCTTGCCGGCCTGAACCTGCCAGGATTTTTCCGGGTGGAACAAGCAGAGATCGGCCGGGCGGCCCTTGGCCAGGATGCCAGCCTCGATACCCAGCCAAGCCGCGGGCCTGGCGGTGAGCAAAGCAAGCGCCTGGGGTAAGGAGAGGTCACCGTTCTGCACCCGCGCCAAGGTAACGCCCAGCAGCGTGGCGAGCCCCGCCCCGCCGGGCTCGGCCTCGGCGAAGGGCTGGCGCTTATCGTCAGGGTCGCGGGGCTGATGGTCGGAGGCGATGGCGTCGATGGTGCCATCCTTCAGCGCCGCCACCACGGCCTGGCGGTCGGCTTCCACGCGCAAGGGCGGGGAGAGCTTGGCATAGGTGCGGTAATCGCCGATCGAGGTCTCGTTCAGGTCGAAATAGGGGGGCGCGGTGTCGCAGGTGATTTTCAGCCCCTTTTCCTTGGCGCGGCGGATCAGCTCCAGCGCCTCGGCCGTGGTGACATGCGCGAAATGCACCGCGCCGCCGGTGAGTTCCGCGAGGCGGATATCCCGCGCCACGCAGATGGCCTCGGCGGCGGCGGGAATCTGCGGCAGGCCCATCCAGGTGGCGCGCGGCCCCTGCGTGGCGGCGCCGCCCCGCGCCAGCTCCACGTCCTCCGGGTGTTGCACGATGCGCACCCCAAAGCCGGAGGCATAGGACAGCGCCAGCCGCATGAGGCGGGAAGAGGCGATGGGCTTGCTGCCATCGGTAAAGGCCACGGCGCCGGCGGCTTGCAGCAACCCGTATTCCGCCAGCTCCTGGCCATTCAGCCCGCGCGTGGCGGCGGCATAGGGCAGGAGGGAGACGCTGCCGGTTTCCTCGCCCCGGGCGCGCAGGAAGCGCACCAGGGCCGGATCGTCGATCACCGGATTGGTTTCCGGCAGCACCGCGATGGCGGTGATGCCACCCGCCGCCGCCGCTTGCGCCGCGCTGGCGATGGTCTCGCGGTATTCATAGCCCGGCTCGCCGATGGCGGCGCGCATATCCACCAGGCCGGGGCAGAGCACGGCGCCCTCGGCCTCGATGATCTCCGCATCATCCGGCACGCCCAGAGAGGCGCCGAAATCGGCGATCTTGCCATCCTGAACCAGCAGCTCGCCCTCATGCAGCGCCTGCGCGGATTGGTCCAAATATTTGATTTTACGGAATAAGATACTCAATAGTTGCTCCGCGCGCAGGTATCCAGCACCGCCATGCGGACGGCAACCCCCATCTCGACTTGTTCCTTGATCAGCGAGCGGGCGGCATCGTCCGCCACCTCGCTGTCGATCTCCACGCCCCGGTTCATCGGGCCAGGATGCATCACCAGCGCGTCCGGCTTGGCATAGGCCAGCTTTTTCCTATCCAGCCCGTAATAGGTGAAGAACTCGCGCGAGGAGGGGATGAGGCCGCCGGTCATGCGCTCTTTCTGCAGGCGCAGCATCATCACGATATCCGCCCCTTTCAGGCCTTCTTCCATGTCGTGGAAGATTTCCACGCCATTCACCCCGATGGAGGCGGGCAGCAGAGTTGGCGGGCCGACCAGGCGGACGAAATTGCCCATCATCGTGAGCAGCAGGATGTTGGAACGGGCGACGCGGGAATGGGCGATATCGCCGCAGATGGCGATGGTGAGGCCGGAGATGCGGCCTTTGTTGCGGCGGATGGCCAGCGCGTCCAGCAATGCCTGGGTTGGGTGCTCATGCGTGCCGTCCCCGGCATTGATGACCGAGGCGCCGACTTTCTGCGCCAGCAGGGCAGGGGCACCGGAGCTTTTGTGCCGCACCACCAGCAGGTCGCAATTCATCGCGTTCAGGGTGGCGGCGGTGTCCAGCAGCGTCTCGCCCTTGGTGACGGAGGAGGTGGCGACGGACATGTTCACCACATCGGCACCCAGGCGGCGCCCGGCCAGCTCGAAGCTGGTGCGGGTGCGGGTGCTGTCCTCGAAGAAGAGATTGATGAGGGTGCGCCCGCGCAGCGAATCGCGCTGGGTTTTGCCGGAGCGGTTCAAAAGCGCGTAGCTCTCCGCCAGATCCAGCAGGTTGGTGACGGAGGCTGGGTCCAGCCCCTCAATTCCGAGCATATGTTTCAGCGACGCCATGGCGAGCCGCCTTAGACCATAATCCAACGCGCCGGGGAATGCGCCAGTTGATTTTTTGCTGGAGCTGCTGACAAGATGATTTCCGTAACAGTCGGGGACGAAATGAAAAAACTACTCATTCTCAGCATGTTGGCCGGGCTTGGCGGCTGTGCCTCGATGGAGGCGCCGTCTGGGCCGATGCCGCCGGCGACCCCGGTGTTTTTCCAGCCCTTTTCCGCGGCACTAGACCAGCCGGCGCTGGATGCCATTGCCGCCGCCGCCAAGGCCGCCAATGCGCAGCCTGACGCGCCGGTAACAGTGGTGGGGGCCGCCGACAGCGTGGGCAGCGAGCTGGCGAATAAATATCTCTCCGAGACTCGGGCCCAGGTGGTGGCCGACCAGCTTGTGGCCGATGGCGTGGCGCAGGAGCGGCTGAATATTCGCGGCCGGGGCATGATTCAGCCGACAATCGTGGCATCCGGCACGCCCGTGCAGGCGGCGCGGCGGGTGCTGATCGAGATTGGCGGGGAATAAGGGGCTAGCGTACAAAGATCAACAAATCGGTTGACTATCAACTGATTTGTTGATTATATGCTCCCAGCCTGTTTGGGGGAGCGGATTCATGGCGTATCGCGATACAGTGGTTGAGTTGAACGAATACCGCGCGCAGATTGCCGGGCTGCGGGGCAAGATGCGCGCGTTGCAGTCCGGCATCGAACCTGAGCCGGTGCGCGATTATGAGTTTCTGGGGCAGGGCGGCCCGGTGCGGCTCTCCGAGCTGTTTGGAGACAAACAGGATCTGTTCGTCATCCACAACATGGGCAAGGGCTGCGTTTATTGCACGCTGTGGGCGGATGGTTTCAACGGCGTGCTGCCGCATCTGGAGAGCCGTGCTGCGTTTGTGCTGACGTCTCCGGATGCGCCGGAGGTTCAGAAGGAATTTGCAGAGTCGAGGGGCTGGCGCTTCAGGATGGTGTCTCACGCGAACACGGGTTTCGCCGCCGAAATGGGTTATAAGACCGAGCGGGGCTTCGTGCCTGGCGTCTCCGTGTTCCGCAGGGAAGGGGATGAGATTCTCCGTGTTTCCGATACGGGGCTGGGCCCTGACGATGATTTCTGCTCGGTTTGGCATTTTCTGGACATGCTGCCGGCCGGGCCGGATGGCTGGCGTCCGCGCTACGCCTATTGATGCCCGAAGCCGCCCGCGCACTTGAGGAGACCACTCTGGACACGGTGTTCGCCGCCCTGTCCGACCCTGTTCGCCGCTCCATCCTGGAGCGGCTGGACGGGGCGGAGCTGCTGGTCTCCGAGCTGGCGGAAGCCTATCCGATTTCGCTGCAGGCGGTCTCTCGCCACGTGCAGGTGCTGGTGGCGGCGGGGCTGGTGGCGCAGACGCGCACCGGGCGGATCAGCCGCTGCCGCCTGGAAACCGGCCCTATTGCTGAGGCCGCTGCCTGGATCAACCGCTACGCCAAATACTGGGATGCGCAATTCCAGACCCTCGCCACGCAATTGCTGGAGATCGAGCGCAAGCGCGGGGAATGAGCCCGCTTTTCTCCGGGCCTTGGTGGCGGATATAAATCGCAGAATATATATTATGGAAAGTAGTGGGGCGATGTTATACTGCTGCCCGATGCTGAGGCGTGCCATTCCATTCCCGGCAAAAGGTCCAAAGCGAGCGTTTTTCAGCAAATATGGCTTACAACCAGCGGTTACAGGGGGCGAAGGAAGAAATGGAGGGGAAAAGCCCTCCTTTTTCAAGAAGGCTTGCGCGATAAGGGACATTTCCTTTCGCAACTAAAATCAAGATGACTATTTATTTAAGTATTATCCCTTGAAAGTTGTAGGAAAGTGGAACGAATATACCCCATCAGTACTGAAACTGCGGGGGTTTGTTAACTTCCGTTAACGTTTTGCCGCACTTCCAAAAATGGTCGTGCCGCCTGCCGTGATATTCGGAGAACTTCGTGATCTTGCGCTTAAGCATGGGATTCAGGCCGCCGATATAAATCGTTACGATATCGACTGCGCGGGTGCGTGCAGAAAATTTCAATGTCCAGCCAATGCGCTGTTGGGGAGCTAAATATGGCAACGGGTAACTATACCGATACGAATGCTGATGGCGTAACCTATACACTGACGTATGTTCCTTTTAATTTGATTACCAATCCACTCGGGCCGAATTACTCGCTGACGATCACCTACCCCGCCGGGGACGGCACCAGCCCCGTCACGGTTACCGGCATTCCCCCGAATAATGTCGTGATTTCCGATGGAGGGACCTTCACGATTGCCTCAGCGCTCGTTGGGTCCACATATGTCATTCCGCCAGGAGTATCCGGTAGCGTTGATATTACGATCGCGCTCGCAACCCTGGTTCCGAACACGGTTTACGTTGGTGGAGCGGCGACGATTTCCTCGAGTGTATCCGCCCTTGCGGGCCTGACCGTCTATGTCGATGGCGGTTCGGTTTCGGCGGGTGGCGGTCTCCTCGCCGGAGCGTTGAGCGGATTGACGATCGATCTGGACAGCGGCGGCACATTCAGCAATGGCTCGTCCCTGCTGAGTGTGCTGAATGGCACGACGATCAATTTCGGCCCCGGTGGCGGCAATTTCATCGCAAATGCGGGTGGAGCCGCTGTCAGCCTTTCAGGGCTGACGATCAATGGCTTCTCCAATGCGAGTGACAAGATCTCGTTTGAAGATCTTCCGGCCCCGCTGGCTTCCTACACCATCGCCACGTCCGGCAGTTCGCAGGTCATCACGATGTACGATGGATCTGGCAACGATATCGGGACAGTGACCGTGGCTGGCACCAGCCTGGGTACCGGCACTTTCTCAGTGGGACAGACAGGACCCGTCACCGTTACGGAGTCGGGCTCGGGCAGCGACTGGAACATTACCCTCGATGCATCCTCCGGCATCGTCCCCTGCTTCCTGGGCGGCACGCTCATCGCCACGGCGAATGGTGAAAAGCCCGTGGAAACGATGAAGATCGGTGACCTTGTGCTGACCGATGAAGGCGAAGCCGTGCCGGTACGCTGGATTGGGCGGCGCACTGTCTCCACGCGTTTCGCCGATCCTCTACGGGTGCTGCCCGTGCGCATCCGCGCCGGGGCGCTGGGTGGCAATCTGCCGTCAGATGACCTGCTCATCTCGCCCGACCATGCGCTGCTGTTCGGCGATGTTCTGGTGAATGCCGGAGCACTGGTGAATGGCACGAGCATTACGCGCGAAACCAACATGCCACGCAATTTCGTCTATTATCATATCGAGGTCGACCGGCATGAGCTGATCCTGGCCGAAGGTGTCTCGGCTGAGACATTCATCGACCATGTTGACCGCATGGCCTTCGACAATTGGACGGAGCATGCGGAAATCTTCGGCGATACGCCGGAGAAGCCGGAGATGTCCTATGCGCGGGTGAAGTCCGCACGGCAATTGCCACGCACCATCCGCGCGCGGTTGGATGCCCTGGCGGCGGAGGCCGGGCGCGTCGCCGCGTAAATATCGGCACCTGCCAACACGGTCAGGACGTTTCCTGACCGTGTTTTTTTAGACGATGATCTGCATTCCGTCATAGCCAGGCTCGATGCCGGGCGGCAATGTGTTGACGAGCGTGCGGTAATCCATGGCCGGGCCCATATGGGTGAGGATGGTGCGTTGCGGCCGCAGCTCTTCCACCCATTCCTGCACCGTGGCCAGCCCCGCATGGGTGGGGTGGTCCTTGGCGGGGGTGAAGCAATCGACGACGAAGATTTTTACCCCGCGCAGCACGGCCAGCACGGTTTCATCGAAGCGCACGACATCCGTGCAATAGGCGAAATCGCCGATGCGCAGGCCGAGCGAGCGTGAATAGCCGTGGTCCTGATCGATCGGCAGGATGTTTGTTCCGAAAATCTCGAAGGCTTTGCCGGGAATGATCTCGTTGGTTTCCAGTGCCGGCCGGCCGAAGAAGCCGCCATTCCAGGTCTTGAAGGCATAGGCGAAGCGCGCCTTGAGCTCTTCCCAGACATCGGCGGGAGCATAAGCAGGCATTGGCGCGCCGAGGATGCGGTTGAGGATGCGCACATCATCCAGCCCCGCCACATGGTCAGCATGGGCGTGGGTGTAGAGCAGCGCATCGATTTTGCCGATGCCGCATTCGGTGAGCTGATAGCGCAGATCCGGGCCGGTATCGACAAGAATGTTCCGCCCGTCATCGGCGTGAATCACGATGCTGGCGCGTGAGCGGCGGTTGCGCGGCTCCGCCGGGTCGGTCTGGCCCCAATCGCCCCGCCCATCCGCCCCGCCAATCTGCGGCAACCCGGCTGAGCCGCCGGTGCCCAGCAGGGTGATCTTCATCGCGCGGCTTTCTTGAACAAATTGCGGAAATTGCGGGTGGTGAGGTCCGCCAGCGCGGCCTCGGAAAGCCCCCTCACCTCCGCCAATTTGGCGGCCGTGTGGGCGGTGTAGGCGGGTTCGTTGCGTTTGCCGCGATAAGGGGCGGGGGCGAGATAGGGGCTGTCTGTTTCCACCAAAATCCTATCCTCCGGCACCAAGCCAGCGACCTCGCGGACCGTTTCGCCCTTCGGGAAAGTCAGGATGCCGGAGAAGGAGAAATAACCGCCCAGCTCCATCGCCTCTTCCGCCAGTTGGCGGGTGGAGGAGAAGCAATGCAGCAGGAAGTCGAAATGCCCCCCTGCCCGCTCCTCCCGCAGGATACGGGCGATATCCGCATCCGCGTCGCGGGCATGGATGCAGATGGGCAGGCCAGCCAGCCGCGCGGCGCGGATATTGGCGCGGAAATTCTGCTCCTGCACGTCTTTCGGTGCGTTGTCGTAGAAATAATCGAGGCCGGATTCGCCAATGCCGATCACCTTGGGATGCCCTGCCAGCTTCGCCAGCATTTCGGGCTCCACCACCGGCAGCACATCCGCCGCATGGTTGGGATGGACGCCGACGCAGGCCCAGACATTCTCGAAGGTCTCGGCAATCGCCAGGATCTCCTGGCTCTGCTTCAACGTGACGCCGATGGTCACCATTTCCCCGACCCCGGCTTCAACAGCGCGGGCGATGATCTCCGCCTGTTCGCCGGGCTTGTTGAAATAGTCGAGATGGCAGTGGGAATCGACGAGCATTACGCGGCCTCGACCACGCGCGGGAACAACCCGGAGGGCGCGGGCAAGGCGGTGCCCTCAACCAGCTGCGCGTTCAGTACAGCAAGGGAGCGGTCTTCGCCCAGTCCCAGATAATCCAGCAACTTGGCCATCGTCTCCGGCATGAAAGGCTGCAACACCACCCCGAGCACGCGCAACACCACGCAGAGCGTATAGAGCACGGTGTTCATGCGGTCCGTGTCAGTTTTGCGAAGGCTCCAGGGGGCCTGGGAGTCGATATAGCCATCGGCGGCGCGGATCACACGCCAGGCTTCATCCAGCGCCTCATGGAAGGCGAGCTTGTCCATGGCGGCACGCATCTTTTCAGGCAGGGCCGTGGCCAGGGCGATCAGCGCCTCGTCAGCTTCCTGCAACGCGCCTTTCGGCGGCACCACGGCGCCGGCATTCTTGCCGATGAAGGAGAGCGTGCGCTGTGACAGATTGCCGATGCCGTTGGCGAGATCGGAATTGATGCGCCCCACCAGCGAGCGGCGGGAGAAATCGCCGTCATTGCCGAAGGGTACTTCGCGGAGCAGGAAATAGCGCACCTGGTCCAGCCCGAATTCCTGCACCAGCGGGCGGACATCGATGAAATTGCCGAGAGATTTCGACATTTTCTCGCCCTCGACCGTCCACCACCCGTGGGAGAACACTTTCTTGGGCAAGGCCAGGCCGGCGCCCATCAGAAAGGCCGGCCAATAGACGGCGTGGAAGCGGATGATCTCCTTGCCGACGAGGTGCAGGCTGGCGGGCCAATAGCCCCAGCGCGGGGCGGTCTCGTCCGGGTATCCGGCGGCGGTGAGGTAGTTCACCAGCGCGTCCAGCCAGACATACATCACATGTTTCTCATCGCCCGGCACCGGAATGCCCCAGGAGAAGCTGGTGCGGGAGATGGAAAGATCATTCAGCCCGGAGCGCACGAAGGAAAGGATTTCGTTACGCTTGGCGGCAGGCGCGATGAAGCCGGGATTTTGCTCGTAGAATTCCAGCAGCTTGTCCTGAAAGGCGCTGAGCCTGAAGAAATAGCTGGGTTCCACAACCCATTCCACCGCGGCACCCGAGGCCACGGCGTAGCGGCTGCCATCGGGCTTCAGGGCGGTTTCGCTCTCGTCGTAAAAGGCTTCGTCGCGCACCGCGTACCAGCCCTCATAGGCGCCGAGATAGATGAAGCCGTTTTCCTGAAGCTTTTTCCAGATGGCCTGGCAGGCTTCCTTATGGTGGGGGGCCGTGGTGCGGATGAACTCATCATTGGAGATGTTCATCACCCGCGCCATGTCCTCGAAATCGGCCGAGACGCGGTCGGTGAAATCCTGCGGGTCGATCCCGGCGGCGCGGGCGGCGCTTTCCACCTTCTGGCCATGCTCGTCCGTGCCGGTGAGGAAGAACACGTCATCCCCCTCCAGCCGGTGCCAGCGGGCGAGCACGTCGGCGGCGGTGGAGGTGTAGGCGTGGCCGAGATGCGGCGCGCCGTTCACGTAATAGATCGGCGTGGTGATGTAGAATTTAGACTTGCTCATGACCTATGCAACTGTTCCAGCGCCACGAGGATGGCGGCGCGCTTATCCAAATTCAGTCCTAACACCTCACGCTCCAGTTTTCCAAAATCCCGCCAAAGCGTGACGTTATGGCTGAGATGCGTGCGCCCGGCACGGGCGGCGGCGCGGGTGCGGGCGGCGAGGCGGGTGCGCAGGAGGGAGAAAAACAGCTCGAACCTGTCCGCCCCTTCCACCGGGCGGGCGACGCTATCGGCAATGGCCTGGGCGCGGGCGGGTTTGACGGGAGCGTCCAAGGCCTCATCCACCAGGGCGGCCAGGGCGACGCCATCGCCTTCCGCGAGGTTCAAAGCGTTGCCGATGCTCCCCTCGGAGAGCTCGATCAGCCGGGTGCGGGCCTTGGCATCCAGCTCCGGCGCGTAATCTTCCAGCAGGGCCCGCATGGGCTCATCGGCCAGAGGCGCCATGGGCAGCACCCGGCAACGGCTGCGGATGGTGGGCAGAAGCCGCCCCGGGGCGGCGCTGACCAGCAGCAATATGGCGCGGGGCGGCGGCTCCTCCAGAAGCTTCAAGAGCGCGTTGGCGGCGTTGGGGTTCATGTCCTCGGCGCCATCCACCACCACCACGCGCCAGCCGCCTTCAGCAGGGGTGAGGCGCATGAAGGCGCTGGCCTCCTGGATGGTGGCGATGACGATTTCGCCTTGCAGCTTCTCCGTCTTGGCGTTGATGCGCCGCTCGGCGGTGAAGAAATCCGGGTGCGTGCCCGCGGCCACGCGGCGGAACACGCCGGAGGTCTCGGGGATGGAGAGATCCTGCGTTTGCCCGCCCGCCAGCAGCCAGCGCCCAAAGCGGTAGGCCAGCGTGGCCTTGCCGATACCGGGCGGCCCCGCCAGCAGCCAGCCGTGATGCAGCCGCCCGGAGATGGCGGCGTGATGCAGTGAATTCACCGCCCCCTCATGCCCCCGGAAATGCGGGTTGGCGCGCGGATCAGGGGCCATCAGCGCCCTGCCCTGTCGCGAATATGGCGCCGCAAGCTTGCCACCACCTCTTCCGGCGCCCGGCCTGCATCCACGGTCACGTAACGCGTTGGCGCGGCGGCTGCCATGGCGTCAAAACCCTTGCGGACACGCGAGAAGAATGCAGCATCCATCTCCTCATATCTGTCCGTGCCGCTGGCGCGGGCGGCAAGACGGCGGCGGGCCTCTTCTGGAGACACGTCCAGCAGAAACGTAATGTCCGGTTCCAGACCGGTAATCTGAATTAGAGACCGAATCGCCTCGACCGATACGCCTTGACCGTAACCTTGATAAGCCATTGTTGAATCAAAATAACGGTCGCAAATAACGATAACGCCGCGCTTCAGCGCCGGGCGGATGAGAGTTTCGACATGGTCTATGCGCGCCGCGAAATGCAGCATGGTCTGGGCCAGCGGGTCCAGCGGGATCTCCTGGTTCAGCAGCAGGGCGCGGATCGCCTCCGCCCCCTTGGTGCCGCCCGGCTCGCGGGTCAACAATACCTCCTGCCCCTCGGCCCGTAGACGTGCCGCGAGCCCGGCGGCGGCGGTGGATTTACCAGCCCCCTCCCCGCCTTCCAGCGTGATGAACAGCCCTCGCCCCGCCGGCATCGTTACCGCACGATGATTTCAGGCCCGGCGATACCCATTTGCAGAACCTGCTGCAGGGTCTGGTCCGCTGCTTCCACCGTATGATAGGGCCCGACATTCACCGCCCACAGCGTGCGGTCTCCGCCGAATTCCGGCACAAGCTGGGCGGGCAGGCCGTAGAGCCTGGCCATGGTGCGGGCGGCGTCATATTCGCTGCCGAAGCCCGAAACCTGAACCCAGAGCGGCCCTGGGGCGGGGGTGGAGGCCGTCACCTGGCCGGTGAGCTGCGGGCCGTTATTCTGTGTGCTGGCGCTGCTGGTGGTGACAAGCTGCTGCACCGCCCCCGTGGCCCCGCCACTGCCCGGCGGCGCCAGGGTTTGCGCGGTGATGCCCGCCACCGGGGCGGCGCTGAGCTTGGGCCCGGCGCCGAGCGCGCCTTGCAGGGCGGAGCTGGCGGCGCTGTCCAGCTTCACCTCCACCTCCACCACCCCGCCGGGCGGGAAATCCAGCAGCCTGGCGACATGCGGGGTAACGGCGATGACGCGGCCGGGGATGTTCGGCCCGCGCTCATTCACCCGCACCTGCACGGAATAGCCGTTCACCAGGTTGGTGATGGTGACGATGCTGGGCAGCGGCAGCACCGGGCTGGCGGCCATCAGCCCGTCCGGGTCATACAGCTCGTTATCGGCGGTGTAGGCGGCGTCGCCATGCTGAATGATGATGCCTAGCCCGGTGGCGTCGTAGCTGCCGAACTCGCGCGGATAGAGCCATTCCCCGGCCACCTGGTAGGGGTTGCCGATGGTGTAGGTCACTGGCCCAGGGGCGGGCGGCGGCGGGGCTTTCGGTACGCAGCCGGCCAGAACGGCGCAGAGACCCAGGATCAGCCGGCTGGTCATGACAGGATCATCCGCCCCAGCGCGCCCACGGCCAGGGCATAGAAGTCAGACGGGTTATAGCGGCGGATGGCGGTGAAATTCCGGTACACCAGGAACGCCTGCCCGCCCGCGCCATCTGGCAGCAGCAGTGCCGCGGGTGTGCTGGCGGGTAATGGCGCCGCGCCCGGCAGGCGCTGCACGCCAAGCTGCTGCCAATAATCAATGGTCTGCATGTTTTCGCGGCCGGTCTGCGCCACGTTGATATTGCTGGGGGCGAGCACCGCTTCGGAGGAAGGCTCGCCCGCTTGCCAGCCCGCCTTGGCAAGGTAATTGGCCATGGAGGCCAGGGCATCGGCGTCGGAATTCCAAATATCCGGCGCGCCGCTGCCCGAGAAGCTCACCGCCGTGGTGAGATAGGTGCTGGGCATGAATTGCGGCTGGCCCATGGCCCCGGCATAGGAGCCGAGGAGATTGGCCACCGGCGCGTCCCCCGCCGCGACGATCTGCATGGCCTTGATCACCTCGCCGCCGAAATAGCGGCTCTGCCGGTCCCAGGCCAAGGTCGTCAGCGCGTCGATGACGTTGAAATCGCCCTGATTGGCGCCGAAATTCGTCTCCAGCCCCCAGATGCCCAGCATTACCGTGGAGGCGACGCCATAGCGGCTGGTGACGGCCGCGAGCAGCGGCTGGTTGGCCTGGTATTTCTGCTGGCCGGTGGCAATGCGCGTCTGGCTGAGCACCCGGCTGGAGTATTGTGCCCAGGTGAGGGTGAATTCCGGCTGGTGGTGGTCCAGCTTCAGCACCTGCTGGTTGGGCACCAGGCTGGCCGTGGTGGCCTGCACCACGGAATCAGGAATGCCCGCCGCCCGTGCCCGTGCCTGCAGCTGCGCCAGAAATACCGGGAAGCTCGGCGCCGCCCAGCTTGCCCGTGGCAATACCAAAGCGCCGCCCAATCCGGCCAACATCATGCGTCTTAACATGGGCCAACCTTGCCACGCCAAGCCGCGCCGCCGCAACGGGGCGCGGCCTGGCTCATCCAACTTGTCATCTTCCCTGGCGCGCGCATGCCATGGCGCGGGGGTTCAAGCTCGGCTATGTTTGAAACATGGGATTCTGGCGCACCAAAACACTCGCGCAAATGAGCCGGGCGGAGTGGGAGTCGCTCTGCGACGGTTGCGGGCGTTGCTGCCTGCACAAGCTGCGCGATGAGGATACGGGCGAGCTGGAATTCACCAATGTCGCCTGCCGGCTGCTGAATACCGCAACCGCGCGCTGCCGGGACTACGCCGACCGCAAGACCCATGTGCCCGATTGCGTGAGACTTACCCCCAAACGGCTGGAAAAGATTGATTGGCTGCCGCCAAGCTGCGCCTACCGGCTGGTGCAGGAGGGTAAGGATCTGCCGCCCTGGCACCCTTTACGCAGCGGCCGGGCGGACAGCGTGGTGGAGGCCGGGGCCTCGGTGGCGGGGCGCTGCATAGATGAGCGCCAGGCTGGCCCGCTGGAACACCACATCGTGGACTGGCCAGGCCGGGTGCCAAGGCGGCGGCGCGCATGACCGCCGAGGCGATGACCACCGAAATGGTGCCGGTGCAAGGCGCGCTCATCGCCGTGGCCTTCAAACGTTCGTCACGGGCCAGGAGGGTTTCGCTACGGATCGACCCCTCCCAGGGCGTGGTGATCACGCTGCCGCTGCGCGCCTCCCGCCGGGCGGGGCTGGCCCTTTTGCACGCGCATGAGGAATGGGTGAGCGAAAGGCTGGAAGCCCTGCCCCAGCCCCTTACCTTGAAGCCCGGCGCCATCGTGCCGGTGCAGGGGGTGCCGCATGAGATTCTGCATATGCCCAGCGGGCGCGGCGGCGCCTGGATCGAGGAGGGGAAAATCCTCGTCACCGGCCAGCCGGACTTTCTCGCCCGCCGCGTGTCGGACTGCCTGAAGCGCCTGGCCCGCCAGCGCCTTACGGCCATGGCGCTGGAAACCGCCCAGCGTGCCGCCCTGCGGCCTAAGACGGTGCGGATAAAAGACACACGCTCACGCTGGGGAAGCTGCGCGCCGGATGGCACGCTGGCCTTTTGCTGGCGGCTGATCTGCGCCCCGGAATTCGTGCAGGATTATGTGGTGGCACACGAGGTCGCGCATCTGCGGCATATGAATCACGGGCCGCAATTCTGGAGCCTGACGGACCAGCTTACCCCGCACAGACCCGCCGCCACGGCATGGCTGTCCAGCGACGGCGTGCGCCTGTTGCGGATCGGCTGAACAATGTAAATCTCTTGATATCATAAGCGTAGCCGGCCAACCTAAAGTGAAAGACGCCCAATGAAAGCCGTTGCCTTTACCCATTCCCGCCCCATTACCGCGTTCGATGCGCTGGAGGATATCGAGCTGCCCGTGCCCGTGCCCCGGCATCACGACCTTCTGGTCGAGATCAAGGCCGTCTCGGTCAACCCGGTCGATACCAAGATCCGCCAGACCAATGAGCCGTTGGGCGAGCCGCGTGTGCTGGGCTTCGATGCCGCCGGGATCGTGCGCGCCATCGGCCCCGAGGTGCAGAATTTCTCGGTGGGGGACGAGGTGTTCTATGCCGGCGTGCCGGACCGGCCGGGCACCAATGCCGAGTTTCACCTGGTGGATGACCGCATCGCCGGGCACAAGCCGAAATCGCTGAGCTTCGCGGAAGCCGCCGCCCTGCCGCTCACCGCGCTGACCGCCTGGGAGATGCTGTTCGAGCGCTTCCGCATCCCGCGTGACCAACCCCATGGCGGCACGCTGCTGGTGGTGGGGGCTGGTGGCGGGGTGGGGTCCATGGCCATCCAGCTCGCCTCACAGCTGACTGACCTGACGGTGATCGCCACCGCCTCACGCCAGGAAACCGTGGAATGGTGCCGCTCGCTGGGGGCGCACCACATCGTCAACCACCGGCATGATCTCGGCGCGCAGATTCTGCAGGCAGGGCTGACGCCGCCCGGCCATATTCTCTGCGTGGCGCATGTGAAGCAGCATTTCCACAAGCTGGTGGATTTGCTGGCGCCGGAGGGGGCGGTTGGCATCATCGAATCCAATGCCGGTGAGCTGAATGTCTCGCCGTTGATCCGCAAGAGCGCCACGCTGCACACTGAATATGTGTTCACCCGCGGCATTCTGCATACGCCCACCATGGGCATCCAGCACCGCACGCTGGAGGCGATCGCGCATCTCGTCGATAACGGCACGCTGAAGACGACGATGACGGAGAATTACGGCACCATCAACGCGGTCAACCTCATCCGTGCCCATGCGGCGCTCGAAGAGGGCAACACCATGGGCAAGATCGTGCTCGAAGGGTTCTGATCCGAGGCGCTTCCTGCCAAGCAACTCGGAAAGCCCGGCATTTCCGTCCCGCTTTTGGTGCTGGGCGGCAACATGTTTGGTTGAACGGTGGATATCATCACTTCCTTGTGATGGCTCGACGCGGCGCTGGATTCCACCAGCGCCCGAGGTTTACAATCACTGGTGGCACATGCTCGCTGAGCGGTGCCGCCAAGGTTAAATCCGGCCTGTGGATTGGACTGCGCCTCTCTGCGCCCAGAGTCAGCCCTTGGCCGAAGGTGCTGAATATTTCTTAATATTTCTTAAAACGGCAATGACCGGCACGGCCAAAGGCCCTTGTGTAGTTTACCACAAATCGTTAATTTGAAGTCTCTGGTTTTGTGGCCGGCTTCCATACACTTTATGATTGAGCAGGAGGCAAGCCAAACGAGGAGTATGTGTGACGGCTGACGGTGGCTTTTTCTCATTGGGTGAGGTTCAGCGCTTGAAGGATCTGCGCGCCCTGAATCTGCTCTATACACCAGCGGAAGAACGCTTTGACCGTATCACCAGGCTCGCCGCCAGGGTTTTGCAATCCCCCATGGCCGTTATCAGCCTCGTCGCCGAGGAAATTGAATGGGTCAAATCCAGCTTCGGGTTTGCGCTGGGCGCGGTGCCGCGTGAACATTCCTTTGGCGGCCAGGCCATCAGGGAGCATTATCCGCTGGTTGTGAGCAACACGGCGGAGGATGAGCGGTTCATCGGCAGCCCGCTGGTTACGGATAAGCCCCATATCCGTTTCTATGCGGGCCAACCCATTCATAGCGGCGCTGGCTCGGCGGTGGGTACGCTCAGCGTGATGGACACGCTGCCAAGGAAATTGGGCCGTGGTGAGCTGGATACATTGCGGGATCTGGCGGTGATCGTAGAGCGGGAGCTGGGCCGGCGCGGGCAAGGCTCCTTTGAGGACACGCTGATCCAGACTCAGGACGCGCAGGCGCGGCGCAGCGCGATCGACGAGTTGACCCGCCTGTGGAACCGCTCTGCCATCATGGAGCTGGCGCATCTGGAATGTGCCGCCGCGAGCATGGGTACACCGCTCAGCATGCTGCTGATCAATGTCGATAACCAGGCCCTGATGAACGAGAATTTTGGCGTGGCGGCGGGGGATGTGGTGCTGCACGAGGTCGCGGCGGAAATCCGCCATTGCCTGCGTGATACCGATATTTGCGGCCGCTACGGCGGCGACACGTTCATGGTGATGCTGCGCGCCGGCATATTGGATTCTAAAACTGGTTGCCGAGCGTATTCGCATGGCCGTGGAACGCCGGGCCATACCGGGCTTGCCCATGCCGGTGACGGTAAGCATTGGCGTCGCCTGCGCCAAATCAAAATCCCCGACCCCGGCGGCGCTGATCTCCGCCGCCGATAAGGTGTTGACACAGGCCAAGGAAGAAGGTCGCAACCTGGTGGGGACTGTACTGCTTTAAAGTCTGAACGCCTTCTACAATCATCAGGCTCTGAGCCAGCCCCCAACCGGATCGTTCGCACGCTGAGCGTTCAGGCGGCTTTCTTCAGCCTGTCCCGGAAGCTTTTGCGCAGCTTGGCGATTTTCGGTGCGATCACCGCCTGGCAATAGCCCGACCATGGGTTGCGCACGAAATAATCCTCATGCTCCGGCTCGGCCGGCCAGAAAATGGTCAGCGGCGCGACCTCGGTGACGATCTTGCCCCAGACCGGGGTGAATTCCGCCACCGCCGCTTCCGCCGCCGCCTTTTGCTCAGGCGTGTCGTAAAAGATCGCCGAGCGGTATTGCGTGCCGATATCATTGCCCTGGCGGTTCAGCGTCGTGGGGTCGTGAATGGTAAAGAACACCCTGAGAATATCCGCATAGGAAATCACGGAAGGGTCATAATCCACCTTCACCACTTCGGCATGGCCGGTGGCGCCGGTGCAGACCTGCTTGTAGCTGGGATGGTCCACATGCCCGCCCGCATAGCCGGACTGGACCTTTTCCACCCCGTCCAATTCATCATACGCCGCTTCCAGGCACCAGAAGCAACCGCCCGCCAGAATCGCCGACTCAGTCATTTAAGCCCTCCCATTTCGCAGAGCATTGCCCAATGTTCGGCGCTGACGGGTCCGACCGACAGGCGCGAATATTTCAGCAAGGCGAGTTCCTTGAATCTGGGATCCGCCTTGATCGCCGCAAGGGTCACGGGGTTTTTCAGGGGCTTTATGGCCTTCATATCCACGCATACCCAATCCCCGCTTTCCGCACTCGGGTCAGGGTAGGCTTCCTTCACCACCTCGACGATACCGACAATCTCCTTGCCGGTATTGGAATGGTAGAAGAAGGCGCGGTCGCCTTTCTTCATTTCCTTCAGATGCCGTTTGGCGAGATGGTTGCGCACGCCCGTCCAGGGCTCAACGCCGTTTTTAACTTGTTCGTCCCAGGAAAACGCGTCCGGTTCGGACTTCACCAGCCAATAGTTCATGGGTTTGCAGTGTAACCAATTTTCACAACGCTTCAAATTTGCCGGGTAGTGGCATAAGTACCGATATATGAAGGAAAGCGCCTTGCCCCAAACCAGACCAGCCCAAAGCGGCGGATGGTTCCATTATCTTGCCAATCCCGGCCGTTTTCAGCGGGTTGCGCGCCCCACTTTGCCGTGGCTGGCGGGGTTTTCGCTGGTGCTGACCATCACCGGCATCGTCTGGGGCTATTGGTTCGCGCCGGCCGACTGGCAGCAGGGCGATGCCGCGCGCATCATGTATGTGCATGTGCCCGCCGCCTGGGTGGCGATGGCGGGGTATGCGGCGCTGGCGGTCTGCTCCTTTCTTTCCCTGGTCTGGCGGCACCCGCTGGCGGATATCGCGGCGGAGGAGATTGGCCCGGTTGGCGCCGGGTTCACCGCCGTTTGCCTGGTGTCCGGCTCGCTCTGGGGCAAGCCGATGTGGGGGGCCTATTGGGTGTGGGACGCGCGGCTGACCTCCGTGCTGATCCTGTTTTTCCTGTATCTCGGCCATATCGCGCTGATCCGCGCTTTCGATAACAAGGCCCATGCGTATCGCGCCGCCGCCATATTGGCGCTGGCCGGGGCGGTGAATTTGCCGATCATCGTGTTCTCGGTGCAATGGTGGAACACGCTGCACCAGGGCAACACCATCTCCATCACCGGCGGGTCGAAGATTTACATCACCATGCTCTACCCGCTGCTCATCGCCTCTCTGGGCTTCTATCTCACCTTCATCACGCTGGTGACGGCGCGGATGTCGGCGGCGATTTCCGAGCGCAAGACCACATCCTTGCTGCGCGCCGCGGCGGAGCGCGCCCCATGAACCCGGCGGCGATCCAGTCCATCAATGTCTGGCCCTTCATCGATGGCGCCTATGGGGTGACGGTGCTGTTCCTGATCGGTGCGGCCTGGCTTACCCTCGCGCGCTACCGCCGCGCCCGCGTCCGGCTGGCCCAGGCCGAGCAGCTTTAACATGCGCGCTCCCAAGAAGCGGCGGCTTTATCTGGTCCTGGCTTGTCTCGTCTGCCTGGGCGGCGCGGTGGCGTTGAGCCTGGCGGCGTTCTCCTCCTCCCTCACCTATTTCCTCTCTCCCCGGCAGGTGGAGGCCAGCGCGCCGCCGCCGGGGCAGAGTTTCCGGCTCGGCGGGATTGTGCAGATGGGCACGGTCTCCACCAGCATCGCCGATGGCACCCCCACCACGCATTTCGCCGTGACGGATGGGCGGGCGGCGGTGAAGGTGGCCTTTACCGGCGTGCTGCCGGATCTGTTCCGCGAGGGCCAGGGTGTGGTGGCCATCGGCTCCATGGGCCCGGGCGGCGTATTCGTGGCCGATGAGGTTCTGGCCAAGCATGGCGCGGATTACATGCCCAAGGATGTCGAGCAGGAGCTGAAGGCAAGCGGCAAATGGGACCCGCGCTTCGGCCCGCCGCCCGATGCCAGCGCCTGGAACGACATGAAAGTGAAAGACAGCGGCACATGATTCCCGAACTCGGCCATTTCTGCCTCGCCATGGCGGTGGCACTTGCCTGCGCGCAAGGGGTGGTGGGCATTGCCGGCCCCACGCTGAAGGACCCGCGCGCCCTGGCCGCGGCTCCCTTGCTGACGCTGCTGCATTTCAGCGCGATCCTGCTGTCTTTCCTCGCATTGGTCTGGTCGGGTGTGGTTTCCGACTTCACGGTCGAGAATATCGCCGACTTCTCCTCCGCCGCCGTGCCGTTGATGTACCGGATCAGCGGTGTGTGGGGGAATCATGACGGGTCGATCCTGCTCTGGTGCCTGATCCTCTCGCTTTGCGGCACGGCGGTGGCGCTGGGCGGGCGGCACTTGCCCGCCAGTTTGCGCGCCCGCGTGCTGGGCGTGCTGGGGCTGGTCTCGTGCGGGTTCCTGCTGTTTACCCTGGCGGTGTCGGACCCGTTCACCCGCATCTGGCCGCCGCCGCTGGACGGTGCGGGCATGAACCCGATCCTGCAGGACCCCGGCTTGGCGTTTCATCCGCCGGTTCTCTACACCGGCTATGTCGGCTTCTCCGTTGCTTTTGCATTCGCCATCGCGGCGCTGATCGAAGGGCGGATCGATGCCGCCTGGGGGCGCTGGGTGCGGCCCTGGGCGTTGCTCTCCTGGTGTTTTCTCACCGCCGGCATCACGCTGGGGAGCTGGTGGTCCTATTACACGCTGGGCTGGGGCGGGTATTGGTTCTGGGACCCGGTGGAAAATGCCGCCCTGCTGCCCTGGCTGACGGGCACGGCGCTGCTGCATTGCGCCATCGTGGTGGAAAAGCGGGAAAGCCTGAAGGCCTGGGCGGTGCTGCTGGCCATCGCCACCTTCTCGCTCTCGCTCTCGGGCACCTTCCTGGTGCGCTCGGGCATTCTCAACTCAGTGCACAGCTTCGCCGCGGCGCCGGACCAGGGGCTGTTCATTCTGGTGCTGCTAGGCATTACCATCGGCGGCTCGCTGCTGCTGTTTGCCATCCGGGCACCCGTGCTGGCGGGGGCAGGCATCTACGCGCCGATCAGCCGGGAGAGCGCGCTGATTCTGAACAATATCTTCCTCTGTGCGATCGCGGCGGTGGTGTTCACCGGCACGCTCTATCCGCCTTTCGCCAATCTGCTGTTCGGCATCCAGCTTTCCGTCGGCGCGCCGTTCTTCAACCAGACGGTGCTGCCCTTGGCCGGGCCAATCATCCTGGCCATGGGGGTGGGGCCGCTGCTACCCTGGAAGCGGGCCGATCTGCTGCCCGTGCTGCAACGGCTCTGGCTGGCGGGGGCCGTGGCCGTGCTGGTGTTCATTATCCTCTCCGCCACGAAGCATCTCATCGCCGCCCTGGGGCTGGCGGGCGGGGCCTGGGTGGTGATGTCCGCCCTTACCGACCTTGCCGCGCGCACCCGCCTGTTCCGCGTGCCGCTCGGCAGCGCGGTGGGCCGGTTTTTCGCGCTGCCGCGCGCCGCCATCGGCGCGGCTCTGGGGCATATCGGCTTCGGGGTCTCGGTGATCGGCATCGCGGCGATGACGCTGGCCGTGCAGAAAGTGGTGGTGCTCGCACCCGGCCAGTCCACCACGCTTGGCGGCTATACCTGGACGCTTCAGGATATCCATGACGCGCCGGGGCCGAATTATTCACAGCGCGTGGCGGATCTCATTGTCAGCGATAACGGGCATGCGTTTCTCAGCCTGCATCCCTCCCGCCGCTTCTTCGACGCGCAGCATACCATCACCAATGACGCAGCCATTCACACCAACGGCTTCCAGGACATCTACGCCGTGTTCGCGGATGAGCATGATGGCGGCGCGGAGCTGCGGCTCAACCGCCATCCCGGAGCGCCCGAAATCTGGTTTGGCGGGCTGATCATGGCGCTGGGCGGGGTTTGCTCGCTCTCCGACCGGCGGCTGCGCATTGGCGTGCCCTTCCGTAAGCGCCTGCCGGGCGGGGCAACGGCGTAATGTCTCCCCTGCGTCGGCGTTTGCTGTTTGGGGTGCCGCTTGCCGTGGCCGTGGCCGGGGGGCGCGGGGTTCTACACCATTCTGCGCCGCATGCAGGATAACCAATATGACCCGCACGCCCTGCCCTCGCCTTTGGTGGGCAAGACGCCGCCCGCCTTCACCCTGCCGGGGGTGGATGGCGCCGCGGGATTTGCCAATACCGACCTGCTGGCGCCACCGAAGCCGATGCTGGTGAACTGGTTCGCCTCCTGGTGCGCGCCCTGCCAGGAGGAAGCGCCGATGCTGAAAGCCCTGGTGGCCTCCGGTATCACCATCTGGGGCATTGCCTATCAGGACAATCCGGACGCTCTGGCCGCCTATCTGCAAAAATACGGCAATCCCTATGCCCGCATCGCCACCGATGCGTCCGGGCTGACGGCGATCAATTGGGGTGTGTATGGCGTGCCGGAGACCTATTTCATCGACAAGACCGGCATTGTCCGCTGGCGTTATGCCGGGGCGATGACGGATGAGGTGGTGCAAAGCCAGCTCATGCCCCTGTTCAGGCAATATTCATGAGGGTGCGCGGTTGTTTCTGGCGCTGCTGCTGCTGCCCGGCCTCGCCTTGGCGCAGGATATGGTGACGCGCGACGGCGTGACCCTGACCCAGGCGCAGGAAAACCGGGCCGAGGCGATTGGAGACCAGCTCCGCTGCCTGGTCTGCCAGAATGAAAGCATCGAGGATTCCTCGGCCGGGCTGGCCAAGCAGCTGCGGGTGATCATCCGCCAGCAGGTGGTGCAGGGCGTGCCGGACAAGCAGATCATGAATTACATGGTCAGCCGCTACGGCATCTTCGTGCTGCTGAAACCGCCTGTCTCGCCGCTGACCTGGCTGCTTTACGCCTCGCCTTTTCATTGCCCTTGTCTTTGGGTTTCTGGCCTTCTGGCTGGGCCGGCGCGGCCGTGCCAAGCCAGTAGCGCCGCTGAGCCAGGCCGAACAAGCCCGGCTGGATGAATTGCTGAAATGATCCTGATCCTGATGCTGGTGGTGGCACTGGCGCTCTCTCTGCCCTTGCTGCTGGCGTTTCGCCGCCCACGCAATCTGCCCGAGCGGCGCGAGGCCGCTCTGGCCCTGCACCGCGCCCAGCTCGCGGAGCTGGACCGGGATCTGGCCGATGGGCGCATCGGCGCCGCTGAACATGCCGGGGCGAAGCTGGAGATCGAGCGCCGGCTGCTGGCGGCGGATGCGCTGCCCGCCCAGCCCACCGGCGGCAGTGCCAAGATGCTGCTGGTGATGACGCTGATCGCCTTGCCGGTCGGCGGTTTCGCGCTTTATCTGCCGGATGCCACGCCCAGGCGTGCCCTCCGAGCCGCATGCGCAATGGGCGGCCCAGCAGGCCGCAACGCAGCAGCGGCTCGACCAGCTGATCGGCCTGCTGCGCGCGCATCTGGCGACAGTGACGCCGAACTCACCCGATGCCAGCCAGGGCCAGGCCTATCTGGCCGAGGCGCTGACCGAGCAGGCCGGGATGATCACGCCCGAGGCGCTATCGCTGTTCAAGCAATCCCTGGCCAATGCGCCGCAGGATGCCATCCTGGCGGCAGATTGGATTCGCAGCGGCTGATACAGGCGCAAGCGCAGGGGCAGCAATGAAACGCGGCTCTTCCTTTCCGCCGGTATTGGCTTAGATTACCGGGCCATGGACGAGAAAACCGGAACCAAAAAGCCCGAAACCTCCGTAACCCCGAAGCCGGAGGCCCCGAAACTGCCCAAGGAGATTGGCGGACCGAAGGGGCCGGAGCCGACGCGCTATGGCGATTGGGAAAAGAACGGCCGCTGCACGGATTTCTGATGGCGTATCTACTTCTTGCCATCGCCATCGTCAGCGAGGTCACGGCGACCTCCGCGCTCAAGCTGTGTGAGGGTTTTACCCGTCCCCTGCCCTCGCTGGTGGTGATTGTCGGCTTATTGCATCAGCTTCTTCACGCCTGTCGCAGGTGGTGAAGGTTATGCCGCTTGGCTATGCCTATGCGCTTTGGTGCGGGTTTGGCATCGTACTCATCGTCGCGGTCGGGTATTTCTATTACCGCCAGCCTGTGGATCTACCGGGGGTTCTCGGCATCCTGCTGATCATGGCCGGGGTTCTGGTGATCAATCTCTTCTCGAAGATGGCCATACGCTGAGCTATGTGGCGGCGCACTTAAGCCGATTTCATTTGCGAAACGGCGAAGCACCCCCAAATTCCCCTGAAGATGCCTGAAAAGCCAAATGGTTAGAGACGGCATCTTCAACAATTATGGGGACTAAAGCATGAAACCAGGGATCGCCATCATCGGGGTTATCATCATTGCCGTGGCGGTGTTCTTCCTCGTGCCGATGGCCGCGGGCGGCAGCGCCAATGTCTGCCAGGCGCTGGAGAAGCACGATGTCAGCCAGACCGCGAGCAATATCACGGGCACCAATTCCGGGCCGGTTCATGATGTGATCAATTCCGTTGGCCAGTCCATGGCGACAGGCAATATCGCCGCCAATTCCGAGGCCAATGCCCACCCCAACACGCCGACGCGCCATCAGCTGCGCGGCATCCTACTGGAAGTCTCTGTAAGCTCGCGGCTTCACTCCGGCCGCCGTGGCCGCGGTGAGTTGAATTTCAGAAGGCGCTGCGGATGACGCCGCCATCGACCCGCAAGGCGGCTCCCGTGGTGGCGGAGGCCGCCTCGCTCGCGACATAAGCCACCATGGCGGCAACTTCCTCGATGGTGGCGAAGCGCTTGATGAGCGAGCTGGGCCGCGCGGTGCGGAAGAATTCATCCTGGAACTCCTCGAAGCTTTTGCCGCCGCTGAGCTGGTGCACGAACTCATCCACGCCGCGCGAACGGGTGGGGCCCGGCAGCACGCTGTTCACGGTGATGCCCGTGCCCGCCAGTGATCTCCGCCAGGCCGCGCGCGACGGCGAGCTGGGCCGTCTTGGTCATGCCGTAATGAATCATTTCCACCGGAATCTGCACGGCACTTTCGGAGGAGATGAAGATGATCCGCCCCCAGTTCGCCTGCTTCATGGCAGGCAGAACAAGGCGGGCCAGCCGCACGCCGCTGAAAGTACATTCACCTCGAAAAAGCGGCGCCAATCCTCGTCCGGGATCTCCTCGAAGGGTTTGGGCTCGAAAATGCCAAGATTATTCACCAGCACCTGGATGCCGGGAAATTGCTTCACGAGTTTTTCCGCCTCATCCGGCTGGGTGAGATCACCCGCGAAGCCCAGCACCGCGCCACCCTCGCCCGGATTGATCGCGGCGATGGCCTTATCCACCGCTTCCTGCCGGCGCCCATTCACGATCACCCGCGCCCCTTCAGCCGCGAGCTGAGCCGCGATGGCGTGGCCGATACCCGCCGTGCTGCCGGAAACCAGCGCCAGTTTGCCCTTCAATCCCAGATCCATGAGTGTCTTCCTTCTATTCGAAGCACCAGAGCTGGGCATTTGCCGGCGGGTTTTTTACCCCGCGGCGGCAAATCTTTAGTTTAAGCCGCGCTTGCGGGGCGGAATCACGCGGCCTGCAATTTGGCGAGCTTCGAGAGGTTTCCCAGCACATCGCGGGCGATGCTCATGCGCGCCGCCACATCCATGTCCCGCGCCACCACCAGCTTCTGGTCCGGGCGCAGCTTCACCAGCCCGCCCTTGGTGCCGATCCATTGGATCAGCCCGGCGGGGTTGGCGAAATCATTCTTGCGGAAGGCGATGACCATGCCTTTCGGCCCGGCATCCAGCTTCTCCACATTCGCCTCGCGGCAGGCGCGCTTGAGCGCCACCATGGCGAGCAGATTTTCCACCTCGGACGGGATGGGGCCGAAACGGTCCACCAGCTCGGCGGCCAGGGCCTCGCTCTCGGCATCGGAGCGCCAGGGCGCCGATGCGCCGGTAAAGGCCAAGCCGCACCGGCAAATCCGCCACATAGGTTTCGGGGATGAGCACGGGCAGGCCGAGATTGATGTTCGGCGTCCAGTCCCGTTCGATTTTCTGCGCTTCCTTGTTGCGGGCGCGCAGATCATTCACCGCGTCTTCCAGCATCTGCTGGTAAAGCTCGATGCCGACTTCGCGGATATGGCCGGATTGCTCGTTGCCGAGCAGATTGCCCGCCCCTCGCAAATCGAGGTCGTGTGAAGCCAGGGTGAAACCGGCGCCCAGCGTATCCAGCGTCTGCATCACCTCCAGCCGCTTTTCGGAGGCGGCGGAGAGGCGATGATGCGGCGGCCAGGTGAGATAGGCATAGCCGCGCTGTTTGCCGCGCCCCACGCGGCCGCGAAGCTGATAGAGGCCCGCGAGGCCGAACATATCCGCCCGGTAGATGATCAGCGTGTTCACCGCCGGCATGTCGAGGCCGGATTCGACGATGTTGGTGGCGAGCAGCATGTCGTATTTGCCCTCGCCGAACTCGGTCATCACCCGCTCCAGCTCGGTGGGAGCGAGGCGCCCATGGGCCATCACGGTGCGGATATCCGGCACGATCTCGCGCAGGCGGGCGGCCATGGGATCGAGATCCTCGATGCGCGGGACGACACAGAAAATCTGCCCGCCGCGGAATTTCTCGCGGGCGATGGCTTCCTTAATCACCAGGCTGTCGAACGGCATGATGAAGGTGCGCACGGCCAGCCGGTCCACCGGCGGGGTGGTGATGAGCGAGAGGTCGCGCACGCCGGTGAGGGCCAGTTGCAGCGTGCGGGGGATGGGCGTTGCGGTGAGGGTGAGCACATGCACGTCGGCCTTCAGCTCTTTCAGCCGCTCCTTGTGCTTCACGCCGAAATGCTGCTCCTCATCCACGATCAGCAGGCCGAGATCGGAGAAGGAGATGCCCTGCGCCATTACCGCATGGGTGCCGACGACGATGCTCACCGAGCCATCCGCCAGTCCGGCTTTCACCTGCGCGGCTTCCTTGGCGGTGACGAGGCGCGAAAGCTGGGCCACTTTCATCGGCAGCCCGGCAAAGCGGGCGGAGAAGGAGCGGAAATGCTGGCGCGCCAGCAATGTGGTGGGCACCACCACCGCCACCTGGGTGCCCGCCATGGCGGCAACGAAGGCGGCGCGCAGGGCCACTTCCGTCTTGCCGAAGCCGACATCGCCGCAGATGAGCCGGTCCATCGGCCGGCCAGCGGCGAAATCCTCCAGCACATCGGCAATCGCCTTCGCCTGGTCCTCGGTCTCGGTATAGGGGAAGCGGGCGCAGAATTCGGCGAAAGCGCCGTCATCGGCGGCGAGCAGCGGGGCCTCGCGCATCTGCCGCTCGGCGGCGAGGCGGATAAGGCCCGCCGCCATATCCTGGATGCGGTTCTTGGCTTTGGCCTTGCGCGCCTGCCAGGAGGCACCGCCCAGCTTGTCCAAAGCCACGCCATCGCCTTCCTGGCCGAAGCGGCTCAGGAGATCGATATTCTCAACGGGCAGGAACAGCTTGTCCCCGCCGTCATAGATCAGCTTCAGGCAGTCATGCGCGGCGCCGTTGACCGTCACGGTCTCCAGCCCCTCATAGCGGCCGATGCCGTGGTCCTGGTGCACGACGAGATCGCCCGCCTCGATCTCGGTGGCGTCGGCGATGAACTGGTCAGCGCGCTTTTTGCGCTTAGGGGGACGGGCGATGCGGGAGCCCAGAAGGTCCTGCTCCGCCACCACGGCCAGGCGGTCCGTGACGAAACCGCGTTCCAGCGGCAGCACGGCCAGAGCGATGGTGCCGGAGGGCAAGGCGCGGGCCTCGTCCGCTGAGACCACGGTGCGGACCTCGCGGATGCCGTGCTCCTTCAGCATCAGCGTCAGGCGCTCGCGCGAGCCGAAGCTCCAGGCGGCAAGGATAATGGTGCGGCCCGAGGCGGCCCATTTGCTCTTCAGCTCCCCAAAAGCCTCGAAGGCGGCGATCTGCTGGCCGGTGAGGATGGGCGCCGGGCGGCCGCCGATCTCCACACCGGGCCCTGCCCCATCCGGCTTGGAGAAAGGGGAGAAGGTGAAGCACGGGCCTTTCGCCAAGGCGGCGTCCCAGCCTTCCTGGTCCAGGTAGAGCATGCCGGGCGGAATGGGGCGGTAGATGGGCTCGCCCGCGCGCGGCGGCAGGCGGCGCTCGGCGTAATGGTCGGCGATCAGCTCGAACCTGGCCTCCACCGCGCCCTCGGCCTGATGGTCCAGGCTGACGGAGGCGCCGGGGAGATAATCGAAGATCGTCTCCATGCTCTCGGTGAAGAGCGGCAGGTAATGCTCGGCTCCTGGATGGCGGCGGCTCTCGGAGATGGAGACGTAAAGCGGGTCTTCCACCGCTTTCGGCCCGAACAGCTCACGCCAATTGGTGCGAAAGCGGGCGACGGAGGCGCCATCCAGCGGCAATTCCGAGGCCGGGTGGAAATCCAGCCGCAGCAGCGGCTCGCCGGAGCGCTGGGTCTCGGTATCGAAATGCCGGAGGCTTTCGATCTCGTCCCCGAACATGTCGATGCGCACGGGCTGGCTGGCGCCGGCGGGGAATACGTCCAGAATGCCGCCGCGCAGCGAGAACTCGCCCGCATCCATCACCATGCCGGTGCGCCGGTAGCCATCGGCCTCCAGGAAGGCGGCGACATCGGGCAGGGAGACGCTTTCGCCTTTGGCGAGGCTCAAACCGGCCCCGGCCAGGGCCGAGCGTGGTGTGACCTTCTGCAAGGCGGCGTTGACGGTGGTGAGCACGATGCGTTTCTTGGCGGGTTCCGCCTGCAAACGGCTCAGCGCGGAGATACGCTCCGCCACCAGGGCGCCGTTGGGGGAAACGCGGTCGTATGGCAGGCAGTCCCAGGCCGGGAGGGAGATGACTTCGATCTCCGGGCCGAAGAAGGCGATTTCCTCGGCCAGGGCGGCCAGGCGCGCATCATCGCGCGTGATATGCAGCACCGGCCCGTCATGCTCGCCGAGCCTGCGCACCAGCACCAGCGCATCCACCCCCTCCGGCGCGCCGTAAACCGGGATCATGTGCGTATCTTTGTCTTCGCGCGCGGCTGCCTCGCCATCCCCGCGCGCCAAGGCCGCCTCGCGGATGCGCCGGAGCATCGGGCTGTCGGCATGGGCGGGGATGGGCTTGCGGCCGGTCAGCCAGTCCGCCAGCTCGGCATCGGGAAATTCCATCACCGCCTCGACCTCATCCAGCTCCTGCTCGGACATGGTGGCGATTCGCGCCTGCACGAAACCGCCGATCAGCAGATCATTCTCATAGGTGCCGCGATGATTGGCACGGTAAAGCAGCCTCTTGCGGCGGGTATCCAGGGACGCGTTCTGGTCTTCGGTCATGGCAGCTTGCGGTATAGGTTGGGTTTGGCCAAGAGTCAGCCCGTGACGACTGAAATTCTGCTGCCATTGCGCGCCCCGCTTGCCACCCTGCCGGGCCTTGGTCCCCGGCTCTCGGCCCTGATGGCCAAGCTGGTGGGCGGGGAAAGCGTGCGGGACGTGCTGTTCCATCTGCCGGTGGAGTTCATCGACAGGCGGATAACGCCCAAGCTCTCCGAGGCCCAGCCTGGCATGATGGCGACGCTGCGGGTGGAGGTGGTGAGCCATGAAGACCCGGCGCGCAAGGGCCAGCCCTGGCGGGTGGTGATCTCCGATGGCTCCGGGTTTGGCGAGATCGTGCTGTTCCATGCAGCGCGGCTTTCACAATTTCCGGTGGGGGCCAAGCTCATCGTCTCCGGCAAGCTGGAACGGTTTCAGGACCGGCTGGTGATGGCGCATCCGGACCAGGTGGCGAGCATTGCCCAGGAGAAGGATTTTCCCTGGATCGAGCCTGTCTGGCCCCTGGCGGCGGGGGTTACGCCCCGCACCATGCGCAAGGCGGCTTTGGGCGCGCTGGCGCGGCTGCCGGATTTTCCGGAATGGCATGACAGGAGCATTCTCGCCAGGCGCGGCTGGCCGGGCTTTGGCGCGGCGCTACGGGCGCTGCATGCCCCGGAGGTGGTGCCGGACAGCAAGCCGCGTGAAAGGCTGGCCTATGACGAGCTGCTGGCGCGGCAGATCGCCTTTGCCCTGGTGCGTAGCCGCAGGCGGCGCCAGAACGGGCGGGTGATGACCGGCGATGGCCGGCTGCGCAGCGCGGCGTTGAGGAAATTCGGGTTTTCCCCCACGGCCGGGCAATTGCAGGCGCTGGCGGAGATCGATGCTGACATGGCCAGCCCGCACCGTATGCGCCGCCTGCTGCAAGGCGATGTCGGCTCCGGCAAGACGTTGGTGGCGCTGCTGGCCTGTTTGCGGGCGGTGGAGGCGGGTGCTCAGTCGGCCATCATGGCGCCGACGGAAATTCTGGCCAAGCAGCATTTCGCCACCTTCAAGCGGCTCTCCCCCGTGCCGGTGGCTTTGCTTACGGGCAATACCAAGGCCGCTTCGCGGCGGGAGATTTTGACGGGGGTGAAGGATGGGTCGATCCCCATTGTCATCGGCACGCACGCGATTTTTCAGAAATCCGTGGAGTTTCACGATCTCGGCCTCGCGGTGATCGACGAGCAGCACCGTTTCGGCGTGGACCAGCGCCTGGCGCTGGGAGCGAAGGGCGAGGCGGCGGATTTGCTGGTGATGACGGCCACGCCGATCCCGCGCACGCTGCTGCTGACCCATTGGGCGGAGATGGATGTCTCGCGCATCACCGAAAAACCCGCGGGCCGCACGAAAGTGACGACCACCATGCACCGTGTTTCGGACCTGCCGAAGGTGGAGGAGGCGATTTTCCGCGCCATCGCGGCGGGCGGCAGAGTTTATTGGGTTTGCCCGCTGGTCTCGGAATCCGAGACGCTGGACATTACCGCCACGGAGATGCGCTTTGCCGAATTGCAGCGGCGGTTTGGGGCAGAGGTGACGATGGCCCATGGCAAGATGGATGCTGCCCTGCGCGATGCGGCGCTGCGGGATTTTGCAGAGGGAACCAAGAAGATTCTGGTTGCCACCACTGTCATCGAAGTGGGGGTGGATGTGCCGGAGGCGAATGTGATGGTGATCGAGCATGCCGAGCGCTTCGGGCTGGCGCAGTTGCACCAGCTGCGCGGAAGGGTGGGGCGCGGGGCGGCGAAAAGCTTCTGCCTGCTGCTGCATGACGACAGGCTGGGCCAGGCCGCGCGCAAGCGGCTTGCAATCTTGCGTGACACCGAGGATGGGTTTTTGATCTCCGACGAGGATTTCCGGCTGCGCGGGGCTGGCGAGTTTCTGGGAACAAAGCAATCCGGCCTGCCGGGCTATCGCCTCGCTGACCCGGAGGAGAATGGCGATCTGCTGACCATGGCCCGGCAGGATGCGGTGATGACCTTGCAGCGCGACCCGGGCCTGGAAGGCGAACGCGGGAAAGCGCTTCGGATTTTACTCAATCTTTTCGATCAGCGGGATGCGATCGAGACAGTAAATGCGGGGTGATGGTTTTCATGTCCTCCTATCCCACCGCTCCGAAAGTCGGCATCGGCATTGTCCTGCTTAAGGACGGCCAGGTGCTTCTCGTGCGCCGGGGCAAGCCTCCGGGGGCCGGGTTATGGTCCCTCCCCGGCGGCAAGCAGGAGCTGGGCGAGACGGCGGAGGACACCGCGCGGCGCGAACTGCGGGAGGAAACTGGCCTTGAGTGTGGGAATCTGGTTCTGGCCGGGTATGTGGATTCCATCCACCGCGATACGGCGGGAGACATCGAGTTCCACTACACCATTCTGGATTTTGCCGCGCGTTACATCGGCGGTGAACCGGTGGCGGGGGATGACGTGCTGGAGGTGGCCTGGGTGCTGCCGGAGGCGTTCGACAATTACCAGCTTTGGGAGGAGGCGCGGCGGATCATCGCCGCCGCGTTCAAGCTGGTTTAGGAGAGCCGCTTCCGGGTTTCGGTGATCATCAGCGCCGCCTTCGCGGCTTCCTGGCCTTTCTTCACGAAATGCGCCCGGTAGATGGCGTTGTGATGCTCGGTTTCCTGGTACTGGTGCGGGGTGAGCGAGACGGAGAGCACCGGCACGTCAGTGTCCAGCCCGGCGCGCATCAGCCCGTCCACCACCGCCTGGGCCACGAAATCATGCCGGTAGATGCCGCCATCCACCACGAAGGCCGCCGCCGCCACCGCGGCATAACGGCCGGTCTTGGCGAGGTCGCGCGCCAGCAGCGGCATTTCGAAGGCGCCCGGCACGTCGAACACATCAACCTGCGCGGCGGGGATGATGTCGAGAAAGCCTTTTAGCGCCTGATCCACGATATCAGTGTGCCAGGCGGCCTTGATGAAGGCGAAGTGGTCGGAACTCATGCTGCAAATCCTCGTCAAATGGCGCGGACCATAAGCCGCGCCGCCGAACGCGGGCAAGAGAGGCCAGAGCAGGATTGGTTTAGGTTGACGCACCAGCGGCGACGTAAACCAATGACCTTGCTCGCCAAAACTTGGCTAGAGCGCCTGCTCGATCGCCTTTTTTACCCGCCCGGCCTCGGGCTTGGTGGCGGTGATGAAGAAATCCAGCAAGGCACCGTCCTTGCCGATGAGATATTTATAGAAATTCCAGCGTGGCCGGGCCAGAAACCCCTTTTCCGCCACCACCCAGCGGAAAAACGGATGCGCCGCCTCGCCAATGGCGTGTTCCTTGCCCATCATCGGAAAGCCGACGCCGTAATTCACCTGGCAGAACTCGCCGATTTCCTCTTCGCTGCCCGGCTCCTGCCCGCCGAAATCATTGCAGGGCACGCCCACCACCGTGAGTCCGCGCGGGCCGTAAGCCTCCCACAGCGCCTGCAAACCCTCATATTGCGGGGTGAAGCCGCATTTGCTGGCGGTGTTCACCACCAGCACGGGGCGTCCGGCCAGCGCGTTCAACGAGTAAGGCTCGCCGCGCAGCGTCTTGAACGAAAATTCATGGGCGCTGGCCATTTTCCCTCCCTGTAACTAAAAACCTCGTCATGCCGAATGAAGCACCGATTCAGGCCCTCATCAACGTGATGGCGGCACTGCGTGACCCTGAGACCGGCTGCCCTTGGGACAAGGAGCAGGATTTTTCCACCATCGCGCCCTATACCATCGAGGAAGCCTATGAGGTGCGGGCCGCCATCGCCTCCGGCGATCCGGCGCAGCTGAAGGACGAGCTGGGGGATCTGCTCTTCCAGGTTGTCTATCACGCGCAGATGGCGCGGGAGCGCGGCTGGTTCAGCTTTGACGACGTGGCCGAGGCGATCAAGGACAAGATGATCCGCCGCCATCCGCATGTCTTTGGGGACGAAACCGCCCGCACCGCTGGCGCGCAGACCCTTGCCTGGGAAGCCCAGAAAGCCGCCGAGCGTGCCAATCAGGCCCAGCACGGGGCGCTGGAGGGCGTGGCGGAGGCCCTGCCCGCCCTTAAACGCGCCCAGAAGCTCACCAGCCGTGCCGCGCGGGTGAAATTCGACTGGCCCAACGCCGAGGCCGTTCTGGACAAGCTGGCGGAAGAGATTGCCGAGTTGAAGGCCGAGCTGGACGAGGCGAAGCCCGAACGCATTGCCGATGAGCTGGGCGACCTGCTCTTCGTGCTGGTCAACCTGGCCCGCAAGCTGGGCCAGGACGCGGAAACCTGCCTGGAGGGGGCGAACGCGAAATTCATCCGCCGTTTTGGCCGGGTGGAGGCGTTGCTGGCCGCGCGCGGCAAAACCCCGCGCGACTCAACGCTGGAAGAGATGGAAGATTTATGGGCCAAGGCCAAAAAGGAGGGGCTATGAAAACACTGCTCGAAGGCTATGAGCGGTTCCGCAACGGTTATTGGCAGGAACATAAGGACCGTTATTCAACCCTGGCCCGGGACGGGCAGTCTCCTCCGGCGATGGTGATTGCCTGTGCGGATTCCCGCGTGGCCCCGGAGATGATTTTCGATTGCGCGCCGGGCGAGATTTTCGTGGTGCGCAATGTGAGCGCGCTGGTGCCGCCTTATGCCCCGGATGACAAGCAGCACGGCACCTCCGCCGCGCTGGAATTCGCCGTGAATTCGCTGAATGTGCGCTCCATCGTGGTGCTGGGCCATAGCCGGTGCGGCGGCATCCAGGCGCTGATGAAGGGGCCGGGCGGCGGCAGCCGGGACTTTATCGATAGCTGGATGGAAATCGCCAAAACCGCCCGCCAGCGCGTGTGCGATGCGCCGGAGACATCCGGTGGCGATTTTGAGGCCCAATGCGCCGCCTGCGAGCATGAGGCGATCCGGGTTTCCCTGGCCAATCTCCTTACCTTCCCCTGGATCAAGGAGAAGGTGCTGGATGGCCGCCTGACTCTGGCCGGGCTGCATTTCAACGTCGAAACCGGGCATCTGCAGATGGTCTGAACGCCAAGCGGGCATTTTCTTCATCAGATGCCGCTTGAAAAAAATGTAGCCTTGGCTACATTTGCTGTGCGCGGTCAATGCTGCGCGCAATTGGAGTGATATGCGCAGATGGATGCCGAGCCGCAGACGGGGCTGAGCCGCAAGACCGAGGTTGAGATTCGCGCCGTGCTGGCTGGGGGACGGCATCGATTGGCCACACCTTTGCTGTTCGCGGGCCCGGCGCTCATCGCCTCCATCGCCTATATGGACCCCGGCAATTTCGCCACCAACATCCAGGCCGGAGCGCGGTATAATTACCAGCTCCTCTGGGTGGTGCTGATGGCCAATCTCATCGCCATGCTGTTCCAGGCGTTGTCCGCCAAGCTAGGGCTGGCCACGGGGCGTAATCTGGCGGAGCTTTGCCGCACCCACCTGCCCCGCTCCATCGTCTATGTGATGTGGGGGGTGAGCGAGGTGGCCGCCATGGCGACGGATCTGGCGGAGTTTCTGGGCGGCGCCATTGCGCTTTCGCTTCTGTGCCATCTATCGCTGTTGGCGGGCATGGGGCTTACGGCCATTGTCACCTACGGCATGCTGGTGGCGGGCGGGAAGGGGTTCCGGCCGATGGAGCTGATGATCGGCGCGCTCGTTCTAGTTATCGCGCTGTGCTACGTGGCGGAACTGTTCATTGCCCCGGTGAATTGGGGGGCGGCGGCCAAGGGCTCGGTGCTGCCCCGCCTGCCGGACAGCGAGGCACTGACCATCGCGGTGGGCATCATCGGCGCCACGGTCATGCCGCATGCGCTTTATCTTCATTCCAGCCTCACCCAGCATCGCGTGACCCCGCACAACGATCGCGAACGGGCCGCGCTGCTGCGGTTCTCCAACCGGGAGGTGGTGATCGCGCTCAGCCTGGCGGGGCTGGTGAACATGGCCATGGTGGTAACCGCCGCCGCCGCTTTCCATGCCGGACATTCCGACGTGGCGGATATCGAAACCGCCTATCATACCCTCACCCCGCTGCTTGGCCCCGCCGCGGCGGGCGTGTTCCTGGTCTCGCTGATGGCCTCGGGCATTTCCTCCTCCGCCGTGGGCACCATGGCGGGCCAGACGATCATGCAAGGCTTCGCGGGGTTCAGCATTCCGGTCTGGGTGCGCCGGGTGGCCACCATGATTCCCGCCTTTGTGGTGGTGGCCATGGGTGTGGATGCCACCAGGGCGCTGGTGATCAGCCAGGTCGTGCTCTCCTTCGCGCTGCCGGTGCCGATGGTGGCATTGGTGGTGTTCACCCGCAGGCGGGACATCATGGGGCATTTCGCCAATAGCCGGCTGGTGAACGTCGCCGCCATCTGCGGCGCCGCGATTATTCTGGCGCTGAATATCGTGCTGCTGGTCCAAACGCTGGGCTGATCAGCCCAGGCGGTCTCTGCTGGCCTGGGCCGCGCCTTCCGGCGCCAGCGGCGGGGCGATTTTCTGCAAGCCCAGAGGTGCGGGCATATCCAGATAAATCCCCTCCATGCCGCCCTGCTTGCGGTAAGCCTCGTGCCAGAAGCCGGTGCCGCCGGAATCTTTCAGGAAAGCGCGCCACCATCCGGCATGAGGATCGGCGCGGGTGAAGGCCTCCAGGCTTTCCAAATCCCGCCAATATTGCCGCATGCCGACATGCAAGAGGCCAAAGAGCATGAATTCATGCGCCAGCAGCCCCTCCGGCCCGGAGGCCACCGCCGCCTGGATGCGCGGGCCGATACGCGCCAGCGTGGCGATGCCCCGCCAGCCCGTGACCTTCATGCCGAGATAGACGACGACAAGCCCTGGAACGCCCGAGAGATCCACCGAGGCACGTTTGACTGGCATGGTGGTGATCCTTGCCTTAACACTGTCAACTAAATTGATATCCGGAGTTTACAGTGTCAACTAAAGATTCGGAAAAGCGTGAGCTGCGCCTCTTGCTGCTGGAGGCGGGGCGCGCGATCCTGGCGGCGGAGGGGCTGGCGGGGCTCTCCTTGCGCGCCGTCACGCGGCGGGCCGGCGTCTCCCCCACCGCCGCCTACCGGCATTTCGCCGACCGTGAACACATGCTGGCCGCCATCGCCACGGCGGGGGTGTGGGAGCTGACGGCGGCACTTGAGGCGGCCGACCGTGCGGGGATCAAACCGCTGCACGCCCAGGCGGCGGCCTATGTCCGCTTTGCCACCGCCAACCCGGCCTTGTACCGGCTGATTTTTGGGCCGGAGCGGCTGGCCCATTACCCCGAGCTTGAGAACGCCCTGGCCGCCGCCTACGGGGTGCTGGCGGCACGCGTGGCAAAGAGCGCCCCACCCGGCCAGGCGGCGGACAAGACCCTGGCGTGCTGGTGCATGGTGCATGGCCTGGCCAGCCTCGCCATCGATTCCCGCCTGCCGCAGGAGGCCGCCACGCCGGAGGATCTGGCCGCGGGCCTGGCAGCCACGATAAACCCAGAAATATTGTAGAGTTTCCAGCCGCGTGCCATGCTGGGGCCGCAACAATAAGATCAGAGGACGCATAATATGGCCCCTACCAAGCTTCGTCCCGAAACGCTGGCCCTGCACGCCGGATGGCGCGCGGACCCTGGCACCCATGCCGTGGCGGTGCCGATCTTCCAGACCACCTCCTACCAGTTCGACAGCCCGGAGCAGGCCGCCAATCTCTTCGCGCTGAAGGAGATGGGAAACATCTACACCCGCATCATGAACCCGACGACGGATGTGCTGGAAAAGCGGCTGGCGGCACTTGAGGGCGGGGTGGCCGGGCTGGCGGTGGCCTCGGGCCAGGCGGCTTCAGCTTTCTCGGTGCAGAATCTGGCGCGGGCGGGGGATAATATCGTCGCCTCCACGGATCTTTATGGCGGCACCTGGAATCTCTTCGCCAATACGCTGAAGGATCAGGGGTTGGAGGTGCGCTTCGTCGATCCCGCCGACCCGAATGCCTTCGCTAATGCCACGGATGCGCGCACTCGCGCTTATTATGCCGAGACTCTGCCGAACCCGAAGCTGCGGCTCTTTCCCATCGCCGAGGTGGCGGAGATCGGCCGCAAGCAGGGCATTCCGCTGATCATGGACAATACCGCCGCCCCGCTGCTGGTGCGGCCCTTTGAGCATGGCGCCGCGGTGGTGGTGTATTCCACCACCAAATATATCGGCGGGCACGGCACCTCCATCGGCGGCGCGATCATCGATGGCGGCAATTTCGACTGGGCGGCGTATCCTGAGCGCCAGCCGCTGCTGAATACGCCCGATGCCAGCTATCACGGCGCGGTGTGGAGCGAGGCGGTGAAGCCGCTCGGGCCGGTCGCCTACATCATCCGCGCGCGCGTAGTGCTGCTGCGCGACCTGGGCGCGGCACTTTCGCCCTTCAATGCCTTCCAGCTTCTGCAAGGGCTGGAGACGTTGCCCTTGCGCATCGCCCGGCACTCAGAGAACGCCTATGAGGTTGCGAATTACCTGACGCGGCGCGCCGATGTCATCAAGGTGATCTATCCCGGCCTGGCCAGAGGTGCTGAGTGGACGCTGGCGGATAAATATCTGCAAGGCGGCTATGGCGGGCTGGTGGGGTTCGAGCTGGCGGGCGGCGCGGAGGCGGGCAAGCGCTTCATTTCGGCGTTGAAGCTGTTCTATCATGTGGCGAATATCGGCGATGCGCGTTCGCTCGCCATTCATCCTGCCAGCACCACGCATAGCCAACTCAGCCCCGCCGAGCAGGAGGCCACGGGTGTTACGCCTGGCTATGTGCGGCTCTCCATCGGTATCGAGCATGTCGATGATATTCTGGAGGATCTTGAGCAGGCGCTGGATGCCGCGCATTAGAGCGCGATGGCTTTGGCTGCGCTCGCTTTGCGCGCGCAGCTCAACGGCCCTGGGTAATCCCCAGGGCCCGCAGCAGCAGGGGCATGGTAAGACCCTGCGCCACCACCGAGAACACCACCACGCCGAATGTGGCGATCAACACCTGGTTGCGCATCTGCAATTCCGGCGGCAGCGAGAGGGCCAGGGCCAGCCCCAGCGCGCCGCGCAACCCGCCCCACCACAGCACATGCTGGAACTTGCCCGAAATGCTCCAGCCCGAGCCGCGGAATAGCGCGCAGAGCGGATAGATGGTGAGGGCGCGGCTGATCAGCACCACGATGATGTCGAAGCTCAGCGCGCGGTTGCCTAGCTCATGAAATGGAATACCCGCCACGGTGATGCCGATGAGCAGAAACACGAAGGAATTGGCGATGAAAGCCAGGAAGTCCCACAGCGCCAAGGTGAATTCGCGGCCCCTGTCGCTGATGGAGACGCCATATTTGCTGGCGGGGGCAAGACCAAGATTGCCGATCAACAGCCCGGCGGTGACGGTGGCCAGCACGCCCGAGCAGTTGAAATGCTCCGCTAGCAGAAAGGAACCATAGGCCAGAACGGTGGTGACAGAACTCTCCACCAGATGGTCTTCCGTGCGGCGCATCAGCAAGATGGCAAACCCGGCGCACACCGCCCCGGAGAGGATACCCCCGCCCACGGTGGCGGATAGAAGGCTGGCGATCTGGCCGGTTTGCAGATGCGCCTGGCCGGACGCCTGCACCCAGGCCAGCACCAGCGCGAACAACACCGCCGCGACGCCGTCATTCAGCAGGCTTTCGCTTTCCACCAGCAGGCGCAGCCGGCCATGCACGCCGTTATCCTTGAACATTGCGATGACCGCGACGGGATCGGTCGCGGCGATCAGCACACCGAACATCAGCGCGGGCTGCAAGGGCCAGCCCAGCGCGAAGCGGAAAGCCAAAGTGACGACCGTGGCCGCAATCATCGTGCCCGGAATGGCGAGGGTGAGGATGGGCAGCGCGTCCTGCCGCAGATCCTTCCATTGAATGTTGATCGCGGCCTCGAACAACAAAGGCGGCAGAATGATTTCGAAAATAATGTTTTGGGTGAGCACCAGCCCGAGATGGATGGGGCTGAGTTCCAGCCCAATGCCCGCGATAACGAGACCGACCGTATAAGGCAGACGCAAGCGGTGAGCGACGAGCGCAACAACGATGGCGACGATCATCAAAGCGATCATCGAGGTCAGAAAGTCGTTCATATCAATTATGATAGCCGGGCGGGCCGGATTGCGGCACCCTGACTAGGTTAAAAATCCCGAAAAACCGTCAGTGATGCATCAGCACCGGTATATCAAGATCCTTGAGGATTTCGATCGTGGCGCCGCCGAAGCAAAATTCCCGCAGCCAGCCATGGCTGAACGCGCCCATCACCAGCAGATCCGCCCCGGCCCCGCGCGCCTCACTCAGCAGCGCCTCACCAATATGCCGGCTGTCAACGGGGAAGTGCCGGACCAAGGCGGGTTTGCCCACTTCGTCCAGCTTATGCAGCAGGGCTTCCGGCGGCTGGGAGGAGGAGTTTGCCTTATCTCCGATCAAGAGGGTGGTACGCTTGGCCGCCAGCAAAAGATTACCCACCGAATCAATGGCCCGGTTCGCGGCGGCGCATCCTGCTTCCCAGGCGATGGCGATGTTCTGGCCAAAGCTGCGCGGCATGGTGCGGGGCACCAGCAGCACCGGCTTGTTGGCCGTGAAGAGCAGGGTCTCAAGAATGGTTCTGGCCTCCATATCTCCATGCGGCGCACCAATGATGGCGATATGCGCGTCCGCGGCGGCCTCGGCGGCGATGGTGCTCACGCGGCCCCTCACCTGCTGCAAAGGCGGCAATCCTGCCTGGGCCCAACCGGCGGCCATTTGGGTGAGCTGTTCCACCAATTGATCTTGCGCCGCCTCGAAGGCGGTTCGCTGCGCGTCGGTATAGACGTCCTCTGTCGGCATGAAATCAGGATCCATTTCTGGCCGGGGATAGATCAACTCTGTCTTCGCCGGTCCAGTCTGGGCGGCATAGCAGGCGACGGCCGAAAGCACGGACCCCGCCGTGAGCGGGTTGGTGAGCAGCGCCAGGATGCGGGTCATGCGGGCGTGTCCTTTTATGAGGCTTCTTCTTCGATCACGGTCTGGGTGGCGCTCTGGCTGAACTGCGCGGGCGCGCCACCCAAATGCGAACCCAAAGCATAGCCCGCCGCCACGGCGAGCAGACAAAGCAGGACGGAAAGGCAGATATTCAACATTGCCCGCCCTACCGCCCCGCCGCGCAGCAGATCCAGCGTTTGCAGGCTGAATGAGGAGAAGGTGGTGAAGCCGCCGCAGATGCCGACCATGACAAAAATACGGGCTGATTTAGAGGCCGGGAATTTGCCGTGGCTGAGCGTGAGGGAGCCAAAGAAGCCGATGGCAAAGGAGCCGATGATGTTGATGAAGATGGTGCCGACCGGCAGGTTACGGCTGAGGGAGGCCGCGCCAATGGCAAACCAATAGCGCCCGACACTGCCGATGGCGCCGCCGAGCGCGACAAGCAAGGTTTGAAGCATTCAACCAATCTCCTTCTCTAAGCGGGGCCGAGGCAAACGACTCCCGCAGTGCATGATGCCTGCAGGAGTCATCAGCTCCCCGAAGGAGCGGTTTTGGGGGACTCCATCCCCATGATCTTCCTTTAAGCCATGCCTGGCCGGATATTCAAGATTACTGGCCGGAATCCTTGGCGGCGAGCGCACCGATGGCGGACCAGTCCAGCTTTTCCCCGCCTTGGGCCATCAACGCCAGGAAACGGTCCCGCAGCAGGCTGGCGAGCGGCAGCGGCACGTTCAGCGCCTCCGCGGCGGCGAGCACCAGGCGGATGTCCTTCTGCCCCAGCGGGGCGGCGAAACCGGCGGGCTCGAACTTCTTCTCCACCAGGAGATTGCCGTAGGTTTTGTAAATTGGCGCGCTGAACAGGGTGGAGGTCAGCAACTCCAGATAGGCGTGCTGGTCCACCCCGCCCTTGGCCACCAGCGCCAGCGCCTCGCCCAGCGATTCGATGACCGAGGCAATCAGGAAATTGCCGCTCAGCTTCACAAGATTCGCGCGCGAAGGGGTATCGCTCAGCACGAAGCAACGCTGGCTGATGACATCGAAGAGAGGTTGCAGGCGGGCGAGATCAGCCTGTGCGCCAGCGGCGGCGATGAACAGCTTGGCGGCGGCGGCGGCATCGGGCCGGCCGAACACCGGGGCGGAGACGAATTTCTGCCCGGCTTTTTCGTGCTCCACTGCAAGAGCTTCCGCCATGGCGACGCTGATGGTGCTTGAGGAGACATGGATCGCACCCGCCGGCAGATGCGCGATCATACCATCCGGCCCATGCAGCACGGCCTCCAGCGCGGCATCATTGGCAAGCATGGTGAACACCACCTCCTTGCCCGTGGCGGCCTGGCCCGGCGTGGCGGCGATTGGTGCATCCAGCCCCACCGCCTTGTCCCGCGAACGGTTATAGAGCGTGACGTCATGCCCCGCCTTGATCAAATTGGCGGCCATGCCGTGGCCCATCTGGCCGAGGCCAAGAAAACCGATCTTCATGGTTTTTCTCCTGATTTTCCGATTTGTGGAAATGGCCTAGCAGCGCCGGCCAATGGTCAGGAATGAGTGTATCCAGCCCATCCGGGTATAGGAACCGCGCCACACGCAGGGCGGGTGCGCGCATTGAAACGCGGCGGCGCCGAGAGTGGCGGAAAGGTCAATAATGCAAGGATAGAATGGTCGGAGCGGCGGGATTCGAACCCACGACCCCCAGTCCCCCAGACTGATGCGCTACCAGGCTGCGCTACGCTCCGGCCGTGGCGCGAGGCTGTAGCAGCCCAGCGCCGTGACGCCAAGAGGCCGGACGCATCTTTAACGCCGGACAAAATAAAACCGCCGAGCCCTGGGCGCGGCGGTTTACGGAAAATCGGGCAGGCATGAGTGCGATCAGCCCAGAGCCCGGCGCAGCTCCTCAAGTGCTGCAAGCGTTTCGGTCAGCAAGGCCCGCAGGCGCGCGGTTTCATCCTCTCCCGGCATCTGGGCGGCAGGCTCCGCGCGGGTGGGTTGGGGAATCGGCGCCAGCTCGGAAACCGGCTCGGGTTCGGGCGCGATGAACGGCTCGGGCTCGGCTTCTTCAAGCACCGGCTCAGCTTCTGGCAACGGGCTGGGAATGGCGGCGGGCTTGAGGGGCTGCGGCTCGGGCGGGATCAGGAAATCCTGCTCGGGTGCCGGGCTGCGCTCCTGCGGTGCCTCGGGGGCGGCGATGCCGCCATCACGCAGCAGGCGCTGCACGCCTTTGATCGTGTAGCCCTGGGTGTAGAGCAGATCGGCCACGCGGCGCAGCAGCGCCACATCCTCGGGCCGGTAATAGCGCCGCCCGCCGCCGCGCTTCAGCGGCCGCACCTGTGGGAACTTGGTCTCCCAGAAGCGCAGCACATGCTGGGGCACATGCAGCTCATCCGCGACCTCGGAGATGGTCCGGAACGCATCAGCGGCCTTGCGGATCCGCGGGCGCCCCGCCTCACCACTCAGCTCATGCGCGGCGCCGTCTTCCAGCTCCGCGTTATACTCTTCATCCACCATGCGATCCTTCGTTTAGTCAGGCCTTGGGAGCGGGCGTGGGCTGGCTGGTGTTCACCGCGTCCCGCAGCATCTGGCTGGGACGGAATACCAGAACACGGCGCGGCAGAATGGGCACTTCAACCCCGGTCTTCGGATTGCGGCCAATGCGGCGGCCTTTCTGCCTTACAGAGAATGTTCCGAAACCGCTGATTTTAACGGATTTACCAACTTCGAGCGCGTCCGCGATGCGATTTAGCACATGTTCAAGCAGGTCAGCCAATTCATGCCGCGACAGGCCGACGGTCGCATAGATCGCCTCGGTAAGCTGTGCACGGGTCAATGTGTTCATTTTGCAAGATTAGCACGAGAGGCTTTAGGGTCAACAAGTTACTTGACCGATTCGCTGTAAAATCCCTGCAACTCGTTGCGCCCGGCTGTTATTAAAGGGTTTTGTTCTGACGGCGCCACGCCGCGGGGATGGTCCGGCGGAATTTTAGAGCCGCAGCAATGCCGAACCCCAGGTAAGCCCGCCGCCCAGAGCTTCCAGCAACAGGAGCTGGCCGGGCTTCGCGCGGCCCTCCGCCATGGCGCTGGCCAGCGCCAGCGGAATGGAGGCGGCAGAGGTATTCGCATGCTTATCGACGGTGATGACCACGCGCTCGGGCGGCAGGCCCAGCTTCTTGCCCACGCCGTCGATGATGCGCCGGTTGGCCTGGTGCGGCACCAGCAGATCAATATCCGCCGCGGTGAGGTTGTTTTCCGCCAGCGCCTCGTTCACGGCGCCAGCCAGCAGGTTCACGGCATGGCGGAATACCTCGCGCCCATGCATCACCAGATGGCCGGGCTTGTCCTTCATGCCCACCGCGCCGTCCACGTAGAGAATATCGGCCAATGTGCCGTCGGCATGCAGATGGGTGGAAAGCAGGCCGGGGCCATCCTTGGCCACCTCACGCGTTTCCAGCAATACCGCCCCTGCCCCGTCTCCGAAGAGCACACAGGTCGTGCGGTCCTCGAAATTCAGGATACGGGAGTAAACCTCGGAGCCGATGACCAGAGCGCTTTTGATCTGGCCAGTGCGCATCATGGCATCCGCCACGGAGAGCGCGTAGATAAAGCCCGAGCAGGCGGCGGAAAGATCGAACCCGAAGGCGTTTTTCGCGCCCAGTGCCGCCTGAATATGCACGGCGGTGGATGGAAAAGCTTGGTCCGGCGTGGAGGTGGCGACGATGATCGCCCCCAGCGCCTCGGGCGCCAGCCCGGCTTGTTGCAGCGCCTGGCGCCCGGCCTCGGCGCCCATATAGGCGGCGGTTTCGTGCGGGGCGGCGAAATGGCGCTGTTTGATGCCGGTGCGCTCGGTGATCCAGTCGTCGGATGTATCCACCCGCTTCGCCATGTCCTCGTTGGTTAGGATCTGGGCGGGCAGATAGGCGCCAATGCCGGTTAGCACGGCGCGCTTGAAAGAGGGCTGGTCAGCCATTGCTGTTTATCACCGGCTCGTCAGAGAGAATGGCGCGGTCCATTTCCGCAAGTGCGTCGGCGATGCGGCTGTTGAAATCATTGGCGGCCATGTCCAGCGCCACATCCACCGCATGGGCAAAGCCCTCGGCATCCGTGCCGCCATGGGATTTCACCACAACGCCATTCAGCCCCAGCAGCACCGCGCCATTATAGCGGCGGGGGTCCAAAGTCTCCTTCAGGCGCTTCAGCGCGCCACGGGCGAAGACATAGCCCATCTTGGCCAGCGGGCCGGCATTGAATACGCGGCGCAGCAGATCGCCCACCAGTTTCAAAGCGCCCTCGCCGGTTTTCAGCGCGACATTGCCGGTGAACCCGTCGGTCACCACCACATCCACGGTGCCGGCGGCGATGTCGTGGCCTTCGACGAAACCGTAAAATTGCTTGGCGATTGGGCTGTCCCGCAAAATGGTGGCGGCGGTGCGCAGCGTGTCATCGCCCTTGCCTTCCTCGGAGCCGATATTCAGCAGCCCGAATGTAGGGGCGGGCAGACCCAGCACGATACGGGCGAAAATCGTGCCCATCAGGGCGAATTCGACGAGGTTGCGGGCGTCGTAGACCACGTTCAGCCCGAGATCGAGCATCACCACATCGCCCTTGGCCGAGGGCGCGGTGGCGGCCATGGCCGGGCGGTCGATGCCCTTCAGGGTTTTCAGAACAATCTTGGAGAGTGCCAGCAGCGCGCCGGTATTCCCGGCGGAGACGACACCCTGCGCCTCACCGGCCAGCACGGCGTCAATGGCGCGGCGCATGGAGGAGTCGCGCAGGCGCAGCCCCACCGTCGGCTTCATGTCGCCGGTGATGATTTCAGAACAATGGCGCAGCTCATGCCGCCCGGCCAAGCGTTTGGATGCGGCCAGGAGCGGCTTGAGGCGCGCCTCGTCACCGAAGATCAGAAAGAAGGCCCGCGGCTGGCGTTCCGCGGCGATGTCGAGCCCCGCAATAATGGCGTCCGGCGCGTGGTCACCACCCATGGCATCCACTGCCAGTTTACTGCTCTGGCTCATTTTACCCCTGTTTCGGGTGTTTCATCACCGCTTCCCGCCTGCCGCTTGCGCGGAATCAGACGCGGACGACGCCCTTGGCTTCCTTGCCGGCGCCAACAACCTCACGGCCGTCATAATGGCCGCAATGGGCGCACACATGGTGCGGGCGCTTCAGCTCGCCGCAATTGGAGCACTCGGCGTGCGCGTTGGCGGTGAGCGCCTGGTGGCTGCGGCGCATGCCCGCGCGCGAGGGGGAAGTCTTTCTCTTAGGAACGGCCATGACAAAATGCCTTATAGAAACGGTCTACGGTATTTGGAAGGCGCGGCGTAGCAGAGCCGAAGAGGCATCGCAAGTCATAGCTGCCAGTTATGACGCAAAACAGGCCCAGAGTGCGATGGCTTTATCTTCGCTCGCTTCGCGCGCGGATAAAGCCTGAATTGCCCTCTAAAACATCGAGATAGAGCCTATTCCTCCTGTTTGCCAAGCCGGGCGGCCAGGGCTGCGAAGGGGTTGGCGCTGTCGTCCGAAGCGGCGTCCGGCAAGGCGGCGCCGGGCTTGCGGGGATACGGGTCCAGCGCCAGGGCGAGCTGCTCGGCCAGGGCCTCGCCGAGATCGATGATATCATTAGCATAGGGGATCTCATCCGGCAACTCGAGGGAGTCGGGGGTGATATCCTCCTCATCTTCCTCTTCATCGGCTGGTTTGGCGCTGGGCGTATGGTGAAGTGCCGCCTCGGGCACGAAGCGCAGCTCCGCCTGCTCCTTTACCTTCGCCTCGAATGGCTCCAGCGTGACCACGCAAATCTGCGTGACCGTGGCATTCATGGTGAGCTGGGCGGCGATGACGCCCGCGCGCTCATGCTGCAGGATGAACCGCCCTTCCAGCCGGGAAATGGCGGGCAGGCTGAACCGGGCGGCCAGGGCGGCGCGCTGGTCCGCATCCGCCTTGATGGTGTAATCCTGCTTCTGGTCCTTGATGTGCCCGGCCTTCACCGGGTGGCTGAATTCTTCCGTCATTCGTGCAATATAGACCCTGCGCATTGACACGTAAGCCCCTGCCATGAGACCCAACCCGGCGAGAGATCGCCTGAAGCTTAAGGATTGAAGCGTGCGCCTGACCAAGCTGTCCCAAAGCCTGCTCTTCTGTGCCCTGCTGGGCCTGCCGGGCTGTGCCCTGTTCTCGGATTCGCCGCATTACCGTGGCATCGCCGTCTCCGATAACGACCTCAAGCAGCTCACCCCTGGGATTTCCCAGCAGGCGGATGTGCAGGCGCTGATCGGTCCGCCCACGTTCGTGGAGCAATACGACCCGAATAACTGGGTCTATGTCTCGCAGATCACCAAGATGCGCATCGCCCAGACCGAAGGGGTGAAGCAGCAGAGCGTGGTGGTGGTGACCTTCAATAATGACGGCACGTTCCACTCCTATACCCGCAAGAGCATGGCGAATTCCGTGCCGGTGACGATGGATGGCAACCAGACGCCCGTGCCCGGCGGCACCGCCGGGTTCTTCCAGCAGCTCATCGGCGGTGTGGGCAGCTACAACCCGCTGGGCTCCGCCGCCGACACGTCTGGCGCCGGCGGCGCCGGGGCGCTGGGCGGCGGTGGCGGCAATATCGGCAGCGGCAGCGGCAATGCCGGGTTCTAGCGATGCGCCGGCGCCCGCTCCTGCTCAGCGGCCTCGCCGCTTTCACTGCCGGAGGGGCCAGGGCGCAAAGCGCGCTTAGCTCCTCCCAGCCTTCCGCTCCGGGCGCCACCGGACCCAACCCGCAGGCGGCGGCGCTGGATGATAAAACCGGCCCCGGTTACTCCCGCCTCGTCATCGCCCGCTGGGGCGATCTGCTGCAGCCGGATGCACCGCCCTTCGATCCGCAGGCGCTGACCACCGCGCAGGCGGACGGCCAGTTTCCATATGACGCGGTGATCGCGGCGCTGGTGTCCCCGCCCCCCGCGCAGGATGGCATTCCGCGTCTCGTGCTCGTCACCGCCAACCCCACCGCCCCCGCGCGGATGCTCTTTTCCGGCGGCATGGATAACGCCGCCGTGGCGGGGCGCGAGCAGGGCGTGACCATCGTGAACCTGCAATATCTCTCCGGCCGCTGGGTAACGGTGGTGGGCGGCTACCAGACCCGCCGCCTGTCGGATGGCACGCTGTGCCAGCTCTCCGGCCCCGCCGCCGCCCAGGTGGGCGCGACCGTGCAAGGCGTGCTGGGGGTGAATGGGGGCAGCCCCACGCCCTGGGGCAATGTGTTGCTGGCCGAGGGCGATGCCGCGCCCTGGCTCTCCTGCCTGGCTGGCATTGGTTACGGCTATGGCGACCCGGCACAGGCCGCGCGCTATGGCTGGGTGGTGGAGCTGGACCCGCTGGACCCCGGCTTTATCCCCGTGAAGCGCACCGGGCTGGGGCGCATTGCCCGCGCCGGGGTGCTGGCCACCGCCACCAAGGATGGCCGCCCTGTGGTGTTCTTCACCCAGGATGCGGCGGCGGGGATGTTCTTCCGCTTCGTGGCCGACACCAACACCAATGATGGCACGGCACTCGATTCCGGCACGCTCTCGGTGGCCATTCTGGGCGGCGACGGGATCGATTGGGTGGATTTGCCGAATGATGTGCCAAGCCTCGCGGGGTTGGCGAATACGGGCGTGACCGCCGGGGGCGAGACCTTCGATGCGCCGGGCGGGCTGGCGCTGAGCGCGGATGGCTCCAGCCTTTATCTGGCTTGCGGCGGCAATGCGGCGCGCAGCGTTTCCGATTCATTGAACCCGCGCGGGGGCAATGATGACGGGCATGTGGTGCAGTTCACCCTGCCGGGCGGCGATCCGGCGGCGAAACATTTCCCCGGCAGCCTGGCGCTGATCGCGGGCAACCCGGAAGCCGAGGAAGGCACGCAATACGGCCCCGGCAGCCAGGCCTGGCTGCGTAAGCCGCGTACCCTGGCCATTGATCCTGCGGGCAATCTGTGGATCGGCACCGACCAGGGTGGCGATACCTCGCGCACCGCCGACGGGCTGTTCATCATGCAGACCACCGGCCCGGCGCAGGGGGCCGTGGCGTATGCCTATCTGGCGCCCGTGGGTGCCGCGGCTGGCGGGGCCGCCTTCGATGCCAATAGCAAAACCGCCTTCGGCGCGGTGCGCCACCCCGGCGCCACGCCCGGCGCCAGCTTCGATAATCCCGCCACCCGCTGGCCGACGCTGCAGCCCAATATGCCGCCGCAGACCACGATCATCGGGCTGGTGACGCAGTGATCGAGATCATCCGGGCGCTGCCCGGTTCGGCGGCGCTGGAGGCCTGTTTCAAGCTGCGGCTTGCGGTATTCGTGGATGAGCAGAAGGTTCCCGAAGAGGAGGAGCTGGACGAGCTGGACGCCATCGCCGTGCATGTGCTCGCAACTTATGGCGGTGCGCCCGCCGGCACCGCGCGGGCGGTGGAAAAGGCGCCCGGTATCTGGAAAATCGGCCGGGTGGCGGTAGCGGCTTCTTTCCGCAAATACGGAATCGGCAAGGCGGTGATGCGGGGGATCGAGGCGCAGCTTCCCGCCGGCATGTTTGTGCTGGACGCCCAGACCCATGCCATCAGCTTCTATGAAAAGCTTGGCTACGTGGCGGAAGGGCCGGAATTCATGGATGCGGGCATTCCGCACCGCCTCATGCGGAAGGCAGCATCAGCCCCGTAAGCTGGGCCCGCGCGGCTTCGGGCAGCGGGGCGGGACGCTTTTCCGCACCGAGATGCACCACCACGGTTTCCGCCGTGGCGGCCAGGCGGCCTTCCTGAAACACGGCCTGGACCAGACGTAACGAGGTGTTGCCGGCACTTTTCACCGCCGTGCCGATTTCCACCCGGCCCGGCCATAACAGCTCCGCGCGGTAATCCAGCTCCAGCCGCACGATCACGAAACTGGCGCCGTTGCCGGGCTGGGCGAGGCCGAAGACGATCTCCAGCAGCTCGCAGCGGCCGGTTTCCAGGAACGTGGCGAACACCGCGTTATTCACATGGCCCTGCTGGTCCGTGTCGCCATAACGCAGCTTGTCGAAGGAGCGGAGTGGAAAATCCTCCAGCTTTGGTATTTCCAGCATCATGCCTCCGGTATGGTTTTGCCAGGGTTGAACAGACCAGCCGGGTCCAGCGCCGCGCGGATACGGCGCATCATCTCCAGCTCAAGCGGGGATTTATGCGCCTTCATGCCGATCACGCGCATCTGGCCGATGCCGTGCTCGGCCGAGAAGCTGCCATCCATGGAAACCGCCAGCGCCTCCACATCGGCCGTGATGGCGGCTTTCTGGTCCGCGATATCCGCCATCGTCTTGCCCTCGGGCGGGCGGACATTGACGTGCAGATTGCCATCCCCGACATGGCCGTAAATATTCAGCCGGAAGGCGGGGTATTTCTCCACGATCAATTTTTCCGTGGCGCGCAGCAAGGCGGGAAATTTGCTCAGCGCCACTGAAACATCGTGCTTCACGGCGCCGCCTTCGCGCAGCTCACCCTCGGAAATGGTTTCCCGCAGCGTGATGAATTCATGCCGCTCACGCTCGGACTGGGCGATGGCCGCGTCCAGCGCCCTGCCCTCCTCCAGCTCCTTGGCCAGCATTTCTTCCATGAGCGCGTTGGGATCGCCGCCACCGAGAGAGGAGAGTTCCAGCAGCAGATAATTCGGCGCCTCGAACGGCAGGCGCCCGCCCGGCATATGGCGCGCGCCCAGCGACAGCGCGCCATGGGAGCAGAACTCGCAGAGTGTCAGCCCGGTGCCCGCGGCCTGGCGCATGGCAAGGAAGATTTGCAGCCCTTGCTCCACGCTCTCCACCCCCACGAAGGCCGCCGCATGGGCGGCAATGGCCGGATAGAGCCGCAGCGTGGCGGCGGTGATGATGCCGAGCGTGCCCTCGGCGCCGATGAAAAGCTGTTTGAGATCGTAGCCGGTATTATCCTTCCGCAGACCGGACAGCCCATGCCAGATGGAGCCATCCGCCAACACCACCTCCAGCCCCAGCACCTGGGCGCGCATCATGCCATAGGCCAGCACCTGCAGCCCGCCCGCGTTGGTGGAGATGTTGCCGCCGATTTGCGCCGTGCCCTCGGCCCCCAGGCTCACAGGAAAGAAGCGCCCGGCCTCGGCCGCCGCCTGCTGTACGGCGGCCAGCGTCATGCCCGCTTCCACGGTAATGGTGTCGGCTTGTGTGTCCAGATCCCGAACCGCGCGCATGCGGGCCAAGGAGAGGATCACCTGCTCTGGCCCGGCGATGGGCACCGCCCCCGCCACCAGCCCCGTATTGCCCCCTTGCGGGACGATTTTGGCGCCATGCGCGGCGCAGAGTTTCACGGCCCCGGCCACCTGCTCAGCCGTTTTGGGCAAAATCACCGCCAAGGCCGGGTTGCTCACCAACCCGCGCCAATCCTGCTCATAAGGGGCGCGGTCAGCAGGTTCTGTGAGTACAGAACCCTCACCCAGGGCGGCTTGCAGGGCTTCGATCAGGGTCATGATGCCATCGGCGCAGATGCGCGGCGCGCGGGCAAGCCCGCAACGTGCATGGGAGGGATTAAAAATCCAGATCCGCGTAATGCGGCGGCGGGGCCATGCCGTTCACACGGTCCGCCAATATGGCGCGGAAGCTGGGGCGGGACTTGATGCGCGCGTACCAGTCCTTCGCCGCGGCCGAGACGGACCAATCCACATCGCCCATGAAATCCAGCGTGGAGAGCATGGCGGCGGCGGCAAAATCAGCCACCGAGAGGGTGGAGCCGGACAGCCAGCGGCGATGCTCCGCCAGCCAGCCGATATAGAGCAAATGCTGCTTGAGATTGGCATAACCGGCACGCAGGGCATTGCCATCCGGCGCGCCGAGCTTGAGCGCCTGTTTCAGGTTCTTTTCCCAGTAAAGATTGCGCACCACCTCGTCATAGAATTTTTCATCGAACCAGACGACGAGACGGCGGGTTTCCACACGCTCCGGCTGGGAGCGGCTGAGTAGTGAGGTATCGGGATAGGCTTCCTCCAGATATTCGCAGATCACCCGCGAATCGGGAATGACGAGTCCATTATCCTCGATCAGGGTCGGCACGGTGCAGGCCGGGTTCAGCTCCAGATAGCTGGGCTGACGGTCCCAGACTTTCTCGACGCGCAATTCAAAGGGGAGACGTTTCTCCGCCAGAACCATGCGCACCTTGCGCGAATAGGGGGAGAGCGGAAGGTGATAGAGGACTCGCATGGCGGGGATTATGCCATTCTAAAAAGCGCACAAAAAGAGGCCGCTTTTTTAAAAGCGGCCTCTGAGCGGACCGGCGGGCGGCTTAAGCCGTCCTTGCTTCCTCCGCGTCGTCCAGTTCGGCAGGCAGGTACTTGATGTATTCCTTCGGCACGATCTGCCAGAAATGCGGCGCCTCGCGTTCCCAATCATGCAGCAGCGTGGCGGCGTAGCGGCTTTCCGTTTCGGCCACATGGCGCTCGATAAGGGTTTTCAGCACGCCAGACCAATAGGCTGAGCTGACGCGCTGCCAATGCAATGTCTCCTTGTTGATCCGCATCTCGAATTTCTTCGCGCGGTCGTAAACAAAGGCCACCCCGCCGGTGAAGCCGGCACCGAAATTATCGCCCACCTCACCCAGGATCAGCACCGTGCCGCCGGTCATGTACTCGCAGGCGTTGGAGCCCACGCCCTCGACCACCGCGATGGCGCCGGAATTGCGCACGGCGAAACGCTCACCCGCCAGGCCCGCCGCGAACAGCGCGCCGGAGGTGGCGCCATAGAGCACCGTGTTGCCGATGATGGTGTTCTCATTGGTCTTGAGCTTGGAGGACGGGCCGGTGCGCACCACGATGGTGCCGCCGGAGAGGCCCTTGCCGACATAGTCATTGGCGTCGCCAAAAACTTCCAGCTTCAGCCCGTTCACCGCGAAGGCGCCGAGGCTCTGCCCGGCCGAGCCGCGCAGCCGCACGGTCACATGGTCCGGCTGCAGTTTCACCTTGCGGTACTTCGCCACGATCTGTGAGCTGAACTTGGTGCCGATGGCGCGGTGCGTGTTGCGGATATTGTACTGCAGCTGCATGCGCTCGCCGTTCTGGAAGAAGGGTGCCGCATCCTCGATCATCTGCGCGTCCAGCGTCTCCGGTACCTCGTTGCGGCCCTCACGGGTGCAATAGCGCGCAAACGGGCCAGGGTCGGCCTGGGCAAGTATGGGATTGAGGTCCAGATCGTCCAGATAATCCGCACCGCGCGAGACCTGATGCAGCAAATCCGTGCGGCCGATGATCTCGTGCAGCGAGCGGAAGCCCAGCTCGGCCAGAATCTCGCGCACTTCCTCGGCCACGAAGGAGAAGAGGTTGATCACCTTCTCCGGCGTGCCTTCGAATTTCTGGCGCAGCGCCTCATCCTGCGTGCACACGCCCACCGGGCAGGTGTTGGAGTGGCACTGGCGGACCATGATGCAGCCCATGGCAACCAGCGAAGCCGTGCCGATGCCGAATTCCTCGGCACCCAGCATGGCGGCGATCACCACGTCGCGCCCGGTCTTCAGGCCGCCATCGGTGCGCAGCACCACCTGATGGCGGAGCCGGTTGAGCATGAGCACCTGATGCGCCTCGGAAAGCCCCATCTCCCACGGCATCCCGGCATATTTCACGGAGCTTTGCGGAGAGGCGCCAGTGCCGCCGACATGGCCGGAAATCAGGATGGCATCCGCCTTCGCCTTCGCCACACCGGCGGCGATGGTGCCGATGCCCGAGCGCGCCACCAGCTTCACGCACACCGTGGCGCGCGGGTTGATCTGCTTCAGGTCGTAGATAAGCTGCGCCAGATCCTCAATGGAATAGATATCGTGGTGCGGCGGCGGCGAGATCAGCATGACGCCGGGGGTGGAATGGCGCAGCTTGGCGATCAGCTCCGTAACCTTGAAGCCGGGCAACTGGCCGCCCTCGCCGGGCTTGGCGCCCTGCGCGACCTTGATCTCGATCTCCTTGCAATCGTTCAGATATTCCGCCGTGACGCCGAAGCGCCCGGAGGCGATCTGCTTGATCGCGGAGGAGGCATTGTCGCCATTCGGGCGCGGCTCGGCGCGGGCCGGGTCTTCACCGCCCTCGCCCGAATCGGAGCGCGCGCCAATGCGGTTCATGGCGATGGAGAGAGTCTCATGCGCTTCCGGCGAGAGCGCGCCCAGCGAAATGCCAGGAGCCAGCAGGCGCTTGCGGATGGAGGTGATGCTCTCAACCTCGTCCACGGAGATCGGCGTCAGGCCCTCGGTGCGGAAATCCAGCAGGTCGCGCAGAGCCACCGGCTGCTGCTTGCGCACCATCTCAGAATATTTCTTGAACGTCCTGTAGGAGCCGTTGCCCACCGCGGTTTGCAGCAGATGGATGGCGTTGTTGTCGAAGGCATGCGCCTCACCGGTGCGGCGCAGCCGGTACAGCCCGCCGATATCCAGCGGCACGACATTGCCGGACCACGCCTTCTCGTGCAGCTCCAGCACCTTGTGCGCAATGCCAGGAAGGCCGATGCCGGAAATGCGCGAGGGCATGCCGGGGAAGAACTCACCAACCAGCGCGCGCGAAAGCCCGATGGCCTCGAAATTATAGCCGCCGCGATAGGAGGAGATAACGGAGATGCCGAGCTTGGACATCACCTTGAGCAGCCCCTTATCCACGGCCTTCTTGTAGCGGGCGACACATTCCTTGAGCGAGAGATTGCCAAACAGCCCGCGCGCATGCCGGTCCGCGATACATTCCTGCGCCAGATAGGCGTTCACCGTAGTGGCGCCCACGCCTACCAGAACGGCGAAATAATGCACGTCCAGACATTCGGAGGAGCGGACATTCAGGCTGGTGAAGGTGCGCAGAGACTGGCGCACCAGATGCGTATGCACGGCTCCGGTGGCGAGGATCATCGGGATGGGGGCGCGCTCGGGGCTCATCGCCTCATCGGTGAGGATGACATGCGTGCAGCCTGCGCGCACACCTTCCTCGGCCTCGCGGCGGATGCGCTCGATGGCGCGGCGAAGCCCGCCCTCCCCGTTCACGATCTTGAAGGTGGCGTCCACCACGCAGGCGGAAGCACCCATGGTGCGGCGCATGGCCTCGAACTCGGCGCTGGAGAGCACAGGCGATTCGAGCTGCAGCAGGTCGCATTGCTCCTCGTTCTCGTCCAGCACATTGCCGAGATTGCCAAGGCGCGTCTTCAGCGTCATCACGCGGGTTTCGCGCAGGCTGTCGATGGCCGGGTTGGTGACCTGGCTGAAGCTCTGGCGGAAATAATGATGCATGCCGCGGTAACGCTCGGACAGCACGGCCAAAGGCGCATCATCGCCCATCGAGCCGACGGCTTCCTGTGCCGTGTCCACCATCGGGTGCAGGATCAGCTCCATATCCTCAAGCGAGAACCCGACCGCGAGCTGGCGGCGGCGCAGCGCCTCGGCATCGAAGCGCACCGGCTCCGGCGCGTCGGTTTTGACGATATGGTCGATGACGGTGATGCGCTTCGTCCAGGCCGCGAAATCCTGGCGGCTGGCCAGCATGTCCTTCAACTCGCCGTCATGGTAGAATTTCGCCTCATCGAGATCGACGGCGATGGTCTGGCCGGGGCCGACGGCTCCTTTCTCGATGATGTCCTCTTCATCGAACTTCACCATGCCGGTCTCGGAGCCGACCACCAGCATCTTCTGCCGGGTGATGGAGTAGCGCAGCGGACGCAGCCCGTTGCGGTCCAAACCAGCGATGACGAAGCGGCCATCGGTGGCGGCCACGGCGGCCGGGCCGTCCCAGGGTTCCATCACGGCCGCGCAATAGGAGAATAGATCCTTATGCGCCTTGGGCATTGCCGCGTCGGCGCCCGTGGCGGGCGGGATCATCAGCGCCTTGGCCATCGGCGCGTCGCGCCCGGCACGCACCAGCAGCTCGAACACATTGTCGAGCGCCGCCGTGTCGGAGCCTTGCGCCTGCACCACGGGCTTCACGTAATCCAGGAATTCATCCAGCCCTTCGGCGCCAAGGCGCGTCTCGTGGCTCTTCATCCAGTTGATGTTGCCGGCGACGGTGTTGATCTCGCCATTATGGGCCAGCATGCGGAAAGGCTGCGCCAGCTTCCAGGTGGGGAAGGTGTTGGTGGAATAGCGCTGGTGATAGATGGCAAAGCGCGAGACGAAACGCTCATCCAGCAGGTCCGGATAGAATTCCGTCAGGCTCTCCGCCAGGAACATGCCTTTATAGACGATGGAGCGGCAGGAGAGAGAGCAGAGGTAAAGCTCGCCCACCTGCGCCTCGATGGCCGCCTTCTCGATCTTGCGGCGGATGATGTAAAGCTCGCGCTCAAACTCATCCTCGGAAATGCCGCGCGCGTTCCAGAGCATGATCTGCTCGATCTCGGGGCGCGTCGCATTCGCCTTCTCGCCGATGCACTCGACATTGATGGGCACCTGGCGCCAGCCATAGATGCGGTAGCCGAAATTCAGGATCTCGGTTTCCACGATCTGGCGGCAGCGCTCCTGCGCGCCGAGGTCGGTTTTCGGCAGGAACACCATGCCGACGGCGATGGCGCCCTCATGCAGCCGGTCACCGCCGCGCTTCACCTCGGCGGCAAAAAAATCCTGCGGGATTTCGAGATGGATGCCCGCACCGTCGCCGGTCTTGCCATCGGCATCCACGGCGCCGCGATGCCAGACGGCCTTCAGCGCATCGATGCCGGCCTGTACGATATCACGGCGCTTCTCACCATCCAGCGCGGCGACGAGGCCGACACCGCAGGCGTCATGCTCCTGCTCACGGCTATAGGTGTGGCGCAGGGCCTCGGCATTGGCATCCCAGGCGGCAAGGAAGTCTTGAGCTGATTCGGGTGCTGATTTGGGGGCGGTTTCGTGGGTCATGGCAATTACTCCGCGGCCTGCGCCTGATGGGCGGCCTGCAAATGACGATGGATGGCGGCGGCGGCATCGCGCCCGTCGCGGATGGCCCAGACGACCAGCGAGGCGCCGCGCACAATGTCACCGGCGGCGAACACGCCGGGCAGAGAGGTTTCGAAATTGCGGGAATTCACCTTCAGCGTGCCCCAGCCGGTGAGCTTCAGCTCCGGCTCGTTGAAGGCGGTGGGCAGCTCCTCAGGATCGTAGCCCAGCGCCTTGATCACCAGATCCGCGTTGACGGTGAAGGAGGAACTTTCGATCGGCTCGACCGATTGGCGGCCGGACGCATCTGGCAGGCCGAGATGCATGCGCACGGCGCGCACGCCGGTGACATGCTCATCGCCCAGGAAGGCCTCGGGAGCGGAGAGCCAGGTGAAGGTGACGCCTTCCTCCTCGGCATTCTTCACCTCGCGCAGGGAGCCGGGCATGTTCTGGCGGTCACGCCGGTAGAGGCAGGTGACGGATTTCGCTTCCTGGCGGATGGCGGTGCGCACGCAATCCATCGCCGTATCGCCGCCGCCGATGACGACGACATCCTTGCCCGCCGCGTTCAGCGGGCCGGATTCATAATCCGGTACCGCATCGCCCAGGCTCTTGCGGTTGGAGGTGATGAGGAAATCCAGCGCCTTGACGATGCCGGGCAGGCCGGCACCGGGGCCGCCAATTTCGCGCGCCTTGTAAACACCCGTGGCGATCAGCACCGAATCATGCATCTTGCGCAGCTCGGCGAAAGGAATGGCACCGCCGATATCGGCATTGAGGGCGAATTTCACCCCGCCCTCCTCCAGCCATTTCCAGCGGCGCAGCACGATTTCCTTCTCCAGCTTGAAGCCGGGAATGCCATAAATCAGCAGCCCCCCCACACGGTCATGCCGGTCATAAACCGTCACCTGATAGCCGAGATTGCGCAGCCGCTCCGCCGCCGCCAGCCCGGCCGGGCCAGCGCCGATGATGCCCACACTCTCCGCGCGCTCGGCGGCGGGGGCGATGGGCTTTACCCAATCATTGGCGAAGGCGGTATCGGTGATGTAGCGCTCGACCGCGCCGATTGTGACCGATTTAAAGCCTTTTTCGATCACGCAATTACCTTCGCACAGCCTGTCCTGCGGGCAGATGCGGCCACAAATCTCAGGAAATGTGTTGGTTGCGGAGGAAAGCTCATACGCTTCCTCAAGCCGCCCCTCGGCGGTGAGCTTCAGCCAATCCGGGATGTTGTTGGAGAGCGGGCAGTGCACCGAGCAGAAGGGAATGCCGCATTGCGAGCAGCGGCTGGCCTGCTCGGACGCGGCCTCGGGTTCGAACTCGTTGTAAATCTCGTTGAAATCTTCTCGGCGCGCCTCGGCCGGACGCTTCTTGGGCGTTTGCTGGGGGAGATGGATGAATTGCAGCATGCGCTCGGCCATTTTTCGCCTCGTTCGTAAAGAAGGCGCGGCACCGCAAGCGGTGCCGCGCAACCGGGGATCACAATCCGGTCTTAACGAAATATCCGGCGGAATGCCAAGGATTTTTTTGCATTAGGTATCAGATTATACCCTAATTTCGTTGAAATCCTTTTGCTGCCTCAATTTATAGAGAGGGAAACAGGTAAAAATACGTCCGGTTAGATGCCTATTCACTAAAAATGTCGCTGTGGCGGCGGCCCGAGACACGATAGCGCGCCAGATACTCCGGCAGCACAAGATCAAGCCGCGTGGGGGTGATGCCCAGCTCCTCCAGCCCTGGCATGCCGGGGGCGACGACATTATCAGTTGCCAGCAGCGTGATTTGATCACCTGTCAGCCCGGCACCGGGGATGCTGGCCACCAGCCGGGCGAGGCCCACCGGCATGTCCCATACGCAGGGTTTGCGTTCGATGATGGTGAGCATCTGGCGGATGAGCGCCTTGAAGCTCTTCTGCTCCGGCCCGCCCAGCTCAAACAGCTTGCCCATGCCCACCGGCTCCAAAGCCGCCAGCACGGCATCGGCCACATTGGCCACATAGACGGGCTGGAATTTCGTCTCCCCATGCACCAGCGGCAGCACCGGCGAGATCACCGCCATTTTCGCGAAACGGTTAAAGAAATCATCCTCTGGCCCGAAGATGATCGAGGGGCGGAGGATCGCCGCCTCCGGATGCGCGCTCATTACCGCCTGCTCGCCCTCGCCCTTGCTGCGCGCATAGGCGGAGGGGCTGGCGGCATTGGCGCCGATGGCCGAGACATGCACAAGCCGCGCCCCAGCCGCGCGCGCCAGCCGGGCCACACGCCCCGCGCCCTCGGCATGGGTGCGGGCAAAATCACCCTTGCGGGATTCGGCGAGAATGCCCGCCAGATTGATGACGATATCGGCCCCCTCGATGGCGCGGGCCGCCAGCGCTTCCTGAGACACCGGCGCATAAAGCGGCACCACCTGACCCACGGCGCCCATCGGGCGGAGAATTTTCGCCGATTCGGTGTCCCGTACCGCGGCGCGCACGATATAGCCGCGCGCCGCCAGGCGCTGCACCACATAACGGCCCAAAAATCCGGAAGCCCCGAAAACCGCGGCAATTTTGCGCTCAGATAGCATGCAAGCCCCTTCCCTGTTTCGCCTTGGTTGTAGGCCGTGCGAAAAACACGCTCAACCCATGTTGACGCCGGATGACGGGGAAGCTAAACGCCCCTCCCACGGTGCCTCGGTACCGCGACGGCGCACCGGAGAAACCCGGAACGCCCGAAAAAATGGTTAAGCCCAGGTGGCGGAATTGGTAGACGCACTAGCTTCAGGTGCTAGCGCTCGCAAGGGCGTGGAGGTTCGAGTCCTCTCCTGGGCACCATTTTTTCCCTTTCTCTGAAATTGCAGGCGGCACGATGAGCAACATTGAGCTCCACAAGCATGACCTGCCGGCGGGGCTCGATCTCGGGTCAGTCGTGGCGGTCGATACCGAGACGATGGGGCTCGACCCGCGCCGGGACAGGCTATGCCTGGTGCAGCTCTCCGCCGGAAACGGCTCCGCGCATCTGGTGCAGATCATCCCTGAATTGCTGGGCGGCCAAGGAGCAAATTGCCCCAACCTCAAAGCGTTGCTGGCGAATCCTCTTGTCTCCAAGCTGTTCCATTACGCGCGCTTCGACATCGCTTCCCTGTATAACGGGCTGGGCGTGCTCACCGCGCCGGTAATCTGCACCAAGATCGCCTCCAAGCTGGTGCGCACCTATACCGACCGGCATGGCTTGAAGGAGCTATGCCGGGATCTGGCGGGGGTGGATATTTCCAAGCAGCAGCAAACCAGCGATTGGGGGGCTCTGGAGCTGACCCAGGAGCAGCTCACCTATGCGGCTTCCGATGTGCTGTATTTGCATGTCATTTGGGAAAGGCTGCGCGCCCTGCTGGAACGCGAGAACCGGCTGGAGATCGCCGAAGCGGCGTATCAATTCCTGCCCACCCGCGCGAAGCTGGACCTGCTGGGCTACGCCGACCCCGATCTGTTCACCCATTAAAGTCTGAATCGCCCTCTCACACATAGAGGTATAGGCGGATTCAGATTTTTAGCTCGGATCAGAAAGTGATTCGATCTAAACTCATTCGGCTCTAGGGCGGCGTTACACAGGGTTGCGTATCTCGTGTTGACCGGCGCGGCGGGGGTGGCCATACCATACACAATGATTCGCACTGATGGACATTCAGGCTGGCAGGCGGCAATGCGCTCTTGCATGGTACCCGGGCGCAATCATCTTTGCCCTGCTCCCGCCTTAATTCCTGTGCAGGGAACCGCTATGGATTTCGATCTGACAGGTGCGGTGGCGCGCGCATGAACCATATCAACCATGTTCCGCGCCAATCGGTTCTGGATGCGATCCGCCGCCAGCGGCAGGAAGCTCCGGCCAATCTGGCCCGGCGCAGCCTGCGGGTGATGCTGCTCAAGCGCGCCCTTCCCGCCGCGGCGCTGCTGCTGCTGGCCGCGCTGGCCCTTGCCCCGTCCTGGCAGTCCGGCCCGGATGCGAACCGCGTGACCTATCATGTCTCGCAGAATGGCGGCAACCAGGCCTCGCGCATGCAGGGCGCCACCTATCATGGCCGCGACCAGCAGGGGCAACCCTACACCGTAACCGCCGACAGCGCCGTGCAGCAGGGGGATGACAATGTCGCCCTCACCGCGCCGCAGGGCGATATCACGCTCAAATCCGGCGCCTGGCTGATGCTGAAATCCGCCACGGGCAATTACCACCAGCAGAGCGATAAGCTCGACCTTAAGGGCGGTGTGACGCTCTACCGCAATGACGGCACGGTGGTGAGCACGCAGCGCAGCGCCATTGATCTGCGCGGCGGCGGCGCCTCCAGCACCGACCCCGTGCAGGTGACGGGACCGTTCGGCACGCTAAATGCCCGGAACGGCTTCACCTTGACCGGAAGGGGCAGCGAGATCACCTTTCACGGTCCCGCCACGCTGACTCTCACCCAGGTTCAATGAAGCTTCTTTATCTTCTGCCGGTTATGGCGTGCGCCGCCGCCCCGGCGTTCGCGCAGGATTTGAACCTGGGCGGCACGCCCGGCGCGGCGCCTGTGCCCATTCAGATCACCGCTTCCCAAGGTATCACCTGGTCGCAGGACGCGCAGACCGTGACCGCCACCGGCGGCGCCAAAGCGGTGCGCGGAGACGTGACCGTAACCGCTGACCAGCTTGTGGCGCATTATGTGAAGAAACAGGGCGGCACGGCCCCGGCAGCCCCGGCGGCACAGAACAATGCCAGCGACAGCCCTCTGGACCAGGGCAATGCCCAGCTCACCGAGCTGGATGCAATCGGCAATGTGCATATCTACACCGCCACCGATAATGCCTGGGGGGACCGTGCGGTCTACGCCATCGGCCAGCAGGTGCTGGTTCTCACCGGCAAGGCGCTGAAGCTCACCACGCCGCATGACACCGTCACCGCGCGGGATTCCATTGAATATTATGCCGGGGACCATAAGGCCATCGCGCGCGGGAATGCGCTGATCGTGGCCGATGACGGGCGCTCCATCGCCGCCGATGTCATTACCGGCTATTTCGCCGACCAGGCCAGCGCCCCCGGCCAGGCGCAGCCCGCGGCGCAAAGCGCGGATACGCTGAACCAGGGCGGCAATCTGAAGAAGGTCGAGGCCGTGGGCCATGTGGTCATCAAGACCCAGACCGATACAGCCACGGGTGACCGCGGCGTGTATTTGCCCCCCACCGGCCAGGCGCGGCTGGGCGGGAATGTGCATATCATCCACGGCCCGAACGAGCTGGAAGGTTCCGACGCGTTGGTGAATATGAAAACCGGCGTCGCCACCTTGCTGGCCGGGCCGGGTGGCCAGGTTTCCGGCGTGATTCTGCCCGGCTCGGGGAAGACCCAATGAACACCACCATCCTTGGCAGCGAGCAGATGAGCCTGGCGGAACCGGCTGATCATACCGGCCTGGTGGCGCATGGGCTGGGCAAGCGCTTCAAGAAGCGCCCGGTTGTGCGCAATGTCTCGCTCTCGGTGAAGCGCGGCGAGGCGGTGGGGCTGCTGGGGCCGAACGGCGCGGGCAAGACCACCACCTTCTACATGATCGTCGGGCTGATCGGCCCTGATTCCGGCACCATCGCGCTGGATGGGGTGGAGATTTCCAACCTGCCCATGTACCGGCGCGCCCGGCTTGGCATCGGCTATCTGCCGCAGGAAGCCAGCGTGTTCCGGGGCTTGAATGTCGAGCAGAACATCATGGCCGCTCTCGACATGGTGGAGCCGGATGCCGACAAGCGCGAGGAAATGCTGACAGAGCTGCTGGCGGAGTTCGGCATCTCGCATCTGCGCCGCACCCCTGCCCTCGCGCTTTCTGGTGGTGAGCGCCGGCGCGTGGAAATCGCCCGCGCGCTGGCAACGGGGCCTAATTACATCCTGCTGGACGAACCGCTGGCAGGCATCGACCCCATCGCGGTGGGTGAAATCCGCGATCTGGTGGCGCATTTGAAGCATCGCGGGCTAGGTGTGCTGATCACCGACCATAATGTGCGCGAGACGCTGGAGATCATTGACCGGGCCTATATCCTCTATGATGGCCAGGTGCTGATGGAGGGTAATCCAGAGGAAGTGGTGGCGCATGAGGATGTGCGCCGGGTATATCTGGGCGAGAAGTTCAGCCTGTAAAACTGGACGCCCGCGCGCGGCCAGCAGCCGCAACAATACCATGCATTTTCCGCGCCAACGCACTTGGAGGAAAATGAAAACCACGCTAGCATCTTGGCATGGCTTTTGCTCCGTCCTTCGCACCGCGCTTGGATCTACGCCAGTCCCAGTCACTGGTGATGACCCCGCAATTGCGTCAGGCGATCCAGCTTCTGCAATTCTCCAATATCGAAGCCAGCGCCTTTGTTGAGGAGGAATTGCTTAAAAATCCGCTGCTTGAACGAGATGATGGAGGCGAAACCGTAACCGCCTTGGAAGCGCGGGCTGAAATTCCGGCGCCGATTCCAGAAGACCCCGCCAGCCTTGCCGCCGCCGGCATGCTGCCGGATGCCGCCACAACCTCGCTCGATCTGGATACCAGCAATGTGTATGACGCCGGGACGGGCGCGGACGGTTACGGCGCCGCCGGACTTTCCGGCGAGGCCGATGATGATTGGAACCCCTTGGAGGCGATCTGCGCGCAGCGCCCTTGCCTGCGCGAGCATCTGGAGCAACAGGCGCGCCTGGCATTCTCCGACCGCACGGATCTGCTGATCGCCACGGCGATGATCGCGGTGCTGGACCCTTCTGGGCGGCTGGGCGATCCGCCGGAGGCACTGGCAGCCGCGCTCGGCGTGGAGCTGTCCCATTTCGAGGCAGTCCGCGCCATCATGATGCGCTTCGACCCGGTGGGCGTGTTCGCCATCAGCCTGGCGGAATGCCTGGGCGCGCAGCTGGCCGAGCTGAACCGGCTGGACCCGGCGATGCAAGCACTGCTCGACAATCTGGAAATGCTGGCGCGGCGTGAAATGCGCGCCTTGCAGGACATTTGCGGGGTGGATTCGGCTGACATGGCCGACATGGTGGCCGAGCTGAAACGGCTGGACCCGAAGCCGGGCGCGCGGTTCGACGCAGAGCCGCTGCGCCCCCTGATCCCGGACGTGCTGATGCGCCCCGCCCCGATCCTGGAGGATGGCCGCGGCGACTGGCTGCTGGAGATCAATCCCGAAACCATGCCCCGCCTGCTTATCCGCCGTGGCTTTCATGCCCGCATGGCGGCCTCGGCTGGCAAGGAAACCAAGAGTTTCCTGTCCGAGCAGCTTCAGGGCGCCACCTGGCTGGTGAAGGCGCTGGAATCCCGGGCGCAGACGATCTTGCGGGTTTCGGCCGAGATCGTCCGCCGGCAGGACGGGTTTTTCCGCCACGGTATCTCGCATTTGCGGCCGCTGACGCTGCGCGATATCGCCGCCGAGGTAGAGCTGCATGAGAGCACGGTGAGCCGCGTGACTTCTAACAAATCCATCGCCACGCCGCGCGGGATTTTCGAGCTGAAATTCTTTTTCACCACGGCTTTGGCCGGAGCGAATGGGGAAACGCATTCGGCCGAAACCGTTCGCCACCGCGTGTCACAGATCATCGCGGCGGAAAATCCGAAAAATATTTTGTCAGATGACGCCGTAGCGGCAATATTACAGAAAGAAGGCATAGACATAGCACGGCGGACCGTGGCCAAATACAGAGAAGCGCTGCGTATTCCCGGTTCGGCGCAGCGTAAGCGGGAGAAAATGCCCGCGTAGAGCAAGGCGAAGGGAGTGGCCTTGCTAGACGAAAAATGCGAGCCGGTTTGTTCAGGGGAAGACCATGCAACTAACGGTCTCAGGCAAACAAGTCGATCTGTCGGACGCGCTACGCGTCCATGTGGACGAGCATCTCGGCATCATCACAACCAAATATTTTGACCAGGCGCTGGAAGCGCAAGTCACCTTCAGCCGCGCCCGAAGCTTCTTCACCTGCGATATCAATCTGCATGCCGGGCGGGGCATTACCGTGCGCGGCGAGGGTGAGGCGGCGGATGCCCGCGCGGCCTTCGACGATGCGGCCGAACACATCGCCACCCGTCTGCGCCGATACCGCCAGCGCGTTTCGGCGCATCAGCGCGACCTGGGCAAGATCAAGCCTGAGATGGCGCGTGCCTATGTGCTGGCGCCGGAAGCCGAGCCCGACGAGCATGAACGCCCCGCCGCCAATGGCCAGGACAGGCTGGCGGCGGAACTGCACGCCACCATCATCGCCGAGGATACCACCACCATCGAGACGCTGTGCGTGCGCGATGCGGTCATGAAGATGGATCTGGCCTTCCAGCCGATGCTGATGTTCCGCAACTCAAAAACCGGCGGGCTGAACGTGGTCTACCGCCGGCCTGACGGGCATGTGGGCTGGATCGACCCCAAGGCCTGAATTTCAGGGCATTGTTTTCCAGCGCTGCGGTGCAGCGCTGGAGTCCTCGCCAGCTTATACCCTCATGCCTATTCGTAAGGCGGTTGTGTGTAGCCCTTGGGCGAGAGCGTAAAGATCTCCACCCCCGTCTCCGTCACGCCGATCATATGTTCGAACTGGGCGGAGAGAGAGCGGTCCCGGGTTACGGCCGTCCAGCCATCCTCCAGGATCTTCACATCCGGCTTGCCCGCGTTCACCATCGGCTCGATGGTGAAGAACATGCCGGGCCGCAGCACCGCCCCTTCCCCGCGCCGGCCGAAATGCAGCACGTTGGGCGGCTCGTGAAAGCGCTGGCCGATGCCATGGCCGCAGAAATCGCGTACCACCGAGAAGCGCTGGGCCTCGACGTAATGCTGAATCGCATAACCGATATCGCCGAAAGTGGCGCCGGGCTTTACCGCCGCGATGCCACGCATCAGGGACTCATAAGTCACCTCGATCAGCCGCCGGGCGCGGGTATTGGCGGTTCCGGCCACATACATGCGGCTGGAATCGCCATACCAGCCATTCAGGGTCACGGTGATGTCGATATTCAGAATATCGCCATCCAGCAGCTTCTTCTCACCGGGAATGCCGTGGCAGACGACATGGTTGATGGAGGTGCAGATGGATTTCGGGAACCCGCGGTAATTCAGCGGCGAGGGTACGGCGCCATGGGCGGTAATGAAATCATGGCACAGCTCGTTCAGCCGCTCGGTTGTCACGCCGGGCACCACATGCCCGGTGATCATATCCAGCGTTTCGGCCGCCAAGCGCCCCGCCGCGCGCATCGGCGCGAAATCCTCCGGCTTGTAAATCACGATCCGGCGAGAATCGGCTCCGCCATCCATCTGCAATCATCCTTGAGTTAATCAGGTCAGCAGCACTAGCACAACACGGCTTAATGCCGCAAAGCGAGGCCGCTATACAGCCAATGGCGCGGTCATTGCCATCGGGTTTACCCATTCTTCGAACTGCGCCTCTGTCAGCGCGCCGCTGGCCAGGGCCGCCTCGCGCAGGGTTAACCCTTCACGATGCGCCTTCAGCGCGATCTCGGCGGATTTGGAGTAGCCGATATGCGGGTTCAGCGCCGTGACCAGCATCAAATTCGCCGCCAGATTTTCCTCGATCTTGCCCAAGGCGGGCTCTATGCCCCCGGCGCAGTGGATACGGAAACTATCCAGCGCCTCGGCCAGAATATGGGCGGAATCCAGATAATTATGCAGCATCACAGGCTTGTACACGTTGAGCTGGAAATTGCCCTGGGAGCCGCCGAAGGCCACCGCATGGTCGTTGCCGAATACCTGCACGGCCACCATGGTCAGCGCCTCGCACTGGGTGGGGTTGATCTTGCCCGGCATGATGGAAGAACCCGGTTCGTTCTCGGGGATCAGAAGCTCGCCGAAGCCGGTACGCGGGCCGGAGGCATACCAGCGCACGTCATTGGCGATCTTCATGGCCGCACCCGCCAGCACACGCAGCGCGCCGGAGGCTGAAACCATCGCGTCATGCGCCGAAAGGGCCGCGAATTTGTTGGGCGCGGAGATAAAGGGATGCCCGGTTTCCTCCGCCACGAAGGCGGCGGCGGTGGCGCCGAAATTCGGATGCGCGTTCAGCCCGGTGCCGACCGCCGTGCCGCCGATGGCCAGCTCGTAAAGCCCATCGAAGGAGGATTTGATGAGCGCGCCCGCCTGCTCAAGCTGCGCCTGCCAGCCGGAGATCACCTGGCCGAGTGTCACCGGGGTTGCATCCTGCAAATGGGTGCGCCCGGTCATCACCACATCGGCATAGGCAAGGCTCTTGGCCTTGAACACATCCGCAAGCCGTTCGATGGCGGGCAGCAGCTTGCCCGCCGCTACGTCCACCGCGGCGATATGCATCACGGTGGGGAAGGTATCGTTGGAGGATTGGCTGTGATTCACATCGTCATTCGGGTTGATGGGCGTCTTGCTGCCCACCACCCCGCCGGCCAGCTGGATGGCGCGGTTGGAGATGACCTCGTTGGCGTTCATGTTGCTCTGGGTGCCAGAGCCGGTCTGGAACACCACCAGGGGGAATTCATCGTCCCATTTACCGTCGATCACCTCCTGCGCGGCGGCGGCGATCAGCTGCGCCTTCTCCTCCGGCAATTGCCCCAGCGCCTGGTTGGCCAGCGCGCAGGCCTTCTTCAGAATACCGAAGCCGCGCACCACATCGCGCCCCCAAACATAGTTGCGCCGCCCGATCCTGAAATTCTCCAGGCTGCGTTCTGTCTGCGCGCCCCAAAGCCTCTCGGCCGGTACCGCCACATCGCCCAGCGCGTCATGCTCGATCCGTTTCTCAGACATCACCAATTCCCATGTAAAAATCCCAAAGCCGGAAGCGGCTTCCACCGCCGGGGCAGATCCGTGCGGCGGATCGGCCTTATCACGTAACGTGGTGCTGGCTGCTCGGTTCTTTCAAGGAAGTTCGCATAGGCGCGGACCTGGGCTTCGCGCCAAGCCTGATCGCTCAGCGCCAAGGCGCGGTTGGGGAAAACTTCCGCGATCCGGATAACCCGGCCGATCACCGCCACCACCGCCCAAAGAGAATCCTCGTTTCCCCGGCGGCGTTCAGGAGCCACAAAATCCAAATCCTATCTCCGAGCAGGATGAAGAGGGCCTAGCCTTGTTATCGGTTGGATCTTGCCCGAAAACCAGAGGCTTCCGCCAGCAATAAAGCAAACACGCGCGGTGCCCGGATGAGATAACGCCCCGCCAGGCGCCTTGGCTCCAGGGCCAGGCGGTGCACCCATTCCAGCCCGGCCTGGCGCATCCAGGCCGGGGCGCGGCGGCGGGTTCCGGCGGCAAAATCCAGCGCCGCGCCGATGCAAAGCCCAATTCCCGTCGCCCCGCCCCCTTGCATGACCGCATGGGCCATAAGCTCCTGCGCGGGTGAGCCGGTGGCGAAGAAGGTAAAGGGCGCGCCGGCCTCCCGCACGAAGCGCAAGGCCGCGGCGAAGGCGTCCTGATTATGCGCCAGCCCCATTGGCGGGTTGTGGTGAAGAAAGCCGATGTCAGGGTAGCGTTCGCGCAACACCATGAAGGCGGCGGCTTCCATCCCGATAATCGCCACACGCACCCCGCCCAGGCGCGGCAGGAGTGCGGCGGTGAGATCCGCCCCCGTCACCACCGGCGGCGGATTCTGCCCCAGCAGCCTGGCGAAATGGGCAACGCAGCGCGAATCGAACAGCCGCAGCCACGCCGCGTCGTAAATCTCCCGCAGCGCCGGGTCGCGCGCCAGCCGCTCCAGATGGTCCGCATTGGGCGTGACGATGTAGGCGAAGGGCGCGCTCTGGGGCCGGGCCAGCAGCGTATCCAGCACCGTCTCCGGCGGCAAAGTGCTGAAGGCGAGGCCGAGCAGCTTCATGGCGTCCAGCTCACCCCCAGCGTCAGCACATGCTCATTGGCGGCACCGAGCTGGCTGGATTGCCGGTCATTGAACAGATAGCGCCCGTCCAGCGCCAAGGCAGGGCTCATCTGCCATTTCAGCTCGGCGCTGCCGGAGAACAAGGTCTCCCGCAGCGGGTCATGGATATAGGCGGCGTTGGAGACATCCGCCGTGGCGGTGGCGGTGACATCCCGTAACCCCGCCCGGATGAGGGTGAATTTCGCCTCCGTCAGCGTGTAGGGGGTGGCGCTCAGCCGGTCTGGGTCGTCTATCTCACGGGCGATGTTGAAGTGCAGCTCATCCAGCCGGTCCGGCGCCCAATCCAGCCGCGCCTCCATCACCGGGGCAGCCAGCCCCTGCCCCGTACGCGGCACCCGCCAGGCGCCGCCCGCCAGCACGGAAATGTTCCAAAGCCCGTCAGCCTCATCTTGCAGCCCGGCCAGAACGGCGTAATTGCCGGCATCCTGGATGTCATTGGTGCCGGTGCTGCGGTCCACCCGCAGAGCGGCTACGTAAGAGAGCGGCGCGCCATCATCGTAATGCATGTTCAGCCCACCCCGCAGATCCCGCCGGTTCTGGGATGGCAGATCGAGAAAATCATAGACGCTGGCGGAAAAACGCGGCGTGAGGGTGAGGCATCCCGCGCTGATCTCGTCGCTGGCGCGAACATCCTTCAGCGTGAAAGCGATTGGCTTGGCGAGGGCAAGAGAGCTGAACGCGAAGCCGGTCTCCGCCGCGCGCAGAAAAGCGCCGGAGATGGTTAGCACTTCGCGCGGCAATTGCAGCCGCTCGCCCCCGGCCAGGGCGGCGCTGAACAGGTTCTGCGCGGCGTTTTGCGGATAGGCGCTTTCGTTCACCTGGGCATAGGCGCCGAACCCGGCCGCCTGATCCGCCACCAGCAGATCCGGCGTTATGCCGAGCACGGCGGAGCCGGTGCTGCCATTGGGGGCGCTGTCATACCCCGTCTGCGCGGCAAGGCCGGGGGCGAGGTCCAGCCCGTCCAGCCTCCAGCCGGTGGCGCCGGGTGCCTGCTGCCGCCGCGCCGCCAGCCAATTGCCGGGCTGCGCATAGCCGGGCACGGCGCTGGGAAGCAGCTCATCGAGCATTTGTGCCCGCGCGGCGGCGGGAAACGCCGGAACAGCCAAGGCGAGCAGGAAGCGAGCGTGACAGCGCGGCACGCTCCCCCTTATCACTTTTAATGGAATTATGTTAATTATAAATCAATCTTAGGTTTACTTTATGCCAAACCGCCGCGCGGATATCGACATGGCCAAGGGGCTCGCCATTCTGCTTGTGGTGTTCGGGCATCTGGTGGCCCGGCAGGACCCGCAAAATGTGCATTGGTATGAGCCGATGCGCCGCGCGGTCTATGCCTTTCACATGCCGTTTTTCCTGTATTTAAGCGGGCTGGTGGCGGTGTCATCGGGGTTTCTCGGCAAAGGCCGCGCGGGGTTCCGGCGGGCGGCGCGAAACAGGGCGATGCGGTTGCTGCTGCCCTTCTTCGGGCTGGGGCTGCTGGTGCTGGCGGGCAAGCTGGCGGCCGCGAAATTCATGTTCGTGGATCATGTGCCCGCCAGCGCCTGGGCTGGGCTGAACGGGCTGTTCTGGCACACCGCCGCCAGCCCGGCGCTGTCCATCTGGTATCTGCTGGTGCTGTTCGTGCTCTCCCTGGCCACGCTGTGGCTGCTGAATGGCAAGGCCACGCGCTTGCCCTGGCTGCTGGCCGGTTCGCTTCTGCTCTACAATCTGCCCGTTCCGGCCTATCTCTATGCCGACCGTGTGTTCACCTATGCGCCCTTCTTCCTGCTGGGGGCGCTGGCCGGATTTGCGGGTACAAAATGGGACAGACTTCTGGACAAAGCCTGGCCTTTCGCCCTGGCGGGGCTGCTGGCGGGGCTGGTCTGCGTGGCCTTCTGGGGCCAGGGCGAGGAACAGAAGGCGGTCATGCTGCCGCTGGGCGCGCTCTCCATGCCCGCCTTGCACGGTGCCTTGCGGCGCGTGGGGCCGGGCTTTCTGCGCGCGGGGCTGCTATTCTTCGGGCGCTATAGCTTCATGATCTATCTCGGCAACACGATCTGCATCGGGTTGGCGAAAGGCGTGTTGCTGCGCTTCCTCTCCTGGGACGGCCTGCATTTCCTGCTCTTTGCGCCCGTCCTGCTGCTGGCGGGGCTGCTCGGGCCCATCGCACTCAAACGGGCCGGGTTCCACCGCTTCCCGGAACTCGCCCGGCTGACCGGCTGAACCGGTATTGATCCAGCCTATTTGGAGAAATACCCCCCGTAGCGCGGCGCATAGAACTCGGCATCGGCATGGCCGGAGCGCTCATGCGCATCGGCGTCAACGCGGGTGAGCACCGCCCCCGCGATGGTGGCACCGGCTTCATGCAGCAAGGTGATCGCCCCGCGCACCACCCGGCGCGGCGTATGCCCCCAGCGCACACAGAGCAAGGCGGCATCGGCCAAGCGGGCCAGCACGCGCCCTTCCGCCAGGGCGAAGGCGGGCGGCGCATCCAGCAAGATCAGGTCGTATTCCCCGCGCAATTTGCCAAGCAGGGCGGGCAGCGCCGGGGAGAGGAACAGGTTCAGCGCGGCGCGGCTTTGCGTGCCGGCGGGCAGCACGTCAAGCGGGGTCAGGCGGTCATGGACCAGGCAATCCTCCAACGCCGCCTGCCCGGCCAGATGCTCCGCCAGCCCCGGCGCACCCTGTATGCCGAACACGGCATTGAAGCTTGGCTGGCGGATATCGCCGTCGATGGCCAGCACCCTCACGCCCGCCGCCGCCAGGGCGCGCGCCAGGGCGATGCAGAGCGTGGTCTTGCCCTCATCTGGCCGCGCCGCCGTAACCGCGAGAATACGGCTCGCCCCCTGCCCCAGCCCGAGCCCGGTGCGCAGCGCCCGCAATTGCTCGGCATAGAGCGAGAAGGGCGCGATGAGCGAGGCCTCGGCCGGGTTCTCGGTTTCCGGCAGCAGGGCATGGCAAACCAGCCCGAATCCACCGCGCAGCGCCTCGCCCGAGCGTAAGGACGTATCCAGCGCGTCACGCAGCCCCGCCAGCAGCACGCCCAAGCACAGCCCCAGCACCAGCGAGGCGCCGAGCACCAGCGGCGCATGGCGCGAGATGGGATGCGCGGGCATGGCGGCGGCGGAGAGAATGCGCGCATCCGGCCGGGTGAGCGAGGCGTCCTGCGCCAATTGCCCGGCCTGGAGTGTCATCGCCCGCAGCATGTCCCGCCCGGCTTCGGCCCGTTGCTCCAGCGCGCGCACCGGGGCGGCTTCCTCATCCTCGGTCTGGCTCTGGGTGCGGGCCTGCGCCAGCGCGCCTTGCAACGTGGCCACCTGCGCCTGGTCCGCCGCCAATTCGGCCCGGGCCGCATCCATCTCACGCGCCGTCTCGGCGCTGATCTGCGCGGTGACGGCGGCAAGCTGCGAGCGGGCGGTGATCAGCGGCGGGTAATCTGCGCCATACTCACTGGCGAGCGAGCGCGCTTGCGCCGCCAGCTGCGCCTGCTGGGTGCGCAACGGCAACAGATTCGGCGCGATGGCGGCATTGGCCGCGGCTTCATCATCTCCGGCATGGGTGGCGGCATCCAGCCGCGCTTGCGCCATCGCCAGGGACGCCTGCGCCTCCACCAGGGAGGCGGCCACGCGGCTCGCGGTTTCCGTGGTCAGCGTGCCCTGCGCGCCCTGCACCATGCCAGCCCCGGCGCGGGCCTTGGCGAGAGCGGTTTCGGTATCGTCGAGCTGCTGCTGCACGATGGCGGAATGTGCCTCCAGCCAGTTCTGCGCATCGCTGAGCGACTGGAAGGAGACATCGCGCTCATGGTCCAGATAAAGCTGCATCGCCAGATTGGCGGCATTGGCGGCAAGCTGCGGTGAGCGTGCGGTGAAAGAAACGGTGATGACCCGCGAGCCGGGGAGCACGGAAATGCCGAGCCGGTTCTGCACCGCCTCCGCCAATGCGGCGCTGGAGGGCGCGGCCGGGCGCGGCAATAGCGAAAAGGGAAAAAATGGCCGGCGCAAGGCCCGGTTGAAATCGGGATCCCGCGCCAAACCGAGCTGAGCGGCGATGGCGGCGGCGGCGGGCAGCGAGGCGATGATGGCGCCTTGGCTGGCGGTTACCGCGTCCTCATCCAGCGCGTTTCCGGTTGCCGCGGGCGCGCTGCCGGGCAATGTGGCGCTGGCGGGGTCGTAAAGCACGATGCCGGTGGCGCTGTAACGGGCGGGCAAAACGGCCAGCACAAGAGCCGCGAGAGCCGGGACGCCGATCGTGCAGGCCAGGATCAGCCGCCAATGGCGCCGCAGTGCGAGCAATTGTTCCGCAAGCGGCTGCGGGGCCGGAGCGGCAAGGCTGGGAAGAGCGAGGCTCATGAACGAATCATTACCCAAAGGTTGCTTTTTTAACAATCTATAGTTGTGGGTATGGTGTGACCCAAGGCCTGTCACCCTGCATCTGCCGGTCATCGCGCAGTTTCACGCCGGACTGGCCGACCCAGGCGGCAACAGCCCCCTCCTTGTTCGCCAGCGGCGCATCCAGCAGCATTGTTCCGGCGCAGCCCGGCTGGGGTACGGGTGAGACCAGCAGCCAAGCCCCCTGGCAATCCGTCACCGGCGCGCTGGCGAATAAAACCCGGCCCAGACGGCAAGCATCGCCGCTGCATTGCGCCAGGGTAAGCGGCTGCCCGCCCCAAACGCTTTGCCATTGCTCCAGGGTGAATTTGCTGGCCTTCGGCTGCTCCACCAGAAACAGCGCCGCGCCGCTGCGTATGGCGATGAGCGTTGCATCCGCCGAGATTAGCGCATCCGGCGGGCGGGCCAGCGCCGCCACGCCCAGCCCCGCCGCCATCAGCGCAATACCCGCCAGCCGCGTGCGGGAGCGCCAGATGCACAGCCAAGCCAGCCCCGCCGCGATGAACAGGATGGCGGCATCGGGCATGGGCGCAATGGGCACCAGCGCATGCGGCCAGGTGGCGATATGCTGCGTCACCCAGACGATGATGGCGATGCCCCAGCCCATCGGCCGGAAGGCCAGCCAGGCCAGATGCAGCTTCAGCAATGCCAGCCCGGCCAGGCCCCAGGGCATGATCCAGAACGCCGTGAGCGGCACCGCGATGAGATTGGCCGGAATCCAGTACGGTTCGATCTGCTGGAACTGATAGGCCGAAAACGGCATGGAGGCGCCGCCCGCCAGCAGGCTGGTGAAGGCCAGCTCCGCCACATGCATCAGCACCGCCCCGCCAGCGCTGCGCGAGGCGTGAAAGCGCGACCAGATGGGATGCACCGCCGCATAACCCGCGATGAGCGCGGCCACGGCGGAAAAACTCATCTGGAAACTGGCGGAGAGAATGGCCTCGGGCGTGGCCAGCATCAGCAGCATCGCCGCGATGGCGAGCCCGCGCATGGAAATCGCCTTACGCCCAATCAGCACGCCCAGCGTGACCAGGCTGGCCATGGCGAGGCTGCGCAGGATGGGCAGATGCGCCCCGGTGAGCAGCGCGTAGCCAGCCCCGCCCAGCAGGGCCAGCACGGCGGCGATGGGCTTGCCCGGCCAGTGCAGCGCCATCCAGGTGCTGCGCGAGAGCAGAAACCGCGCAACAAAAAACACAATCCCCATGACGATGCCGACATGCAGCCCCGCCACGGCGAGAATATGCGCGAGGCCGGAGAGGATGAAATTCTGCCGCTCATCCGGCGGGATGATCTGCTCTTCACCGGTGAGCAGCGTGACGGCGATGGAGCCGGTGGAGAGGGGCAATGTTTGCAGCAAGGACGCGGAGATTTCCGCGCGCAACGCCTGCAGCGAAGCATGCAGCCGGTTCTCCGGCGCGGGGCGGATGATGGTAAGGGGTGTGAGCGCCGCGCCCACGGCGGCGATGTTGGCGAAGTAATAATCCCGCCCCTGGTCCCACCCGCCGGGATAGGCCGGGCGGTCCGGCGCGAATAGCAGGGCATAGCATTTCACCAACGCTCCGGCCGCGGGCAGCGCATCGCCGGGCTTCAGCTTGATCCGCACATCGCGGCGCAAAATCGGCCCATGGTCGATGCGCGGGGCACGCAGCAGCACCCGCGCCCCGCCCGGCAGCGGCTCCACCCGCGCCACGAAGCCGGAGAGGCTGGTCACGCCATCCGGCACGCTGACCCAAGGCGGCATGGCGGCGGTGCGCCACTCGGCCCTGGCGAAGCCCAGCGCGGCCGCCAGCGCCAGGAAGGCGGCAAAGCGCAGATAAGGATGCCGCCACCCAGCCGCCAGCGCCGTGACGGAGAGTGCCAGGAGCAGAAACCCAAGCCAGAGCGGCGGCTCATTGGGCAGGGCGAAATAAACCAGGATGGCCGCCCCCATGGCGATGGGCAGCAGCAGAAAAAAACGCCCATGCTCCGCCTCCACCCAGCGCGCGAACCAGCCTGACGGCAACACCACCTCCGGTTGTTACCGAACGTTAACCTCTTCCGCCCGCTGGCACAACGCGCCGCAAAAGAGTAACAGGCGGGCCATGAAAATCCGTACCCGCTTCGCCCCTTCCCCCACCGGGTTGCTGCATATTGGCGGCGCCCGCACCGCGCTCTTCAACTATCTCTTCGCCCGGCATCATGGCGGGGAATTTTTGATCCGCATCGAGGATACGGACAAGGCGCGCTCCACCCACGAAGCCGTGCAGGTGATTCTGGATGGGCTGAAATGGCTGGATTTGCAGGCGGACGAGGCGCCGGTTTTCCAGAGCGGGAACGAGCCGCGCCATGTGGAGGTGGCCATGCAGCTGCTGGCGGAAGGCAAGGCTTATAAATGCTATTGCACCCCGGAGGAGCTGCAGGCGATGCGCGAACAGGCGATCGCCGAAAAACGCCCGCCGCGCTATGACGGAAGATGGCGCGACCGCGACCCCGCCGAGGCGCCGGAAGGCGTGAAGCCCGCCATCCGCCTGAAAGCCCCGCGCGAGGGCGAGGTGGTGCTGAACGACCTCGTACAAGGCGAGGTGCGGGTTAAGAATGCCGAGATGGATGACATGATCATCCTGCGCTCGGACGGCACGCCCACCTATCTGCACGCGGTGGTCTGCGACGACCATGACATGGGCATCACCCATGTCATCCGTGGCGATGATCATCTCACCAACACCTTCCGGCAGATTCAGATTTACGATGCGATGGGCTGGGAGAAGCCGGAATTCGCGCATATCCCGCTGATCCACGGCGCGGATGGCGCCAAGCTCTCCAAACGCCACGGCGCGGTGAGCATCCTGGAATTCCGCGAGCAGGGCTTTCTGCCGGAGGCGCTGTGCAATTACCTGCTGCGCCTGGGCTGGGGCCATGGCGATGCGGAATTCCTGAGCCGGGACGAGCAGATACAGCTTTTCACGCTGGAAGGTGTCGGCCGCGCGGCAAGCCGCATGGATTACGCCAAGCTGACACATCTGAACGGCATGTGGCTGCGCCAGGCCGATGATGCGCGGCTGCGCGACGATGTGGTGGAACGCCTGGCGAAAGCGGACATCACCGTGAACACGGCGGCGATGCAGCGTATTCTGCATCTGATGCCGGGGCTGAAGGAGCGCGCGAAAACGCTTGAGGAGCTGGCTGCATCTTCTGCCTTTCTGGCGCGCGCGGTGCCCCTGCCCTTCGAGCCGAAAGCCGAAGCGCTGCTCAACCTTGAGAACAAGGAGATGCTGGCGCGCCTGGCCAAGATTCTAGGCGGCACGCCCTTCGAGGGCGAAGCCATCGACGCCGCCTTGCGTGCTTTTGCCGAGGCGGAAGGCCGCAAGCTGGGCCAGGTGGCGCAGCCTTTGCGCGCCGCACTCACAGGCAGCACGATGAGCCCCGGCATCGACGCCACGCTGATCGCGCTCGGCAAGGATGAAGCACTGAAGCGCATCAACGCCGTGGCGGCGTGACGAAGCCGGGGGCCGCAGCTTATCCTTGATAAGCTTTTGGTGCCGCCGAAACCTTGGTGCAAAGCGGTAGAACCGCGCGGGTGGGCACGAAACGGTTAAACTCGACCCACTAAAAAAAGCCAGCTCCTTTACAAGAGCTGGCTTTTTTGTTCCGGTTCAGAAATTCGCAACCGTGCAGGCATAGCCTGCGGAAGACACTTCGCCGCAGAAGCGCGCCGCATCCACCTTGTTCGAAAATCCGCTTACCCGCAGGCGGTAATAGGTTTGCCCATTGACATCGGCCTGCTGAATATCGGGCGATTTGCCTTGAAACAGAGCAGGTGCCGCGGCGGCGATCTTGTTCCACTGGCTCTGCGCCGCATCCTGGCTGTTCAGCGCGCCAAGCTGCACGGCGGCATTGCCGGAGTCACTGGTCTGCACCGGGGCGGGGGCCGGAGCCGGCGCGGCCGGGCTTGCCACCGGGGGCGGCACAACCGCGGCGGTGGCGGGCGGCGGTGGGTCTGGCGGCGTGGCGACAGGCCCCGGCATGGAGGAAGATACGGCCCCAGGGATAGGCGATGGCCCGGTATAGGCCGCATCGGGATCCCCGCTGACGGGCACGGCCGCCGCAGGCGCGGGCGGCGGAACGGCGGGTGCCGCCACCGGTACCGGGGCTGGCGCGGCGGGCATGGTTGCCGCCGCCGGGGCCAGCGGTGTTGGGGCGGAAGCGGCAACGGGTGCAGCGGACACGGAAGGCGTCTCCACGGTGGCCTGTGTGGGCGCGGGCGGTGGCGGCGGCGTCGGATTCTGAATGGAGCTTGCGATCAGCGCGGAGAAACCATCCATCGCCTGCTGCACCTGGTCCGGCGTCAGATCCACGGCCAGTACTTGCCGCGCCTCGTCATCCCGCCCGGAAGCAATGAGTGCCGCGGCGTAATCCTGGCGGATTTTCGGCGTGGCGCTCTGCCCCGTGGCAAGCGGCCCAAGATATTGCAACGCCTCAGGCCCATGGCCGGACAATGCCAGGGACAAGCCGAGATTCACCTCCGTGGCCATGCTGCCAGGGTCGGCGAGCATCGCTTTCTGATACGGCACCACGGCGCCCAGGAAATTGCCTTGCAAATCGCGGGCGATGCCCAGGTCGCTCCAGGCAGCGGCATTGCCTGGATCGGCGGCGACGGCGGCCAGGAAGGCCTGTTCCGCCGCGGCAGGGTCCGACTTCAGCAGGCAGCGGCCAAGGCCCGTCTCCGCCGGGCTGGATTTCGCATCATAGGTCAAGGCGAGCTGATAAGCTGCCTGGGCCGGCAGGCAGCGGTTCAGCGCGTAATAGGCGTCACCCTCATGCACCAGGGCGTCCACATTGTCCGGATCATCTTTGAGGATGGATTGGGAGATGGAGAGCGCCATGTTGGGATCGCCACCGGCGATGGCCGCATCCGCCACGTTCAGCGTGTTCGGCCCCACGCTGCCCGTGGGCGCATTGGCAGCCGTTTCCGAACCCGGTTGCTGTGCGCAGGCGGCCAACCCCAGAACCAGCACCACCGGCGCGGCATTGCGAAGCGCCTTGCGGCGGGAAAAACCAGATCTTGCGGCGGCGAAAAGGATCATAGGGTCAATTCTTCTGTCGATTGTTCATGACTAGTGGTGCAAGGCGGCCATCACGTTGATCACGGCGGGACCGCCGACGATCAGGAACACGCAAGGAAGGATGAAAACGATCATCGGCAGAGTCATCAGGGTCGGCAATTTACCCGCCCTGTCCTCGAAGCGGATAAGCGCCTCGGCACGCAGCTCGGCGGAGAGGCTGCGCAATGCCTGGGTCAAGGGTGTGCCGAATTGCAGTGATTGCGTCAGCGTGGTTGCCAAACGCTTCAGCACTTCAAGGCCCGTGCGCTGGCCGAGCGAGGCCATCACGCTGCGCATATCCGCGCCGATCTGCAATTCGCGGGAGGTCTGGTTCAGCTCCTGCGCCAGATCGGGATTGAGCATCTGGATTTCCTGCGCCACGCGCGCAATTCCGGCTTCCAGCGCCAAACCGGCATCGGCGCAGATCACCAGCATGTCCAGCGCATCAGGCACGCCGCGTTCAACTTGTTCCAGATGGCGCTTGCGGATGTTGGTGGCAATCATCTCCGGCAGCAGCATGCCGCCCACCGCGCCGCCGCCCAGCTTGAGGCAAAGCCCCAATAGGCCCGGCAGGAAATTTGTCAGCGTGAAATATAAAAATGCCGGCGTGAGAAACAGCAGTAGGATTTTCGCGCCGATGAACAGACCAAGCCCCCTGCCGCCGCGGAACCCGGCACCTTCCAAGGTGGCTGTCATTTCATGCAGGGTCTTGCGCGAGAGCAAACCCGAGCGGGCGATGAACATGCCGAACGAGGATACCAGCCGCAGCAGCGGCGACCCCTCGGGCTTCGCCTCCTCCACCGCGGACGCGCTGCGGCCGTGAATCGCCAGATCGAGGCGCCGGCTCAATTTCTGCGAACGGCTCACCTCCGCGGCGAGCGAGACAGCGGCAAGCGTCAACAGCACCACGCACACCGCCAGCGCGACAAGAACATAGATGGGAGAGATCTGGCTATTTGAGAACATTGCTGATCATGAACTGGATAACTCCCATGCCCGCCGCCATCAGCAAAATGGCCGCGCCCAGCACGGCCTCCCCGCCGGAGGTGGTGAACAGAACCTTAATATAGGCAGGCTGCAGCCAGAACAGCGCGCCACCGGCGAAGAAGGGCAGCACGGTCAGCACCATGGAGCTCATGCGCGCCTCGGCGGTGAGCGCATAACCGCGCGATTTCAGCGCCACGCGCTTGCGGATAACCTCGGCCAATGTCTCCAGCGTCTGGGTGATGCCACCGCCGGAGCGCGATTGCAGCGTGATGGCGGTGGCGAAGAACTGATATTCCGTCAGCTTGATCCGCTCGGCCAATTCGCGCAGCGCGAGGTCGAGCGGAATGCCGATGCTCACCTTGTCGGCCAGGATGGTGAATTCGCGCTTGGTCGGCTCCATCGCGTCAAACCCCACCGTGCGCAGCGCCTCGGCCATGGGAATACCCACCCGCACGCAGCGGACGATGGTGTTCAGCGCATCGGGGAATTGCTCGATCAGCTTCGCGTTGCGGCGGTTCTTGAACCTGTTGAAGATGAACCGGTCCAGCACATACCACAGCACGGGCGAGCCAATATATTTAACCGGAATCCATATCTTCGTATGGTGCCCCAGCGGGTGCGAGGCCACCCACATGATCACCGCCGTGATCAAAAGGGCCAAAGGCGGCACCAGCCACCATTTAATCGGGTAGGTCTCGGCCTGCTGCAGATCCACGCCGATCGCCGTGGCGGCACGCTCCTTCAACTGATCGATCCGCGATGTGGCGCGGACCAGGCTCAGCTCCTCATCCATGGTGCTGATCGCCTGCGCTTCAGGCATGACCGCCTGGGTGATGCGCTTTTTCAGCTTCTCCTCACGGTCATGCCCGGAGACGACCCAGATTGTCACCCCCACAGCCGCCACCGCCAGGACAAGAACGACAACCAGCAGTATGAAAAGATCGTGCAGCAGCATCAATTCTCCTCCAGCGCCGCCATCCATGCACGGTCCAGCCCGTAATATTGCAGCCGTTCCTGGAAGGAAGACCGGATGCGGCTGACCTCATAACGGCCGGTCAGCCGGCCATTCGGGGTCTCGCCGGTGATTTCGAGCTTGAAGATGTCGTTCAGAAGCTGCGTCTCGCCTTCGATGCCGGCGATCTCCGTCACCTGCGTCACGCGGCGGCCGCCATCGCGCTGGCGCTCCACCTGGATGATGATATTGACGGCGGCGCAAACCTGCTGGCGGATGGCGCGCGGGGTGAGGCCCATTGAGGACATCTGTACCATGTTCTCGATACGCGAGAGCGCATCACGCGTGTTGTTGGCGTGGATGGTGGACATCGAGCCGTCATGGCCCGTGTTCATTGCCTGCAACATGTCGAACGCCTCGGCGCCACGGGTCTCGCCGATGATCACGCGGTCCGGGCGCATACGCAGCGCGTTCCTCACCAGGTCGCGGGCGTTCACCTCCCCTTTGCCTTCCAGGCTGGGCGGGCGGGTTTCAAGGCGCACCACATGCGGCTGCTGCAATTGCAGTTCGGCCGCGTCCTCAATGGTGACGATACGCTCGGTGGCGTCGATAAAGCGCGAGAGCGCGTTCATCATCGTGGTCTTGCCCGAGCCGGTACCGCCGGAGATGATGATGTTCAGCCGGCAGCGCGCCGCGATTTCCAGAACCCGCGCGATGGGCGGCGTCATCGCGCCAAATTCGATCAGTTTCTTGAAATCGATCGGCTTCTTGGAGAATTTACGGATCGAGATGGACGGCCCGTCGATCGCCAGCGGCGGCAAGATGATATTGACGCGGGAGCCATCCTTCAGGCGCGCGTCGCACATCGGGCTCGATTCATCGACGCGGCGGCCGACGGAGGCAGCGATGCGCTGGCAGATATTGGTCAGATGCGCCCAGTCACGGAAACGTACAGGCACCTGGATGAGCTTGCCGCCGCGTTCCACGAAGGTATGCTCGGGGCCGTTGACCATGATGTCGTTGATGGTCTCATCGAGCAGCAGCGGCTCCAGCGGCCCCAGCCCCAGCATGTCGTCCACCAACTCGGTCGCCAGGGCACGCTGCTCGCGGGCATTGAGCTGCACGCGCTTATCTGTGGCGAGATCGGAGATCAGCCGTTCCACCTCAATCAGCAGCCGGTCTGCGGCCAGCGCCGCCACGGCGGTCGCATCCATGCGGGCCAGGCAAAGATTACGCAGCTCCGCGATTTCGGCGCGAACGGAAGCGCCGGTATCCAGCGGAATACGGCGTGATCTCGGCCGCGTCGCCCAAAACCTGCGCGGCAGGAACCGGCACGGGGGTGGAGGCCGCGAGAGACGCGATTTCCTCACGGCGGCGGCGTCCGAAAACCGGCATGCTGTCCGTCATCGCGCCTATCCTTTCTGCAAGCCCAGCATCTTGAACATGCCGCCGACGGAGCTAGCGCCGCGCACCGCGCTACCGCCATCCTCATCGCGGTTGGCGACGAACCCGATCTCGCGCGCCAGTTCAGTAATCGCCTGCCGGAACGGTCCCTTGATCGCCACCGCCGGTTCGCCAAAGCTCGCACTTTCGTTAAGCTGCTTGGGCATATCGGGAATAGTGACGTCGATCTTGACCTTCAGCGCTTCCTCGATCTGCTTGCGCGTCAGGCCGCCTGGCCGCCCCTGGCGGTTGAGCACCACGGTGGGGCTTTGCGGCTGCCAGGGCCCGTTGGGCAGGCTGAGCAGGCGCAGCGTGTCACGCACCGAAGCCAGGGACGGATCCATGACGATGACGCGGTGATGCGCGAACTCAATCAGCTCGCGGTTGCAGGGCATCGGCAGGAAGGGCACATCCATGACGATGAAATTATACCGGACCCGCAGCGCCTCAAGCAGGCGCCGCGCCGCGCCGGGCGCATAATTCATCGGTTCGGTCAGCTTTTCTTCGGACGCCAGCACCTGCAGGCGTTCCGCCACGGGCTGCGCCGCACGCTCGACGAAGAGCGGGTCGATACGGTCCGGTGTTTCCAGCGCCATTCGCAGGCCAGGTCCCGACTTGCCGCCCAGCAGCAGCGCGCCGGAGCCCATGTGAATATCGGATTCGAGGAATACAGTATGACGCTTGGCGGTAATGCCCAGCAGCCAGGCGAGATTTCCGGCGATCGTGGTGGCGCCCACGCCGCCGCGCGCGCCGATGACCACCACCACGCGCCCGCCACGGGCCGCATCCTGGCCGATGGTCTTGCGAGTAATCAGCGGCGCGAAATGGCGCGCCACGGCCTCTCGGGTGAGAGGCTTGAAGAGATACTCCATCACGCCCATGCCGCGGGTGATATGACGGTAGAAATCGACCTCGGCACTATCGCCAACCACCAGAACGCGAACGCCAGGCTCCACCACGTCCGACAATTCGCCCAGCGCCTGCAACGGCTGCTCCTCGCCAGCAATGTCGACAATCAGCACTTCCGGCGTCTGCAACTTGGCCATGGCGGCGATGGCGGTGCGCACCGTACCGCGCCTCACATCCATACCGCCGGTTGTGGCTTCGCTCAGGCTGTCACGCAGCACCTGCTCGCTGGCCGGGTCGCTGATAAAGGCAAGGACCGTCAGCCGGTCCGGCCGGCTGGCGACCCCGCCACCATCAGAGAGCCCGCCAATTGCTCCCTGGCTGTTCATGCCTCATCCTTTCCTGTCATGCCAATTCCCGCCGCCATTAATTGCCTCCACTGAACGAGGTCGCGGGAGAGGTGGGGGTCAATGCTGTCTGGATGCCGGAGGCCGTGCCGTCGGTGGTCGCCTTCTGAATGCCGCCCACCGCGATCACGCCATTGGAACCCGGCTCGGATTGCCCGCTGATGAGGTCCGATTTATTCGCAACTTGCTGGGCAAGAGCCTCGTTCGAAGCCCCCGTCGCCGACCAGTTGCCAGGACGGTTGAAAGGATTGAAGGCGCCCTGACAGCCCGTCAAACCGAATAGCGCGGCGGCGGCGAGAAGGAGAATGCTGGAACGCATGGAATATGCCCCCTTCATTGCACCATGAACCCGGCATCACCAGGAATACTGGCCTTTGCCACGTCAGTGCCATTATTACGCAACAGCAGGATACGCTGCAAATCATTCGGCGGCGACCAGCCATTGTCGGGCGAAGCGATGGAGTTCGGGTTATCCACCGGATTCACGATATAAGGGGTCACGGTGATGACAAGTTCCTGCTGCTCACGCTGGAAGGCATTGCCACGGAACAAAGCGCCCAAAATCGGAATTTCCGACAGTCCCGGCAGGCCATTGCTGACCTGATTCGTCGTATCCTCCAGCAAACCGGCGATCGCCATGCCCTGGCCGGAGCCGAGAATAACGGTCGAGGACGCCGCCGTGATGGTGAGCGATGGCACCGAGAAAACCTCAGATGTACCGCCTGCTGTAACAGTGGAGGCGTTGGAGCTGTCAATGGCGCTGATCTGCGGCGAAACCTGCAAGGCGATCCTTCCATCCGAAAATACGGTGGGGATGAAGGAGAGCAGAACGCCGTAATTCTTGAACGTTACTGTAACAGTCGCGCCGCCGCCGGAGCCATTGCTGGAAACCGGGATTGGAAACTGGCCGCCCACCTGAAAATTCGCCTGGGTTCCGGAAAGCGTGGTGAGTGTCGGCTCCGCGAGGATATGAGCAAGATTATCCGTGGCCAGCGCGTCAATGATGCCTTCAAACGTGCCGCCTGGGAAAACGACCCCCACGCCGCCGGGATTGGTGGACGAAAGCGAGCTGGGCAGTGAAGCGGTGGTGCCGCTCAAGGCGAACTTGCCGATGGAGATCGCGGATGTGCCCACGCTGCTCCAATTGATGCCCAGCTCGCGCGTCACCTCGCGCGACATCTGCGCGATACGCACTTTCAGCTCAACCTGGATTGGCTGCTGCACGGTAAGATCATTCGTGACCTTGCCGGTGGGTGAGATGAGCTTGGCCTGGTTGACGATCCGGTCGGCATCCTCGGCGCTATTGACGGAACCGCGAACGATCATCCCGCCCGGCTCCGACTCAGCCGTAACACCGCTGCCGGGTGCCGCCACCTGGGATTGGCTGTCCACCCGGTGATCGCTGTATTCCGACGGGTTCACCGTGATCGAATACTGCGCGATGCGGTTGCCCAAGGAATTGGTGGCCACCACATCCGTCTCGCCCGGTGTCTTGCCGAATACAAACATCGTGCCCGGGCTGGCGGGGCGCACGGAGGCGATGCTGTCATCCGCGACGAAGAGATTGGCGACCGGGCGCGGCAGCTTGATCAACTTGCCCTGACCTTTCGCGATCTCAAGCCCGCCATAATAAGCCGGGGGAATAACCTGCGCCTGCTGGGAGGAAACCGGCCCGGGCGCCTGTTGAGGCGCCAATTGAACAGGCGCCGCGCCGCTGCCATCGTTATCCGTCTGCGCGAAAGCGGTGGGGATGGCCGTGAACAGGGCCAGCGCCGAGGCGGTGAGAAGGCAGCGCATCAAAACTTAAACTCCCCAGTGTCGCCCGAAGAAATCACATTCACGGTGGTTACCGGCTGCTCCGTGGGTTGCGCCGCGGACAAAGCAGGCGAGACCTGCCCCGCCCAGACAGGCAGCGGCACCGCATTGTTCTTAACGTCGTTGGACTGCGCCGAATGCACGATCAAAGACAATTTGCCGAGATTGACCGCCACCAGGCAGCGCGCCGCCTGTTCCTGTGTCACTTCCAGCGTCACGGTCGAAGCGGGTTGGTTATTGCCATTATTGCCGGTGCTGCTCGAAGCATCCTTGATCAGCTCCGTGCCAGTGGCGATGACACGCACATCGCTCAGCACAACCTCGGCGGCGATGCTCTTTGAATCGGGTGCACCAGCGATGTTCTGGGTCAGCAGCACGTCCACCCTGTCCCCCGGCCAGATCAGGCCGTCAGCGCCCGTGACATTATCGACGGCCACGGTCACGGCCCTCATGCCCGGCTCGAGCACCGCGGCCAGGAAGCCGTGATCGCCCGGATGGATCACGCCGCTATCGGTGATCGGCGCGCCCTGGGCAAGCGCTGTTCTAACCATGGCGCCGGTCAGGCCGGAGCGGTTCTGCGGCGTATCGACGATCACATCCGTCGGCGCGTTCGCGATGAGTATGGTGGAGCTCGTGATGTTGTTCGGCTGGATGAGCGAGCCGCCGGAGAGCGGCGTGGCCGCAACCAGAACCTGCTCGGTTGGCGGAGCCGCGGCGACAGGTGTCTTGTGGCCCTGGTTCAGGATGGAATAGCCAAACACCACCACTGCGGCCAGCGCGGCGATCAGAACAACGAATATGCCGAGACGGAAGACCATGTGCGACCTATGATTGCAAAATATGCGGCAAAAGCACCGCCAAGGTTCCGCCTGCTATGGCACACGCATAAGGAAGCGGCGCCCGCCGCTTGATGCGCCAGAGTTCGGCCCTGAGGAAACGCCTTGGATAGGAGCCGGCACGCGACGCCGCCGGCCGGCGTACAGCAAGAGACAGAAGAAGATACAGAATGGCGAGCCCGCCACCGAGCAGCATCACATTGGCCACAAACAGGAACTCCACCTGCCATGAGGGCGGAATCAGCAACACGGACGCAGCCCAGAGCTTCACGTCTCCCCCCCCATCAAGCCGGCGGCCCAGATGATAAAAAGCAACAAGAACAGGATCAAGGCTGCGCCAAGGGCGGGCAGCAAATCGTGGCTGGATACCCTGATTCCGGCGCCTAGCAACAACAACAGGCCGGACACCCAGTTGGGAACAGTCCGCACCGCGATATCGTGAAGCGCTGCATAAATGAGTAAAACCGCTGCCGCGCCGGCTAGAAGCATGCTCATGTTAGCCTCAATCTGTTGTGGCTTTGCATCACCATCTAGCTTCACCCTGCCTGACTAACACAATCGTTTGAGTGCTTACCGAATCCTGTTTCACAAAAGATTACAGATTATCGAATCCGCCATCAAATTATCGAATCGCCCTTCACATCACCTGTGTAGTCTCAAAATAAGGGCATACAAAAGATAATATTCTCCAAAACCATCAAAATTCTACAAGCGTGACAAAACGCTCCCGCCAAGGGTGCGAAAACAAAAAACGGCCGCCCGGAATAACCGGCCGGCCGTCTCTCGCCCGTGAAAGGGAAGCTTATTACAGTTCGGAAGCGACCGTATTGAAGGTGGTGGAGATGTTCTTGCCCAGGCTGGTCACGGCGGCGATGATCACCACGGCGATCAGAGCGGCGATCAGGCCATATTCAATGGCGGTCACGGCGCGCTTGTCGACATTGAGCTGAGCCAGCTTATGGGCAACGGCGGTACGGACGTAGTTCACGAGCATCAAGTAGATCCTTTCAAAACATTAACCCTATGACACCAGATAACACTGATTCGCATCCGACGCCCTAAGCTCGCGCTTTTTGCCATCACCGTTATCCACCTAGCAAGGTAAGTTTATATACATGAAAATCAGAGGTTTCTGTCAAATGCAGTTTGAGTACGAACAAACAATTAACCGTGAACTCTTCGGCGGGTTTGTGAAGAAAAGGACATACTCTCCCGAATTTCAAGGCGTTTTGTGTTATTTTTTATATAAAATGTATTTTTTATAAGTTTTTTAAATAAAAAGATACTTCGCTCCACGCGATCTTGGTCCGCGCGACATTCTAAAAATTCGTCCGGCCGTTAGGTCACGATAGGTTCACAATTCTGACGCGACTTGATTGAAAGGCGTTGCCACTTCGCTGCCGATCCGGCTGATCCCGCCGACGACCGCCAGCACGATAATCAACGCGATAACGGCATACTCAACCGAGGTCACGGCCCGGCGGTCTCGAAGAACCAGCTGCAAGCCGTGCACCACCATCTGATATAAACGGGCAGCCAGCATGACTGAAGCTCCTGAAGGTGTTGCGGCGCCGAAATGTCCTTCCTGCAACGTAACAGACATAATGACCCGGATGAGTTTGTAACTTAATGGCTGGCCCCCGGCATAGGCCTGTAACGTAAATGTGTAGTAAACGCCGTTCATGGTTCCAGCCGGGCGATTTCTTGCAGTTTCCGTGCGCCATGATATGACCGGCGCGGCCCTCGCCCCCGTTGGCTAACTGGATAAGCTCCGATCCTTCTAAGTTCGTTTATGCAGGTTCGAGTCCTGCCGGGGGCGCCATTTTCCTCGAATCAGCCGGGCGCCAAGATGCCGCCGCCTTCCGGGCGCTTTTCAAGTGTGGGCGATCACGCCCAGCCCCTGCCCAAACCGCACGGGGCCGGTGGCGCTGTCGGCGAAGATCGTCCCGCCGGTAAACCGTATCTCCGCCGCCGCCCCGGTCTGCAGGCCGGATTCCAGCAGCGCGTCGGCCGTCATCGCGGCGGCGAGGCTCATCTCCCCGCGGGTAAGCGTAAGATGCGCCTGCGCCCCTGTGGCGCTCACCCGCGTCACCTGCCAACGCCCCTGGGCGGCGGGCACCGGCACCACATGATGCGGGCGGATGAACAAGCTGGCCGCCCCATCCGGCAATGCGGCCTGGCCCAGCTCCAGCCCGTTCGGGGCACGGACTGAGCCGCCCCGCAGCAGCACCGGCACATGGTTGCTCTCGCCCAGGAACTCATGCACGAACGGGTTAGCCGGGCGGCGGTAGATGTCGATCGGCGCCCCTTCCTGGCAAATCTTGCCTTCCTTCATGATCACCACCCGGTCCGCGAGGTCGAACGCCTCTTCCTGGTCATGGGTGACGAAGATGGTGGTGATGTGCATCTCCTCATGCAGCCGGCGCAGCCAGCGGCGCAGCTCACGGCGCACCACCGCATCCAGCGCGCCGAAAGGCTCGTCCAGCAGCAGTACGCGCGGCTGGCTGGCCAATGCCCGTGCCAGCGCCACGCGCTGGCGCTGGCCGCCGGAAAGCTGCGCCGGGTAGCGCCCTGCCAGCGTCTCAAGCTGGATGAGCTTCAGCAGCTCCGCTACCTTGCTCTGGATGAACGGTTTCGGCGCTTTGCGGATGCGCAGCGGAAAGGCGATGTTCTCGAACACGCTCATATGCCGGAACAGCGCATAATGCTGGAACACGAACCCCACCCCGCGCTCGCCGGGATGGCGGGAGGTGGCTTCATCCTCGCCGATGGTGATGCCGCCCGTATCCGGCGCATCCAGCCCGGCGATCAAGCGCAAAAGCGTGGTCTTGCCCGAGCCCGACGGCCCCAGCAGCGCCAGCAGCTCACCCGGCTGCACGGTCAGCGACACATCCTTCAACACCACATGGCCGTTGAAGCCGCGCGACACATTGGAAATCTTGATCTCAGTCGTCATCAGGCCGCCTTCTTGCGTTTCGCGCCATGCAGTTCATCGCGGTGCCACCATTCCAGCGCCGCTTTCAGCACCAAAGTCACCAAAGCCAGCATCGCCAGCAGCGATGCCACTGCGAAGGCGGCCTGGATGTCGTAGGATTCGTAAAGCGATTCCACCGCCAGCGGCAGCGTGTCGGTCTGCCCGAACACCTTGCCGGACACCACGGACACCGCCCCGAACTCCCCCATCGCGCGGGCATTGCACAGCAGCACGCCATAAAGCAGCGCCCAGCGGATTTTGGGCAGACAGATGCGCCAGAAAATCTGCCAGCCGGAAGCGCCCAGCGTCACCGCTGCCTCCTCCTCCTCATTGCCCTGCTCCTGCACCAGCGGAATCACCTCGCGCGCCACGAAGGGCAAGGTCACGAAGATCGTTGCCAGCACCATGCCCGGCAGGGCGAAGATGATCTGTATGTTATGATCCGAAAGCCAGCCGCCCAGCAGCCCGTTCAGCCCGAACAGCAGCACCTCCAGCAACCCGGCGATCACCGGGGAGATGGAAAAGGGCAGATCGATCAGCGTGATCAGCAGATTGCGGCCGGGGAATTTGAACCGGCCGATGCACCAGCTCGCGCAGACGCCGAACACTAGATTGGCCGGCACCGTAATGGCGGCGATGGTCAGCGTCATCCAGATGGCCGATTGCGCGTTCGAGTCCGCGATGGCGGAAACATATGCCGCAAGCCCCGCCGCCAGCGCCTGCGTGAACACCGCGGCGAGCGGCACCAGCAGAAACAGCACCATGAACAGCATGGCGATGGTGATGAGCACAACCCTATTGACCATGGCGGCGCCTCACCCAGGCTTGCAGAAGATTGATGGCAAACAGCAGAACAAACGAAACCCCCAGCATCAGCACGCCGATGGCGGCGGCCCCCTGGTAATCGAACTGGTCGAGCTGCTGCACGATCAGCACCGGCATGATCTCAGAGACCATCGGCTTGTTGCCGGCGATGAAGATGATGGAGCCATATTCGCCCAGCGCCCGCGCGAAGGCGAGCGCGAACCCCGTGAGCAGGGCGGGAAGAATCGCGGGAAAGGAGACGCGCAGGAAGATTTGCAGCGGCGACGCGCCCATCAGATGCGCCGCCTCCTCCTGCTCGGGTTCCAGATCCTCGATCACCGGCAGCACCGTGCGCACGATGAAGGGCAGCGAGATGAACATCATCGCCACCACGATGCCGGCTGGCTGAAAGGCGATCTGAATACCCAACGGCGCCAGAAATCCGCCGATCCAGCCATTCGGCGCGTAAAGTGTTGAAAGCGAAATGCCCGCCACCGCCGTGGGCAGCGCGAAGGGCAGATCGACCAGCGCATCGGCCAGGCGGCGCCCCGGAAACTGATAGCGCGTGAGCACCCAGGCCACCAGCAACCCGAAGACCGCATTGGCTAGGCTGGCCAGCAACGCGGAGCGCAAGCTCACCCATAAATCCGCCAGCACGCGCGGCGTTGTGATCTCCTTTAGGAAGGCGTGCCAGCCCAGCCCCGCCGTGAACCACAGCATGACGCAAAGCGGCCCCAGCACGATGACGAAAAGCCAGAGCAGCGTGATGGCCAATGTCGGCGCAAAGCCCGGCAGCACGTTACGTTGCCGCCGGGGAAGAAACGCCGCCAAACCTAAAGCAGCACTCACCGGGATCAGCCCGCCTTGCCGTAGACCTGGTCGAAAATGCCGTCATCGCCAAAGAATTCCGGCTGCGTTTTCGCCCAGCCGCCAAAGGCGCCGTCGATGGTCACTTGCGGCAGGTCCGGAAACTGCTTGGCGTATGCCTTCAACACGGCGGGGTCCACCGGGCGGTAGAAATTCTGCGCGATCACCTCCTGCGCTTCCGGCGCATAGAGATATTTCAAATACTCCTCGGCCAATGCGCGGGTACCGTGCCTGTCGACATTCTTGTCCACCACGGCCACTGGCGGCTCCGCCTTGATGGAGATGGAAGGCAGCACGATCTCAAACTTGTCGCCCGCTTCCTTGATGGACAGGAAGGCATCCAACTCCCAGCCCACCAGCACGTCACCGATGCCGCGCTGGGTGAAGGTGAGGGTCGCGCCATGCGCCCCGGTATCCAGCACCGGCACATTGGCGAAGTATTTCCTCAGATAATCCCTCGCACCGTCGGTGCTGCCATATTTGGTCAGCGCATAGGTCCAGGCCGCCAGCACGTTCCAGCGCGCCCCGCCGGAGGTTTTCGGGTTGGGGGAGATCACCTGCATGCCCGGCTTGATCAGATCATCCCAGTCCTTGATGTGCTTCGGATTGCCCTTGCGCACCAGGAACACGATGGTCGAGGTATAGGGCGTGGAATTGTCCGGCAGGCGGGACTGCCAATCCGGCGCGATCAGCCCGGCCTTGGCAATGGCGTTGATGTCATAAGCCAGCGCCAGCGTGACCACATCCGCCTGCAGCCCCTCGATTACGGCCCTAGCCTGGGCGCCGGACCCCCCGTGGGAGTACCGCAACGTTGGGGTAACGCCGGTCTTCTTCTGCCAATGCGCGGCAAAGAGCTTGTCGTAGGCCTTATAAAGCTGCTCGGTCGGGTCAAAAGAGACATTCAGCAGCGTGTTGCTGTCAGCCCAGGCCGGAGTGGAGCCCAGCGTATAGGCGGCGCCAGCAGCGCCCAGGGCCAAAACGGAACGGCGGTTCAAATTAACGGTCATGTGAAGCGTCCAACCTCATTGTGCTTGCAATCCGGGCCTGACGCCCAGCACGATCCTAAAAACATATAATTACTATCTATTCAATAGTATTTATAGCTTATGTAAAAACATACCCAATTTGATTTCATAAAACCGCTCTAATTTAAGCCAAAGAATTCAGATAAAATCTTAAATATCAGGGGAAAAGTAAAAACACTGTTCACAAATAGGCTAAATGCTGTTCACGGGCAGGCCCAATCAGCTCCGCGTTCTATTTTCCAAAGCCCGGCTTATATTTTCGTTTAGGTGGACCGTCTCCGCGACTCCTCCCTTGACGCTAAGCCCGGCATCCGCGACGGGTGCCCCATGACACCCGCCGGACAGCTTGCCGCCGCCATCGACCTTCTCGGCCTTATCGAGGCCGATCCCCGCCCCGCCGATGCGGTGGCCAACCATTTCTTCCGCACAAGGCGCTTCATCGGCGGCGGAGACAGGCGGGCCGTCAGCACGCTGGTCTGGGGCGTGCTGCGCACCCGCCGGCATCTGGGCTGGTGGATGGATTATAACCGCGTGCCGCACACGCCGCGCATGCTGCTGGCCGCCCAGGCGCTGTTCTCGGGGCAGACACCAGGCAAAATCGCCTCCGCCTTTGTCTCCGGCCGCTATGGCCCGGCGCCGTTGGAGCCGGAGGAGTTCGCGTTGCTGGAGAAGCTCTCCACCCGCACGCTGGAGCACCCGGATATGCCCGAGGCGGTGAAGTTCGAGGTGCCGGACTGGATTCTGCCCAAGCTGCGCGCGCAGTTCGGCCCCACCCTGGCGGCCGAGATGCACGCCATGAACGAGCCCGCCCCCCTGGATCTGCGGGTGAACCTGCTGAAAGGCACGCGCGAGGAGGCCATGCTGGCCCTGGCCGGCGAGGGGCTGAGGGCCGAGCCCACCGCCTATTCCCCTTGGGGGCTGCGGCTGAAGAACCGCCAATCCGTGACCACCGGCAAGGCGTTTCAGACAGGGCTGGTGGAGATCCAGGACGAGGGCAGCCAGCTCATCGCCCTGGCGCTGGATGCCCAGCCCGGCATGCGCGTCGCGGATTTCTGCGCCGGTGCGGGCGGCAAGACGCTGGCGATTGCCATGGGCATGGCCAATAAGGGCCATATCGTCGCCTGCGATGTGTCGGAGCCACGCCTGGACGGCGCCATCAAGCGCCTGCGCCGCGCTGGCGTGCATAATGCCGAGCGCCATTTGCTGGAGCCGGGCGATAAATGGGTGAAGCGCCAGGAGGGGAAATTCGACCGCGTGCTGGTGGATGCCCCCTGCACCGGCACAGGCACCTGGCGCCGTAACCCGGATGCGCGCACCCGCCTCGCCGAGCAGGATCTTGCCGAACTCACCGTCAAACAAGCTGAGATTCTCGACCGCGCGCAAAAATTGGTGAAGCCCGGCGGCAAGCTGGTTTACGCCACCTGCTCCGTGCTGCAAGATGAGAATGAGGCTCAGACGGAGGCGTTCATGGTGCGTCATCCCACATTCAAACCCCTGCCCCTGGAAGCGCCCGAAGCGCTGCGCGGCAGCCCGGTATTGCGCCTGTCTCCGGCACGGCACGGCACGGATGGGTTCTTCGCGGCCGTGATGGTGCGGCAGAGTTGATCTCCCTGCGCCGCGCCAGATTGTCCGACGCCAGCGGCATCGCCGCCGTTCACGTCGCGACCTGGCGCAGCGCGTATGCAACTGTTCTGCCGGATGATTATCTGGCCAATCTCTCCGTCGGCCGGCTGGCCAATTATTACGAGCACGGCATCAGGCTGGGGGTGGGGGTGCATGTGGCCGCCAGCTACGGCGTACGCGGGGCGCCGCCAATTCTCGGGTTTTCGTCCGCCGTGCGCTGCCGCGACCCCAAGCTGGGCGAAGGCGAGGTTGAAACGCTCTATGTGCTGGATGATTACCGCGACCGCGGCCTGGGCGGGCTGCTCTTGCGCGCCTCGGCCAAGCACCTGGCCCAGCTTGGCTGCCGCTCCGCCTTCGCCTGGGTGCTGAGCGAAAACCCCTCCCGCTATTTCTACCAGCATCTCGGCGGCAAGCAGATCGCCAGCGGCACAACCTGGGTGGGCGGCGAGGATATTCCGCAAATCGCCTTCTCCTGGGATCCGATCGAGACATTGCTCGACGTGAATGCCTGAACGGCGCCCGGACTCTGTTGCAAAAACAGGCCTGCCGCTCTAGTTGGGCGCATGAACCAGCAAAAAATTCTGATCCTGGATTTCGGCAGCCAGGTGACCCAGCTGATCGCCCGGCGCGTGCGCGAGAGCGGGGTCTATTGCGAGATTCTCCCCTTCAACGCGGATGTGCAGCGGATGCGCGATTTCGGCGCCGCCGGCATCATCCTCTCCGGCGGCCCCGCCAGCGTCGCTGACGAAGGCAGCCCGCGCGCGCCGGATTGGGTATTCGACTCCGGCCTGCCGGTGCTGGGCATCTGCTACGGCCAGATGTGCATGTGCGTACAACTGGGCGGCGAGGCCAAGGGTGCCGAGATCCGCGAATTCGGCCGGGCGCATATCGATATCGTGGCCGATTGCGGGCTGTTCGAGGGTACCTGGAGCGTTGGCGCGCGCGAGCAGGTATGGATGTCCCATGGCGACCATATTTCCGCGCCGCCGCCGGGCTTCAAAACCGTCGCGGTTTCCGAAGGCGCGCCCTACGCCATCATCGCCGACGATACGCGCAGATATTACGGCACCATGTTCCACCCCGAGGTGGTGCATACCCCGCACGGCGCCCAGCTTCTCAAGAACTTCACCCACAAGGTCTGCGGCCTTTCCGGGAATTGGACGATGGCGAGCTTCCGCCAGGCCGAGATCGAGAAAATCCGCAAGCAGGTCGGCACGGGCCGGGTGATTTGCGGTCTTTCCGGCGGCGTCGATTCCTCCGTGGCGGCTGCCTTGATCCATGAAGCGATCGGCGACCAGCTCACCTGCATCTTCGTCGATCACGGCCTGCTGCGCGCCAATGAGGCGGATGAGGTTGTTAAGGTTTTCCGTGACCGTTTCAACATCAAGTTGATCCACCGCGACGCCTCCGACCTCTTCCTCGGCGAGCTGAAAGGCGTCACCGACCCGGAGCGCAAGCGCAAGATCATCGGCAAGCTCTTTGTCGACGTGTTCGACGAGGAAGCCACCAAGCTCGGCGGCGCCGAATTCCTGGCCCAGGGCACTTTGTATCCTGACGTGATCGAATCCGTGAGCGCCCTTGGCGGCCCCTCCGTCACCATCAAATCCCACCATAATGTCGGCGGCCTGCCCGAGTATATGAAGCTCAAGCTGGTCGAGCCGCTGCGGGAATTGTTCAAGGACGAAGTGCGCGTGCTGGGCCGTGAGCTGGGGCTGCCGGAAACCATCGTCGGCCGCCACCCCTTCCCCGGCCCGGGCCTTGCCATCCGCGTGCTGGGCGAGGTGACGCGTGAGGCCGTGGCGGTGCTGCAGAAAGCAGACGCCATCTATCTCGAAGAAATCCGCAATGCCGGGCTGTACGACGCCATCTGGCAAGCCTTCGCCGTGCTGCTGCCGGTGAAATCCGTGGGCGTGATGGGCGATGGCCGCACCTATGACCAGGTCTGCGCCCTGCGCGCCGTCACCAGCACGGATGGCATGACCGCCGATGTCTATCCCTTCGACGTCGCCTTCCTCACCCGTGTCGCCGGTCGCATCGTCAACGAGGTCCGCGGCATCAACCGCGTCACCTACGACATCACCAGCAAGCCGCCCGGCACTATTGAATGGGAGTGAGCGGCCACAAGCCGCTCTTCCTAGGCTTCGCGCTGGCGGCACTTCTCGCCGCCTCGCGGCTGGCCTTCACCTTCGCGCCCATCAGCACGGACCCCGATGAGGGCTGGAACGCCGTTCACGCGGCGCTGGCCATGGGGGCCGGGCCGCTCTACCCGCGGACAGGCGGGCTGACCGCCACGAACTACCCGCCCCTTTCCTTCCTCATCACCGGCCTGCTCGGCCATCTGACTGGCGATATGATCATCGCCGGGCGGGTGCTGGCCATCCTCGCCATCATCTGCGCCGGTGCTCTGGTTTATTTGGTCAGTTTCAAAATCACCCGGCACAAGGCCGCCTCCGCCGGGGCATTGCTGCTCTTCGCGCTGTATAACGCCACGCTCTGCCGCTCGTATCTGGGGCTCGACGATCCGCAATGGCTGGGGCAGGCTCTCGCGCTCGCCGGGCTGGCGGTTTTGCTGCCGGCGGATGGGCGGACATTGCCCGGCACCAGGCGCATCGCGCTGGCGGCTCTGTTATTCCTGACGGGCGGGTTCATGAAGCAGAATCTGGTTGCGCTGCCGCTTGCCGTCACCATCTGGCTGCTGATTGAGAACCGGCGCGCCTTCATGTGTTGGCTGATATCCGCCCTGGCCATTCTGGCGATGGGCTTAGGCCTATGCGCGGCGTTCTATGGCACGGCTTTCTTCCAAAACCTCTTATTCACGCCACGGCATTACGAGATTTCCCGCGCTTTGCTGAAATCCCTGCCCTTCCTGCTCGCCTTGCTGCCCATGCTCCTGGCGGCTGGCTGGCTGGCCCGCTTCTGGCGGCAGGACACAAGGCTGCGTCTGCTGCTGCTGGCCAACCTGGCGGCATTGCTCAGCGGCGCGGTGGAGCGCGGTGGCATGGGCGTGGACATCAACGCGCATTTCGAAACCTTGTCGCTGCTTTGCGTTCTATCCGGTGCAGCCCTGGCGCGTGCTCCGCGCGCGCTGCCCTGGCTGCTTCTCCCCTTCATTGCCCTGGCGCCTTTGGGCGCGGTGAAAGCCTGGCGAGACATCAGCAGCTACCCCACCCGCCAGGCCACCTTCCAGGCCATGGAAGCGCAGATCCGCGCCCTGCCCGGCCCGGTGGCCTGCGAGGATCTCGCCTATTGCTATTGGGCGGGCAAAGGCTACCTGCTGGATTTCTTTCTCTACGGCCAAAGGCTGCTCGCCACGCATGACAGCAGCGCCTTGCGCCAAGCCATCGCCAATGGCGCGATCAGCACCGCCCAGATCAACAGCGCGCGCGGCCCGCAATCCGCGATCAGCGACCCGCTGCCGCCGCTTTTGCAAGGCTGGAGCACGGCAACGCTTTACCGTTCAGGCACTCAAGTGCTCATCGCCCTGTCCCGCTGACACCTGGAGTGTGATGATTTTAGAGAAAAGCTAAGATCATCACACTAATCATCGCGCTCTACGGCGCGAAGGGCAGCTTGCTCTGGATTTGCGCCGCGCTGGGCAGGTCTTGTTCGGTAAACCCGCCGCCCAGATCCTGATAGAGCGCGACACTCGCCAGCAGCCGGTTCTGCTGGATGGAAAGCGCGCTTTGCTGGTCGGAGAGCAAAGTCACCTGCGCCGTCACCACCGTGGTATAATCTACTGTGCCGGCACGGTATTCGTTCAGCGCAATCTGGGCCGCCCGCGTTGCATCCGCCACCGCGCGGTCCTGCACCTGTGCCTGCTGTGCATAGATCTGCAAATTGGAGAGATCGTCCTCCACATCCTGGAAGGCGGTCAGCACCGTCTGCCGGTAGGTCTCGACGCTCTCAAGATACCCTGCCTTCGCCGCTTCCACCGCCTGGCCACGCGACCCGCCCGCGAAGATATCGTCCGTCGCGCTGGTGCCAAGTGACCAGAGCGCGTTGGAGGTGTTGAACAGCCCGGTGATCGGGTTGGCCGAAAATCCGCCAAGTGCTGAGAGCGACAGATCAGGATAATAGGCGGCCACCGCCACGCCGATCAGCGCGTTCTGGGACGCCATCTGGCGCTCGGCGGCGGCAATGTCCGGCCGGCGCTCCAGCAAGGTGCTCGGCACCTGCGGCGGCGCCACGGGAACGGTGCCAATCTGCGGCCCCTCCGGGATGGCAAGCTCGGCGGGCGCGTGGCCGGTCAGCACGGCGATGGCATGCTCGAATTGCGCCCGCACCGCGCCTTCCGCCACCAGGCTGGATTGCGCGCCGTCCAATGCCGTCTGCGCCGTGATCACATCGGATTGCGAAACCGTGCCCGCCATGTATTTGTTTTGGGTGATCCGCAGGCTTTCCTGATAAGCCGCCACTGTCTGGCGCAGCAGCATGATATTCGCATCCGCTGTGCGCAGATCGACATAATCGGAAGCCAGCTCCGCCTGCGCGCTCAGCGTGGCATTGGCGAGCTCCGCCGCGCTCACCTGCGCGCTGGCGACATCGCTTTGCACCTGGCGGCGGATCTTGCCCCAGATATCGAGGCTCCAGGAGGCCTGCCCCTCGAATGTGCCGGACGTGCTGGGGCCGCCATGCACGCTGAAGCTGGAGGATGACGAACCACCCCCTCCCTCGCCCTGCCGCGTGGCGCTGCCGGTAAGCGCCAAGCTGGGGAACAGCCCGCCCCGCGCCTCCTGCGCCAGCGCCACGGCCTGGCTGTAGGCATAATAATCGGCGGCCAGCGTGGCGTTGTTTACCGCCACCTGGGCTTCCAGCCTATCCAGCGCGGGGTCCTGGAAATTCTGCCACCATTGGCCTTTCGGCGCGGCGTCGGCGGGCTGCGCCTGCACCCAGCCCGGCGCGGTTTTATACGCGGCCGGCACGGCCAGCTGCGGCTTATGATAATCCGGCCCCACCATGCAGCCCGAGAGGCCCAGCAGGCCAAACAAGCCCGAATACGCGATGCGCCTCATGGCACCTCCACAATGCTGCCTGAGCGCGGTGCGGCCTTGTCCCGCCCGCCGCGCAATTTCGTGCCCAGCCGTTCCAGCCACAGATACAGAACCGGCGTGGTGTAAAGTGTCAGCGCCTGGCTCACCAGCAGCCCGCCAATAATCGTCAGCCCCAGCGGCTGGCGCAGGCTGGCCCCCTGCCCGATGCCGATGGCCAGCGGCAGCGCACCCAAAATCGCCGCGAAGGTCGTCATCAGAATCGGCCGGAAGCGCAGGATGGCGGCGCGGAAAATCGCCTCCTCCGGCGCCAAGCCCTCGCCACGCTGCAAGGCAAGCGCGAAATCGATCATCAGGATGGCATTCTTCTTCACGATGCCGATGAGCAGGATCACGCCAATGAGCGCGATGATGGTGAGCGGCGTGTTCAGCATCAGCAAAAACAACGTCGCCCCCACACCGGCCGAGGGAATGGTGGAGAGAATGGTGAGCGGATGGATCGTGCTCTCATACAAAATACCCAGCACGATATAGACCGCCGCCAGGGCCGCCAGGATCAGCAGCGGCTCGGAAGCGGAGGACGATTGAAACGCCGCCGCCGTGCCCGCGAAACTGCCCTTGATGGTCAGCGGCACGTCGAGATCGTTCATCGTCTTCTGGATCGCCGCCGCCGCCGTGCCCAGGGCCACGCCCACCGGCAGAGAGAATGAAATCGTCGCCGCGATCTGCCCGCCCTGGTGATTCACGCTGATCGGCGTGGTGCCGGGCGCGATGGTCGTGAAAGCCGAAAGCGGCACCATCGTCTCCTGGTTGGTGCTCACCGCCGTGCCGGAGGAGCTGTTCTTGCTGCCCGAGATCGAATTGATCGCCGCGTTGGTGGCGCTGTCCAGCGCCACCGTGCTGGTCGCGGTGGCGGCACTCGTGGAGCCGCTGGAAACCGAGCCCGCGGAGAGCTGGGTGGCGCTTGTGCCGCTCGCCGTGCCGCCGGAGGTGCTTACATAGATGCGCGAGAGATCCTCCGGCGTCTGCTGGTAACGCGGCGCGAACTCCATCACCACCTCATACTGGTTCAGCTCGTTATAGATGGTGGAAACGGCGCGCTGGCCGAACGCATCGTAGAGCGTGGCGTCGATCTGCTGCGGCGTCAGCCCGAAGCGCGAGGCCTGCGGGCGGTCAATCTTGATATCCGTCTCCAGCCCGCCGGTCTGCATGTCGGAATTCACATCCACCAGCATCTTGTCCTGCTTCAGCGCGGCGACGATCTTCGGCACCCATTGTTCCAGCGCATCGGAATCATCGCTGGTCAGCGTGTACTGGTATTCGGCATTGCTCGAACGCGCGCCCACGCGCAAATCCTGTGCCGGCACCAGGAAGGTCTGCGCCCCGGCGATGCGCGCCAGCGGCCCGCGCAGCCGCGCCACCACCTGGGTGGCCGAGGCGTGGCGCTGGTTCAGGGGCTTCAGCGTGATGAACAGGAAGGCCGTGTTCGTCGAACGCCCGCCGGTGAAGCCGGAGGCGGATTGCACGGCGTGGTCTTTCTGGATGATCGCCTCCGCCGCCGTCATCTTCGCCTTCATCGCGGCGAAGGAGGTGGATTGGTCCGCCTGCATGTTGCCGATGAGCAGCCCGTTATCCTGCTCGGGAAAGAACCCTTTCGGCACCACCACGAACAGGAAGACGTTGAGGATGATGGTAAGAACGAAACCAAGCCCGACCAGCCTGGCATGGTTCAGCGCCCAGCGCAGCGAACGCTCATAGCCGTCCCGCGCGCGGTTGAAGCCGTTTTCCATCGCATCCAGCAGCCTGTGCGGCTTACGCGCGTCATGCGTCACCGGCCGCAGCAGCATCGCGCACAGCATCGGCGTGGTGGTGAGCGAGACGAGCAGCGAGATCAGGATGGTGATGGAGAGCGTTTCCGCGAATTCCTTGAACAGTATGCCGAGCAGCCCCGGCATCAGCAAAATCGGCGCGAACACGGCGATGAGCGACAGGCTCATCGAGAGCACGGTAAACCCCACCTCCGCGCCGCCGCGCAGCGCCGCATTCAGCGGGTCCATCCCGTCCTCAAGATGGCGCATGGTGTTTTCCGTCACCACCACGGCATCATCCACCACGAAGCCGGTGGCGACGGTGAGCGCCATCAGCGAGAGATTATCAATGGAAAACCCCAGCAGATACATCGGCCCGAATGTGCCGATGATGGAAACCGGCACGGCAAGCCCCGGAATGAGCGTGGCGCGCGGCGAGCGCAGGAAGATAAACACCACCGCCACCACCAGCAGCACGGCGATGAACAAGGTGCGCTCGGTATCATCCACCGCGGAGCGGATGGATTGGCTGCGGTCCATCGCCACGCCGATATGCACCGAAGGCGGCAGCGCCGCCTCCAAGGTGGGCAGCAATTTCTTGATGGCATCCACGGTCTGGATGATGTTGGCTTCCGGCGTGGCATGGATGATCACCAGCACCGCCGTCTTGCCGTTATAGAGCCCGGCATTCTGCGTGTTCTCGACCGAGTTCTGCACATCCGCGACATCGGAGAGCTTCACCGCCTGCCCATTGCGATAGGCAATCACCAGATCCCGGTACTGGGCCGCCGCCTTTGCCTGGTCGTTGGTATAAAGCTGATAACGCGTAGGGCCGACATCGAAATAGCCCTTCGGCGAATTGGCATTCGCCCCCGCCAGCGCCGCGCGCACATCCTCCAGCCCGATGCCGTATTTGGCGAGCGGCCCCGGCTGCAGCTCCACCCGCACGGCAGGCAACGCGGAGCCGCCCAGCTCCACCTCGCCCACGCCGCTGATCTGCGAGAATTGCTGCTCCAGCACCGTATCGGCGGAATCATAGAGCTGGGCGGGCGTCATCACATCAGAGGTGAGAGCCAGCACCATGATCGGCGCATCCGCCGGGTTGAACTTGTTGTAGGTGGGGTTGGCGCGCAGCGTGGTCGGCAAATCCGCCCGCGCCGCCTGGATCGCCGCCTCCACATCGCGTGCCGCACCGTTGATGTCCCGGTCCAGCCCGAATTGCAGTACGATGCGCGTCGTGCCGAGGCCGGATTGCGAGGTCATCTCCGTCACGTCGGCAATGGCGCCCAGATGCCGCTCCAGCGGCCCGGCCACGGTGGAGGCCATGGTATCCGGGCTCGCCCCCGCCATGGAAGCCGAGACCTGGATGGTGGGAAACGCGATCTGCGGCAGCGGCGCCACCGGCATGCGGGTGAAAGCCAGCATGCCCGACAACGCGATGCCGATGGTGAGCAGAATGGTCGCCACCGGCCGGCGGATGAAGATCGCCGGAATATTCATCCGCGCTGCCCGCGCAGGCGCTGCGCCAGCGCATCAAAGGCCAGATAGATCACCGGCGTGGTGAACAGCGTCAGCACCTGGCTCACCAGCAACCCGCCGACAATGGCGATGCCCAAAGGTGCCCGCAGCTCAGAGCCCATGCCGCCGCCGAAGATCAGCGGCAGCCCGGCCAGCATGGCGGCCAAAGTGGTCATTAAAATCGGCCGGAAGCGCAGCAGCGCCGCCTCTCGGATCGCCTCGCGCGGGGGCTTGCCCTCATTGCGCTCGGCATGCAGCGCGAAATCGATCATCATGATCGCGTTTTTCTTCACGATGCCGATCAGCAGCACGATGCCAATGATGCCGATCACCCCCAGCCCGTCGCCCGCCAGCCACAAAAACACCAGCGCGCCGATGCCCGCCGACGGCAGAGTGGAGAGAATCGTCACCGGGTGCACGAAACTCTCATACAGCACGCCCAGCACGATATAGACCGCGATGATGGCGGCGATCAGCAGGTAAACCTCGTTGGAGAGCGAGCTTTGGAACTGCGCCGCGGCCCCCTGGAAGGAGGTTTGCATCGCGCTCGGCAGATTCAGGGTTTTTTCGGCCTGCTGGATCGCATCCACCGCCTGCCCCAGCGTGGCCCCCTGGCCCAGATTGAAGGAGATGGTAGTGGCCGGAAACTGCCCGAGATGCTGCACCACAAGCGGCGCCTTCTGCACCGTGAAGCTGGCGATGGCCGAAAGCGGCACCTGCCCGCCGGATGCGGATGAGGACGGCAGATAAATATTGCCCAGCGAGGCAACCGAAACCATCCTGTCCGCCGAAACCCCCATGATCACGCGGAACTGGTCGCTCTGGGTGAAAATGGTGGAGATGATGCGCTGGCCGAACGCATCATACAGCGCATTATCCACCGTGGCGGGGGTAATGCCAAAGCGCGCCGCGTTGGTACGGTCGATATCGATATAGACGGAGTTGCCCTGTGCCTGCAGGCTGCTGGCCACGCCGGAAAGTTCCGGCAATGCCTGCAGTTTTTCCATCAGCTCCGGCACATAGGTGGTAAAATCGTCCGAATTCGGATCTTCCAGCACAAACTGGTACTGGGTGGGCGAGACGGTGGTGTCCAGCGTCAGGCTCTGCACCGGCTGCAGATAGAGCGCGATGCCGGGCACGTTCTCAACCGCCTTGTTCAGCCGCGGGATAATCTGCGCCGCACTCAGGCTGCGTTGCGATTTCGGCTTCAGATTGATCAGGAACCGCCCCTGGTTCAGCGTGGTGTTGGTGCCATCCACGCCGATATAGGAGGTCAGGCTGACCACATCCTTGTCTTTCAGCAACGCATCGGCCAGCTGCTGCTGGTGCTGCGCCATCGCCGCGTAGGAGGTGCTTTGCGCCCCCTGGCTGATGCCCTGGATCTGCCCGGTATCCTGCACCGGAAAGAAGCCTTTCGGGATAAACATATAAAGCAGCACCGTGAGAACGAACGTGGCCACCGCCACGCCCAGCGTGAAGCGCGCATGCGCCAGCACCCAGTTCAGCCCGCGCCCATAGGCTTGCACCACACGCTCGAATCGCTCTTCCGCCCAGCGCGCGATGCGCCCCGGATGCTCCTCCGCCGCCGGGTGCAGAATGCGCGAGCAAAGCATCGGCACCAGCGTGAGGGAGACGACGGCTGAGATCACGATCGTCACCGCCAGCGTCACCGCGAATTCGGAGAAGAGCCGCCCCACCACATCGCCCATGAAGAGCAGCGGAATCAGCACCGCGATCAGCGAAACGGTGAGCGAGATGATGGTGAACCCCATCTGCCCCGCCCCCTTCAGCGCCGCCTGCATCGGGCTTTCGCCCATCTCCAGATAGCGCGCGATGTTCTCGATCATCACGATGGAATCATCCACCACGAAGCCCGTCGCCACGATCAGCGCCATCAGCGAGAGGTTATCGATGGAAAACCCGCACAGATACATGAATGCCAGCGTGCCGATGAGCGAAACCGGCACCGAGATGCTGGGGATCACCGTGGCGCGTAAACTGCCGAGGAACAGATAAATCACGGCCACGACAAGCAGGACGCTGAGCAGCAGCTCGAACTCCGCATCGCTCACCGAGGCGCGGATGGAGGTGGTGCCATCGCTCATCACCGCGATCTGCATCGCCGCCGGCAGGCCGGTGGTGAGTGTGGGCAGCGCCTTCTTGATGGCGTTCACGGTCTTGATGACATTCGCATTCGGCTGGCGCTGAATGTTCAGGATGATCGCGGGCGTGCGGTTGGCCCAGGCGCCAAGCTCGGCATTTTCGGGCGCCGAGATGACCGTCGCCACATTCTTCAGGAAAACCGGCGTACCGTTCTTGTAGGCGATCACCAGATTTTCATATTGCGAGGGATCGCTGATCTGGTCGTTATCGTTGATCGTGTAATTCTGCACCGGGCCGGAAAAGCTGCCTTTCGGCGAATTCACATTGAGATTGGCGATATCGGTGCGGATATTGTCGATGGAAATGCCATAGGAGGCGAGCGCCTGCGGATTCACCTCAACCCGGATGGCGGGCCGGTTGCCCCCTGAGACCGAAACCAGGCCAACACCCGAGATTTCCGAAATCTTCGAAGCCAGGCGCGAATCCACGATCCGCTCGACATCGGTGAGATCCATCGTCTTGGAGGTAATCGCCAGCGTCATAATCGGCGCATCGGCCGGATTCACCTTGGCATAGATCGGCGGTGCGGGAAGATCGGAGGGCAACAAATTCCCCGCCGCGTTGATCGCCGCCTGCACCTCTTGCTCCGCCACATCCAGGCTGAGCGAGAGATCGAATTGCAGCGTGATCACCGAAGCCCCCGCCGAACTCTGCGACGACATCTGGTTAAGCCCCTCCATCTCGCCCAACTGGCGCTCCAGCGGTGCGGTGACGGAGGTGGTCATCACATCCGGCGAGGCGCCGGGGTAGAAAGTCTGTACCTCGATGGTGGGGTAGTTCACATCCGGCAGCGCCGAAACCGGCAGGTACTGGAACGCAACCAGCCCGACCAGCACGAAGGCGATCATCAAAAGCGATGTCGCGACCGGCCGGAGAATGAACAGGCGTGACGGATTCACTGGCCAGCCGCGCCGTTGCCGCCCTGGCTGGAACCCTGGCCGCCCTGCCATTGATGGTGTGTCTTGCCTTTGCCGGCGGCGTCGGGCGCCTGGCTGGTGCTGGAAGCGGGCGTCACGCTCTCGGGCGTACCGTTGGTGGTCACACTCTCTGTGCCGGAAACCGAGATCTTGCTGCCATCGGTCAGCCGGTCCACCCCATCCACCACCACCTCGTCACCAGGGTTCAGCCCCTTGGTGATCACGGTGTTCACCCCGTCCGTCGGGCCGGTGGTCACCACCTGCACCTTCACCGTGTTATCCGGCTGCACCATGTAAACATAAGCTCCCGGTGCGCCTTCCTGCACGGCGGGGCTAGGCACCAGCGTGGCATTCTCCAGGGTCTTCACCAGCAGATGCACATTCACGAACTGGTTGGGAAACAGCTTGCCATCCGTATTGGCGAAATCGGCGCGCAGCTTCACCATGCCGGTGGAGGTGTTCACCTGATTGTCCACGGCGGAGAGCGTGCCATCCTCCAGCTCGGTCACATCGTCACTGGCATAGGCGGCGGCCTGCAGTGTGGTGCCCTGTTCAAGCTGCTCCAGCACCTGGGTAAGATCCTGCTGGGCCACGGAGAAGATCACCGTGGTCGGGTTGATGGTGGTCACCACCGCCAGCCCGGTGGAGCTGCCTGAGGTGACGTAATTGCCGATATCCACCAGCCGCAACCCCACGCGCCCGGCCACCGGCGAGGTGATGTGGCAATAGACGAGGTCGAGCTTGGCGGTGTCGATGTTCGCCTGGTCGGACTGCACCGCCGCCTGGTCCTGCGCCACCAGGAATTCCTGGTCGGAGACTTGCTGGGCGGAAATGCTGTCCTGTGCCGCCAGCGTCTGATAGCGGGTAAGGTCTGAGCGCGCCTGGCCCAGGCTGGCCTGATCCTTGGCCAGGGCCGCCTGGTATTGCTCAAGCTGGATCTGATAAGGCCGCGGATCGATCTGCACCAGGAACTGGCCCTTCTGCACGTCCTGGCCCTCGGTGAAGCCGATCTGGGTGATATAGCCGCTGATCTGCGGCAGCACCGTCACCGTGGCCAGCGGTGTTACCGTGCCCAGCTCATCCAGCGTCACCTTCATCGGGCCGCTGACGGCCTTGGCCACCCCCACCGCCTGCGGCGCCGGGCCGCCAAAGCCTTGCTTGTGCCCCGAATGGCGCCACCAGATGAACGCGACCGCCAGAACCACGATCCCGGCAATGATCCAGCGGCCCTTGCCGCGCTTTTGCTTCACCTTAGCTTCCGCCACCAAAGCCAACTCCCGTCCCATATAGTCCGGAAAGCTATACTGGCTCTGGCCTATTTTGTCCCCGCGCCCGGCTTAACGGGCGCATGACAAATCGTAACCTGATCAAGGAAGTGAGGTTATATCCGCGCCTGGCACGGGCAGGCCGGCCAGCCATGGCACAACCGCGAACAGCCCGGTGATGAGCAGGCTTGCCAGCAACATCAACAGCGCCCGCCAGATATTGAGCTGCAACCCGGCCTTGAACACGAACCAGCGATTCCAGAACAGATAGAGCCCGATCAGCCCCAGCACCGCCAGTTCAGCCCGCGCCAGCGGCAGGCCAAGCGTCACCAGCACGGAGCCCAGAAGGGCCGCCACCAAGATCGCCGGCAGCAAGAGCCAGAAGCACCAATTGAGCGCGGTGGCGGTACGCAGCCAGAGTTGCTGCTTGCCATATAGCCGGGCGAATTCATAAGTCACCAGCGGCAGGGCCAGCACGGCGCAGAACCGCGAGAGCAGGCCGATGAGCGCCGCCTTCCAGTCCCCGCTGACCGCCGTGATGAAGGCGCCAACCAGCGGAAAGGCGATCAGCGGCGCCAGCGAGGCGGAAAACGCCTCCACCGAGCCGGAGAATTCCTCGACGCCCTTGGCATCGCCGCGCGCCAGTTTGATGAGGCCTTGCAGGATCATCCGCAGAATTCCCGGATCAGCGCTTCATAGATATCGGCAAGCTGCTCCAGCTCCGCCACCGGCACGGCTTCGTCCACTTTGTGCATTGTAGCCCCCACCAACCCGAACTCCGCCACCGGGCAATAGCGGGAAATGAACCGCGCATCGGAGGTGCCGCCGCTGGTATCGCGCTCCGGCGCATGGCCCGTAACGCTCTCAATGGCATGCACCAGCGCGCCAATTTCATCGCCCGGCCGGGTCTGGAACGATTCGCCGGAAATTTTCACGGAAAGCGTGGCATCCGGCGCATGGCGGGCCAGCACATCCTTCAACCACGCGGTCAGGGAGGCGCCGCTATGCAGGTCGTTGAAGCGGATATTCAGCTTCGCCACCGCCTCGCCGGGGATCACGTTCGTCACCTTGTTGCCGACATCGATTGAGGTGATCTGCAGGGAGGATGGCTCAAAAAACTCCGAACCCTGATCCAGCGCCTTGCCGGTCAGCTCAGTCAGCACCGGGATGAGCTTATGCACGGCGTTTTCCGCCAGATGCGGATAGGCGGCATGGCCCTGACGGCCCGGCATGATGATGGTGGCGTTCAGGCTGCCGCGCCTGCCTATTTTCACCACATCGCCCAGCCTCGCCTTGCTGGTCGGCTCGCCCACCACGCAGAAATCCGGGATTTTCCGGGCCTCCTGCATCCATTCCAGCACGCGCGCGGTGCCGTCCACCGCCTCGCCTTCCTCATCGCCGGTGATCAGCAGCGAGACATGGCCCGGCACGCGCGAAGCGGCGGCCACGAAGGCGGCGATGCCGCCCTTCATATCCACCGCCCCCCGCCCGTAAAGCACGCCATCCTGCTCCTCCCCCGCAAAGGGGGCATGAGACCAGCCCTCACCAGGCGGTACCACATCCGTATGGCCCGCGAAGCAGAGATGCCGCCCGGGCCCTTTGCGCTCGGCAAAGAAATTCTCAATTTCCCCGAATTTCAGCCGCTTCACCTCAAACCCCAGCCCCTCCAGCGCGTTGGCCAGCACCGCTTGCGCCCCGGCATCTGCCGGGGTGACAGAGGGGCAGCGCAGCAGGTCGCGCAGCAGGGCGGGGGCTGAGATCACGCGCGCAGCAGCTCGTTGATGGAGGTCTTGGAGCGTGTCTGCGCGTCCACGCGCTTGACGATCACGGCGCAGGCCAGGCTCGGCGCGGTGGGCGTCTTGCCCGGTAGCGTGCCCGGCACCACCACGGAATAAGGCGGCACCTTGCCGTAGGAAACCTCGCCGGTCTCCCGGTCCACGATCTTGGTGGAAGCCCCCAGGAACACGCCCATGGAAATCACCGCCCCCTGGCCCACAATCACGCCTTCCGCCACCTCTGAGCGCGCGCCGACAAAACAATCATCCTCAATGATCACCGGGTTCGCCTGCAACGGCTCCAGCACGCCGCCAATGCCGACACCGCCGGAGATGTGGCAATTGCGGCCGATCTGCGCGCAGGAGCCGACCGTGGACCAGGTGTCGATCATCGTGTTCTCGCCCACATAGGCGCCGACATTGGTGAAGCTCGGCATCAGCACCACGCCCGGGGCGATGAAGGCGGAACGGCGCACCACGGCCCCCGGCACGGCGCGCACGCCGGCGGCGGCAAAGCGCGCTTCGTCCCAGCCGGCGAATTTCACCGCCACCTTGTCGTAAACCGGCGCGCCGCCGGCACCGCTCTGGATCACATTCGGATAAAGCCGGAAAGAGAGCAGCACCGCCTGCTTCAGCCACTGGTTCACCACCCAGCCATCGGCACCCGGCTCCGCCACACGGGCCTTGCCGCCATCCAGCAGATCCAAAGCCGCCTCAATCGCCTCGCGCGCCTCGCCCTGGGTGGCGGGGGAGATATTGGCGCGGTTTTCCCAGGCGGTTTCGATGGCGGCTTTCAGCTCGGTGCTCATACGGTCTTTCCCCAAAAATATGCGGCGGACCATGCAAAGGGTCCGCCGTCCCTGTCAACGCAACCGCCTGCCGGTCTCAGGCGGCGATGGTCTCCAACCCGCCCATGTAAGGCCGCAGCACATCCGGCACGGTGATGGAGCCATCCTCGTTCTGGTAATTTTCCATCACGGCGATCAGCGCGCGCCCCACCGCCACGCCGGACCCGTTCAACGTATGCACGAAATCCGGCCTCTGCTCCCCGGCGCGGTAGCGCGCATTCATCCGCCGCGCCTGGAAGGCCAGCGTGTTGGAGCAGGAGGAAATTTCCCGGTACGTGCCCTGCCCCGGCATCCAGACTTCCAGATCATAGGTCTTGGCCGCCGAGAACCCGGTATCGCCCGCGCAAAGCAGCATGCGCCGGTAAGGCAGGCCAAGCCGCTCCAGAATCGTCTCGGCGGCGCGGGTCATGCGCTCATGCTCCTCCCAGCTCTGTTCCGGCGTGGTGATGCTCACCAGCTCCACCTTGTTGAACTGGTGCTGGCGCAGCATGCCGCGCACATCCCGCCCGGCGGAGCCCGCCTCGGAACGGAAGCAATAGGAGAGTGCCGTCAGGCGCATCGGCAATTTCGCCGCCGGGGTGATCTCCCCCGCCGCCAGATTGGTCAGCGACACCTCGGCCGTGGGGATCAGCCAGCGCCCATCGGTCGTGGCGAACAGATCCTCGGCGAATTTCGGCAATTGCCCGGTGCCGAACATGGTGGCGTCGTTCACCAGCAGCGGCACAATGGTTTCGGAATAGCCGAACGCGCCAGTATGGGTGTCCAGCATGAACTGGCCCAAAGCGCGTTCAAGCCGGGCCAGCAGCCCCTTCAGCACGGTAAAGCGCGCCCCGGCCAACTTGGCCGCACCCGCGAAATCCATCAGCCCCAGCGCCTCGCCCAGCTCGAAATGCGGCTTGGGCGTGAAGGGGAATTCGCGCGGCGTGCCCCAGAGCTTCTCCAGCTTGTTCTCCGCCTCATCCTTGCCATCCGGCACGGAGGCATCCAGCAGGTTGGGGATTTTGGCCAGCGTATCGCGCAGCAACCCGTCCAAACGCGGGCCTTCGGCATCCAGCGCCTCGATCTCGGCACGGATGCGCGCACCCTCCGCCTCCAGCGCCGCGCTGTCTGCCTTGGCGCGCTTGGCCTCGCCGATCTTCTTGGAGAGCGCATTGCGTTCCGCCTGCAACTCCTGCTGCTTGGCCAAAGCCGCGCGGCGCTGCTCGTCCAGCTCCAGAATCTCCCTGGAGAGCGGCAGAATGCCCCGGCGGGCCAGCCCCGCATCGAACCCGGCGGCATCCTCACGGATCATTTTTATATCATGCATGTTCGGGGTCTTTTGCTTCTTCGGTTTCGTCCTTGGGTGCCTCGTCCTCGTCCTCGAATTTCGGCTCGACGATCCGCACCAGGAACAGCGAGATCTCGAACAGGAAGATCAGCAGCCCGGCCATGATGCACTGGCTCGGCACGTCGGGCGGGGCCATCACCGCCGCCAGCACAAAACAGCCGACATAGGCATAACGCCTGTATTTCTTCAGAGTCGCATAAGAGACGATGCCCACCTTGCCCAGCAATGTCAGCAGCACCGGCAGCTCGAAGCTGAGCCCGAAGGCGAAGATCAGCTTCATCACGATGTTCAGATAGTCCGACACGCGGGCCAGCAGCGAGATATCCACCCCGCCCGTGCTCTGCTGGAAGGAAAGAAAGAATTTCCACGCCACCGGGAAGAACACATAATAAGCCAGCGCCCCGCCCGCGAAGAACAGGACAGGCGTGGCGACAAGGAAGGGCAGCAAGGCCCGCTTCTCGCGCTTATAAAGCCCCGGCGCCACGAACAGCCAGATCTGCACGGCAACCACGGGGAAGGCGATGAACGCCGCCGCGAACACCGCCACCTTCACATAGGTAAAGAACGCCTCGTAAAGCGCTGTATAGATCAGCTCCGGCTTCTCACCCCTGGCCTCCAGCGCATGCGCCAGAGGTGCGGCCAGGAATTCGTAAATCCGCGGCGCGAAATGGTAACAAACCAGGAAACAGATGAGGAACGCGGCGGCCGACCAGATCAGCCGGCGGCGCAGCTCCGCCAGATGCTCCAGCAGCGGCATTTCCTTGTCGTCGATCTGATCGTCATCGGCGGCCATGTCTTAAAAACCCCAGCGCCTGGTGCCAGGCGGAATAAAGGCGGGAACCGGCGCCTTGCGCGCGGCCTCGGGCGGGATCACCGCGGGCGCATCCGGCGGCGGCTCTTCCACGGGTACCGGCGGCTTATAGGGAGTGGCCGTGGCGCCAACGCTGTCATTCACATCCTTCACCGTGGCGCGCAGCTTGCCGTCCGGGTCCAGCGTGTTCTCGGCGGCGGCGCGGAAATCGAAACGCCGGAGCTTGTCGATCTCGCCTTTCACGTCGGAGAGATTCGCCTCGCGCATCATCTCATCGACATGGCCCTGGAACTCCGCCGCCATGCCCCGCGCCTTCTTGATCAGCCCGGTGACAGTGCGGATGGCGACAGGCAAATCCTTCGGCCCGATGGCAATCAACGCCACCGCCATGATCAGCCCGATCTCACCCCATGATAATCCAAACATCGCGCAGGCTTGCTAGCAGGCCGTCACGCGGATGGCAAAGACGCGGCGATACGCATCAGCGCCGCGTCCCTCACCCCGAGCTGGCGCAGATGCGCCACCGTATTGTCGAAATATTCCCGGCAGCTGCCAAGATCCCCGCAGCCCGAGGCGATCAGCGCCGCCGTCTGCTCGATGGACAATTCCTTGATATAGCGCGGATGGGCGGGGTTGATGACGAAGGTGATGGCGCGGATGCGCTTGCCCCCCACCTCCAGCGCCACCCAGCGGGCATTATAAGCCCCGCCATACATCTCCCGCTGCCAGAGCAGCCCCAGCTCCTGCCGGATTTTGCCGGCGCCGATTCTGAAAGCCACGCCCCGGCAGGCACCACCCCGGTCCAGCGCCAGCATCAGCCCCGGCGTTTCCGGCGTGCCGCGCCCGATGAGCATTTTCAGGCAGAAACGCCGGTGCCAGCCGCGCAGCAGGGCGCAGTTTTTTTCTTCATAGTCGAAAGCAGGGTTCCAGATGAGCGACCCGTAGCCAAACACCCAGAGATCCTCACCCCCCGGATGCTCCGCCAGAACCCCCTCGAACAGCGCCGCCATCTCGGCATCCGTGCGCCAGCGCATATCCGGGTGCGCCTTGGCGTATTCGCGCTGGCGGGCGCGCAGCGTACCATCCATCAGCGTCTGCCGGGTGATGCGCAGCGGGCTCATTCGGTCTCGCCCTCTCTGGCCGGCGCGGCTTCGGCCTCTGACTCAGCCGGTGGCTGGGCCTGCGGCGCCTCCAGCTCCGGCAGCCCGGCCTCCGATGCGGGGGCAGACAAAGCCGGGCCGGTGGGATCGATCAGCAATTCCTCGCGCTTGGGCAATTCCCGCAGATCGTTCAGCCCGAACTGCGCCAGGAAGGCCGGGGTGGTGCCCCAGAGCGTCGGGCGGCCGGGCGTCTCTTTCCGGCCCTTGGGCGTCACCAGCCCGTTTTCCAGCAGCAGGTCCAGCGTGTTCTGGGACAGCGCCGCACCCCGGATTTCCTCGATCTCGGTACGTGTGACAGGCTGGTGGTAGGCGATGATGGCCAGGCTCTCCATCGCCACGCGTGGCAGGCGGCGGGGTAATTCCACTACCTTGCGCAGCGCCGGGGCAAGGTCCGGCGCCGTGCGGAACTGCCAGCCTCCGCCGACGGTGACGATATTCACCCCCCGCTGTTCATAAGCCTGGGTCAGCGCCGCCATCACCGCATCCACGTCCGCATCCTCGGGCAGCAGATTGGCGAGCACGCGTGCCGTTACCGGCTGCGTGGCCGCGAAAATCGCCGCCTCGGCCAAACGCATCGCCGGTGTGAACGCCTCAGCCGTCAAATCCGCCGCTCTCCTTCTTCTGCCGCATCAGAATCGGTCCGAATTTCTCGTCCTGCTTTAAATCTAGCTGCCCATGCTTGGCCATTTCCAGCCCTGCCAGAAGCGTGGCTGATATGGCCGCACGGCGCGGGATGCCATCTTCCAGCCCCTCGGGCAGAAATTGCTCCAGGCTTGCCCAGTCCGGCAGGGAGCCGAGCAGCCTGCCAACACGCTGCAACGCATCCTGCACCGAGAAGTAAATCATTGGTTTTGGGCGGTATTGCAGCTTGGCCCCGGCCCGGCGGCGGGCGGAGAGATAGGCTGAGAGCAGCCCGGCCATCTCCAGCTTCAGGCGGGAGCGGTCCAGCTCCGTCAGTTCCTCCGGAAGACCACGCTCAAACACATCCCAGCCGAGCTGCGGGCGAGCACCCAGAAATTTCGCCGCCTCGCGCATGGCCTGCAAATCCATCAGCCGGGCCTGGAGGATTTCCGCCGCGACCTCGGCATCTTCCGGCTCGCCGAGCTGGGGCACCAGCAAGCGGGATTTCAGCCAGGTCAGCCAGGCCGCCATCACCAGCCAGTCCGCCGCCAGCTCCAGCCGTACCCGCCGCGCCCCCTCGATTACCGCCAGGAACTGCTCGACCAATTGCAGGATGGAGATTTTCGCGAGGTCCACTTTCTGCGTGCGGGCCAGTTCCAGCAGCAAGTCAAGCGGTCCCTCGAAGCCCTCCAGCTTCAGGACAAGCGCTTCAGTCGCCGCTTCCAAGGCCATTCCCCGTAAGCACCAGCACCACACGCTCCGCCGCCGGCAGAACCAGCCCCATCGCCTCGCGGAACGGGTCGAAATCTTATGCCAAGCTGCGCCAGCGCCAAAGGCAGCACGAACAGCACCAGCAGCACCGCCGCGATGCCGATTTTTTCCGCCCGCGCCAGCTTGATGGCGAGCGGCAATGGCAGCATCCCCACGGCAATGCGCCCGCCATCCATCGGCGGCAGCGGAATCAGGTTGAACAGGCCAAGCACCAGATTGATCTGGATAAAATAAGCCAGGAAGTCCAATGACTGGATTGACTGCATCGCCACCGCCGCATGCATGGCGAAGCCTCCGGCCAGGGCCAGAATGAAATTCATCATCGGCCCCGCGATGGCGACAATCGCCATCAGCCTTCGCGGGTTGCGGTAGGCGCCGACATGCAGATTGACTGGATTGACTGGAACCGGCTTCGCCCAGCCATAAAGAAAGGCGATCCGCCCGAGCGTGAGGATCTGCCCCACGGCCAGCACCAGCGGCACGACGATGCTGCCCGTTTTGTCGATATGCTTGAGGGGGTTCAGCGTCAGCCGCCCGGCCCAGCGGGCGGTGTAATCGCCCAGCCAGAAGGCAACCACGCCATGCGCCAGCTCGTGCATGATGATGGCGATGGCCAGGGCGGCGATGATGAGAAGAAAATGAGTCATGGGTTATAGCGCTTCCAGCACGGCGCGATTGCCCGCGAAATCGCCTGGGCAATAGAGCGCGATGTCGCACCCCGCCGCCAAAGCGCGGGTGGCGCGCTCCGCCGGCATGCCGGAGAGCGCGCCCATGGCGAGGTCGTCCGAGACCAAAATCCCCTTGAAGCCGATGCGTCCACGGATGAGATTTTGGATGATGACTTCAGATAAAGTGCCTGGATTTGTGGAATCATATTGCTCATAGACCACATGCGCCGTCATCGCCCAGGGCAGGCTGTTATTGGCGAAGAAGGGGAGCAGATCATCATCTGTCAGTTCCGGCACGCGTGGCAGGGCCACATGTGAATCCACCAGCGCCCGGCCATGGCCGGGCAGGTGCTTCATCACGGGAATCACGTTTTCGGCCATGATTCCACGGGCAATTTCTCCGCCCAGCCTGGCCACCATGGCGGCATCGCCGGTGATGGCGCGGTCTCCCACCACGTCCGAGGCGCCGGGTATGCGAATGTCCAGAACGGGGGCGGCGGTGCAAGTGAACCCGGCCTCGCGGACCATGGCGCCCAGCGCGCGCCCATGGGCGAAAGCCTCTTCTGTTGTGCGCAGGCTGCCAGCCGGGGGCAAAGCTGGCCAGTGCGGCGGCTTGAGACGCGCGACACGCCCGCCCTCCTGATCCACCATCAGGATTCCACCTTGAGGCAAAATCTCTTTCAACTCTGCATTAAGATCAGAGAGTTGAGACTTATCTTGAATGTTCCGCGCAAACAGAATCACGCCACGCGGCGCGTGGTCGCGGAGCAAGGCCCGCTCGTCATCCGTAAGGCGGGGGCCGGAAATGCCCAGGATCGCAGGTTTCAAAATGCCGCCACGGTGCAGGCCGCACCCTGGGAGGTGAGCGCATCACAGAAGGATTTGGCGGCATCGGCCGAGGCGAAGCCGCCAAGGCGCAAGCGCCAGACGCCCTGGCCATTGACGATGGCGGGGATGATTTCCGGCGAGCGGCCTTTCAGTTGGTCCGGGAATTGCTGCTCCAGCTTGGTCCAGACGCTGAGAGCGCCATCCTCGCTGCTGGTGGCGGCAAGCTGCACGGCGGTCATGCCCTCCGCCTGGGCGGCGCTGGTGGCGGTGGAGCCGGGCCGGGGCGTTTGCGAGGCGGCGGGTATGACGCTTTGCGGCGTGTCAGTGTCAGTGGCGGAGGCGGCGCTGGCGGTTTGCGGCGGCGTGGCGGCCTGCCCGGAAGGCGGCTGTGCCTGAGCCTGCGCGGCGGGGGCGGGCTGGTTGAGGCCGGCCGCCTGGTTCAGCGCCGCGATATCCGGCGCCTGACCGGCGGGGGCCAGATGCGGCGTGGCGTCGTCGCTCATTTCACCGGACATGATCGGGATGTCGGCACCAGGGACAACCATGCCGCCGGGTTCCGCCGGGACGACGCGCAAGGCCGTGTCGGGCGGGTTGACAACTGGCGGGGGGCCGAATGTGTAAGGATGAATACCGCTCCAGAACCAGGCGATGACAATGACCAGCACCGAGACGCCGCCCGCCGCGATGGCCATGCGCTGGATCGCCGGGTCCAGCCGCTGCCCCTTGGCGCGGTGCGGACGGTACAGGAAATCGTCGTCTTCCTCCCGCAAACCTACCTCATCTCCTCAACCGGATTGACGCCCAGCACGGCCAGCCCTGAGCGAAGCACGATGGCGGTGGCCGCCACAAGCCCGATGCGGGCCTTGGTTTCCTCCGGCTTATCCTCCTGGAGGAAGCGGAGCGACGTGTTGTCCCGCCCCGCGTTCCAGAGGGCGTGGAAATCCGAGGCGAGGTCGTAGAGGAAAAACGCCACGCGGTGCGGCTCGCGCGCCTCGGCGGCCTGCTCGACCAGGCGGGGCCAGGTGATGAGGCGGCGGAGCATCGCCATTTCTTCCGGCGCAACGAGGGTGGAGAAATCGGCTTCGGCGGATGGCGCGGGGGCAGCGCGCAGCACGGAGCGGCAGCGGGCATGGGCGTATTGCACGTAGAAAACCGGGTTCTCGCGCGTCTGCGCCAATGCAGCGTTGAGGTCGAAATCCATCTGCGCGTCGGCTTTGCGCATCAGCATCAGGAAGCGCACGGCATCGGGGCCGACCTCATCGATCAGGTCCCGCAGCTCCACGAAGGTGCCGGCGCGCTTGGACATTTTAACCGGCTCGCCATCCTTCATCACTTTGACGATCTGGCAGAGCACGATGTCCAGCCGGGCTTTCGCATCGCCCGCCAGCGCCTTCACCGCCGCCTGCATGCGCTTCACATAGCCGCCATGGTCGGCGCCCCAGACATCGATCATCTCCAGGAAGCCGCGCGAGACCTTATCGGCGTGATAGGCGATGTCGTTGGCGAAATAGGTATAGGTGCCGTCCGACTTGGCGATGGGGCGGTCCACGTCGTCGCCGAACTCGGTGGCGCGGAAGAGTTCCTGCTCCCTGGGTTCCCAATCCTCCGGGGTCTTGCCCTTGGGGGGCTCAAGGATGCCGCGATAGATCAGCCCCTGGTCGCGCAGGCGCTGCAGGCCGCGTTCCACCCCGCCGTTTTCGACCAGGGCACGTTCCGAGGAGAACACGCCATGCACCACGCCCAGAGCCGCGAGGTCATCGCGGATCATGTCCATCATGCGGGAGACCGCGAAATCCCGGAAAATATCGAGCCAGTTGGCTTCCGGGGTTTCGGCGTACTCATCGCCGTATTTTTCCGCCAGCGCCGCGCCGATGGGAATGAGATAGGCGCCGCCATATTGCATGCCGCCGGGCACGGTCTCGATATAGGCTTCCGGGGAGAGCTTCAGCGCTTCGAGATAGCGGACATAGACGGAGCGCGCGAGGGCGAGAACCTGGGCCCCGGCATCGTTGATGTAATATTCCTTGGTGACATCATACCCCGCCTTGGCGAGCAGGTTGGAGAGCGCATCGCCCACCACTGCACCCCGGCAATGGCCGACATGCAGCGGGCCGGTAGGGTTGGCGGAGACATATTCGACATTGATTTTTCGACCCCGCGCTTGGCCTTGGCCGTAGGCCTCGGCGGCATTCAAAATAACGGGAAGCTGGGCCAGCAGCAGAGCGGGCGAAAGGGTGAGGTTGACGAAGCCCGGCCCCGCCGCCTCGGCCTTGGCGATGCCAGGATGAACGGAGAGTTTTTCCACGAGGCCCGCCGCCAGCTCACGCGGGTTTTTGCCCGCGGGCTTGGCGGCGATCATGGCGGCGTTGGTGGCCATGTCCCCATGCGCGGCATCCTTGGTCGGGGTAACTTCCACGCGCGCCAGGATTTCCGGCGCCAGGCCGGGGGCCAGGGTTTCCAGGGCGGTCAGAACCTCGCCACGCAGGGCGGCATAAAGATTTTCGTCTTGCATCTTGTCTCTCAAGCGGGGACGGAGGGGTCCGTCAAACGGGAAAATTCATCCAAAGCATAGCGGTCGGTCATGCCGGCCACATAATCGCGCACGGTGGCGGCGGCTTGCGGGGTTTCGCCGGGGCCGGCGCGCTCGCGCCAGTCATCGGGCAGAAGGTCCGGCCGGCGGAGCAGGAGCGAGCCCAGCGTGCGGGTGACGTTCATGCATTTGTAGTTCATGCGGTTGAGCTTCCAATGGCGGTACATCCGCGCCATCAGGAAGCGCTTCAGCTCGATATTGGCCACCCGGATCTCCTCAGAAAAGGCGATAACCGGGGCAGCGGCGGCGCGGATCTCCTCGGCGGATTGAGGGTTGAGGGCAGCCAGGCGGCGGCCGCTTTCACCCAAAGCGTCATGCACCAGGCAGTTGATGACGGCACGGCTCAGCTCGGCGCGGATGCGGTGGGGCTGGCCGGTCAGCTTGCGGGCCTCGCGCAGCAGATCGCCAATGACCGGCAGGGGCAGGATATCCTCGAAGCTGAAGAGGCCGGCGCGCAGGCCGTCGTCCAGGTCATGGGTGTTGTAGGCGATATCGTCTGAAAAGGCGGCGATCTGGGCCTCGCCGGAGGTCTGGCGGGAAAGGTCCAGTGGCGTTGCCGTGTTGAAGGCGGCGATGGTGGGGGGCGGGTTTTTCAAGGGTCCGTTATGCTTGGCCAGGCCCTCCAGGCTTTCCCAGGTGAGGTTCAGACCGTCGAACGCCGCGTAGCGCTGTTCGAGCCGGGTGACGACGCGGAAGCTTTGGTCGTTATGGTCGAAACCGCCGAATTCCTTCAGCGCCTCGTCCAGCCCCTTTTCCCCCGCATGGCCGAAGGGGGGATGGCCAAGGTCGTGGGCCAGGGCCAGGCACTCGGTGAGGTCTTCATCGAAGGCCAAAGCGCGGGCGATGGCGCGGGCGATCTGGGCGACTTCCAGGCTGTGGGTGAGGCGCGTGCGGTAGAAATCGCCCTCGCGGTTGATAAAGACCTGGGTTTTATATTGCAGCTTGCGAAAAGCCGAGCAGTGGACCACGCGGTCGCGGTCGCGTTGATAGGGACTGCGTTCGTCCGAGCGCATCTGCTCATGAACGCGCCCGCGCGACTCCTCTTCCTGTACGGCATAGGGGGCTTTCGTCATGGGCAGGGCTTTAGAACAGGCTGGCCTTACCACCAAGGCCCCGGCACGCTATATATCGTCCATGAGCGACGTGATGACCCCTTTCGCCCTTTCCGCCTCGGCCGCCGCCAGGGTGGCCGAGATTCTGGCCGATGACCCCAACGCCAAGGCGCTGCGGGTGGAGGTGCTGGCCGGGGGATGCTCCGGGCTGCAATATAAATTCGACCTGACGGACGCGAAGGCGCCGGATGATCTGGTGCTGGAGCGCGATGGCGCCATTGTGTTCGTGGACCCGGTGAGCCTGGATTTTCTGGCCGGGGCGGAGCTGGACTTCAAGGATAGCCTGATGGGGGCGCATTTTCTGGTGCAGAACCCGAACGCCACCTCTTCCTGCGGCTGCGGCACGTCTTTCTCCATTGATTAAAATCACCACCTGGAATGTGAATTCCGTGCGCACGCGCGAGGCGCATGTGGCGGATTTTCTGGCGCGCGAGCAGCCGGATTTCCTGCTTTTGCAGGAGATTAAGTGCGAGGCGCATCAATTTCCCGCCATGGCGTTTTCCGCGCTCGGCTATGAGGCGGAGATTGTGGGGCAGAAATCCTATAACGGCGTGGCCATCCTGCATAAGGGCGGGGTGGAGGTGACGCATAGGCGCCTGCCGGGGATGTATGAGGAAGATTCCCATGCGCGCTTCGTGGAAGTGAAGGCGCGGGGGATGAGGATTGGCGGGTTGTATCTGCCCAATGGCAATTCCGGCGGCGAGGCGGGGTATCAGTACAAGCTGCACTGGATGGCGGCGTTGCGTGAGCATGCCGCGCAGCTGATGGAGGCGGATGAGGATTTCATCCTGGCCGGGGATTATAATGTGTGCCCGACGGATGCTGATTTCGCGCCGCGCGCCCTGCCGGCGAATGACGCGCTGATCCGCCCGGAGACGCGGGCGGCGTTTCATGCGCTGTTGCACACGGGGCTGACGGAAGCGGTGCGGGCGCTGCATCCACGGGAGACGCTTTATACGTTCTGGGATTATCAGGGCGGGGCGTGGGACCGGAATATCGGCCTGCGGATTGACCATGCCTTGCTCTCACCCAGGCTGGCGGAACGGCTGGTGAGTGTGATCATCCACAAGGATGAGCGGGCCAAGGCGCAGCCGAGCGATCATGTACCGGTTTCGGTGACGTTGACCGCCTAGCGGTTCAGAACTCCCGGGCGTCCTGCTTGAAAAGAGGCGCCCGAAGAATTTTCATGATTTAGACGTGGAAGCTCTCGCCGCAGCCGCAACGGCCTTTTTCGTTCGGGTTTTCGAAGGTGAAGCCGCGGGTGAGTTTGTCTTCCTTGTAATCCATCACCGTGCCGATTAGGAACAAGGTGGCCTTGCGGTCTACCAGCACGGTGAGGTCCTGAGATTTGACGATTTCGTCGGTGGCACCCGGCTCTTCCACCCAGCACATCTCGTAGGACATGCCCGAGCAGCCCTTGGTGCCGACGGAGATGCGCAGCAGCTTGCCCTTCTCCCCGGCCGCATAAAGCTTGCGCAGGCGGGTGGCCGCGGTATCCGTCAAGGTCATCAGCGGCGGGAGTTCGCGCTTCTTGGCGGCAGGAGTTTGGATTATGTCCATTTCGTCACCTCAAAACATGTTCAGCATGAGGCGGGCTTCCTCGCTCATGCGGCTCTGGTCCCAGGGCGGATCCCAGACGGTATCGACGGTAATGTCGCCCACGCCGTCGATTTCGGCGATGGCGCTGCGGACCATTTCAGGCAGTTCCTGCGCGGAAGGGCAACCTGGGGCCGTGAGGGTCATTTCCACCTTCACATTGCCGTTGTCAGACAGCTCGACAGCATAGATCAGGCCGAGCTCGTAGATATTCACCGGGATTTCCGGGTCGTAGACCGTGGAAATAGCACCGATGACCGCTTCCTCCGATATACGGGGGGCGGTTTCGCCATCGGGCGTCCAGCTTGTCACCGGCTGCATCTGCTCCGGCTCAGGCTTGGTGTCTGGCGCGGTGTCAGCCATGGACGGCATCTCCCGCGGCGCCGGCTCCGGCGAGGGCGGCGCGGAGGGCGCTCCAGGGGAGCGTCGCGCACCGAAGGCGGGAAGGATATTGCGCAATGCCTGCAAGCGCATTCAATTCTCCCAATTCCGGGCTTTCCTGCCCGGTCTTTACAAGATGTTCGAACTTCTCAGCTAATATGGCGATTTCACCGGCGGTTTTGCCGGTGGCGGCCTCGCACATCAGCTCCGCGCTGGCGGCAAGGATGGCGCAGCCTTCGGCCTCGTGGCGCAGATCTACGCCGTTGAGGAAGATGCTGATTTTGTCGCCGCACATGCGGTTTTCACCATGGCCTTCGGCGTTGAACGCGGCGGGGCGGCCCGCGAAACGCGGGTTGCGGCTGCGGTTGAGCACGATGGACTGGTAAAGCGCTTCGTTCATGCGAAAATCTTCCGCACCCTTTCAAGGCCGGTGGCCAGCGCGTCGATCTCTTCCGGCAGGGTGTAGAGGCCGAAAGTGGCCCGGGCGGTGCTGGAGACGCCGAGGCGGCCCATCAGCGGTTCGGCGCAATGATGCCCGGCGCGCACGGCGATGCCCTGGCGGTCCAGAAGTGTCGCGATGTCGTGCGCGTGGGCGTCCTTCATCACGAAGGAGATGACGCCGCCGCGATCCTGCGCGCTGCCCAGGATGCGCAGGCCCTCGATCTGGCTGAGGGTGGAGAGCGCGTGCTCGGTGAGGTGCTGCTCATGCGCCGCAATGGCCTCGAAGCCGATGGCGCGGACATAATCGATGGCCGCACCGAGGCCGATGGTTTCGATGATGGCGGGCGTGCCAGCCTCGAAACGGTGGGGCGGCTTGGCCCAAATGGATTTTTCGTAGGAGACGGAGGCGATCATGTCGCCGCCGCCCATGAAGGGGGGCATGGCTTCAAGGATTTCGGCCTTGGCGTAGAGCACGCCGATGCCGGTGGGGCCGTAGAGCTTATGGCCGGAGAAGACGTAGAAATCAGCGTCGATGGCGCGGACATCCACGGCGCGGTGGACGATGGCCTGGGCACCATCCAGCAGGATCTTGGCGCCGTGAGCATGCGCGAACTTGGCCAGGCGCTCGACCGGCGTGTAGGTGCCGAGCACGTTGGACATGTGGGTGAGGGCGAGCAGCTTCACCTTGCCGTCGGCGAAGACGTCTTCGAGCGAATTCCAATCCAGCTCGCCGGAATCAGTGATCTTGATGATCCGCAGCTCGGTGCCGTGGGCATCGCGCAGCATCTGCCAGGGGACGAGGTTGGCGTGGTGTTCCATCTCGGAGACCGCCACGGCATCGCCGGGTTTGAGTGCCGTGCGGCCCCATGTGTAGGCGATGAGGTTAATGCTCTCGGTGGCGTTGCGGGTGAAGACGATTTCTTCACGGCTACCCGCGTTGAGGAGTTCCGCTACCTTGTCGCGCACATTCTCATACGCGTCCGAGGCTTTTTCGGACATGTAATGCAGGCCGCGATGGACGTTGGCGTATTGCGCCTCCATCACGAAGCGCATCGCCTCGATGACCTGTATCGGCTTCTGCGCGGAGGCGCCAGAATCCAGAAACACGAAGGGCTTGCCGTAAACCTTCTGCGACAGGATGGGGAAATCCCGGCGGATGGCGTGAACGTCCAGAAGGCAGCAGCGTGGTGCTCATTGCTTGCTCCACCAGCTCTCCAGCGCTTCCTCGAACAGAGTTTTCGAGGCGTCATGGGTGACGGGCTCCAGGGCTTCCTCAAGGAAGGCGCGGATGAGGATTTGCCGGGCATCGGCCTCGGGGATGCCGCGCGAGCGTAGATAGAAGACCTGCTCCTCGTCCAGCGCGCCGATGGTGGCGCCGTGGCTGCATTTCACGTCATCGGCGAAAATCTCGCAGCTCGGGCTTGATGTCCATCTCGGCTTCCGGGGAGAGCAGCAGCGCCTGGCTCATCTGGTAGCCATCGGTCTTCTGGGCGATCTGGTCGACCTCGATCTTGCCCTGGAAGACGCCGTGCGAGTTGCCCGCGAGGACGGATTTCACCGTCTGGCGCGAGGGGCAGTTGGGGGCCTTGTGGCGGATGATGGTGGTGAAATCGCCATGCTGGGTGCCGCCGCAGAAGCTGCGCGGCGTTGAGATGGGCGAGCGCGTTCGGCGCCCAGCAGATGGCCTCGATTTCCGTGCGGGAGAGTTTGGCGCCCAGCGTGAGGTGAAATGCTGTAAGAGGCCTCACCCGCGATCATCGGCGTGAACGGACGTGGTGTTGAAGGCTCCGGCATTTCGCGCTGAGATGCGGAAATGCGTCGGGCATTGCGCCGCCTCCACCTCGACCTCAAACATCGCGTTGTGCCAGTAAATACCCTCGCCGTCGGCGTCGATCAGCGTGAGCTTCGCGCCCTCCCCCAGCTTGATGCGGTGGCGCGGTGGAAGGCGACGGCCGGCGCCGGAAGCCGGCGAACCAGCAGCAATCTCCGGCATCCTGCCCGGCGGGAATGTCGCATCGCGATGCCGTCCTTGGCGTGCTCGGCATTGATGAGCGCCATGGGCTCGACGCTGGCTTGCGCGGGAGCGGAGCCGAAGGTGCGCCAGGCAATCCGGTGGCGAGAGCCGTGTTCAAGCGGCCGTTCAGCGAAGACGAAACGCGGAGATCGCGCAGATCCGGCAGGTCGGGGGCGGCCGACGAGCGGCGCGGCGGTCGCTCGCCGAAGCCTGGTGCGCCGAAGGCGGCGCGCAGATCCGAATAGCGCCATGCCTCGATCTTGCGGGTGGGAAGCGCGAATCATGGTCGGCAGCCTCCAGATCTGGCATAGCCCTTGGCTTCCAGCTCCAGCGCCAGGTGGCGGGCCGCCGGCAGCGACGATGCGGCCACTGGCCAGAACATGAATGCGATCCGGCACGATATAATCCAGCAGGCGCTGATAATGGGTGATGATGGGGCTGAGAATGTCTCGTCGCGCAGCGCATTGACGCCTTCCGCGACGATGCTGCAGCGCGTCGATATCCAGCCCGGAATCGGTTTCGTCCAGGATGGCGAGCTTGGGCTTCAGCATGGCCATCTGCAGCATTTCGTTGCGCTTCTTCTCACCGCCAGAGAAGCCGACATTCAGGTTGCGTTTCAGCAAATCTTCCGTCATCGTTAGCGCGCTTCATCGGCGGCGCGGGCAGTTTCAGCAAGGCGACGGCGTCCAGCTCTTCCTCGCCGCGCGCGCGGCGCATGGGCGTTGAGCGAGTTGCGAGGAAATTGGCGTGCTGACACCGGGAAGTTCCACCGGATATTGCAAAGCAAGGAACACGCCGGCGGCCGCGCGGTCTTCCGGCTCCACCGCCAGGATGTTCTCGCCGCGAAGAGGGCCTGCCTTGCGGTGACCTCATAGCCCGCGCGGCCGGACAGGACGTAGGAGAGCGTGGATTTGCCCGCACCGTTCGGGCCCATAATGGCGTGCACCTCGCCGTCTGGAATGGTGAGCGATACACCTTTAAGGATTTCCGCATCGCCGATCCGCGCGTGCAAATTCTTGATCTCAAGCATAGCCAACCACGAACCTTCCAAAGAAACACCCAGAAGTTTCTGCGCCTCGACGGCGAATTCCATCGGCAATTCCTTCAGCACATCCTTGCAGAAGCCATTGACGATCAGCCCCACCGCTTCCTCCTCCGGAGACCGCGTGAGCGGCAATAGAACAATTGGTCCTCGGCGATCTTGGAGGTGGTGGCTTCATGCTCGACCTGGCGCGAGGCATTGCGGCTTCTCGATATAGGGCACGGTATGCGCGCCGCATTGATCGCCGATCAGCAGCGAATCGCATTGGGTGAAATTGCGGGCACTGGCGGCGCCGGGCATGATCTTCACCAGGCCGCGATAGGTGTTGTTGGAGCGGCCGGCGGAGATGCCTTTGGAGATGATCGTGCTCGACGTGTTCTTGCCGATATGGATCATCTTGGTGCCGGTATCGGCCTGCTGGAAATGATTGGTGACGGCGACGGAGTAGAACTCACCCACCGAGCCCTCGCCCTGCAAAATGCAGGAGGGGTATTTCCAGGTGATCGCGGAGCCGGTTTCAACCTGCGTCCAGGAGATCTTGGAATTGCGGCCACGGCAGGCGCCGCGCTTGGTGACGAAGTTGTAGATCCCGCCCTTGCCGTCCGCATCGCCGGGATACCAGTTCTGCACGGTGGAATATTTGATCTTGGCGTCGTCCAGAGCCACCAGCTCGACCACGGCGGCGTGGAGCTGGTTTTCATCGCGCATCGGCGCGGTGCAGCCCTCCAGATAGGAGACGGAGGCGCCTTCTTCCGCCACGATCAGCGTGCGCTCGAACTGGCCGGTATTACGGGCATTGATGCGGAAATAGGTGGACAGCTCCATCGGGCAGCGCACGCCCTTGGGGATGAAGACGAAGCTGCCATCGGAGAATACCGCCGAGTTCAGCGCCGCGAAGTAATTATCGCCAGCCGGGACCACGGAGCCCAGATATTTGCGCACCAGCTCGGGGTGCTCGCGCACCGCCTCGGAGATGGAGCAGAAGATCACGCCCGCCTTGGCCAGCGTATCCCGGAAAGTGGTGGCGACGGAGACGGAATCGAACACCGCATCCACGGCCACACCCGCCAGGGCGGCGCGCTCGTTCAAGGGGATGCCCAGCTTCTCATAGGTTTTCAGCAGCTCGGGGTCCACCTCGTCCAGCGATTTCGGCATCGCCTTGGCCGGGGCGGCGTAGTAATAGAGCGATTGGTATTCGATGGGCGGGTGATGGATGCGCGCCCAATGCGGTTCCTCCATCTTCAGCCAGGCTTCATAAGCCCTCAGGCGCCATTCCAGCAGCCATTCCGGCTCGCCTTTCTTGGCGGAGATGAGCCGCACGATATCCGTCGAGAGGCCTTTCGGGAATTCCTCCATCTCGATATCGGTGGTGAACCCGTATTTGTATTTCTGGGCCGCCAGTTCCTGGATTGTGGCTTCGGTAGTGGTGGACATGGTTCAGGCAACCTCGTTGATCGGCTGGGCGGGGATGCGGAAGGCGCGGGGCATGGAGGCCGCCGCCATATCGGCCAGGGAAATATGCGACAATGCGTTGCGGATGGCCTCGTTCACCGGATCCCACCGCCCGGCGACGGGGCAAAGGGAGAGGCTTTCGCAGGTGACACCTGCTCCCTCAACGCAGGAGGTGAGCGCGATGGGGCCGTCGATGGCGAAAATCACCTCGGAAACCGGGATTTCGGCCAAGGGCTTGCCCAGCCGGTAGCCGCCCCGCGCGCCGCGCGTGGAGACAACCAGCCCGTGCCCGGCCAAGGCTTTCAACACCTTGGCGACCGTGGGCTCCGGCACGCCGATGCTCGCCGCGATGCCGGGCGAGGTTTCAACGCCGTCCGCCATGCCCAGGCGCACCAGGGCGGCCACCGCATAATCGGTCAGGCGTGAGAGTTTCAGCATAACGACCCCTTAAGAGGACCTAAATGGTCCTGATTGCCAAATGGGCCTTTCAGGGCGGGTCGTCAAGCGCCTGTTACGCAAACTGGCGCTGTGTGTAAAGGAAAGCTCCCATGCATTGGTTTAAGGCCCCTATCCCAGCCGGGCGATGATTTCCGGCAGCTCCGAAGGGGCTTCGGCGCGGGCCTCACCCGCCCCCTGGCCATAGCCCCAGGCGCAGAAAATGGCGGGAAGGCCAAGCCCGGCGGCGGCCTTCATGTCGTTGGCGTGATCACCGATCATGATCGCGTCCGTGACCTCAAGCCCGGCGAGAGCGGCGGCGAGATGGCGCGGGTCAGGCTTGCGGTAGGGGGTGGAATCTCCACCCACCACGGCGCCGAAGAAACGGGTGAGGTCCAGCGCCGCCAGCACCTCGCGCGTGGCGTGCATGGGCTTGTTGGTGCAGATGCCGAGCGGCCTGCCCTGCGCCTTCAGCGCCTCCAGCGTTGGGAGGATGCCGTCGTAGATCACCGTGTCGACGACCGGATCCCTGGCGTAGATGGCCATGAGGTGCTCCAGATGGCGGGGCTCCATCGCGCAGCCGCGCGCGGCGAAGGCGCGTTCCACCAGCATTTTCGCACCGTCTCCGATCATGGTGTGGACTTCGGCAAGAGTGAGCGGCGCGTGCCCGTCCGCCGCCAGGACGCTGTTCAGCTTCGAGGCAATGTCGGGTGCTGCGTCGATCAGCGTGCCGTCCAGATCGAAGATCACCGCGCGCATGAAATACTCCGTCGTATTATTTGAATCTCCTGTCCTTTGACACAGAGCGGGTGCCAGGGCTACCGCAGAAGCATTACCAAGGAGAGTAAGGCTGATGTGCGGAATCGTAGGGGTTGTGGGCCATTCAGAGGCGGCGCCGCTGCTGCTGGGCGGGCTGCAACGCCTGGAATACAGGGGCTATGATTCCGCGGGCATCGCAACGCTGGTGAACGGGCATATCGACCGGCGCCGGGCCGAGGGCAAGCTGAAGAACCTGGCCGCCGTGCTGGAGGCGGAGCCGTTGGCGGGCACCACCGGCATCGGCCATACGCGCTGGGCCACCCATGGCGCGCCGACGGTGGGCAATGCGCATCCGCATGCCACCCCCCGCGTGGCGGTGGTGCATAACGGCATTATTGAAAATCATCTGGCGCTGCGGGCCGAGCTGGAAGCCAAGGGGCAGAGCTTCTCCACCGAGACGGATACAGAGGTGGTGGCGCTGCTGGTGGATTATCTGCTGCAGCAGGGGCTGGAGCCGGTTGAGGCGGCGCAGCAGGCTTTTGCCCGGCTGGAAGGTGCCTATGCGCTGGCGCTGATTTTCGCGGGACATCAGGAGCTGATGATCGGCGCGCAGCGCGGGGCGCCGCTGGCCGTGGGGTTTGGGGCGGAGGAGATGTATCTTGGCTCCGACGCTTTGGCCCTGGCGCCGCTGACCCGCGAGATCGCCTATCTGGAAGATGGCGACTGGGTGGTGGTGACCTGCAAGGGGGCGGTGTTTCACGATGGCTCCGGCGCCGTGGTGCTGCGCCAGAAGAAGCTGACGGCGCTGACCGGGGCGGCCATCGGCAAGGGCAATTTCCGGCATTTCATGGAAAAGGAGCTGCATGAGCACCCGGTGGTGATCGGCGATGTGCTGCACCGGATGATGGAAAACGAGGCACCGCGCCTGCCCGCCCTGCCCTTCGATCTGGCGGGCATTAAGCGCATTACCATGAGCGCCTGCGGCTCGGCCTTCTATGCCGGGCTGACCGCGAAATTCTGGCTGGAGAATCTGGCCCGCGTGCCGGTGGAGGCGGATGTGGCCAGCGAGTTCCGCTACCGCGCCCCCCCCTTGGACGTAGGCGGGCTAGGGTTGCTGGTGAGCCAGAGCGGCGAGACGGCCGATACGCTGGCGGCGCTGCGCTATATGAAGGCGGAGGGGCAAAAAATCCTCGCCGTGCTGAACGTGCCGGAAAGCACCATCGCGCGGGAGAGCGATGCGATTCTGGAAACCATCGCGGGGCCAGAAATTGGCGTGGCCAGCACCAAGGCTTTCACCGCGCAACTGACCGTGCTCGCGGTGTTCGCGCTGGCACTGGCGCGGGCCAAGGGTACGCGGAGCGAGACGGAGATTACCAAGCTGGCGGCGGCGTTGCTGGAAGTGCCCGCCAAGGCGGCGGAGGTTTTGGGGAACGACACGCCGATCCGCAAGCTGGCGGCACGGATCGCCGAGGCGCGGGATGTGCTTTATCTCGGGCGTGGCGGGTGCTTCCCCATTGCCCTGGAGGGCGCGCTGAAGCTGAAGGAGATTTCCTACATCCATGCCGAGGGTTATGCGGCGGGTGAAATGAAGCACGGGCCGATCGCGCTGATCGACAAGAGCGTGCCGGTGATCGCCATCTGCCCCTCGGGCCCGCTATTCGAGAAGACGGCTTCGAATTTGCAAGAGGCGGCGGCGCGGGGCGGGCAGATTGTGGTGTTCTCAGACGAGGAAGGCGCTTCCAAGCTGGCGCCGATTGCGGCGGAGACAATTTTGCTGCCGCCGATCGATCCGTTCGCGGCACCAATTCTGTACGCGATACCGGTGCAGATGCTGGCCTACCATGTGGCGGTGATGAAGGGCACGGATGTAGACCAGCCGCGCAACCTCGCGAAATCCGTGACTGTGGAATAACGTGCCGGCCGGTCAGGGCCGCTGAGAAAGGCGGCCCGCTTAGAGCGCGATGACTTAGCTTCGCTCGCTTTGCGAGCGCAGATGAAGTTTGAATCGCACTCTAAAATATTGATGTAGAGCCGGATTCAGATTTTAGAGCGGATCTAATTGAAAATCCCGGCCTGCCAGGGCACGAATTCGCTTTCGCCAAGCCCCAGCGCCTCGCTCTTCGTGGCTTCGCCGGAGGCGATGTTTAAGAAGGTCTCGAAGATTTTCTGGCCCATGGTCTCGATGGTTTCCTCACCATCCAGGATGGCGCCGCAATTAATGTCCATATCGTCCTGCATACTGCGATACATGGGGGTGTTCGTGGCGAGCTTTACCGTGGGCGCGGGGATGGAGCCGAAGCAGGAGCCGCGCCCGGTGGTGAAGGCGATGAGATTGGCGCCTCCCGCCACCTGGCCGGTGGCGGAGATGGGGTCGAAGCTTGGCGTGTCCATGAACACCAGGCCGTGCTGCTGGATGGTCTCGGCGTAGCGGTAAACCGCCATCAGCGGGCTGGTGCCGCCTTTCATCGAGGAGCCCAGGGATTTTTCGAGAATATTGGTGAGGCCGCCAACATTATTGCCTTGCGTGACCTTGCCGTTGATCTGCGTGTCGCGCCCTGGGGAATATTCATCCTTCCACCAGCGCAGGCGCTCGATGAGTTTCTCCCCGATCTCCCGGCTGGCGGCGCGGCGGGTGAGTGTGTGCTCGACACCGTAGATTTCGGCGGTTTCGGACAGGATGCCGGTGCCGCCATGGCGGACGAGAATATCGATGGCCGCCCCCAGTGACGGGTTGGCGGTGATCGAGGAAAAACCATCCGACCCGCCGCATTGCAGGCCCACCGCCAGATGGCTGGCGGGCACGGGCGTGCGGGTGATGGCGTTGACCAAAGGCAGCATCTCCTTCACCGCCGCGATACCAGCCTCGATGGTTTTGGCGGTGCCGCCGGTTTCCTGCATCACATAGGTGCGCAGCAGCGGCCCGGCCGCGAGGTTTTCATCGATGAACAGCTCGGAGATGGGGTTGCGCTCGCAGCCCAGCCCGATGACCACGGCGCCGCCCATATTGGCGTGGCGGATATAGCCGCCCAAAGTGCGGCGCAGGATGGCCATGGGCTCGCCGGTCATTTCCATCGAGCAGCCAAGGCCGTGGGTGATGGCGACCACGCCGTCGATATGGGGATAATCCGCCAGGCGTTCGGGCGTGAACCAGTCAGCTATCTTCTTGGCGACGGTGGCCGAGCAATTCACCGTGGAGACAATGCCGATATAATTGCGGGTTGCCACGCGGCCATCGGGCCGGACGATGCCTTGGAAGGTGGCGCGCTGGGCCTCTGGCACAAGGGCGGTGGGGTGGTAGTCCACGCCATAGGCATAATCATGCTTCACCTCATCGAAGCGGGTATTGTGGTTGTGGACGTAATCACCCGCCGCGATGTGCTGTGCGGCGAAACCGATGATAACCCCGTATTTTAAAATTGGCTGGTCCTGCGGGATGGATTTGAGCGCTACCTTATGCCCGGCGGGGATGGTGCCGTGGGTGGTGAAGTGCTCTTCAATGGTGGTGCCCGCCGCAACTTCAGCGCGTGCCACGGCGACATTGTCGCCCGGGTGAAGCTGCAGGAAGGGACCCAGCATATGTTTGCGGGCGGTTTCAATTGGAGTCATGGCAATGGTCCTGGGTGTGAAAGGGAGATTGGCGGCGCCGTGATGTTATCGGCAGGCCGGCCTTGGCTGTCCGGAATTGATGGTGCCGTTCTGAAGGCTTAGGCACATGCCACTCTCCCACGCGGTTCTTTCTGGATGCCGCGGAAACCCTTATGGTCCGCGGATATTCAGGCAAGCTGCGCCGCGCCAAACCAAAATAAAACAGGCTTGATGCTATCTTCAGTCAACAGATTTTGTTGGCTCTCCTGCGCCGGACTCAGAGGAGCGCCATTGCCCGGATGTAAGAAAAAGCAATTTGTGAATATATATCTCGTTAGGTTTTCTTGGATTTTCCGGGTGATATAAATTGATCCGTGAACATGGCCGCGCAAGCCTGGCCGTGATCAGAACAGGCACGCAAGATGAACTGACGCCGAGGGAGCGGCTGGGCCAGAAAGGTTTCAGCGAAGCCCGGTGATCGGACGATAAGCTCTTAATTCATGGAGACCGATATTTATGCCCCTCGACACTAAGAAGATTGCCATTCTTCAGGAGATTTCCACGGCAACCCTGACTACCGTGCTTCTGAAGAAGGGGCTGCGCAATGTGTGGCTGCGCGGCACGCAGCCGCTCCGCCCGGGGCAGGCGCGTCTGGTCGGCCCGGCTTTCACGCTGCGCTTTGTGCCCGCGCGCGAGGATCTTGCGACACCGGAATCCTGGAGCTCGCCGATTTCGACACGCGCCGCGATCGAGGCGATGCCTGAAGGCTGCATCGCCGTGGTGGATGCGATGGGCGTGAAGGTTGCCGGTATTTTCGGCGATATTCTTTGCAAGCGCATGAAGCTGCGTGGTGTTTCCGCGCTGGTCACCGATGGCGTGGTGCGCGATATGGCCGGCGTTCTGGCGACGGAACTGCCCGTGTGGTGCTCCGGCACGGCGGCCCCGCCTTCCGTGGCGGGCCTTACCTTCGTGGCTTGGCAGCAGCCCATAGGCTGTGGTGGCGTGGCGGTGTTTCCGGACGATGTGATTGTGACCGATCAAGACGGCGCCGTGGTGATTCCGCAGGCGCTGGTGGATGAGGTGGTCGAGGTCGCGGCCGAGCAGGAGCGGCTGGAAAGCTGGATCTACGGGCAGGTTGAGGACGGTGCCGCCTTGCCCGGGCTGTATCCACCCAATGCCGATAACAAGGCCCGTTACGAGGCCCACAAGAACAGCCTGGGCAAGGCCGCGGAATAAGCATGGGATAGGGACGCAGCGATGGACAGCGCCGTCTTTGCAGCAAATGCGCCAGAGGCCTCAGACGAACGCAAATACTTCGCGTTCATCGGGAGCTTCACCACGGAAAAGCGGAAAGCGCGTGGCACGGGCATTGGCATCTACAGGATCGATGGTGAAAGCTGGACCAAGGCCGGAGACATTACCGGGCTTGTCAATCCATCTTTTCTGGTAAGCGATCCACAGCGCGGCGTGATCTATGCCGTGCATGGTGATTCGGACTTCGCCAGTTCCTTCAAGCTTGATCGGCAAACCGGCGCGCTCCGGAAGCTGAGCCAGGCGGAGACGGGCGGGATGAACGGGGTGCATCAAGCGCTTACTGGCTCGGGGCGGTTTCTGCTGGTGGCGAATTATGCCAGCGGCTCCGTCGCGGTGCTGCCGGTTGAGCCGGATGGCACGTTGCATCCCTTTATCGAACTTTTGGAGCTGCCCGGCGAGCCAGGGCCGCACCGGCATGAGCAGCGCGGATCGCATCCGCATCATATCGTCCCCGACCCGTCCGGCCGGTTTTTCCTGGTGCCTGATAAAGGTTTGGATTGCGTGTTCGTACTTGCCTTCGATGAGGAGACGAAGCGCTTGCGCATTGCCAGCCGGACCGCGCTGCGCCCCGGAGCGGGGCCACGCCACATTGTGTTTCATCCATATGAGGACGTGGCGTTTCTGGTGAATGAGCTTGAATCATCCCTGGCCCTGTGCCGCTGGGAGCCCGCCAGAGGCATGCTGACACCGCTGCAGCAATTGAGCACATTGCCGGAAGGTTTTTTTGACGCCAGCACCGCCGCCGCCGTGGCGGTGACGCCCTGCGGGCGGTTCGTCTATACCTCCAACCGCGGGCAGGATGGCATTGCCTGTTTCGGCTATGACAGCGAGGCGCAGCGTATCGCGTTTCTGCACTGCACGCCTTCGGGCGGGCGGGATCCGCGTTTCATCACATTCTCGCCCGATGGCGCACGCCTTTTTGCCGCCAATGAGCAAGGCGACAGCATCGTTTCTTTCGATATCGGCCAGAAGGACGGCGCCTTGACCCGGCGGGGCGAACCCCTGCCCTGCCTTAGCCCCAGCACGATTGCCTTTCTGTCCGCCTGATATTTCCTGCGCCTCTTCATTTGAGCGCAAAACTGAAAATTAAAACCCGCGCAATAGCGGCACCAATGGAGGACCAAGAGATGAAACCGGGACGCTACCGATTTGTGATCGCTTTTCTGCTGTTTATCGCTGGGATCATCAATTATATGGACCGCGCCGCCTTGGGCGTGGCAGCACCTTTCGTGAAGAAGGATCTCGGGCTTTCGCCTTCCGAGCTGGGCCTGATCTTCAGCACCTTCTTTTTCGGCTATGCGGCGTTCGCCTTTGTGGGTGGCCAGCTCGCAGACCGTTACGGCCCCCGCGCGGTTTATAGCTGGGCGGCGGCGGCGTGGTCAATATTATGCGGATTGACCGGCGCGGTAGGCGGCTTCACATCGATGCTGGTTGTGCGCATCCTGTTCGGTTTCGCCGAAGGGCCGATGAACTCCACCACCAACCGTACCATTACCACCTGGTTCCCGCGTGAGGAAACCTCCCGCACCATCGGCTTTACCTTTTCCGGCCAAACCGTTGGCAGCGCCGTCGCCGCACCTGTTGTCGGGCTGCTGGCGATTTCCTTTGGCTGGCGCATCGCTTTCTTCGCCATTGGTGCCATGGGGCTGCTCTGGGTCATCGCCTGGCGCCTGCTGATGACCGATAAGCCCACGGAAAACCCGCGCGTCGGCCAGGGCGAGATCGAGATGATCGCGCGGAGCCGTTCGGTTGACGTGGTGCCGCAGCATGAAGCCAAGCCGCTGCGCCATTATCTCGGCCTGCCCAGTACGCTGTCGCTCGGGCTTGGCATGTTCGCCGTGAACTATACGCTCTATATCTTTCTGTCCTGGCTGCCGAGCTATCTGACCAATGCGCTGCATCTGCCGGTGAAGCAGATGGCCTTCGTGGCCGCCATTCCCTGGGCTTGCGGTTTCGTGGGGTATGCCGGCGGCGGCGTGATTTCCGATTATATTTACAAGCATATGAAGGACCGCGTCACCGCCCGAAAGATCTGCACCATTCTGCCTCTGGCTTTTGCGGCCGTGGCGCTGCTGGCGGTGAACATGGCGGCGAGCGTGACCATGGCGGTTTCGCTGATCGCCTTCGCGGTGATGATGCTGACTGCGTCCGTGCAGGCTTGCTGGGCAACCATTCACGAGCTGGTGCCGCAGGCGCGCGTTGGCGGGGTGAGCGGCTTCATTCATCTGCTGAGCAATATTTCCGGTATCATCGGGCCGACGGCTACGGGGCTTGCCGTGCAATATCTCGGCGGTTACAGCAGCGCCTTCGCCGTGGCCTCGGCAATTGCCGTGGCTGGTGTGGTGGCCATGGCCATTTTCGTCAAGCGCCAGGCGCCGAGCAGCGCATTGGTGGAGCAGCCCGCCGAATAAGGCGGGTGACTATAGAAGGAGACAAGCCCGGTTATGACGAAACCTGAAAAGCCCGTATTGCTGACCGGCGCGTCTGGGGTGCTTGGCCGTGTTCTGGCCAAGGCGCTGGCCGCGCAGGGCTGGACCTTGCGGCTGACGGATATTGTGCCCTTTCCCGATGAAGTGCCGGAAGGGGCGAGCTTCACCCGCGCTGATCTGAATGACGGCGCAGCCATTCTCCGCCTGGCGGAGGGATGCGGCACCATCCTGCATTTTGGCGGCATCTCTGTGGAGCAGCCGTTTGAGACGGTGATCGGCCCGAATATACGCGGGCTCTACCATGCTTACGAGGCAGCGCGGCGTGAAGGGGCGAGGATGGTGTTCGCCTCCTCCAACCATACGATCGGGTTTCATGAGCGCGACGAGGTGATCGACGATTCCTCGTATTTTCTGCCGGATGGGTATTATGGCCTGTCCAAGGCTTATGGCGAGCTGACGGGGCGGCTCTATTGGGTGAAGCATGGGGTGCGGAGCGTGTTTCTGCGCATCGGCTCCTGCACCCTTGCCCCGCTGGATGACCGCATGCTCAGCACCTGGTTCTCTCATGGTGATCTGATCAGGCTGGTGGAGCGCAGCACGCTGGCCCCCAGCCTGGGCCCAACGGGCTGCCTGGTGGTCTGGGGGGCCTCCAAAAACAGCCGCATGACGTGGTGGCGCAAGGATGGGCGCGGCATCATCGGCTGGGAACCGCAGGATAGTGTGGACAGCTTTATTCCCGCGCTTGACGGCAAGACCAGCGGCAAGCCGGCGGCGGAGCATTACCAGGGCGGCGGTTATTGCGCGCAGGATTTCTCACGGACCGATTTCGCGCCCCGCGCGCTGTTTCCTGATGAAAAGGCGTAAGGCCTGGTGAGGGCCAAATGGAAACGCCGCCATTCCTGCGAATGGCGGCGTTTTTCATGGGACGTTGTTCAGATGATCTTGGTGCGGAGCGTGCCGACGCCGCTGATTTCGCCTTCCAGCACATCGCCTTGCACGACGGCGTTCACACCTTCCGGCGTGCCGGTGAAGATGAGATCGCCCGGCGCCAGCGCGACAAAGCGGGAGAGCGTGGCGATGATGTCAGGCACGGCCCAGATCTGGTCAGCGAGATCGCCCTCCTGGCGGAGTTTTCCGTTCACGCTGAGCGCGATGCGCCCGGTAGCGGGATGGCCGATGCGGCTTGCCGGCGCGATGGCGCCGATGGGCGCGGAGGCGTCGAAACCCTTGCTCATATCCCAAGGGCGGCGCAGGTTCTTGGCTTCGTCCTGAATGTCGCGCCGGGTGAGGTCGACACCAACGGCATAGCCGAACACATGCGAGAGAGCTTCGCCAGAATCGATCTGCCGCCCGCCAGTGCCGATGGCCACGACCAGCTCGATCTCGTGATGCAGATTTTTCGTCTCACTGGGATAAGGCGTGTCCTGCCCGCCCGGCACCAGCGCGTCCGCCGGTTTGGTGAAGAAGAAAGGCGGTTCGCGATTGGGGTCGTTGCCCATTTCGCGCGCATGGGCGGCGTAGTTGCGGCCGACGCAGAACACCCGGCGCACGGGGAACAGACGGCCATCCGTGACCGCCACGGTGACAGGCGGCGGCGGCGCGAAGACAAAGTCAGGCATGTTCAATATCCCATTACAAACTGGCACGCGGATCGTGGCGTGCGACACGGCTTAGCAGATAATCGATTTCGGCGCGTGCGGCGGCGCTGAGCAGGCTGCCCGGCTTGCGCTGCACATCATGCGCGATGGCACCGCGCTTTTGCAGCACGTATTTGCGCACGGCCAGGCCCACACCCTGCTGCTGCTCGTAACGGATGAGCGGCAGATGCGCGTCGAACAAATCATGCGCGGCGTCACGCTGGCCGGATTTCATCAAATTCACAATGTCCACCAGCATGTCCGGGAAGGCATAGCCGGTCATCGCGCCGTCGGCGCCGCGTTCCATCTCGAAATCCAGGAACAGCCCGCCATTGCCGGTGAGGATGGAGAGCGGGCGCAGCGTGCCCTCCTTCTGGAAATTGCGCAGGGCGGAGATTTTTTCCAGGCCCGGCCAGTCCTCATGCTTCAGCATCACGCAGGAGGGATGCGCCATGACGATCTGGCGCAGGACTTTCGGTGTCATCTGCACGGTCAGGGTCAGCGGGTAATCCTGGATGACGAAGGGGATATCATCGCCGATCGCCTCCACGGCCTGGGCATAGTAGGCGGTGATCTGATCATCCGTGCGCAAATGCGGCGGCGGGGCGATCATCACGCCTGCCGCACCCAGCTCCATCACCCCGCACGCCAAAGAGCGCATGGCGGCAAAGCCGGGAGCTGAAACGCCGACGATGACCGGCACATTCGCGCGCTTGACGATCTGGCGGGAGATGGAGAGCGCCTCCTCCGGCTCCAGCTTCGGCGCCTCACCCATGATGCCGAGAATGGTGAGGCCGGTGACGCCGCTCTTGAGGTAGAAATCCGTCATGCTGTCGATGGAGGCGGTATCCAGCGCGCCATTCGGCAGGAACGGTGTGGCGGCGATGGCGAAAACGCCGCTGGCGGTATGGTCAAGCAACATTGGCGGCCTTTTTCCACGGGGTTTCTGGCACGGGCGTGAGCGGACCTTTCCCGGCGAACCAGGAGCGCACGTTGTCGATCACGAGATTGCCCATCAGCCTGCGGGTATGATGGGTGCCGGTGCCGACATGCGGGGTGAGCACGACATTGCGCAGCTCGCACAGCGCCTGCGGCACGCGCGGCTCCTGCGCGAATACGTCGAGACCGGCACCGAGGATCGTGCCATTCCGCAGGGCGGCGATCAGCGCCTCCTCATCGGCCACGGAACCGCGCGCGACGTTGATGAGCAGGCCGTTGGGGCCGAGCTTCTTCAACACCGCCGCGTTCACCGCATGGCGCGTGGCCGCACCGCCAGGCAGCACCACGATCAGCGTATCCACCGCCTCCGCCAGATCTTCCAGGCTGGAATAATAATCATATGGCAGGTTGGAGCGCCGGGAGCGCGCGTAATAGGCGATGGGAATTTCGAAGGCTTCCAGCCGTTTCGCGATCACCTGGCCGATGCGGCCCAGACCGGCGATGCCGATCTTGCGGTCGCGCAACGAAGCAGTGAGCGGGAAAGCGCCTTTCTGCTCCCAAAGGCCGGCCCGCAGATAAGCGTCCGCCTGGGGAAGCTGGCGGATGGTGGCCAGCAGCAGCCCGACGGTGAAATCCGCCATTTCGTCGTTCAGCACATCTGGCGTGTTGGTCACCACCACGCCATGCGCGGCGGCGGCCACGCAATCGACGGAATCATAACCCACGCCGTAATTGGCGACGAGTTGCAGGTTTGGCAAGGCGGTGATCAGCTTCGCATCAGTGGGGGCGCGGCCCCGGGTGATGAGGCCGGTGATCTCCGCCGCCTGCGCGGCCAGAATCTCTTCCAGCTTTTGCGTGCGTGTGCTGAAGAGTTCGAAATCCTGCGCCAGCACCTCCTCCACGCGCGACTCCATCTCGCCGATGCTCAGGATTTTTTGTTTTTCACTCATGATTATCTGCCTCATCCGTCAGTCAGTGGCGCCATCTTGGCCGTCGCGGCGCAAAAAGTCGAAATCGCAGCCTTCATCGGCCTGCAGCACGCTGGTTTCGTAAAGCCGCGCATAGCCGCGCTTTGGCAGTTTGCGGCGCGGCGAGGTTTCCCAGGCGGCGCGGCGGCGTGCCAGTTCTGCTTCATCCACCAGCAATTCCAGGCGGCGGCGCGGCACGTCCAGCTTGATGAGGTCGCCGCTTTGCACCAGCGCCAGCGGGCCGCCCACGGAGGCCTCCGGCGCGATGTGCAGCACGATGGTGCCGAAGGCGGTGCCGGACATGCGGGCATCGGAGATGCGCACCATGTCTTTCACACCCTCGCGGGCCAGCTTCATCGGGATGGGCAGATAGCCGGCCTCCGGCATGCCGGGTGCTCCTTTCGGCCCGGCATTGCGCAGCACCAGCACATCGTCCGCCTTCACGTCGAGATCGGGGGAATCGATGCGGTTGGTGAGGTCTTCAACCAAATCAAACACCACGGCGCGGCCGGTATGGGTCATCAGCTCCGTCGAGGCGGCGGATTGCTTGATCACCGCGCCGAGCGGGGCAAGGTTGCCTTGCAATATCGCCATCGCCCCCTCTTTCTTAAGGGGCGAGGCAAAGCTGTAGATGACCTGCTGGCCGGGCACGTCCTCGGCGGCCTCGATGGCATCGCCCAGCGTGCCGCCGGAGACGATTGGCGCGGAGAGATCGAGATGGGGTCTCAGCTCGCGCATCAGCGCGGGCAGGCCGCCGGCGTGGTGGAAATGCTCCATATAATGCTGGCCGGAAGGCTTCAGGTTAAGAAGTGTCGGGATTTCCCGGCCCAGGCGGTCAAACTCGTCCATGTCCAGCGGCACCCCGGCCCGCCCGGCGATGGCGGTGAGGTGGATGAGACCGTTGGTGGAGCCGCCGATGGCCTGCAGCACCACCATGGCGTTGCGCACGGAGGCCGGGGTGATGAGCTGGGCGGGGGTGGGCGTGCCGCTGACCGCCATTTCCGCCGCGCGCTTGCCGCTGGCCTCGGCGATGCGGCGGCGGTCCGCATGGGTGGCGGGGGCGGCGGCACTCATTGGCAGCGCCATGCCCAGCGCTTCGATGATGCAGGCCATGGTGCTGGCCGTGCCCATCACCATGCAGGTGCCGACGGAGGGCGCCAGGCGGCCGCTGATCTGCTCGATCTCGGCTTCGTCGATTTTCCCGGCACGGTGCTGGCCCCAGAGGCGGCGGCAATCCGTGCAGGCGCCCAGAACCTCGCCCTTATGGTGGCCCACCACCATCGGGCCAGTCTGTACCACCACGGTCGGCATGTCGGTGCTGGCGGCGGCCATCAGCTGGGCGGGGAGCGTTTTGTCGCAGCCGCCGATCACCACCACGGAATCCATCGGCTGGGCGCGGATCATCTCCTCCGTGTCCATCGACATGAGGTTGCGCAGGAACATGGAGGTGGGGTGCGCGAAGCTCTCGCCGATGGAGATGGTGGGGAAGACCATCGGCAGCGCGCCCGCCAGCATTACGCCGCGCTTCACCGCGTCGATCAAATCCGGCACGTTGCCATGGCAGGGGTTATAATCGCTGAACGTATCCGTCACGCCGACGATGGGGCGCTCCAGCGCATCGTCCGAATAGCCCATCGCCTTGATGAAGGCTTTGCGCAGAAACAGGGAGAACCCCGCATCGCCGTAACTGGTAAGCCCTTTACGCAGGCCGTTGGCCATTATCCTCTATCCTTGCTGTTTTCGGCGGTGAGCGCCTGATTTTCCGATGACATCCTAGCTTTTACAAAAATCAAAAAAATATAGCTTTTACTATGTTTAGACGTTATTTTTTGTTTTGTATGGATACGCAATTTGTTGAAAGCTTCGTGATGGTGGTGGAACACGGCTCGGTGGCCGAAGCCGCCCGCCGCCTTAACCTTACCGCCGCCGCCGTCACCCAGCGCATCCGCGCGCTTGAGGGGGAGATCGGCACGGCACTGATCAGCCGCTCCGGCCGCAATATGCGCGCCACCGAGGCGGGGGCCGCGGTGCTGGCCCATGCCAAGCTGCTGCTGCGCGGGGTGCGGGACATGCGCGCCATCGCCAATGAGCAGGGTTATAGCGGGGAGTTGAGCCTGGGGGCGATTTCCAGTGCGCTGACGGGCATATTGCCGCCCATCCTGGCGCGGCTGGCGGAGAAATATGCGCGGATGACGCTGTATATCGACCCCGGCACCTCGGCGGAGCTGTACCGCAAGGTGGCGGAGGGCGAACTGGATGCGGCGGTGATGGTGGAACCACCCTTCGCCTTGCCGAAAACCTGCAGCTGGGCGACCTGGCGCGAAGAGCCGCTTGTGGTTCTGGCCCATGGAGGGGTGCAGGAGCGCGACGCGCACCATATTCTCTCCACCGAGCCGCTGATCCGCTATGACCGCAGGCAATGGGGCGGGCGGCTGGCCGAGACCTATTTGCAGCAGGAAAACATCCGCACGCGGGACCGGTATGAGCTGGATTCGCTAGAGGCCATTGCCGTGCTGGTGGACCGTGCGCTGGGTGTCTCGCTGGTGCCGGACTGGGCGCCACCCTGGCCGGAGGGGCTGACGCTGCGCAAACTCGCTTTGCCCAAGCCATTTCAGAAACGGCGCATCGGCGTGCTGTGGCGGCGTAATTCCGCGCGCAACCGGCTGATCCAGGTGCTTCTGGCGGAAGCGGCCGAGGCATAAAAAGCAGGCCCACCCGGGAAGGATGGGCCTGCAGGCCACGCCAAGGCACGAGGGAAGGGAAAAATGCCTTAGCAATTCACAAGCTTGGCGGGCACGAAGGCGAGGATGAGCCCCGCCGAGGCCAATAGGCAAGCCGAGACAAGAAACAGGCCGGAATTCAGGCTGCCGGTATAATCCTTCAGCGCGCCGATGATGGCGGGGCTGAAGAACCCGGCGAGATTGCCCGTGCAGTTGACCAAGGCGATGCCCGCCGCCGCCGCCGCCCCGCCGAGAAAGGAGGTGGGCAGTGCCCAGAACATTGGCAGCGCCGTCACCACGCCCACCACGGCCAGAATGAGCCCAGCCATGGCGATGACCGTGCTGCTGCCCGCCTGGGTGCAGAGCACGAAGCCGATGGCGGCAATGAGATTGGGGACCACCACATGCCAGCGGCGCTCGCGCAGCTTGTCGGCGTGGCGGCCGGTCAGGATCATCGAGATCAGCGCCAAGGTGTAGGGCAAGGCGGTGAGCAGGCCGATGGTGAACGGGTTGCTGACACCGGTCTGGCGAATGATGGTGGGTTGCCAGAAACCGATGGCGTAAGAGCCCATGACGATGCCGAACAGGATGGCGCACATCAGCCAGGTGCGCGGGCTGGTGAAGACCGAAAGAATGGAAGTTTGGGTCTTCACCTTTGCCTCCGCCTCGACATCGGCGATGACGATGGCTTTCTCGGCCTCACTCAGCCAGCGGGCATCGCTGACGCGGTTATCGAGATAGAACAGGATCACGACGCCGAGGATCACCGCCGGCAAAGCCTCGATAACGAACAGCCATTGCCAGCCGGCGAAGCCCCGCGCGCCGGAAAAACCGTGCAGGATGAAGCCGGAGAGCGGGCCGCCAAGGATGCCGGAGACTGGGTTGCCGGCCATGAGCGTGGCGACCATCTTGGCGCGCCGGTGTGAGGGAAACCAGTACGTGAGATACAGCACCATGCCGGGGAAGAAACCGGCCTCCGCCACGCCGAGCAGGAAACGAACAATATAGAATTCCAGCGGTGTGCGCACCAAAGCTGTGCAGGCGGAGACAATGCCCCACACCACCAGCACGCGGCAGATCCAGACCCTGGCGCCGACTTTATGCAGGATGATGTTGCTCGGCACTTCGAAAAAGAAATAGCCGATGAAGAAAATGCCCGCACCCAGCCCATAGATGGAGCTGCTGAAATGCAGATTATTCATCATCTCCAACTTTGCGAAGCCGACATTCACGCGGTCGAGATAGGCGATGATATAGCCGATGAAGAGGATCGGCATGATACGCCAGGCGATCTTGCTGTAAGGCAAGACCTCCGTGGCGGCGGCGGAGCCTGATACGGCCTGGCTGGCTTGAGACATTTCCTCACCTTTTTTGAACGCTGTTTTATTGGGCCTTGCGGCCGGCGGATCACTCAGACACTGGCGATCAACCCGCCATCGACACGGATGACCGAGCCGGTGATGTAACCCGCCTTGGCGCTGGCCAGGAACGCCACCGTGTCCCCATATTCCTGCGGGTCTCCGTAGCGGCCGACTGGGATGCTGCCGGTGCTTTCGGCCGAAACCTCCTCCACGCTGCGGCCCTCGCGCTTGGCCTTGGCCTCGTCGAGGAACTTGATGCGGTCGGTCGCGATGCGGCCGGGCAGGATGATGTTGGCGGTGATGCCGTCGCGCCCCACTTCACGCGCCAGCGTTTTCGACCAGCCGACCAGGGAGAGGCGCAGCGCGTTGGAAATGCCGAGATTGGCGATGGGAGCGACAACACCCGAGGATGTGCTGGTGATGATGCGGCCCCAATGGCGCGCCTTCATGCCGGGCAGCACGCGATCCGTGATGGCGATGACGCAGAGCACCATGGACTGGAAATGCTTTGACCAGAGCTCGGGCGCCTGACCGCTGGCCGGGGTGGGCGGCGGGCCGCCAGTGTTGTTGACCAGGATATCGACTGAGCCGAGTTTGGCCTCAATTTCCGCGATATGCGCATCAACCTGGGACAGATCGGCGATATCCCAGGTGAGGCCGATCGTTCTCACGCCGGTACCGGCTATGGCCGCCTGCGTCTGGGCGATGGCGCCGGGCTCGATGTCCGCGACGGCAATCTGCGCACCTTCCGCCGCCAGCGCCTTGCAAATGGCACGGCCCAACCCGCCACCGCCGCCAAGCACCAGGGCGGTTTTTCCCTTCAAACCAAAATCCATTGACTATCCCACGTTCCGTTTGCTGTTTCGTTTTCGGTTCAGTTGCGGGAGTTTACCGAAGGGCGGAGGCAGAAAAACCTGCGCTGATGTTGGTTCACACAGCATTTTTTCTTGGTTCTGGCGGAGTGTTACCGGGTGCCAGCCAGCCTGTTTACGTGCCGGCCAGAAGGGGCGGCCTGAGGACAGCCCAGTCTGGGGCCAGACCATATGCCAGCGGGCATTTCATTTCGGCTTGCGGGAGCTTGTTCAACGTGAAATCTTGTCTCTTCCCGGCAAAGCTTTGATTTTGCTCAGACGGCTTGGGGAAGCCGTATGTTAATTTTTGAAATATTGAAGAAACAAGCTAAATCAAATGGAAAGCTGACATAGCATAAAATTTGGCAAGATTGTGTTTTAAGGTTTGAATTGGGGCACGGAATGCCGCTAATCTTCTTTGGTCCGAGGGCAAGGGGTGTAGATAATGCGTCCAATTGAAGCACTCACTGATGATTCCCGGATTGTCGCGCTGAAAGGCAGTTTTGTCCGCGTGGGCAGTCATGTGCAGGAACAATTTTTCGTCGAGGATGGCTGGGTATTCCGTGAGCATCACGGGAAATATGTCGAGTGCATCTGCCGGAGCGATGAGATCGCCAAACTTCCCGGAGGGCCGCAGCAGCCGCTGCTGGGGAGAGGCTAAACCTTAACTCGCCCGCAAGGGTGCACGAAAATAGGCGCATGGTTCAATCCATGCGCCTTTTTCGGCGTTTATTGGCCGGTGACGGCCTTGGTGGTTCCACCTGGGCCGGCGATGGGAACCGGCGAGCCAATGGTCGCGGTGGGATGCAGAGCGACCTGCGGCAAGGTTGGCTGATTGGCCCAGATCGCGCTGCTGCCTGTTGGCTGGCGCTTCACATGGGCGGGCTTGGACACGCTGCCGGGCGGCACGGCGATGCCCGGCTGCACGACAGAGGCGTTGGGGTTATCCGCCGCGCCCGTGGAGCCTGGGGGCGCGCTCTGCGCCAGCGCCACCCCGCCCAGCCCCGCCGCCAAAATCACGCCTAGGGAAACCCGGATCATGTCACGCTCCTGATATTGCTGTCTCTTCATATATATAGGCACGGCACGCAGTGCTTTGATACGGCGCAAATGGCCCGGAATGCGCGCCAGACCGGCGTGGAAAGCGGGGCATCTTGCGCTTTGCCATGCGGCCCCTAGGTTTGCTTTATGCAAGATGAGATTTCGCCCGCTACGTTGCACTGGCCAGCGACCCGATTGGCCGTGGGCGCGGCGCGTGAAGCCAAGGATGCCGCGCTGGCGGAGGAAACGCCGGTAAGCCTGACCTACAACACGATGCAGTATGCCGTGATGATGGCGACGGCGCGGGATATTGAAGATTTCTGCGCCGGCTTTTCGGTGACGGAAGGCATTGTGGAGCGGGTGGAGGAGATCAAATCCATAACGCTCGAAGCCGGGCCGGGTTTCGTCACGGCGGATCTGCGTATTCCGGCGGAGCCGTTTCACCGGCTGATGCAGGCCTCGCGGCGCATGGTGGTGGGGCGCACGGGCTGCGGTGTATGCGGCACGGAGGATGCGGCGCAAATTCTGCGGCCCCTGCCCGCCCTGCCGTCCGGCCCTCTTGCATCGCTGGCCGCCATCAGGCGCGGGCTGGCGGAGCTTTCGGAGCATCAGGCGCTGAACAAGGCGGTGCATATGGTGCATGGTGCCGCCTGGTGCGGGCCTGGGGGAGAGATCAAGCTGATCCGAGAGGATGTCGGCAGGCATAATGCGTTGGATAAGCTGATCGGCGCCGGGCTGCGGGGCGGGCAGAATTTTTCGGAAGGGTTCTGCCTGCTTACCTCGCGCTGTTCTTATGAGATGGTGCAGAAATCCATTATCGCCGGTATGCGCACCATCGTTGCCATTTCAGCGCCCACGGGGCTGGCTTTGCGCGTGGCGGAAAAAGCCGGGCTGACGGTGATCGCCATCGCCCGGGGGGATGCGCAGATGCTGTTTACAGGCGCGGTGACGGAATAAAATCAGAGGTTTTTGGCGCGGCTTTTGAACGAGCCGCGCCAAAAAACTCCATGCCCAGAGTGCGATCAGATCACGCGACGATGCGCACGGGAATGGATTTCGCGGCCGGTGTGCCGGAAATCTCGTCGTGATGATCAACGGGCAGAAGCGGATTCAGCTCAGGGTAATAGCCCGCCAGGCTGCCACGCGGCATCTGGTAGGGATACACTGTCAGCCCATCCACCCGGCGGGAGATGCCGTCATCGGCAATCGTCTCCAGCGCGACAACGGCGTGCGGAGCGATGTTTCTCTCCTGCATGTCCTCCTTGTTCATGAACAGCACCATGCGCCCGTCATAAACGCCGCGGTAACGGTCGGAGTTGGAGTAGATCGTGGAGTTGTACTGGTCGTGCGAGCGCACGGTGGAAAGACGGAACATGTCCGCGCCGCCAATCTGTTTGTTTTCGTCCAGGCCGTCGAACAGCAAAAAATTCGCGCGGCCGGTGGGGGTGTTCCATTTGCGTTCACGCGGCGGAATGCTGAGATGGAAGCCCGCGGGCGTTTTGATGCGCGTGTTGAAGTCATAAAACAAATCCGGAAAGACATCGGCGATGCGGTCGCGGATGAGGCTGTAATCGCTGATATAGCTCTCCCACGGCACCACGCTGTTGGGCAGCGCCGCCCTGGCCATGCGGCAGACGATCTCGACCTCGGAACGAAGATCCGGGCTGGCCGGCTCCAATATGCCTCTTGAGGAGGTGATATTGGACATCGAATCCTCAATGGTGACGAATTGCTGGCCGGTGGCCTTCATGTCGATCTCGGAGCGGGAGATGACCGGCAGGATGAGCGCCTGCTTGCCATGAACCACATGGCCACGGTTGAGTTTGGTCGTGATGCCGACAGTAAGGTTCAACCGGCTCATCGCCTCGTAGCCGCGTGCCGTGTCCGGGATGGCATGGATGAAATTACCGCCCATGCCGATGAAAACCTTTGCCGTGCCATTGATCATCGCCTTCACGCTCTCCACCACATGGTGGCCGTGGTTGCGCGGCGGATTGAAGCCGAAGACCTCCTGCAGCCGGTCGAGATAGGCGGCGGTCGGCTGCTCGTCGATGCCCATAGTACGGTCGCCCTGTACATTGGAGTGGCCGCGCACCGGGCAGATGCCTGCCCCCGGCTTGCCGAAATTGCCGCGCAGCATAAGCAGATTCACGATCTGATGAATCACGCGGGAGCCCTGCTGGTGCTGCGTGACGCCCATGCCGTAGCAGATGATGGTGGCGTTGGAAGCGATATAGACGTTGGCGCAGCGGCGGATCTGCTCTTCCGTGATGCCGGAGACGCGGATGATATCTTCCCATTGCGTCGCCTCGATATCGGCTTTCAGCGCCTCGAAACCGTGGGTGTGATCACGGATGAACGCCTCGTCCAGCACTTTCTCGCCAGCGGCCTGGTGCTCGAACAGCACCTTCATCATGCCCTTCAGGAACGCGACATCGCCGCCGATCTTGATATGCACGAATTCGTTGGAGATCGGGGTGGACCTGAACGTGGCCATTTCCAGCACGTCCTGCGGCTCGGTAAAGCGGATCAGGGCGCGTTCGGGCATCGGGTTCACGGCGACGATGGGGGCGTTGCGCTTGCGGGCATGCACCAGCTCCGTCATCATGCGCGGGCTGTTGGTGCCGGTGTTCTGGCCGATGATGAAAATCGCCTCCGCCTTGGCGAAATCGCCGATGACGACCGTGCCTTTGCCAATGCCAATGGACATGGGCAGGCCACGGCTGGTGGGCTCGTGGCACATATTGGAGCAATCGGGGAAATTATTCGTGCCAAATTCACGGACGAACACGGAATAGAGAAACGCGGCCTCGTTTGAGGTGCGGCCGGAGGTGTAGAATTCCGCCTCGTCAGGGCTGGAGAGCTTGCCCAGCTCACTGCCGATCAGCTTGAATGCGTCGTCCCAGGAAATCGGCACGTAATGGTCCGTGGCCGCGTCGTAGCGCATCGGTTCGGTCAGGCGGCCCTGCTCTTCCAGCCAGTAATCGCTCTGCGCCATCAGCTCGCTCACGCTGTGGCTGGCGAAGAAATCGCGCGTCACGCGCCGGCGGGTAGCCTCCACCGCGAGCGCTTTCGCGCCGTTCTCGCAGAATTCAAGCTTTTTCTCGCGGTCGGGGTTCGGCCAGGCGCAGCTTGAGCATTTAAACCCGTCCGGATGGTTCATCTTCAACAGCGCCTGGCTGCCTTTCACCAACACGCTCTGCTCCAGCAGCACTTTCGCCGTGGCCTTCGCCGCCCCCCAGCCGCCGGCCGGGGCATTATAGGTTTCGAAGTGAAGTTTTTCAGGCATGGATTGTCACTCCAGAACGGGAATAAGACAGGAAACGAATGGCCGCGCCCCGCAGGCGCGGCCCCCCGTGGCGGGTTGGCGGCAAGAACCGAGCCTCTGTGTCTGGGCCGCAGCAGACACAAGGAGAATATGTGACCCTCGACCTGACCCAAGGCGGCCTGGCGGCGGAAGCCCAGCGCATTATGCCGCTGATCATCACCGGTGCACTGCATTTGGGCGGGGCGGCGTTTGGCAGGAGGGTTTGCGCGTTAATCATGTGCCCGCTCCGGGTGCGGTGCTGTGCGGCTCGTGCGCATCCAGCCAGGTGATCACACGCTCCGCCAGGAAATGGCAACATATGCCGACCAGCCCGCCGAGCAGCACCTCCTCGCCGCGCCAAAACCCGGTTTGCAGGATTGAGTCCGTTGGGATGCGGGTGAGCAACACGATCGGCGCCGTCCACATCGATACGCGCAGATCCGGCCAGAGCCGCACCAGCATCGCGCAAAATGCCACCGCGCCGGCAAGCTGCACCGGCACCGAGGCATCAAGCGCCAGCAACGCCCCGCCGATGATCACCGCTGAGACCACGCCAACAACCGTGCCCGTTAAACGCCAGAGCGTGGCACGGCTGGTGTCGTGCAGTTTTTCTTGCGAGACGATGATGCCCGACATGGTCGCCCAGACCGGATGCGGTAGCCCAACCGCGCGGGCGAGCAGGAACGCCAAAGCCGCGGCGCCGGAGCAGCGCAGGATAAAAGCGATATGCGAGTAGACCTCATCCCTTGTCATGCGCCACCTGGGCCGTTGTGAGAACTATTCAGCCCTTATGGGCTTCCAGGAACCAGAGCGCCTTGTCGAGATCGCGGGAATAGGCGGTGAAGATATCCGCCGTATCAGCATCGCCCACCTCGCCGGACTCATCGATTGCCTTGCGCGCGGCATTCGCCACCGCGCCATAATGTTCGATCAAGGCGGCCAGATGGTCGTCGATGGCATGAATATTGGTTGGGTAAGGCGGCAACGTGCTGGTTTTCGCCACCTCCTGCGAAGTGCCGAGCGCGGTGCCGCCAAGCTGCACCACACGTTCGGCCATCGTATCCACATGACCGTCAAGCTGGGTGCGGAAACCATCCAGCATCTCATGCACCGCGATGAATTGCTTGCCGCGCAAATTCCAATGTGCCTGCTTGGTGATGAGGGCGAGGTCGATCGCCTCCGCCACGCGGGTATTCAGCAGGGCAATGGAAGCCTTTTTGCTGTTGTCAGCCAGATTATTAGCGCTTTTGCGTAGGGACATATGCGCGGCTCCTTCGTGGATAGGCAGGATAGCAGATGTATAATGGGCCGGACGGAGGCCATTCTCAAGCAGGCCTAAACCTAGGTTTATCCGGCTCCCTTTACAGGGCTGGAAAGCTGGTTTACCAAGCCGAACAACTGCGAATAATTCTTATTTTCTATTGAGGAAGGACTGAAGTCATGAGGCACTCCCTGCTGTTGGCGGCGGTTTGCTTGGCGGCGAATGCTGGGCTGGCGCATGCCGCGCCAGCGGTGCTGACGATCTATGGTGCCCAGCACCCGCAGGTGGAAGCGATGCTGGCGGATGCCTTTACCAAGCAGACCGGTATTCCCGTAAGGCTGCACCAGGGTGAAGGGCCGGAGATCGCGGCACAGATTCTGGAGGAAGGTTCGGCTTCGCCCGCCGATATATTCTTCACCGAAAATTCGCCAGAGCTGAACCTGCTGGACGAGAAGGGGCTGCTGGCACCGGTTGATCCGAAGACTCTGGCGCAGGTGCCAGCCAGTTATAACGCTGCCGACGGCAATTGGCTGGGCGTGCTCGCGCGGGAGAATGTGCTGGCTTATAATCCGGCGAAGATTTCAGAAAGCGCCCTGCCTGCTTCACTGCTGGACCTGGTACAGCCGCAATGGCGGGGCAAAATCGGCATTGCGCCGAGCGATGGGGATTTCCTGCCGCTGGTGAGCGCCGTGATCAAGGAAAAGGGCCAGGCGGCCGCGTTGGCCTGGCTGCAGGGGCTGAAGGCCAATGCGAAGATCTATGAGGATGACGAAGGCGTTGCCGCCGCCGTTGCGCATGGCGATGTCGCGGCCGGGGTGATCAATAATTACTACTGGTACCGGCTGGAGACCCAGCTCGGGCCTCAGGGCATCCACAGCAAGATCTATCATTTCACCAATGGCGATCTCGGCGGGCTGGTGAATGTCTCCGGCGCGGCGATTTTGAAATCCTCGCCGAACCAGAAAGAAGCGCAGGAATTCCTGGCCTTCCTGGTGAGCCCCGAGACGCAGAAGCTGCTGGGTGAGAGCGATATCGCTTTCGAATATCCGCTGCGCCCCGGCATCGCGCCCAACAAGGCGCTGAAGCCCTTCAAGGAGCTGCAGCCGCCCGCGATCAAAGCCTCTGATCTGGGTGACGACCAGGAAGCCGGGCAATTGCTGCAGCAGGCCGGCTTGATCTGAGAGTGAACGCCACGCATCGGCTGCTGCGCCGCCAGGCGGGAGAGCCCGGCGCCAATCCCTTGCTGCTTGCCGCCGCCGTTCTGGCGGCAGCACTTGTTCTGCTGCCCATCGCCATCACCGCCAGAAACGCCATTGGTGGCGGGTGGGATCTGGCGGTGGCATTGCTCTGGCGGCCGCTGGTGGGGGCATTGCTGGTGAACACGCTGGGGCTGATTGTGGGCGTGTGCCTGCTATGCGGCGTGACGGGCACGGTTTTGGCCTGGCTGGTGGAGCGCACCGACATGCCGGGGCGGCGCCTCTGGGCGCCTCTGGCGGTGGTGCCGCTAACCATTCCAGCCTTCATCACCAGCTTCACCTGGCTTTCCATCAGCCCGGCTTTCGCCACCTTTGGCGGCGCGCTGCTGGTGGTGAGCACGGCCTATTACCCCTTTGTGTATTTGCCCGTGGCGGCGGCGTTGCGGGGCATGGACCCGGCGCTGGAGGAAACCGCCCGCGCCCTTGGCCAGAATGTCTGGGCCGTGCTGTGGCGGGTGGTGCTGCCGCAGCTGCGCCCGGCCTTGCTGGGCGGCATGCTGCTGGTGGCGCTGAATTCGCTGGTGGAGTTCGGCGCCTTTGCGCTGCTGCGCTTCCGCACCTTCACCACCGCCATTTACGGCGCCTACCGCACAGGCTTTTCCGGCGCGGAACCCGCCCTTCTGGCCATGGTGCTGCTGCTGCTTTGTATTCTGTGCCTCACCGCCGAGGCGCTGGTGCGGGGCAAGAGCCGTTATGGGCGGCTGGCGCGCGGCACCAGGCGGGCGGCGCCGCGCTATGAACTGGGCGGCTGGCGCGTGGCCGTGATGGCCGTGCCCGCCCTGCTGGGGCTGCTTACCACCTTCGTGCCGCTGGCAACCATCGGCTATTGGATGACCCGCCCGGCGGATGCCGCCACCACGGTGGCGGGCGCATCGCTCACGGGATTGCTGAGTGCAAGCTGGAGTTCCGTCAGCCTCGGGATTGAGGCCGCGATTCTCGCTCTTGCCTTGGCCCTGCCGCTTGGCATGCTGGCCGCACGCTACCATGGCGTTCTGGTAACGTTGCTGGAACGCTGCGCCTATCTGGCCCAGGGCATACCGGGGATCGTGGTGGCACTGGCGTTGATCTCGCTCAGCGTTCACCATTTGAGGCCGCTTTATCAAAGCCGGAGCCTGCTGATCGTCGCCTATGCCATATTGTTCCTGCCATTGGCGCTGGTGAGCGTGCGCGCGGCGCTGGTGCAGGCGCAGACCAGGCTGGAGGAAGCGGCGCAGTCGCTCGGCCTCGGGCGGCTGGAGACGTTCTGGCGGGTGACCTTGCCGCTGGCCGCGCCTGGCCTTGGGGCGGCGGCCTGCATGGTGTTCATCTCCGTGGTGACGGAGCTGACCACCACCTTGCTGATGGCCCCCATCGGCACCTGGACTTTGGCGACGGAGCTGTGGGCGGATACCTCCACCGTCGCCTTCGCCGCCGCGGCACCTTATGCGGCGGTGATGGTGGTGATTTCCATGGCGGCGTCCTGGCTGCTGGCGGGCAGGCTGGGCCGGGCTGGCGTGCTTTCCTTTGAATCGCAGTCGTGAGCCGGTAACGCCATGGGCATGCTTGATATTTCTCATCTTGGTAAAAGCTTCGGCGCCACGGCGGTGTTGCGGGACATCGATCTGTCCGTCCCGGCGGGAGCACTGGTGGCGATCCTCGGCGCCTCCGGTAGCGGCAAGACAACGCTGCTGCGGCTGATCGCCGGGTTTCTGCGCCCCGATGAAGGGGAGATCAGGCTGGATGGTGAGCTGATCGCCTCACCAGCGCGCAGCTTGCGGCCGGAGCAGCGCGGCATCGGCTACGTGGCGCAGGAAGGGGCATTGTTTCCGCACCTCAACGTCATGCAGAACATCCTGTTCGGCCTCAAGTGGCCTGAGCGGCGGGATTACGCCAGGGTGGAATATCTGCTCGATCTCGTGGGGCTGCCCATCCATTACGCCACGCGGCCGCCGCAGGCGCTCTCGGGCGGGGAGCAGCAGCGCGTGGCGCTGGCCAGGGCGCTGGCGCCCTCCCCGCGCCTGTTGCTGCTGGATGAACCCTTCTCCGCCCTGGATGCCGGGCTGCGGGCGGAAACCCGTGCCGCCGTGGCTCAGGCCGTGCGGGAGGCGCATGCCACCGCGATTCTGGTGACGCATGACCAGGACGAGGCACTCTCCATGGGCCAGATGGTGGGGGTGATGCAGCAGGGCCGGCTGGCGCAATGGGCCACGCCGGAGACGCTCTACCGCCACCCGGCCAACCCGGCTGTCGCGCGCTTCGTGGGTGAGGCCATGTTTCTGCCGGGCGAGGCCATGGGGGGGCAGGCCCGCTGCGCGCTGGGGCCGGTCTCCCTGCCCGGCCCCGGCGTAACCGGCCCCGTGGAGCTGATGATCCGCCCGGAACAGATCCAGATCGGCGAGAGGCCGGAGGCGGTTCCCGCGCGTGTCGAATCGGTGATTTATTACGGCCATGATGCGGCGGTGGCCCTGCGGTTGCGGCAGAATGACATGCTTATCACCGCCCGGGTGAGTGGCCACGCCATCCCCGCCCCAGGCAGCTTTGTGCAGGTTTCCGTACAGGGCGAGGCGACAGCCTACCCCGCCGGGTTGGCGTGAACGGCGCCCCCGCCCTGGCATTCGCACTATTTAATTGAGAATTATTTTCATCTCCTATTGCGCTTCAATTGAGAATAGTTTTCATTATTGACGATCTTTCTGGGAGCGATCTAATATGATCACACGACATTTCCCCCGCGGCCTGCTGGCCGCGCTCGGTTTCACTCTGGCCATTCCCGGCGCGGCGCTGGCCGATGGCGGCAAGGCGGGCTTTCTCGGCGGCCTTGCGAGCGAGCATCTCGTCACCTCCACCGTGCCCGCCAATGGCGACCAGAACCCCTATGCGATGGCGATCTCGCCCGTGACGGCGGGCAGCCTGCAGGAAGGCGATCTGCTGGTCGGCAATTTCAACAATAAGGGCAATCTGCAGGGCACGGGCACGACAATCATCGATTACCGCCCCTCCACCAAGCAGACTACAATTTTCGCCGCCCTGCCCGCGGCGCTGGATGGCTGCCCCGGCGGCGTTGGGCTTTCCACCGCCCTAGCGGTGCTGAAATCCGGCTGGGTGATTATCGGCAGCGCGCCGAGCACCGACGGCACCACCAAGACACTGGGTAAAGGCTGCCTGATCGTGCTCGATTCCTCTGGCAAGGTGGCGGGCACCATTGCCGGGCCGAATATCGATGATCCCTGGGGCAATATAGCCTGGATCGATGAGGGCGGCAAAGCCACGCTGTTTCTTTCCAATGCCGGGTTTGGCATAGCGGCACCTGGCCAGCCAGTGCAGAACACCGCCACCGTGCTGCGGCTGGAGCTGAATATTCCCGCAGGCAAGGTCCCGGAAGTGACCAGCCAGACCGTGATTGGCAGCGGGTTCGGCGCAAAGGCGGATGCCAGCGTGTTTCTCGTCGGCCCCACCGGCCTGGCGCTGGCCAAGAATGGCGAGCTTTACGTGTCCGATGCAATCGGCAACCGGGTTGTGAAAATCCCCGATGCCGTGACCCGCACGCAGTCCGCCGGCACGGGCGAAATGGTGAGCGAAGGCGGGCTGATGAACCGGCCGCTGGCGCTGGTAATGGCGCCGAACGGCAATCTCATCGCCGTCAATGCGCTGGATGGCCGCGCGGTGGAGATCGATCCTGCTTCCGGCAAGCAGATCGGCGACCGCTGGCTGGACAAGGATGAGGCACAGACCCCGCCCGGCAGCGGCGATTTGTTTGGGATCGCGATGACCCCGGACGGAAAAGGCTTCTATTATGTTGAAGACGACATGAACACGGTTATGCAGGCAAAATGAAGCAAGATGACATTAAGGCGCCCTCTCGCCGGCGCTTTTTAGGAACAGCCGGTTTGGCGGGGGCGGCGGTAAGCCTCCCCGCCGCGGCGGCCAGTGCCGCGGCATCAGGAACGGCGGGGGCGACCCTGCCGTTTTATGGCGTCCGGCAGGCAGGCATCACCACCCCGATGCAGGATGCTCTCTATTTCGCGTCTTTCGATCTGGTGGCGGACCAGCGCGCCGACGTGGTGGCATTGCTGCAGCGTTGGACCGACGCCTCCGCCCGCATGACAGCCGGGCTGCCCGCGGAGCCCGGCACGCAGAATGACGAGCAGCCGGGGCTGGATAGCGGCGAGGCGGTAGGGTTGAGCCCCGCGCGCCTGAGCATAACCTTCGGCTTCGGGCCGGATCTGTTCATCCAAAACGGCAAGGATCGCTACGGGCTGGCTTCGAAACGCCCGCCCGCCCTGGTGGATCTGCCGGCCTTCAATGGCGACCACCTTGTGGAGGGGCAAAGCGGCGGTGCGCTCTGTGTGCAGGCCTGCTCGGATGACCCGCAAGTGGCCTTCCATGCCGTGCGCCAGCTCTCACGCCTCAGCTATGGCGTGGCCACGCTGAAATGGGTGCAGACCGGCTTCGCCACCGCCAGCAAGACCAAGGGCACGCCGCGCAATTTGATGGGCTTCAAGGACGGCACCATGAACCCCACCGGCCATGAGATGGACGCGGTGGTATGGGCTGGAACGGAAGGCCCCGCCTGGATGAATAATGGCAGCTACATGGTGGCGCGCCGTATCCGCATCGCGCTGGAGCATTGGGACCGGATGAAGGTGGCCTTTCAGGAGCAGACTTTCGGCCGCCAGAAACTTTCGGGCGCGCCGTTGGGCGGGCAGCATGAATTTGACACCCCGGATTTCAACGCCACGGACAGTGACGGGAATTATGTGGTTCCCGAAAACGCCCATATGCGGCTGGGAGCCGCCGCGCTGAATGACGGCGCGCAGATTTTGCGGCGTTCATACTCCTACAATGACGGTGCCAATTTTACCGCCGAACGCTGGCCGCCATGGAAGCAGGGAATCGAGTTCGATTCCGGTTTGTTCTTTCAGGCGTATCAAAAGGATCCGCGCACCGGGTTCATCAAGATTTTCGACAAGATGTCGAAATTCGACGCACTGAACCAGTTCACCACCCATGTTGGCAGCGCCGTTTTCGCCTGCCCGCCGGGGGCCGTGAAGGGCGGCTATATCGGCGCGCCTTTGTTCGAAACTTCGTAGAGAAACCGCCAGCTGAGGCGGAGATGGCTGGCCGCGTCCGCGTGGCCAGCCATCTTTTTGCTTTTCGGCCTTGTTGCACACCATATCCAAGCTTCATCGAGTTTCGACGGGAGTGCTTAGCTATGGCGAAATTCGGCGCTGGGTGTTTTCATGGAATTTCGAGATTATAATTCGAAAACTCCAACTCAATGGGATCACCTCTTAGTTGCTTGATCGCGGTATTGACTGGTGTAACTTTTCAAGTCCCGCAAGAAAATTCTGAGCGCAAGCCTTCAACACCTCGAAGATATGATTTTCCGTAAAACTATCCGCCGGGGCTCGCCACGCCGGGCAGCGGCGTCGCGGCTTGAATGGTGGTCTGCTGGCTGATCGCCAGTTGCCATCGCCCGTCGCGATAAATCCAGACGCGCACATCATCGTAAGGCTTGCCGCCACGATAGGGCAAATGCGTTGACACCATCAGCGCATTTTCAGTACCGAAATCCCGGATACTCATGGAAATGATCGGATCCCCGGGCGCGCCAAGGCCGGTGGCTTGTTCCTTTTTGGCAAATGCAACCCGTTGCAGCTTTGTATAAGCTATCCTGCTGCTGATGATCATGAATTCGTCAGCGATGCCGCGCGCCCAGTCGTTAGGGTTAGGATGCCACTCATCCATTTTTTCCTGCTGCCAGGTGGCGAGAATGGCCTGATCCATGGCAGTCTGCGGTGTGTAAGGGAGGACGCGGCAAGGATTGTCACAATCTCCGGGGGTGGCAGCGTGCCGGGGAATCATGGGAAGAATGGGCGTGTCGAGGCTGACAAGCAGTTGCCAGCCATCCGGCCCTCTCTCCCAGACATGCAGAAAGCGTATATTCTGCGTCGTTCCACGAACAAAGCCGAGCTTATCATAGGCATATGCGTTTGTTGTGAGCGCCTTCGCGCCGAGATCCTTGAAGAAGGCCGAACCGGCAGCCAAGCTTTCCGTCTTGTTTCGCGTTAGCCCCTGGGCATTGGTCCATTCGAACGAAGAGTCCAGCAGGGCATTGATGTCTGACAGCGAGGTCGTGGCGGCATGTTGGTCAAGTGCCGTTTCGGCCCGCGCCAGAGAGGAGGCATCCAGATCTGAGGCCGCTTTGGCGGCGTGCGCCAAAGAAAGGGCCGTGCAGGCAAACGTCAGACAAACCGCTTTGAGGTGTAGCTTGGTCAAGATCGTTTCTCCCGTAGTGTTTTGCTCTGCTTTTAGATGAATATTTTTATCTCAGAACAATATCAACTTCGATGGTAGACAGCAGCGCTGCGTGCCATATTGAAGTTTGTATTGACGTAACAGACGTAAAGACAGCCCGAGACCACAGGCGGTCTCGGGCGTAAGCTGACTAATTTTGACCGAAGAATTTTTGGATCTCTCCGGCGTAGCTGATTGGTGTCTCCTGCATTGGGTAGTGTCCGGCATTGGGCAACACGCGGAGTTCGGCATTTGGATAGTCAGCAAGATAGGTGGCACGTATGGCCTCCACCGTTACCCCTGCATCATGCTCTCCGGCGAGCACGAGGATTGGAGCCAACAAACCCCGAGCCTCTGCGGCGAAGTCGCTTGTGGACCAGGATCTGAAGTAGCCTAAGAACGCCTCCTGTACTGAATTGTGCCATGAGGCTTCCGCGAGATTTCGAGCCCAGGCAGGTGGAAGGCGGTTACCCGTCGTTATATCTATGATTGTTTGCCGATTTTCTAAAGACTTTGCAGCACCTTCAAACAATGCCAATCCGCTGGCTTCAAAGGGCACCGCTGATGCCCCCACGGGCGTGGTTGCCACAATCCGCTCCACCCGATCCGGGTAACTTGTCGCGAGCCGAAGTGCGGCCTTACCGCCCATCGAATGGCCGAGCACATGAAAGCGAGTCCAGCCGAGCGTATCGGCAAGCGAGATGGCGTCGGAGACGATCTCCTCGACAGTGTATTGCCCCAGCAGCGCGCGGGACTTGCCGTAACCACGATAATCCATAAAAGCGAATGTCATGGCGGATAGGTCTATCGCCGGTAACATCGGGACGAACACAGTCGAGTCTCCGAGCCAACCGTGCAGTACCAAAACATGCTCCGGGCCGTGCCCATATATCGTGTATTCAGCCATCGTTTCTCTCAAGAATCATAAGTTTATGTGGATCGGCCACGCAGCAGCCCGTCTTTGTCGACGTACGACTGAATTAACTCTCTTGCTATGGTGGGAAGTCTCCATTGCTTACCAATTCGTCCAACTAACTTGCCTCTCGTTGAGAATTTTTCTGGACGCATTATCCGCGGATGATGACGTTGCGTAAGCGGGATTTGGTCGAGCGTCTGCTGGCTCGGGGGATGGTGAGAAATGGTAAGGCGGCTCTGTAAAATGATGTGGCCATTTTCTGCATCGAACCACATGCGAACGAGGCCAATATCCAGGCGAACAATAACAGGCTCCCAGCCGGAAACAGAATGTCCAAACGGCGTAACCGAACCAAACGTAGTAAGACTAAAGCCGGTGCACCCGCCACCAGCCAAGATTGAAGTCATTTCTTAGGCGCGATTTTATCTTGACAGCAGCGAATCCCCGCAAGCTAAGTACCCACGGTAAGGAGTGCATCATGGCATCTTCGGCACCTCTTCGAAAACCCGTGAGAGCGGATCAACCGTTCTGGGCCGAGCGTGCAATGGTGGATGAGATACAGCATCTCTCTGCCGGCCATGGAAGTTACCCGGGATTTGCTGCTGGCCGCTACCGCGCCGCCCTCCCCTCCGGCATAAGCGCAGGCAACGAGCCGGCTCCGATGTTCATGATGGTGGTATTGCTTCGCCCCGCCCCGAAGCGGGATATCTGGCGGAACGGCCGTTGGCAGCTCTTGCCGGCCTCCGACGCTGGGCGCTTGAGCTTTCACGACATGGCGGAGCATTGGGTGTCGAATATCATCTACCCGGTGGATTCCTTCCATGCCTATATTCCGTACGCCGCCCTTGACGTAATCTCGAACGAATTGAAGTGTCCAAGAATTGAAACGCTCATCACTCCGGATGTTTCCGCCCGCGATACGGTGTTGCTGGGTCTCGTTAACGCGCTGCTGCCCGTCCTGGCACGCCCCTGGGAAGCGATTGGCCTTTTCACTGATCATGTCTTCACCGCCATGGCGATACATGTCGCAATCCATCATAGCGGCATACGCCGCCCTGCCGCGGGCTTTTCCTCGCCACGCGCGGGACTCGGCTTGGCGCAACTGCGCCGTGTTACTTCGCGGCTGCTCGATGACATTACCGCCGATATAAGCCTCGATGAGTTAGCCGCTGAGTGTGGCTATTCACGTGGCCATTTCATCCGCGCCTTCAAACAGACCACTGGCCTGCCGCCTTATCGCTGGCTGCTGCATGAGCGTGTGAAGCGGGTGCAGATTTACCTTAGTGAAACCGCCGAACCGCTAGTGGATATCGCCCTGCAATGCGGCTTTGCCGACCAGGCGCATATGACGCGCATTTTCACCAAAATCACCGGGATCAGCCCCGGCGCGTGGCGCAGGCTGCGCTGTCAATAACAGCGGATTCTTCCGCGCACATGATCCAGCGCCGAGAGTGCCGGGCAACGATCTAGACAGACGTCTACAGCCCCGCCAGCACGATGCGGTATGGGTGTAGCGCAATGGATAACCTGAGACCGCCTACGATCTCAGGTTATTTTTTTACTCAAAATTTCGCTTCGTTCAGCGCTGGTCGGCAATCACTGGATTACGCAACACGCCAAGTTTGCTGATCTCGACCTCTACGATATCACCTGGCCGCATATGCACGAGCCCCGGCACCTTGAAGGGGCCGTATTGTTTTGTCATATCCTGTCCTTCGATATCGTCCGGTTTAGGCGGAAGGGCACCTGGCGTCCCCATGGCGATCAAATCTCCCGCTCGCAGCATATAGCCGTCCGACAGATAGCTGATGACCTGTGCCACGCTGAATAGCATATCGCTGAGTGGCGCATCCTGCCGTAGCACGCCGTTCACGCGCGTCGAGACTCTTTGCTCTGCGGGGTCGCCGAATTCGTCGGCCGTCACAAGCCAGGGGCCGTAAGAGCCGGAAGCCTCGAAATTCTTGCCAAGACCGAATTGCCGGTTGTGAAATCTGATATTCACGTACCGAGCCCTCATTAAGACAAGTATAACCGCCAACATGCTCCAACGCCCGCTCGACAGGAATGTAGCGTCCCGGCCGCCCAATGACCACACCGAGCTCCCCCTCATAGTCGAAAGCTCGGGCAATATCTGGCAATGGCGCCCTCAAAGCTTCACCCGCACCGACATAAGATGCCTCGGTACGCATGAAGAGATGAGGGAAGTCGAATGACGTCGTGAGTCCAGTTTCCTTGATATGGGTCTTGAAATTAAGCGCCAATGCCCACATCGCGTTGGGACGGTGTAAGAAAGGTTTGAGCGTCACATCGGCTAGGGCACGCGTTCCCGCTTTGCCTGCCACCGCCTGCTCGATCCGCGCCAGACCATCCTGCATCTCAAAAATTTCGATGAGGTCATTTGGAAATTCGGGCAAAACATCCGTGAGCGGTAAAAAGGCATCATTGCTGCGCATGACGCCAAGCTTCGTAGCACCTTTATCCTCGAATGCGATGATTTTCATGCGCTGGCTCCACCAATCGTGGAAATGGCGTGGGCGATGATCGCCTCATCCACGGCAGAGGGAGCGCCGCTGGCCCCCATCGCTCCAATACAGGCTCCATCGACGAAGATCGGAAGTGCTCCCTGAGCCGGCAGCAAGGGGGCGCCGCTGCCAAGGGATCCGACATTGCCCCATACCATCGGATTTTCCAGAAAGCGCTGTGCCAGAGCTTTACCGGATTGTCCGCCGGTCGCGGCGGAAGCAAACGCTTTGCCACGCGCTATGTCGAGAGTCACGAATGGCGCACCATCCATCCTGGCGGCGGCGACGAGATGCCCGGCGGCATCGACCACCGCAAGGCTCAAGTTCAATCCTTGCGCTTTCGCGGCAGTCACGGCGGCATTAATCGCCGACTGAGCCGTTTCTAGATTTATCATTGCCACCGATCGTGAATGTTGTGATTGGCTCATAGTACGCAAGTCTCCTGAGTAACTGGCGGGCCGACCCGCTTTGAAAGGAAGAGGACGAAGCAAAAAGCGAGAAATGCTGGCACGGCAAGCGCAAAGAATATGCTCGAAACTTGCCAGTTTGCGGAGACCATAGTTCCTACGAGGCTCGGTCCAACTATGGAACCGAGACGGCCGACGCTCAACGCCCAACCGACGCCGGTGGCGCGGATTTCACCGGGATAGAGCTCCGCAGACAACCCAAGAATCGCACCACCCGCAGCCAATTCAAAGAAGCCGACGAAAATCTCGGCAAAAGCAACAAACGTGAATTCGCTGTGGGTGTGCGAGGTCGCAAACGCCAGCAGAATGAGAAAGATGCCAGAGATGGGCAAGGCAAACAGCAGCACCTGGTGCGGGCGCAACTTGCCTATCGTCAAACCAGCGCCAATCGTACCCACTATCCCGCCTACGTTGAAGAATGCGAGCAATGTAGCGGCTGACGCGGGCGAGAAGCCCGCAAGCTTCATTAACGGCGCAGTCCAATATGCGCTGACGATCAGCATCATCCAGAGCATGAAGGAGGTAAGCCATAGCCACAACGTCGTCCACGCTTGCGTGGCAAATAGATCCACAACATGCGCAATGAATTTCCCTGGCTGTGCTTTTATGTGCTCGGATGAGTCCGGCAGCTTCACCCACATCACCAGCACAAGTACCAACGGCGCGGCAAAGCCGACATAAAAGGCGAACTGCCAATGATGATGCGCCAGCGCCACCGCACTCGTCAAAGACCCCGCGATGCCGCCAAGGGGTACAGCCGCCCACAACAACGTCACCACACGGGCACGTATCGCTGCAGGTGAAAACTCTGCGGCAATAGAAATGAAGTTCGGTGTTGCGCCACCGAGGCCAAGCCCTGATACTACACGCCAGAAAAGCAATTGCGGAAACGAATGTGCCGTAGCGGTGCCAAGTGCGGCGATCGCAATTGCCATCATTGAAGCTAGCAACACCTGCTTGCGGCTGAAACGATCGCCTAACGGCGCGCAGGTGAACGCCCCAAATAGGAACCCAACCTGCGCAGCGCTAAAAGCAGCCCCCAGCGCGCCCAGGTGCAGGTGCAGGGCAGCCACAATGGACGGCCCCGCAGGCCCTACGGCCTGCGTATCGAAGCCATCAAAAAAAGCGACGAATGCGCAAAGAATAACAGCGGCAAACCGTGCCCCCTGGCGCGACGGTTGAATACCAGGTAGCACGCCGCGCTCCCGTTGCGCGACGTCCATCACGCCACCGGCCGCAGCGACTGAGAGATACCTTGCAACAACGTGCCGCTAAACACATTCTTCGGGATGGACACGTACATCGCCTGACCTTGTTTTGATTTGTAAACCGTATGCAGTTGATTGGCGTATTGAGAAACCCTGAAGCTGCCCGCGATGCTGCACAGCGAATAGACATCCTGAGGTGAAAGCGGAGTCGCCGCGCTCAACCACGCAATCGTCCGGCGCAGGGCAACGGTCAGCGCGCCCTCTAAATCGGGACCATACCCGAGCACGATCCAGCTATCTGGCGTTTCAGCGACCGGACCATCCATCGCAACCTTTTTATGGAGGACGTATTGGATGCGCAGGTCTTCCATCGCGGTTTCAATTGCGACGTTATCGACCAGCCCATCGCCGACCGCGGCCCATGAACCCCCTGTGTAGATGCGTGCACCCTCCACCTCAACAGGCAGAAACAGCGACGTACCCACGGTGATTTCACGTAACGCAACCATGCCGCCGGTGGCCCCCACCAAAACGGAACTCACCGAATCCGTGCCAGCGGGCTGCGTTGCCATAAAGCCCTGCACAGGCGAAAGCGGAATGGTCACACCCTTGCCGAAATCGGTTGCTGTACGGGCTTCGTTGAAGCGGAAATAATGGATGTACGACGCGCTGAAATCGGTAGGTAACGCGCCTACGCCCTTCGGTGCCGAATTCCAACCCCAACCGGCCGGCCGCAGACGCAGCATCCTGCATTCGATCACATCGCCCGGCTCGGCGCCGCGCATCGTAATCGGACCGAGCAACGAGAACGGGCCGCCGGGAAACTGCTTCCTGATCGGGCCCAGTTGCGCGAATGTCATCCCGTATTTCGGCTTGTTACCCCAGTTGAACCACGTGTTCGGGTAATAGACGGTATCGCCGGAATCGATTGTCAGCACGGAAGGCGCTGCCGGGTCCATCGCGCCCGGCAGAACTGTCTGGCTGTTGGAGGGCAGCGTATGCAGCGTGCCGGATGGAAGCGACACAAGCGGGCTACCGCTTACATCTTGGGCATTCGCCCGCCCTGTCAACGCCGCCCCCAAAAGCGCGCCTGTACCAATGAGAGCTGCAAGCCCGCGCCGCCCTACGCCACGGTGGGCATCTTCGTGAAACGAAGAGGGGATATTAGATGTGTCTGACATTGCTTCCTCCAATTGTTCTCATTGCACTGCAACGGACCGTCATACGCACCGTAGCCGTCGAAATCTTTAAGCCATAAAGACACGAACTTCTTGAACAAGGCATCCCGCGTTTTACCGTTTCGTCCAGAAATGACCACATGGTGCGGTGCCATGGCTGCATACCACGGAATGATCGGGTAAGCGGGTCAATGCGCGTTCATCACCGGAAGCGCGACATTCCAACGGAATAAGAAACGAGGAAAACATGTTAAAAATTTGGGGCCGCGCCACATCCACCAATACGCAAAAAGTGATTTGGTGTTGCGAGGAATTAGCTCTTCCGTATGAACGCGCAGATCTGGGTGGAAAATTTGGTGGGCTTGATGATCCCACCTATCGCACACGCAATCCCAACGGGTTGATCCCGACAATTGACGACAACGGATTCATTCTCTGGGAATCAAACGCGATTCTGCGTTATCTTGCCAGCGGCGATTCGAAACGGAGCCTATTCCCAGCAGCACGTCATGAAGCCGCGCCGATAAACCAATGGCTGGACTGGCAGATGATTGCATTAGGATGGCGGCTGCGAACCCTCTTCATGCTTATCCATCGCCCCGCCGCGGCACCTGCGGGAGAAACAATGGAACTCGCAGCAAAAAGCGTCGCCGATTCCTTTACAATTCTCGACCGTCATCTTTCAGAAACGGATTATGCGGGGGGAACGCAATTCAGCATAGCCGATATCGCTCTTGGCATCAGCACACACCGCTGGTTCGCCCTCGATATCGAGCGTCCCACTCTCCCGGCGTTGCATATATGGTATGAACGTATCTCCGCGCGTCCGGCGTTCGCTTCGGTCTCGTCCATCCAGCTCAACTGAACGCACAGGCCGGGCGCGCCAAGCACGCCCCGCCAATTGGCGGAATCAAGTTATATTGTCTTCCTGCTTCTGGTCCTGACGGGAAACCTCCGTCATGCCCATGGTCTGCCTGCGGAATTCGCTTGGTGCAACGCCTACATGCTGGGTAAAGAAACGCGTAAAATGACTATGCGCGCTGAAGCCAAGCTTCTCCGCCAGCTCCGTCAATGGGCGATCACTATTGCTCAGCCAGCGCGTGGCGATGCCAAGCCGTGTCCAATCTATATAATGCTGCGGAGTGGCACCGACACAACGCCGGAACTGCTCAAAGAACCGCGAACGGGACAAGCCTACCATCCGTGCGATGTCATCGCTTTTGAGGCTTTCCGTTGCATGATCCCGAATATATGCCAATGCCTTACGTATCCGGTAATCGACCGGTCGCGCCGCCGCCAGCACATTGCGCGCAAGCGCAGGGTCCGCATACTCGCGCGCAAGCGCGCGGAGCAGATCGGTCGCCAAATCCTGGCCATCGACTTTTTCAGAGGTAAGCTGGTTCGAAATCGCAGCGGCAAATCTGTACGCGTATAGCTGTATTTCTTCCGATATTTCCTCACGCACATTGGGAAACAAGGTTTCTGGCGTTGCACCTGGTGTGCCTAGCAGCCGGACCAGACATTGCGGTTCCACAAGCATCGAAAGAATAAGACTTGGGCCTTCCGTATTCGAGGCCTTGGCGTGCGGCATCCAGGACCTGAAGATAAGCACGGCGTTATCATCCAGAACCATATCCTGGTCGCCAACGCGAAACACGGAATCATGCCCACCCAATTTGAATAGAATGTTGAATTCGCGGTGTGCGTGTTCAACGAGGGGCCGGTCGATTAAATTGACAGTCGCTCGCCCAAATTCAGCCTGCAGAATACATACAGGGGCGCCTTTCCAGTCAAGCTCTGCTACCGGCAGCTTCGAACCGGAATGGGAGTCCAAAAATTCCTCCAATATCTTCGCGAACTGCCTAGAGCCAATCGCTATTGCGTCAAAACTACCATAAGCCCCCCCATTCCGCAAATCGGACGAATTGGTAAGTCCAAAGACTTTACAGCCTTGAAGAACCTCGGTCATATTTTTTCTCAGTGCCGGCACGGCTAAGGCCGACAAGCGATCGGGCAGGACGAATTGTCCCCCTGCTTCACCGAACCCTATCATGGCAAATCCAGGCTGCCGCGCACCACCGCGCATGATGATTTCATCACCATTTTGCAGAGGATAGCGCTCCTCTCCTATAGCCATAATCTACGGATTCGTTCAATTCTCCGTCCGTTCAAGCAAACCTCATACCTCTTCGGCTTCCGGTGCGGAAATCGTGCCCGATCCGAAAAAATCCTCCAGACGCAACATGCATAGAAGGTGCCAGTAATAGCACTTCCAATTCGATGTCATAAGCGCCGCCTTCCTGGTCTGCTTCGTTCCAGAGATAGGACAAAGGGCGTGGGGCGCCCACCGCAGGGGCGGATTGCGCAAGATGGAATGGCGCCAGCGCTTCAGCTTTCACCACCCATAGGCTGATGGTCGACGCAAAACTCTAGCCTAGGAAACGCACTAAGGGCTGATATTCCCAAGCCTGAATATCCCGTGCCGACCAATCATCGAGCAGAGAATATCTTACGATATGGTTCGCCGCATCACCAATCTGGATCACTTCGCCGTGCTCGCTTCCCTTACCAATCCAAAGTGCGAACTCAAGCTCATAATCGAGATTTTTGCGTCGGCAAATACCAGCCTACCCGGGCTACCGGACGCTTCTGGCCAGCATGCCTCTTATACTTTCCGCCGGGCGGGGCCGACACTACGCCGTAGTGTCATTCCTTACCGGCCATAGCCGCGTTGCAATAATCTGATTTGATATAATATTAAATACCCAAAATTAGAAACCTCCATCCCAACTCAACACACTGCGATGCCCGACAAGAAGGCTCAAGGTTGGATTCTCAACGCCGAAGCCCAAAGCTGATCAGCACTGGCATGACCAACAGCACGAGTGGTAACTGGACAATAATCCCAGCGATAATGGCGATGGCTAAAGGTTGCTGCATCTGATCGCCTGCCCCGCCGATGGCAATTGCAAGCGGCATCAGTGCCAGGATCATCGCAAGCGTACTCATCGCTATGGGCCGTAGCCGATTCAACGCAGCATCAAAAAGTGCCTGGCGAGGCGGCACGGTCTTGCATAACTCCTGATATTCCGAGACGTAAAAAATCGCCATTTCGGTAGCGATGCCTAGAATCATCACCATGCCCATCAAAGCAGTGATGTTGAGTTCAACACCTGCGATCCAAAGTCCGACAAACACCGCTCCCGTTGACATCACGGATGTTACGATGATGATAAGGGGCAACAAGAAACGTTCGTAAAGAAACAATAGCAGCACCACTTCCGCAATGAGTGCCGCAAAAAATACCCTGATCATGCCGGCAAATGCGATCTGCTGTTGTTTATATAAGCCGCCCAACGTGTAGGTCACACCGGCCGGGAGCAGGCCCGGTTTGCCGAGCGTCGATCTGATGTCCCGGATCGTACTGCCGAGGTCGCGGCCGCCGATCGTTGCTGTAACCGAGACGATTTCAGCAAGGTTCTGGCGGGTGATCTCCGGCTGCCCAGCAACAAAATTTACTTTAGCGACGAGACCAAGCGGGAATACGTGCCCATTTGGAGCGCGAATCGGTAGATCCGGCAAATTCTGCCGAGTTACGTCATCCTGTGGAGGATCTACCGTCAGCTTCACACCCACATCCTGCGTGGTACCCAGATATTGGGTTACGACATTGCCAGTCAGCACAGCGTTCACCTGACCGATCACGTCGGCGGGCGTCATTCCTTGCAGCGAAGCAAGCGCCGGATCGACATGAATATCAAGAGCGTCTCCTGCCGGCACGACACCATTATTGACCGAAGCCGGTTCTACGCCGGGAACATTCGAGATGGCGGTTGCGACATTCTGCGCAACGTCGCCCAGTACCGACGGGTCTCTGGCGCTCAGGTCGATCACAACGGGTTCCGGCCGTCCCACGAGGTCGCCAATCATATCGCTCATCAGCTGGTCCGTATCGAAATCGACGCCTGGGACCTGGGCCGAGATCTGGTCCGATATGTTGCCCATAATTTGCTCGATTCCCGGACGTTTTCCCGCATCGACCAGGCGAACATAGAAATCACCCTGGTTGGGCTCGTTCAGGTCACCGCCAAGCCCCGCACCAGTACGCCGGGAATAGGCCGCCACATATGGATTCTGCTTGAGAATCTGCTCCACCTGTTGCAGTTCGCGGTTACTCTCGTCCAGCGATGTTCCCGGGTTAGTCTGGTAATTAAGCACGAATCCGCCTTCGTCCATCTCCGGCAAAAAGCCTGAGCCAACATGCGTGTAGGCCACGTAACCTGTACCGATGATGGCCGCAGCAATAACCGCAATCAGGTAGGGGCGGCGGAATAGGGCGTTCAAAGTACGCCCATGCGTCCTCCTCATCCAACTTTCTCGGCCGTGTTCTGGGTCATGCCATTTCTGGAAATCGATGACAGTGCGAGCCATCAGCGGGACGGTAAAAGCTGTCAGCAGGTACGAGATAACCAGCGACGTGGCCATGGTCAGCGACAAAAAGCGAAAGAACGCACCGGTAACGCCGGATAAAAAAGCCAGTGGTACGAAAATAATAATCGTTGCCAGGCTGGATCCTGTTAGCGGTGGCAAAAACTCTCTGGCCGCCACCAGAACCATTCCTCGTGCACGACTCAGTTCAGCCCTTCCAGCCCGGCGTGCAATTTGCTCGATCATCACGATGACGTCGTCAATCACCAAACCAATCGACGCCGCAAGGCCGCCAAGCGTCATGATGTTGAACGACATACCGAGCGCGTAAAGCAACATGACGGTAATCAGCATCGACATCGGCACAATCACCATCGCGACCAGCGTAGCCCGCCAGTTACGCAGGTACACCAGCAATACGAGCGCCGCCAATACCAACCCGATCAGGATCGCCTCTTCCACCGCCGTGGCAGAGGAGCGGACAAGCTGCGTTTGATCATACCACTTTACCAGATGAATCTCTGGCGACTGGGTTTTCATGAAATCCTGCAAACGGGCTTCGACCTCGTTTTGCAGGGCAACTGAATTCGCGTCCGCCTGCTGATAAATATTAAATTCGACAGACGGCCGCCCTTGGTCCTCGACCAGCATAAATTGCTTCTGAACGCCAGCCTGCACAGAGCCAAGATCGGCGAGTTTGACGATGCCACCCTTCGGGGTCGACAGCGTAGCATTGCGCACCGAGTTCAATGTTGCTAAAGCCATTATTGCCAATGATCAGATAGAGAAGATCGTTGTCCTGCACACTTCCGACTGCTTCCAGCGCATTTCCCTGATCGATCGCATCGGATACGTCTGCAACCGTCAATCCAAATGCTTTAAGTTTCGTGGGATCGAGCGAAACCTGGATCTGGCTGATCTGACCACCCAACGTGCCGACATACGAGACACCAGAAATCCCCATCAGCATCGGCGCGATTTGATTTTGGGCGAGATTTCGAAGTTCAACCTGGGAAACTGTACTCGAAGTTAAAGAATAGGCCGAGAATGGCATGAGCACGTTTGGCAGCATCTGGATCGCATCATATGACGTTCCCGCCGGCAGATTTGGAAGTATCTGCGACAACGACGATTGCACGCCAAGAAGCGCCTGCTTCATATTTGTTCCCCAGGGGAAATCGACGAAAATCTCCGTCGATCCGCGAGACGTGGTCGATTTAACGTCCTCCACCTGGGAAATCTGGCGTAATGCGGCCTCGATTGGCGCTGTTACGTCAAGAAGTTGCTGCCGCGGTGGCCGTGTACCGGAATCGACCTCCACCCGGATACGCGGAAAACTCACGACCGGAAACAGCCCCACTGGCATAACCGTAGCCGCGTATGCCCCGGCCACGGCCAACGCAACTACAACGAAAAGAAGCGACCGGCGATGGTGCTCTACCCAACCGACGAAGTTCATTGAGCGGACGCCTCCACCTTCGCATCGTCCACCCGAATACTCATGCCGTCATCAAGCTGGTAATTACCAGCAAGCACCACCGGAGCGTGGGCGTCCAGAGGACCACTGACTACATCCTCGCCGTTATTTTCATCGAGTACCTGAACCGGAATTTGTTTCGCTATCATATCGTGCGCTTGGATGACGTAGCTATTGCCAGAATCATCGATCAGCACGGCAGCGTGCGGTACGATAAAACCCCGCACCGTGCCCGCCGTTATGTCGACACGGAACATCTCACCTAGCATGGCCTGCCCTGCCGGGACTGACACTTCTACCGGCACAAAACCATCTGAGGAATCCACCAAGGCGCCACGAAATATCACCTTACCTTCCAGAGGCTCGCCGCCGCCTAACGGAGTTAATTCCACCGGATCACCGACATTGATCGCCACCGCATCGCTGGGAACAACTCCGGCCTCAACTTCGAACGCGCCAGGTTGCGCCAGTTGCACAAGCCCGTCTCCCTCCGAAACGATGGCACCTTGGACGGCATCGACTGCTGTCACGACACCGGCAAATGGCGCTGCCACTGTATGCGCACCGTTTGCACCCTGAGCCAGCAGAGTTGCCAGGGTAGAACGCGCGTCAGCCTCGTCCTTTTGCGCCTGCAGTAACTGCTCTTCGGTTGCAAGATGACCAGACACCATCGATTTCATGCGGACAGTAAGCGCAGTGGCAAGCTCAAGTTCATCTTGCGCCTGCTTGTAAGCTGAAAGGCTGGTAGGGCTAGGTGTCAAGCGAACAAGCGGTGCGCCCTGCGAAACAGCCTCTCCACTACGTACAAATACACCCGTAACCTCCGCCTGAACCGGCGCCACTAGCGTCTGCTTACCTGACGAATAACTACCGACATTTCCATACTCGGTAACGATATGCGGTAAGGCTCCTTGCTGCAGCGGAGTAAGTGTCACCAATACGCTTGGTTGCTGGTCGGCTCTCGCCATTTGCATACTGAAGCTTGCCAAAAATCCCGCGGCGAGCGGAGCAAGGAATAAGCGAGTTATGAATGTGTCACCTGCTGTATCTGTGCGCCGCCGGCACCGGATTGCGGCGCCATACGCATCTGGGGAAGGCCGATTCCAAGCTCAATTTCAAGTGCCAGCCTAGTTGAGTTCAGTTGCGTTTGAAGGTGGGTTACGTCAAGCTCACGATCCAATGTCGCGGTCTGGTAATCGGCAAAGGAGCGGATATCCAGACTTCCATCCTCATAAGCACTGGCAGCTTTTTCTAACGTCGTCTTCGCTACGTCAGCAGAGCTTTCAGCATAGGCAAGATCGCCTTCGAGGGCAGAGAGCTGAGCCTCCAGGGCATGCACTGTGCCCACCGTCGAATCCAACTCTGCTTGATATTGGGCATGCAGAATTTCGCGAGTGGCCTTTGCCGATGCAATGCCGCCTTGGTTTCGATCAAAGATTGGCAAATCCACCGTAAGTTGAGGTCCGATTGACAATATGTTCGATGTATCCGTTCCACCGGATGCCCCAAAGGACAAAGGAGGAAATTGTGATAGAACGGCTGCGCGCAGTTTTTCTTCGGAAGATTCGTAGCCGAGCCTTAGAGCAACAAGATCGGGCCTTCGGTTGGGCAAAGTCTCTAACAAAGATGCGGTATCTGTTGGCAGCGGCGCAATCTCTGGAAAATTAATCGAAAAGTGGACGTCCGGTTGCAGACCGAGAAGTGCATCCAGCTCCTGCCAATTCTTAAGATAGTCAAGTTTCGCGGAAGCCAAGGATGACTGTGCTGCCGCCAGATTTGCTTGCAGCGGTGCCTCATCGGTCAGATCTAGATTTCCTCCGCCAGCCGCCTCCTGAATCTGCTTTAGCTCATCAGACAAAATGCGTTCTTCCTGCGTGTCGATCTGTATCTCTTGCATTCCACCATAGATCTGGACCGTAAGAAGACGCGCCTGTTGGGCAACTTGCCATTCCTGCCAAAGCAATTGAGCATTAACAGAATCATAGCTGGAACGTGCCGCCGCAACTTTAGCCTTGTAGGTAATGAGAGACGTGATGTCCTGCATTACCGATGCGGAATAGGCTGGCGTCGAACCTGGGCCACTGATCAGCGAGGCAACACCTGCTGTCAGGGATGGATTTGGAAGCGTCCGCGCAGAGATAAGATCAGCGTATGCTTGATCTATCTGCCCCTGCTCGATCGCTAAGTCGGGGTCGTTCAGTACAGCGAGCAGCCCCACCTGATCTACCGACAGCGCCTTTGTAACATCAATGTCAATGGGCGGAGTATCCGGTCCGCTAACGGGGACATTATGACGCAGCTCGCTTATCCGCGGCATTAATGCCGCGGATTTTGCCAGCGGTTCAGGACTATAAGTCGCGCAGCCAGACAGACCCATCAAGACGATATTAGCCATCGTATAGGCCGCACAGGGTATCGGTCTCCGGAAGATTGCCGTCAAGACGCGACCATGCCTCATCGCGTGCAAAGCTTTAGAGCATGGCGCGTAGACTGGCATTCTTATAAAACTCCAAATATTCTGACAAATCTCAGTATTTTCCGATCAAGAAGCCAATGTCGAGAACCGCTACTACCTGATCGTTGGCATTTCCATGGACTCCGTATCCCGTGCCGGACTGAATCCCCGCGAGATGGGTATACGCAACGGTCGGTTCGACGAAGATATTCTTCCTCTGCCACGTCACGTTGGCCTGCAGGCCCAGCATGCTCATTCCGGGGCTGAAGGATCCAGGTGCTAACGGCGAACCGGCTTGCAGAAAGTTGCCGAAGAGATTCTGGTTGGGATCGTTCTTGTCCCCTTTCTGATAAATATACTCTGGCTGAAATGTCGCCGTCCATTCCTTTGCGAACTGGTAAGTAAAGTCAGTCATCGCCGAGGCTTCGTAATAGGTTGTAAGCGGCCGCGGGCTGTTGGATGAGCCGGATACAGAACTTTTCGGCAGCCACTGAAACTGCGCTTCCGGGACAATCATCCACTTACCCAAAAAGAACTGGCCGCCGCCGCCGATCAGACTACTGTTAGCCTGATTGAAACCGAAACCGACACCCGCATGGGGCTGCCCTGGATTACCGGTATGACCAAGATTTGTATGACCAAAAGCCATCAAAAAATCTGTACCGCTTTGGTTTAAATTATAGGTGAGTGCTGCCGTTACGATATTCATACGATGGGTATTGTCAGCATCAGACCACTGCAGATTGAAGGTCGCCGGACCATAGTAAAGGTCGAGCTGTGGACCATAGCCCGATACAAGCTGCATCGCGTTAAGACCTGAGACAAAAAAGGTTGGATTTGTAAATCCGACGATTCCTTCAATGCCTTCAACTGGCGCTTGCTTACCAGCTGAGATGTCCCAATATGGCGAAGGCTGCAACGTAATCCACCACGACACAACGGGAGGAGACAATGGATTGTACGCCGAACCATATGGCGCAACGCTGTTGAAGGCGCCATTATTGGTCGTGAGTCCCATTACCGGATCCTGGATCAGGCCAGCATTCATACGGAACTGCAGCAAACCAGTCGGCTTGTCGACGCGGAGGTAAACGGACCCCATGCTGACTGAGGTGTTAACGCCGTGTCCAGCCATGTTGGGCGAAGGATTGTTTAGTACGGAAGCAAATGCGTCCGTACCTCCTGCGATTTGCCATGTACCGCTCAACGGTCCGAGATCTTCGATGTTGTAGTTTTCGAAATTAAGACTTCCGAAACCGATACCGCCACCGTTACCGGTACCAACCGCGTAACTGGCCGAAGGCACTGCCATTACACTCATCGCCAGCGCGCCGGCGCAGAGCGCTACAAAACACTTCTAAGTCATTGATTAGAAATCCCCCTTTTCGCCAATCTTCACGATTGCCGAGCCTCACCAGTTTAGTTTTTTATTGCCTCGTATTAATTGGCTGTTGGCGCGTATATGCCGACGCAACCCTGCGTACCACAACCGCTTGCCTTTACTGACTGCGGAACAACCAGAAGACCGTTCTTATCGTCAACAGCAAGCGAGTGCGAATGCCCTGTGCCGGTTGGCACGTTCTCGACCCATTTGTTGCTTGCGGCATCAATCACACCGATCACACCACCGCTGGGCATGCCTGCTGCAGCGACAAAATATTGGTTGGAGATAGGATCATAAGCAACCTCATCCTCGCCACCGACCTGATTGATTGACGCGACGACGTTTCCGCTGTCATTCATAATTAATGTCAAAGGCGGCAACTTGGAATCTGCCGAACCGGCATCACAACCCAGCACGAAATTACCGTTTGGACCGAAGGCAAGACCCGCAGAGAGACAATTATGCACTGGGAGCGTCTGCACCACTTTTGCCGTGGTGGGATCAATTGCAGCAATCTCACCATCTGTTTGGCTCGTGCCGACATTCGGTACCGAAAGATAAAATTTGCCATTGTTGGCATCGTAGGTCGGCTCTTCCAATCCACCAGACGCTTCCGGAAACGGAATGTGACCAAGAACCTGGTAGCCTGGCTTGGTGGACACTAGCGTCACGAAGGGTGGATTATCGCTGTCATTCTCGATGGCCATGATCTGATCCTTGGGATCATAACCCATTTCATCCGCGCGATCCTTGCCTCCGGTTGGAACGACGTGAACCAATTCGCCTGTCTTAAGATTATAAATCCTAACTGTTCCATCGCCGTTCGAAGCCCACATGTTGCCATCGACAACATCGATGCCTGCGGGACCAGCCGTCGAGATATCTCCATGGAAGCCGGCAAAACCTCCGAAGCGCCGGATCAGTTTGCCATTCATGATATCATATTCATCAACAGCGGAATTGGCGTCGTCGGCCAGGAAATAATGCCCCGTATTTTGATCGACATAGCTGATGTCGAATCCCGTCAGAGGCTTGCCAGGCACCAAAATCTTTTTAACCAGCGCATAGTGCGCTTCAGAAGCCAGTGCTTGCCCAACTCCGCAGCACGTGAGCGCCATGACGCAAGCCATAAGCATTTTGCGAATCTTCATCCCATTCCTCCGTATTTTATTAAATCACCTAATCGATACGACCTTGGCAGACTTTGCTAAAAGCATTCGACTGTAAATTTTTCCTCTTCCGCGACACCGCTGGTCATGCGTTACGATTTGGTCCAGCAGATTCATAAAAGATTCCAAAACTCATTTCTTCCCATATTTCCGGCGATTTCTTTGCCGTATTTTTATATAGCCCCGTTTTTCTTCCTTCTTCGGAAAGTAGTAACAAGTATCGTTCAGCTTCATACAACAAAGAGTACGTTTTTCTTGTTATGCCCCTGTCCGGCAACTAACCAAATCGTCCAATATTCTCATTCTCTTCCTTTATATCCATGAGGAATGAAGCCTCTCTAAAAAAGCTGTCCCAGCAACGCTGGCACCCGTCGGGTGAGGCGTCTGGTGACAAGACAACCATCCTTCACCCTACAAATGGGCGCACGCACCTTACCCTGGCCGCTCACCCGCAGCCGGATGTCAGGGCCATCGCATGGCATGAATTGCCAGGCGTATTGATCACCACTTCACCACCCGAGTTCATTGTGTTCAGGTTGAGCGCGCAAATACCCGGCCTGAGCACGGCAATGTGCTCCACGCGCTGCTCTGGCTGCTGCAATGTCGTTCCCGGCCCGGCGATCTTCGGGTCCTGCAGGCCCCGTTGTTATATTAATGATCAGCTCGGAGTTAGCGGCGCGGATACGCGCAACCACATCCTCATAAAGCTTCAGCTCCATCGAGGGACGGCCCATTGCCGGGTCGCGCACATGGATATGCACGATCGAGCCGCCATTCGCCGTCTCGGGCGAGTACATGCGCCGAACGGCCCTAGCAACGCGGAGGCAGTCTCCGTCACGCCATTTTGTCCATTATTCAACAAGCAGACGAGCGTCGAGAAGCCGATGGCATCAGCGAACAGAATACCTTCATTGTGTTTATCGTTGCCCGCTTGGCCAATGCGGTTGAGGAAATCGGCCCCGACTTCATACTCCGCCTCGGTGAGCCGTACCTCGCGGGCGAATTCGTGCATATGGCGTACGAAGGAAGCCGTAATCTTCGGCAGCCTCTCGCTCGGCGCGTGAGACATAGCGTCGAGCACCACACCCGTCACGGCGGCTGCGTCTTCAATGATATGAGACCGATGCTGCTGCACCGCCTCCCTCTGCGGAGTAGCACTCATGTGGCTCCCCCCTCCTATGCGATATTGCTTTGTTGAGCTCGTGCAATCGATCGCGCGAGATTGCGCGATCGATTGCACGAGCTCAGCTACAAGTCAATAATAAATTTAATCCCCCAACCCGGCTACTTGCCTGGCCTGGCGACCGACCCTCTTATGATGAGCCTGGAGGGAACAAAGGTAAGCCTGGGCGGCCGTCCCGGTGTTACGATCTGATCAAGCAGGGCCGAAGCCGCTGCCGTCCCCATTTCAGTATGCCCAATATGGATCGTGGTCAGCGCGGGCGCGACCATATCGACAAGCGGCATATCATTATGCCCCACGACCGAGATATCCTTGGGACAAGCAAGCCTAAGACGCTTGATCTCTTGATACGCCCCAAGCGCGATCAGATCGTTCCCAGCGATAATCGCGGTCAGATCCGGCCATACCTCCATAAGCTGCGCCGCCGCCGCCTGCCCGGCTTCCCGGTTATAAGCCGCGGCCATAACGACAGCCCTGACATCCAACCCTTCGGCTTCCATCGCCGCCTCAAACCCCCGCCGCCGCAAAACACCCGTTGATAAATTGCCCGGCCCCGCCAAATACCCGATTCTGGCGATGCTCCTGGGCCACCAGATACTTAACCGCGAGACGCGCGCTGCACTCATCGTCCGTCGTCACGGTCGGCACACGCAGCCTGTCCTCGCCACGGTTCACCAGCACCGTCGGAATCCCCGCCTGCAGACACGCGGACACAGCCCGGTCCTCCCGCTTCGCGGTCGCCAAAATCAACCCATCCACACGCCGGGCGGCCAACTCGTCGATCAGGCGGATCTGATCGCCTTCGCTTTCCCCGCCATCGGCGGCCAGCATGTAATAGCCTTCCCGCGAAAGCCGCGCCGCGATCCCATCCAGAATTGGCCCAAAAACCGGATTCTCCAGGTCTGGCACCACAACCCCCACCAGATGCGACCTCCCCGTACGCAGCGACGCAGCGATCGCATCGCGCCTATACCCCTGGCGGCATGCCTCTTCTCGAATTCGCGCCACAACGTCATCCGACAGCCGCCAGCACTGCTCCGGATCAAGCGCCCGCGCCACTGTGGAGCGGTGAACCCCCAGCGCATTTGCAATCGATTGCAAAGTCGCCGCACGATTTGTCCTGGATTGCCGGGGCTCTTCGGATGCCATGATGCAGGCTCAATACCTATTGAAATCTATTGCCTTTTGGCAACTCCCGCCTGCAGGCACAATACACGTTATGGCGCGCCCCCGGGTTTCCAATTTTATTTAATCTTAAAGAAAAAAGATCAACTTATTGATTTTATTAATATATTCAACATGAACAAGCCGGCCGTGCCGGAACGTGGAGGTTTGGATTTTAGCTGCGCTTCGCAGACCGCAGCCGGTCGGCAAACGCAAGCTATCCCGGCCCTCGCCGCAAAATGTATCAGCCTTCTGCCCCTCCAGCAAAAAACAACTTGACGATAAGAGCATATGCTTTTATATTGCCATTATAAGAGCGTATGCTCTAATACTTTAACGGAGCAATATCATGAGCGAAGCTGATTTTCTTGTAAGCGGCGCCACCGGACGGACCGGCGGTATCGCCATCGACGAACTCCTCAAGATGGGCAAACGTGTCCGGGCCTATGTGCGCTCCGATGACCAGCGTGCCGCCGCCCTGAGGGCCCGCGGCGTGGACATTGCGATCGGCGATTTCACCGATATCGACCAGATCCGCGCGGCGATGGAAGGCATTAAATCCGCCTATTTCCTGTATCCGATCGCGCCAGGGATCATCGGTGCGGCAGCCTATTTCGCGCAGGCCGCGAAGGAAGCGGGCCTCACCTCGATCGTCAACATGTCGCAGATTTCAGCGCGCCGGGAATCGTTGAGCCACGCCGCGCAAGACCATTGGGTGTCCGAGCGTGTGTTCGACTGGTCGGGCGTGGCGACGACGCATATCCGCCCAACCTTCTTTGCCGACTGGCTGGTCTATCCGCATTTTGCCAAGGAAATCTGGGCTAGGAAGCAGATCACGTTCCCCTTCGAGAATGGCCGCCACGCGCCGATCAGCGCCGACGATCAGGGGCGGGTCATCGCCCATCTCCTTGCCAAGCCGGCGGGTCATGAAGGCAAGATCTACACGCTCCATGGTCCTGTGGAGATGAACCATACCGAGATCGCCGCCGCCATGAGCGAGGTGCTCGGCACCAAGATCGGGTATGCGCCGACCTCCATCGAGGAATTCAAGCAGAAGATGGAGCTGAACTATAAATTCCCGCCATTCCTGGTGCAGCATCTCGTCGAGGTTGCCCAGAACTATCGCGACGGCATCTTCTCGGGCGCCAACGACGCCGTCGAGACGATCACCGGGACGCCGGCGCTCACGGTTCAGCAATTCATCACGCGGAACCGGGCCGTATTCGCCTGAGCAAAATCCTGGATGAGTTCGGAGTTTGAAAAATGGCACACACTCAAGAAGAGCGTCATCCGTTTCTGGATGATCTGACCACCGATGCGGAGCTGATCAGCTCGGTGTTGCGCGGTCCCGTCATCGGGCGCGATGATATCCGGCTTGCGGTCAATGCCGTCGGAACATTCTACGCCTCTCAGACGCCTACCTTTCTTCAGACCGCCGGCTCACGGCTTTTTCTCGAATATGAGGCGGTTCTGACGAGCGGTGAAAACTTAAGCGCCGTCGTTGTCGTCGACCACAATCCCGACGGCTCGGTCCCGCGTGTGAGTGTGCGGATGAGCCCGCTTGGCTCGGTTCTGTCGCTTGCCGCCCATCTCCGGGATGCGCTTTCAAAGCAGTTGCCGGAGCGTATTTTTCTTTGAACTTAACACCGCGGGCCAGTGCGAGAGTTGGATCTCCTGGTTTGCGTCTTTGGAAAGGAAGCTTATCATGGACCTTACAAACGCCACCGTTTTTATCACCGGCGCCAATCGTGGCCTGGGCCTGGCCTTTGCACGAGAGGCGCGCCGCCGTGGGGCAACGAAAATCTACGCGGGCATGCGCAACACGAGCGGTTTTGAAGAGCCGGGCATTGTTCCGGTCAGGATCGATGTCACCGATAAGGCGTCGATTGCCGCCGCAGCCGAACTGGCGCGGGATACGACCCTGCTGATCAACAATGCGGGCATTGCCGCTCTGATCGACGGGCCTTTGTCAGCCGATTTCGATGCCCAATCCGCCCGCCTGTTCGATACCAACTATTATGGCGTGGTGCGCGTCACCCAGGCCTTTGAGCCGGCATTATCCACCAAGCCGCGCGCCGCCATTATCAACGTGCTGTCGGACATCGTGTGGCTTTCACGGCCTTATCTGGCACCTTATGCCGCGTCAAAGGCGGCCGCCTGGAGCTATACGAATCAGCTCCGCACTCACCTGCTTGACCGCGGCATCCAGGTTCTTGGCCTGCATGTCGGGTTCGTGGATACTGACTTGACCAACGGCATCGACGTGCCAAAAGCCAGCCCGGAGGACGTGGTGCGCCAAACCTATGATGCTCTCATTGCCGGCAAAAGCGAAATCATGGCCGACGAAGGAACAAGGCTGCTGAAGAGCACGCTGGCGGCCGACCTGCCCGGCTACATCGCCGCGCCGGCAGGGCTTCAATAGAAAATCGAAAGGTATACCCGATGTTGCCTGTCAGCCAACCCCTCGAAATCGATGAGTGCAATTGCTTCACCGTGAGAAAGGCCAACCGGCGGATCACGCGTTTTTACGATGCCCACCTTGAGCCGGCGGGCTTGCGCATCACGCAATTCCTCACCCTGGCGGCCTTGAACGAGGTCGGGAGCGCCGCGATCAACGCCCTTGCAGAGCGGCTCGACATTGAACGGACGGCGATGGGTAAGATGGTGGGGTTCTTGGAACGTGACGGCCTGGTCAAAATCCAGCCTTCACCCACCGATGGCCGAAGCCGCCTGATCGAACTCACCGAAGCGGGCCGCAGGCTTCACGATGAAGCTGCCCCCCTTTGGCATGAAGCCCAACGGCATTTCGCGGAATTGAACGGCACGGGAAATGTCACCGCTTTGAGAGGAGCTTTGAAAAGCCTGGTGGTCGGCGAGGTGAAGGCGGATTTACCCGGGGACGAGCTTCATATCTAACGATCAATTTCACGCGATTAGCTTGAAGCGTCCGGTTCAAGCTAATCGCATATTGATCCAAGCGACTGTTTCAAAAGCCCCAAGAGGGTTTTGAGTTCATTTTGGCTATTTGACCGCAAGCCTTGGTCAGTTTTTTAGGTCGGCCCTCACAGCTTTTACGAGATCTTTAAAAGCTTTCGCTCGTTTTCTCTTGCGCCATCATTGGTATCAACTACAAGCTGGACATAGTTTGAAACGGCGGCCGATCCAAATAGGTCACAATGAGTTTGCCCTAGCGCATACGCCTTTGGGCTTTCGTCTGATGGCCTGATTGCGGCGTTATTCATATCATCGAGTAAGCCTCACGCTCTTCTTGGTACCAACGATAATTGGCTGCTGAACGGCGAGCCAAAGAGTTCGTGGTAATTGATCTGCCCTGATTATTTGCAACCGCCGGATGAGCCGTGATTTTTTTGGCGTATCCGCTGAGCCCATAAACAACAACGGCCGTGACTTTAACGATTGCTATCCACGCCAAACTCCCGATAAAATACGCCAAAATGAAATTGGCATAAATTCGTAAAGTTAATGTCGAATGGCCCGGCGCAACAACACTTCTGATTCCGTCCCGATGATTCGATCCTCGGTTGTGAACCAGGTTATCTCGGCCATTCTGGTTCAACCGGGTGGCGCGGCCTTCCTGCGCCGCGTCCACGATATTAAGTCTCCCCGCGCGGATTTATATGAGCGTATCGCCTTGGCGCGCTATTTGGCGCTGTTTGAGGATGCGGCAAGTCTGGCTGACGATCCGCTGCTGGGCGCGCGCATGGGAATTACCAATCCACCTGGAGAATTGCTCGGCCCCATTGGCTTCCTGGTTCTCACCAGCCCAAGCCTGAGGATTGGGCTTGAGCATCTCAGCCATTATATCCGCGCCTGGCAGGACGCTACGGATATTACATTGCATCTGGAGGATGATACCGCCATTTGGTCCTACCGTATTCACTCCCCGCACCTATGGCCCCGGCGTCAGGATTTGGAATTTACCCTTACCGCGACCTGCTCGATGATCCGGAATTGTTTTGGCGGTAGCTGGGTGCCGTTCGAGGTTCATTTCGAACATCCCCGCCCCAAAGAATGGCAAGCCCTACAGGCAATGTTCCGCGCGCCTTTGCGTTTCGACCAGCCAGCCAACGCGTTGCTTTTTGATCGTGCCGATCTGGATAAGCCCCTGAATAGGGCAAACTCTGGTTTCGCCCCCTTCCTGCGCCGCCATGTTGAGGACATGTTGGCGGTAGAACCGGATAATCCTGCCATTGCTCAACAGGTACGCCATATCGTCTCGCGGGATCTGGGCAGGGTGCCGGTCAATCTGGGAACAATCGCAACGGAGCTGGGATTGCCGCCGCGTACCTTGCAGCGCCATTTGACCGAGGAAGGCACCTCTGTCCGCGAAATCCTGAAGAGCTTGAAAATCCAAGAGGCGAAGGCGCTGTTAAATACCAGCCGGCGCCATATTGGCGCTGTGTCGCAGGCGGTGGGGTATACAGATCCAACAGCCTTCTGGCGTGCCTTCAAATCCTGGGAAGGCGTTTCGCCCGCCGTTTATCAGCGGGCGAAACGTAAAAAAAGCTAAGCCTTATCCTTGCAGGGCGGCCCACATTTCGCGGTCACGCTCGGCGGTCCAGATGCGCGGCGTCTCAATCCCCAGCGCTTCGTCATAAGCGCGTGCGACGTTGAACGGCAGGCAATGCTCATAGATGGCATAATTGCCGAACTTATGGTCACAAGCCACGCGGCAGGCAGCCATGGCGTCCTTCAAGGAGCCCCCACGCGCGGCGACTTCCGCCACGGAATTATAGGTGGCGGTCACGAAATCCTTGGTAGCATCCAAGGCCGCCTTCACCATATCCGGCCCCACCAGCGCATCGCCCCGGCCGGGCGCGATGGATTTGGGGGCGTAGCGGGCAACGGCGTCCAGCGTGGCGGGCCAATCATTGTAATGGGCATCGCCGCAATAGCAGGCTGAATGATATTCAACGATATCACCCGTGAACATCACGCCCGCATCCGGCACCCAGGCGACGATATCGCCCGCCGTATGGGCGCGGCCGAGCTGCAGCAACTCCACGCGGCGCTTGCCGAGATAGACCGTCATCTTGCCGTTGAAGGTCACGCTCGGCCAGGTCAGCCCCGGCACGCTCTCAGCGGCCTGGAACAAACGCGGGAAGCGGCCCAGTTCTGAAGCCCAATCCTCATTGCCGCGCTCCTGGATCATGCCGCGGCATTTTTCCGAGGCGATAATCTCCGAAGCGCCATAGGCGGAGGCGCCCAGCACGCGCACGGCATGATAGTGCGAGAGCACGACATATTTAATCGGCTTATCCGTCACGGTGCGGATCTTCTCAATCACGCGCTGTGCCATGGCGGGGGTGGCCTGGGCGTCCACGATCATCACGCTGTCATCGCCGATGATCACGCCGGTATTCGGGTCGCCCTCAGCAGTATAGGCGTAGAGATTGGGGCCGACCTCGGTAAAAGAGATTTTTTTCTCGGCGAGATCGCCGGTGGAAGCAAATGCGGGGGTCGACATGGCTGATTATCCTTCTTCAAAGTCAGGCTGGTTTTCGGGCGCGGCGGCGATGAAGGCAGGCAGCGCCCGCGCGGCTTCATCAACCGCGCGGAGGCGCGGATAGAGGCTGAGATCCAGCCCGAAACGCCGCGCATTATAGAGCTGGGGCACGATGCAGAGATCGGCGAGGCCCGGCTCGTCGCCAATGGCGAAGCGCCCGGCCGTCTTCGTCAGCCGCGCTTCAATGGCGGTAACGCCCGCCGCCATCCAATGCCGGTTCCAGGCCGCGCGGCCTTCCGGAATTTCGTGGTAATCGATACCTAGCTTCTCCAGCACGCGCAGATTGCCAACGGGATGGATATCGCAGGCGATGATGCAGGCGATTTCACGGGCATAGGCACGCCGTGCCAGATCCTTGGACAGCAGCGCCGGGGTGGGGTGGGCCTCCTCCAGATATTCGATGATGGCGAGCGACTGCCCCAGCGCCAGCCCATCCTCGCTGAACCAGGGCACCAGCCCCAGCGGGTTAATGGCGCGGTATGTCTCGCCACGCTGCTCACCCTTGCGCAGATGCACGGGCACATGCGTTACACTCAACCCCTTCAGATTGAGCGCAATGCGAACCCGGTAAGCCGCTGTAGACCGGTAATAGCCATAGAGTGTGCACTCAGCCATCGCGCCACTCCGCGCGCAAAGCGGGTGCGGGGAGAATTGTGCCCTCGCACGTGCCAAAGCCGATACGGTAATCCGGCCCTTGCGCCCAGCCTGCCAGGGTGAGGGTGTCGCCATCCTCAATGAAGCGCCGCTCAACGCCGCCTTCCAGCAGCAGCGGTTCCTTGCCGCCCCAGCTCATCTCCAGCAGCGAGCCTCGGTTATCCTTGTCCGGGCCGGAGATGGTGCCTGACCCCAGCAGATCTCCGACCTCCATCTTGCATCCGCCGATGGCATGGTGCGCCAATTGCTGCGCCGCCGAATAGTACAGCTCGCGCGTGTTGGTGCGGGAGATTACGTTGTCTTGCGCCTGGCCCTCAGCACGCATCCGTACCTCAAGCTCAATGTCGTACAGCATCGGCCTGGGTTCGCGCAGATAAGGCAGCAGCGGGCGGGCGCGCTCAGGCCCCGGCACCCGGAACGGCTCCAGCGCCGCCTTGGTCACCACCCAGGGGCTGATGCTGGTGGCAAACGCCTTGGACTGGAATGGCCCCAGCGGCTGGTACTCCCAGGCCTGGATGTCGCGCGCGGACCAGTCATTCAGCAGCACATAGCCGAAGATCAGCTCATCAGCCTCGGCCACGGTGAGCGGTTCGCCCATCTTTGTCCCCTGCCCCAGCACGGCACCGAACTCCAGTTCGATATCCAGCCGCCTGGTGGGGGAGAATACCGGCAACTCGGCCACGGGCGGCTTGATCTGCCCCAGAGGGCGGCGCACCGGCGTGCCGCTCACCACCACGGTGGAAGCGCGGCCGTTATAGCCGATGGGGATGCTGAGCCAGTTTGGCGGCAGCGCGTTCTCCGCGCCACGGAACATGGTGCCGACATTCTCCGCATGGTGCCGCCCGGCATAGAAATCCGTATAACCCGCCACCTCGAAGGGCAGATGCATCCGCACCGTCGCGCGCGGGACCAGCACCTTCGTGCGCAAGGCGGCATCGTCCCGCAGTGCCGCGTCGCCCTGTTCGGCGAACAAATCCGTCAGCCGGGCGCGGATGCCCGCCCAGGCGGCCTTGCCGCGTGCCATGAAGGCGTTGAGTGAAGGTTGGTCAAAGCCGGAGTGCTCCAGCAGCCCCGCGCGCTCCAGCGCCGCCAGATCGGCAACATGCGCGCCGATGGCCACACCGCAGCGCGCCTCCTCGCCTTCTTGGCTGAACACGCCGTAAGGCAGGTTGTTCAGCGGGAAATCGCCTTCCGGCGCATTCGCTTCTTCAAGCCAGGAGCGTAGCATCACTTTACCCCCGGCCTGCCGTCGAACTTCTTTTCCAGCCCGCTCCAGCAGGCCGGGTAATCCGGCTGCAAACTGGGCAGCTCCGCCGCGTATTGGGTAAGGAGTTGCGGCAGGCGTGTCTCAAACATGAAAGCCATGGTGTTGCTGAGCTTCTGCGGCTGCAAATCGGCGGTGCTGGCTTTCTCGAACGCCTCGGCATCCGGCCCATGCGGCAGCATGCAATTATGCAGGCTCATGCCACCGGGCGCGAAGCCGCGCTCCTTGGCGTCGTACTGGCCATAAATCAGTCCCATGAACTCGGACATGATGTTCATGTGATACCAGGGCGGGCGGAAAGAATGTTCCGCCACCAGCCAGCGTTCCGGGAAGATCACGAAATCCACATTCGCCGTGCCGGCCTCGCCCGTGGGGGCGGTGAGGACGGTGAAGATCGACGGGTCCGGATGATCGAACAAGATCGCGCCGACCGGCGAGAAGGTGCGCAGATCATATTTATACGGCGCGTAATTGCCGTGCCAGGCGACCACGTCCAGCGGCGAATGGCCGATCTCGGTCTCATGAAACTGGCCGCACCATTTCACCACGACGCGGGATTTCACATCGCGGTCCTCGAACGCCGCCACGGGGGTCTTGAAGTCACGGGAGTTGGCGAGGCAGTTGGCGCCGATCGGCCCGCGCTCCGGCAAGGTGAATTTGGCGCCGTAATTCTCGCAGACATAGCCGCGCGCCGTGCCATCCAGCGGCGCCACGGTGAATTTCAGCCCGCGCGGCAGCACCGCGATCTCCGCCGGGCCGATTTCCATGACGCCGAGTTCCGTGGCGATACGCAGCCGCCCGTGATCAGGCACCAGCATCAGCTCGCCATCGGCATTGTAGAAATACTCATCCTGCATCGGCGCGGTGATGAGGTAGATATGCGCGGCCATGCCCGTCTGGGAATAGACGTCACCCGCCGTCGTCATGGTGCGCATGCCGGTCAGGAAGGTGAGGTTTTCATCCGGCAGCTTCACCGGGTCCCAGCGCAGCTGGCCGAGCGGCAAGCCATGCTCTACCACATGCGGCGCGGATTTCCAGAAGGGCAGATCGAACCGGCGGAACGCGCCAATATGCTTCACCGACGGACGGATGCGGTACAGCCAGGAGCGCTCATTGCTGCCGCGCGGCGCGGTGAAGGGCGAGCCGGAAAGCTGCTCGGCATAAAGCCCGTAATTGCAGCGCTGCGGCGAGTTCTGCCCCTGCGGCAATGCGCCCGGCAGCGCTTCCGTCTCGAAATCATTGCCGAATCCCGGCATGTAATTCAGTGTCATTTTCTTAACTCCCCTACCGCCCGCGGACGGTACTGTTTACCGTTTCGCGTCAGATCTCGCCGCCGGCTTTGCGCAGCGCCGCGCGGATGACCTCGCGGTCGCCGACATGATTGGCCAGAAGCAGGACCAGCTTGCAGTTCATCATCGCCGCTTCGGCCTCGTTCATCCGGCGCTGGCTGTCGATGAGTTCCTTGTAGAACCCGTCTGGATCTTCGATGTTTGGATTAAGATTAAGGTCCATCAATTATGTCCTTCAGGAGGCCAGAGCACGCGCCAGAGCGCGGCTGATCTTGGTTTCGTCGAAAAGCCGCCAGCGCGCGGCGATATATTGGTCGGGCCGGATGAGATAGGTCGTGCCGGGGGTGGCGTCATAACGCGCCGCCAGAACGCCAGCAGGGTCTTCGATATCCTTCCCGACCTCCAGCAGCTTCGCCTGAACCCGTCCGAATGCCACATGGTCAACCGGCGCCGGGCCGAAGCTCAGCACCGTGAACCCACCACCAATCTGGTTGAGGAACCAGCCATCCTGGCCATGGGCGCGCACCGGCGCATCCGCCGCGTTGTTGCCCGGCGCCACGCCGCCGGTGAAAGCATCATCATCCGGCGTGTTCAGCGAGGAGTGGACATAAGCTGTTGGCATGGAAAGCCGCCCGCTATTCACCAACCGCCGTGCGAAGGGGCAGTCATGTGCCAATTGCAGCACCGCGTCGCGGTACAGGCGGCTGGCTTGCGTCTTCGGCGTGATAAAATCCGTGGAGCGCGTCGAATTCAGGATATTGTCATCCGCCGCGAAGGCGCGCTCATCATGGTAGCTGTCGATGAGTGCTTCCGGCGCATCGCCATCGACCACCAGCTTCAGTTTCCAAAGCAGATTATCGGTGTCCTGCACACCAGAATTGGCGCCGCGTGCACCGAAGGGAGATACCTGATGCGCCGCGTCTCCAGCGAAAATCACGCGCCCATAACGGAAATTATCAATGCGGCGGCAAGCGAACTGGTAAACGGACGCCCATTCCAGCTCAAAGGGCCGGTCATCGCCCAACATGGCGCGCACACGCGGAATGATATTCTCCGGCTTCTTTTCCTCGGCCGCATCGCAATCCCAGCCAAGCTGAAAATCGATACGCCAGACATCATCGGGTTGCCGGTGCAGGAGAACCGACTGATTGCGGTGAAACGGCGGATCGAACCAGAACCAGCGTTCAGGCGGATATTCAGCACTCATGATGACATCGGCGATCAGGAACCGGTCCTGAAAGGCCTGGCCGGTCCATTGCGCGCCGACCATGTTGCGCACGCTGGAATTCGCACCATCGCAGGCCAGCACCCACTCGGCCTCCATGGTGAATATGCCGTCCGGTGTTTCCACCGTCAGCACCACATGGTCATCCTTCTGCTTCAGCGCGGTTACTTTGTGCTTCCAGCGCAGATCCACTTGCTGCTTGCGGGCAATTGCCTCGACCATATAATCTTCAAGGTAATATTGCTGGAGATTGACCATCGCCGACATCTTGTTGTCCGCCTCGGGCAGCAGGTCGAACTGATAGGAAAGCTCGTCCTGGAAAAACACCTTGCCGAGATTCCAGTTGACGCCCTTGGCGGCCATGCGCTCGCCAACCCCAAGCCGGTCCAGCACCTCCAGCGCGCGCTTGGCATAGCACACCGCGCGTGAACCCATGGAGACGGTGTCGTTATCATCTAGAATTAAACAGGGAAGATCGTGATTTGCCGCATCCAGGGCGGCTGCCAACCCAACCGGCCCCGCGCCAATGATCACCAGCTTGTGGCGCAAAACCGTGCCGCTTTTCTGTTCCGGAGATTGCTCATAGCTGAACCGGGTATGGGTGTAGGTTTTCAGCATTTCTTCTTTTTCCTTGGCGGATTGTCTCGACGTGCCAGACTTTACTGGCCGCTGAATTCGATCTCGTGCGTCCAGGCCATGTGGCGCGGCGGGGTCTTGGTACGGTTCCAGTCCTGCAGCATTAAATCCGCCGCATCATGCATGCGCTGTTCCTGCTCAGCTGTGGCGGTATTCACCGCAAGCTCGATGCGGTGCCCGTTCGGGTCACGGAAATAGATGGAATGGAACAAGGCGTGGTTCGTCGGCCCCACGACATCGAGCCCTGAGGCTTGCAGACGCGCCTTGGTGAGGTTGAGTTCATCCATGCTCTCAACTTCCAGCGCCAGATGCTGCACCCAATCCGGTGTGTTGCGGTCGCGGTCCATCTCCGGCGCGTTGGGAAGTTCGAAGAAAGCCAGGATATTGCCGCCACCGGCATCCAGGAAGATGTGCATATACGGATCCGGCGCCTTGGTTGAAGGCACATGATCCTCGGCAAATGCGCCAATCAGCCCCATGCCAAGATGGGTCCTGTAGAATTCCGCCGTCTCTCCCGCATCCTTGCAGCGATAGGCAACGTGATGAATTTTCTTGATCGCCATGGCATTTTCCTATTGGATCCGCGCTTTGGCCTATTAGTAACGCATGTTACTAATAGGATCAAGTACACATTTTACTTTTCCTAAGATTTAATTGTAGAATCTAAGCACCTCTATTTTTTCGTATCTTTTGTTACCTGCAGGACGAAGGCGATGGTGACCTCCAAGGCGAAGCGCGGCGAACCCCCTCAAAAACTGACCTTGAATGAGTTCCTGCCTTACCGCCTGGTGGTGCTGGCGGACGAAATTTCGCGGACGGTCGCGCAGATCTATGGCGACAGGTTCAATCTCACCCGCCCTGAATGGCGTATCATCGCCTCGCTGGTGGAACTCGGGCCTGTCTTCGCAACGGATATTTGCGCCCACTCGACCCAGGACAAAATGACCGTGAGCCGCGCCGTTGCCAGCCTGGAGACGAGGGGTCTTCTGCAACGGCATGACGACCCGCAAGACCGGCGCAACAAACTACTGGAGCTGACACCTGCTGGGCATGCCATGTATCAGAAGCTTGTTCCGCTTGTTCTGGCACGGGAGGCATATCTGATCGAAACCCTTACCCCTGAGGAGCGGGGCCTTTTGGACAGGCTGCTAACCACTTTGCTGCAGCGCGCGCGGGAGCTGGAGCAACGGGGCTGAACTGCTTAACCCGCCAAACGGCGCATTCGGCTGCATGGCGCACGGCCACTTCGGCCATCTCGCAGTGTTGAGATGGCCGTGCTCTTCTTTTCCTAAAGCCTCCTTGAGCAGCTCATTTTGCATGCCCAGCTGGGCGATCATCTTCTTCAGACGCCGGTTCTCATCATCCATGGCCTTCATCGAGGAGGCCATGAATGCACCCATGTGACCTCATGTGGCTCGTCACTTGTAGAAGACGCATCGTTCATGCCGTGCTCGCGGCAAAGCTCGCCGGCAGGCACTCCACCCTCAGCCTGACGCAGAACCGCAGATATTGGGGTTCACTACAGTGCGACTGTTTCATCAAAATCCCCTCAAGCAAAAAGCCAAGAAAACTCTACTTCTCAATCCTTTTAATCGCAGGGAGATTACGGAGAGACCTGGCACAAATGCGCAGCATGGGCCTTTCGGCCATTAGGCGCGCCGGTCACCGGCGTGCCTCTTTAAGCAACTTTCCGGCCGGTCTTGCTTAGGGCTTTAACGCAAAAAATTCTTGGAATGGTGCGGGCGGTCGGAATCGAACCGACACTCCATTGCTGGAACCGGATTTTGAGTCCGGCGCGTCTACCAGTTCCACCACGCCCGCTGACTGCCTCCCTATAGCGAGCCAAACGGCATCTGCCAAGGTAAGGAGAAGAACGTCAAACAACCATACCTACTTTAACTTCCCTCCCAAACTTCGAGCGTTTGGGCAGGTTTATAGACATGAAGCATCCCACCGAAACGCTCGTGATGTGCCGGCGTGGTAACATCCTCGCGCTAAAACCCAGCAGAGTGTAAGGTTGTATAAGACAAGTATCCGGGTAATGACGGAGACTAACTTACCATAATCGTTTGAAATTTAACGTAAATCTTTAGAAAATTGGATGCTGGAACGGGATTTCGAGTCCAGCGCGTCCACCAGCTCACCATACCCGCCCGGCCGGCGCCTGTGTGAGTAAGGCCCCTAATGAAATCAGCCGCACGGCTGAACCGAAACGCCAGATTTGGTCGTCAGCTCCACTTGCCAGCCCTTTCCGGTTTGGTTATAGAGCCGCCCCACCGGTCCCGAATAGCTCAGCTGGTAGAGCAAGCGACTGTTAATCGCTCGGTCGTAGGTTCGAGTCCTACTTCGGGAGCCAGGTTTCCACCAAAAAATTCCATCGGGTTTAATTCCACCGGGCTTGTAGAGGCCTTTTGATGGAAACGGCCAACGCCCTGAACAATAAAACATCTGCCGGCGGACGGCACAGCTTCCAGGGGCTGGGCGTGTACCAGCTTGGCTGGGCGCTTCCTCAAGCGGGCTGCGCGAACAGCACCGCCTTGGCGATGGCATCCGCCAGTGCCTCCACCCCTTCCCCGCTGCGGGCATTGGTGGCGATGAGCGGCTTGCCCGCGCGGGCCGTGCGGGCCTCTTCGAGCATGGCTTCGAGATTGACACCCACATAAGGGGCAAGATCGGTCTTGTTGATCACCAGCAAATCGCAGCGCAGCACGCCGGGGCCACGCTTGCGGGGAATATCGTCCCCACCCGCCACATCGATGACGAAGATCCACCAATCCACCAGATCGAGCGAGAAAGTTGAGGCGAGATTATCGCCGCCGGATTCGTAAATGATCAGCTCCAGCCCCGGCACGGCGGCTTCCATGCGGTCGCCCGCCAGCATGTTCAGCGTTGGGTCCTCACGGATGACGGTGTGCGGGCAAGCTCCCGCCTCCACCGCGCCGACACGCGCGGGGTCGATCAGACCCGAACGGCGCAGCCGCTCCGCGTCCTCGGCGGTGACGAGATCGTTGGTGATGACGGCAAAATTGACGCCCCGGCGCTGCAAAACCGGGATGAGCGCCTCGATCAGCGCCGTTTTGCCCGAGCCAACTGGCCCTCCGATACCGATCCGCGCCGCACTCATCGCAACATATATCTCCGTTCCAGGGGAATTTCCGCCAGCGTCCCGCAAGCCGCCAGCGCCCCGCCACCAAACACGTCAAACGCCGCCGCGTCCACCCGGATTACCGCGGGGCGGTGTCATGGGTTGTGCGGGCTTCGTGGATGGGGCGCACCGCGCTGGCCGCCAGCGCCAAGCGCATTGCCTCACCGCCCAGCCGGTCCAAGGCATGACGGCGTGCATTGGCACCGAGCGCCGCCCGCAAGGCGGCATCATCGCCCAGGCGCCGCAGCCAGTCCGCCGCATGGCCGATATCCGGCTCGGCCCAGAGAGCACCAGGCATCTGGGGGTAAATGCCGCTTGCATCCTGTACGGGCACCAGCCGGTAGCCGATGAGGGCGGCGCTCGCGTCATCCATGAAGCACAGATTGCCGGACCAGCCCGTCGCCACCACGGGCTTGCCCCGCAGCATCGCCTCCGCCAGCACCAGGCCGAACCCTTCCGCGCGGTGCAGGCTGAGCAGAATATCCGCCCTGGCCATCAGCGCCGCCATGCGGGCCTGGGGCCAGGTGCCGCTGATGATCCTGATGTTCGGTCCGGCTTCAGCCTCGATTCGGGCGGCCTCACGCGGGAAGGCCTGCGCGCCGGAAAGCTTGACGACCAGAATCCGGTCTCGCCGGTGGGCGAAGGCACGGCGGAAAGCCTCAATGCCCGCCAAGGGATTCTTGCGCGCGGCGCTGGATCCCAGGGAGAGCACCATCAGCGTTACCACCGCCTGTCCGGGCAAATCGAGGCAGGCATCAGCGTCCACGGGCGGAAGGTCGCACAACGCCAGCGGATAAGGCACCATGCGCACCCGCCCCGGCAGAAGCGGTTCCAGCGCCTGCGCCACGAAGGGAGATGGCGCCCAGATTTCATGCACATAGCGCCCGCCAGCCGCCCAGCTTCGCGGCACGAAAGGCAGCTCCCACACCCAGGCGCCAATAATGCGCCGGTTGCGCAAAAACATTTTCCCGGCCCGCCCCAGCATCAAAGGCAGGCTGGGCGCGTTCACCGCCAGCAGCAGCGCCGCGGCCTCGGGTATGGCGCCTTGCGGCGCCTTGCCCACCCCCATGGCCACCGGAGAACCGCCAAACCCCAGCGCCCGTGCCCCCGCCGACAGGATACGTGCCGCCTCTCCCAGCCCGGTGGCACTCCCCATCTCACCCGCCACGGCCAAACCGCGCGCCTCGGCGGGAGGTGCTGGACCGGGAGACGGGGCCAAGGCGTCTGCCACGGCGTTCAGCCCGGCGCGCCGCGCATCGGCCGGCAGCAGGCGCCATAATTTATGACCAAAAGACAATCGATCCGGCGCCACAAACGCTCCCTGACAATTCCGCCCCGGTATGATTCACGGTTGCATTCATTAAGTTTTTCTCAACTTTTGGTTTTATTCAACTGAAAGTTTAACTATGTTTAATCTATGTCCGAACCGCTCCTGCTGCCCGTGTGCCATGCTGAGCCAACCGGCTTGCAGGCTTCGGTTTATCCCGCTTCGGGCCGCCTGCTCTGCGCCATGCGCTATGGCGCGCTTGGCGCCTCCTCCCGCCTGCGGCTGGCGCAATACGCGCCGTTCCTGAGCCAGGCGGGGCTGGACGTAGCCCTGCGGCCCTTTCTGGAGGATGATTACCTTACCGCGCTTTATGACGGGCGCCCGCGTACCGGAGCGGCATTGGCCGCCTACCGCCGCGCCTTGGCGATTCGCGCCGAGATCAGGCGGCACGATCTGCTCTGGATCGAGAAGGAGCTGCTGCCCTGGCTGCCCTATTGGCTGGAACGCGGCGTGCTCGGCGGTACACCCTATATTCTGGATTTCGACGATGCCTGGGCGCTGCGCTATGCAAGCTCGCCCTCGCCGCTTGTTAGATTGCTGCTGCGCAACAAGTTCGGGCATCTGCTGCGCGGCGCGGCGCTGACCATCGTCGCCAATGACACGCTCTATCACTGGGCCCTATCGGAAGGGGCACGGAATATCCTGCTGCTGCCCACGGTCATTGACCTCATACGCTACCAGCCCGTGGCACTACCGCCGGGCCCGTTCACCATTGGCTGGGTCGGCACGCCGCTCACCGCTGTTTATCTGCATGAAGTGGCGGCGCCGCTGCGAACCCTTGCGGCAGAGGCACCGCTGAAACTACTGGTGGTGGGCGCGCCCGGCTTCACCCTGCCTGGTATCGAGGTGGAAAGCCTGCCCTGGACAGAGGAGAGCGAGGCGGCGCTGATCGGGCGCTGCCACGCAGGCATCATGCCCCTGCCGGATACCGAATGGGCCAATGGCAAATCCGGCTACAAGCTGATCCAGTACATGGCGATGGCGCGGCCCGCCGTGGCCAGCGGCATTGGCGCCAATAACCGCATTGTCACCCATGGCGAAACCGGCTTCCTCGCCCATACGGCAGAGGATTGGGCAACGCATCTGCGCCGCTTGCGGGACGAGCCAGAGCTTGCGGCCGCTTTGGGCGCCGCCGCACGGCGGCGGGTGGAACAAAGTTACAGCCTGGCGGTAACTGCACCCATGCTGTTGGAGACGATCACCGAGCTGCTTGGCAATATTGCTGAACATAAGGCAGGAAGGCAGTCTGCAACGCCGGGACGCTGAGCTTAAAGGCCTCCAGCCGATAGGGCGCATGGCGCCCATAGCCGCCATGGGGCTTGGCTTGAATTTGCCGGTCCATCGCCTGCATGGCGGGTTCAGTGAGCTTCTCACCAAAATGCGCATAGATGCGCGCGATGGCCGCCAAGGGCGCCGCGGTAAATTCCTCATATTGCATGTGCAGCTTGCGAGAGGCGGGTATGTCGGCACGCTGGTCGAATTGCAGCAGCAGATTCGCCCCCTGCGTCCAGCGCGCGGCGACCTGGGCGCCGATCTCCCCGGCATCGATGTTGCGCAGGAAGGGCTGGCGCAGCACCTGGGTGAGATGCGCAACCGAACCCAGCACGGCGATGGGATCGCGATGCAGAATGACGAAGCGCGCATCCGGATAGACGCGCAGGATGGCATCCAGCGTGAAGGTATGGTCAGGGCATTTCAGCACCCAGCGGGCGGGCGTGCCGTTTTGCAGAAATTGTAGGAATTTCTTGTGAAAAACAAATGCGTCGTCATGCCCGCGCGTCTCCAGCCAGTCAAAATAGGATGGCACGCGGTGGGTGGAATCAAAGCGCAGGCTTTGGAACACATGCGCGGTGATCTCGCTGCATTCCTGTGGACTGTCGGCATAGATCGGATGCAGCTCGCGAAAGCCGGGGGCCAGGCCGTTGAACAGATCGAGCTGCTTATCCACCCGCGCGACGCGCTTATCTCCCGCCGAGTTGAAGCCGGCGGGGCGCGGCGCCGGGTAGATCATCTGCCAGTTACGCGGCACCTGGCTGCCCGGATCCTCCGCCATCAGGTTATGCAAAAAGCTGGTGCCTGAACGCGGCAGGCCCAGAATGAAGAGCGGCGCCTGCACCGGGGCCGCCGCGAGGGCGGGGTTGGCGGCGTGGGCGTCCTCAATGAGCTGGGCATTGCGCAGCAGGCGGATAAAATCCCACCGCAAGGAGACGCGCCCGAACAGGCTGAGTTCTGATTCCACACGGATGGAGGCAAGCAACTGCTCCAGCCCCTCCGCCGCGTCCGGCGATGGGGAGACGCCAGCCACTTGGATCAGCCCCCGCGCACCGGCAACCGGAAAGGCCGCGTCAGGCACGAGCCTGTCGGCCAGTGTGAAGCTCCGGCTCAGCAAGCTTGCCAGCGCCGCCATATCAGCGTGGCTTCCGCTCGATCAGTTCGATCTTGTAGCCGTCCGGGTCTTCGATGAAGGCGATGACAGTGGTGCCGAATTTCACCGGGCCGGGCTCACGGGAAATCTTGGCGCCAGCCGCGCGCAGGCGCTCGCAGGTGGCATAAATATCCGGCACGCCTAAAGCGAGATGGCCGAACGCCGTGCCGGTCTCATATTTATCGACGCCCCAATTATAGGTCAGCTCCAGCACAGTGTTGCTGGCCTCATCGCCATAGCCCACGAAGACCAGAGTGTATTTGCCTTCCGGCACGTCGTGGCGGCGCAGCTCCTTCATGCCCAGCAAGCCGGTATAGAACCCCACACTCCGCTCCAGATCGCCGACCCGCAACATCGTGTGAAGATAAGAGAATTCGGTCATGCTTGGCCTCTCCTGCTGGTTCAGTTCATCTAAGTACGAATGCCGACCAAAAAAACACCCGCTTTATCGGCGATTTCAATCAACTGCATTCTTTCAGCCAAAATAGTGCTACCCGCCTCGAATGCCACACCCCTTAGCCCTGCGCTGAGCACATGGCGCACCGTATCTGGCCCCACTGTAGGCATATCAGCCCTGCGCTCCTGCTGGGGCTTAGCCATTTTTACCAGAACGCCATCCGGGCCAGGGCGAGTGACGGCCGGAATCCTCGAAAGCATGGCATCCGTTCCCTCCACCGTCTCCACCGCCAGCACCAGCCCCTGCTGCACCACGCAGGCCTGGCCAATATCGGCGGCGCCGATCACCTTCAACACCTCCATTCCGCGCACGATGTCAGCCATGGCCTGAGCATCCGGCGCGATACGGGTCAACAGCCCTTCGGGTGCCAGCGCATCGGTCATGATCTCATGCGCGCCGAGCACCCGGAATCCTTCCTCCGACAATACCCGCACAATGGCCGCCAGCAGCCCGTCATCGCCCAGGAAGGCGGCCTTGCCGACGCGCGCCAGCAGCTTTGCCCCCTCGGCATCAGGACGCAAGGAAAGGAAGGACGGCCGCTTGACCGGGCCGATCATCACCAGATCCGTGCAGCCGCGCTCGCGGAAGGACCTGATCATCGCCCCGACGGCACCTAGCCGGTAGAATTGATGCGGGAAGGGACGCAGCACTTCCGGCGCGGCATAGCCCTCCAGCGCGGCGATGAACACGCCCCGCCCAGCAGCCTGTGCCGCCGCCGCCACCTGGCCGGGCAACGGGCCGCCGCCCGCGATAATCCCAAGCGTGCTGCTCATTCGCCTGGCCTCATGAAAACACTCAATTTTAAGTTCAGATGAGCAATCGAATATTGCTCCGGCGGCGTCAACCGGCGTGCGCCTTATTCATCCTCGCCCGCCACATTGGTGAGGATGCCATGCTTGGAGGGTGTGGCGATGAAAGATAGAATCTCGTGCACATAGGCGTTGCCCTTATAGGACTCGCCCGCCTGTGCGACACGCTCAGCGAAGACACCAGGGCCGGAGAACAGAAATTTATAGGCGGCATTCACCTCGGCCAGCTCGGCCTTCTCCAGCCCGCGCCGCTTCAACCCGATGAGGTTAAGACCCAGTAGCTCGGCCCGCGTACCGAACACGCGGGCATAGGGGATAACATCGCGGGTCACGCCGGTGAGGCCGCCTACCATGGCGCCGGTGCCGACCCGGGTGAATTGCAGCAGCGCCGCATTGCCGCCGATGATGGCGCGGGCACCAATTTCGACATGCCCGCCCAAAGCGACATTGTTCGAGATGATGACGCCATCGCCCAGCACGCAGTCATGCGCGACATGAACAGTCGCCATCAGCAGGCAATCCGCGCCGATTCTGGTGACGCCGCTGCCGGTGACAGTGCCGCGATGGATGGAGGCATGCTCGCGGATCTGCGTGCGCGGGCCGATGATTGTCTCGGTCTCCTCGCCTTTGTATTTCAGATCCTGCGGCTCCAGCCCAACGGTGCAGAAAGGGTAGAGTTTCGCCCCTGCCCCCACCCGCGTGCGCCCGGCAATGGCGACGTGGGAGACAAGCTCCGCCCCTTCCTCAAGCACGACATCTTTGCCCACCGTGCAGAAGGGGCCAATTTTCGCGCCCGGGGCGATCAACGCGCCATCCTCGATGACGGTGGTAGGGTGGATCATGCTCTTTACCGTATCCAGCATTTTCTGTCCGCTTTAACCATACCCATGCGCTGTACGCGGGGCGGCAGGCAGGGGCCAATCACATTCGGTTACCGCATATGTCGCGGCGCGGTGTTGGCCAGCCGGTTAAACCGGCTTCACCTGATCCATGATCATGGCGGTAATCGTTGCCTCCGCGACCACCACGCTATCCACCTTGGCCACGCAGAGAAAGCGCCAGATCTGGCCGCGCCGCTTCTCCTTGGTCACGGTCAGGCGGAGCTGGTCGCCCGGCGTTACCGGCTTGCGGAACTTCGCGCCATCGATGGACATGAAATACACGATGGGAATGCCCGCCTCCGGCCCCAGCGTGGAGATCACCAGGCCAGCGGCGGTCTGCGCCATGCTCTCGATGATCAGCACGCCCGGCATCACCGGATGGCCGGGGAAATGGCCCTGGAAGAACGGCTCGTTGACCGACACGTTCTTGATGCCGACGGCGGAATGATCCTTTCGGACATCCACCAGCCGGTCGACCAGAAGGAAGGGATAGCGGTGCGGGATCATCGACAAAATCTGCTTGATGTCGATCATCGCCACATCCACGGGCGGAAGGTTTTGATCCGTCGCGTCACTCATTACTCAGGTCCCTGATGTCTTTCCCTTGCGCCCTGACTGGACGAGTTTGCGCAAGGTGATTACCTCGCGAAAAAAGCTTTTCGAATTCTGCGCCGGAGAGCCCAGCACCTCTTCGCCCGCCGGCACATCCTGCATCACACCGGCTTGCGCGCCGACGCGCGCCTTGTCGCCGATGGTCAGGTGCCCGGTGAGGCCCGCTTGAGCGGCGATCATAACACCTTGCCCGATATGGGTGGAGCCGGACACGCCAGCCTGCGCCACCACCACCGAATACGGCCCGATATTCACGTTATGGCCGATCTGCACGAGATTATCGATATGCACGCCAGGGCCGATCACCGTATCCTGCGAGGAACCGCGGTCAATGGTGGTGTTGGCGCCGATCTCGGCACCATCGCCAATCAGCACACGGCCGAGCTGCGGCACGGGATGAAAGCCTGTTTTGGAGATAGCGAAGCCGAACCCGTCCTGACCGATGCGCGCGCCCGGATAGATCACCACCCGGTCGCCCAGGATGGCGTGGCTCAAAGTTACCTGCGCATGGATGCGGCAATGCTCGCCGATGACCACGCCGGGCGCCACGTAAGCCAATGCCCCGATGGAGCTGCCCGCGCCAATTCGCACCCCGGCACCGATCACGGCACCGGGACCAATCTCGGCGCTGGAGCCGATGCTGGCGGAAGGATCGATAATGGCGGAGGGATGCACGCCCGGAACGGGGACCGGGAACGGGTAAAACAACGCGGAAATCTTGGCCCAGCCGACATAAGGTTCAGCCACAGCCAGCGCCACGCAGCCCGGGGGCACCTTATCCACGAAATCCGGATGCAGGATCACCGCGCCGGCCTTTGTATCCGTCAACAGCCCGGCATAACGCCGGTTATCGAGAAAGCTGATATCCTCGGGCCCGGCGCTTTGCAGCGGCGCCACGCCGGAGATCAGGCGCCCGGGCTGATGCGCCTCGATCCCCAGCAATGTGGCGATGGCGCCGATGGAGTGCGGCCCGGTGCGGCGAAAAAACCGCTCGTCACCGGGTTTGCCGGAATCCTTCATCGCTCAGGGGCCGACGCCGTCGCCCTGGTCGTCAGGCGGGTTGATCGCCATGCCCGGCGTCACCACGCTCGGCGGCACGTTCACGCTCGGCAACAGCTTGTTTAGCTGAGCCGTGGTCTCGTCGGTGATGTCGAACGCGGCGACATTCAAAACCGCCTGCTCACGGTGCAACACCAGGTTCATGCCGTGTGCCTGCGCCTCCTGCTTGACGATACCAGCCAGCATGGCCTCGATCTGCTGCAGCGCCGCTTGGCCGGAATTCTGGATCGCCTGGTTGCGCTCCTGGAACTTGGTCTGGGTCGCGGCGATCTCGTTCTGCAGGGCCTGCTCCTTCTGCTCAAGCTGGGCATCGCTCAGCTTGCCACGCTGGGCCATGATGGCTTGCTGCTCGGCCTGGATCTTCTGCCGGGCGGCCTGGGCATCCTGTGCCAGGGCGGCCTGGCGCTTTTGGATCTCCGCCTGCACGCCCTGGGCGGCGGAGGATTTCTGCAGCACCTCGGGCACCGAAAGCACACCTATGACGGCGGTGGGCGGGGAGGGCTCAGCCGGCAATGGCGGTAGGTCGGGAACCTTGAAATTCGCGGCTGAAGGCTGGGCGGCGGCCGGCGCACTGGGTCTGGGCTTGGGCGCAATCTCTGGCGCCTTCTGCGTCTGGCCGCTCGGCGGCATGAAGAACCCAGCGGAACCTGACGAGGACTGGGCATGCGCCGCCGGTGCGGCCCCCAGCGTCAACAGCGGCAGAACGAGCGCGTAACGGGAAAGAGCAGACACTTAGAACCTCGTACCAAAAGAAACGCGGAATTGCTGAACCTGGTCACCCTGCTTCTTGACCACCGGCTGGGCCAAAGAGAGGTTGATCAGACCGAAAGGCGTGTTCCAGGACACGCCAACACCGGCACCCACTCGCGGGGCCGAACTGTCATGCAGCGTGGCGGTGCCGATGGTGCGGGCCCCCCAGAGGGAGCCGACATCGACGAAGGCAAAGCCGGATATGCCAAGATCCTTCGATACAGGCAGCGGGAAATGCAGCTCGGTACTCTGCGTCCACATATACTTGCCGCCGACCTGGCCGCCACTGCTGGTGAGCGCGCCGGAGCTGTTATAGACCGGCTCGACATAGGGGCCGACGCCACCATCGGCGAAGCCGCGCAGATTGTCGCCGCCAAGGAAGAAGCGGTCTTCAATCTTGTCCTGATACCCGCGCATATCGGCGAGATAACCGGCCGAGCCACCGAATTTCAGCACCCAGCGCGGATCGCCAAACACACGCTCCAGCGGGATGTAATAGGAAACGTCCGGGGTGATGCGGAAATATTTCGCATCCCCGCCAAGCCCCGCCAGATCCGTGGTCAGATCCACCAACAGGCCGGAATGGGGGTTCTGGTCGTCATCCACATAGTCGAAGGTCAGGGTCTGGCTGATCTGCGACAAGGAGGATTTACCGGCTTCGCTCTCGATATAGATATTCGTGCTGCTCCCGGTCGGGATGTCATAAATATTACGTTCGCTTACCGTATAGGTGAAGGTCTGCCGTACATTCTGGTTGAAGCGGTAGCCCAGGCGGATATCCGCGCCGAGCGTGCTCTCGGAATAGGAATAGGATTGCGAGGAAGCGGTATAGGAGTTTGTCACCGTGCGGAACAGATCCCAGCCCGCGATCAGGTTACGGTCCAGGAAATACGGATCGGTCATGCCGATATTGATCTGGGTGCCGCGCTGGGCAATCAGCGCATTGATCGAGGCATTGACGCCGGTGCCAAGGAAGTTGTTCTGGCTGAGACCGGTATTCAGCAGCGCGCCAAGCGAGGTGGAATAGCCGCCGCCAAGCGAGAACTGGCCGGTGGCCTGCTCCTGCACCGCGGTATTCAGCACCACCTGTTGCGGCGTGGAGCCCTGCGAGGTGGTGATCTTCTGATCTTTGAAGAAGCCGAGATTCTTCAAATTCTGGGTGGATTGGTCGATCTTGCTCTGATTATAGGCATCGCCCTCGGCCACGGTCAGTTCGCGGCGGATCACCTTGTCTTCGGTGCGGGTATTGCCGGTGATGTCGATGCGCTGAATCCAGACACGCGGCCCGTTCACCACATTCAGCACGATATCCAGCGTGTGGTTCTTCGTGTCGGGCGTTACCTGCGGGTTCACGGTGGCGAAGGCGTAGCCAAGATCGGTGGCGCGCTTGTTCAACGCGTCCACACCTTCCTGCAAGGCATCGCCGTCAAACCAGTCTCCGGAGGACAGCGGCACCAGACCGCGCAATTCCTTGTCCGACAGGTTACGGATGCTGGAGACGACCTTGATGGAGCCGATTTTGTATCGCGACCCCTCGCTGAGCGTGTAGGTCAGGTAGAAGGATTTGCGGTCCGGGCTGAGATTGGCATTGGCGCTCAGCACCTGGAAATCGGCATAGCCTTTATGGAAATAGAATTTATGGAGCAGGTACTCGTCATACTCCACCCGCTCGGAATTATACTGGTCCGCACTGGAGAGGAAACGCCACCAAGCGGATTCCCGGCTGGAGACGACCTGGCGCAGAGCCGATTGCGAGAAACGCTGGTTGCCGACGAAGGAAATACGGCTGATCTTGGTTTCCAGCCCCTCATCGCACTGGAATACCACGTTCACGCGGTTATCCGGCAGCTTGATGATGTTGGCCGTGACCTGGGCATTATAATAGCCCTTTGCGGCATAGGCATCGAGCAGCGCGCGCCTGTCTGCCTCGGCCGCCTGGGCGGTATAGACAGAGCGCGGCTTGAGACTGACCGCTGCCTGGGCATCCTTGTCGGCCAGCGCCTTGTTGCCGGAGAACAGAACCTGGTCCACCAGCGGGTTTTCCACCACCGCGACATTCAGATTGCTGCCATCGCGGGTGATGTTGACGCTCTGGAACAGGCCAGTGGCGTAAAGCGTCTTTACCGACTGGTTGATCTTCTCCGGGTCGAACGAATCACCCGGCTGCACCACCATATAGGCGGTGATGGTGCTGGCTTCGATTCGCTGGTTGCCGGTGACGTTGATGGAGGCAATGGTGCCGCCGGCCAGAATCGCCGCCTGGGGCGGGGTGGCGGCCTGCGCGCGGGTGCCAGGGCTGGGGGCGGCAAGCATGGCCGGCAACAGGCAGACAGACGCCAGAAGAACGGAGCGCGGCTTTAGCAATCGAAATCTCCCAAACCAAGAACCCCCGGAGCCTCCGGGACTTGCCATCTCGCGGCGTTTGGCACGCGTAAGCCCGCCGGGCAAGGTGCCCGCGCCGCACGAAGCGGCTTTAACTTAAAGTAAATGTGTGAACCAGGCGACCGCACCCAGCCTTGTCAGGTCGTTAAAAGTCACCAGCAGCACCAGCGATAGAATGATCGCCACCCCCACGCGCAGGCCGGCCTCGCGGGCCTGTTCGGGCACCGGACGGCGGATCAGAAACTCCACCGCATAGAACAGCAAATGCCCGCCATCTAGAATCGGGATGGGGATGAGGTTGACGAGGCCGAGATTGATCGAGAGCACCGCGATCAGGCTGATCACCGGCACCAGCCCAAGCGCCGCCGCCTGCCCCGTGACCTGCGCGATTCCAAGCGGCCCGGCCAGATCCTTCAGCCCGCGATGATGCACGATCAATGTTGCCATGCCGGAGAACCAGCCGGAAATCTGGCGGCCGGTTTCCTGGAAAGCCGCGGCGATGGCCGGGCCCGGGGCCAGGCGCTTAAGCGTGGATTGCGTGCCGACAACGCCGAGATGGCCGATCTTATCACCGTCCAGCGTGGCATCGCCCACCGTTACCGGCAAGGTTAGCTGTTGGCCCGCGCGGTCGATGGTGAAATCCAGCACCGTGTCGGGGTGCTCCATCACGATCTGCTGCATATCCGTGAAGCTTGCGATCTGCGCGGCGCCAATGGCGAGAACCCTGTCGCCCGTCTGCAGATGCGATTGCGCGGCGGGAGAGCCGGGCTGGATCTGGCTGAGCACAGGCTGGGTGGAAAGCTGCCCGGCGGACATGAACAGCCCGGCGAAGATCGCCACCGCCAGCAGTAGATTGGCAAGCGGCCCGGCGGCGACGATGACGGCCTTGGAGCCAAGTGAGGCGGCAGCAAAGGAGCCGGGCTTGGCCACGCCTGGGGTAGCTTCCTCGCCCCAGCCCTGCATCTTCACATAGCCACCCAGCGGCAGGGCCGAGACCTGCCAGACCGTGCCTGATGTCTTCGCCTTGTATTTCAGCAGCGCCGGGCCGAACCCGACCGAGAAGGTCTCCACCGTGACCCCCTGGCTGCGCGCCGCCAGGTAATGGCCCATCTCATGCACGAAAATCAGCACGCCGATATCGACGACAAAGGCGAGGATGGTACGCAGCGTATCGAACATGATCAGGCAGCCCTGGCTGAGGCCAATGCCGCGGCGGCGGCACGGGCGGCTTCATCGATGGTGAGCACGGCTTCAAGGTCCGGCACGGCTGGTGCGCCCAGCTTCTGCATCACGGCCTCGACGATACCCGCGATATCCAGAAAACCGATCTTACGCTCCAGGAAGGCGGCCACCGCCACCTCGTTGGCGGCGTTCAGCACGGCTGGCGCACCGGCGCCCGCCGCCAGCGCCTGGCGCGCCAGGCGCAGCGCCGGGAAGCGGGTTTCATCCGGCGCGTGGAACTCAAGCTTGGCAACTTGTGCAAGGTCCAGCCGCGGCGCCTGGGTCGCCAGGCGTTGCGGCCAAGCCAGCGCATGGGCGATGGGAATGCGCATATCCGGCGAGCCGAGCTGTGCCAGCACCGAGCCGTCCTGATAGCAAACCATGCCGTGGATCACCGATTGCGGGTGCACCAGCACCTCGATCTTCTCTGATGGCAGCGAAAACAATCTCGCAGCTTCAATAACTTCCAGGCCTTTATTGAACATGGTCGCGCTGTCGATGGAGATTTTCGCGCCCATCGACCAGACTGGGTGACGCAAGGCCGCCTCGCGGGTGATGCCGCGCATCTCCTCCAGCGAATGGTTGCGGAAAGGGCCACCGGAGGCGGTGAGCACGATCTTGTCCACGGATTTGGCGTTGCCATCGGCCATCGCCTGCAGGATGGCGTTATGCTCGGAATCCACCGGCAGCAATGTGGCGCCGGCGGCCTCAACCTCACGCAGGAACACGTCTCCGGCGGAGACCAGCGATTCCTTGCACGCGAAGGCAATGGTCCCGCCCTGGCGCACGGCGGCCAAGGTGGGCTCCAGCCCGGCCGTGCCGGTGATGGCGCACATCGTCCAATCCGCCTGACGGCCGGCGGCCTCCAGCACGGCAGCGCGGCCGCCCGCGACTGCAAGCCCGGAACCGGCCAGCGCCTCGCGCAAGGCGGGCAGCAGCGACTCGTCGGATATTACGGTGATTTCAGGCCGGAACTTGCGGGCCTGCTCGGCCAGCAGCGGCACATTGCGCCCGCCGATGAGTGCGCAAAGCTCGTAGGCGGAGGGGTCTTCCGCGACAAGATCGAGAGTTTGCGTACCGACACTGCCCGTGGACCCCAGGATTGTCAGCCGCTTTAGCCCCATAATGCCACGCCCCCTTGCATGCTGGCCGCGAACAGCGCCGCCAAAGGCGCTGCCGTCAGAAATCCATCCAGCCGGTCGAACAATCCGCCATGGCCGGGAATCGTTCGCCCAGAATCTTTCACGCCCAGTTTGCGCTTGATCGCGCTTTCCAGCAAATCCCCCGCCTGGGCCACGAAGCTCAGCAGCAGCCCGGCGCCGAACGCCAAGCCCGCTGCTCCTTGTGTTGCCGCCGCCAGCCCCGCGCCGCAAGCGGCGCCAACCGCCAGCCCGCCCAGCGCGCCGCTCCAGGTTTTGCCGGGAGAGATGCGCGGCGCCAATTTACGCCCGCCCAGAAGCCGCCCGACCATGTAGGCGCCGATATCCGTGCCCCAGATCACCACAATCAGAAACGCCGCATCCGTCAGCCCGGCATCTGGCCGGTTACGCAGCCAAAGCAGGCAAATGCCGCCAAGCCCCGCATAAGGCACCCCGGCAGCGGCGAAACGGCCGACGACCGGCCATGAGGCTAATCCTAAAAATACAACGGCCTGTAGGCCAGAGCTGATGCCCAGCTGCACCGCGATCGCCCAGATGAGCAGCAGCACCCCGGCCAGCGGCCAGGCCTGGCGCAGCCCCGCGAGCCTGCCCCATTCATGCCCAAGCCCCGCCATCGCCGCGCCGATCAGCAGCTCCCACGCCACGCCGCCGCGCCACAGGCAGAACAAGGCAAGCGGCCCCAGCACCAACGCCGAGGCGGCGCGGACATAGAAATCCGACCAGCGGTTATTGCTTGCGGGCTTGTCCATGGATTCAGACAGGGCGAGCACCGAAACGCCGCTCCCTGCCCGCATATTCCTCCAGCGCATTGGCGAAATCCCCGGCGCAAAAATCCGGCCACAGCACTTTCGTGAACCAGATCTCGGCATAGGCGAGCTGCCAGAGCAGAAAATTGCTCACACGCTGCTCGCCGGAGGTGCGAATAACGAGATCAGGGTCGGGGATTCCCGCGGTAAACAGGAAATTCGCGAAATTCTGCTCGGTCAGTTCGTCCGGCTTTATCCCGGCCTCGATGGCCCGGCGCGCCGCCGCCACAATCTCGGCACGCCCGCCATAGGAAAGGGCGAGCACCAGCGTCAGGCGCTTGTTATTAGCGGTCTTGCGCTCCGCGGCCTCCAGCTCCTCCGCCAGGGTTTCCCCGAAACGCTCACGCTCGCCGATGACTTTCAGCTGCACACCCTCGGCATGCAGCTCCGCCAATTCAGAGCGCAAATAATGTTTCAGCAGGAAGGTGAGATCCTGCACCTCCCCCGCCGGGCGCTGCCAGTTCTCTGATGAGAAAGCAAACAAGGTCAGATAACGCACGCCATGGTTCACCGCCGCCTCGATGGCACGGCGCACGGCCTTTGCCCCCTCGCGGTGGCCCGCCACGCGCGGCAGCCCCCTGGCGGCAGCCCAGCGGCCATTGCCATCCATGATGATGGCCACATGCAAGGGCACGGAATGGGAGGCGGCGTCTGCCATCAGACCTGCCGGATATCCTTTTCCTTCTCGGCGAAGCTGTCATCCACGCGCTTGATATAGCCGTCGGTCAGCTTCTGCACCTGCTCGGACCAATCGCGTTCCTCATCTTCGGAGATTTCGGACTTCTTCTGCAAGGCCTTGATCTGCTCCATGCCGTCGCGGCGCACACCGCGCACCGCGATGCGGGCGGCCTCGGCATATTTATTGGCGGCCTTCACCAGCTCGATGCGGCGTTCCTCGGTGAGCACCGGCAGCGGCACGCGGATGACCTGGCCATCCGGCTGCGGGTTGAGGCCCAGCCCGCAATCGCGGATGGCGGCGACGGTGGCGTTCACCATCGAACGGTCCCAGACCTGCACGGTGATCATCCGCGCTTCCGGCACGGCGATGGTCGCCACCTGATTCAGCGGCATCAGCGACCCATAGGCCTCCACCTTCACCGGCTCCAGCAATGCCGGAGACGCACGGCCGGCGCGCAGGCCGGAGAATTCGCGCTTCAGCGCCTCAAGGGCACCATCCATTCGGCGGGTAAGATCTGTCTTGATCGTGTCTAAATCGGCCATTTTGATGAACCTTTTTTCAGCTCTCGATAATCCGGGTGAAGGGGCCCTCGCCGCGCATCACGGCGGCAAAGGCGCCCGGCGCATGGATATTGAAGACGAGAATCGGCAGCTTGTTCTCGCGCGCGAGCGAGATGGCGGAGGCATCCATCACGTTCAGATCGCGGGCCAGAACATCCAGATAGGTCAGCTCCTCAAAGCGCTTGGCGTTCTGGTCCTTGCGCGGATCGGCGGAATACACGCCATCCACCTGCGTGCCTTTCAACATCGCATCGCACTTCATTTCCGTGGCACGCAGCGCGGCGGCGGTGTCGGTGGTGAAGAAGGGGTTGCCTGTACCAGCCGCAAAGATCACCACCCTGCCCTTTTCCATATGACGCTCGGCGCGGCGGCGAATATAGGGCTCGCACACCGATTCCATGGAGATGGCGCTCTGCACGCGGGTCGGCACGCCCATCTTCTCCAGCGCGCTCTGTACGCCCAGCGCATTCATCACCGTGGCCAGCATGCCCATGTAATCGGCTTGGGCGCGGTCCATGCCCGCCGCGGCACCCGCGATGCCGCGAAAAATATTGCCCCCGCCGATCACCAGGCAAACCTGAACCCCCATGGCGATCACATCGCGCACATCGGCGGCGATGGCGTTCACCGTCTCCGTATCCAGCCCATAATCGCGCTTGCCCATCAGGGCCTCGCCGGAAACCTTCAGCAGAACGCGCTTATATTGGGGGGTGCTGGTCATGGAACGTCCTTATAGGAAGGGCGGTGCCAAGCAAAATGCCTGGACCGCCCCATGGGTAGCGCAAAGGCGAAGGGGATTAAACCCCGGCTGCCGCCGCAACTTCAGCCGCGAAATCAGTGGCTTCCTTCTCGATGCCCTCGCCGAGCGTGAAGCGCACGAAGCGGGCGACGTTGGAACCGGCCTTCTTCACCACGTCCTTCACCTTGCTTTCGCCGTCATGCACCCAAACCTGCTCCAGCAGCACCACGTCCTCGTAATACTTCTTCACACGGCCTTCGACCATTTTCTCGATGATGGCTTCGGGCTTGCCGGAGGCGCGGGCCTGCTCGGAGAGCACGTTCTTCTCGCGTTCAAGTGCCGCCGGATCGACTTCGGCGACCGAGAGCGCATCCGGGCGGGTGGCGGCGACATGCATGCCGATCTGGCGGCCAAGCTGCTCCAGCGCCTCGTTGGCGTTGCCTTCCAGCCCGACGATCACGCCGATCTTGCCCAGGCCCGGCTTCAGCGCGCCATGGATATAGGCGGCGGCGGTGCCACCCGGCACGTCGATGACGGCCACGCGGCGGACATTCATGTTCTCGCCAATGGTGGCGACCATGTGCACGGCCTCCTCGGCGACAGTACGGCCGGTGCCCGGATAAGCGGCGGCCTTCAGAGCCTCCACGTCCTCACCGGTGGTCAGCGCGACCTTCGCGACGGTCTCGACGAAATTCTGGAACGCCTCGTTGCGGGCGACGAAATCGGTCTCGGCGTTGATCTCAACCATCGCAACCTTGCCAGGCGCCAGGGCAACACCCACCAGCCCCTCGGCGGCAACGCGGCCGGACTTCTTGGCGGCGGCGGACAGGCCCTTCTTGCGCAGCCAGTCGATCGCGGCTTCCTTGTCGCCATTGGTCTCGGTCAGCGCCTTCTTGCAATCCATCATGCCAGCGCCGGTGGTCTCGCGCAGATCCTTCACCAGGGCAGCGGTAATTTCGGCCATGTGTTCGCTCCTTATGACATGTTTGCGCGCGAGGGCTCACCGCCCCCGCGCGCCATTCGGTTTTGAACGGGCGCCGCTTGGCGCCCGTGAAATCAGGCGTGCGCCTCGGCCGGAACCTCGTCCAGCACGGGCTCGGCGGCCGCACCCAGATCCACACCGGAAGCGCCCAGCTCGGCGGAAATGCCATCCAGCACCGCGCCGGCGACCAGGTCGCAATACAGGGTGATGGCGCGGATCGCGTCGTCATTGCCCGGGATCGGGAAGGTCACGCCCTCGGGGTCGGAGTTGGAGTCGAGGATGGCGACAACCGGGATGCCCAGCTTGTTGGCTTCCTCGATGGCCAGCTTCTCCTTGTTGGTGTCGATCACGAACAGGATGTCCGGCAGGCCGCCCATATCCTTGATGCCGCCCAGAGCGCGCTCCAGCTTCTCGCGGTCACGCGTGAAGTTCAGGATTTCCTTCTTGGAGTAGCCATGGGTCTCACCGGCCAGCATCTCGTCCATCTGGCGCAGGCGCTTGATGGAGCCGGTGATGGTCTTCCAGTTGGTGAGCATGCCGCCCAGCCAGCGGTGATTGACGTAATACTGGCCGCAACGCTGCGCGGCATCGGCCACGTAGTCGGCCGCGGCGCGCTTGGTGCCGACGAACAGCACGCGGCCACCGGCGGCGGTCACGTCGCGGATGGCCTTCAGCGCGCGCTCCGCCAGGGGAACGGTCTGCTGCAGGTCGATGATGTGGACCTGGTTGCGCACGCCGAACAGAAACGGCGCCATGCGCGGGTTCCAGCGGCGGGTGTTATGGCCAAAATGCACGCCGGCTTCGAGGAGCTGGCGCAGGGAAACGTCGGGAAGTGCCATTGGCAGTTCTCTTTCCTATATCAATCCGGTTCTATCCTCCGTGGGGGAAGTACCTTACGGCACCGGACCTTTGGCTCTCGCCAGGAAAGGCCCCCGCGTGTGAATTTGCCCGCACCATGCGGACGCGCGCCGTATGGCGCATTTCGGCGCGAATTTCAACCCGGAATGGCCTGGCCGCGACGCAGAACGCAAAAAGGGGCGTCAAAAGCCGCCCCTTTTCCATTCCGCCAAGGCTGCGGGGTTTAGAACTTATAACCAACGCCAAAGCCGACCACCGTGGGGTCCAGCCCCGTCATGGCATGGATCGCGCCATGGCCCAGCCGGGCGGCGGTGGGCAGGATCATCTGTTTCACATCGACATTGATGGTCCAATTCCCCTGCACCGGAACGTCAAATCCCACATCGAAGGACGGGCCAACGGCGGTGCGCAGGCCAAGCTTATCACTGGTGCCAAGCAGCTGGGCACTCGGGCTGGTCCCATAGAAGAACGCGACCGTGATGCCCACGCCCGCATATGGCCGCACAATGCCGATTGCGGAAAGTGCCATTGCGCGGTCAGCGTCGGCGGCAGCACCCAGGTTGAGCCGAGCGTGCCGCCATTCCCCAACGCGCCGCCCTTGGCGGTAATCGTATGCCGGCTCGTGGCCGCGATCAGCTGGATGGAGAGATTCGGGGTCACAAAGTAGGAGGCATCGACCTCCGGGGACACACCGGTGGAGATGCCAAGACGGGCCCCCGGAATCCCGGAGATATGGCTGTCGAGGTTCTGCGGAATCACACCAACGATGCTCAGATGGGTCATGATGTCCCCGGCCTGATAGCCGGTGGGACCAGAGAGAAGGCTATAGCCATCCGCCATGGCCGGGGCCACGGCCGTACCGGCCAGCAATGCAGCCGTGGCAATTGTACGGAACAAGGATTTCATAATGTGAGGCTCCGATTGACTTACGAGCCTCGGATAGACCTGACGCCTCAGCGCTTCTTTGATCTGAAACAAAAACTCCCGGATGAACCGGGAATTGGGAAACTGTGACATTTTTGCCAGATTTGACTGGCGGGCCGGCGCGGGTTTTTCCCGCACCGGCAAGGGCTAAAATCAAGCCAGAAGCGGACCCCAGGACGGGTCCGAGGCATAGGTGGGGGTATCCACCAGGCGCTCGTTAAAGCCATCCACCCCGATCGTCACCAGATTCGAGCTGTGGCCCGAGCCGGTGGGGGACTGGCGGTAGAACATGATCACGCGGCCATTCGGGCAGAAAGTAGCACCCTCCACCAGGAAGCCCTGGGAGATGATGCGCTCGCCCGTACCGTCGGGTGCCATGACCCCGATGGAGAATCCGCCCGAGCCCCAGAAGGTATAAGCGATGAGATCCCCGCGCGGCGACCAGACCGGCTCGGCATATTGGCCGGGGCCGAAGGAGATGCGCTTCACGCCTGAACCATCAGCATTCATCACGAAAAGCTGCTGGTTGCCGTCCCGGTCGGAGTTGAAAACGATCTGCGAGCCATCCGGCGAATAGCAGGGGGTGACGTTGATCGAACTGCTATCGGTCAACTCCGTCATGCCGCCGCCGCCAAGGCCGGTCTTCACGATCGCGGCACCGCCATTGCGGCCGACCGACATCAGCAGCGAATTGCCATCCGGCGAGAAGCGCGGGCCAATGGTCAGCTCGCCAAAGCCGCCGACGAGCTGGGTGGAGCCGGATTGCAGGTCGAACAGATAGACCCGCGGATTGGCGCCGCCGCGATAGCTCACGAAAGCAAGCTGCTGGCGCGCCGGGTTGTATTGCGGCGAGAGCGCCATGTTGGCGCCATCAGTCAGGAACTGCACATTGGCGCCGTCGTAATCCATGATCGCCAGGCGGCGGATGGGGCTCGTCACCGGCCCGGCATCGGAGATGAAGGCCACACGGCTGTCGAAATACCCTTTCTCGCCGATCATCTGCTGATAGACCGTATCGGCGATGATATGGGCGATGCGCCGCCAGTTATCCTGGGTGGTGGTGTAGGCCGTGCCTTGCACCTGGGCTTGCTGCTGCACGTTCCAGAGCCGGAATTCCACCCGCAGCTGGCCGCCGCCGGCATCCTGCACATCGCCCGTCACCAGCCCCTGGGCGCCAAGCAGCGTCCAGTTCTGCCAGACCGGCGTGCCGTTATTGATGGAGTTCGGCACGAAGCTGGAGGGGTCAATGGCGCGGAACAGGCCGGAATGGCCCAGATCATCCGAGATCACCTGGGTGATCTGCGCGCCCACGCCCTGGGTATCGAACGGGGAGATGGCGATGGGGATGGGCGCGTTTTGCGCGCCGCTGACATTAATGGCCGGGCCATTATTGGAGGGTGCCGGGGCACCGCCGCTCAAAGCGCTCTGGGCATAGGCGCCGGGGGCCACAAGGCTCGCGGCACCCGCCGCGCCCAATAGGCGGCGGCGGGAGAATGGCGGCAGAAGGAGACGCGTCATCATCGAACCTCTTAGGGCGTGAAGTTGAACAGGAAGGTGTTGACCTTACCCAGCATATTGGAAGGCAAGGGCAGCGTCGCACATTGATAATTCTCCACAGCCGCGATCGCGCGCTGGGCATAGGCGGCGTAAACCGGGTCGCCCATGTTGCCCTGCGAGGCGGGGGCCACCATGGCCTGTCGCACTGTCCCGGAGGCATCCGTGGTCACCAGCAGTTGCACGGAGAAATTCTGTACCCCCGGCGCTCCGGCATCGATCCCCCAGCAGGGCCGCACATGCGCGCCGATGGCATTACGGTCGAACTCGGACAGGCCGGAATTGGCGGTGCTGTTGGGGCTGCCGCCGCCATTGGGGGCACCACCCTGGTCCGGGTTGTACTGCGCCGTGGGCGGCTTCTCCTGCGGTTGATTCACGCGCAGCTGCGAGAGCGTGTTGAGCACGTTCTTGCTCAGCGGCAGCGGCTTGGCCACCTCATGCTGCTGATGCGTGGCCGACTGCGTGGCGGCAGGCGGCTTGGGCACCTGCGTCGGCTTCACCGGCTGCTTCACGGGCGGGGTGGGCTTCTGCTGTGGCGGCTGCTTCACCGGCGGCGGGGGCGGCGGTGCCGGCTGAGGCGTTTCAGCCGGCGGCGGCGGAGGCGGCGGCGGCGTGGGCTGCGCGGGAGTGGGCGGCGCCGGCGGAGTGGGCGGCGGGGGCGGCGGGGGGGGCGGCGGCGCCACAATGGGCTGCTGCTTGGGCTGGGTGGGGTTCACCGGGCCTTGATGGGGCACCGGCTGGTCAGACGGGGCCGCCACCTTGCCGGTATTCTGCGCCGTCTGCGGCTGGGTGGGGCCGACAAGATCCACATCCACGCTCTCATCCGCCGAGGTATTCAGCGGCTGCATGGGCAGCGTCACGATCGCGGCGATGATGATCGCCGCGTGGATGACAAACGAGACAATCGCGCTTCGGCGCAGATCGCGGTCCAAATCAATAGCTCCCCTGCCCGGCCTTATTGCCCGGGCTGCTGGGCCAGCAGCGAAACCTTGGTGAACCCGCCCTGCACGATATCGGCCATCACCTGTAGCATGGTGCCGTAATCCACTTCTTTATCACCGCGGATGAAGATGCGCTGGTCGGCATTGTTCTGCGAGGCTTGTTGCAGCGTGCTGACCAGGTTGGAGAGCTGGATCTGGCTGTTGTTCAGAAACACATTGCCCTTGCTGTCCACCGTCACGGTGATCGGCTTGGAATCGGCATTGGCAGGCTTGGCGTTGGCCTGCGGCAAATTCACCTGCACGGAGGAGGTGATCATGGGGGCCGTGACCATGAAGATGATCAGCAGCACCAGCATCACGTCCACCAGCGGGGTGACGTTGATTTCCGCCATGGGGCGGTAACGGCGCCTGCCGTTATTGCCGCCGCCGATCAGCCCGCCAGCCATTTACTTCTGCTCCTCGGTCTGGCGCGAGAGGATGGCGGAGAATTCGGTGCCGAACCCTTCCAGCCTGCCCGCGAAACGCGAAAGATCATTGGAAAGCTTGTTATAGGCCAAAACCGAGGGAATGGCGGCCACAAGGCCGATGGCGGTGGCGAACAAGGCCTCCGCGATGCCCGGGGCCACCACCGCAAGGTCGGTATTATGCATGGCGGCGATGGCGGAGAAGGAGTGCATGATGCCCCACACCGTGCCGAACAGGCCGATGAACGGCGCCGTGGCGCCAACGGAGGCCAGGAAGATCATGAACCGCTCCAGCCGCTCCATCTCGCGCATGATGGTCACGTTCATCGCCCGGTCCACGCGCTCCTTCACGCCGGTCTTGCCGATTTCGGTGCCGGCGATGCGCGCGGTGCGCTTCCATTCGCTCATGGCCGCACCGAACACGGCGGCCATCGGGTTGGCGGGGTCCGCGCCCTCACGCTCGTAAAGCTCATCCAGGCTGCCGCCGGACCAGAAGCTGTCCTCGAACGCATCCGCTTCGCGGTTCACGCGGCGGATGGTCATGATCTTCTCAATAATGATCGTCCACACCCAGATGCTGGCGATCAGCAGGATGATCATCACCAGCTTCACCACCGCGTCCGCCTGCAGGAACAGGTTGAGCAGCGAGAGATTCGCCTGCGGCGCGGCCATGGCCGCCTGAGACACCGTTTGGTCCACTATACTTTCCCCGTTCAAAATTTCAGGCGCGCAACCCAGTCGCGTGGAATACGCGCCGCCCGGCCGTCGGACACGCGCGCGCAACCCAGGCCGAGCTCAAGCATGGCCAGCGAGTCGCTGTCTCGCAGGAATTTCTGCCGTAATGTAACGCTCGCACCATGCAATTCCGTGAATTCGGTTTCCACTGTCACCAGCTCATCGATCCTGGCGGGGCGCTGATAGAGCAAATTGACGCGATGCACCACAAACATCACCCCGTAATTCGCGACCATTTCCGCATGCGGGGCGCCCATCTCCCGCAGGGCCTCGGTACGCGCCCGCTCGGCAATGGAAAGATAATTGGCATGATAGACAATGCCCCCGGCATCCGTGTCCTGATAATAGATGCGCGTGGTGTAACGATAGATCAAGATTCTACTCCAACCCCATGATTAAGGCTGAAAAAGGTTTTTTTATGGCGGCGTCGCGAAATGATTTCGCCTTTATTCGCCCAGCATGTCCAAAAGGTCAGGCCCGCGCTGCGGGGGGCTGAGACCCAGATGCTTCCAGCCCGGATCTCCCAGCATACGTCCGCGCGAGGTACGCAGCAGCAGCCCTTCCTGGATCAGATAGGGTTCCACCACATCTTCCAGCGTGTCGCGCGCCTCGGCCAGGGCGGCGGCCAAGGTTTCAACACCAACCGGGCCACCATTATGGTGCTCGGCCAAGCGCTTGAGGTAGCGCATATCCATCGCATCCAGCCCTTTCTGGTCGACATCCAGGCGCGTCAGCGCGGCATCAGCCAGTTCGCGTGAAATTTCCGCAACATTGGCGGCGGTGGCGAAATCGCGCACCCGGCGGGTGAGCCGCCCGGCGACGCGGGGCGTACCGCGCGAACGGCGGGCGATCTCAAACGCGCCATCATAGGACAGTTGCATGCCGAGCTTCTGCGCCAGGCGGATGACGATGCCGGTGAGTTCATCCGGCGTGTAGAACACAAGGCGCAGCGGAATTCCGAACCGGTCCCGCAAGGGCGTGGCCAGCAGCCCGGCACGGGTGGTGGCACCCACCAGCGTGAACGGCGGCAGGTCGATCCGCACCGTGCGCGCGCCCGGCCCCTCGCCAATGATCAGGTCGAGCTGAAAATCCTCCATCGCCGGGTAGAGGATTTCCTCGATGGCGGGCTGCAGGCGGTGGATTTCGTCGATGAACAGCACGTCCTTGGGCTGCAGATTGGTGAGAATCGCCGCGAGATCGCCGGATTTCTGGATCACCGGGCCAGAGGTCGCCTTGAACCCCACCCCCATCTCATGCGCCACGATCTGCGCCAAAGTGGTCTTGCCCAGCCCCGGCGGGCCGTGCAGCAGCACATGGTCCAAAGCCTCACCACGCGTTTTGGCGGCATGAACGAAGATTTTTAAGTTCTCGCGGCTGGCGGCCTGGCCGGTAAAATCCTCCAGGCTCTGCGGGCGCAGGGAGGCTTCGGCGGTGTCATCCGAAAGCCGTTCCCCGGAAGTGATACGTTCACTCATTTCGCCAGCGCCTTCAGCCCGGCGCGGATCAGCACATCCAGCGAGGCATCTTCACCATGCGCTTCAACGGCCTTGGCCAAAGCGGCTTCAGCCTCGGCGCGGCGATAGCCGAGATTGACGAGGGCCGAGAGTGCATCCGCCGCCGCGCCCTTGGGGGCGACAAAAGCCGGAAACGCCGCCGCGCCGCCGCCTGGCATGGCGCTCGCCTTCTCACGCAATTCCGTAAGAATGCGAATGGCAAGCTTCGGCCCCACGCCCGGTGCGCGGGTAAGCGCGCCCTTATCCTGCCCGGCAATGGCGCTGATGAGCTGGTCCGGCGACAAAGCCGAGAGAAGCCCCAGCGCCACCTTCGCCCCCACCCCCTGCACCGTGGTGAGCAGCCGGAACCATTCACGCTCGGCGGCGGTAAAAAAGCCGTAGAGCGAGATCGCATCCTCGCGCACCTGGGTCTCGATCAGCAAGGTGGTCAGCCCGTCCGGCAACGCGCCCAGCGTACGGGAGGAGCAAAAGACCAGATAGCCGACGCCGTTCACATCCATGACGCAGCGGCCGTCCTCAACGCTGTCCACAATACCCCGCAGCCGCGCGATCATGTCGTGGCCTTCCAGACATTGGCAGTGGAGCGGTGATGGGCATGGCAGATGGCCACAGCCAGCGCATCCGCCGCGTCGGCACGCTTTTGCGCCGCACCGGGCAACAGGCGGCGGACCATCAACCCCACCTGCTCCTTATCCGCGCCACCGGTGCCGACCACGGCCATCTTCACCGTCTTGGCGCCATATTCAAACACCGGAATCCCCGCCCTCGCCGGTGCCAACAGAGCCACCCCGCGTGCGTAGCCCAGCTTCAATGTCGCGGTGGCGTTGCGGTTCACATAGGTTTCTTCCACCGCCGCCTCATCCGGGTTGAAGCGGGCGAGCAGATCCGCCAGCGCCTCGTCCAGCGCCTTCAGCCGCAGCGGCACGTCCTCGGTGCCATCCGTCGCCAGCACGCCGTCGGCCACGTGGCGCAGCCGGTTGCCCTCGGCCTCCAGAACCCCCCAGCCGGTGAAGCGCAGGCCGGGGTCGATGCCTAGAATGCGAACCTTGCCGCGTGATTGCAGCATTATGCCGAGAGCTTCGCCAAAACGTCTTCCGGCACCTCGAAATTGGCATAGACGTTCTGCACGTCGTCATCATCCTCAAGCGTGTCGATCAGCTTCAGCACCGAAGCCGCCTTGTCCTCATCCAGCGTCACGGTCATGTTCGGCTGCCATTCGATGCCCGCTTCGGCCGGGTCACCAAATTTCTGGGCCAGCGCATCGCGCACCGCGAAGAAATTCTCCACCGCCGCCTGCACCTCGTGGCCATCCTCGTCGCTCACCACGTCATCGGCACCCGCCTCGATGGCCGCTTCCAGCATGTCATCCGCCGAGGCGGCATTGGCCGGGTAGCGGATCGCCGCCAGCCGGTTGAACATGAAGGAGACGGAGTTGGTCTCGCCCAGCGCCCCGCCGGATTTGTTGAAGGCCGCCCGCACCACGGAGGCGGTGCGGTTGCGGTTATCCGTCAGCGCCTCAATGATGATCGCCACCCCCGCCGGGCCATAGCCCTCATAGCGCACGGATTCGTAATTCTCCGCCCCGCCCACGCCTGAAGCTTTCTTGATCGCACGGTCGATCGCATCGCGCGTCATGTTCTGCTTCAGCGCCGCGGCAATGCCCGCGCGCAAACGCGGATTGGCCGTGGGGTCCGGCAGCCCTTCCTTCGCCGCCACGGTGATCTCGCGGATCAGCTTTGCATAGATCCGCGCGCGCTTGGCGTCCTGCGCACCCTTGCGGTGCATGATGTTCTTAGCATGTGAATGTCCAGCCATGGGCGGGCTTTAGCATCCGCCGCGCGGCGCCGGAAGCGCCGATGCGCGGTGCTATGCCCGCACGCCGATGATGCCGCGCACCCGGGCGGCCAGCGCATCCATGGTGAAAGGCTTGGCCATCATCTCCATGCCCGGCTCCAGCCCGCCACTCATCACCGCATTCTCGGCATAGCCGGTCATGAACAGGATTCTCAGCTCCGGCCTGAGCAGCCGCGCCGCATCGGCAATCTGCCGCCCATTCAAGCCGGGCAGGCCGATATCGGTGATCAACAGGTCAATCTTGCGGCGCGACTGGAGGAGCTCCAGCCCCTCGGGGCCGTCCACCGCCTCCAGCGCGGCATAGCCGAGCGTGCCCAGCACCTCGACGATCAAGGCGCGCACCGTCGGCTCGTCCTCCACCACCAATATCGTCTCGCCATTGGGGGCGGTGGGGGCGTCCGGCTCGCGCTGTGCTGGCGACAGGCTTGCCTCCTCCCTCTCACAGCGGGGCAGATAAAGCCGCACCGTGGTCCCCCGCCCAGGATCGGAGTAGATTTTCACATGCCCGTTGGACTGGCGCGCAAACCCATAGATCATCGACAGGCCGAGCCCCGTGCCCTGCCCCAGCGGCTTGGTGGTGAAGAAGGGCTCGAATGCCCTGGCGATGGTGGCCGCATCCATGCCCACCCCGGTATCGGTGACGCTGATGCAGACATAGGGGCCGGGGATGATCTCGCCCCGCCGGGGGCCGATCGTCCCGTCAAGGTCGGTATTGGAGGTTTTGATGGTCAGCCGCCCGCCCTCGGGCATCGCGTCGCGGGCGTTGATGGCGAGGTTGAGCACGGCGTTCTCAAGCTGGTTGGGGTCGCATAGCGTCAGCCACAGCCCCTCCTGCAAGGCCAGATGCAGTTCTATCCGCTCCCCCAGCGTGCGGCGCAGCAGCACTTCCATCGCCAGCATCAACGGGTTGGCGGCCACCGGCTTGGGGTCCAGCGGCTGCCGGCGGGAAAAGGCGAGCAGCCGGTGGGTGAGTGCCGCCGCCCTGTCCGCCGCCCCCATGGCCACGGTGATGAAGCGCTCCAGCCCCTGCGTGTCGCCCCGGCGCAGGCGCTTGCTCACCAGTTCCAGGCTGCCAGTGATGCCTTGCAGGAGATTGTTGAAATCATGCGCGATGCCGCCGGTAAGCTGGCCCACCGCTTCCATCTTCTGCGCCTGGCGGAGCTGTTCCTCCGCATCGCGCTGGGCACTTACATCGCGCCCGACAAAATAGAAGGAATCACCCAAAGAATCCGCCGACCAGGAGATGAGGCAGGGCCGCCCATGGCCGTCATTCATCCGGCATTCGACATCACGTACCGGGCGCCCATCCGCCAGCTCCCGAATGGCCCGGGCGGCGAGCGGCCTGTCCTCCGGCACCACCAGATCCATTAGCCCAGTGCGCAACAGATGCTCATCGGAATAGCCGAACAGCCTGCGCCAGGCTGGATTCACCGAACGCAGCCTTCCATCCAGCTCCGCCGTCGCCAGAAGATCATTGGCCGAGACCCAGATCCGCTCACGCTCGGCACTGGCGGAGGCCGCCGCGGCCGCGGCTTGGCGCTCGGCTGTCACATCGCGGCCAAAACCGTATAGCAGCCCGCCATCCGCCACCTTTGTCCAGGCAATCTCGCGGCTTCCGCCCTGCCTGGTCAGCATGGTCACGGTGAGTTCCGTGGCCAGAGCTGCGGGGCTGAGATCATTAAGGCGGGCGCGCACACGCTCACGCTCCGCCGGGACGATGAAATCGGCCATCCTGCGCGCGCGGCTCTCTTGCTCGCTCCAGCCCAGCGCCTTGGTCCAGGCCGGGTTCACGCTCACCAGCTCGCCTCCTGGGCGCAACACCATCTTCAATACCGGCGAAAGCTCCCAGGTGCGCTCCAGCGCCTTGAGCGCGGTGCGCTGCTCCGTCAGATCCCGGCCGATGGCATGATTCAACTCGCCATCCGGCACGATCTCCCAGTCGATCACCCGGTAATCCCCGCCGCGCATGCGGCAGCGGCATTCGAACCCCTGCACCGTCTGCCCCACCGCGACGCGCGCCAGCGCCATCAAGGCGGCATCCAGATCCTCCGGATGGATGAAGGTCAGCAGGCTCATGCCTTCCATCTCGGCCTCCTGCCAGCCCGTCCCCAGCTCCACCGCCGGATTGCTCTGCCGGATCATCCCCTGCCGGTCGAAGATGAGCATATAGACGCGGCTTAGCGACCAGATCCTGTTGCGCGCACGGCTGGCCTCGGCCTCGGCCAATTTGCGGGCGTGGATGTCCACGTTGCTGCCCACCCAGCCATCGACGGCCCCAGCGGCATCGCTGATGGGAGTCGCATGGACCAGATGCCAATGATAATGGCCGGAAGCCGTCCGCAGCCGGCATTCAGCCTCATACGGCTCTCCGGAGGCCACGACCTCAGCCCAGCGCCGGGCAATGACGGCACGATCCGCCGGATGCACGAGGCCTGACCAGCCCTCTTCCGACACCCTTGCCCGGCCCAGGCAGGCCAGCAGATGCGCGTTCATCCAATCCACCCGCCCGTCCGGCTTGGCGGTCCAGACCTGGCCGGGCATGACCTCGGCAATCTCCCGCAGCGCCAAAAGCCGCCCTGCACCGCCCTGCTCCAGCATCCGCGCTGGCAATGTTTCCGTGACCCTGGCAAGAACGCCAATGGCCTGGCCCGCCTCATTCAGCAGCCGCGTACAAAGCAGAATGAGCTTAACCTGTCCCGGCATGCCGTTCAGTTCGATGGCCACCTTCCGCGGTTCGCCACCATGGCCGGCAAGAAATATGAGGCTCACCGTCTCTGCGGCTTCCGGCCAGAACTGACACACCGGCAGCCCCAGGGCGGCTGGATAGCGTGCGGCGGCAAAAGGAATACAGGAATCGTTATGGAGCAGCACCCCATCCGGCCCGGCGAAGAGCATTAGCGGATCCGGCGCATTAAGCAGGGTCGAGACATGGGCACAGAATCCCGGCGGCCAGCTCTCTACCGGCCCCAGCGAGGTATGGGTCCAATCAAACCCTGCAATCGCCTCGCCCATGGCACCGCCATGGGTCAGAAAAGGGAGACGGCCGCCCTGTTCATCCGGTTGTCCGGTCTTTTGCCAGGAAGAAAACATCACCATCCGGATTTTAACATTTCACTGGCGCTTTCGGCCTCGCAGGGTAGAAGCCCCTAGGCAATTGCCCGATATTGCATCCAAAATCGTCTCCCGGAAACCAGATTTTGGGGATCGCCATGCAATTCAACCCTGTTTCCGGCGATTGACAGTGCCCGCCGCCCAGCTTATCAGGCCGCCCACCGGGCGCGTAGCTCAGCGGTAGAGCATTCGCTTCACACGCGAAGGGTCACAGGTTCAATCCCTGTCGCGCCCACCATTTTCTGAAAATTCAAGACATTAAAACAAAGCCCTCATGGGCTTTTTGACGTCAGGCCCAAAAAAGAGGCCGCCCTTTTCAGAAAAAGGCGGCCTCCAGAAACTTTTCAGATATGGCTCTTATGGCACTGGGGCCCGGAAGTCACCGTGCCCCAGCTTGCAAATCAGGCAGCCTTGGCCATGCCGCGCAGCACGTATTGCAGGATACCGCCATGCTTGTAGTACTCGACCTCGTCCGCCGTATCGACACGGCAGAGCAGCTCCACCTCCTGCTTGGAGCCATCCGGGCGGGTGATGACCGCCTTGATATCCATGCGCGGGGAGAGGTGGTCGAGGCCAACGATATCCACGCTCTCCTCACCGGTCAGGCCCAGGCTCTTGCGGGTCTGGCCGTTCTTGAAGAGCAGCGGCAGCACGCCCATGCCCACCAGGTTGGAGCGGTGGATGCGCTCGAAGCTCTCCGCGATCACCGCCTTCACGCCCAGCAGCATGGTGCCTTTTGCCGCCCAGTCACGCGACGAGCCGGTGCCATATTCCTGCCCGGCAAACACCACCAGCGGCACGCCTTCCGCCTTGTACTTCATCGCGGCATCGTAGATCGACATCTCCTCGCCGCCCGGATAATGCTTGGTGTTGCCACCCTCGGCGCCACCCATCATCTCGTTCTTGATGCGGATGTTCGCGAAGGTGCCGCGCACCATCACATCGTCATTGCCGCGGCGCGAACCGTAGGAGTTGAAGTCCTTCTGCTGCACCTGATGCTCGGAGAGAAACACGCCCGCGGGAGAAGATTTCTTGATGTTGCCGGCCGGGGAGATGTGGTCGGTGGTGATGGAGTCGCCCAGCAGCGCCATGATGCGGGCCCCCTTGATATCCGACACCGGCTTCGGCTCCGGGGTGATATCCTGGAAATAGGGCGGGTTCTTCACATAGGTGGAACCGGACGGCCAGGCATAGGTATCGGTGCCGCCGGTTACCTCGATGGCTTGCCACTCGGCCGGACCCTTGAACACGTCGGAGTAACGCTCAAGGAACATCTCGCGGGTTAGAACCTGGCCGACGATCTCCTGGATTTCCTTGTTGGAAGGCCAGATATCCTTCAGGAACACGGGCTTGCCGTCCTTGGAGGTGCCGATCTGCGTGGTGGTGATGTCCTCGCGCATATTGCCGAACAAGGAGTAAGCCACCACCAGCGGCGGGGAAGCCAAATAGTTTGCACGCACGTTCGGGTGCACACGGCCTTCGAAGTTACGATTGCCCGAAAGCACCGAAACCGCCACCAGCTTGTTGCTCTCGATCGCATCCGCGATCGCATCCGGCAGCGGGCCGGAATTGCCGATGCAGGTGGTGCAGCCGTAACCCACCGTCTCGAAGCCCATGGCGTCCAAATCGGCGGTGAGGCCGGATTTGTTGAGGTACTCGGTGACGACCTGCGAACCAGGGGCCAGGGAGGTCTTTACCCAGGGCTTCGGCGAGAGGCCAAGGGCGCGGGCCTTGCGGGCCACCAGGCCGGCAGCCACCAGCACGTTCGGGTTGGAGGTGTTGGTGCAGGAGGTGATGGCCGCGATCACCACGTCGCCATGGGTGATCTCGTAATTGGTGCCCGCAACCGCGCCCTTGGCGGAAACCGCGTTCGCCGGAACGCCCAGGCTCTTGGTCAGCTCGGCCTGGAAGGCCGGGCCGGCTTCCTTCAGCAGCACGCGGTCCTGCGGGCGCTTCGGGCCAGCCAGAGATGGCATGACGGAAGAGAGATCCAGCTCCAGCGTGTCGGAGAATACCGGCTCCTCATCAGTGCGCCACAGGCCCTGCGCCTTGGCATATTCCTCGACCAGCTTGATGCGGTGCTCGTCGCGGCCGGAGAGGCGCAGATAATCCAGGGTGACGTGATCGACAGGGAAGAAGCCGCAGGTGGCGCCGTATTCCGGGGCCATGTTGCCGATGGTGGCGCGGTCCGCCAGCGCCATCTCGGCCATGCCGGGACCGAAGAACTCGACGAACTTGCCAACAACTTTCTTGGCGCGCAGCATCTGCGTCACGGTGAGCACGAGATCGGTCGCGGTGACACCCTCGGAGAGCTTGCCGGTCAGCTTAAAGCCGATCACGTCCGGGATGAGCATGGCGATCGGCTGGCCGAGCATCGCGGCCTCGGCCTCGATGCCGCCAACGCCCCAGCCCAGCACGCCCAGGCCGTTGACCATGGTGGTGTGGCTGTCCGTGCCGTATAGCGTGTCAGGATAAACATAGGTCTTGCCGTCATTCTCGGAGGTCCAGGCGACCTGGGCGAGATATTCCAGGTTGACCTGGTGGCAGATGCCGGTGCCGGGCGGCACCACGCGGAAATTATTGAACGCGTCCTGGCCCCAGCGCAGGAAGCGATAGCGCTCGCCATTGCGTTCGAATTCCAGGTCGATATTCTTCTGCAGCGCATCGTGGGAGGCGGAGTAATCCACCATCACGGAATGATCGATGACGAGATCGACCGGGATCAGCGGGTTCACCTTCTCAGGCGCGGCGCCCAGCTTGCCGATGCCATCGCGCATCGCCGCGAGGTCCACCACCGCCGGGACGCCTGTGAAATCCTGCATCAGGATACGGGCGGGCTTGAAAGGCACTTCCTTGGTGGAGGAGGCCTTCTCCAGCCAGCCAATGATCGCCTTGGCGTCATCGGTCGTGTAGCTGCCGCCGTTTTCGAAGCGCAGCACGTTCTCAAGCAGCACCTTCAAGGTTTTGGGCAGCTTGGAGATGTCGCCCAACTTGGCGGCGGCGGCCGGAAGCGAGAAATACTCGTACGACTTGCCGTCAACGGTCAGGGTTTTCTTGGTTTCCAGGCTATCGTGGCCGATGGCTGTCATGAGGCAAAACCTTTCGTTTGTTGCCGCTTGTGATTTGGCTCGGCTTAAACCATAGCCGTACCCGCCCGTCCATTCCGCGTCCAAGGATTTTTGCACCTGCTCACTGCTCAAAAACTCTCGATTTTCCGCGGCGAACGGCTGGTTTTAAGTGGTGTCAGCTTCGCGTTGCGCCCTGGGGGCATCCTTCTTCTGCGCGGGGCGAATGGCGCAGGCAAGTCAACATTGCTGCGGGCTTTGGCCGGGCTGACGCCTTTGGCCGCTGGTGACCTGTTTTGGGACGATTTTCCAGCCCTTGAGGACCGCGAGGCGCATGCCGGACGGATCGGCTGGCTGGGACATCAGGACGCCGTGAAGCCAGCCCTCACCCCGGCCGAGCAGGTGCCCCAGACCGCCCTGGCCACCGTGGGGCTGGAGAAATTCGCGCATCTGCCATCACGTTTTCTCTCGGCCGGGCAGAAGCGGCGCCTGGCCATCGCCCGGGTGGTGGCGGCCGAAAAACCGCTCTGGCTGCTGGATGAGCCCACGACGGGGCTGGACGCCGCCTCCATCGAGCGTTTCCTGGGGCTCTGCGCCGCCCAGCGGGAGCGTGGCGGCATGATCATCGCCAGCACCCACACGCCAATAGACCTGCCGGATACACAGGTGCTGGCGCTATGATCGGGCTGATCGGGAAAGAGCTGCGGCTTTCCATCCGCCATGGCGCGGAAAGCATGGCCGCGTTGTTGTTCTTTGTCATCGCGGGCACCTTGTTCGCCTTCGGGGCGGGGCCGGATCCGGTCATATTGTCGCGCATCGCCCCTGGCGTGGTGTGGGTGACCGCGCTGCTGGCGGCCCTGCTGCCGCTGGAGCGCCTGTTCGGGCCGGATTTTGAGGATGGCACGCTGGATCTGCTGCTGCTCTCCGGCTGGCCAGCCTATGCCATCGGCGCCGCCAAGGCCGCCGTGCACTGGCTTACCACCGGGTTGCCGTTGCTCGTCATCGCCGGGCCATTGGCGGTGATGCTGCGCCTGCCCGGTGAGAAATTGCCCATTTTACTGCTGTCTCTGCTGCCGGGCACGCTGATCTTCTCGCTGCTCGGCACATTGGCGGCGGCACTCACCACCGGAGCGCGGCGCGGCGCTATCTTGATGCCGCTGATTACGCTGCCGCTGATGATCCCGAGCCTGATTTTCGGCACGGCCGCGGCCACCAGCACGCATCCGGCGGCGGCTTTCTATATGATTTTCGCTATGCTGCTGGCAGCGCTTCCTTTGGCGCCCATCGGCACCGGTCTCGCCTTGCGCGCCGCCGCCGAGTAGGCAAAGACAAACCAAGCCCCCCGGCCCAAAGGCACGGAGATTTTGGCATAGCTTTTTTCGATAAACCGCAAAAATGCCGCCCTTCTTGCGAAAGCGCGGCATTTTAAAAATCTGCGGATCAGTTCAGGCGGTTGCCGGAAAAGCGAGGCCCGAGCCGGGATCGACGAACACCATCTCGTCCTTCACTTCTTTCACGCCCGGCGCGTTCTCGGCGATGGTAACCACCGCGCGCCGCTCCTCGTCGGAGAAGATGGTGCCATCCAGCGTCACCACCTTGTCCTTCACCGCCACGCGCAGGCCGGATTTGGGCGCCCATTTGGCCTTTTCAATCTCACCCTTGATATAGGCCAGGATATCCTCGTCGCGACCGCCATCCTTTGGCTCGCTGATGAGCTTGGCGGTCAGGGCCTTCAACAGATCGGCCCGGCTCACCACGCCAATCAGCTTGCCATCCTGCAGAACCGGCAGGCGCTTGATCTTCTTGCGCAGCATCGTCTGGGCGATCTCGGCCAGCGACGTGTCAGGCGTCGCGAAAATGGGGCTGTGGGTCATTACACCGCTGACATGGCGGGAATGGGTGGCGACATAATCCGCCGCCACGGCGGCGGGCTGCAACAGGGCCTTGAGCCAGCCCGCCTGCTCGCCCTCGGTGCCGATCTCGGCCCGGCGGAGCAGATCACCCTCGGTGACCACCCCGACCAGCGTGCCGGATTCATCCAGAACAGGCAGGCCGCTGACATGGTTGGCAAGCATGATGCGGGCCGCATCGATCACCGTGGTCCGAGGCTGCACCGAAATCGCATTACGGGTCATAATATCGGAGACGTTCATGGCATCCTCCATTCATCCTGCTTTGTTTGTGACAGTTCGCATCTCTTCTTGCCTTGATGCGTATCAATTGGCGGCTTCGGCGATGTTCTCCAAGGCCTGCGGACGCAACAGAACGATCTCATGAATATTCGGAATCTCAATCAATCCATCTTTTTTCAGAAGGCTGAGCGAGCGGGAAACGGTTTCGATGGTCAGCCCCAGATAATCGGCAAGATCCGTGCGCGAAAGGGGCAAGATCAGCCTGGCGTTGGGGCGCGGCAGTTTGCCGGCGCCGCAAATCTCCTGGCGCTGTGCCCAGGAGAGCAGGAAACTGGCGATGCGCTCCAGCGCTGTCTTGCGGCCCAGCAGCAGCATCTGCTGCTGGCTCAGCACCAGTTCATGCATGGCGACGTCCAGGAGCTTGCGCTCCAGTACGGGATATTCCTTGAACATCGCGCGCAGGCCGCCACGGGAGAAGCGGCAGAGTTGCACGGGCTCCATCGTCTCGGCGGAAACCACGTTCAAATCCGTGGCGGCCAGGCCGATGAAATGGCCGGGTCCGGCGAAGCCGGTGATCTGGCGGCGCCCATCCGGCAGGGCCTTGAACAGCCGCACCGTGCCGGAATTCACGTTATAGAAATGTTGCGCGGGTTCGCCTTCCTCCATGAACAGCTTGCCGGCCGGCAGGCTCATGCGCTGGGCCGCGCGGGAGAGGAATACCAATTCCTCATCGGAGAGCGCATCGCAAAGGCCAAGATGGCGCGCCCCGCATTCCTCGCACGCTGAAGACGAAGGCCGGTCCGCCAAATTGATGGCGACCGGATGATGCAGCGAGGCGATCTTGCCAAATGAACTCATGGAAACTGCTTACCCTTAAGGGCCGCACTGATCCATATCAAAAGCTGCCGGGCTCGGGCGCAGAAATAGAAGCATGGCCCCGGCCACCAGCAGCTCCACCCCTAAGCTGAACAGGCTGCCCTCCGGCCCGGCCAGACCGCCCGAGAGCCAGACGGGCCCGAGCGGCAGCGTATCCAGCATTGCCCCGGCGCAGGCCTGGCCGCTGTCATGTGTGCCGAATAGGAAATTCTCGGAGAAATCCCACCCGGCATGAAAACCTATGGGCCACCAGAGCGAGCCCGTGCGGCGAAGGCCCAGGCACAAAATCAGCCCGGCGCCACAGACATTGACGATGCCGATCACACTCTCATGCTGGTTGGTGACGTGCAGCAGGCCGAAGATAAGGCTGGTGACCAGCGCGGCGGGCCAAAACCCCAAACCACGGGACAGGGCCTGTTGCAGGTAACCGCGAAAAGCCAGCTCCTCGGTCAGGCCGATCAGCAGGCAGGCCCCCAGCCAAGCCAATAGATTTGTTGCCAAGGCCAAGGGCGGCAATCCACGCCAGCTCGACTGGGCCAAGCCGCCGGCCAACAGCAGCGCCATAAGCAGGGACAAGGCCGCGATGCCCGCGAGCAACCCGCCCGCCAGCGACCGGCCAGAACGCGGCCCCAACAAACCGGCGGAGAGAAAGGAACGGCCTTCCAGGCCCGTCATCACGGCGGTGGCGGCAAACACGGGCAGCAGGAGCATAAGCTCGTTGAGCGCGATGAAACCGGCACTCAATGCGGCGGTTGGCCGCAGCCAGGGCGGCTGCAACCTTACCAGCAGCCAGATCAAGCCCGCCACCAGGGCCACCATCAACAGCGCATAAATGGCCGCGCGCCAACCTGGCCGCACCCCTTCCGGGCCGCGCCACCATCCTGCCCCGGGCAACTCCAGCCAGCCGTGCATCACCGCTCCACAGAAACAAAAAACCAGGGGCTGGCTCCTCCCCGCCATTCAACGGCTGGAAGGAGCATCCCCTGGTCTCATAACCTGCCCAGGCCGGGTTGCCACCCAGCCTGTAGGTGGAAGCGTGATTATGCTTCCGTCGCGTGCGCCATGGAGATGTTGCGGGCCTCGGGGCCGAAGATCATCAGGATGATGAGCAGAACCGCCACGATTCCGGCTACCAGCGCCAATGCGTAGCCATAATCCCCGCCATGGCTCATCGCCAGGGACACCTGGATAGGCGCATTGAAGGAGGCCACGAAATTGCCAAGCTGATACACGAACCCCGGGAAGGTGCCGCGGATCTCGGAGGGTGACAGCTCGTTCAGATGCACGGGCACCACGCCCCATGCACCCTGCACGCCGATCTGCATGAAGAAGGCGGCGATGGCGATGGTGGCGAAATCCGTGCCATGCGACCAGGGCCACAGCGCCAGCAGCGAGACGATGCAAGCCCCGATAATGGCGTAGCGGCGGCCGATTTTCTGGCTCAGGAAGCCGAACAGGACGCCGCCGATCACCGCGCCGGCGTTGAAGATCAAGGCGATATTCGCCATCTCGCTATGAGCGAAGTGCAGCTGCTTGCCCAGGAACAGTTTGACGTAAATGTCCTGCGTGCCGTGGGAGAAGAAGTTGAACGCGGCCATCATCACCACGCCGTAAACGACCAGCTTGGCGTTCTTGCGCAGCACCGTGCTGATCGGCACCCTGTTGGGGCGGTGCTTCATGGCTTCGAAGGCGGGGCTTTCTTCAACCTGGGAGGCAATGAAGAACACCAGCAGGGCGGGCAGCGCGCCGACGAAGAACATGCCGCGCCAGCCTAGCGGCCCCAGGCCGAAATCGAACAACAGGGTGGCCAGGAAGAAGCCGAACGGATAGCCGGCCTGCAGCAGGCCAGACACCCAGCCGCGCCAGCGATCCGGAATCGTCTCCATGGCCAGGGAGGAGCCGATGCCCCACTCACCGCCCATGGCGATGCCGAACAGGGTGCGGATGACCATGAAGGACACAAACGACCAGGCGAAACCAGTCAGCGCTTCGAAGAAGGAATAGAGCAAGACAACGAGCATCAGGATCGGCTTGCGGCCATATTTATCGGCCAGGCGGCCGAAAATGAAGGCGCCGACGGCCCGCGTCGCCAAGGTCAGGGTGATCGAGAACGCCACTGAGCCGATGCTGACGCCGAACGCCTTGGAAACGTTATCGAGCGTCAAAATCAAAATGAAAAAATCGAACGCGTCCAGCGTCCAGCCCAAAAATGCGGCAACGACGGCGTTACGCGCCCTTTTCAAGTCAACAGCCGATGTTCCTGACATATCGTTCCCTTCCTAACTGTCATCCAACCACAACAGGCAAGATAAATCCGGTGCGGGGTTACGCACCGGTACAATGCGACACGTTATCGGTCAGACATCCTGTCAGGGCAATCGGTTAGAGAAAGTTTTTTGTGAACTTTAACTTTCTCAACGCAATATATTGCAATACATGGCGCATGCACAGGCTTGTTTTTGGCCTGCAACGATTGTGATGAGCCGCTTGGTTGCCCGGAACATTAAAATTCCGGCAATAATGGAACGAATACAGCCTGCCCGGAAGAGCGCTGAGACGTGTCAATTTTTGAGAAATGGATGGTCGGAGTGAGAGGATTCGAACCTCCGGCCCCTGCGTTCCGAACACAGTACTCTAACCAGGCTGAGCTACACTCCGATGCGGCGAGCCTATAGCCGAAGCCGCGCGGGTTCCGCAAGGCCCGCGGCAAAACTCTTCTCCGGCTCGCCTCGCGGCCACGAAAATACGCGGCGCCGGACATAATTCCGTTACCTTTCGCGGCTAAAAGCCGGGATATATCAGTGAGTCCTAGCCAGGGATGAAAGCGGCGTGTTAGAAATTTCTGCATGTGTTTGAATTGCGACGCCACACGGCGCGGTTTTTTGCGGCTTGGGCTTGGCGCGGCGGGCTTGGCCATGCTGCCCGGCCGCTCCCATGCCGCCACCCAGAAACCGTTGATCATGCTCGATCCCGGGCATGGCGGCCATGACCCCGGTGCCATCGCACCCGATGGGTTTTACGAAAAGACCATCACGCTGACGACGGGGCTGGAGCTGCGCCACGCCCTGCTGGCCACCGGCCGCTACCGGGTGGGAATGACACGCGCGACGGACAGCTTCATCTCTCTGGAAGGGCGCGTGAACACCGCCCTTGAGCATAAGGCGGATCTATTCTTGTCAATGCATTGCGACCATCTGCCCGAAGCCGGGCTGCGCGGCGCCTCGGTGTTCACCCTGTCCGACAAAGCCTCGGACAATCTGGCGGCCGCCGTGGCGCAGGATGAAAACAGCGCCGATGGCCCTAGCGCCGGCCCTTCCGGCGTTTCACCGCAAGTGGCCAGCATCCTGGCCAGCCTGGAAACCCGCGCCACCAAGATCGGCTCCGCAACCCTGGCCGAGGACATCGCCTCGTCCTTCTCCGGCTCCATTCCGCTACTGCCGGACCCGAAACGCAGCGCCAATTTCGCGGTGCTGCGCGACCCCTCGATTCCCTCCACCCTGCTGGAGATGGGATGCCTGAGCAATGCGGATGACGAACAGCGCCTGCGCGACCCCAAACAGCGCCGCCTGCTGGTGGCACAGCTCACCCGCGCCATTGACGGCTATTTCGATGGCTCGGCCGGCGGCCGGGTGGCTGGCTGAATTGCGAAGCTGTCATTTCCGCCGTCTCGCGGCCACGGGAACGAGGTGCTAAGAGCCCGCCATGTCTGATCCGAACGACGATTTTTCCGCCGGCGAACGCCTGGCGCGCCCCAGCCGCAATGCGCCACCGCCGCGCCGCCAGCCCCCGCGCGAGCCGCGCGGGCAAAAGCCCCAAAAGCACCGCGGCCTGATCGGACGGATTTTCGGGTTTTTCATCACCAGCCTGTACCGGCTGGTGTTTCTGGCCATCATCGCCGGCATCATCGTGGCGGGCGGCGGGTTTCTGTATTTCTCCGCCGGGCTGCCCAGCATCGACAGCCTGAAAACCTACAAGCCGCCTTTGGAGTTGCGCGTCTATACGTCAGACTTCCAGCTATTGGCGGAAATGGGCAGCCAGCACAGCATCTATGTGACCTATGACCAGATCCCGCCGATCGTGGGCCAGGCCTTCATCTCGGCGGAAGACCGGCTGTTCTGGGTGGAGCCAGGTATCAACCCGGCGGCCATGGTGCGTGCCGCGTTGACGGATATCACGCTGATCGGCTCCGGCCGCCGCCCCATCGGCGCTTCGACCATCACCCAGCAGGTGGTGAAGAACATGCTGCTGGACAACCACATCACCTTCGCGACCAAGATCAAGGAAGCGCTGCTGGCGATGCGCGTCAGCCAGGCGATGACCAAGCAGCAGGTGCTGACGCTTTATCTGAACGAGGTTGATCTCGGACATAATTCCTTCGGCGTGGCGGCGGCCGCGCAGACCTATTTCGACAAGCCGCTGAGCCAGCTCGACATCGCCCAGGCCGCCACGCTGGCGGCACTGCCCAAGGCGCCCACCAATTACGATCCCTTCCTGCATCCGCAGGATTTGCTGCAGCGGCGCAACTTCATCATCGGGCGCATGCTGGCGGATGGCGCCATCTCCCAGGCGCAAGCCAGCGCCGCCCAGGCCGAGCCGCTGCTGCCCAAGGCCGGAAAAGCCGACCAGGGCGTACCCAATGGCGGCTATTTCGCCGATGCGGTGCGCGCCCAGCTCGTCCAGAAATTCGGACAGGATGCGGTGAATACTGGCGGGCTGATCGTGCGCACCAGCCTAGCCCCCGACCTGCAGCAGGCCGCCACCAATGCGGTGCGCGACGGGCTGGAAGAATACGACCACGACTATGCCGGCTGGCACGGGCTGGTGAATCACATCGCCGACCCGGATCTGGCCGCCAACTGGCAGGCGCTGCTGGCCAAGCAGCCCAATCCTTCCGGGCTGCGTCCCGGCTGGCGCCTTGGCATCGTGCTGGAGGCCACGGGCCAGACGGCGCGCATCGGCACCAGCGACCCCGCCACAGGCAACCCGGTAACCGGCATGCTGCCGCTGGCCAATATGCGCTGGGCCCGGCCGCAGGTGAATGGCAACCTAGGCCCTCGTCCCAGCTCCACCGCGCAAGTGCTGCAAACGGGCGATGTGATCATGGTTTCGGGCGATCTGAAATCGCTCTCGCTTGAGCAGATCCCCAATATTCAGGGCGCGCTGATTTCCATGGACCCGGCCACAGGCCGTGTCGTCGCCATGGTCGGCGGCTGGAGCCACGATGTCAGCCCGTTCAACCGCGCCATCCAGGCGCAGCGCCAGCCCGGCTCCTCAGTGAAGCCGCTGGTCTATCTCAGCGCCATGGAACAAGGCATCCAGCCCGACGCGCAGGTGCTGGATGGCCCCTTCGTGCAGGTTCTGGCCGATGGCTCCGTCTACCGGCCGGGCAATTATGAGAACACCTTCCAGGGCCCAGTGCCGATTTTCCATGCGCTGGAAGAGTCCCTGAACCTCGCCACGCTGCATTTGGCGCGCCAGATCGGGCTGCCCGCTATCGCGAAAACCTTCCAGGATTTCGGCATCGTGAACCCGATGCCGCCCTACTACCCCTCCGCCATTGGCGCCATCGACACGACCCTGTGGAAGATGACCGCCGCCTACGCGACGCTGGACCAGTATGGCAGGCTCGTCACCCCCAGCCTGATCGACAGCGTAACCAACCCGGACGGCACGGTGCTTTACCAGGCACCGGACGAGCAATGCGCCAATTGTGTGAATGGCGATCCCGGCCAGCCGCCGCAGCTCAGCTCTACCGGCCAGCAGGTTGCAGATGCGGATTCTGTCTATCAGATGCTCATCATGATGAAGGGCGTGGTGCAGCGGGGCACCGGCGTACCGGCGGTGAAAGGCATTTCCCAGCCTGTGGCGGGCAAGACCGGCACCACCAATAACTTCAATGATGCCTGGTTCATCGGCTTTACCCCAGGCCTCGTCACCGGCTGCTGGATCGGCTTCGACACCCCTGCCAGCCTCGGCAATAACGAGACGGGCGGCAATGTCTGCGGCCCGATCTGGAACGAGTATATGAAGGTGGCGCTGAACGGCCAGCCGGATGTCGATTTCACCGCGCCGCAAGGCATGACGCTGCAGCAGGTGCCTGAACCGGATGGTCAGATGGTGACCGAGGCCTTTAAGCCCGGCCAGAGCCCCGGCGCGCAGAACGCCAACGGGCTGCTGGGCGGCGGCATGGGCAGTTTGGATAATTCCGGCAATGGCGGAACACCGGCCGCGCCGGGCGGCAGCACGCCTGGTACGCCACCAGCGCCCTCCACGATCGATAAATCGCTGGGCGGGCTCTACTAGAGTGCGATGACTTTATCTTCGCTCGCTTCGCGAGCGCAGATAAAGTCTGAATCGCCCTCTAAAACATTGAGATAGAGGTGGATTCAGATTTTGGATCGGATTACAAAGTGATTCGATCCAAAATCATCCGGCTCTAACGAAGAAAAACCGCCCCTGAGAACGGGCGGTTTTTTATGGCGTCAGCTTGGCGGCGGCCTGGATCGATAGCCGTTCAGGTTGAATTGTTTGGTCCGCGCTAAACGGAAGATACTGATTAAGCCAGAGCTAACGCGCGGCGAGCCCTAGCACCTTGCCGTCCACGGCTTGCACAATCACCGCGACATGCTGGCCAGCGGGACGGGGTGCCTGCAATGTCAACGCCGTGCCGGTCCAGTTCCCCAGGGGCACCATGGCGCGCACCACGTTCACCTCGGTAATGGTGGCCCCGCCATTCTCGCCCGCCTGCACGCCGGTGCTGTGCTTGTCGTCATAGCCCAGCAACAGCACGCGGCCCGCCCCCGCCCCGTTGCCAACGGTGATCGCCAGCTTGTCCTGGCCGGAGATGCTCACTGGCACGTCTCCCGCCGGCGCCGCCTTGGCCGCGGCGATGGCGGCGCGCATCTCTCCCGCATGGCTGCCGACGAACTGGGCGTGGCCATCCACCACCGCTTCCGGCGTATATACCTCCGTGCTGTGGCGCAGGCCGGCGTACCAATCCTGCCGGTCTGTCACGGCATCGAACGAGTTGGTATCTGTCCAGCCGAGGTCATTCCAGTACGTCACGTCGAAGCTGAGCGGCAGGATGTCATGGTCCTGCGCCTTCAGCCTTTGCAGCAGCGCGTTGGCCGGCGGGCAGGAGGAGCAGGATTGGGAGGTGAACAGCTCCACCAGCACCGGCCGGGCCAAAGCGGGGGGCGCTGCCAGCAGCAAAGCGGCGGTTAAGGCAAGACTGTATTTCATGATCCGCTGAACCAGTTGTAACCCTGGTCCTCCCAATAACCGCCCGGATAGATGTTGGTAACGGCGAGTTGCACAATGGATTTCGGGTTCTTGAACCCGAGCTTGGTGGGGATACGCAGCCTGACGGGCGCGCCAAAGGGCGGGGTGAGCGGCTGGCCCAAGAAATCGAGCGCCAATATCGTCTGCGGATGCAGGGCGGAGGGCATGTCGATGGAGCTGTAATAGCCATCCGCGCATTTGAAGGAGACATATTTACAAGTGGTGTCGGCCCCCACATGGCGCAGGAAATCACCCAGCGGCACGCCCGCCCATTGGCCGATGACCCGCCAGCCCTCAACGCAGATGAACCGGGTGATCTGCGATTCCTGCGGCAGGGCGCGCAGCTGTTGCAGGCTCCAGGGTGTCTTGTCCTGGATCTGGCCACCGAGTTCGAGCTTGTAGCTCGCCTCATCCACCACCGTCACCTGGTCAATCGTGTAGAAGGCATTGAAGCGCGGCGGGTTGGAGATCTGATCGGGCCGGAAGGTCGGCGCCAGCGTGTGCGGATCGAACAGCGCCTCCTGCACCCTGTCATTCCAGGCGGACATCGCATGCAGGAACTTATCCGCGAGGTCCGGATGCGCGGGATCTTCGTAATTGCAACCGCCCAGCGGCGCGGCGGCACCCAGCGCCATGGCGCGCAGCAGCAGAGACCGGCGTTTGATCATGGAAGACGCCCCCCGGTGATCATCGGCGGCAGAACTTTGGGTACCAGCGCCACCAGCAGCAGATGAACGAGAATGAAGCCGCAAATGCCGGTCATCGCGAAGAAATGCACATAACGCGCGGCGAAATAGCCGCCGAACAGATTGCACAGGAACCAGAGCTGTACCGGTTTCCAGATAGAGAGTCCTGAAAGCACGGCGATGATCCCGGCCAGCAGCACGCCGACATAAAGCAGCTTCTGCACCGCATTATAGACGCCGGTTTCATGCTTCAGGTGGAACGTAAGCGCCGCGCGGAAATCCCCCCACACCTCACGCGGGCGGATGGGGAAGAATTTCCTGTAATGGCCGCTGGCAAGGCTCCAGGCGAGGTAGACGAGCCCGTTGAACACCAGCAGCCACATTGCCGCCAGATGCCAGGCAATGCCTGCCCCCAGCCACTGGCCGATGGTGAAGGGAAAGGTAAAGCTGAACAGAGGCGAGGCATTATAGATCTGCCAGCCGCTGCCAATCATCACCACCATGGCGATGACATTGAGCCAATGCGTGACCCGCAAGGGCCAGGGATGGATAACGCGCCCGCGCATGAGGTGCACCACTCTCTCCAGTTAAGAACAATCTTTTATACACTAAAAATGGCGCGGCCGGTGCATCAGCCGCAAGGCATCAATTCAATACCCAAACAGCATTGGAGCCGGAGCACGGCAGGGCGCCATATCCGCCACGGCCGGAGCATTCCGGTTCTCAACTTTCAGGAGTTCGTTTATGACCCGTCTTCTCACGATCACCGCCTGCGTTCTCTCCCTCGCCAGCGCCAGCGCCGCCTTCGCGCAATCCTCCGACAGCATGGGGAACGCCTCCTCGATGAGCCATGACGCCATGAGCAGCAGCTCCTCCGCGGGGAACGGGTCTTCCATGAGCCACAATTCCATGGGCAATGGCAGCTCCTCCGCAACCCATGATTCCATGAGCAATAGCAGCTCCTCCATGAGCCATAACGATTCTATGGGCCACACCGCCAACGCACAGTAATTGCAAGCCGGGCGCCGTGCTGCCTAAGCTCACGGCATGCGGCGCCCCTGCCCGACCCAAGGAGGAAGAGATCGGCAATCTGACCAACAGGCTGGAGGAGTTGCGCGTCAGCCGGCGTGAAAACGCAGGGTGGGATGCAGCCTATCTGCAGATTATCGACACGCTGCACCGTGACGGATTCTATGAAGGGGTCCTGCGCGAGGGCGAATTTTTCCCTGATTTCATGCTTCCGAGCGCCACGGGACGGCTGGTGACGCTTGCCGAGCGCCTTTCCAGCGGGCCGGTGGTGCTGGGCTTCTTTCGTGGCACCTGGTGCCCGTTCTGCAAGCTGATGCTGGAAGCCCTGGCCGAGGCAATGCCACGCATCAAGGCCAAGGGCGCCACGCTGCTGGCCCTGACGCCAGAAACCGGTGCCCTGCCCGCCGCCTTGCAAGCCAGGCACGGGAACTGCTTCGAAGTGCTGTGCGATGTGGATTTCGGTGTCGGGTTGCAGGCCGGGGTGGTTTACAAAATTCCGCCACTCTACCGCTCCTCGCTGATTGCCTCCAAGCTCGATCTGCCTCTGCGCCAAGGCAATGCGGCTTGGTGCCTGCCGGTGCCCGCGATCTTTCTGATCCAACCGGACGGCGTTATCGCCAAGCGCTTCGTGGAGGTGGATTTCACCAAATGGCCGGAGCCTGAGCTGATCATCTCGGCACTTGAAGGGCTGCGCTGATGGAACTGACGCAGATCCGCTATTTCCTCGCCCTTTGCCGCACGCTGAATTTTTCGCGCGCCGCGGAGGAATGCAACGTCACCCAGCCCGCTTTCTCCCGCGCCATCCAGCGGCTTGAGGAGGAGCTTGGCGGCGCCTTGCTCTTCCGTGAACGCAACCTCACGCGCCTGACCTCTCTGGGGCGGGAGATGCTGCCGCATTTCGAAACCATGCTGGAAGCCGCCGAGGCCGCGCGCGCTTTGGCGGTGGCCAGGCGGGTGAATGCGCCGCGCTCCCTGCGCATCGGGCTTGGCCCTGGCGTTCCCGCCACGCCCATCACCGGCGCCGTGGCGGAAACGCTGCGCGTGCTGCCCGGCACGGAAATTCATTTCACCGAGGCTTTGTCTGGCACATTGGTCGATTCCATGCTGGCGGATGGGCTGGATTGCGCCTTTCTGCCCAGCGAAGCCGCCCTGCCCGAGCGTTTAAACCGCTGGCCCATATTTACCGATAGCGCCATGCTCATCTGCCCGGACTCCCATAAGCTGGCCCGGCATAATCAATGCAAACTGGAAGACCTGGAGGGTGAAACGCTGCTGCTGGGCGATGCCTGCGGCAATTTCGGTGACAGGCTGGCGCAGATTGCGGAAATGCCGCTGCGCACCCAACGCGTGCGCGCCACCGCCGCGCAGATGCAGGAGCTGGTGCATGCCGGTCTGGGGCTGGCCTTGCTCTCCAGCCGCGTTACTGTTTCACCCCCCCTCGCCGCCCGCGCCTTTGTGGAGCCAGCGCTGCAGCGGCAGATTATGCTCACCGCCGTGGCCGGGCGGCCTTTGAACGACGCCGCCGCCGGGTTCATGCGGTTATGCCGGGCGCAGGCTTTTGATTAGAGTACGATGACGTTAGCTTCGCTCGCTTTGCGACCGCGGATAAAGTCATCGCCCTCTCAAACATTGATGTAGAGGCGGATTTAGGGGATTTGCCGTAAATCCGTGCCGATGAAAGTGGGGATGAGCAGCAGAATGCTGCCATGATCCTCCACGGTCAGCACCGGGCCGGGCTTGAAGCTGGCGAAATCCGGAGCAAAGCGGTTCCAGGTTTCGGTGATGCTGCCCGGCATGGCGATGATCAGGATGGTCTTGCCGAGCAGGCTCCCGGGCGGTGTGGTGAAGGCGAACTGGTGCGGCTCCGGCCCGAACACGGTCACCGGCGTATCGATACCGTCCCGCAGCAGGGCGTAGCCGATCTTGCCCGCGTCAAACCAGCGCTGCGCGGCGACGGCGTCGATACCCGGCGGCATGGTCTTGCCGATGCTCGTCCAATCCACCGCCTGCAGCATCGGGGATTTTCCGGGCTTGAAACCCTCGGCGAACACAGGCGGCAAGCCGAACTGCACCAGCGCCACGATGAGCAAGGCCGCAAAGGCAAGCAAAACACCAGATGCTCCCGCCACGAAGCCGATAAGCCGGGGAGAGCGGCGTGTGGCCCAATCCCCCAGCAGCGGGAAGAGCATCAAATAGCCGGGGGCGGCCCAATGGAAGAGAATATGTGTACTGGACCACAAGCCCACGATGGCGAAGAGCAGGATGGGAATGATCGACGCCCAGGCCAGCAGCCACGGGGCGCGTGAAACAGGGCCAGCCCTGAAGCCATGGATAAGCCCCCAGATCATCGGCATCCAAAGCCAGGGCAACACGAACAGGGCCTCGCCCGCCCAGATGGAGAAGGGCATGGACGGCCGTAACCGCACACCCGTGGCCCGCCCGCCCTGGTAGCCGAAACTGGCCCAATGATGCTGCGCGTTCCAAACCAGCACGGGCGAGAACAAGGCCAGTGCCAGCAGCACCGCCAGCCATGGCCAGGGGCGCGTCAATTCCTTGCGCCCGGCGGGGTCCAGCAGCACGCCCAGCGCCACCCCGGCCAACACCAGGGCGGCACTGTATTTGGAGAGCATGGCCAGCCCCGCGAACAGCCCGGCCGCCAGCCACCAGCGCGGTGCCGGCCGCGCGTCCGGCAGGCCCAAGGCGCGGATCAGCGCGTACAGGAAAGCCAGCAGCATCGTGTTCAGCGGCCCGTCCGGCAGCACCCAGCAACCAAAAGCCAGGGAGAATACCGGGGAGATGGAATAGGCCACCACCGCCCAGAACCCGGAATTTTCTCCAAATAGCCTCCTGGCGATCAGATAAATCAGCCAGGAACAAACGCCGGAGAGTGCTACGAACGGCAACCGGACCACGATGGGCGCCGCCGAGCCGAAGAGATCCCGCGAGGCCAGCTCCAGCCACCAGGAGGCCAGCGGATGGTCGAAATAAGACGCGGCGAAATGCCGGCTGGCCGCCACCATATAGCTTTCATCGATGCCAAGACCCGAGCCCCCGGCCAGGATAAGGCGGAAACCAAGCGCGATGAGGACAACCAGGAGCGAGGCGTTCATGCGCGCCTGCATCGCAATCCGTACCCTGCTTGGCAAGCCGGGCCCGCGCGATTGCCCCTACCAATTGCCGCGCCTTGCGCGTATATCGCGCGAATGTCCGCTGAATCCGACCAACTGAATGAGCAGATCGGCCGCTCGGTCGCCCTGCTGAGGAGGCATCTTTGACTGGGATGCCGCTGTCATCAAGCTCGAAGAGCTGAACCACCGGGCCGAAGACCCGAATCTCTGGAACGATGCCGAGGCCGCCCAGACCCTGATGCGCGAGCGTAACCGCATCGCCTCGATGGTCGATGGCGTCAATGCCATCGAAACCGAGGCCAAGGATACTCTGGAGCTGATCGAGCTGGCCGAGGCCGAAGGCGACGAGGCCATGGTGAAAGACGGCATCGCCACGCTGGAGCGCCTGGCCGCCACCGCCAAGGAAAAGGAGATTGAATCCCTCCTCTCCGGCGAGGCCGATAGCCGCGACGCCTTCGTGGAAATCAATGCCGGCGCCGGCGGCACCGAGGCGCAGGACTGGGCGCAGATGCTGGCGCGCATGTATCTGCGCTGGGCCGAGCGCAAGGGCTTCAAGACCGAGATCATGGAAGAATCCGAAGGCGAGCAGGCCGGGATCAAATCCATGACCATCCAGATTTTTGGCACCAATGCCTATGGCTGGCTGAAAACCGAAGCGGGCGTGCACCGGCTTGTGCGCATCTCGCCCTTTGACGCCAATGCGCGCCGCCAGACCAGCTTCGCCTCGGTCTGGGTCTATCCAGTGGTGGACGACACCATCGAGATCGAGATCAATCCGGCGGATTTGAAGGTTGACACGTTCCGCGCCTCCGGTGCCGGCGGCCAGCACGTAAACAAGACCGAAATCAGCCATCCGCATCACCCATATCCCGACCGGCATCGTCGTCGCCTGCCAGACGGACCGCTCCCAGCACCGCAACCGCGCCACCGCGATGAACATGCTGAAGGCGCGCATGTATGAGCAGGAGCTGCAGAAGCGCGAGGCTGCCTCCGCCGCGACGGAAGCGGCCAAGACCGATATCGGCTGGGGGCACCAGATCCGCTCCTACGTGCTCGCCCCCTACCAGCTGGTGAAGGATCTGCGCAGCAACCACGAATCCGGCAACCCCGCGGCGGTGCTGGATGGCGCGCTGGATCCGTTTTTGGCCTCCTCGCTCGCCGCGCGGGTCGGCGCCACGCGCTCCGAGGCCTCGGCGATGGCCGAATAACGGCCACGCCAAAAAGCCGCCTCGGCCCGGAAGCAAGGCTTCATGCCTCGTGCCGAGGCCGAAAAACTACTGCCGGTTGGTGTTGGGCTGCATCAACATGATGTTGACATTGGCATTCATCATATTGGCGGAGGCGGCGCCCATGGGCATGAACCCAAACGGCCCGCCATTGTTGAACTGAATGTTATTGATGCTGCATGGCAGGTTGAGCGCCTTAGTCAGGGCGTCACAGGCTTTCTCAGCATCGGCAAGCACGGCGGCACGCGCTGCATTGGTATCGCCATTTGCAGGCAGCGGCTCGTGGAATTGCAGATTAACCTGTGCGCTGGCCAGCGAGGATTGAGCCGCGGCAGACATGACGCAACAAAAAGAAACCAGAACACCTAAGGCGAACCGGGGCATGTAAATCTCCCAAGCAGATGGTTACGCCCTCGATCATTCACCTAAAAGCCCGTCCTGTAAATCCGTTACGAAACCGCGCCAAAGCCGCGCGGCTGGATTGATGTGGGTTTGGATTAAGGCGATTCAGACTTTATCTGTGCTCGCGAAGCGAGCGAAGCTAAACTCATCGCACTCTAAGAGAAGCTAAACTCATCGCACTCTAAGAACGGAACACCCAAGGAAGCGAGTGGTCAGATCCAAAACAAGAAGGGGGCCTTGCAGCCCCCTTCCCTTTCAACGCGGAGAGATTACGCGGCCCGCGGCAGCTCAGGCTGCGGGGCGGCCTCAATGGTCCTGGCCGCCTGGCTGGCGGAGTTGACCGCGGTGATCTCGATCCGGCGCGGCTTAGCACTTTCCGGCACCACACGGCGGACGCTCACATTCAGCAAGCCATTCACCAGCTCAGCCCCTTCCACCACCATATGCTCGGCCAGCACGAAACGGCGCTGGAAGGCACGGGCGGCAATACCGCGATGCAGGAATTCACCCTTGGCAGCCTCCTCGGCCACATGCCCGGAGACGAGCAATGCGTTATCCTTCACCGTCAGCTCGATATTCTCCGGCGCGAACCCCGCAACCGCAAGGCTGACGCGGTAGGTGTCCTCACCGGTCTTCTCGATATTATAGGGCGGATAACTGGCGGCCTCCTGCGGCAGCGTGTCCACAAGCCGGGCAAGACGGTCAAAACCAACAGCGGTACGGAAAAGCGGTGCAAAATCGTACGTCATGAGTAACCCCCTTCAAAAGCAAGGTATATTCAACATTTCCCAAAAGCTCCTGCGGTCCCCGTTCTGGCGAACCGTGAGAGCGCCCGGCCCCTCATCGAGGCGGCTGGGCACTCATTATTATAGGAATTTTTCCCCTGGCTTCAAGAAAAAATGAACCGGCATGTGGTTGCGGCAGGGCGTGGAAGCCGGTTTTATATCGGCCTCACAACCAAAACGGGCGGTCATGCTTAGCTTTTTTATCGCAGCACTTCCGGCCCTGTTCCTGTGGGAAATCGCCTCCATCAAGGTGAATGTCCGGCTGCCGAAGGTTACCCGCAAGCGGATGTTCAGGCTCGGCACCCGCTTCGCGATATTGGCGTGGGTTATTGAATTCCTGGAAGCACAAGTGCCGGAAACCGGGCTCTCGCCTGTCGCCCATGCCTGCGTACACGCCCTGCTTCTGGCCGCCGTGCCGGAGGAGCTGGTGAAATTCGCCGCCGTCAGCCGCTTTGGCAAGCGCGAATTGAATGAAATTGGCCCCGGCATCGCCATTCTCATCGCGGTGGGTTGCTCGCTCGGTTTCGCGGTGTTTGAGAACAAGCTTTATGTGCTGGGGGGCGGGTTCGTTACCTGGGCCATCCGCGCCCTGTCGGCCGTGCCGATGCACGCCATTTTCGGTTTCACCATGGGCTCCTTCATGGCGCTGGCGTGGCAGAGCCGGAAAGGGACGGATACGCGGCTGATGCTGCTGGCCCTGGTTGTGCCAATGGCGTTCCATTTCTCCTATGATTTCCTGCTGATGCTGCATGGTTACGCGCCAAATCTGGCATGGCCGATGGAGGTGCTGCCACCGATGATGCTGGCGGAAGGGCTATTCGCCCTCATTCTCACCAACCATGCGGTGAATGGGCAGACAGCACTTTACGGCTACCGGGAGGCCGTGGACCCGAAAGGCAACCGCGCGCTTTGCTTTTCCGCCGCCTCGCTGATGATGACCATCGCCGTTCTCACAACCGCGGTGGAGTTTCCCAACTTGCATAATCTCGCGATGTTCGCGGCGCTGCCCTTGGTCTTCACGCTGGATCTCGGCCTGGTCGCCCTGGCCCGTTCCAAGGGTTATGCCTAACCCGCGGCGGCCACCAGCGTGCCGCCGGTCAGGCGCCAGATGCGGTCCAGATATTCAACCCCCGTGAGGCGGTGCAGGATCAGCAGCACCGTGCGGCCTTCCGAGGCCGTATTGAAAACCCGGAAGAACTCCTGCTCTGTAGCCGCATCAAGCCCCGCGCAAGGTTCATCAAGCAAGATGATCGGCGCGTTCATCAACAGCGTGCGCGCCAAGGCAAGGCGCCGGCCCTGCCCGCCAGAAAGCGTGGCTCCGCCCTCGCCCAGCCAGCTTTCCAGCCCCTCGGGCAAATCCCGCACCACATCGGCCACTTGCGCCGCCTCCAAAGCCGCCCAGAGCCGCGCCTCATCCGCCATGGGGTCGCCCAGCAGCAGATTATTGCGAATGGTGTCGGCGAAGAGATGCGTTGCCTGCCCCAGATAGGCGATGCGGTGGCGCAGGGCATCGGCGGGGAGTTGCGCGATATCCGTACCGCCGAAGCGGATCTGTCCACTCACCGGCTGGGCCAGCTTCAGAATCAGCGCCGCGATGGTGGATTTGCCTGCACCCGAGGGCCCCAGAATCGCGGTGCGCGAGCCTTCCGGCAATTGCAAAGAGAGATTCTCGAACACGAAAGGCCGGTTGGGGGCGTAGCGGAAGCTCACATGCTCGAAGGCGATGGCGTTGCGGCTGGGCATCGGCGCCGGGGTGATGGGGTCCGGCACGGGCGGCCCGGCCTCGGCGGCCTGCACCACACGGGCGGCGGCTCTTTTGGCTTGGCCATAGAGCAACCCGGCCCGCGGCAGACCCAGAACCGCCTCGAAGGCGGCGGTGAGCACCAGAACAGCAGCGACGGCGGCGATGGGCAGACCAAAAAAACCCAGAATAATGGCAAGCAATATGCCGCCCTGCGCGGCGATGAAAGCGATGGCGTTCAACCTCGCCGCTTCCGCCGCCAGGTCGCGCTGCGCGGCCAGAAGCTGCGCCTCACGGGCCTGCACCTCGGCCAGCATGCGCCCCTCAGCGGCGAAGATCTTGACTTCCCGTAAGCCATGCAGCGCGTCCAGCGCCGCCGTGCGCAGCCCGGCCATGGCCAAGCCCGCCTTGCCCGCATTCTCCTCCGCAGCCCGGGCGGCGCGCAGCGGCAGATAAAAGGCAACAAAACAGAACGGCAGCAGCACCAGCAAAGCCAGCCCATGCTCATGCCCCAGCGCCCAAACCAGCAAGGGCAGCAGCAACACAGCCCCCAGAAGCGGCACGAAAATGCGCAGGAACAGCCCGTCCAGCGTATCAACGTCGTTTACCAGCCGGGTCAACGCATCGCCCGCGCGGCGCAGCCCCAGGCCCCCGGCGGCACTGCGCGCCAGGCCACGGAACATCCAAACACGCAGATCCGCCAGCGCCCGGAAAATCGCCTCATGGCCGACCACGCGTTCACCATAGCGCAGAACCACACGGGCGGTGCCGGTCCATTGCAGCAAGGCCGGCACGAACAAGATACCCCCGCCGATGGCGACCGCCAGATAATGGCCGGAAAGGCCCATCAGCACCACGCCAGCGGCCAGCGCGCCGAGGGAAAGAAGCACCGCCAGCAGCAGCCAGCCCGGATGCCGCGCCCAAAGCGAGACGATGCGCGTAATCGGGCTCATACCACCTCTCCCCGCCAGCTTGCGTAGCGCAATGCATCGAGATCCACACGCCTGGCGCCGATGGTCTTGGCGAAATCCATCGCCTGGGTGGAGTGGGTGGCCAGCACCACCGTGCGCCCGGCGGCGAGATGTTTCAGGCTCTCCAGAATGTCACGCTCCACGGCAGGGTCGAGATGCGCGGTCGGCTCATCCAGCAGCAGCAAGGGAGCGTCCTTCAGGAAGGCGCGGGCGATGGCGATGCGTTGTGCCTGCCCGCCGGAAACGCCGAACCCGCCCTCGCCCAGCGGTGTTTTAATGCCCTGCGGCAAGGAGGCGATCAGCTCCGCCAGATGCGCGTTGCGGATGGCGTCCCGCAGTTCATCCTCGCTCGCCGCCGGGTTGGCGAAACGGATATTCTCCTCGATCGTACCCGCGAAAATCACCGGCTTCTGGCCGATCCAGCCCAGCATGCGGGTGCGCGCGGCCGGCACCAGAATCTCCAGCTCGGCACCATTGATGGTAATGCGCCCGGACCCTGGCGCCAGGAAGCCGAGGATGAGATCAATGATGGTGGATTTGCCGGAGCCGGAGGCGCCGGTAAGCAGCAACATCTCCCCCCGCCCGACCTTGAAGGAGAGATTTTCCAACACCGGGCGGGCTTTGTCCCACCCGAAGGTCACATGCTCGAAGGACAGCGTGACGCCATGCGCGGCGACGGAGCGTATCTCGGCGGGCGGCACGGCCGGCGGGGCTTCCGGCAGGGCCTGGAACTCCTCCGCCACCGCCTCAACCGCCATGCGGTCGCCATACACGGCGGCAAAGCCGCGCAAGGGTGCGAAGAATTCCGGCACCAGCAGCACCAGGAACAAGGCCGTGGGCGCCAGATCGCGCGCGCCGTGCAGCACCGGGGTGAAACGGACGACGATGAGCACCAAGGCCGCCGCCGCCGCGAGGTCCAGGGCCGTGGAGGAGAGGAAGGCCACGCGCAGCACGCGCATGGTGCGCTGGCGCAGCTCCTTCGCCGCCTCGCCGAGGGCTTTGGCCTCGTCATCCGCCCGCCCGGCCAGAACAATCGTGGAAATGCTCCGGATACGGTCCAGAAAGCGCACCTGCAGGCGCGTCATCGCCAGAAACTGCTTCTTGGCGGCGATGCCGGCGCCGATGCCCGCCACCGCCATGGCAAAGGGCACGAACAGCCCGGCTATCACCAGGATCAACCCGCTGCGCCAATCCACCAGCAGCGCCAGCAGCCCGATCAGCACGGGGCCGATGATGGCAAGCCCCGTGGCGGGCACCCAACGGGCGTGAAAGCCCTCCATGGCCTCCACCCTGTCAACCGCCGTGGCGGCGAGTTCGGCTGAATGGCGCCCGCGCAGGCCAGCCGGGCCCAGCGCCAGCAGCGCGCCGAGCACCTGGCCGCGCAAACGCCGCCGCGCGGCGGCCCCCAGCTCAAAATTTCCACGCTCATTGCGCAGTTGCAGCCCCGCGCGCGCCAGCACGGCCAGGATGAACACAATGGCACTGCCCCACACCGCCAGCCCGCCTGGCTGCACGTGCAAAAGTGCCGCTAACAGCCTCGCCACGGCACCAGCCTGGATGATCCCGCAAACAATACTGGCGGCGCCAAAGAGAAGAGAAAGCCTTGCGGCGCGGAACCCGAGCTTCTGTTCAGATTTTATCCAGGGTTTTGCGGCTCTGCTCATGCTGCCTTACTTAACCGCCCCCTCAGCCCTTGCCCAGGGCTGGACGGAGGCAGAAAAATGATGAAAAGCCGCAGCAAATGATAATCGCCAGAACCCAGAACGAACTCACCGCCGCCCGTGCCACGCTGGGGGCCACCGGCTTCATTCCCACCATGGGCGCTCTGCATGAAGGGCATCTGGCCCTGGTAGGGGCGGCCAGGCAGATGGGGCTGACGCCCGTGGCGAGCGTGTTTGTCAATCCCACCCAGTTTGGCCCGAAGGAGGATTTCTCCCGCTACCCGCGCGATGAAGCGGGGGACATCGCCAAGCTGCAAGCAGCGGGCTGCGCGCTGCTGTGGATGCCGGGGGTGGATGAAATGTATCCCGCCGGAGGGGCCACGACCATTCACGTCGGCGGCCCGAGCTTGCATTGGGAGGGGGCGGCACGCCCTGGCCATTTCACCGGCGTGGCCACGGTGGTTGCCAAGCTGTTCGGGCAAATGCGGCCCGAGGCCGCGTTTTTCGGCGAGAAAGACTGGCAGCAAGTGCAGGTGCTGCGGCGGATGGTGACGGATTTGAACCTGCCGGTGCGCGTGGTGCCAGTGCCGACAATGCGCGAGGCGGATGGGCTCGCCATGTCCTCGCGCAACCGGTACCTCAGTGCCGAAGACCGCAAGGCCGCGCCGAGGCTATACGCCGCCTTGAAGCAGGCCGTGCAAAATCTGCTTGCAGGCAAGGAGCCCGCCGCCACGCTGCACAATGCCCGCCACGAGCTGGCCATCGCCGGGATGGTGCCGGATTACGTGGCGCTGGTGCATGCCGAAACGCTGGAGCCGATTGCCACGCTGCAACAGCCCGCCCGGCTGCTCGCCGCCGCCAAGCTTGGGCATGTCCGGCTGCTTGATAACATGGCTGTCAGTTAGCCCAGGCCCATTACAGCCAGTGGATGCGGCGTGGCAATCAGCCAGGCCAGCAGCGCCCAGGCGCTGCTGACGGAAACGCCGAGCACAAGCCCGAGCAGCGTGCCGGTCTGACTTTTACCAAACGCCGCGCGGCTGAGGGGGATGGGAAAGCGTTGGCCTAAAGCCAGATTGCTCGCCAACGCACCGGCCAGGCACAGAAGCAGCACGGCGGACAGGCCCGGCACGCGGACCAGCACCGCCAGAACCGGCAGCGCCACCACCATCAACGCCGCCTGAGCCGAAGCACTCAGCGCCGCGCGCGGCGGGGTTGAGGCCGCCACCGGGGCGGAGGCGGCAAGCTGGGGTATGTCATCCATGGCCGCCAGCACGGAGATGAAGAACAAGGCCAGCTGACCGGCCAGAAACACCAAAAGCGGCACTGTTACCACCACGCCCAAAGCCACCTTGCCAAGCAGAATGGCCACCACCGGCACCAAGGTGAGGGAACGGTAGATGATCTGTGTGAGCAGCCCTGGAAACCGCGCCAGCAGCCGCAGATCTTTTGCCCATAAGGTCGAAAATGCACCCCTGCGGAAACGCGCCTGCTGCGCCCCGGCGCGTCCGCCCGGCCTATAGCCGGCGGCGCTGATGGCCCCGCGCGCGAACGGCCCGGCCAGAAACACCCAGACCAGCAGAAACACCAGCGCCGCGCAGGCCAGGCTGCCCAGCAACGGCACACCCTGCCCCAGCAGCCCGCGCGCGAATACATAAGCCACACCACCGCCACCGGGCCCCGGCAACAGCCCGGCCCAGAAGGCCGCCAGGGTTTTCTGAGGTACGAAACGCGGCGCTTGCCCCAGGATGAAAATGCCGATGCCGGTGAATAGTGCCAGCGAATGTCCGGCCCGGCGCGCGGCCTGCGGACCGATACGCCCCACCAGCGACACCACCAGCGCGAAGGCCAGAGCGGCGACGATCAATGCCTCCCCCGCCAGCATGGGATAAGCGGCAAGCGCCCAGAACTGCCCGAATACAGCCAGCCCATTGGCCAGCATGCCCGCCAGCAGCAGCCAGGGGGCGACGATGCTGCACGCCACCCCCAGCATGCGCACCGCCAGCACGCGGTTGGGCGGGATGGGCGAGGCCAGCAGAAAATCGGCATCGCCGCGGGCATAGATCACATCAATGCTCGCCATCATCGCACGGGAAAACATCAGCACGAACAGGAAGGCAAGATTGATATTGGCCGCCAGCAGCATGATGTTTTCCGTCACCGGATGCTGCACGATCAGCCTTGCCACCAAAATCCCGATGGCCTGGAACACCACGCCCACGATGAGTGCCGGCAGCAGCACGTGGCGGTGCGTGCGGACCAGGATGGACCCGCGCCAGAGCACGCGCAGCTCGTGCCGGAGCAGCCAGAAAAATCCGGGAGGATTGAGCATCAGCCCGCCGTGAGCTGGAGAAATACATCCTCCAGCGTCCCACTCTTGAAGCCGGTGCGGCCGCGCAGCTCCTCCAGCCCCCCCTCGGCCACCAGCCTGCCGCCGGAGAGAATGCCGATACGGCTGGCCAGGCGTTCCGCCACCTCCAGGATATGGGTGGTGAGGATGATGGCGGCGCCATTCTCAACATGTTTGGTGAGCAGGCTTTTCACGAGGCGCGCAGAGGCGGCGTCCAGCCCGGTGAACGGCTCGTCCAGCAGCAGGAATTTCGGGTCATGGATCAACGCGCCCGCCAGCACGGTTTTCTGCTTCATGCCGCGGGAGAAGCCTTCGCAACGCTCCGCGCGGTGAGGCCAGAGGCCGAGCAGCTCCAGCAACTCCTCCGCCCGGCTGCGGGCAAGGTCAGGCGGCACGCGCCAAAGGCCCGCGATGAATTCCAGATATTCGAGCGGGCTCAGCTTGTCGTAGAGCAGCGGTTCATCCGGCAGCCAGGCCATGATCGCCTTCGCGCCCAGCGGGTCGCGCGCCACGTCCCGGCCGAATACCTCGATATGCCCGGCATCGGGCGGTGTGAGCCCAGCGATCATGCGCAGGGTCGTGGTTTTGCCAGCACCATTGGCGCCGAGCAGCGCATAGAACTCGCCGGGGCGAATGGTAAGGTTGAGACCATCCACCACCTTGCGACCGAATGATTTGACCAGCCCTTGCGCGTTCAGCGCCCATGCAGATTCCATGGCGCCAGCCTATCCAGCCCAGCGCTGCGCCACCAGAGGCAATCAGCTTTGTTCCGCCTCATCATAACGCGCCCGGGCGGCCAGGATTTCGCCGAAATTGGCGGCCGCCCAATCGATCAGCGCACCCAGGGGCGTGAGCATCGAGACGCCCAATGGAGAGAGCGCATATTCCACGCTGGGCGGCTTGGTGGGAAAGACCGTGCGCGTTACCAGCCCGTCGCGCTCCAGCTCCCGCAGCGTCTGCGTAAGCATGCGCCGGGAAATATCGGGCACCAGCCGCAACAATACGCTGAAACGGCAAGGCCCTTCGGCCAGGGCCATCAGCAGCAGCGTGGACCATTTATCCCCGGTGCGGTCCAGCAGGTTGCGTGCCGGGCAGCGCGCGGCATCAAACCCCTGGGCAGCCCATTGGCTGAAACGGTTCGCGGCGGCATCCATGGTTACTTTCTCCTTACCTCGGCACTTAAAACTGCCTTCTTTCCCGCGCGCTCGACGGTCACTAGCTTATACATGGTTATTAAACGAGACTATAGAAAGGAACCCGCCATGTCCCCCTCCCCCCGCTTGCTGATTACCGGCGCCGCCGGGCAGCTTGGGCTGCTCACCGTCAATGCCCTGCTGGCCCGTGTACCCGCTTCGGAAATCGCCGTGACAATACGCAAACCGCAAGATGCCGGGCACTTCACCACCCTGGGCATTACCGCGCGTATCGCGGATTACGACGACAGCGCTTCGCTGGAACAAGCATTCACCGGGATTGAGCGTCTGCTGCTGATCTCCTCCAACGCACTCGGCCAGCGCGTGGCGCAGCACCGCAATGTGGTGGAGGCCGCGAAGCAGGCCGGCGTGCGAAGGTTGATTTATACCAGCGTGCTGCACGCGGACCATTCCAAGCTGGGCCTTGCTGAGGAACACCGCCAGACCGAGGCGCTGATCGCCAAATCCGGCCTTGCCTTCGTATTGCTGCGCAATGGCTGGTATACTGAGAATTATGCGGCGGGCGCTTCGGCGGCGGTGCAACATGGCGCGTTGTTCGGCGCTGCGGGGGACGGACTTGTTTCCGCCGCCGCCCGGGCCGATTATGCCGAGGCCGCCGCGGTGACATTGCTTTCCGCCGCACCGGCGCGGATCTACGAACTGGCCGGGGACCGATCCTTTACGCTGCAAGATTTCGCGGCGGAAATTTCGCGTCTGAGCGGGAAGAACATTCCCTACACGAATCTGGATCAGGTGGCTTATGAAGCCGCTTTGAAACAGGCGGGACTGCCTGCTGGCCTCGCGGAACTGCTGGCGGATAGCGATGCCGCTGCCGCGCAGGGCGCGCTGTTCGATGAAAGCCGCGCGCTGAGCAAGCTGATTGGCCGTGCCACCACGCCCTGGCAGGAAACGCTGGCGACAGCCCTGCAGAAATAATCCTGTCGGGAGGGGCGGGCAAAAAGATATAGCCCCTTCTTCAGGCTTTACAAACCCAGCTCTGGCGCGTTGCTGGCCAGGATCTGCTGGATCGTGGCCATCGCGCCCTGGGAATCATGGTCGCCTATTTGCTGACGCGCCTGCTCAATCCGCATCACCACAGGATCAGCACTGGGTATATTCGCCAAGGCGGCTGGCACGCAGCGCTGCAGGATTTTCGTTTCCGCCTGTTCCAGCGCTTCATCGGCCGTGCCGGTCTGGTTCGCGGCGAGCGACTGGCTGGCATTCATCAACAAGGCCGCGGCCGAAGCATCAGGCGGCACATTGGGCGCCGGCGGCGTGGGCGCGATGGGTGATTGCGTATCGCTTCCATTGATGTTGCTGGCGGCAGGGGAAAGCGGAAGCGAGGACCGCGTGCCGATATCATTCCCCGGCCGGGCGCCGTTATCGGTCTGCGGCGCGGTTTGGGCCACGGCCAGCGGTGCCGCCAGCAGCATAGTGCCAAAGATCAGTTTTCCAGTATTGCGCATTTCGGATCTCCTTCAGGCCGGAAGCCAGGCGGATGTTGTCCGCCTGGCTTTGACTAACGAGAGTTATTGCGCCGGCACGCTCTCGCTATGCGTGGTCTGGGTCGTCACCGTGCCCGGCATGCCCGGCTGCAACGACGGCGGCGCCATATCTTGAGACGGTACGGCTTTCTGCACCGTTTCGGTGGTGGTGGTCGTCGTCTGCGGCGGATTATCCGCGCAGGCGCTTAACGCCCCCGCGCAGGCGATCAATGGAATCGCAAGGAAATAATTCAGCTTTTTCATTTTAGATGCTCCGCTCAATTACTATCACCGGCAGTGGTCGTCGTTACCGTTTTTTTCTCGGAGTAATATGTGCCCGCAGGCGCCGTCGTGGTGGTGCTCACGCTGTCAGACGCCACGCCGTTGGCATTGCCATAAGTGGTTTTGCTGGATTGGTAAGAGTTGCCGTAACCATCAGTGGATTTCGTGGTTTCGGTGGTGCTGAGCGTGCCAGGAGGCGGCGGAACCTGCTCAGGCGCCATCATGGCTGGTGCCGTGGTCGTCGTGGTGGTCTGTGAATAGGTAGAGGTTTGCGCCAGGGCGATCCCGCCGGACAGGATCAACGCGGTACTGGCGGCGATAATGCCATATTTCATGGTCCTCACTCCTAATGTTGCGGGCATTTACGCCCTTGTCCGCGGCGGCGCTTCCGCAGCGGAATAGGTTAAACATTTCAGATCGGAATCACGATCTTTCGTTCGGCGACATAATAGTGGGAACCGAGTGAGGCGGAAAAAGGGCATGGCGATTAAACGTCCGCAAGCTGAATATTAGAGCTTGCAAGGATCAGATCCACGTCAGATCAGTGGATTTAAAATCTTCAAGATAAGATGTAGATCTTTGATTATAGAACCGGTTTTCTTGTCAGCACGCGCCCACATGCTGCGCTGCAGGGCGGCTTCATTTTCAAAACCCCCTTGTCCAAACTTCATGAAACACGCTTCATGATGCTCGGCGAAAGCCTGCCAACAAGTTTTATTCGGGGAAAAACGCCCTCATAAAAAGAAACCACCTCTCAACTAGAGAAGCGGTTTCATTACAATATACGATCAATTTACCAGGGCCTTACCCTTCCTGGCGATAGTTCGGCGCTTCGCGGGTGATGGCCACGTCATGCACATGGCTCTCGCGCAGCCCCGCTCCGGTGATGCGGCGGAATTTCGTCGTCGTCTGCAAGGATGCGATATCAGCGCTGCCGGTATAGCCCATGCCCGCGCGCAGGCCGCCGACAAGCTGGTGCACCACGGCGGCCATTGGCCCCTTATAACCCACGCGGCCCTCAATGCCCTCCGGCACCAGCTTTAGCGTGTCCTTGATCTCCTGCTGGAAATAGCGGTCTGCGGAGCCACGCGCCATGGCGCCCAGCGAGCCCATGCCGCGATAGGATTTGTAGGAGCGGCCCTGATACAGGAACACCTCGCCCGGCGCCTCATCGGTGCCCGCCAGCATGGAACCGACCATCACCGCATCGGCCCCGGCGGCCAGTGCCTTCACCATATCGCCAGAGGCGCGGATGCCGCCATCGGCAATGGCAGGCACGCCGGCGGCGCGGCAAGCGGCGGCGGTTTCCATCACGGCGGAGAATTGCGGCACACCGACACCGGCCACCACGCGGGTGGTGCAGATGGAGCCCGGCCCGATGCCGATCTTGATCGCATCCGCCCCGGCATCAATCAGCGCCTGCGCCCCCTCAGGTGTGGCCACGTTCCCGGCGATGATCTGCACATCGTTGGAGGATTGCTTGATCTTCGCCACGGCCTTCAGCACGCCGTCCGAATGGCCATGGGCGGTGTCCACCACCACCACGTCTACCCCGGCGGCAATCAGCGCCTCAGCGCGTTCCATGCCGTCCTTGCCCACACCGGTGGCGGCGGCCACACGCAGCCGGCCCAGCTCATCCTTGTTGGCGAGCGGATGGGCCTCCGCCTTGTCCATGTCCTTTACCGTCATCAGCCCCACACAGTGGAAAGCCTCATCCACCACCAGCAGCTTCTCCAGCCGGCGCTTATGTAACAGGGCCCGCGCCTCCTCCGGCGATACGCCGGCCGCGACCACGGCGAGATTCTCGCGGGTCATCAGCTCATATACCTTGGTGTTGGGATCCGTCGCGAAGCGCATGTCGCGATGGGTGAGAATACCGACCAGCTTGCCGTCATGCTCCACCACGGGGAACCCGGAAATATTATGCAGCTTCATCAGCGCGCGGGCATCAGCCAGGGTCTGCTCGGGGAAGATGGTGAGCGGGTTCACCACCATGCCACTTTCGAATTTCTTGACGCGGCGGACCTGGGCGGCTTGTTCCTCGATCGTGAAATTCTTGTGAATCACGCCAATACCGCCCTGCTGCGCCATGGCGATGGCCATCTGGGCCTCGGTTACCGTATCCATGGCCGCCGAGATCAGCGGAATGTTCAAGGAGATCCGGCGGGTGAGCCGGGTGGCGGTCTTTACCGTGGCGGGCAGCACCTGCGAATAGCCCGGAACCAGCAACACGTCATCAAAGGCCAGGGCCTCCGCGATCCGGTCCGAGAAACCCAACTTGTCCGAAATATCTGATGCCATGGCCACGCCTACCAATTAAGACCTTGGCGGTTCCCAATAACCACCAAGGCACACCCGTGCAAGTCAGACGGGCCATGCGCTGGAAGCACAGGTAGGTGAATGGCCGCTTACGCGGAGAAGCGCCGCCGCAGCACACGCCGCACCCGCGCCCAGGTGACACGCACCCCCGCCTGACGCAGGGAGATCCAGCCAATGCGTATAAAATCACGCCAGCGCGTCACCCCGGCCTGGCTGACATAGGCTGCATTATTATCCGGCACGCGCCAGAAAGTGCCGATGGTCGCGAAATCGGATTTTCCGAATTCGCGGTTATGCGGCAGCCCGGCCAGTTCGTGGTACTCGAAGGGGGTCGGGTCGTTCACCAGCGAATCGAACAGAATATACAGAACCTCACGGAATTCCTCGAGCGTGACAGTATCCAGGAACGGCTTGATGAAATCAGCGAAGGCCTCGGTCTGGCGGTGCATGCGTTTCACGAAAACTTCGCGCACCATTTCATATTGCGGCTCATGATCGATGGGAACGGGGCTGGCGTGGCCATCCTCCTGCAAATCGAACCGGCAGACCTGGGCTTCCAGCGAGGCGAAGGGCAGCTCCAGCAGCTCCACCGCCCGCTCGGCGATATTCACCCAGCCCCTGTCCGCGCCCTTGTGGAACAGGAAAGATTTGATGCCGCCATGCATGTAGGCGTGTTCGAGCGAGCCGATATAGTAGCCCCGGAATGTCTCGCCGACGAACTGCTCCATGCGCCGCTGTGAGGAAAGCGCCCAGCCACAATCAGCCACCGCGTCGACCCGCGGATCGAAATCTTCCTGGCTGAGATAAGCCCGGTATCCCTCCAGCTCCCTTGCCGCGACACGCTTGATCGCAGATTCGCAATCGCGCAGCGCCTTCAGCGCGGCCTCAACTTGGCGCGGCCCCTCGATCGGCCGGTCGATGGGGGTGATCTTGGCAAGAATTTCAAGCAGTTCGCCGTCATGGGCCAGATTCAGGCGCTTGATACAATCCGCGAGTGTCACCTTCGTGCTGGCGGTGAGCAAGGAAGGGACTTCCTTTTCGAACGAGGTCACCATGGCCGGCATCAAGGTCAGACGGCGGGAAGTGTGAAATATGGAAGCCTGGCCCGGCAATCCCAGGTGCTGCCAGATGCTTTCCGTGATGTAACCGTCCCGCGTGGCAAGGCGCAGATGCCTCACCTTGTCGGCTTCTGCCACCACGCTCAGCCAATAGGCAAACCCCGCGACCAGCGGCCCGGCATACATGGCGCCGAATTGCGAAGCCATGTCTAGCGCCGGGTTGGCGGCCTTGAATATCGACAAATGCGCAAGCAACGCCGACGCCAGCAGATTATGCGCCGCCCCCTTGCCGCGCTTGGCGCAGACACTGAGCTGCCCGATGGCACGCCGGTTGAAACGCGTGTCCCGCTGAAGCTGCTCACGCAACGCCGGCAGATGATAACCAGCCACGCCCTCCTGCAGCGCAGCGGCGCAATCCGCCTTAAAATTATCACCAAAATGTAAAATTTCACCGGGGAGGATATTCAGCGCGGCGGCAACCTCGCCGTAGAGCGAACCCTCATGTTTCGATTTCCGATAGGTACAAGAAACAAACACCCGATCCACCGGCAGATGATTCGCGGTCAATAGCCCCTGCACGAAATCCTGTGGCAGATACATGTCGGACACGGCGATAACCGGCTTTCCGGAATTCACCGCCATCGCATAGATCGCCTCGATGCCCGGGGAGCGGGTCAGTACGCGCTGCTCGGTCGCAAGTTCAAGCTGCATTAGCCTCTCGGCGGACCAGCCTTCCGGCAGATCATTAGGCAGGCACAACGCGTCGTAAATTTCGGCGAGCGTAACCTCATACGAGCCGGTTTTCTCGCCAAGCCTTTCCCGCGCTTCGGCCTCGGCCTTGATCCGCGCCTCATGAAACCCGGTCGCGCCGGACTCGCGCTCGACAATCACGAACACATCCGTTGCGTTCAGCACCGTGCGGACGAGCAAGGTGTCGAACACATCGAAGGAAACGACCTTGGCCTTCAGGATCAGTTCGTGAAGTTCATCAAGATGAGTAGACGATGCCGTCAACGAAACCGGCAGCGGCTGTTCATTGAGTTTCAAAAGCTGTTCGGCTTCCGCATGATTCATATGACTAAAACCAACCCCCGATAAGCCTGAACTCAAAACGCTTCGAGTCCCCAACAAAAGAGCCTGCCAGAAGGCACATTGCCTCTCTCCGCTCTATTCATCTCCGCATTATCCATCAACTTACGTTAAGGACATCCAAAACTTATACTCGCCTAAAACTAAATCTCTTTTTCAAACCGTTCACGCACAAAACCGCAGCAACATTCCGTCACCATATCGATTTTCCAAAATTTTAGACCTGCCGCGCGGGGTAGCAAGTAAAATAGCCGTAACATCTGATTATAATCCCCGCCAAATCCGCAGGAAAAACCCGTCATGCGCCGCATGCCAGGGCTTCGTGGCAAAACTTTGGCGCTCAATCCGGCCGGAAGCCGGTGGCCACCACATACATTTCCTTGGAATCCTTGCGGCTGGCCGGGGGCTTGGCATGGCGCACCTGACGAAAACGCAGCTTCAGCGTGGTCAGCATGTCCTTCTCCGCCCCACCCTGGAACAGCTTGGCCACAAAGGCGCCGCCGGGCGCCAGAATATCGCAAGCAAAGGCAAGTGCCGTCTCCGCCAGGGCCATGATGCGGATATGGTCGGTGGCGACATGCCCGGACGTGTTCGGCGCCATGTCGGACAGCACCAGATCAGCCTTGCCGCCCAGCATCTCGGTCAGCTTGGCTTCCATGCCATCATCCAGGAAATCGCCCTGGATGAACTCCGCCCCGGCGACAGGCAGAATCTCCAGAAGATCGATCCCCACCACAATAGCGGCGCCACGCGCCAGCGCCACTTGGCTCCAGCCGCCTGGGGCCGCGCCCAGATCCAGCACCCGCATGCCCTTGCCGATGAGCTTGTATTTCTCATCCAGCTCGATGAGCTTGAAGGCCGCGCGTGAGCGCCAGCCCTGTGCCTTGGCTGCCGTCACGTAGGGGTCGTTGAGCTGCCTTTGCAGCCAGCGCTGGGAGGAGGTGGATAGTTTACGCGCGTTTTTCAGCCGCACAGCCTCGCGGCGGGGCGGCAGTTTGGAATTCTCGGTCATGCGTGCAGGCGGTGCTTCTGGGGTGGCATATCGCGCATCAGCCTCATCAACATGCCTTCGCGCAAGCCCCTATCGGCCACCATCAGCCGGGGCACCTGCCATAATTCATGGATTGCGGCGAAAATCGCACAGCCCGGCAATACGAATTCCACCCGCTCCTGCCCGATGCAGGGGTGCCGGGAAAGCCCGTCGCGCCCCAGCGCCCGGGCCTCGGCCAGCGCGTCATCCACCGCCCGGCGGGTGAGCGAAACGCCATCCACCAGCCCACGCCTATAGCGGTCCAGCTTCAGCGAGACGCCGGCCAGCGTGGTGACTGTGCCGGAGGTACCGACCATCACCACCCCACCCCGGCGGATTTCCTCGCCAATGCGGTGCACCGCCTCGAACGGGCGCAGCATGGCCACGATATGCTCCGCCAGGCGGGAAAACCCTTCACTCTGGTAACAAGAGCCCGCGCAGCGCTCAGAGAGCGTCACCACCCCCACCGGCAAGGAGAGATAGCCGATCAGCTCCGGCTGGGGCCCAGCATCAAGGCGGACCCAGGCAATCTCGGTCGAGCCGCCGCCAATATCGAACAGCAGCGCCCGGCGCCCGGCCTTGCGCAGCAATGGCGCACAGCTTTCCACCGCCAGCTCCGCCTCCTCGCGCGGGTTGATGATCTCCAGAGGCAGCCCCGTGGCCTCACGGGCGCGGTGCACGAACTCGCCACCATTCTCCGCCTGGCGGCAAGCCTCGGTGGCGATGGCGCGCAGCTTGATTGGGCCGTTAAACTCATCGCCAGCCCAGCGCCTAGCCCGCTCCGCGCAGATCGTCAGCGAGGCGATGGCGCGGTCCATGGCCGAAGCGGAGAGCCGTCCGGTCTCGTACAGCCCTTCCCCCAGGCGTACGACTCGCGAGAAACTATCGAGAATATAAAACCCATTCGCCGCCGGGGTGCCAACCAGCATGCGGCAGTTATTGGTGCCAAGGTCGATCCCCCCGAACACGGCACGGCGGCGCCCCCGCCGGTTGGGTACCGGCCGCGTCGGCTGCGCGAGGGAGAACTGACTGGCCATATCTTCATATATTCGCGGATTATCCCCGCTGGGCAAGAAGCAAACGCGGCCAAGGCAGACCAGACCCGAATATTTTGTGATGGCACGATGACAGCGGACGCTTGCCCCACCCGCTCAGCGATGCTAGAGGCCCGCCACTGACACCGCTTGGGGGATAGTTTAGCGGTAGAACTCCCGGCTCTGACCCGGGCAGCCTTGGTTCGAATCCAGGTCCCCCAGCCAACACAGCGGTTTTCCTAGACAAATCAAGCATTAGGCGGCGCGGCCCAGCTCGTAGGACCCGCCTTGTGCCGAAATGCTCCCACATTACCCGCAAATGGTGGACCTAGTTACTAGAAGCGATGCATTTTCGGCATGTTGAAGGCCGCCCCGTGAGGCTTCGGGCCGCTTTTTTGCCTGCCAAATTAAAATAGGTCATGAATAATGACCTTGAGCAAGAAACGGATATCCTTGCGACAGCCTATGCTCAGCATAGAGAAGCGGGGAATGCACAAATTTTAGATAAGGCCGGTTTGCTAATCATTCGCAGTGCTTAAAAAGCCTCTACCATCATCACGAGGCAAATAAATCCGGGTGAATTGGGCTAAGAGCCAGCACACCGCCCCATGGAGGGCACGACCTTCCGCCCGAGGTACTTGGGCGCGCTGACCTACGGGCTCATGAAGGCCGTATCATGGGCCGGAAGGTCGCCGAGCGTCGTGCTCCAGTCACCTAATCATTGGTCACGCTCCCGGTCGGCACTGCCAGCCATCCCGGCCCCTGAAGCTTACCACCAGAACCCGCCCGGCCTTGGCGTCCTCAGTTCTCGCTGCTCTTTATGAATGGTGTCAGGCTTCGTCCCGCTGGCACGATGGCGCTGGGTAACTGGCTGCCATGCTCGGCGCGCGGCCGCGCCGAACTGTCCACGATGATGGGATTGAAGAATTACCGAAGCTCATTGCTCCCCAATCCCATGAAGGACCAAGCATATCACCTACAGATCCTCATGCACTGCGCACAAAGAGAAATGTCCGCGTCTCTAAAGAAATTCGCTTTCAGACGATAATACCGCATCAAAATCAGCTCAGATTTTGGATGAATTTAATCGGGGTACCTCAAAATACGCTCCGGCGATAGCAGCCAGTATAAGTAAGATCTCTGATCTTCATCCGGCACCAAGCATTCAGCAACACCCATCCACCTTTTGGATCAAATATAAAATGCGGTGGGGCAAGGTGTCTCGGTAGCAGCAGCCTCTCTCGTCTCTTGCGGCATCTTCAAACTCCAGGTACCGCCCTTTGCTTTTGGCCTCCCGAATGAAGAAGCGGCAAGCATAGATTGCATATTTGACATACGTCATGGCGCCAGCGCCTCGTCCGTTTCAGTCTACCGGAGATTAAGAACAGCGAGCGGAGCACTGGCGATGGACGACAGCAGTCTAACCAGAGGTACACAACCTTTGCCAAAATCGACTGACGAAAGTTCACATCCCGAAACCAGAAAGCTTGGGCTTCTGATGTTGAGCGGCGTCGTCGTCGGGTCCATGATTGGTGGCGGAGCCTTCAATCTACCGGCCAACATGTCAGGTGCGGCCGGGCTTGGGGCAATCGTCATTGCCTGGATCGTGACGTTCATCGGCATGTATTTTCTGGCCAATTCCTTCCGCATTTTATCCGACAAGCGGCCAGATTTGAAAGCCGGAATCTATTCCTATGCGCAGGCGGGGTTTGGTCGCTTCACGGGGTTTCAGATGGCCTGGGGATACTGGCTATCCTCGGCTTTTGGCAATGTCGCCTTCGCTGTGCTCATCATGCAGATTCTCAGCTATTTTTTTCCCATCTTCGGCAACGGGCAGAACTGGCCATCCATTATTGGCGGCTCCATCCTTATCTGGGTGATGTGCGGCATCGTGATGTCCGGCGTGAGGCGCTCGGCGGCACTGAACGTGCTGGCGAGCTTCCTCAACATCACTACCATTATTGCCGTGCTGGTGGTGATGGGGCTGTTCATGACCAGCCACAATTTCACATTCGACGTATGGGGTAAAACGCAAGGGCTTGGCAATGTGTTCGGGCAGGTGAAGAGCACCATGCTTGTCACGCTATGGGTCTTCATCGGCATCGAGGGCGCGGTGGTGATCTCCGATCGCGCCCGCAAGATGTCTCAGGTAGGGCCAGCAACTTTCATTGGCCTTGGTGTTTGCACCATCCTATATTCGTTACTCTCCATTTTGCCGTTCGGCATCATGCATCAGAGTCAAATTTCCGGCCTGGCCAATCCGTCAGCCGCCTATGTGCTGAGTGCCTTAGTCGGTAAATGGGGTGCCATTTTCGTCAATGTTTCGCTATTGATCGCGGTACTCAGCTGCTGGCTGGCCTGGACTATTTTGGTGGCTGAACTACCCTATGAAGGAGCCAAGGGCGGCGTATTTCCGCGGTTCCTCGCGCAGGAAAATAGCCGGCATGCCGCGGCGCCAAGCTTATGGATTTCCAGCATCGTCATGCAGGCCACCATGTTCGTGGTGTTGTTCGCGCATAATGCCTGGCTTTGGCTGGTGGATATTACCGGTGTGATGATCCTGCCGCCTTATTTTGCCAGTACGCTGTTTCTGGCGGTATATGCCGCCAACAAAGGCTATATCGCGACACATAGTGAGAGCCGCGCAAATGCGTTGATTACCGGCGTTTTAGGCTCGATCTACGCGCTCTGGATGCTCTATGCGGCGGGGCCTGAATTTCTGCTGATGTCAACCATCGTATTTGCGGTAGGGGTGCCGGTGTTCTGGTGGGCGCAGCGCGAGCACCGCCCAGGCCAGGTGGCTTTCAACAAATATGAAAGCGGCGCGGTCGTGCTACTGATCATAGTGGCGGTGCTGGCACTGATATTGTTCCTGAAGGGCATCGTCTCGATAACCTGAGCTACCATTGCCCCGCGAAAAAGCGCCGGGAAATGTCCCGGCGCTTTTTCGTTCTCTTAACGAGTTTCAGAAGCGCAACCCATGATATTCCCCGCCTTCTGCCTCGATGCCGTGCGTGTCATGCTCGAAGCCAGGGAATTGCCGGTCGAAATCCCGCAGGGAGGCAAGGTAGCGTAGCACCGGCCCATCCGCCGCGCCCAGCGCCTCACCCGGCATCAGCAGAGGAATACCCGGCGGATAGGGCACGATGGCAGTCGCCGCAACACCTTCCTCCAGCCCCGCCAATGTCTTGCGGGTGGCTTCCCCGCGCACCAGCCGGTCATACGCGGCAGCAGGCGTGCAGGTGGCGTGTGGCGGAACTGTGTATGCCATCTCCAGCAATTGCGGCATCTGTCCAGATCGCATGGCCTCGAACATCGCCTGTGCGAGATCTTTTAGCCCGCGCGAGGCATAGGCGGCGGTATGGCTGGCGGCCAGTGCCGGCATGACGCGAATGAGGGGCGCATTGGCCTCGTAATCGCGCTTGAAATCCATCAGCGCGTTCACCAGAGACCCCCATTTACCCTTGGTAACGCCAATAGAGAACAGGAACAGGATGGAAAAATTCGCCGTTTTTTCCACCACGATTCCGTGCTCGGCCAGATAGGCGGAGAGCAGCGGGGCGGGAATGCCGGTCTCCGCCAGACCGCCGGAAGAAACAGTGCCTGGTGTGACCACCGTCACCTTGATCGGGTCCAGCATACAATAGCCCGGCTCCAGCCCGGCAAAGCCGTGCCAGGATGCCCCTGGTTCCAGCAGCCAGCACTCCGGGCTTTCAGCCAGCAGTGCCGCCGGGGCATCTTCGAAGCGCAATGTACGAGCACCCTCGCGCACCTGTTCCGGCTGCCAGGCGGAGAAGAACCAATCCCCGCGCGCGGTGAATTCTGCGTGCAGCCGCGCCATCATCTGCCGGAAGGAAATGGCCTCGGCAATCGCCTCGCCGGTAAGCAGCCTGCCGCCGGCACCATCCATCATCGCAGCACTCACATCATTGGAGGCAATGATCGCATATTGCGGCGAGGTCGAGGCATGCATCATGAAGGCCTCGTTGAAACAGGTGGGCTCCACCTTCACCCGCCCCTCGCGCAGATGGATCATTGAGGCCTGGGACAAAGCCGCCAGCAGCTTGTGCGTCGATTGCGTGGCAAACACGGTGGGGCCGGTACGCGTGAATGCCTCCAGCGCGCCGCGCATGGCGTGGCGGCCGCGATAGATCGGGTTGAAACGCGCATAGGCAAACCAGGCTTCGTCGAACAGCACCCGGTCGACCGATTGGCCGAGCAGTTCCTCCACCCGGGCGGCATCGTAACACAACCCGTCATAGGTGGAGTTGGTGACGATGGCCAAGGCCGGCTTGTCCTTATTGCCGCTGGCGAGCGGCACGTTCGCGATGCCGTGCGCGATGGCCTCCGGCGTGAAAGCCTTAGGCGGAATCGGGCCAATGAGCCCGAGATGGTTACGCTGCGGCATCATGTAAACCGGCGCGGCGCCCGTGAGGCTGAGGCCGTGCTCCACCGATTTATGACAATTGCGATCCGCCAGCACGGTCTGCCCGCGCGCCACCGTGCCCATCATCACCACCCGGTTGGAGGTGGAGGTGCCGTTGGTCACATAATAGGTTCTGTCCGCACCGAATACATGCGCGGCGTATTTCTCGCTCTCGCCGATCGGCCCGGAATGGTCGAGCAGCGAGCCAAGCTCGCCGACGGAAATGGAAAGATCGGAGCGCAGCAGCGCCTCGCCGAAATAATCATGGAACATCCGTCCCACCGGCGAGCGCAAAAACGCCGTGCCGCCGGTATGGCCGGGCGTATGCCAGGAATATTCGGCTTCCCGCGCGAATTTGATCAGGGCGCCGAACATCGGCGGGAGCAGCTCCGCGCGGTAACGCTGAATCGCCGCCACGATGCGTTCGCTGATGAATTCCATCGTATCTTCAAGAAGCCAGATGAATTCATCCGCCTCGGCCATCACCTCGGCTGGCACATGGGCAGCGTCGTTGCGCTCGGCCAGCAGAAACACCGGCAACGCCGCGTTGCGGATGCGCAGGTCCTTCAGCAGATCTCCGGCATGCCGGTGGCCGCTATCCGCTCGCAGATCCCAATCCAGGATCACGGCCTGGAGATGCGGGTCGGAATCGATCACGGCCTGCCCGTCCTCGGCGCTGGCGGAAAGGATCACCTCTACGTCATGATCCTCCAAATCCTGGATCAGCGTCCGCGATGCGCGCCCCGCCGCGCTGTCCTGGTGCGGTTTGTCGCTGACCACCAGCACGCACATGCCGAGCTGTTCAGGTTTCTGGTTTTTCGTATCCATTGGCTTACCCCCTCTTAGAGCGCGCAAGCTTGGCACAGTTTAATCCTCCGCAAGTTGATGCTGGTCAATGCCGGACGGGTTTACACCGCTATACTCCGCCGCCAGAAAGGGAGACGCCCAATGCGCTTTGAAACAATGTTCCGTTTTTTGCTTGCCGTGGAAACAGCCGGGATGAGCGAAACCGAGAAGCGGCATCTGGACGGGATCGTTGACGCCATCGCGGCGCGGGATATCAGCATCACGCGCGCTTCCGACCTTACAGACGCGTTTGAGGCCGTGACGGCCGATGCCGCCATCGGCTTCATTCTGGCTGAATGGGGCGCCAGTGCCGGGTTCGGCGATGTCGAGGCTTTCATCGATCAGGTGCGCGGGCGAGGGCTGGAGATGCCAATCTTCCTGCTCGCCCGGCGGCATCAGTTTAAGGAAATTGGCGCCGATGCGCTGCGTCATGTCGCGGGCTATGTATTCGCGGGAGAGGATACGCCGGATTTCATTGCGCGGAATCTGGCCGATCATTTCATCCGTTATGCAAATAGCCTGAAAACGCCGTTCTTCGGCGCAATGGTGGATTATGCCGAACAGGGCAACCAACTTTGGACCTGCCCTGGCCATAATGGCGGTGTGTTCTACCGCAAGAGCCCCATCGGCCACGTCTTCGTTGAGCATCTGGGCGAAGCGGTGTTCCGCAACGATCTCGATAATTCCGTGGTGGAGCTAGGCGATTTGCTGGTGCATGAGGGCCCGGCGCGGCAGGCGGAGATAGAGGCGGCAAAAATCTTCGGCGCCGAGCGTACATATTTCGTGCTCAACGGTACCTCCACCTCCAACAAGATCGCGCTTTCCGCCATCGTCTCCCCGGGCGATCTGGTGCTGTTCGACCGTAACAATCACAAAGCCGCCGTGCATGGAGCATTGCTGTTCGGTGGCGGCATTCCGATTCATCTTCCCGCCACGCGCAACGCGCAAGGGCTGATCGGCCCAATTGCCTGGGAAGCGCTGGATGAAACCGGTATCCGCAACGCCATCCGCGACAGCAAGCTGGTGGAGGATAAATCCATCGCCGGCAAGCCGCGCCCCTTCCGGGCCTCGCGTGCTGGAACAATGCACTTATGACGGCACCATCTACAACGCCGGGATGATCCTGGAGAAGCTGGGACCACTCTGCGACTATATATTGTTCGACGAGGCCTGGGCCGGATTCATGAAGTTCCACCCCTTGTTCAAGGGGCGCTACGCCATGGGGCTGGAGGTGAAGCCTGGCGATCCTGGCATCATCGCCACACAATCCACCCATAAGCAGCTTGCCGGGTTTTCACAGGCCTCGCAGATTCACGTGAAGACTCCCCACGTGCAAGGCCGCGCGCGGGTGGAACAGCGGCGCTTCAATGAGCTTTACATGCTGCATTACTCCACCTCGCCGTTTTATCCGTTGTTCGCTTCTCTCGATGTCGGCGCGCAGATGATGAAAGGCCGCTCCGGTGAGGTGCTCTGGGACGATACGATCCGGCTTGGCATCGAAATCCGTAAGATGCTTCGCGCCTTGGGCAAGGATTTCACCGCTCGCGCACGCAATGCGGATGAGGCCTGGTTCTTCGATCCCTTTGTTCCAGATATATATGACGGCAAGCCCTGGGAAAATATCTCCACCGATATTCTGGCCAGCCAGCCTGAAGCCTGGGAATTAACGCCGGAAGCCTCCTGGCACGGCTTTCCCGGCCTGGTGCCCGGCTACGCGATGACGGACCCAAACAAACTCACCTTGCTGACACCGGGGTTTGACCGCAAGACCGGTGCCTACACGGAACACGGCATACCCGCGCCGGTACTGGCAGAGTTCCTGCGCGAACGCCGGATCGTGCCCGAGAAGAACGATTTCAATTCCATCTTGTTCCTGCTCACGCCGGGGCTGGAGGCCAGCAAAGCGGGTACATTGCTCGCAGCACTCACCGCCTTCAAGGAAATGCACGATGCCAACGTGCCCCTCGCGGCGGCAGTGCCGGATTTTGCGGCGCGGCATATGGCGGCTTACGCTGGTCTGGGGCTTCGTGACCTTTGCGCCTCGTTGCATGATTTCTACCGCCGCCATGACGCCAGCCGCATGCAAAGGGAATTGTTCCAGGCCGCGAATCTGCCCAAACAGACGATGCCCCCGCGTGCGGCGTGGGAGAAGTCTGATGCATAACAAAGTGGATTACCTGCCGCTGGAAGCATTGGGTGGGCGCATCGCGGCCACCACGGCGCTGGTCTATCCGCCTGGAATCGGTCTTGTCCTGCCCGGCGAGCGTTATGGAGAGGTTAATTCACCGCTATTGACCTATCTGCATATGGTTGAGGAAGCCTGCAATCTCTTTCCGGGTTTCGAGGTGGAAATCCAGGGCATCTACCGCGAGGTTGAAGAGGACGGGCGCATACGTCTGTTCAGCTATGTGCTTCAGGAATGATCAATCGGTAAAACAGCAAATCACTGGCCATGGGCCATAAATCCCGGGGGGCAGAAAGGGTATATTTCTCCGCATAACTGCAAGTAATTGTTAATAAAAAATATATCTTAACCAGATTTCGTCGCTAAGTCTGGCCTTTATAAACCGATCGGTCTATACAAAACCTATCGTTCCATAAATCGCCGAGGAGACATGAGATGAGCGCCCTGATCCCCCCCTTCACCGAGGAAACCGCCGCCATGAAAGTCCGGATGGCGGAAGATGGCTGGAACAGCCGTAATCCCGAAAAGGTCTCTCTGGTCTACACACCTGACAGCCAATGGCGGAACCGCGCCGAATTCATCACCGGCCGCGCGGGTATTTTCGCCTTCCTCACCCGCAAATGGGCAAAAGAGCTCGATTACCGGCTGATCAAGGAGCTGTGGGCCTTCACGGGCAACCGCATTGCCGTCCGCTTCGCCTATGAATGGCATGACGACAGCGGCAACTGGTTCCGTTCCTACGGCAATGAAAACTGGGAATTCAACGCGGAAGGGCTGATGCAGCGGCGCTTCGCCTGCATCAATGATTTGCCGATCAAACAGGCCGAACGCAAATTCCACTGGCCACTGGGCCGCCGGCCAGATGACCATCCCAGCCTCAGCGATCTGGGGCTGTAATTGTAACGGAGCAGGCGATACGTGGCACGAACTCATCCACGAGAAATGCGACGTACTGCCGCTTGTCGCCGAGATCTTCAGGGAACTCGGCTATGAGGGTGCCTCGTTCGGGCAGATCACCAAACGCACGGGGATCAGCAAGGGTAGCCTCTATCATTTCTTTCCTGGTGGAAAGGAGCAGATGGCGGCGGAGATTTTGGCCGAAATCGAAGGCTGGTTCGTGGAAAATATCTACAAGCCATTGGAAACCGGCAGCCCCGCATGGGCCATCGGCAAGATGTGGACAGAGGTCGACCTCTATTTCTGGTCTGGGCGCCGCGTCTGCCTGGTCGGTGCTTTCGCGCTGGATGCGACGCGAGACCATTTCGCCGCCGCAATTCATGATTATTTCACGCATTGGGTCAGCGCGCTCGCGGGCTGCCTTACCCGGGCTGGCCTCGAATCCCCCGGGCTTCGGCCTTGGCGGAAGAGGCTGTGTTGACCATCCAGGGCGCCCTGGTGCTGGCCCGTGCCGTGAAGGATGTGGCCGTGTTCGCAAGAGCCCTCCGGCGGCTTTCGGAGGCCGTGGAGGCGGCCCTGGCGGAAGCCAAGGCCGGCAGCTAACCACGAATACCGCCGCTTTGCAGGCCAGCGAGGTTCACAAGCGCGCTTGCCAAAGCCCGCCGCACTGATATTGCTGCGCTTGTGGAGAAGGAGCGGTCATGCTGAAAGCCTATGCCTGCCGCGACGGGCGGCTGCATTGCCTTACCCCTGAAGAGGCGGCTGGAGCCATATGGTTCGACCTGGAAGCGCCTACCTCCGAAGAATATGCTTTCGTCACCCGCGCCACCGGTTTCTCACTGCCGCATTATGCCGACCTGTCCGAGATCGAAAACTCCTCCCGCCTGTCCGTGGAAGGCGAGGTTCTCACCCTTTCCATGCCGATCGTCATCCGCTCCAACGGGGTGCTGGAGGATGGTGTCTGTGGCTTCGTGCTTTCGCCCAAATGCCTGGTGACATTGCGTTTCGCCCCCAGCATCCTGTTCGATCATTTCACCACCTCGGCCCCTTCGGAGGGCGTGCCGGGCAGCGCGCATATCTTTGCCGGGCTATTGGAAGACGTGGTCAGCAAACTGGCCGATGCGCTGGAGAAGCTGCGCGAGGAGCTGGACCAGCTGAGCCACAAGATTTTCCATCATCGCCTTGCCAGCCGCACCCCCGCACGCAATGCCGAGCGCGAGCTGCAGGCCATATTGATAACGCTGGGCCGTGATTATGACGCTATCTCCTATCTGCGCGACTCACAGCTCGGCGTGGCGCGTATCGCCCCTTACGCCGCCACATCCGTGGACTGGATTCCCAAACCCGTCCGCGACCGGCTGAAATCCATCCAGAAGGACGTCTCCTCCCTCAACGAATTCTCCACCCACCTGACCGATAAAGTCCAGTTCCTGCTGGATTCCACGCTGGGTTTCATCAACATCGCCCAGAACAGTCTCATCAAGGTGCTGACCATCGTCTCCATCATGGGCATCCCGCCCACCCTCATCGCCGGCATCTATGGCATGAATTTCAAGATCATCCCGGAGCTGGACTGGACCTACGGCTATGCGTATGCCTGGGCGGTGATGATCGTTTCCGCGGTTGCGCCGCTGATCTGGTTCCGTAAAAAGGGCTGGATATGACCGCTTTCTACACGCCTGAAGAGGCCAGCGCCGCGGAGGCTATCGAGGCCATCGGGGCGGAGCTCTCCTTGTTCGACGATTGGATGGATCGCTACGAGTTCATCATTGAACTCGGCCGCAAACTGCCCCCCTACCCCGCCGCGTGGCAGGATGAGGAACACCGGGTACGCGGTTGCCAGTCCCAGGTCTGGCTGGCCTCGGAAGAACAGGGCGGCAAGCTCTGGTTCACCGGCGCTTCCGATGCGGCCATCGTCTCCGGGCTGGTGGCATTGGTGCTGCGGGTCTTTTCCGGCCGGAGCCGGGCGGAAATCCTCGCCACACCGGCGAAATTCCTTCACGATCTCGGGCTGATCGGCGCGCTCTCCACCAATCGCGGCAACGGCGTCGCGGCGATGGTCGAGCGGATTCACGATATCGCGAAAACCGGCTGAAACAAATACCCGGCCCAGGCATGCCAGGGCCGGGTCAAGCCTGCTTCAGCTCCAGTGGCCCGGCACCCAGCGCCAGCCACCACCAATGACCGCCCAGTGGCCATCCACCCAACGGTGCCAGCTAGGCCCACGCCGGACATAATGCCCGCCAACCCAGCGGTAACGATAGCCATTCCAAACCCAATGGCCGGGAGCCCAGATAAAGTCGGGGCCGGGCGGCGGCGGGGCGCGCTCCGGCCGGGGCGGCGGCAATGGCCGGTAATACGGCGGATAAGGCGGCACGGGCTGGGCCGCGGCCGGGGCGCTCAGGGCCCCCAACGCGGGCACGGCCAGCACGGCGCCCAGAATGATTCCGGCAAATGAACGGCGCGATGTCATTGGCTTCTCCGTCTCTTGTTGTGCCCCAAGAGCTAGGTGGCAAACATGGCGAAGCCAGGGCGGGTTCTGTAAAAAACAGTTAACCGAATACGCTGCTGGACAAGCGCCGCTGGTTGGCGCGCACCTTCTTGCGGTAAAGCTGCACAATTTCCGGTGCGTTCATATGTTTCTTGCCAGCCAGCGCCGCGCTCAGCAGCAGCGCCCCGCTTTCATGCAAGGCCTGCAGCTTTTCCGTAACCATTAGCGTGGCCTCGCGCGGTGCTTCAGGCCCGCCCTGCGCCAGCCTGGCCAACCGCAAAGCGACAACCTGTTGCGCCTCCCAGGCGAGCATGGCGCCCTGCGCGGTCAAATTCGCCAGCGTAAGATCCGGCCACGCGAACAGAGATTTCTCATACATCCGCTTAAAATCTTGTATCATTCAACCAATATGGACTTTTTTGCAGTGCAGCAAAAGCAAATTCGCGCAATCCTGGCCTGTCAGCCGGTCATCAGCTCCACTTGCCGGGCCAAACGCAGCAAATCAGACGCGCCTGGGCCCACCGGCAAGGCCGGGCGCGGCTGGCGGTTACCTTGCTCCAAAACGACGCGAATCCACACTGGCCAGGCCTGCCAAACGGGAATTTCCTGCGGTGCGACCTCAGGGCGTTCCACCGCCAGCAGGGACAGCCGCCCAGCCATGCGCCGCAGCGCCGCATCCACACCCGCCGCCTTCACCAGCGCCTGCTCATGCCCCTTATGCGGCTCCGCCAGCGCACGGGACAGAGCCGCTTCCAGATTATTGCTGGCCAGGCCCGCCGCCCGGCGCGCCGCCTCCGCAGCGGGCCAGCCACCCCGCCCCAGCAAGGCCATGACCACCGCCTCCGCATAGGCCACATGGGCGCGCTTGGCGGCGGCGATGCTGGTCTCCAGCTTCGGCGCCTCAAATGCCGGCCAGAGCAGAGCGCTGCCCAGCACCGCCAGCGCCCCGCCCAGCAGCGACCACAGCACCCGCGACATCGCCACGTAAAGCTCGCTCTCCCCGGTCGGCCGGATCTGCTCGACCAGCAATACGATCATCGGTGTCAGCACAGCGATATAGAGGCTGAAATTCACCGCCCTGAGCGCGAAGGCACAGAGGCTGAGCGGCAGCATGGCGATGGCAAGCTGCAAATCCGAATGCACGAACAGCCCGATGATGGCCGCCAGCACGCCCCCCAGCACCGTGCCGGCGGAACGTTCCGCCGTGCGCGCCCAGGTGGCGGCGAAATAGGGCTGCAGGCAGAACACCAGCGTAATTGTCGCCCAATGAGAATAGATCCCGCCAAAGCGGGAGGTAATGGCCAGGACCGGTAAGGCGATGACCGCGGCGCGCAACGCATGCCGGAACGCGGCGGAGGAGGTGGTGAAATTCTGCCTGACCGGCGAAAGCAGCCGCAGGCGCAGATTCGCCGGGCTTGGCGGCGGTTGCGGCACGCCGGAAGGCGGGGCAACGGCGATCAACACCGCAAATTGTTCGGCAATGGCGGCCAGCACATGCCGCTCAGGCCCATCCGGCAAATTTCGCAGCGTCTGGCGCAACCGCTTCAGGCTGGCGCGCTTGCGGGGCGTGTCCAGCGGTCTGTCCGCCTCGATTTCAGGCACCATCGCCGCCAGCCAGCCGGTGACGAGACGCAGCGGCCTCACGGATTCCGCCCTGGCGGATGGATCATGTTCCAGTTGTTCGGCAAGCGCGATCAGCCCGCCGAAAATCCTGTCGAAGCTCTCCAGCCGCAGTGAAATCTGCGCCCCGCGCGGCGAAACGAGCCCGCGCCTGCGGAATGTTTCATAGGCCACGACACGGGCCGTTTCGATCGCCTCGCGCACCTGGCCGCGATATTCCAGCGCATGGGCAGAAAAAGCGGCCTCACCCTCGGCATCACGGGCGAAGATCACCAGCTCGTTGCTCAGCCGGGTCAGCCGCCGCGCCGTATCCGCCAAAGCCCGCCGGGCGGCCGCATAGGGATGCGTCTCCCAGATCACCAGCGTCAAAATCGCCGCCCAGATGGCCCCGGCCCAGAAATTCGCGCCATGCAGGGCCGCGTGCAGGGCAGAGGGTTCCGGCGCACCCAGCGCCAGCACTGTCGCCACGCTGATCAGATTGCCCACCTGCATGGCGCTTTGGCCGAAAATCCGGGCAAAGCTGGTGCAGAAGATCACCAAGGCCGCCAGAGGCGCAGAAATAAACGGGCTTTGCCCCGCCAGCCAAGTGAATAACCCGTACAGCGTGCCACCCGCCAGCGCGAAGGTGATCACGGCGGGGGCACGCCGCGCCACCGGGCCGCCGGGGTCCGAATAGCAGGTGAGCAACGCGCCGAACGCCGCCAGCCCGAGCTGCGGCACCCCGAACAGCTCCCCCAGCAATAGCGGCAGTGCCACCGCGCAGAAGGCGCGCAACCCCTCGGAGAGTGAAAGCGCCCGGAAATTCAGAGCCCAGTTAGGCAGAACCGGCTTCATGCGCTTGGCGCGTCAGCCGAATTTATTGGATTTGGGGAAACCGCTGGGCGGCAAGCGCCCGGCGGAGGCCCGCGCGCCCAGCCATTCGGCGAGTTTCTGCTCAGTGCGTACACGCTCACCAATGGCCCAGCTCAGCCCCTCGGCCAGCGTGAATACCTTCGCATCCGAAAGCCCGCCATCCTTGTATTTCTGCAGCTGCACGCCGGTGCCGCGCGGCATTTCCGGCAATTGCTCCAGTGGGAAAACCAGCAGCTTGCAATTCTGCCCCACCACCGCCACATGGTCGCCATTGGCGGGCACGCACACAGCCCATTCCTCGCCCGGCCTCAGTGACAGAATCGTCTTGCCCGCCCGCCGCTCGGAAGCCAGCTCCACCCCCGGCAGCACGAAACCGCGCCCGGCGGAGGAGGCCACCAGATATGTCTGCGCCGCATCCGGCACGAACAGCATCAGCACGCCATCCTCATTGGCCAGTTCCACCATCAACCGGATCGCCTGGCCATCGCCGCGCCCGCGCGGCACGTCGGACGCCTTGATGGTATAGACGCGGCCATTAGTGCCCAGCAGCGCGATCTTGTCCGTCGACTGGCAGGGAAGCAGCGCTAACAGCTTGTCACCTTCCTTGAATTTCAATTCCGCACCATCGGCCAGGTGCCCCTTCTGGGCACGGATCCAGCCTTTCTCGGAGAGAACCACCGTAATCGGCTCGCGCTCCACCAGCGCCTCGGCGACAATTTCCAGCACCGGCGCGGCGGTGGAAATCTTCGTCCGCCGCGCGCCCAGCGCACCGGCGCCGAATTTTTCACGGACTTCCGAAATCTCCTCGGAAATCTTCGCCCAGCGCTTGCCCTCGTCCTTCAGCAGCGTCTGCAGCCCCTTCTGTTCCGCCGAGAGCTTCTTATGCTCATTGCGGATCTCCATCTCCTCAAGTTTGCGCAAGGCACGCAAACGCATGTTCAGAATGGCCTCGGCCTGCACATCGCTCAGCTCGAATACCTCAACGAGCTTTTCCTTCGGCTTGTCCTCATAGCGGATGATCCGGATCACCTCGTCAAGGTTCAAGAACACCTTGATATAGCCATCGAGAATCTCAAGCCGCCGGATAATCGCCTCCAGCCGGTGGTTGGAGCGGCGCACCAGCACCTCATGCCGGTGGTCGAGCCAGGCCCGCAACATTGCCTTCAGCCCCATCACTTTCGGCGTACGCCCGCCATCCAACACATTCATGTTCAAGGAAAAGCGGGATTCAAGCTGCGTGGCGCGGAACAGCGAGGCCATCAGCATCTCCGCATCCACCGTGCGGCTCTTGGGCTCCAGCACCAGGCGGATATTTTCAGCACTCTCGTCGCGGATATCGCCCAGCAGCGGCAGCTTCTTCTCCGTCAGCAAAATCGCGATTTGCTCGACGAGGCGGGATTTCTGCACCTGATAAGGAATTTCGGTGATCACGATATTCCAGGTACCGTTTTTCGCCGGCTCCTTGACCCAAACCGCGCGGGTGCGCAAGGAACCACGTCCGGTTTCATAGGCATTGAGAATGGTCGCCTCGTCCTCCACCAGCTCACCGCCTGTTGGAAAATCCGGTCCCTTCAGATGCATCAGCAATTCGGCCGTGCTGGCTTCGGGCTTTTCGATGAGCTGCAACGCGGCGGCGCATACCTCCCCCGCATTATGCGGCGGGATCGAGGTCGCCATCCCCACCGCAATCCCGGCCGCGCCATTGGCCAGCAGGTTTGGAAACGCGCCGGGCAGCACCACCGGCTCCTGTTCCTCGCCATCATACGTGGGGCGGAAATCCACGGCGTTTTCATCGATGCCACGAAGCAGAAACTCGGCAATCTCGGTCAGGCGCGATTCGGTATAACGCATCGCCGCGGCATTATCGCCATCGACATTGCCAAAATTCCCTTGCCCCTCGATCAGCGGATAGCGCGAGGAAAAATCCTGTGCCAGACGCACCAGCGCCTCATAGATCGAACTGTCGCCATGCGGATGGAACTTACCCATCACATCGCCCACCACGCGGGCGCATTTCTTAAAGCCGGAACGCGGGTCCAGCTTCAACTGGTGCATGGCATAGATCAACCGGCGGTGCACCGGCTTCAGCCCGTCGCGCACATCCGGCAGCGAGCGGGACATGATGGTGGACAGCGCATAGGCCAGATAACGCTCAGAGAGCGCATTCCCCAGCGCCAGATCCTCCACCTGCCCGAAATCATCCGGCATCGCCGCTATCCTTGTCTTCAAGCCTCAGGGAGAGTTGCTCATAAAGAGCCTGCCGCGCCGGCGGAAGGGGGCGGTGGCGGGCGCCGAACACATCGCGGGCCAAAAAATGGCCGGTCAGGCGCAGCGCGGCCACATAATCCTTCGGCTCCGCCTCGCCTTCCCCCAGCAGAAATTCAGGCAATGGTAACAGCCTGTCCACCCATTCCCCAGCCTCGGAGAGCGTTACCGCCCTTCCCGTGCGCGGAGAGACATAGGCCAGCCTGTCATTCCCCCCGGCGGAGGTGGAAAAATCCAGCCCGAACCCCAGCTCGCGCAGCAGCACCAGCTCCCAGCGGCATAGCGCCGGCAGCGCAAAGCCCTTGATGTCGATGCCCGCCAGCAACCGCAGCAGCCCGTTGAAGCTCTCTGGCATCGTCTCACGCTCCGGCAGCGCCTGGGCGGCAAGCTGGCAGGCGGCGCGCAGAACGGCGAGGCTGTCCGGCACCTCCATGGCCAAGGCCGCCGCCGGGCGCACCAGCTCCGCGCTATAGGCGCCCAACTGCTCGGGCAGCCGCGCTGTCCAGCGCGCGGAAAGAATATTGCCCATCTCCCACATGGCCGCCTGACGGCGGGAGGCTCCGCCCTTGGCCAAGCCGCGCCACAGCCCGTCTGGCGTCAGCAGCGCGACGACAAAATCACCCTCGCCATGCAGGGCACGCTCGACAACGATGCCCGGCCCCTCACGCTCCACGCCGCCCCTCTCTTGGCCAGACCCGGCGCTTCACCGCAATGCCGCCTTGGCGCTCTCCGCCAGAAACCGCGCCGCCACAGGCAGGATCGCGTCATTATAATCATAGGCCGGGTGGTGCAGCCCGGCGCTGCCGCCATTGCCGATCCAGGCATAGGCTCCAGGGATATCCGCCAGAAAGCGGCCGAAATCCTCCGCCCCCATGGTGGGGTCCATATCGCGCCGCACTGTCAGCCCGGCGGCCTGGGCGGCCTGGGCGGCCAATTCGGCCTCCTCCGGTGAATTTCCGGTCGGCGCCAGATCCCCGCCGATCCAGATCTCCGCTTCCAGCCCGAAACCGGCGGCAATGCCCTCGGCGGTTTCAACCAGGCGGCGCTTGAGCAGTGCCATCGCCTCTGTGGAAAAAGCACGGATTGTCCCGCCCATGGACGCGCTCTCAGGCACCTGGTTGCGCGCCTCGCCCGCCCGCAGCGTACAGGTAGAGATTACCCCGGCCTGAAGCGGGGGCAGATTACGCGCCACAATGGCATTCACCGCCACGATCAGCTGGGCAATGCCCTGCACCGGGTCCACGCAGAGATGCGGCATGCCCGCATGCCCAGCCTTGCCCTTCAGCGTAATCTCGAAATTCGCCGCTCCCGCCATCACCGGGCCGGGATGGACCATCACCGTGCCTGTCTCCAGCCCCGGCCAATTGTGATAGCCGAAGATTCGCTCCATCGGGAAACGCGTGAGCAACCCGTCATCGATCATCGCGTGTGCGCCGTTAAAACCCTCTTCCGCGGGCTGGAACACCAGATGCACCTGGCCGGACCAGTCCGGGTCATCGCGCAGCAGCAAGGCCGCGCCAAGCAGGGAGGTTGTATGCCCGTCATGCCCGCAGGCATGCATGACACCTTGATTTTTCGAGGCATAAGGCTTGCCGGTGGCTTCCGGAATGGGCAGCGCGTCCATATCCGCCCGCAAGCCCACCGCCCGGTTGGAGCCGCCGCGCTTCAGGCTGGCCACCACGCCATGCCCGCCAATGCCGGCCTCGTAGGGGATGCCGAATTCCTCCAGCCGGGCGCACACAAAGGCGGCGGTGGCTTTCTCCTGGCGGGAAAGCTCGGGATGTTCATGGAGATAATGCCGCCAGGCGGCCAATTGCGCTGAGAATTCATCCTGCATGGCGTCGCTCCCTTCCGGTCCGGCGTCACTCTTATTTAGGAAGCCCCCGGCGGCTTTGTCGATATTGCTAATCGGCGACCGCCAAAGCCATGTAATTGACCGACAAATCCCGGCTTACCTGGAAGCCGCGCGCCAGCGGGGAATAGCTGAGCCCCGCCGTCTCGGCCAGGCGCAGCCCAGCACCCCGGCATAATTGCCCCAGCTCCACGGGGGAGATGAATTTTTTCCAGTCATGCGTGCCCACCGGCAGCAGCCGCAACATATATTCCGCCCCGATTTTCGCGACCGCATAGGATTTCGGGGTGCGGTTGAGAGTGGAAAGGAATAGCAGCCCCCCCGGCGCCAGTAAGCTCTTGAGACTGAAGAGGAATTCCGCCGGATCGGCCACATGCTCGATGATCTCCAGCGCCGTCACCACCGGAAATTTCGTACCCTCGGCCGCCAGCGCCTCGGCCGTACCCTGGCGGTAGGCCAGGTTCAGCCCCTGCCCTTCGGCATGGGCCCGCGCCACGCTGATCACCTCCGCCCCGGCATCCAGCCCCGTCACCGCGAATCCGTCCTTCGCCAGCGCCTCGGCCAGCAACCCGGCCCCGCAGCCGACATCGAGAATTGGCACGCCAGCCCCGAGATACCGGCGCACCCGCGCCGCCACCCAGGCCGCGCGGGGCGGATTCATCATGTGCAGAGGCCGCATCGGCCCCATTGGGTCCCACCAGCGGGCCGCCAGCGCGTCGAACCGCGCGATTTCTTCTCCGATGACCGACCCTTGGCTCATTGCTCAAACCTTGCTCCGCCGCTATGTGACGCCCCTGCCCGTTTTCCACAAGGTTTGCAGTACTCAAGGTTTGTCCATGGCGCGTATCGTGATGAAATTTGGCGGCACCTCCGTCGCCGACCTCGACCGGATCAGAAATGTGGCGAGGCGGGTAAAAGCCGAAGCCGATAAAGGCAACGAAGTCGCCGTCGTGGTCTCCGCCATGTCCGGCGTCACCAACCAGCTGGTCGGCTATTGCCAGTCCCTCTCACCGCTCTTCGACGCGCGTGAATATGACACCGTGGTCGCCACCGGGGAGCAGGTCACCTCCGGCCTCACCGCCATCGCGCTGCAGGAGCTGGGGCAGGAAGCTCGTTCCTGGCAAGGCTGGCAGGTCGCCGTCGAGACCAATGGCGAGCATGGCAAGGCCCGTATCGAAAGCATCGACGGCGAGGAGCTGATCGAGCGGATGAAGCAAGGCCAGATCCCGGTCTTGGCCGGGTTCCAGGGCGTAGGGCCGGACAACCGCGTCACCACGCTGGGGCGCGGCGGGTCCGACACGTCGGCCGTGGCGCTGGCGGCCGCCCTGAAGGCCGATCAGTGCGACATCTATACGGATGTGGACGGGGTTTACACCACCGATCCGCGAATCGTTCCAAACGCGAAGAAACTGAGTAAGATCACTTACGAGGAAATGCTCGAACTCGCCTCCGTGGGGGCGAAAGTGCTGCAGACCCGCTCCGTGGAGCTGGCGATGAAAGAGCGCGTGCGCGTGCAGGTGCTCTCCAGCTTCGCCGATATCCCGGGCACCATGGTTGTTGATGAGGAAGAGGTTGTGGAAAAGGAAATTGTCGCCGGCATCGCCTATTCGCGGGACGAAGCCAAAATCACCGTCCGCCGCGTGCCGGACCGCCCCGGCATCGCCGCCGCCGTGTTCGTGCCGCTGGCCGAGGCGAATATCAATGTCGACATGATCGTGCAGAACGTCGCCGCCGACGGCACCACGGACATGACCTTCACCGTCGGTAAAACCGACATGGCCCGCGCCCTGCAATCGCTGGAACAGGCCAAGGCCGAGATCGGCTTCGTGGAGATCACTTCCGATCCGAACGTCGCCAAGCTTTCCGTGGTCGGCGTGGGCATGCGCTCCCATGCGGGCGTGGCGGGCACGATGTTCAAGACGCTGGCCGAGCGCGGCATCAACATCCAGGCCATCACCACCTCGGAGATCAAGGTCTCCGTGCTGGTCGCGGCCGAGTATACGGAACTCGCGGTGCGCGCTTTGCACACCGCCTATGGGCTAGACGCCTGACCATGCCAGACGCCATGGACCAGGCCGCCGCCGCTTCCCAACAACTCGATGTCCTGCAGAAACGGGGCACGGATTTTCTCGGCACCCGCCACGCCATCCTCGGCGGGGCGATGAGCTGGGTGTCCGAGCGGCATCTGGTCTCGGCCATCTCCAATGCTGGCGGGTTCGGCGTCATCGCCTGCGGCGCCATGCCCCCAGCGCTGCTGGAAAAAGAGATCGAGGCCACCAAGGCGCTGACGGACAAGCCCTTCGGCGTGAACCTGATCACCATGCACCCGCAACTCGATGAGCTGGTGGCGGTCTGCGTGCGCCAGAAGGTCGGCCATGTGGTGTTCGCGGGCGGCATCCCGTCCGCCGCCAGCATCAAGGCAGCCAAGGAGGGTGGCGCCAAGGTTATCGCCTTCGCGCCGGCGCTGGTTCTGGCCAAGCGCCTCATCAAATCCGGCGCCGATGCGCTGGTGATCGAGGGTTCGGAAGCTGGCGGGCATATCGGCCCGGTCTCGCTGACCGTGCTGGCACAGGAGATTCTGCCCAATATCACCGAAGTGCCGGTATTCGTGGCAGGCGGCATCGGGCGCGGCGAAGCGATCCTCGCTTACCTGGAAATGGGTGCGGCGGGCGTGCAGCTCGGCACCCTCTTCGCCGCCGCGGCGGAGAGCATCGCCCACGAGAATTTCAAGAAATCCTTCGTCAGGGCCGCGGCCCGCGACGCCGTGCCCAGCGTGCAGCTGGATGAGCGCTTCCCCGTCATCCCCGTGCGCGGGCTGGTGAACGAGGGTACGAAACGCTTCATGCGCCATCAGGCCGAAGTGCTTCAGAAATTCCAGGCCGGCGAACTGGACAAGACCGCCGCGCAGCTGGAGATCGAGCATTTCTGGGCTGGTGCGCTGCGCCGCGCGGTCATCGATGGAGACGTGGAGAACGGCTCCGTGATGGCGGGCCAATCGGTGGGCATGGTCACGGCGGTGCAGCCCGTGGCGGAGATCATCGCGGCGTTGCGGGCGCAAGCCATCGCCGCATTGGTGGCGCGTGGCACAAGAGCCTAACACACCCGCCCTGCCGGCGCGCCGGCGCAAGAAACCGAAATTCGGCGATACGCGGCATTTGTTTGCCGCGCTCCGGGACCATCTGGCCGCCGGCACGGCCTCCCTGCCAGACTTCGCCAAACTGGTGGTGGAAGGCCTCATTGCCGATGCCTCCGTCATCTATGTCACCCGCCCGGGTGAAATCCTTGAGCTCGCCGCGACATATGGGCTGAATGTCTCCGCCGTCGGCCGCACCAAGCTACGCGTGGGCGAGGGCATCGTCGGCCTCGCCGCCGCGTCCGGCGATGTGCAGAACCTGCCGGACGTGCAGAACCACCCCCGCTATGTCTACCGCGCCGAAACCGGCGAGGAGAACATGGCCTCCATGCTGGCCGTGCCGGTGAAGCGCGCCGGACGCACGCTGGGCGTGATCGCGGTGATGGCCAGGCAAGTCCGCAACTACGCACCGGTGGAGGTGGAATCCCTTGCCACCGTCGCCATGTTGCTGGCGGAGATCCTGGCCCGCGCCGGGGCCACCGATGTCGGCGAGGAAGGCTTTTCCGAGACCCTGCCCCGCCGCTATGGCGGGCATGTGCTCTCCGCGGGTATCGCCCGGGGCCAGGTGCTGGCCTATGGTGCCGCCGCCCCCATCGCCAAACTGCTGACGGACGATACCGAGGCTGAGCTGAAACGGCTGGAAGCGGCCGTGGAGGAAGCGAATAAAGCACTCGACGGGCTGCTCACCGCCAATATGCCCGGCGGCAATGCCTCGCGCGACGTGCTGGAAGCCTACCGGATGGTGGCGCAAAGCTCCGGCTGGCTGGCCCAGGTCCGCACCGCCATCGCCGACGGCCTCACCGCCGAAACCGCCGTGGACAAGATCGCCAGGCAATTGCGCGAACGCATGCGCCGCGTCGCCGACCCTTATCTGCGTGAGCGCCTGGCCGATATCGAGGATATGGTCGGGCGGCTGATGGTCGCCCTGGGCGGCATGGCACCCAAGCCCGAGCGGGCGGATGGCATGATACTCATCGTGCGCCGCCTGGGCCCGGCCGACCTGCTGGATTGGCATACCCGCGGCATCGCCGGCATCGCCATCGAGGAAGCCAGCGCCTCCGGCCATGCCGCCATCCTGGCCCGCGCCCTTTCCATCCCCACCCTGCAGATTGAGCGTGGCGCGGTGGAAGCCGCCGTGGAAGGCGAGCTGGCCTTGCTGGACGCCGAGGAAGGCACATTGGTGCTGCGCCCGGAACCGGAAGTCATTCAGGTTTACGACCGCGCCCTGGCCGCCCGCAATGAACGCGCCGTGGCCCTTATCCGCTATCGCGATCTGCCCGCCATCACCAAGGATGGCACCGAGCTGAAGCTGATGCTCAATGTCGGGCTGGCGCTGGAGCTGGACCAGCTGGACCGCACCGGGGCGGACGGCATCGGGCTCTACCGCACCGAAATCGCCGCGCTCGCCGCGGGTGGCATCCCGGATGTGGCGGGCCAGGCGGCCGAATATGGCAAGGTGATGGACCGCGCCAAGGGCCGCCCGGTGCAGTTCCGCACGCTGGACCTGGGCGCCGACAAGCTGCTGCCCGGCGAAACCGCACAGACCGAGGAAAACCCCGCCATGGGCTGGCGCAGCTTGCGCATCGGGCTGGACCGCCCGGCGATTCTGCGCCGCCAGCTCCGCGCCTTGCTGCTGGGCGCACAAGGGCGGCCTTTGCAGGTGATGTTCCCCATGGTTGCCACTGTCGAGGAATTCCGCGCCGCGCGTGACCTGCTGGAGGCCGAGGCCGGGCGCATCCGCCCCGCGCCTGAAAGCCTGGAGGCCGGGACAATGCTGGAAGTTCCCTCCCTGCTCTTTCAGCTCCCCGGCCTGCTGGCGGAGGCGGATTTTATCTCGGTGGGCACCAACGACCTCATGCAGTTCCTGTTCGCGGCGGATCGCGGCACGCCTGAACTGGCGGACAGGTACGACACCCTCTCCGCCCCGGTGCTGGAAATGCTGGAAAAGCTGGTCACCTATTGCCAGGAAGCAGGGGTGCCGCTCTCCGTCTGCGGCGAGGCGGCGGGGCGGCCGCTGGACGCGCTGGCCTTCGCGGCGCTGGGTGTCACCACGCTTTCAATGTCCGGCAACGCCATTTTGCCGGTGAAAGCCGTGCTGGTGGAGGCCGATTTGAACGCATTGCGCCCGGTACTGCGTGAGCTGCGCCGTGCCGGCGCGGCTGGCGGGAGCATCCGCGAGCCGCTGGCGGTGTGGGCGCGTGAGCATAATCTCGCAATTTGAGGGAACCGCCGTTCCGGGGTAAAAGAGTGCGGCATGCCTGATCATCTGACCGGAACCGAGACTATCGACCCCGAAGCAATCTCTCCAGCCGCGCGCGTTGGCGCTGGCTTGCGTGAGGTGCGCGAGCGCCTGGGCTGGAAATTGCCCGAGGTCGCGGACGGCTTGCGAATCCGGCCGGAATTCCTCTCCGCCATGGAACAGGGCGATCTCTCTTCCCTGCCTGGCCCCGCCTATCGCGCGGGGTTCGTGCGCTCTTACGCCCAGGCGCTGGGGCTGGATGGTGAGGAAATCCTGCGCCGTTTCCGTGAAGCGGGGCAGCTTGGCGAATTGCCGAAAAGCGAAATCCAGTTCCTGGCCCCGGTGCCGGACCGTGGTGTGCCCAAGGGCGCGATCGTGCTGATCGGCATTGTGGTGGTGCTGGCCGGATACGGGCTCTGGTACCGCCATACGGAGCAGGAGCGCCGCCTCGCGCAATCCGTGCCCCAGGTTCCGGCGGAGCTGCAGCCTTTGGCCACTCCGCCGAAAGTGGAGCCGCCCCCGGCCGCCGCCACGGCGCCAAGCCCGATTCAGCCAAGCCAAGCCAGCGCCGCTCCTGCCCAAGCTCAGCCGGCTCAGCCCCCGCCCAGCCAGACTCAGGCCGGAACACCGCCGGCCCAGACGGCCCCTTCCCCAAATGCCAGCACGGCGCAGCCCGCCCCACCGCCGGCAGGGGCCGCTTCATCTGTTTCCAGCCAGCCAGCACAGGCCACCAGCACTGATCAGGCCGGCCAGCCCGCTACCGCCACACCCGGCACGCCCGGCGCGGGCATGGTCATCAGCGCCACCCAGGATGCCTGGGTACAGGTGACCGACCCCAGCGGCAATATTCTGTTCAGCAAGGTTCTGCACCCGGGCGATAGCTGGCCCGTGCCGCAGGTAGCCGGGCTGAAAATGACCACCGGCAATGCCGGCGGCACCATCCTCACCACCGATGGCAAGCCGGGCCAGCCACTCGGCAGCGCCGGTGTAGTGCTGCATAACTATCAGCTCACCCCGGCCGCCGACGGCAATGCCGCCGCCCCGGCCACCTCCCCCGCCACAGGGTCCACCCCGTAAAGGAACCTCATGAATTACCGTGAATATCAGCAGATCGAGCGCCGCAAATCCCGGCAGATCAGCGTCGGCAATGTGAAGGTGGGCGGCGATGCACCGATCTCGGTGCAGACCATGACCAACACCCTCACCACCGACGTGGATGCAACGGTGGCGCAGATTTTGCGGGCCGAGAAGGCGGGGGTGGATATCGTCCGCGTCTCCTGCCCGGATGAGGAAAGCACCGCGGCGCTGAAACACATCATCCGCCAGGTGAATGTGCCGGTCGTCGCGGATATCCATTTCCACTACAAACGCGGCATCGAGGCTGCTCAGGCGGGAGCCGCCTGCCTGCGCATCAATCCCGGCAATATCGGTTCGCCCGAGCGCGTGAGGGAGGTCATCAAGGCCGCGCGCGATCATAATTGCTCCATGCGCATCGGCGTGAATGCGGGTTCGCTGGAGAAACATCTGCTGGAGAAATACGGCGAGCCCAACCCGGACGCGCTGGTGGAATCCGCCCTGGAGCACGCGAAGATCCTCCAGGACCACGACTTCCACGAATTCAAGATTTCCGTGAAGGCGTCAGACGTGTTCATGGCGGTCGCGGCCTATCAGCAGCTCGCCGAGCAATGCGACCATCCGCTGCATATCGGCATCACCGAGGCAGGCGGCAAGCGCGCGGGCACCGTCAAATCTTCCATCGGGCTGGGCTCGCTGCTCTGGGCGGGCATTGGTGACACCATGCGCGTCTCCCTCTCCGCCGAACCGGAAGAGGAAGTGCTGGTGGGCTGGGACATTCTGAAATCACTGGGCATCCGCCACCGTGGCGTGCGCGTCATTTCCTGCCCTTCCTGCGCGCGGCAGGGCTTCAACGTCATCAAGACGGTGGAGACACTGGAAGAGCGCCTGGCCCATATCGAGACGCCGGTCACGCTCTCCATCATCGGCTGCGTGGTGAACGGCCCTGGCGAGGCGCTGATGACTGATATCGGCCTCACCGGCGGCGGCGGCGGGCGGCACATGATCTACGCCTCGGGCAAGACCGACCATACCATCTCCGAGGAGCAGATGATCGAGCATCTGGTCGAGCTGGTCGAGAAGAAGGCAGCGCAGGTGGAAGCAGAGAAGGCGGCCGCCAAAATCGCCGCCGAGTAGCTTCGCTTTTTCGAAATTCTGATCCCTCCGGGGCGGGCATCCGCTCCGGAGTTTTGTTTTGATGGTGGGACGGATAATGGCAAACCAGTTGCAACCCGTGCGCGGCACGCGAGACTTGATCGGCGAAGACGCGGCACGGCATTTCCACGTGATCGAGACGGCGCGGCGCGTAACCGCCCTGTACGGGTTCTCCGAATGGCAGACGCCGATCTTCGAGGATACGCGCGTCTTCTCCCGCACGCTGGGCGAGACCTCCGACGTGGTGACCAAGGAAATGTACAGCTTCGAGGATCGCGGCGGGGATTCCGTGACGCTGCGGCCGGAAGGCACGGCGGGCGTGTGCCGCGCGCTGATTACCGGCGGCCTGACCCAGACCCTGCCGCAGAAGGTTTTCTATGCCGGGCCGATGTTCCGTTACGAACGCCCGCAGAAAGGCCGCTACCGGCAATTCCACCAGATCGGCGTGGAGCTTCTGGGTGCGGCCTCCCCGCTTGCCGATGCCGAAGTGATTTCCGCCGGCTGGCGGATTCTCAATGAGCTTGGCATCGCCGAGGATGTCGTGCTGAACATCAACACGCTGGGCGATGCGCAAAGCCGCGAACATTACCGCACCGCGCTGGTGGCGTATTTCTCCGCCCATGCGGGCAAACTTTCCGAAGACAGCAAGCTGCGGCTTGAGAAAAACCCGCTACGCATTCTGGATTCCAAGGACGAAGGCGACAAGGCGCTGGTTGAAAACGCGCCGCTGATCTACGCGCACCTCACGGAAGATGCTGCCGCCTTCTATAACGGTTTGAAATCCATCCTCACCGCCTTTGGCGTGCCGTTCGCGGAGAACCCACGCATCGTCCGCGGCCTCGACTACTACAATCACACCGCCTTCGAATTCGTCACCAATGCGCTCGGCGCGCAGGGCACGGTGATGGCGGGCGGACGATACGATGGTCTCGTCGAGCAAATGGGCGGCCCCAACGTGCCGGGCATTGGCTGGGGTGCTGGCATTGAGCGTCTGTCCATGCTCATCGCGCCCCCGCCGGCGGCGGCACTGCCTGTCGCCGTCATTCCCATGTCCCCCGAATCTGAAGCACAGGTCCTGGAAATTCTTAATCTGCTGCGGAACAAAAACATCGCGGCCGAAACCAGCTATTCCGGCAACGCCAAGAAACGGCTGGAGCGCGCCAATAAATCCGGCGCCGCCTTCGCGGTGCTGGTGGGCGGGGACATCAAGCTGAAAAATCTTGCCGACGGCACACAGGAAGATGTGACAGCGGAAACACTTGTGGAGCGCCTGCGCGCATGAGTTCCTCGCTGGAGCATAAACTCGACCGCATCATGGCCCGGGCCGAGGAGCTGCGCTTCATGCTCTCCAGCTCCCTCCCTGGCGATGAATTCGTAAAGGCCTCCAAGGAGCTTTCGGAACTCACCCCGGTGGAAGAGAAAATCTCCGCCCTGCGCGGTGCTGAGAAGCAGGCGAAGGAGGCCGAGGCCCTGCTGGCCGACCCTGACATGAAGGAACTGGCCGAGACTGAACTCCATGAGCTGAAAAAACAGCTCCCGGCGCTGGAAATGGCCGTGCGCCTGGCGCTTCTGCCCAAGGACGAGGCGGATGACCGCTCCGCCATCCTCGAAATCCGCCCCGCTGCGGGGGGCGACGAAGCCGGGCTCTTCGCCGCCGAGCTTTTCACCGCCTACCAGAAATATGCAGCCCTGCAGGGCTGGCGCTTCGAGGTGATGGATTACGAGGAGAACGAGCTGGGCGGCGTGAAAGGAGCACTGGCCGAAATCACCGGCAAATCCGTCTTCTCCAAGCTGAAATTCGAATCCGGCGTGCATCGCGTCCAGCGCGTTCCCGCCACCGAAACGCAGGGGCGCATCCATACCTCCACCATCACCGTCGCCGTGCTGCCGGAGGCCGAGGAGGTGGATGTGGACATCAACGAGTCGGATCTGCGCATCGATGTCTACCGCGCCTCGGGCGCCGGCGGGCAGCATGTGAACAAGACCGAATCGGCCGTGCGCATCACCCATCTCCCCACCGGCATCGTGGTGGCGATGCAGGAGGAGCGCAGCCAGCACAAAAACCGCGCGAAGGCCATGAAGATCCTGCGCTCGCGAATATATGACCAGCAGCGCGCCAGCGTGAACGCCACCCGTGCCGCCGACCGCAAGGGGCAAGTGGGCACCGGAGACCGTTCGGAGCGCATCCGCACCTATAACTTCCCGCAAGGCCGCGTGACGGACCACCGCATCAACCTCACCCTGCATAAAATCGACCGGGTGATGCTGGGCGAGTTCGACGATATCATCGACGCGCTGATCGCCGAGGACCAGGCGGCACGGCTGGCCGAGCAGTCGTGATCCCCACCGCCCAGGCGCTGGCCGAGATCACCGAGCGGCTGAAGCTGGCGGGCCTTGATGAACCACGCCGGGAAGCCCGGCTGCTGCTGGCCTACGCCCTGGGCACCAATGCCGCCGGGCTGCTGGCGCGGGACCAGGTAGACCCACGAAGCTATGCCGAAGCCCTGGCCAGGCGCGCTGCGCGCGAACCACTGGCCTATATCACCGGCCATAAGGAATTCTGGGGGCTGGATTTCCTCACCTCCCCCGCCACCCTCATCCCCAGGCCTGACACGGAAACGCTGGTGGAAGCCGTGCTGGCCTCCGGCATAGCGCCGCGTAACATCCTGGACCTCGGCACCGGCACGGGTTGCCTGCTTCTGGCCTGCCTGCACGAATTCCCAGCCGCCTTTGGCGTGGGAGTGGATTTGAACCCAAGCGCCGCCTTGCTCGCCCGCCGGAACGCCCGGCATCTGGGCCTCGCCAGCCGCGCCGCCTTTCTGGCGGGAAGCTGGGCCAGCGCCCTGAACCACCAATTCAGCCTCGTGCTGTCCAACCCGCCTTATATCGAGAGCGGCGTTATTCCAGGCCTTATGCCCGAGGTGGCGGGGCATGAACCGGCCTCGGCGCTGGATGGCGGAGCAGACGGGCTGGCCGCCTATAAGGCGATTATCGAAGATCTGCCGCGTATTTTAGCCCCTGGCGGGCTGGCGGTGCTTGAACTTGGCGCCGGACAGGCTAAATCAGTAGGTGCGTTGGCGCGTCAGGCTGGGTTCGACTATGCCTTGCGCCGTGATCTTTCCGGCATAGACCGCGCGATAACGCTCGAATTCTGCAAATAAGCGATTGGCAGAATGATTTTTTACAGCTAAGCACGGGCGGCGCGGGCCGTCTTGCTCACGAGTCTCCGGCATATACTGGAGCCAAAAAGGGCGATGCATTTTTATGCCGCACCGCGCAAGCCAGCAGACGAGGATAGACACGAGCCTATGAATATGAAGCGCATGCGTGGACGCAACCACCGTACGGGCGGTGGCGGCGGTGGCGGGTTTCGCAACCAGCAGAATGGCATTCCGCTCAACCGCAATCACGTTTTCGACAGTTCCGGGCCGGAAATGCGTGTACGCGGCACGGCCCAGCAGCTTTATGACAAATACACGCAGATGGCGCGCGATGCTGCCTCCTCTGGTGACCGTGTGCTGGGCGAAGCCTATTACCAGCATGCCGAGCATTATTTCCGCATCCTGAGCGCCATCAACGCCGCGCAAGGGCTGCCGCCACCGGGCCAGAACGGCCAGAATGGCGAGCAACGCTACAACAACCCGAATCAGGGTGAATTCCAGCGCCGGGAGCCCGGCGCCGAGGGCGAAGCCCAGGAAACCCGGGAACCGCGCCAGGAAGCCCGGCAGGAAAACCGCGAGGGCCGGGATAACCGTGAATTTCGTGACAATCGCCAGGAACGCCGGTTTGAGCAACGCCCGCGCCAGGAATTCCAGCCTCGCGACCGGCAGGAGCGCCAGGACCGTCAGGACCGCCCCTACCGCCCCACGGCCCCCATCGCCGAAACACCGATCGATATCAGCTCCGCCCTGGAAGCCGAGCTGCGCGCGGCCAGCAATGAGGGGCCCGCGGGCCTGGGCGACCAGCCCGAAGTGAAGGCGGAAGCCATTGCCGAGCCACGTGCCATCCCCATCGTGGCGGATGCGCCTCCGGCCGCGGCGCCTGAGCTGACCTTGACCGAACCCGCCCCCGCGCCAAAGCGCCGTGGCCGCCCGCCCCGCGCCAAAGCGGCCGAGCCCGCCAAAGCTGAGTAATCAGCCCCTCAATCTGCTGTACAAACAAAAAGCCCGGCCAAAAGCCGGGCTTTTTCATGCTCTGGAAAGCCTGTGCCGTTATTTCGGCGCCAGCACCATCACCATCTGCCGGTTTTCCATTTTCGGCATCTGTTCGACCTTGGTATCGGTCTCCATATCGCCACGAATACGCTCCAGCACCTTCACACCAAGCTCCTGATGGGCCATTTCACGGCCACGGAAGCGCAGCGTGACTTTCACCTTGTCGCCCTCACCGATAAAGCTCTTCATGGCGCGCAGCTTCACCTGGTAGTCATTCTCGTCGATATTGGGGCGAACCTTCACCTCCTTGATCTCGACAACCTTCTGCTTCTTGCGCGCCTCGTTACGCTTCTTCTGCTGTTCGTATTTGAACTTGCCGTAATCGAGGATCTTCGCCACAGGCGGTTCAGCATTAGGGCTGATCTCGACCAGGTCGAGTCCGACGGAGTAGGCGCGGGCGATAGCGTCCCGGGTGCTGAGCACCCCGATCATTTCACCATCTTGGTCGATCAGACGAACCTGCGGGATTCTGATTTCTTCGTTGACCCGGGGGCCCTCACGGGAGGGAGGAGCGGGCGGCGCTGGCGGTCTGGCTATAGGAAAGTCTCCTGTTTCGGTTACTGGCCTTCGGCTTAAGCCGAATTTGTGACGAAATGCAATGTGCCACAGGGCATGGCCGGGCCCAGGGCCCATGAGATGGCCCCGCAACCCCTCTTTTCAACATTTATTTCGTCAAAAAAGAAAATCCCGGCGTGCGTTCCACCCTTCCACCAGCGCTCGGGCTTGTGGTGACTCATCCAACAGCCGCCCATGCTGCCTGGCCAATTGCTCGGTGAAATGCAGGAAGCTGGAAAGCGCCTTCAGCCTCGGGTCCGATGGCCGGTAATAGGCAAGGGGTCCGCCGAGATAGGCAAGCGGCGCCTCCGTGGCCAAGGATTTATCGAATTCCTGGACCAGAAACCCCTCATTCAGCAGCAACTCCCAGGGTTTATCGCGCAGTGTCTCGAAGGGTGAAACATAATGTTCCGAGTAGAATTCGCCTGGCGCGCCGGAGGCCAGCGCCTTTAACCGCCCCGCCGCCCATTTCTGCATCGCCTGCCAACCAGTGCGGCGCGGATAATGCGCCAGACTGGCCCCAGGCAAGGAAGGTGCCGGCACTTCAAGCGCTTTCACGAACACGCCATGATTACCAGCGCCAACGAGAAGATTGGGAATCCGCGCCCGCGCCATCACCTTGAACACCCTCGTGGGCGCACTCTTGTGCCAGCGCAGCCGCCAGGGCACCACCGGCTCATCCATGTTTTCCCCGCCCACCTGGCCATAATTCACCAGCGGCACACTCACGGCCCGCTCATCCTCAGGCAACAAGGTTAGCAAGGGCACCGAGTCCGGCGTGGCGATGAATTCATCCGCGTCCAGAAACACCACCCAATCCGCGCCCAGCACCTGCGAAGCCGCCTGATAGCCCCAGCTATTGATCGCGATTTCGTCGAAACTGACGGCATAATTCCGAAACAGCTTGAGCGGGAAGCCCTCGTCGTGCAGCGCCTTTAAAATCTCGATCGTGCGGTCCGTGCTGCCATTATCCAGAAACAGCATCTCATCCACATGGGTGGCATGATGCCGCACGAAAGCCTCGATGATATCGTCCTCGTTCAATACCCGGGTAAAGGAAACAATTTTCGTCACGCAAACGCTCCACCTGCGGCGCCGATTTTATGCGCGGCCCCTGGCGCGCCGTCCAGCACTTGGCAAACGGCCCGGCGCACGGGAAGAAAGCGCCATGACCCTGAGCATCCGCCCCGCCGCTCCAGACGATGCCGATGCCATCTGGCAAATTCTTTCTCCCATGCTTAAGGCCGGCGATACCTACGCCCTGCCTAGGGACTGGAGCTGTGAACAGGCGCTTGCCTATTGGCTGGCTCCGGAAAAACAGAGTTTCGTCGCGACACTCGATGGCCATATCGCCGGCACCTATTATTTGCGCGCAAACCAGGCGGGCGGGGGCTCGCATGTCGCCAATTGCGGCTATGTCTCTGCCCACTGGGCCTCCGGGCGCGGCGTGGCGCGGGCCATGTGCGCCCATTCACTGAAAGCCGCGCGGGCGGCGGGCTTTCGCGCCATGCAGTTCAACCTCGTGGTCAGCACCAATCTGCGTGCAATCGGACTCTGGCAGCATATGGGCTTCACCATCATCGGCCGGCTGCCTGGCGCCTTCCAGCACCCTGAACAAGGCTTCGTCGATGCGCTGGTGATGTACCGGCAATTGGAACCGTCTGTATAAGCGTATTGCCGACCCATCTTTGCAGCATCTCCCTCTTGCGCGCCCCCTCATTCAATATGTTATACTATATCATGATGAATTGTTGATATTGCAAATAATTCTTAATTGCATATAAACATTCACGCCACCGCCGCCATCTTGCGGGGGAAAGGCCCGCAAGGGCCGAACAGAGAGGAGTGACAATGGGAGCCTTTAATTCCTGGCGCGGCGCCAGCCTGTGCGCCCTGCTAACCGCGCTGGCCGCCCCGGCCATGGCGCAGCAGGATGACAATACCGGCCTTCTGGGCAATTGGGGCGGCTTGCGCCCTGCCCTCGCCGCGCGTGGCGTGACAATCGGCATCACCGATTCGGAAAACCTGCTGGGCAATGTCTCCGGCGGCGTGAAAACCGGCGCCACCATGCAGGGTGTGACCACCATGACCATGGACGTGGATACCGGCAAGGCTTTCAGTCTCCAGGGCGGCACCTTCCATGTCTCCGCCCTGCAAATCCATGGCCGCCCGCTCAGCCAGTATTATCTGGACAATCTCCAGGCCGCCAACGGCAATGAGGGCGAGAACGCCACCCGCCTCTGGGAGCTATGGTACGACCAGGCCACCCCGGACGGGAAGTTCGACATCAAGCTCGGCCAGCAGAGCATCGATAACGAGTTCATGGGTAGCACCTATTCCGGCCTGTTCGTGAACACCATGGCGGGCTGGCCGATCATCCCCTCTGTCGATCTCTATGGCGGCGGCCCGGCCTATCCGCTCAGCTCGCTCGGCGTGCGCGGCCAGTTCAAGCCCAACGGTAACGTCGCCATCCTGGCCGGCGTGTTCGATGACGATCCCGGCGGCGGCACCTTCGATGACGACCAGCAGGCGCTGGACCCGCGCGGCGGGCGCTTCTCCTTAAAGAACGGCGCGCTCTGGATCGCCGAGATTCAGTACAGCACCAAGCTGTTCGGCCTTCCCGGCACTTACAAGTTCGGCGGCTGGTACGATTCCGCCAATTTCCCCGACCAGCTCTACGGCTATAACCATCGCGGCAATTACAGCCTCTATGGCGTCGTGGATCAGACAATCTGGCAGTCGCCCAAGAACAGCAACCGCTCGCTGAATTTGTTTGGCCGCGTCATGGGCGCGCCCGGCGACCAGAATCTCGTCGATTTCGGGTTCAATGGCGGCGTCACCCTCACCGCCCCGCTGCCTGGGCGCGATAACGATCAGGCCGGGCTGGATTTCGGCGTCGCCCATGTCTCATCGCACGCCGCCGACGCCACCGCCGCCTCCGGCGGGCGGCGTCCCGGCACGGAGACTCTGCTCGAAGCCACCTATGCGGCGCAGGCTACGCCATGGCTCGTGCTGCAGCCTGACATCCAATATGTCATCAACCCCGGCGGCGGCATTGATGATCCAGACGATACCAGCAAAAAGCTGGGCAATGAGCTGGTGATCGGCCTGCGCGGCATCGTCACCTTCTGAGACGCCCCTAACAGCGCAATGGAAGGGGAAGCCGGAAATGGCTTCCCCTTTTTTCATTCAACCTGGCAGCAGAGAGAGATGCTCATGCACCGCCAGCCATTTCCCATCCTGGCGGATGAAGATGATGGACTCGCGCTCATGATAGGCGCTCTCGCCCTCGCTCGTCCGCACGCGCGTAAAGGTCTGGTGAGTGAACACCGCGCTATCCCCGAACACATCCACATGCTGACGCGTGCTGGTGCATTCCAGCACCTTGAATCCGTCCTCGCGCACCCAGCGGTCATATTCCGCCTCATAGGCGGCGCGGCTTTCCATCACAAAGGGCACGGCATGGAAAATGAACCGCGCCTCCGGCGTGAAATAGCTGAAATATCCGTCCCGGTCGTTCGCCTCGAACGCGGCGATCAGCGCCGTCGCGACAGCGCAAACCTCATCCTGCATCTTTCTATTTCCTTGTTTTGGCGCACCAATTTGGAACGCGGGACAGATTTTGCACAAACCAGCGCCGTCGCCTATGGTTGACCCCATGGCCAAGGAACAAAACTACGAAAAACAACTCCGCCACCTGCAAATTGAGCTGGTCAAGCTGCAGCGCCACGTCATCTCCGACGGACGCAAGCTGCTGATCATCCTGGAAGGGCGCGATGGCGCCGGCAAGGACGGTACGATCAAGCGCATTACCGAGCATCTCTCCCCGCGCGACATCCGCGTCGTGGCCCTGCCCAAGCCCTCGGATGTCGAGGCCACGCAGTGGTATTTCCAGCGCTATGTGGAACATCTGCCGGGCGCCGGGGAGATCGTGCTGTTCAACCGCTCCTGGTACAACCGCGCCGGGGTGGAGAAGGTGATGGGTTTCTGCACCGAGACCCAGTACCGCGAATTCATGCGCACCGTGCCGGTGTTCGAGGCCATGCTGGCCGATGCCGGCGTTACCGTGGTGAAATATTACCTCGACATCGACCGCAAGGAGCAGAAAAAACGGCTGGAGGCGCGGCGGGACGACCCGCTGAAGCAATGGAAGATCAGCCCGATCGACGAAAAGGCGCTGAAGCATTTCGACGATTACACCCAGGCCCGCAACGCCATGCTGGTGGGCACGGATAGTGCCGCCTCCCCCTGGCTGGTGGTGCGCGCCGATGACAAGAAGGCCGCGCGCCTGGCCATCATCGCCGATCTGATCACCCGCATCGACTACAAGGACGCCACACCCCATGACGTGGACATGCAGGTGATCTGCCGGTTCGACGAAACCTGCCTGACCAACGGCATGCTGGCGAGTTGACTTTTGCCGCCGTCATCCCCTCATCTCCCGGAATGAGCGAAATACAAGGCATATTGGACGCCATTCATTTCAACGCGGATGGTCTCGTCGCCGCCATTGCCCAACAGCATGACACGGGCGAGGTGCTGATGATGGCCTGGATGAATGCCGAATCAGTGGAAGAGACGCTGCGCACGGGCCAGGTCTGCTATTTCTCCCGCTCCCGGCAAAAACTCTGGCGCAAGGGCGAAACCTCCGGCCAGCGACAGACACTGGTGGAGCTGCGCATCGATTGCGACGGCGATGCGCTGCTGCTGCTGCTGGACCAGAAAGGCGTGGCCTGCCACACCGGCCGGCGAAGCTGCTTCTACACCGCCGTGCGGGAAAACAAACTGGTCGAAATTGCTGCGCCGCAAATCAATCCTGACACACTCTACCGCCATACTTGATCCGGACGCGGAATTCCGGCGAAATAGTCGCAGAACAAGAAAATTCTAGGGATCTATTTCATGCCAGCCAGAATGCCGAGACTGCCCGCCATGCGCCCGCTGCTTGCCGCCGCCGCTCTGGCTCTCGGCTTGGGGGGATTGGCCGCCAGCCGCATGGCTGTGGCGGACGATACCGCCAACTACCCCGCCGCCTCGCTCTCTGCCCCCACGGACCAAGCCGCGCTGGTCGCGCGCGGGAAATATCTGGCCACGGCGGCGGATTGCGCGCCCTGCCATACCGGCCCCGGCCGCGCGCCTTATTCCGGCGGGCTGGTGCTGGCCACCCCGTTCGGCGGCCTTGCCTCCCCCAATATCACGCCGGACAAGGCAACCGGCATCGGCAACTGGACGGACAAACAGTTCTACGAAGCCCTGCATGACGGCATCGCCCCGGGTCATGAATTTGTGGTGTTCCCGAAATATCTCTACCCGGCGATGCCCTTCACCTCCTACACCAAGCTGTCTTATGCGGATGTGATGGCCATCAAGGCCTATATCTTCTCCCTGCCGCCGGTACAGGCGCCCGCCACGCCCAATACACTCAGCTTCCCCTTCAGCCAGCGCCCCGTGCTGCTGGGCTGGCGAATGCTCTTCTTCACATCCGGGCCGATGAAGATGGACCCGTCCTGGGATGAGCATATGAAGAACGGCGCCTACCTCACCGAGGCGCTGGGCCATTGCGGCGAATGCCATACCCCGCGCAACCTGATGCAGGCGACCATCCCCAGCAAGGCCTATGCGGGCGCTCCCATCGACAATCTCTTCGCCCCCAACATCTCGTCTGACAAAACCTATGGCGTGGGTGGCTGGGCGAAGGCGGATCTCGTCGCCTACCTGCACGAAGACGGCAATTTGGTGAAAGGTTCGCCCTATGGCGCCATGGGCGACATGACGGATCATTCCACCAGCCTGCTGCCGGTCTCGGATGCCGAGGATATCGCCGATTACCTGCAAACCGCCACCAAGCCGCAGGTGACACCGCCTGGCCCGGCCATCGCGAATGCCGATACCTCCGCCGCGCGGGGCCAGAAGCTCTACACCGCCAATTGCGCGGGCTGCCATGGCGCCACGGGAGGCGGCCTGCCGCCGCATTTCGTGCCCAATCTGGCGGGCAATGATTCCGTGACGGCGGAGCAACCCTATAACGTCATCGGCGCGGTGCTGGGCGGGCTGGATAGCTGGGCGCATCCGGGCCCCGTGATGCCGGCCTTCGGCTCGAAACTCTCCGACCAGGAAATTGCCGACATCACTAACTATGTCCGCACCGCCTGGGGTAATAAGGGCAGTGCGGACGCCACCCCGGCCCAGGTGATGATGCTGCGCGGCGCCAGCAACCTTCCCCCCGCGGCCAGCCAGGCGGCGGACAAGCTCGGTTGCCCGCGTGTTTCCCCGTCCGGCGGGCCGGCCACCGTGGCTGACCCCGGTAATGGCCTGTTGAATATCTATCAGGGCGCCACGGCGGCCACGCTGCCCAACCGCACCCGCGAGCTGATCAGCGCCGTGCGGGGGAATAACAGCTCCATCAGCGATGCCGACCTCACCAACACGCTGGTGGCAGCCTATTGCCCGGTTCTGGCGCAAACCCCGGGCCTGAGCCTCTCGGACAAGCAAGGCGCGCTGAAGGATTTCATCGCCGCCGCGCAGCCCCTGATCAGCGCGCACTGATCAGGGCTTGGCAGGCCGCCGCCGGGCGGACATTCTGACCGGCAGATGAATACGCCAGTCTCGCAAACCACCTCCGGCCTGAGTATCGAAACCGTCTCCGGCCCGGAGGCCGAAACCGCCCTGCCCGCCCTGGCGCGGCTGCGAATCGAGGTTTTTCGTGCCTTTCCCTATCTCTATGAAGGAAATGCGGCCTATGAGCACGATTATCTTCGCACCTATGTGAAGGTGCCGGGCGCCGCCATCGTGCTGGCGAAGGCGGGGGAGCGAATCGTCGGCGCCTCCACTTGCCTGCCGCTTTCCGCCGAGACACCGAACGTCCAGAGACCCTTCCGCGAGGCGGGCATGGATGTTTCCCGGATCTTCTATTTCGGCGAGAGCGTGCTGCTGCCTGAATACCGGGGACGGGGCGCGGGCGTTGCCTTCTTCAAAGCGCGCGAGGCGCAGGCGCAAGGGTACGCAACCACCTGCTTCTGTGCCGTGCAGCGCCCGAAGGAGCATCCCTTGCGCCCGAAGGATTATGTGCCGCTGGATGAATTCTGGCATCACCGGGGCTATAGGCGCCGGGATGACCTCTTCTGCTTCATGTCCTGGCGGGATATTGGCGAAGCCGCGGAGACGGAAAAGAAACTCATCTTCTGGACGAAAACCCTATGAAACTCGCCCTCGCCCCCTTTGGCGTCTCGCCGCCTTCCAGCTTCAAGGCTTTTCTGCTGCGCATCGAGCGTCTGGCCGCCGAGGCATCCCTGGCCGGCGCCGATATTCTGGTGCTGCCCGAATATGCCGCCATGGTTTGCGCCGGGGCGGAGATCAAAGCGCCGGATATCGAGGCCGAGCTGCTGCATGCCGTCGGCAAGGCGGATGAAATCCTCGCCGAGCTGGTGGCGATGGCCAGGCGGCATAAACTCTTCATCCTCGGCGGTTCGCTGCCGATGCGCGACGCGGATGGCAAAATCCGCAACCGCGCCCCCTTCATCGCCCCCTCCGGCCAGCTTGAGTTTCAGGACAAGCAATCCATGACCCGCTTCGAGGATGAGGAATGGGGTGTGGCGGGCGGCGCGGCGCCGAAAGTGTTTGAAACGCCCTTCGGGCGGATCGGCGTCTCCATCTGTTATGATTTCGGAATTCCCCCTGCATGTGCGCCCGCAAGTCGCAGCCGGGGCAAAGCTGATCCTGGTGCCCTGCTGCACCGCCTCCCCCGCCGGGTTCAACCGCGTGCGCCTGTCCGCTCGCGCCCGCGCGGTGGAAAACCAGTGCTATGCCGCTGTTGTGCCGCTGGTGGGCGAGGCTGCCTGGTCGGGCTCCATCGACATGAATGTCGGCCACGCCGCCCTCTTCACCCCCTGCGATGCCGGTTTTCCTGATGACGGCGTTGCCGCCGCCGGAGCACTGAACGAGCCGGGGCTCGTCTTCGCGGAAGTGGATTTCGCCGCCATCGACAAAGTGCGGCAGGACGGCGCGGTGCTGAACCATCGTGACTGGGCAGAGATTGCCCCAGCCCCCGTCGTGCCCTTGGCATGACCAAAATCTTCATCATCGCCGGTGAAGCCAGCGGCGATGTGCTCGGCTTCCGGCTGATGCAGGCGTTGCGCGCGCAGAACCCGGAGGTGGAATTTTCCGGCATCGGCGGGGCCCGCATGGCCGAAGCCGGGCTTGCCTCGCTGTTTCCGATGCAGGAGCTGGCGCTGATGGGGCTGGCCGAAATCCTGCCGAAAATTCTGCACCTCAAGAAACGCCTGGCCCAGACCATCGAGGCCATCCGCACGCAAAAACCGGATATTCTGCTCACCATAGACAGCCCCGGCTTCACCTTGCGGGTGTTGAAAGCCATCGGGACCAGCGGGCCGAAGCGGGTGCATTATGTCGCCCCGCAAGTCTGGGCCTGGCGGCAGGACCGCGTGAAGCATTTCCCCGGATTATGGGAGGAGCTGCTCTGCCTGCTGCCCTTCGAGCCGGAGTTTTTTGCCCCCCATGGGCTGCATCCGGTCTTCACCGGCCATCCCGTGCTGGAATCCGGCGCCGACAAGGGCGATGCCGCGCGCTTCCGCACGGCCCATAATCTGGCACCGGACACCGTGCCGCTGGTGCTGATGCCAGGCTCCCGCATAACCGAAACCAGGCGCCTGCTGCCGGTATTCAAAGACACGCTGGCGCTGCTGCGGCCGCAAATTCCGGCCCTGGTGCCGGTGGTGGCCGCCGCCGCGGGCATTGCCGATGCCGTAACCGCCCATACTTCGGACTGGCCGGTAAAACCCATCATCGTGCGCGAAGTTTCGGAGCGCTACGACGCTTTCGCGGCGGCAAAGGCAGCGCTGACCAAATCCGGCACCTCAACGCTCGAACTCGCCATGGCGGGAGTGCCAATGGCGGTGACATACCGGGTCAACCCGCTCTCGGCCGCTATTGGCCGCCGGCTGATCAAGGTGCCTTATGTGGCGATGATCAATCTGCTGTCGGGCCGGGCGCTGGTACCGGAATTGCTGCAGGAGGATTGCCGGGCAGAGCGCTTGGCGGAAACAATCCTCGGCCTGCTGCGCGGCCCGGCACAGGCGGAAGCCCAACGCGCGGGCTTCGCCGCCGCCCTGGCCAGCCTGTGCGCACCTGAAGGCACACCGTCGGAAGCCGCCGCCAAGGCGATCTTGGCCGTAACCCAACCCCAATTATAAGATAATCATGGAGCCGTATCCGGGCCGCTCCACCGCCCCAGGCAACGGGGACAGCGCAACGGCTCAAGGATCAGGATTTGCTAGTGCGCACCTTGCCAAAATGGATGGCGAGGTACAGCCCGGCCAGCAGAAAGCCCAGGGCAAAGCAGAGAAACAGCGAATTATGCAGCGGCGGCAGGGGTGAAAACAGCACAAGGCGCGGCAAAATAACGAGACCCAGGAACAGATTTACCCACCCCCAGACCATATTGAGCAGCGGCGAGGACAATCCCACCCCGCGCGGCTTGGCCAAAGGCGTCGGAAACGCCTCGCCGCGCAACCCGGCGGCGAGGTGCGGCATGGCGTTGCAGATCAGCAAACCGGCCAGAAAACTCAGCAGGAACAGCATGACGCCCCCTATGCGAAGAGACCGCAACAGCACCGAGCCGGACGCTGAACCGGCGCTGCCACCGCCGCGCCGGTTCATGGCCGGCAGGCTACTTCGCGCCGGCCAGCGCCGCTTCCATCGCCGCCACGGCGGAGAGGTTGATGATGCCACGCGCCGTGGTGCTGGGCACCGCGATATGCAGCGGCTTCTCCAGCCCCAGCAACATCGGCCCCACCGTTACCGCCTCACCGGTCGCCTTCACCAGATTATAAGCGATATTGGCCGAATCTATATTCGGGAAGATCAGCAGATTGGCCGTGCCGCTCAACGTCGAATCCGGCAGCGCCTGGTGGCGGATCTGCTCGGCCAGCGCCGCGTCCGCGTGCATTTCTCCATCCACTTCCAAATCCGGGTCCATGGCGCGGATCAGCCCCAACGCCTTGCGCATCTTCTTCGCGGAGGGTGAGTTGGACGCACCGAAATTGGAGTGCGAAAGCAGCGCCACTTTCGGGGTCAAGCCGAAATGCTTCACCGTCTGCGCCGCCATCAGCGTCATTTCCGCGACTTCCTCGCAGGTCGGGTCCACATTCACATGCGTATCGCAGAAGAAGAGCGGGCCGGCCTGCAGGATAAGCGCGGTGAGCGCGAAGACGCGCCCAGAGCTGGATTTGCGCGGCATGATCGGCAGCGCATACTGAAATTGCCGCCACCAATCGCCGGTGCCCCCGCAAATAGCGGCATCCGCCTCACCCTGCTGCAGCAGCATCGCCGCGGTCACGGTGGGGCGCTTGCGCACATGGCGTATCGCCGCGTCCGGCGGGGTGCCACGCCTGCCAACGCACTTGGAATAGCCTGCCAGCAGGCGCTCGAACAACTCCGGCTCACGCTCCAGATCAAGAATCTGGACATCCGCGCCCGGCCTCAGCCGCAATCCCAGGGATTGGATCTTGGCGGTCACGGCTTCGGTGTTGCCTAGCAGGATCGGCCGGGCCAAGCCGTCATCCACCACGCTCTGCACCGCGCGCAGCGTGCGTTCATCCTCGCCTTCGGCATAAACGATGCGCGGCTTCGCCTTGCGCGCCACCTCAATGACCGGGCGCAGCAACTGGCCGGAGCGGAACACAAAGCGCTCCAGCTCATGCATATAGGCTTCGAAATCGGCAATCGGCTTGCGGGCCACGCCTTCATCCATCGCTGCCTGTGCCACGGCCGGGGCCACATGCAAAATCAACCGCGGATCGAAGGGTTTGGGAATGATATAATCCTGCCCGAACACCGGCGCCTGCCCGCCATAAGCGGCGGCAACCACGTCCGACGCCTCGACATGGGTGAGATTGGCGATGGCGCGCACCGCCGCCAGCTTCATCCCCTCGGTAATCGCGGTGGCGCGCACATCCAGCGCGCCACGGAAGATGAAGGGGAAGCAGAGGACGTTATTCACCTGATTCGGAAAATCCGAGCGGCCAGTGGCCACGATCGCATCCGGGCGCACCCGCCGGACGATCTCGGGCATAATCTCCGGCTCCGGGTTGGCCAAGGCGAGGATCAGCGGATTCGGCGCCAACAGCGGCAGCCATTCCTCCTTCATCACACGCGGGGCGGAGAGGCCGAGGAAAATATCCGCCCCCGGCAGCACTTCCGGCAGGGTGCGGGCATCGGTCTCGCGGGCCACATCCACCAGGGTCGGGTCCAGATTGGGGCGGCCCTTGTAAACAACACCATCCCTGTCGGTCATGGTGATGTTCTCAGGGCTGGCCCCCAGCGCCTTGAGGATATTCACGCAGGAAAGCGCGGCGGCACCGGCACCGGAGGTGACAATCTTCACCTCCTCGATCTTCTTCTTCTGCACGATCATGCAATTGAGCACCGCGGCGCCTACGATGATGGCGGTGCCGTGCTGGTCGTCATGGAAGACGGGAATCTTCATCTTCGCGCGCAGGGTCTGCTCGATCTTGAAGCATTCCGGCGCCTTGATGTCTTCCAGATTGATGCCGCCGAAGCTGGGCTCCAGCCGCGCCACGGTCTCGATAAATTTATCCGGGTCCTGCTCGTCGATCTCAATATCAAAGGAATCGATCCCGGCGAATTTCTTGAACAGGACGGCCTTGCCCTCCATCACCGGCTTGCCGGCCAGCGCGCCGATATTGCCCAGCCCCAGCACCGCCGTGCCGTTGGTGATCACTGCCACGAGATTGGCGCGCGAGGTCAGGTCAAAAGAGGCATCCGGGTCATCCTTGATCGCCTCGCAAGCCACCGCCACGCCGGGCGAATAAGCCAGGGACAGATCGCGCGACGTTTCCATGCGCTTGGTCGCGACAATGGCGAGCTTTCCGGGCCGGGGGGAGCGGTGGTATTCCAGCGCGGCCTTGCGTAAACCCTCATCCATGGCTCAATCACCCTCCCAAATTCAATGTTCTAGGGATTCATGGCGCAAGGACGGCGGGGAGGCAACACACCCCGCCATGAGTTTTATGAAGGCCAGTTTTTCAAGGAGGGAGAAATTGGTGCGGTCGAGAAGACTCGAACTTCCACGAGGTTTCCCCCACAAGCACCTCAAGCTTGCGCGTCTACCATTCCGCCACGACCGCATCGAGGCCGGGAGCCTATAGACTATGATCCCGGAGCCTGCAACAGGGGAAAAGATGATGGAAAACCAAGCCGGCTGGGAGGTTTCTCCCGGCCTGACAGACTATGAGGCAGCCCTTGCCAGGATGCAGGAGCGGGTGGCCGCCATCCGTGAAGGCAAGGCGGAGGAGCTGGTTTGGCTCGTCCAGCACCCGCCTCTTTATACAGAGGGCACCTCCGCCAAAGCCGCGGACCTGCAGGACGCCAACCGCTTTCCCACCTTCAAGGCCGGGCGCGGCGGGCAATGGACCTATCACGGCCCCGGCCAGCGCGTGGCCTATGTGATGCTGAATCTTGCCCGCGCCCATGGCAGTGTTCCCGCCCGGGACGTGCGCTGCTACGTGGCCGGGTTGGAACGCTGGGTGATCGAGACGCTGAAGGAGTTCGGCATCAAAGGTGAAATCCGCGAGGGGCGCGTGGGCATCTGGGTCGCCCGGCCGGATGGGCGGGAGGAAAAAATCGGCGCCATCGGGGTGCGAGTCTCGCATTGGGTGACCTGGCACGGGCTGGCGCTGAACGTGGCGCCGGATCTTTCCCACTTTACCGGCATTGTGCCTTGCGGCATCAGCGAGCACGGCGTCACCAGCCTCCAGGCACTTGGCGTGGAGGCTGGCATGGACGAGGTGGATGCTGCGCTGAAGCGCAATTGGGGCAAGATTTTCGGATGAAGATTTTCGTCTATGGCACGCTGACGGATAAGGATGCGTTTGGCCGCTGCGCCGGAAAACCGATGAGGTCCGCGCCGCAGCCGGCCCGGCTGCACGGCTTCGCCCGCGTGCTGCTGCGCGGTGCGCGCTACCCCACCTTGCGCCGCGCCCCCGGCCAGGCCGTGCCGGGCATGCTGATCCGGGTAAACGCCGATATGCTGGTGCGGCTGTGCAATTACGAATCCGTGCGCTACCGGCTGGTGCAGGTGCGGCTGCAAAGCGAAATCGGGCCGCACCGGGTGCGGGTGTTGGCGCGGGTGTTCATGGGCGACGCACCCACCCGCGTAACCTGGGCACCGGATAAGCGGCTGATGACGCTGCGTTCCAGGAGCTTCTGATGGCGGAACGGCTAGGAATCGTGGTCCCCTACCGCGACCGCGCCGCGCATCTTGCAGAATTCATTCCTTATCTGGCGGCATTTTTCCGCAGCGATCCGCAAAACAGCCCTATTCCCTGCCGGGTGCTCATCGTCGAGCAAGCGCCAGGCCTGCCTTTTAACCGGGGCTTGCTAAAAAATATCGGCTTTACCTATCTACGCTCAGAAACCGACTATACCTGTTTTCACGATGTGGACTGGCTGCCCGAAAGTGCTGACTACAGCTATACCGGCGCCCCAACCCAGTTGATCTTTCACGGCCTTCCCTTCACCGAGGATTTCATCCTGAAAATCCTGTTCAGCGCGGTGGTGGCGCTGCCAAACGGGCAATATGAATCCCTGAATGGCTATTCAAACGAATACTGGGGCTGGGGATTTGAGGATGTCGATCTGCGGGAGCGCATTTCTCACTCCGGCCTGCAGCGCGCTTATCGGCGCGGCACGTTCCGGGCACTTTCGCATCAGGATGAAGGGGTGAACAACCAGGGCAAGCCGAGCATCGCCTTCTACGAAACCCAGAAAATCTTCATCAATCGCTGGCTCAAGCCGCATGGCTCGGGCTGGCGGCCGCGCCAGTTCCCGCATGATTGGCGGCGGGACGGGCTTTCGAGCCTCGCTTTCAACGAGATTTCGCCCCGGCGGGTGCTAAAACCCGCAGACGCCGGAGCCCCCTTGTTCGAGCATGTAACCGTGGCGCCAAGACTGGCCTACCCGGTCTCGGCGCCCTGAACCGTCCGGCTTACCGCCAGCCCAAGGCCGGCGCCACATGCTTTAAAATCGCCTCGATCACATGCACATTATACTCGACGCCCAATTGGTTCGGCACGGTGAGCAACAGCGTATCCGCCTCGGCGATCGCCTCGTCCTGGCGCAACTCCTCAATGAGCGCTTCCGGCTCCGCCGCGTAGGACCGGCCGAAGATTGCGCGGGTATTCTCGTCGATAAAGCCGATGCTGTCCTGCTCCTTCCCGCCCCGGCCGAAGAACATCCGGTCCTGATCATTCATCAGAGCGAAAATGCTGCGGCTCACGGAAACGCGCGGCGTGCGTTCATGCCCCGCCTCTTTCCAGGCCTCCCGATAGGTGCGGATCTGCTTGGCCTGCTGGATATGAAACGGCTCGCCGGTCTCGTCATCCTTTAAAGTCGAGCTTTGCAGATTCATCCCCAGCTTCGCCGCCCATGCCGACGTGGCGTTGGAGCCTGCCCCCCACCAGATACGCTCACGCAAGCCCTCGGAATACGGCTCCACCCGCAGCAGCCCCGGCGGGTTGGGAAACATCGGGCGCGGATTGGGCTGGGCGAAGCCTTCCCCGCGCAGCACATCCAGCAGCACCTCGGTATGGCGGCGGCCCATATCCGCGTCGCTCTCCCCCTCGCCGGGGCGGTAGCCGAAATAGCTCCAGCCATCGATCACCTGCTCCGGCGAACCCCGGCTCAGCCCAAGCTGCAACCGCCCCTGGGAGATCAAATCCGCCGCCCCGGCATCCTCGGCCATATAAAGTGGATTCTCGTAGCGCATATCGATCACCGCCGTGCCGATCTCGATGCGCTGCGTCCGTGTTCCCACGGCCGCCAGCAGCGGAAAGGGCGAGGATAGCTGCCGGGCAAAATGATGCACCCGGAAATAGGCCCCATCCGCCCCCAGCTCCTCCGCCGCCACGGCGAGGTCGATGGATTGCAGCAATGCATCTCCGGCCGAGCGCGTGCCCGATTGCGGCGAGGGCGCCCAATGCCCAAAAGAGAGGAAGCCGATTTTTTTCATGAGCCAGACAATCTTTTCCCAGACAATCTTTTCAACGTGAAATCTCCGGCCCAACTTGGCGGCAATATCCATGTTTGCCAACCATGCGCACGCGCATAACGCGCTGGCCCCGGGTACGCTGGCACGGCGGCCAGCGCATCCTATATGAACGGAATGATACTTTCCGTGCTCGACCAATCCCCCATCCGCACCAATGCCACACCGGATGTCTCGATCCGCGAATCCATCGCCCTGGCCCAGGCCTGCGAGGGCTTCGGTTATCACCGCTATTGGCTCTCCGAGCATCACAGCTCCGGCTCGGTGGCGGGCTCCGCGCCGGAGGTTCTGGCCGCCGCCATCGCTGCCACCACAAGCCGCATCCGGGTGGGGGCGGCGGGCATCATGCTGCCGCATTATTCAGCCTTGAAGGTGGCGGAACAGTTCCGGGTGCTGGAGGCCATCGCCCCAGGGCGGATCGATCTCGGCCTCGGCCGCGCTCCCGGCTCAGATGGCCGCACCGCCTTGGCGCTCAACCCTAATGCCCACAGCGTGGCGGATATGTTCCCCGCCCAGGTGCGGGACGTGGCGGCCTGGGTTTCGGGCGGGCCTTTGCCCGTTGACCATCCTTTCCGCACCATCGTCGCCGAGCCGCGCGGCCCGGACGCCCCGGAAATCTGGATTCTCGGCAGCTCGCTCTATGGCGCGCAGCTGGCCGCCTGGTTCGGCCTGCCTTATGCGTTTGCCTATTTCTTCTCGGATGGCGCGGGTGCCGCCGAGGCGATGCATGTGTACCAGACCCAGTTCAAGCAGCCCGAACCGGCTGAAGCCGCGCCGCGCTCCGCCGTTACGATCTTCGCCATCGCCGCGGAAACGGAAGGCGACGCCCAGTACTGGGCGAAGTCCCGCGGGGCCTTCTGGGGCATGCGCAACCGCGGGCAATATATTCCCCTGCCCTCACCGGACGAAGCTGACCGTTTTGATTTTTCGGAGCAGGAAAAAGCACAAATTCAAACCTCTCAGCAGAGAAATTTCGTCGGCAGCGCGGCGCAGGTGGCAGACAGGCTGCGCGCCTTGGCCCAGGAGCTGAAACTTGACGAAATCGCAATCACCACGGCGGTTTACAATCCGGCTGTCAGAACCAAATCCTACGAGCTTTTGGCAAAAGAATTCGGCATGATCTGACAAACTGATGTCATTCAAGTCATGAGGTGAATCTTTCAAATCTGAAAGATCATTGGATTTTTGTTGAAACTCTAAAACTCAATCACGAAATCCCGGTTATGACGCAGCCCCCATCTCGGGGATGCCGGAATAACATGAGGATATTCGCCAATGGTTTCAAAATTTCGGTTGGCATTCGGCATGGCGGCGATGCTTGGCTTGGCCATGGGTCTGTCTGCCTGCCATACCACGGCCGGTGTTGGGCAAGACCTTTCACAAGGCGGTCACGCGCTGACCAATAGCGCCAACAACAACGCGCCAAGCTCGCCAAGCCCCTGACCCAGGGCTGCGGCCGGCTGGAGAAAAACCTTAACCAGAAAGGAGATTAGCCATGGACAAGGATCGTATTGAAGGCGTTCTGAAACAGGCCAAGGGCAGCGTAAAGGAAGTGGCCGGCAAGGTCACGGGCGATGCCAAGCTGCGGGCCGAGGGCAAGGCCGACAAGATTGAAGGCAAGGTGCAGAACGCCGTCGGCGGGCTGAAGGACACCGCCAAGAAGGACTAACCTGACTTAAAAAAAATCCAATGGCGGCGGGGGTAACCCCGCCGTTTTTATGCGCAACACATCCCGTGCGCGTTATGCGCGCAACACACCTTGCGCGCGCTATAGGCGCAACGCATCCAGCGCACGCTGGAGAATTTCCGCCGCCGCCATTTTATCGACAATCTCCGCCCGGCGCGCCCGCGAGAGCCCGGCGGCGATCAGCCGTTCATGGGTATCCGCGGTGGAAAAACTCTCATCCACCATCGCCACCGGCAAGCCCAGCGCCTCACTCATGCCATGCGCCCAGTCCCGCGCCGCCTGGGCGCGGGGGCCGAATCTCTGCTCACCGTCCAGCGGCAGGCCGATGATCAACCCGCCCACCCCTTCCCTGGCTGCAATCGCCGCCAATTCGGCGGCGTTCTGCTTCATCTTGGCCCGCACCAGCGTGGCATAAGGGCTGGCCACCTGCCGGTTCACGTCCGACAGCGCCACCCCGATGCGTTTCTGACCAGGGTCCAGCCCCAGCAGCCGGGCCGCGGGGGGCAAAACGCTTAAAAATTCGGACAGGTTGTAGAGCGCCATGCCCGCCTGTATGGTCCGCCCGGATTTTTTAGCCAAGGGATTTGGGTATGTCGCTGGACGCCGCAACGGTACGCCGGATTGCGAAACTGGCCCGTATAAGGGTGAATGACGAAGAGGTTTCCACGCTTCAGGGCGAGCTGAACGCCATTCTGGGCTATGTGGAGCAGCTTTCCGAGGTGAATGTGGAGGGTGTGGAACCACTCTCCGGCGGCGCCCAAATGGCGCTGCGCAGCCGTGAGGACAAGCTCACCGACGGTGATATTGCGGAAAAAATCCTGGCCAATGCGCCGGACCGCATCGGAAACTTCTTTGCCGTGCCGAAAGTGGTGGAATGAGCATTTTTGATCTGGGCGTAGCCGGTGCCGCCAAGGCGCTGAAAGCCAAAGAGATTTCGGCCGTGGAGCTGACCACGGCGTATAATGAGGCGGTGGCGGCGCTCAACCCGCGCCTGAACGCCTATATCACCCCCACGCCGGAACTCGCACTTGAGCAGGCCAAGGCGGCCGATGCCCGGATCGCGGATGGCAGCGCCACGCCGCTCACCGGTATTCCCATCGCCATGAAGGATCTGTTCTGTACCGAGGGCGTGCGCACCACGGCGGCCAGCAAGATCCTGGAACCCTTCATCCCGCCTTATGAGAGCACCGTCTCCGGCAAGCTGAAAGCAGCTGGTGCCGTGATGCTCGGCAAGGCCAATCTGGACGAGTTCGCCATGGGCTCCTCCAACATCACCTCCGGCTATGGCTCGGTCGAGAATCCCTGGAAGCGCCAGGGCTCGGATGCCAAGCTGGTGCCCGGCGGCTCCTCCGGCGGGTCCGCCGCAGCGGTTGCCGCGCGCATCGCCCTGGCCGCCACGGGTACGGATACCGGCGGCTCCATCCGCCAGCCCGCTGCTTTCACCGGCTTGGCGGGCATCAAACCCACCTATGGGCGCTGCTCGCGCTGGGGCGTGGTGGCCTTCGCCTCCTCGCTCGACCAGCCCGGCCCGATGGCCCGCAACGTGGAAGACAACGCCCTGATGCTGAACGCCATGGCGGGGTTCGATGAGAAGGATTCCACCAGCGCCAACCGCGAAGTGCCTGACTTCACCGCCGCTCTCACCCGTGGCGTGAAGGGGCTGAAAATCGGCATCCCCGCCGAATACCGGCTGGAGGGCACCAACCCCGAAATCCTGGCTTTGTGGGACAAGGGCATCGAATGGCTGAAGGCCCAGGGTGCCGAGATTATCGACATCTCGCTCCCCCACACCAAATACGGCCTGCCGGTGTACTACATCGTCGCCCCGGCCGAGGCGTCCTCCAACCTCGCGCGCTATGACGGCGTGCGGTTCGGCAAGCGCGTCGAAGGCGAGGATCTGATCGACCTCTATGAGCGCACCCGCGCCGCCGGATTCGGCGCCGAGGTGAAACGCCGCATCATGATCGGCACCTATGTGCTGAGCCATGGTTATTATGACGCCTATTACCTCAAGGCGCAGAAGGTACGGAATTTGATCCTGAAGGATTTCACCGACGCTTTCGGCCGCGTGGACGCCATCCTCACCCCCACCGCGCCCTCCGCCGCGTTCGGGCTGGGCGAGAAGATGGATGATCCCGTCACGATGTATCTCAACGACGTGTTCACCGTGCCCGCCTCCCTGGCCGGTGTGCCCGCCATGAGCGTGCCCGCAGGCCTCTCCGCCGAAGGGCTACCGCTCGGCCTGCAGATCATCGGCAAACATTTTGATGAGGAAACAGTGTTCGCGGTCTCTGCCGCCATCGAAAATGCGGCGGGCTTTACCGCCCTGCCTGAATTGCGAGCGAAATAATGGCAACTTATACACTTGAGGGCCGCACCGGCATTTGGGAAGTCGTGGTCGGCCTCGAAGTCCATGCCCAGGTGATTTCGGAATCAAAACTCTTCTCCGGCGCCTCCGCCACCTATGGCGGCGCGCCCAACGCGCATGTGTCGTTCATCGATGCCGGTTTCCCCGGCATGCTTCCCGTCATCAACAAGGAATGTGTGGCCCAGGCCGTGCGCACGGGCCTTGGCCTGCGCGCGCAGATCAATCTGTTCTCGCGCTTCGACCGCAAGAATTATTTCTACGCGGATCTGCCGCAAGGCTATCAGATCAGCCAGTTCGCCCACCCGATCGTCGGCACCGGCACTGTCGAGATCGAGCTGCAGGACGGCACCATCAAGCATATCGGCATCACCCGCCTGCATCTGGAGCAGGATGCCGGTAAATCCATGCACGACCAGCACCCTGCAAAATCGGTCATCGACCTCAACCGCGCGGGCGTGGGGCTGATGGAGATCGTCTCCGAGCCGGACATCCGCTCACCCGAGGAAGCCGGTGCTTACTTACGCAAGATCCGCCAGATCGTGCGCTATCTCGGCACCTGCGACGGCAACATGGAAGAAGGCTCCATGCGCGCGGATGTGAATGTCTCCGTGCGCAAACCTGGCGAGGAATTCCGCACACGCTGCGAGATCAAGAACGTCAATTCCGTGCGCTTCGTGATGCATGCGGTGGAGGCCGAGGCGCTGCGCCAGATCGAAATGTGGGAAAGCGGCGGCGAGGTGGTGCAGGAAACAAGGCTGTACGATCCCACCAAGGGCGAGACGCGTTCCATGCGCTCCAAGGAGGACGCGCATGATTACCGCTATTTCCCCGAGCCGGATCTGCTGCCGCTGATTCTGGACCAAGACTGGGTGGATGAGCTGAAAGCCAAGCTGCCCGAACTGCCGGACGAAAAGCGCGCCCGCTTCTGCGCCGAATACGGCATCCCCTTCTACGATGCCGGGGTGCTGGTGGCCGACCAGGCAACAGCGGATTTCTACGAAACCGTCGCCAAGGGCCGGGACGGCAAGCTCGCCGCCAACTGGATCTCGGGCGATTTCTTCGCCGCCATGAACCGCACCGGCAAGAGCATCGAGAACCCTCCGGTGACCGTCGAGGCGCTGGGCCAGCTTCTGGACCTCATCACCGACAAAACCATCAATGGCCGCATCGCCAAGGATGTGTTCGAGGAGATGGTGGAAACCGGCAAAATGCCCGCCGCCATCGTCGAGGAGAAAGGCCTGAAGCAGGTGACGGATACCGGCGCCATCGACGCCGCCGTGACCAAGGTGCTTGCCGATAACCAGGACAAGGTGGCCGAGTATAAATCCGGCAAGGACAAGCTGTTCGGCTTCTTCGTTGGCCAGGTGATGAAGGCCATGCAGGGCAAGGGCAACCCGGCCTTGGTGAACGAGGCCGTGAAGAAGCAGCTAGATTAAAGCGCATATCAGCCCCGCGCCGTCCCGGTGCGGGCGTTGATCCGGATCAAACCCCGCCCGCAAGGCGGGGTTTACTTTTGCATGATGATAAAGGAACTGCCCCTCTCCAAGGTTTATCAGTTCATTGAGCCTGGCCCGGTGGTGCTGCTCACCACCCAGGCACCGGGCGCGAAACCGAATGTCATGACCATGTCCTGGCACATGATGCTGGATTTCGAGCCGCCGCTGATCGGCTGTGTGGTTGCCGAAGGCAATTACAGCTTCGCGGCGTTACATAAAACCCGCGAATGTGTTGTTGCCGTGCCGCCGGCCTGCCTTGCCAAAACCGTCACTGACATCGGCAACTGCACCGGCGGCGATACAGATAAATTCGCAAGCTTTGACCTTACCCCCCTGCCCGCCAAACATGTCACGGCGCCCTTGGTCGGCGAGGCCATCGTCAATCTCGAATGCCGGGTAAAAAACACCACATTGGTGAAAAGCTATAATTTCTTCGTGCTGGAATGTGTGAAAGCCTGGGAAAACCCAAAGCTGAAGGATGCTCCCACTCTGCATCATCACGGCTACGGCGCCTTCACGCTGGACGGCGAACGCATCCAGATGAAATCCAGGATGCGCTAAACTTCCGAAATTTTTGGAATCAATCCGCTTGCCTCGGCCATGGCCCGGCTTTCGGCTATGGATTTGCTTACCATCAGCGCCGCCGCCAGCGCGTGCTTACCCGCGAGGCCATCCACCACCACGGGCGCGCCATCCAGGCAGGCGGCAAAGAACGCCTCATGCTCGGCGGAAAGCGCGTCATGGTCCTGCCAGCCCGCCTGCTCGATGCCGAATTCCGGAAAGCCCGGCACCTTGATGCCGATGCCCCGCCCCACCAAAGTGAGTTTGCGGGCCGAGAAATCCACGGTCAGATAGCCGGTCTGCGAGAAAATCCGCATCTTGCGCTCGGTCTTCAGCGAGATGCGGCTGGCGGTGATCGTCGCCACCGCGCCGGAGGCAAACCGGATACGGGCATTGGCGATGTCATCGAAGGTGCTGGCCACGGGTGCCCCCACCGCATCCACGCTCACCACCTCTGAATCGGCCAAGGTGAGAATCAGGTCCAGGTCGTGGATCATCAGATCGAGAATGACCGAGACATCCGTGCCGCGCGGCTTGAAGGGAGCGATGCGCACCGCCTCGATATAAAGCGGGCGTCCCATGCGGCTTGCCACCGCGCCATGTGCCGCGGAGAAACGCTCCAGATGCCCCACCTGCAAAACCGCCCCGGCTTTTTCCGCCAGGGCGATCAGCTCATCCGCCTGCTCCAGCGTGGCGGCGATGGGTTTTTCCACCAGCACATGCTTGCCCGCCCGCAATGCCCGGGCGGCATGCTCATAATGAAACTCGGCCGGGGCGGCGATGATCACCGCCTGCGCATGCTCCAGAATCTCCTCCACGGTTTTCACCGGGCAGCCCGCCTCCCAGGCCACCTCCTTGGCGCGGGCCGGGTTGGGGTCCGCCAGCCCGAAGAACTGCGCACGCGCCGCGCCCGCCAGTTTCAACGCATGGTAGCGGCCAAAATGCCCCGCCCCGATCAGCCCCACCTGCAAACGCTTGCTCATGTCTTTAGCGCTCTATTCTGCTCCGGGGTTGCGCGCAACGCTCTGCCCCTCCATACGGCAAGCGGTTTGGCATTTTTCGGAGCCCGCGTTGCTTTACTTCAGCCGTGCGAAGACATTCGGTATCCTGCTGCTTTGCGGGCTGGGAATACTGCTCAGCCTGCCCAATCTCTGGGCCCGGCCCGGCTGGCTGCCTGGTTTCATGCCCTGGAATCAGGTGCATCTGGGGCTGGATTTGAAGGGCGGTTCCTATCTGCTGCTGCAGATCGACACAGGCGCCATCCAGAAGCAGGACCTCGATTCGCTGGTCGGCCAGGCGCGCCAGACTCTCGTCAAGGCGGGCCTTGGCTATAAAGACCTGCACGCCGACCCGAACACCCATCAGGTGACGCTCACCCCGCTGGACGGTCAGGCCCCGCAGGCGCTGAAAGCCCTGCAGGGGCTGATCACCTACCTGCCCAACTCCCCCACCCCCAGCCTTGCCGTCTCTCAACAGCAGGACGGCAGCATCGCCCTTGCCATCCCCGCCCAGGCACAGACCCAGCGCGATACCCAGGCGGTGGACCAGGCCATCACCATCATCCAGCGCCGCATCGACGGCTCGGGTGTGCTGAACCCTCAGATCCAGCGCCAGGGCCAGGACCAGATCGTGGTGCAGCTCCCCGGCATTTCCGATCCTGAGCGGGTAAAAACCCTCATCGGCACCACCGCGCATATGACCTTCCAAATGGTCGATTCCACCGCCCCGCCCGGCCAGCCCGCCCCGCTTGGCGATGAGTGGCTGCCAATGTCGGACAACCCGAACCAGCAGCTGGCGGTGCAGACCAACGTGGCCGTGGATGGCGCGGATCTGCAGAACGCCCAGGCCAGTACGGACCCGCAAAGCGGCCAATGGGTGGTGAATTTCACCTTGAACGCCATCGGCGCCCGGGAATTCGCCGACACCACGACCGCCAATGTCGGCAAATTATTCGCGATCGTGCTGGACGGCAAGATTATCGAGGCGCCGGTCATCCGCGAGCCGATCACCGGCGGGTCGGGTCAGATTTCCGGCAATTTCACCGCCCAGTCCGCCACGGACCTCGCTTTGCTGCTGCGCGCCGGCGCCCTGCCCGCGCCGCTGAACATTGTGGAGGAACAAAGCGTGGGGCCTGAGCTGGGGGCAGACGCCATCCGGGCGGGCGCCATCTCTCTGGCCGCGGGCTTCGTCTTCGTCCTGTTCTTCATGGCGCTGTTCTATGGGCTGTTCGGCTGGTTCGCGAATATCGCGCTGGTCGCCAACCTGGTGCTGATGCTGGCCATCCTCTCGGTCATGGGCGCCACCCTCACTTTGCCCGGCATGGCGGGCATCCTGCTCACCCTCGGCATGGCGGTGGATGCGAACATCCTGATCAATGAGCGCGTGCGCGAGGAGGCCAGGAATGGCCGCAAACCGCTTGCCGCGCTGGAGGCTGGCTACAAGCGCGCCTACGGCACCATCATCGATTCCAATGTGACGACGCTGCTGGCCCATATCACACTGTTTATCTTCGGCTCACCGCCGGTGCGCGGCTTTGCCGTGACCATCTGTGCGGGCATCATCACCACCATGTTCACCGCCACGGTGCTGGTGCGCCTCATCACCTCGCGCTGGTACGCCGCGCGCCGTCCCGCCTCCTTGCCCGTCTAGGACCCGCCCCATGTTCTATAAACCGGCTTTCCGCTTCGTCCCGGACGGAACCAAGATCCGCTTCATGAATGGGCGCTTCGCGGGGCTAATCGTCTCCGCGATCCTCTCGCTGGCCTCCGTGATCCTGTTCCTCCATCCCGGCCTGAATTTGGGCCTGGATTTCAAGGGCGGCGTGGTGCTGCAAGTCCAAACCCCGCAACAGGCCGACTTCCCGGCCTTGCGTTCCGCCCTGGCCGGGGCCGGGCTTAGCGATGCCGCGCTGCAATCGGTCGGCAACCAGGGCAACCAGGTGCTGATCAGCCTGGAAAGCCGCGCCAACGCCGCCGCCACCCAAACCGCCATCGGCGAGGTGCAGGACGCGCTGAACAAGGCCGCCCCAGGCGCCAAAATCCAGTCCACCCAGGCGGTTGGCGCTTCGGTCAGCGACCAACTTTTCACCCAGGGCCTGGAAGCGCTTGGCCTCTCCTTCGTGATGATCCTGATCTATATCTGGTTCCGCTTCGAATGGCAGTTCGCCGTCGGCGCCGTGGCCACGCTGATCCTGGACACCACCAAGACCATCGGCTTCATGGTCCTCACCCGCATCCCGTTCGACCTCGTGACCATCGCGGCCATCCTCACCATCATCGGCTATTCCACCAACGACAAAGTGGTGGTCTATGACCGGGTCCGGGAAAATCTGCGTAAATACAAGACGATGAACCTGCGTGACCTGATCGATCTCTCGATCAACGAGACATTGAACCGGACCCTGGGCACCTCCGGCACGGTCTTCCTGGCGGCGCTGCCGCTGGCTTTGTTCGGCGGGTCCGCGCTCGCCGGCTTCGCCTGGATCATGCTGTTCGGCATCGTGGTCGGCACGTCTTCCTCAATCTTCATTGCGGCACCCATTTTGCTTTTCTTGGGCGAACACAGGCTGCGCCGCTCCGCGGCCGCACCGAAAAAGGCCGCAAATTAGATAACAGACTGATTTTTCTGTCGCGCCAGCTGGTCAAAACTGTTACATCGAAGCTAGTGAGATTTTGGCACAAGCTTCGGTTATTTAGACGATGCACATGAAGGCGCCCAGTTTGGAACTCGCCGCCGCTCTGCGTCTACGCTACCAGCCAATCGTCCGTCTGGACGATGGCGGAATTTGCCACGTGGAAGTTCTGGCCCGCACCCTGGGGCAAAACGGGCATCTGCTCGGCCCGCAAGGCATCGTGGAAGCCATGGGGCATCCAGAGGTGGCGCTCAGCCTCACCCGTGCGATCATGGAGCGGGCCTTGCTGGAGTACCAAGAGCAGGGGCTCTCCGCATACCAATTGCCGCTGGCCTTTAACCTGCCGCTCAATGTGCTGGTCTATCCCGGCATACCGGACCGGATTGAGGCGCTCCGCGAACGCCATGGCCTACCGGCTGGGCTTCTGCGCTTCGAACTGACGGAAACCCAGCCCGTGCAAAATCTCCGGCTGGCGGAGGACAGCATCGCGGCGCTGCGCAATGCCGGGTATCTGCTGGCGCTTGACGACGTTATCCCCGCCACCCCATTCCTGACGGCGCTGATGAACACGCCGGTAGACGCCGTGAAGCTAGACCGTTCCGTGGTCATCGATGGCAGCCAAAGGGCCCAGGATTTCATCAGCCGCGTCACGCGCCTCGCGGCGGATCACCGGCAAGACGTGGTGGCCGAAGGAATCGAGACCCAAGAGCAGCTCAGCCAGATGCGCGCGCACGGCATCACGCACGGCCAGGGCTATCTGTTCTCTCCGCCTCTGGCGGCGGAGGAACTCGCCGCCAGACTGCCTGCCAGTTAGGCCGCTAGCCCGAAACGCCGCTTCGCGTCGTCCTGCATGCGCGTTATACGCCCGCGCCAGCCCTCATTTTGCGCGGCCATCGCCGCCAGGGCCAGATTGTCTGGATGCTCAGCGGTTTCAGGTACCAGTTCCCGCACCGATCCTTCCGCCTTCAGCTTCAGCAGATGCGCCAGCACATTGCGCTGTGCCGCCGCCTTCAGGAACAGATCCGCCTTGCTATACAGCGCCGCGGCCAGCCCCGCCACACTCCAATCCTGCCGCGCCAGCTCGGCCAGCAGCGTACGCTCCCGCCTCTGGCGGTGGGCCAGCAGCTCGGCGGTAAGGGTGCGCGGCTGCGCCAGCAAAGGGCCGTGGCCGGGCAGAAATACATCGTCATCACGTTCCAGCAGCAGCGTCAGGGAGCGGTAATATGCTCCCATATCCCCCTCCGGTGGGCTGACGATGGAAGAGGACCAGGACATCACATGGTCTCCGCTGAACAGGATTTTCGATCCGTCCCGCCCCCTGAAGGCGAAGCTGAGATGATCCGCCGCATGGCCAGGCGTGTGCACGGCCGTGAAACCCTGGATCTCTTGCCCATCCGGCAGCGCGATATCCGGTGTGAAGCCGGGCCTGGCCGGGGCCCGATAACCCGCGACCGGCGCATGGCTGGCCGCCGCCAGGGCCGCGGCGGCACCAAAATGGTCGGCATGGGTATGCGTAAGCAGAATAAGGCTGATGGGCCTCGCCCCGGCAGCGGCGAGAAGATCGCGCACATGCGCTTCGTCCTCAGGTCCGGGGTCTATCACCACCAGCCCGGCATCACCCTCCACCAAGTAGCTATTGGTGCCATGATAGGTCATCACCCCGGGGTTATCGGCGACAATTCGGACGATACCCGGCAAAACATCGAGAGCGGCATGGCGCGGCGGCACCGGTTCGGTCAAAAATCCCATACCCGCATCATGCAATACGGCACCCGGTTCAGGCAAACGCCCGGCGGCGAAAGCCCTTCAGCCGAATGTGTAGCCCAGCCAGAGCACCCCCAAAACCAGGGCAACACACGCAAGCCCCAGAAAAACGGGCAGCAAGGCACCACCCGCGGGCGCTCGGCTCAGCCCATGCGGCGCACGCCGCCCGTTGCGGACAGAATTCTCTGCAAAATCTTTTATATTCATCGCTCTAAACTCCCATCTTGCGATGGCGTCGTGACGTTCCCGGGCTCTACGCCGGTATTTTCCTGATGTTGGAATTATGCGCCTCAGCATGCTTGAAATGCAACAAAAACCGTCCTGAAAACCGTTGCCTGTGCCTGCAAAGAAGGCCATCATCCCGCTCTGCCGCAGCAAGGGACACGACCATGGCAAAACAGACCTCATGGCTGGCTTGCATTCTGTTTGCCTGGGCCATGCCAGCGCACGGCTTTTCCCCTGTCCCCACAAGCCCGCGCCCGGCGGTGCATGGACCGCTGATCAAGGCGCAGGAGCAGTCCCCAAGCGGCCTTTCAGGGCCGGACCAGAGCCCCGGCTGCGCTGGCGCCGGCGGTGTCGGCTCCGACACGGATTGCCGCCGCAACGGCGTGCAGATCGACCCGAATTCCGGCCAGGCGCTGGACCCGGACGATCAATGCACGTCCATTGGCGGCACAATCGACGGCGAGGCCTGCTTCCGGGACGGCACGCAGGTCGACCCGGACACGGGCGACGAGTTGCAGCCGGGCGACCCAAATTATGTGCCTCAGGCGGGCGGCGACGAGGACCAGCAGAGCCAGGACCAGCAGAGCCAGGACCAGCAAGGCCAGGACCAAGCCGAACCGGAGCAAGGCAACCAGGACGAGACGGCGCCGCCCGACCAAGGCAGCGATTCCGGCGAGCAGGATAGCGAACCCCCGGATACCAGCAGCGAGTCAGCGCCGTCCTCCTCCTCCGACGAATAACCCGCGAGGGTCGACTTGACGGCGAGAGCAGGTAATCTAGCACCATGGCTCCGCCGCAAGACCCCAATTCCGCCCTGCGCGCCACCCTCAACCGCCACAAGCTGTTCGCCTCTTCCCTGCTGGTGCTGATGGCGGCAATTGCGCTGGGCACTTATTGGCTGCCGTCCTCTTCCTGGACAGTCTTGCTGCGCGATGCCGCCAAGGCCGGCTTCATCGGCGGCGTGGCGGACTGGTTCGCCGTCACCGCTCTGTTCCGGCATCCGCTTGGCCTGCCGATACCGCATACCGCCATCCTGCCCGCGCAGAAACAGCGTTTGGGCGATGCGCTGGGGCGATTCGTGGCCAATCATGTATTCACGGAAGCCGATATCCGCAGGCTGCTCGGGGATCTTGATTCCGCCGCCATCCTGCGCCGCTTTCTGGCCGAGGAAGCCGCCACCCGCCCGCTGGCCGAGGCGCTGGCCGGTATGCTGCCCAAGCTGCTCGCCACCATCGAGGATGGCCGCGCCCGGCGGCTGCTCAACAGGCTGCTGCCCAAGCTCATCGGCGGCCGTGCCGCGGGCTTGGTGGTGGCCCGCGCCCTGGCCGGGCTGGTGGAAGGCGGCAAGCATCAGGAGATGTTCTCCTTCATCCTCACCCAGGTGAAACAAACCCTGGCGGCGCGGGAGGAAAGCCTGCGCGAGGCGATCAAGGAGCGCGTGGCCGAGCACGGCGGCAAGCTGGTCGGCTGGGCGGTGGGGGCAACCATCGCCAAGCGCGTGCTCTCGGCGGTAAATTCGGAACTGGACAAGATCAGCCCCGACTCCTCCGAGATCCGCGATGCTTTCGATGAGTGGGCGCGCGCCGAAATCGCCAAGCTGGAGACAGACCCCGTCCGCGCCGCCGAGCTTGGCCAGGCCCTGAAGAGCGTGCTGGCGCATGAAACGGTGCAGGCCTGGATCTGGGATGTCTGGGCCAGGATGCGCCGGGCGTTGGAGATGGACGCCGCCAACCCGCATGGCCGCTCCGTGGCGGTGATCGAGGCAGCCCTTGGCAATCTCGCTGAGGTGCTGGCGCATGACGAGTTGGCGCAGGCACGGCTGAACAGGGCCGTGCAGGGCGTGGTGCTGCGCATGCTGCCCAGCGCCCAGGCCGAGGGGGCGAAATTCATCGGCCATGTCATCGGCGCCTGGGACGCCAAGACCGTGACCGAGAAGCTGGAGCTGCGCGTGGGCAAGGACCTGCAATATATCCGGGTAAATGGCACGCTGGTCGGATTTCTGCTGGGTGCCGTGCTGAATCTGGCGCTGCGTTTTGCCCCGGTTCATCCCTGAGACTTTACTTTAATTGTCCATTTCTAAACGGCTTGGCTTAAGCCAGGGCATTCTGGCACGGCTTTTATTACAAAAAATGCCGCGAAGCGCATGGCGGAACAACCGAGCCGCGCCTTGGAGGCACCCCTCAGATGCTTTAAGAATGTCCCCCATGAAATCACTGCTTGCGTCCTCCATCCTCGCCCTTCTTCCCGCCGCCGCCCTGGCCGCCGGGCCCAGCGCGCTGGGCCCCAATGGCGGCAAGTATGGAGACTGGACCGCCGCCACCTATGGCAGCGGCGATGCGAAAATCTGCTATGCCTTCACCACCCCGCAAAGCGCGAAACCCGCCATCCAGTCCCGCGGCAAGGTGATGCTGACCGTAACCAACCGCAAAGGCTCGCATGACGAGGTTTCAGTGACCTCGGGCTATGACTACCCGAAGGACGCCAAGGTGCAGCTCTCGGTCGGGCCGAAGAATTTCGATTTCTACACCCAGAAGAACATCGCCTTCACCAGCGCCGGCGCGGACACCGTGGCCGCCTTCAAGCTGGGTGACGCCGCCACCGTCACCGGCCCAGCGCCCAAGGGCAAGCTCACCGTGACCGACCAATTCTCCCTCTCCGGCTTCTCCGCCGCCTATAAGGCCATTTCCGACGCATGCCCGTAACACTCGATCTCACCGCCGCCGAACGCGAGCGCATTCTGGCCAAGGCGGCGCATTTCTCGCCGCCGCCTTATATCCTGCCCGATGGGCGGCGGGATCTGGTCGGGCTCTCGCGCGAGGAGCTGCTGGAAGAGGTGGAAGCCTTCGGCGAAAAACCCTTCCGCGCCAAGCAGCTCTGGCACTGGATCTATCACCAGGGCGTGCGGGATTTCGCGGCGATGTCCAGCATCGCCAAGCCCTTGCAGGAAAAGCTGGCGGAACGCTTCGTCATCGGCCGGCCGGAGGTAGCAACCGACCAGCTCTCCAAGGACGAAACCCGCAAATTCCTGTTCCGCTTCCGCGACCATGAGGCGGTGGAGACCGTTTATATCCCGGACCGCCAGGAGGACCGCGGCGCCGTGTGCCTGTCCTCCCAGGTCGGCTGCACCCTCTCCTGCCGCTTCTGCCATACCGGCACCCAGCGCCTGGCGCGCAATCTCTCGGCGGCCGAGATCGTCGGCCAATTCATGGCCGCGCGCGATGCATACGGCGAATGGCCGTCCCCGAGGGGCGAGACACCGCGTCTGCTCTCCACCATCGTGCTGATGGGCATGGGCGAGCCGCTCTATAATTACGAGAACGTCGCCAAGGCCATGAAAATCATCATGGATGGCGAGGGGATTGCCCTCTCGCGCCGGCGCATCACGCTTTCCACCTCCGGCGTGGTGCCGATGATGGACCGCGCGGGCGAAGAGCTGGGGGTGAACCTGGCCGTTTCGCTGCATGCGGTGCGCGATGATCTGCGCGACGAGCTGGTGCCGCTGAACCGCAAATACCCGATCAAGGAGCTGATCGCCGCCTGCCGCCGCTATCCCAGCGCCTCCAACGCGCGGCGCATCACCTTCGAGTACATTATGCTGAAAGGCATCAATGACACCGAGGCTGACGCGCATGAGCTGGTGCGCCTCATCGCCGGGCTGCCCGCCAAGGTGAATCTCATCCCCTTCAACCCCTGGCCCGGCTCGTCCTACGAGCCCTCAACGCCCGCGGCTTTGAGGAAATTCGCCGCCATCGTGACGCAGGCTGGCTATGCCTCGCCCATCCGCACCCCGCGCGGCCAGGATATTCTGGCCGCCTGCGGGCAACTTAAAAGCGCGGTTGAGCAAGCCGCCGGTTAAACCGCCTTATTTCCAACAAAAACCGGCTCTTGTGGCCGGTTTTTTCATATTCCGGCCACAAAGCCGCCCGCAACTCTTCTTTACTCTGTGAAAAGCCAGACTGCTTGAAGCCGCCCCCGCGTAGGGAGACATTCAGGCACGGACCGACACTGCTTGAGGAGAGCCGAAGCCATAGGTGTGTATCTGATCAGCGGCGGCGCGCGGGGCATCACCGGCACGGAAATCATCGCCGATGGCGGCATGACACAGCGGCATGACCAGGAAAATGATCTACGCGAATAGTCCAGCCATCATCTTTGTTGACTTTCGACTGCATTTAGATATATCTAAAATATGTCTAAATGCAAAAAGGAAGGACTTACCCCCACCATGAGATTTATGCACCAATTTCACGGCATGCTTCACGAAGCCCGGCTCCGGGACCGGCATTTCATGCGGTTCGAGCGCGGACACCGCCATCACGGCCCCGGCGGGCGCGGACGGCTGCTGGAGCATGGCGATCTGCGCCTGCTCGTGCTGCATCTGATCGATGAAGCACCCCGCCATGGCTATGAGCTGATCAAGGCGATCGAGGATCTGACCGGTGGCGCCTATGCCCCCAGCCCCGGCGTGATCTATCCCACGCTGACAATGCTGGAGGAGCTCGGCCATGTCACCGCCGAAACGGACGGCACCAAGCGCCTGTTCAGCATTACCGAGGCCGGAAAGGCAGCACTCGCCGAAACACGCCCCGTGCTGGAAGGTATGCTGGGCCGCCTTTCGGAGGCTCCTTCCCGGGAATCCGTCATGCCCGTGCGGCGCGCGATGGAAAACCTCAAAACCGCCCTGCGCATGAAGCTGGGGGCGCGCAATGCCAACCCCGAAGCCCTGCGCAAGGCCACCGACATGATCGACGAACTCGTTCGCAAGATCGAGGAACTTTGATCATGCCCGAACAAGATCCAAAGCCCAAAGGAGACTGGAGCTTGAATGCCACGGCCATCATTCCCACCGTCAGCGCACGGCGCTATCTCGGCCAGTTCGTCAGCCATTTCGCGCATAAGCTGCCCGCCGCGCGCGAGCCGGACAACAGCCAGGGAGAGGTCAGTTTTTCAACCGGCCTCTGCACGCTGGATGCCGACGCGATGAAGCTCTCCATCATCGTCAATGCCGCCAACGAGGATGATCTGAGCCAGCTAAAGGACGTGGTGGACCGGCATTTGCTGCGCTTCGCCTTTCGTGAAGAGCTGCGGATCGCCTGGAGCTAGCCCGCGCCGCTCTCCTTCTGGGCGAGGATCGGCCGGTAGCGCATTCGCCCTGGCCGCATGCCGCCCGGCATCGCGCTGGCCTGGTTTTCCCTTGCCGGTCTCAATCCAGATCCCCGGCGGGCATCGGGCCTTTTTCCGCACCTTGTCTTCCGAGCATCGCCTGGAAGGCGTCCGGCGCTTCGTTTCTTATACCGTGCCCTTTGGCCAGCGCCGGTGCAGCCACAGCCAATCCCCCGGCTGCCGCCTGACCCAGCCTTCGATGATCCGGTTCATCTGCGTGGTCAAAGCCAGGGCATCAGCCTGCTTGTCTCCGGAACTGGGCAAAACGAGCGGCGGGTCACACACCACCTCAAGCCGAGCCGGGCCCAGCCGCCTTGTATGGATGGGAAATACCGGGCAACGGAATTTCAGCGCGAAGATGGCCAGGGCATCCATTGTCATGGCTGTCTTGCCGAAAAACGGCACGGCCAGCCCGGTATCCAGCTTCTGGTCCACCAGCAGCCCCAGCGCGCCGCCCCGGCTCATATGCGCGTAAGCCTCCCTGGCGCCCCTGCCGCCCTTCGCAAACATCGCCACCTTGTGCTTGTAACTTCTCTGCCGCAGCCGCGTCAGCATCTCATCCACCAGCCGGTTGGAGGGAGCGCGGTACATGAAGCCGAAATCCACCCCATATGCGTCGGCCATGAGCGGCATCACCTCCCAATTCCCGATATGGCCGGTGAAGAACAATGCCGGCTTGCCCGGCTCCAGCAGCGGCGCGACATTCTCATCCCAGCCGCTGATGCTATAGCCGGGCCCCGGCGCGCCGGTCGGCACCTCGCGAATATCCTTCAGCCGCACCAGCTCAGCGATGGTCTGGCCAAGATTTCCCCAGACCTGCCGGATGATCTGCTTGCGCGCCCCGGCGGAGAGTTCCGGCATGGCGAGGCGCAAATTCGCATCTCCCACCTTCCGCGAAACCGGCAGCAACGGGCCGACGCTCCGCGCCACCGCCCCGCCCAAGCGGGAGGCCGCACTGGGCGGCAAGAGAGAGAGCAGCCAGATCATCGCCCCGGCAAGCCACGCCTCGGCGCGCTGGGTGAAAGGCGGCCCGGGCGTGCTCATGCGTTCAGCAGCAGCTCCAGCGCCAGCTCATCCTCCCATACCAGATGCGCCTGCACCACCAGGCAGGCCGCCCGCAGATTTGGCGGCAGTTTCACGAAATCCTTGGCGGTGGTCACCAGCCTTGCGCCGGTATTGGCGGCCTCGGCCAGCAGGGCGGAGGCATCCTTGGCCTCATAAACATGGTGATCCGGATAGGCATAGCTGCTCACCAGCTCCGCCCCCAGCGAAATGACGGAGCGGAAAAATTTCTCCGGCCTTCCAATCCCGGCAAAGGCGATCACCGGGCGCCGCCCCAGCGGCTCCACGCAATCCGGCAGCAGGCTGGCGCGCAGCACGGGAAGGGCGGGCGGCAGCAGCGCCAGCGCGCCGGTCTCGTCATCGCCGATCAGCACGGCGGCATGGCAACGCCGCGCGGCACTGGCCACCGGCTCGCGCAGCGGCCCCGCGGGCAGCAGCAAGCCATTGCCGAAGCCATAGCCACCGTCGATCACCAGCAGCGAAAGATCCTTCCGCAGCGCCGGGTTCTGCAATCCATCATCCATGACAATGGCGGTGGCCCCCTCCGCCAGGGCCAGCCGCGCCCCCGCCGCGCGGTCCCGGGCTTTCACGGTTGGCGCGGCATCGGCCAGCAGCAGCGCCTCATCCCCCACCTCCTGGGCGGTATGAAGGCCACGCTCCACCAGCACCGGCCCGGCCAGGGCCCCGCCATAGCCTCGCGTCAGCGCAAAGGGCCGCCCCGGCAGGCGCGCGAGAATATCCAGCGCCACGAGCGTCTTGCCTGCACCACCCACACCCGCATTGCCCACGCAGACGGTCTTGATGCCGACGGAAAGCCCGCCGCGCCGCACCCGCCGCGCGGTGGCGAGGCGGGTGATCAGGCCCAAGGGCCGCAATAGCTGCGCGGTGGGGCCGCGCCTGGTCCAGAATTCCGGGGCTTTCATGACACGCCATCCAAGATGAGGCCTGCGAGCCGTTCAGGCAATCGCTCCGTATCCGCAAAAACTGCTGCCGCGCGCGCACCCGCCGCATGCGCCGCGTCCGGGTCCGCCAGCCAGCCTTGCACCGCCTCGGCAAGCCCCGTTTCATCAGGCACCTCCAGGAGCGCTCCGGCGCCACGCAGCCGGGCGGCGGCCTCCAGAAAATTCTCCAGATGCGGGCCGCAGATCACCGGCCGGGCCAGTAAAGCAGGCTCGACAATGTTATGGCCGCCAAACCCCGCCAGGGAATTGCCAATGAAGGCGAAGGGCGCAAGCCGGAAAAACAGCCCCAGCTCCCCCAGCGTATCCGCCACATAAACCTTCCCCGGTACTGGCGGCTGGCCCAGAGAGCGCCGCGGCGCGCCACCGCAGAGCGCCGCCACCTCCGCCCCACGCTCAGGATGGCGCGGCGCCAGCAGCGTGACGAGGCCGGGAAACGCCACCAGCAACGCCTGGTGGGCGGCAAACACCAGCTCTTCCTCACCTTGATGGGTGCTGGCCGCCAGCCAGAGCGGGCCTGGAATGGCCGCCCGCAGTGCCGCCAAAGCCGCCTCGTCATAGGGCAGCGGCACGGCGAAAAATTTCAGATTGCCCCATTCCAGCACCCGCGCCGCCCCCAGCGCGCGGAAATGCGCGGCATCCCCGGCGGATTGGGCGTGGATGGCGGCAAACCCGCCCAAAAGCCGCCCGGCCGCGCCGGGCGCGCGCCGCCAATTGCGGGTGGATGCGGCGGAGAGCCTGCCATTGATGAGAAAACGCGGAATGCGCCGCTCATCGCAAGCCGCCAGCAGGTTCGGCCAAATCTCGCTTTCCAGGAACACCGCCGCATCAGGCCGCCAATGGTCCAGAAACCGCGCCACCCAGCCCGGCACATCCAGCGGCACGAATTGATGCCATGCCCCCTCCGGCAGCCGCGCCGCCGCCAGCCTGGCGGACGTCACGGTGCCCGTGGTCAGCAGCACGGGCCCTTTCGCCGCCAGCAGACTGATCAGCGGCAGGGCGGACATGGTTTCCCCCACACTGGCCGCATGCACCCAAACCAGATGCCCAACGGGGCGGGATAGAGACGCGATGCCCTCCCGCTCCGCCAGGCGTTCCGGAATTTCCTTGCCCCTCAGCGCCCGGCGCCTGAGCATGCGGCGCAGCGCCGGGGCGGCCAGGCTTGTGGCGCCCGTATAAAGCCTGAGGATCACGATGGTACCGCCCGCGCCTGCGCCGCGTTCAGCGCCGCCTCGATCTCCGGCAACGCCGCGCGCCATTCATCGCGCGGCACGGCCACGGGCTCTCCGCACACCAGCACCAGCCGCCCGAAAGGCAGCGGAATCCGCATCCCGTCCCAACTATTTTTCAGCGTAAAGAAGCGGCTCGCCGCCGCCCCGCAGGGCAGGATCTTCGCTCCGGTGAGGCCCGCCAACGCCGCCACCCCCGCCGCCGCCTGCCGCGCCGGGCCGCGCGGGCCATCCGGCGTGATCGCCACATTGGTGCCGCCATTGATGGCGCGCACCAGCTCCTGCATGCCCGCCACAGCGCCCTTGGAGCTGGAGCCGGAAACCAGCCCCATGCCGAAGCTGCGCATGATATTGCCGATAAGCTGGCCATCCCGGTGGCGGCTGGCCAGCACCACGGCCGGGCGGGTCATGCCTGCCTTGCGCGCCTCGCGCCACAGCGCCGGCATGACCGGCAAGCTCTCGTGCCAGAAGGCCGCGATCATCGGCGCCTCCCCCGCCAGCAGACGCAGATTCTCCGCCCCCTGAACCCGGAACCCGAACTGCAACCGCAGGGCCGCGCGGATATACCAGGCCAAAAGCCGGGCCAGGAAAGCCTGGACGGGAGGCGATTTGAGAAAGGAATTCACGCCGCGCGGGTAGCATCAACCGGCAGCCGCGCCAACCTTGGCATGGTTGCCAGCGCGCGGCCCTGCGGATAACCAGCGCCAATGTCTCACCTCGCCCTCTCCCACGGTCTCCTCTGGCCCACGCTCCAAACCCTCTCCGCACGCGGCTGGCTGCTGGTGGTGTGCGCCCTGTTCCTGGGCGGGCTGGTGAAAGGGGTGGTGAGCATCGGCGTGCCGCTGATCGCCATTCCGCTGCTCACCGGGCTGCTCTCGGTCAAACAGGCGGTGCTGCTGCTGTCCATGCCGATCATCCTGGGCAACATCCCGCAGGCGCTGGAAGGGGGCAAAAACTGGGCCACGCTGAAGGGTATCGGCTTCCTGGTCATCGGTGCCGTCATCGGCATCGCGGCGGGGGTGAAGATTCTGTTCGCGATTCCGGCGCATCTGGCCACCTCTGTCGCCGGTGTCGTTTTGCTGCTGGCCGCCTTCGCCCTGCTCTTCGCGCCACGCTTCAGCCTGCCGAAAAAATCCTCTTCCCCCATCGGGCTGCTGGCTGGCTTTTTCAGCGGCCTCATGGAAGGCGTTTCCGCCATTCCCGGCCCGCTTCTGGCCACTTATCTCATCGCCACCGGCGCCACCGGCAAGCGCTTCACCAAGGAGATCGCGCTGGTGCTGGTAATCTCCATCGCCGCGCTCATCGCGGTGTTCGGCCAATCCCGCAATGCCGGGCTGGGGGACCTGGCCATCTCCACCCTCGCCTCCCTTCCGGTCATCGCCGGCATCATCGCCGGGCGTCCGCTGCGCGATGCGCTGCCGCCGAAACTCTTCCGCGGCCTCGTGCTGCTGTTCATCATCGTCGCGGCGGCGCAGATGATCCTGCGCTCAGGGCTGGTGCGACTCTGATCCCTCGCACCGCGGCTTCTTGCGCCATTCCCGGTCCAGAGCCGCGTTGAACTCCGCCCCGAACAGCACGACATAAGCCGAAATATAGAACCACATCATCAGGCCGATGATTGTCGCCAGCGGGCCATAAGTGGCGCTGTAGGCGGCGAAACGGCCGACATAGAGGCCGAACGCCCAGCTCGCCGCCAGCCAGGCCACCGTGGCGATGGCCGCCCCCGGCGCGTAGAATGTGCGGCTCCCGCCCGACGGGCCAAAACGGTAAAGCAGCCCGAGGGCCATGGTCACGAAGCCGATCATCGCCGCGAAGCTGATCAGCCCGACCAGAAACTCCATGCTCCCCGGCAGACCGAGATAAGCCAGCGCGATCGGCAGGAACACCAGGAAGCCGATGGCCAGAATGGTGCCGAGCACGGCGATGAACGTCATGCTGAGAGCCACGAGCTGGAACCGGACCAGCCCGCGCGTTTCGCGCTCCTGATAGGCCAGCGTCAGCGCGTTCAGCACGGATTTGGTGCCGGTGGAGGAGGACCAGAGCGAAAGCAGCAGCGATACCGCGAAAGATACCCCCAGCCCCTTGGCGGGCTGCGACACCAGGCTCTCGAATCCGCTGGGAGATCAGCGTATACACGTCCGGCGGCATGAAGCTTTCCAGATATCGAAGCTGCGGCTGCACCGTGTCCGGGTTGAACACCAGCCCATAGAGCGAGATGAGCATGGTGATGGTGGGGAACAGCGCCAGCGTGGCGTAAAACGCACATCCCGCCGCCACCAGCGACACGCGCTGCGAGGCCGTGGCCTGCGCGGCGGAGACCGCGGCCTTCTTCACCAGCGGCAGGTGCGCACGATCGAACATCTTAGCCACCATGGGGTGAATTTAAAGGCTTGAGCGGAGCGATCAACCGCGAAACAAAAGCGTAATCCCAGGGCTTAGCGGCATTGCTTGTTCAGCCGCCAAGCAGAAACGCCTTAATCCTCGCCTGGCTCTCATAATCCATCAGCGCCGGCGCATGGCCCGCATCCGTCACCACATAGCCCTCCGCCCCTTCCGCCAGCATGCGCTCATAGGTTTCCGCCAGCAGCAGGTCGCTCTGCGCGCCGCGAATCACCAGGCGCGGCATATGGATCATGTCCCAGATCGGCCACATATCCACATCCAGCGGCACGGTGGCGCGGATTGGCTCGATGATCTTAGGGTCGTAATGCATGGCGATATGCCCCCCGCCGGTCGGATCGGGCACGCGGCGGGCCGAGAAGCGGGCCAGATGCGCCCATTCGGCATCGGAAAGACTGCCGAACGGCGCATGCATTTTGCGCAAATGCGCCTCGAGCGCGACCATGGTGGGAAAACGCTCCGGCGAGTCGAGACCATATAGTCGCGGATGCCGCAACAACGCGGCTGCGGGAATATGCGGGCCGATATCATTGAGCACCAGCCGGGTAACCGGCGTGCTCTGCGCGGCGGCCAGCATCATGCCGCAAATACCGCCCAGCGAGGTGCCGACCAGCGCCGCCGGTTTGTTGATTTGCGCGAAGAGATGCGAGAGCGCCGTGACATAGCTCGGCGGCTGATAGGAGAGTCGCATCGGGCAGCCATTCCGATTTGCCGCGCCCCGGCAGGTCCGGGCAGATGACATGGAAACGATCTCAGAGTGCCGCGGCGAGCGCATCGAAATCGCGCCCGTTACGCGTCAGCCCGTGCACGCACAGCACGGCCGGGTGCGGCCGGGTTGCCGAATTCGACAAGGCCATTTTATGGAACCGCGTGCCCAGCAGATAATTCACCGACCCAAACGCGCCATGAACCTGCTCCCTCTGCTTCCTTGGCCGCTTCCGTAATCGACGACTGAGCTACCTATGGCCATAGATGATGCTGTCCGCCGCCACAACCAGCCCGCCGCCGTGCTGTTTTACCGCCTTGTGGCGGTTTGCCGGCGCTGAATCAGCGCTGGTGCTGCGGCCTAGCTGTGCTGGCGGGGGTGCGGCTGAACAGCGACTTCCTGGCCTTCTGGTCCTTTCCGCGCTTTGCGGCGGGCCATGATGTGCGGCTGATTACGATGCCGCAGCCCTGAATGCGTTCCAGAAGGCACTTTATCCCGGTTTCGGCAGCTTTTACCCTTATTTGTACCCGCCGACCTGCTGTTCCGCATGGTGGCTGCGCTGAATTCGGTTTCGGCACCGCCGAGACGCTCTGGAGCCTGGCTGGGGTGCCGCTGCTGGCTCGGGGCCGCACGCTGCTGTTTCCCGCCCACCCCTGGGCCGTTCTCGCCGCGCTGCTGGCCAGCCCGGCGGCGCTGATCTACGCCGCCACCGGCGAAACCGCTTTCTTCACCACCGCCCTTGCCCTGGCTGGGTTCGCCTGCTGCCACGCCGCCCGGCGCTGGCCGGCATCGCGTTCGGGCTGCTCACCCTCAAGCCCCAGCTCGGCGTGCTCATTCCGTTTTTTCTGTTGGCGCTCGGCGCGTGGCGCGTAATTCTCAGCGCCTGCGCCACCGCCTGGCTTTGATCGCACTCTCCTGCCTTGTTCTGCCGCCTGATCTATGGGCGCTCTGGTGGCATACGCTGCCGTCATACCAGAGCAATTATTTCAACAGTGTAACGGCGCTGAACCTCAATATCATCATCACCCCGGCCGCCAATCTGGTGATGCTGGGAGTGGTGCGGCCATAGCCTGGATGGTACAGGCGCTGTGCGGGCTGGCGATGGCTGTGCTCATCGCCTGGCCGGCAAGGCGCGCGCCCTACATCTGGCGGTGGCGGTTCTGCTCATCGCCACGTTCCTCGCCCAGCCCCACGCCTATGCCTATGACAGCATCGCTCATCGCCGCCATGGCACTGGCGCTGAGGCCCGGCTGCCGGGCTCGTGCTGGCGCTTGGCGTGGTGGCCTATCTGGCCGCCGCTGTTGCTGCTCTCGCCCGCCTCGCACTGGTTCTTCTACGCCCCTCTGCTGGCCGCATGCTGCTGGCCATTGCTGGCCCTTGCGCTCGCGGCACGAAAAAGCGCAGAATTCAGCCATGAGCCAAACCCTGTTCTACCCCCCGCCGCCACCTGACCAGGCCATATCCCCGGGCGTGATTCTCCGCCGTTGCGCCGCCTTGGTGCTGGATTCCATCGGCATGGCATTGTTTGGCTGGGCCATGGTCTTCGCCATCGCCATTTTCGGCGTTTTTTACGCTGGGGTTGGGCTGGATGGCCTTTCACATCCTCCCTGGCTGCCTTTCATCTATTACACATTGCTGATCGGCGGCACGGGCGCCACGCCGGGCCAGCGCCTGGCCGGGCTCGCCGTGCGGCAGGACACCACGCTGGAGCCCCCCACCCTGGCCCAGGCCTTCGTCTGGACTCTGCTGCTCTGGCTCAGCTTCGCTTTCGCGGGGCTGCCTTTCCTGCTTGCCTTCCTTAATCCACGCCGCCGTACCGCGCATGACATCCTCTCTGGCCTCACGCTTGTGCGCGCAACGCAATTTCCTTATTGACGCGGGGCCTCCGAGTCCCAAACATAGGGCTTAGAATGAGCTTCAAGCCCGCCCGGAGACCGCATTTCTTCTATACCACCGCGCCCCTGCCCTGCCCTTATGTGCCAGGGCGGACAGAGCGCAAGGTGGTTACTGAACTTGCTGGCGTCTCCGCCGAAACGCTGCATGACCGCCTCTCCCGAGGCGGCTTCAGGCGCAGCCATAACATCGCTTACGCGCCCGTCTGCCCCAACTGCAATGGCTGCGTGCCCATCCGCATCCGCGCGCGCGATTTCACGCCGGACCGGACCCAGCGGCGGATTGAGCGGAACAACGCCGACCTGATGGTGCAGGAGATGCCGCCCCGCGCCACGGCCGAGCAATTCGCGCTGTTCCAGGCTTATCAGCAAGCCCGCCACGGCGATGGCGACATGTCCACCATGAGCTTCTACGATTACCGCGCCATGGTGGAGGACACGCCGATCGAAACCTCGGTGATCGAATTCCGCCTGCCCGATGGCCGGCTGGTCGGGGCCTGCCTGACCGACCGGCTGGGGGATGGGCTCTCAGCCGTGTACAGCTTCTTCGAGACCGGCCTCGGCAGCCGCTCGCTCGGCACCTATGCGATCATCTGGCTGGCACGCCGGACAGTCGAGCTGGAGCTTGAGAATGTCTATCTCGGCTATTGGGTCGAGGAGAGCCGGAAGATGGCGTATAAGGCCAAATTCCACCCCAGCGAAGTGCTGCGCGGCGGCCAGTGGCGGCCGCTCGGCGAAACCTCACCCGCATTGCCTGGTTTGCTCTCCCAGCCCGCCTGAACCGGGGAGCTGGACGCGCCGCCCCCGCATCCCCATCTAAAAGCCATTGGTTTCACGGCAAGAAGGTCTGTGCCCGCATGGCGGCTCCCCGCAACGCCCCCTCCACCCTGCTGCGCCTGGCGGCTATCTCACTGCCGGTGCTGGCCGTGGCGGGGTACGCAATGCTGCTGAGGCGTCACCCGGTCGGCAATCCCTTGGTACCGGAGCCGCTGCGGGCCGTCTCGCTGCGCGATTATCTGGGCCGCTGGTATGAGGTGGCGCGCTATGATCAATCCTTCGAGGCAGGCTGCGAAGGCGTGACCGCCGATTACAGCCTGCGGCCGGACGGCAAGATCAACATCGTGAACGCCTGCCGAACGGAAGATGGCAAGGAACGCGTGACCCGCGGCACCGCCAGGCTGGTGCCGGACTTCACAAGATGCCAAGCTGAAGGTCAGCTTCTTCGGCCCCTTCTATATCGGCAATTACTGGGTGCTGGATCATGCGCCGGATTATAGCTGGTCGATCGTGGGCGATCCCTCTGGCCGCTATCTCTGGATCCTCTCCCGCACCCCTACCCCCGGCGAGGCCGAATTGCGGGGGCTGATCAACCGTGCCGCCGCACTGGGTTATGATACCTCCCAGCTCGTGATCACCAAACAGCCCTGACGGGCGCTTTTTTGCTTGCGCGGCCTGGTAACGATCACGGATGCGCCCGCCGATGGTCCCGGCCGCGGATTGTGCCGGACCCCCCACCGCCGCGCCGGGCAGCACGCCAGGCCTTGCAGCAAATTCACTCATCACAGCCTCCGCTTAATGGAACAACAGAAGCAGAATGATGATGATCGGCAGCGGAATTCCAAGCAGCCAAAGCAGGACATACGGCATTCCAGATCCCCTCAAAACGTCTTTTGGAAAAGGACATTTTGGGAAGATCAAGAAAGCTTCAAGCTTTTGCAGCTGAAAATGAAAAGAATGAAACCGGCTCGTTAAGCCCTAAGGAAATAGCTGAATTTCCGCTAAGTTAGGTGCCACGAGATCAAAATCCAAACATATGATCAAGCGAAAAGCCACCCGCTTCGTTCTCCAGCCCATGGAAGCCGAACAGCCTGCAGGTTACGTCACGGATCAGCACATAGCCCGCCTCTCCCGCCGCCTTCAACGCGGATGACGAAAAATATTGTACAGGCCTGACCAGTTTTGAACCCGAACAGGCAATGTGAATGCGCGCCGCCTCCAGCAGCACACCTTGCCCATCGTAAAGCTCCAGCTCCGTGCTGGAGCTTTCTAGCCATGGCGCAGAGGCCGGGTAGATCAGCACGCAGAAACTCTCCCGCCCGCCAAAGCCCAGTTTCAAGAACAGCCTGGTGGAAAGCCCCGGCGGCTTGCCGGTATAACTCTGCGGCTCGTTCTTATAGACCATCAACGTGTTGAAGATATGCGCGCCGAAGCTGCTTTCCGCCGCGTGGCCGTTCACACGGTCCTCAAAGCGGAACAGCGCATGCAGCCAGCCATCCGCCTCACCGCCCTCGCGGAAATCATAGACAAGCTCGGCATGCCCGCCATCGGGCAGCGCATCCGGCGGCAGCACATCGTCCAGATCGACGGCGCAATCATGGTTCCTCGGCAAGCGGCCAAGGAATTTTTCCGCCAGCTTCCTGCCATCCGGCGCGAACACATCCATGCGCAGCGGCATGTCGCGCTCCGCCTCCACCATTGGCGTCGGCAGCGCGATGGTTTTGAACCGCCCGCGCGGCAACACGGGGAACGGCAGGAGATAACCGCGCCCCATGGCGGGATGCAGCGCCTTGATGCCAGGATCGGGCTGCAGATCCCCACGCTCGACATTCACATGCGCGATGCGCGTGCGCCCATCCCGCACCACCTCATAGCGCGGCCGCACCACATGCATACCGGCGCGCAGCTCAAGCTGTGCGGGCCAGCGCAGATCAGGGAACAGCTCCGCCACATCCAGCGCGCGGGTGGCGAAGGGCGGGATCTCCTCCTCCAGCGCCACGGGGGCATCCGCGCCCATGCGGTCCAGCGCCAAGCCGCCCGCCGGGATGGCAACGCCATGGCTGTTCTGCACCCAGAGCACGACGCGCTCATCCTCACGCGGCGCGGGCAGCCCGGCAAAGCGCGCGGAAGGCCAGGCATTGGCGTCATGCGTGCAGGAAAGCGACGCGCCATTATCGGTGGCGTAGGTATCCAGCGCGTATTTCACCACGTCATGCCCGGCGACGCCGACGGCATGAATGAACAACTGCCCGGTAAAGCACTTCAGCCCAAAGCGGGCACGCACCTCGCGGCTATCCAGCACATAGCCGCCCGCTCCGGCAGGAGCCTTTTGCGCCCATTCCGCCAGCACCTGCCCGCCCTGGCCGAAGAGTATGTGCTGGAACAGCACCTCCTTCGCGCCATAGCCCGACCAATAATTAGCGGTGGTGAGGCGCGTGGCGAAATGATCATCGTCGCGGAAGAACACGAAATTGGTGGCGAAATTCCGCGCCTCCAGGTAACGCCCCGGCACGGTCAACCAGCCCTGCGGCAGCCTCACCGCATCCAGCGTCACCAATTCAGCCCCTGGCGGCAGCAGGCTTTGCAGGCGCTGCGCCATGCGCCCGGCATCGAAGGCGGCCAGCAGCACCGTGTGTACGCGCGCATGCGGCAGCTCGGTCAGCGCGCGGGCCACATGCCCAGCGCGGATCTGCCCCAGCGCCTGCGTGTCCTGCACATAGAGACCCTCGACATCGAAATCCGGGCACAACGCCAGCAGCGGGCCGGCAATGCCATCCGGGTCGAACAGCGCCACCGGCCCGGCATGCCCGGCCAGCGCCGCCAGGGCCCGCGCGGCCAGCGGGTGGGAAAGCGCCTTGTACACCACGTTGCCGCCGCGCTTATTGTCGAAGGTCTCGATATCCAGCATGCGCTTATAACCCCAAACGGCGGCGCAGCTCCTGCCCCGCCCATTCCGTGTCATCCAGTGCCGCTGTATCCCACAGCTCCAGCCGCCCGGCAAAATCCCGCACCCGGCCATCATCCACCAGCGCATCCATGAAGGCACCGATGCGCGCGGATTTACCCGGCAGACGCGCCAGGAACACTGGCACGCTGGTGGCCACCGCCTCGGAGACCATGGAGACGGAATCGGCCGTGGCGATAATCGCATCCGCGCAGGCCAGCATGCCGAAATAGGGGTTTTCCCCGGTGAAATCCCAGATCCAGGCACCCAGCGGCTCAAGAGCTGAGCGCAGAATCGCCATCACCTCGGGTGCCGTACGGCGCGAGGGCGTGATCATCAGCCCCGCCCCCTGCCTCACCACACCGGCAAGCTGCGCCGCCAGCGGCTTCGCCTCGGCCGCCTCGAACCTGTAACGCCCGTTGGAGCCGCCCAGCAGCACCGCCACCAGCGGCCGGGGCAAATGCGCGAAACGCGGCGCCCAGATGTCCCGCTCCGCCCGCAGCCGTGCTTGTGTCACCCGGTGCAGCGCCGTGCGGGTGACGATCACATTCGGCCCCTCGATGCCGTCATGCCGCCCGGCCAGAATCGCATCGAACCGCGAAAGCGCCATGCGCGGATGCTGGATGGCCACCGCTCTCACATCCTGGCTCCGCAACGCCGCCGCCACGCGCGCACCCGCTCCGCCAGCGCCGATCACCACCGGCGGCAGCGGTGCCGCGAACAGCTCCTCTCCCACCGCCCAGCGCGGCTTGAACCAGAAATTGGTGGGGATATGCCGCCAGGGCGGACGAAAGCTCAAAGGCCGGAGATCCGGCGCCAGACCGGCCGCCTCGGCCAGCCCCAGAGCCTGGGCACGCAGCCCCGCCAGATCGGTACAGATAATACGGGCATCAACCATGATGGCGCGGCTTTGCGGCGCGCGGCGCGCAACGTCAACCCGCCGCATTGCGTGCAACCATGGGTAAGCTAGAGTGACGGGCATGAGTTCCGGCCCAACGCCCGCCGTGCCGCCCTCCACCCTGCCGCCGGGGCTGCCGGTGTTTCCGGTGGAGATCACGCCGCCGGACCTCTCCGCCTATGCCGAGGGCAATACCGGCATCCCCGGCTTCACCTGCATCGAATCCGGCTTGGCCGGGCCGCATGTGGTGCTGGTCTCGTTAATCCATGGCAACGAATTCGCGGGCGCCATCGTGCTGGCGGAGATTTTGGCGAGTGGCTTCAGGCCGCTGCGTGGCAAGCTTACGCTGGGCTTCGCCAACCTCGCCGCCTTTGCCCGGTTCGACGCGCAAAACCCCATCGCCTCACGCTATGTGGAAGAGGATATGAACCGCGTCTGGGACGATTTCGCGCTGTTCGGGGTGCGCCGCTCAGCGGAGCTGGACCGGGCACGCGAGATCAAGCCCATCGTCGATTCGGCGGATATGCTGCTCGACCTTCATTCCATGCTCTGGCCTTCCGATCCGGTGCTGCTCTGCGGTGCCGGGCCGCGCGGGCGCGCCCTTGGCATGGCGGTGGGCACGCCGGATCTGGTGGTGGCCGATACCGGCCATGCGGGCGGCAAAAGGCTGATCGATTACGGGCGTTTCACCGAGAACTCTCCGCACGGCGCGGCCTGCCTGCTGGTGGAGGCCGGGCCGCATTGGCAGCAAGCCGCCGTGGACCAAAGCCGCGCCACCGTGCGCGCCCTGCTGCGCCAGGCCGGCATGCTGAACACCCCCGCCCCCGCAACGCAAAGCCGCTTCGCCGAAGTGGTGAAGCTGGTTACCGCCCGCACCAACCGTTTTACATTCGAACGAGAGTTTCGCGGCGGCGAGATCATTGCTCAGGCAGGTACTTTGATCGCCCATGACGGCGATGAGGAGATCCGCACGCCGGAGGATAATCTCATCATGATCATGCCAAGCCTGAAAGTTGGATTCGGCCATACAGCGGTGCGGCTGGCGAAAGCCGCTGACCCCGCAAGGGATTGATGGAACGATCTTGAATTTTGAAAAGCCGACGTTAAACGTCCGTTAATCATCTAAACAAAAAGTTATCGCAACAACGCGTCCGCCAATTCATTCCAGCTTGCCTCGTCCGGCGCCAGCAACAGCCCGCCGCCCGTCGCTGAAGGCCGGTATTGCGTTCCATCGAAATGCCGCCCATGGCCGCCCGCCTCACGGTGCAGCAGCACGCCCGCCGCATGGTCCCAGGGCAGCAGCTTGCGGAACATCTGCACATGGCAATGCCCGGCGGCAATCATGCGGTATTGGTGTGCGGCGCAGCGGTAATCCGTCACGGCGGCCAGCCTATCCAGCCGGTGCAGTACGTGGGAGCGCAAGGGCTCCGGCATGAATCGCCAGGACATGGAACCCACCATCTCGCTCACCGGCACCGGTGCCGCCACATGCATCCGGCGCCGCGTGCCATCCGCCGCCACCAGCCAGCTCCCCTGGCCCTTCAGCGCCACCGCGCAATCATTGCCGAACGGATCGAAGATAAACCCGGCCAGAATCTCATCTTCCTCAACCAGCGCGGCCATCACCCCGAACAAAGGCAGCTCGGCGGTGAAATTCGCGGTGCCGTCGATCGGGTCCAGAATCCAAACCCGTCCTGGCTCCAAAAGCCGTTCGATCCGCGCCGCGCCGCTCGAAACAGCCTCCTCGCCGATCACATCATCGCTTGGAAACAGCTCATTCAATCCGGCCTTCAGCGCCCTCTCCGCCGCTTCGTCCGCCACCGTCACCGGGTCCAGGGGCCCGGCCTTGGTGCGCACATCCTCCGGCGCCAGCTTCTTGAAGCGGGGAGAATCTCCGTCCGCGCCACATGCCGCAGCAGATCGATAACGGATTGTACCTCGCTCCCATTCATAGCGCCTCGAACCTTGCTTTATCGGTAGCGGAAAGCCTCACCTGCAGTTTCGCGTGGCGTTCGTTATCCTCGCGGATCAGCACTTCGCCATGGCGGTACAGCCAAGCGATGCGCGCGCCGTCGGACACCGGCACTTGCAGCTCAAACACTTGCTGCGCCGCCGCGAGGCGTTCATCGATCCCCGCCAATAGCCGCGGCAAACCCTCGCCGGTAAGAGCGGAAACGGCGATGCCCTCGCCCTGCACCACATGCGCCACACCGCCCAGCATGTCGGCCTTGTTCAGCACCTCCAAGGTACGGGCGGGCCAATCCTCGTCCAGCGCGCCATCCTTGGTCATGCGGTTCAGCACGGCGCGCACATCCTTCGCCTGCGCCTCGGTGTCGGGATGGGATACATCGCGCACATGTAAAAGCAGATCCGCCTCCGCCACCTCCTCCAGCGTGGCGCGGAAGGCGGCCACCAGTTCGGTCGGCAGATCGGAGATGAACCCCACGGTGTCGGAGAGGATGATATTGCGGCCGGAAGGCAAGGTAAGCCCGCGCATGGTCGGGTCCAGCGTGGCGAAGAGCTGATCTTCGGCCATCACCGTCGCCCCGGTGAGCGCGTTGAACAGGGTCGATTTGCCGGCGTTGGTGTAGCCCACCAAAGCCACCACCGGGTAGGGCACTTTCTTGCGTGCGCCGCGATGCAGGCCGCGTGTGCGCCGCACATCCTCCAGCTCCGCCTTCAGCCGCACGATCCGGTCGCCGATCAGGCGCCTGTCGGCCTCGATCTGCGTTTCACCCGGGCCACCCAGGAAGCCGAAACCGCCGCGCTGGCGCTCCAAATGGGTCCAGGAGCGCACAAGCCGGGAGCGCTGATAGTCCAGATGCGCCAGCTCCACCTGCAACGCACCCTCGCGCGTGCGGGCGCGCTCGCCGAAAATATCCAGAATCAGCCCGGTGCGGTCGATTACCTTGGTGCCCCAGGCTCTTTCGAGGTTACGCTGCTGCACGGGGGTGAGCGTGGCATCCACCACCGCCACATCCACCTCCGCCGCATTCAATGCCGCACCGGCAGCCTCCACCTGCCCCTTGCCAAGCAGGGTCGCGGGGGTGAGGGAGCGAAGCTGGAAGATCTGCTCATGCACAATCACCAGCCCGATGGACGCGGCCAACCCCACCGCCTCCGCAAGGCGCGCCTCGGCGGAACGGTTCTGGCCGGCGGCAAAGGCCGCCTGCTTGTCCCAAGGCAACAGGATCGCCGCCCGGCTCGGCGGGGGCGCGGTCTCTTTCATTACGCTGCCCGGGGCGTCAGCCCTCGGTTTCCGGATCGTATTGCGGCTCCTGCGAACGGCTCAGCTTCAGCGTGCCCGGCCCGCCCTCGGCGCCCGAGGCCGGTGCCGCACCCTCGGCGCGGGCTGCATCGAACAGCATGATCGGCGCGCCCGGCATCACGGTGCTGATGGCGTGCTTGTAGACAAGCTGCGTATGCCCGTCCCGGCGCAGCAGGACGGAGAAATTATCAAACCAGGTGATGACGCCTTGCAGCTTCACGCCATTGACCAGGAACACCGTTACCGGAGTTTTGCTCTTGCGGACATGATTCAGGAAAACGTCCTGCACGTTCTGCGATTTTTCGTTGGCCACGGCTGTGCCCCTTATGTTTTTGTCGCCCGCTTTCCGGACGAGTGATTGAGTCGATTGCAAAAAGTTCAAGTTCAGGTAGCTGCGTGGCGCATGCCACCTGGACCCTGACTATAGCAAAATGGTGCAGCGCGACAACAGCCGCCGGAAGGCCTTGCCAGCATGAGGCTTTTCCCGCAAAGCATGCGTCATAGTGGAGCACCGCCATAAAATGGCCGCAAATGCCAAGCCCACCGCGCTGCCGGCCGAGCCGACCCAGGCCCGGCGCTTCGGCAAGACCCGCGCCGCGCAATCCAGCGCCACGCTGGAGGATTATGCCGAGCTGATCGACGATCTGCTCACCAGCACCGGCGGCGCCCGGCCCACGGATATTGCCCGGCGCCTTGGCATCTCCCATGCGTCCGCCATCAAGACCATCGGCCGGCTGAAGCGCGAGGGCCTGGCAACCTCCTTGCCGTATCGCGGGGTGTTCCTGACCGAGGCGGGCGCCCAGCTCGCGGCGAAAAGCCGGGAACGCCACCGGGTGGTTGTGGAGGTTCTGACCACCATTGGCGTGCCGCGTGAGGCGGCGGAAGAGGATGCCGAGGGCATCGAGCACCATATTTCCCCAACAACCCTCGCCGCCTTCCGCGCTTTCCTGAAACGCAGCTAGGGCCGGATGATTTTAGATCGAATCGCGCAGCGATCCGCTCTAAAATCTGAATCCGGCTCTACATCAATGTTTTAAGGGGCGATTTAGGCTTTATCCGTGCTCGTAAGCGAGTGAAGCTAAAGCCATCGCGCTCTAAGACGGGGATCTCCCCCACGGCCTGCGTAACATCAAGGACCAGCCTGGCGTGAAGGAGATTGCGTGACCGATCGGTGCCGCCGCGACGCGCCCCTGCCTTTGGATGAGAGGCGGGCGGGATGAGCATGCGCTCCAGCCTGGAAAGCGCCACCGACTCAGAGCTTGCCGCCCTGGCCCAATCCGGCGGCCGCGCGGCTTTTGAGGAGATCGTGCGCCGTTACGGCCCCTTTGCGCTGCGCGTGGCGCTGCGCCTTTGCCGCGACCGCGCCGCCGCCGAGGATGCCGCGCAGGAGGCGCTGCTGCGCGTCTGGCACCAGATTCACCGCTACGATCCAGAAATTGCCCGCTTCTCCACTTGGCTGTACCGCATCACCGTCAATCTCTGCATCGACCAAGCCCGTAAATGGCGTGGTGAGGCATTGCCGGAGGGCTATGACGAAACCGACCCAAGCCCGGATGCCGAGGAGAGCCTGGCGGCGCGCCAAACCTCGCAAAATCTGGCAGCCGCGCTGCGCCGCCTGCCCGCCCGCCAGCGCGCGGCCATGCTGCTGGTCTATGAGGAAGGGCTTTCAGGCGCCGAGGCAGCACGGGTGCTGGGCTTTTCGCCCAAAGCGGTGGAACGGCTGCTCGCCCGCGCCCGCGAACAGCTTCGCAAAACGCTAGGCAGCGGGGGACGGGCTGGGCTGGATACGTAACAGGGTTATGCCACTGAACGGAACATATATGAATGCGATGAAGATCATGAAGGCAGCAGCCCTGGGCCTTGCCGTTCTCGCCTTGGCGGGGTGTGCCCATGCGCGGGTCACTGGGCTGAACCGCACCGGCAGCAGCACTGGCGCACCACCGCCGGAGCAAGTGCTGGTACAGGTGACAGCCACGCCCCAGGCAACCAGCCCGGAAGCACAACAGGTAAGTGGCGCCGCCAGCGGCATGCAAACCGCCCTGCTGCAAACTCTGGCCGCGGCGCGGGTGCCCGCCGCCATCTACAACCCAGCCCTGGACCAGCCCGGCGTGCTGGTGCTGCATGCCAGCATCTCCTCCGCCAGCCCCGGCAATGCAGCGGCCCGGCTGGCCGTGGGCCTAGGCGCGGGGGCAGCGCAGGTTTCGATGAGCGTGACGGTCCGCCCTGGCGGCCAGGCCGCCGGATCCACGGAGGCGTTTGCCCTGTCCAGCCAGAATGGCGCCAAGCCGGGGCTGATCCTGCCCGCCGGTATTGCCCTGGCGACGCATAATGTCTGGCATCTGGCCATTGGCGGCGCCATCGACGTGGCGATGAACCGCCGCACCGGCATGACCCCGGCGGAAGAGAACGCGGCCAAGCAGGTGGTGGCACAGTTGCAGAGCTATTACGCGGCGCAAGGCTGGAACTGGCCAGCGCAGAACCCATGAGGAACGAGAAAGCAAGATGCTGACATTGGCCACATTCCGGCATTTGGCTGGAGCTTACGGGGCGGATCTGGCGCGTTGGCCACAGGCGCGGAGGGCCGAGGCGGAGGCTCTGCTCACCACCTCGGCGCAGGCACGCGCCATGCTGGCCGAAGCGGCGGCGCTGGACGCCGCACTGGCCGGCCTGGCGCGACCCGAACCTGGTCCGGAAGATCTGGCGCGGCTATCGGCCGGAATCGCGGCACGGCTCACCGCCCGCGCGCCCCGGCGCCGAAGCTGGCTGCCCGCCCTGCCGCGCTGGAGCTGGATAACCGCCGGAGCCTCCGGCGCGGTTGCCGCGGGGCTGATGGTGGGGCTGCTCACTACCGCGCCGCCAGCCGCCTCAGGCCTGCTGACCGCGCTGCAGCCCGCCGCCATACCTGTCTTCACGGATTGACGGAATGAAACATTTTCCCTGGCGCCAAACGGCGTTGCTCCTGTCCCTGGCACTAAATCTATTCCTGCTCGCCGTGATCGGCACGCATGTGCTGCGGAGCCGGCAATTCCAATCCGACATCGCCACGCAACCGCCCCTGCAAAGGGCGCTGATCGAGGCGGAAGCCGCCCTCTCCCCCGCCGACCGCACAGCCTTCGACAAGGCGCTGCTGGCAGGCGAGACAAGTTTCGGCCCGGCCGCGGACCAGATGGCCATCGCCCGGCAAAACCTGGCCGAAGCCGTGCTGGCCCAGCCTTATAATCCGGCCGCCACCGCCGCGGCCTTCGACCATTGGCAGGCAAGCTGGGGGCAATTCCAGTCCGCCTTCCGCGCGCCGCTGCTGAACGCGCTGAACGCCATTTCCCCGCAAGGCCGCCGCGCCTTGGTCGAGGCCCGGCGCCGTCACGATCTTCATTCGTAACCTTGAGAAAAAGCCATCCAGGAAAAGGCCGGGACGCAACACCGTTCCGGCCTTTTCCGTGGCCCGCGCCGATACGAAATGTCACGTTTCCGCCTGTCGCGCTTACAATTCCCATCCGTAACAGCAGCATCAAGAACGGCATGGGATAATGTGAATATGCGTAAAAAACTCTCCGCCCTTATCTGTCTAGGCGGGCTGCTGGCCGCCTCCCCCGCACTGGCCGCGCCAAAGCTCGGTGATTTCGCCGTCGCGGACGCCAATCACGACGGCCAGGTGACACTGCAGGAATTCGAGGCTTACGAAACCCCGCGCCTGATGCAGGCGCACGGCATGCTCGCCCAGCGCTTCCAGCAGATGAGCCCGCAACAGCAGCAGGCAGCACTGCAGAAGCGCTTCGACAAGCTCGATAGCGGGGCCAAGGGCTATCTCAATCAAACCGACTGGAACAGCATGTAAAGGAAACCGGCAAATGCGGCATAATTTGATTTTGGCGGGCCTGACCGGCTTTGCCCTTCTTTCCGGAGCAGCCAGCCCGGCACTGGCCAATGGCTGGGCCTATGCGGGGCCGCACGGCGTTACCGTGCAGCATTGGGGCCCAGGCCCCTATCATCCGTGCTGCGGCTATGGATATGGCGCCGGCGCGGCGGCAGCGGGGGCTCTGGCCGGGCTGGCCACGGGCCTTGCCATCGGCGCGGCCACCCATCCGGTGCCGCCACCCGTTTATGCCGCACCGGCCCCGGTGGTCGTGGTTCCCGCCCCCGTGGTCGTCGTGCCGCCACCGCGGCCTGTCTATGTCGCGCCCGGCGCCTATTACTACGTACCCTGACACGAAAAAGGGCGGCCCCGCGCCGGGCCGCCCTCAAGCCACGCCGGTTAAACGGGCGGAAGAGCCGTTGCGTGCAGCCGCCAATAGGCTCCCGCCGAAGCGCTAGAACATGCCAGAAATGGCGAAAGATCCGAATTCGTGAATGCTGCCCTGCTGGTCATCGAAACGGTCGGTCTGGAACACTTGCGTGTAGCTGAAACGCAGGCCCCGCCACAGCACGGCCACACCCACATCGAAACTGCCGACGACATTCTTGATCGGCACGCTGCGGCTGTCCTGGAAAACCGAGCCTTGCAGAAACTCGTCATGCGCGACGAATTTGGCGGCACCACCGGCGAAGAGATACCAGGCCAGAGGCCGCACCTGGTTATAGGCATCGCCGCCGGTCGGGGACTGGGTCAGCAGCGGCGGGCCATAATCGCTGGACAGCCCGCTGCCGATGCGAAAGCCGATGGCGGGCTGCAGGTAATCCTGGGTCAACCCGGCCATGCCGGAGATCTGCGGCAGCGCATCCGTTTCCAGCCCGGCCACCGACCCCATGGATAGCCGCCAAATTCGTGCGGCGCTGAAGTCAATCGCCGGCTCGTTGGGAAGCTGATAGGCCCAGCCATGCGTGCCCTTCTGGCCGATAATGCTGTGGAAATTATTCTGCACCAGCTCACCGCCAGCGCCCGAGCCAACGACGCCGAGATCCACCCCCAACATGGAACGCGTATTCTCGCCATCCTGAATCATGCCCAGATTGAGGGCGAGATAGCCGGCATAGGGCTCGTCATCCGTGGGCGGATTGATGGATTTGGTATCGTTGGGCGTGAAAATCTGCTGGGTCAGGCCAATGCTGACGCGCGTGGTACCCGCACCGAAAAGCGTATTACCCAGGCCGGAAATAACGGCTGGCGCGTCTCCGGCTGGCGATGTCCAGCCCAGATGCAGCCCGTTCACGTAATAGCGGTCGCTTGGAGAGCTTGTGGAGATTGATGCATTCTCCCCCTGCAGGGTCCAGATACCAGATTGCTGTGGTGTCTGCGCGGCGGCGGGAAGCACATTGCACGCAGCCGCGCCCAACGCGGCTAGGCAAGAGACAGTCGCGTATTTCTTCACTTGATACAGACCCTTATTGGCAGGACAAAACGGACGGCACTGTTACAAGATGTAGCGCAGCCGTTAAAAAAGGAAACCCGCCTACTCTGCTTCAGCGCTCCCTGCTAGTGCTCAGCGCCAGATCGATCAGCCGCTCCAGCACCTCGCTCTCCTGAGCTCCGGCGATCGCATGCTCGCCGTCGATAAGAAAACAAGGCACGCCGTTAATGCCTAGCCGGTGTGCATGCAGGTTTTCCGCATGCACGAACTCCGCCCCCTCGCCGGAGGCCAGAAAACGTTCGGCGGCTTGCATATCCATCCCGAGCTGCCCGGCCAGCATTGCAAGCACGGCATGGCTGCCGATATCGAGCCCCTCCACGAAATGCGCCGCGAAAATGCGCGCCACCAGCTGATCCGCCAGCCCTTCCCGCGCCGCTTCGCGCACCAGCCTGTGTGCGTCCACGCTGTTGGGCGTCCGGCGGATGGCGACGAAATTGAACTCGATCCCTTCCGCCGCGCCAAGTTCGGCGATGGAGGCGTAAAGCCGCTTCGCCCTGTCCTCGGCGCCGAATTTGCGAATCATGTAATCCGCCCGCGCCATGCCGCCCCGGGGCATGTCAGGGTTCAGCAGAAAGGGGCGCCAGCTCAGCTCCACATCCAACTCCTGCCTGCGGGCCAGCAGGAAAGAAAGCCGTTTCACCCCCAGATAGCACCAGGGGCACACGAAATCGAACACGACCTCAATCACCAGCCGCGCCGGCAGGGGGGCCAGGATATTCATGAAATCATCATAGCCGCGTTTCCCCACCCGCGCGAGGGGGAATAACACCGCCCGCGACTCGGTTTCTCCACGGCGTGACAGGGCTGTTACAGCCAAGGCCCGTCAGGCCCGCAACCTTGTTTGGCGAGGGATTATCGCCTAATTCCCTGCCCATGACCGAAAACGAGAATATCACGCCCGAAGAGGCTGCCCCGCAGGACGAGAAGCTGCTGGAAGCACCGAATGAGCGCATCGCCCGGCTGGAGCAGGAATTGCAGGAGATGCGCGACAAATGGCTGCGCGCCGAGGCCGAAATGGCCAATCTGCGCGCCCGCACCAAGCGCGAGGTCGATGATGCGCGCGCTTATGCCGTGCAGAAATTCGCCCGCGACGTGGTCGAGGCCGCCGAGAATTTGAAGCGCGGCATCGACAGCCTGCCGAAGAAGACCGAGGACGAGCCTGAACTCGTCACCAAGCTGCGCGAGGGCTTCGAGGGTATCGAACGCTCTTTCATCGGCATTCTGGAACGCAACGGCATCACCCGCACGGACCCCACCGGTGCTCCGTTCGATGCCAATCTGCACCAGGCCATGGCCGAGCAGGAAAGCACCGAACACCCCCCCGCCACCGTGCTGCAGGCCTGGAGCCAGACCTGGCAGCTCAATGGCCGCCTGCTGCGCCCGGCAATGGTCGTCGTCTCCAAGGCACCTGGGCAAAACTAGAGCATGACCGGCCCACGCCGGCCCGCTCTAGTCAGGTTTTAGAGGGCGATTCAGACTTTATCTGCGCTCGCAAAGCGAGCGAAGCTAAAGTCATCGCGCTCTATCTCAATGTTTTAGAGGGCCACTTGCCGTGTTGTCCGGTTGAGAGGCCGGTTTTTTAGCAGCGTCCTCTCCCAGACCGAAAATTCCGCGCAAAAAGCCAGGCGTCAGCGCCGAGAGCGGGTTCATATGCACTTGCGGGCTGTCCAACGGTCCCTCCACATGCGCCCGCATGGCGAACAGCCCGCCCCCCTTCTCCGCCGAGAACAGGTGCCCAAGCAGCGGAATCCGCCCTGGCAGTGCGTTGATCGCATAGGCGGGGATGATGGTGGTATCGAGGTCGCAGATCCCCGTATCGGTATTCACCGTGCCGCTGGCGGTAAAGCCCAGCGATTCCGAGTAGGCGTCGGCCCCCTTCAAGTTCAGCACGCCATTATCCAGCGTGAAGGGAATGGTGGCATGGTCGATCATCAGGCCTGGGCCGGAGACAGCCTCCGCCACGCCGTAAAGTGTTGCCGCCTGCAGCAATTTCGTAAAGCCGGGCGCGTTCACCAGCCGGGCCTTGGCCAGCTTCAACGTCCCCTGTGCGCTGCCGCCGCCGAATTCCACCCGCAGATCCAGCTTGCCGCCGCGCATGCCGTCATAAGCGCCCAAAACCCGCAGCAATGTTCCCGCATCATCGCCCTGCATCGTCAGGCTGCGCCGCACGCCTGAAAGCGGTGCCACCGTGGCATTCACCCCGTCCGCCGTGGCGCTGGCCTGGCGCAGATCATAGCCCTGCCCGGAGGCGGTGAGGCTGACATCGTTCAACGGCGGCGCGGGCGGCTTGGTGACATAGATATTCTGAAACGCCAGAGAGGCCGACCAGAGCGGAGCCGGAGCGGAGCCGGGGGCACCGGGCTTGGCGGCACCATGGGTGGACTCACCGCCCTGGCTGTCATGGCGCAAATCCAGCGCCGCGCCCGAGGCGCGCAGCATCCAGGGCATGCCCGGCCGCACCGGGGCGGTCAGCGTGCCGCTGGCATCGGTGCGGCCGATATGCAACTCCGCCAGCGTGAAGAGTCCGCCTTGGCTATGGCCGCGCACGGAGAGCGAGGGCGCCTGCATCTCCAGATCCTGGATATCGGCCAGATCCCCATCGCGCAGCGTGAATTGGGCCGAAAGACTTCCCGGGCTACCCGGTGCCTTTTCCCAGCCCAGCAACGGCAAGGCGAGCCCGGCGGGGGTAAGGTCGGCATTCACCTTGGCCTGTTGCATGCCGTCCGGCGGGCCGCTCAAGGTGAAATCGAACGGCGCCAGGCCCTGCGCGGCGGAGCTGACATTGTTCGGCGTATCCAGCCCGAACGCATGCCAGAGCGGCGGCCCGGCCGTGCCTTTGATTGTCAGCGTCTCACTGCCATCCTCGCTGGAAAAATTCTGGTCCACCACGACGTTGGCGGGTGCTCCGGCGAATTCGGCCCGGGCGGAGGCGTGCAGCGTGTGGCCATCCGTGCTCAGCGCAACCTTGCCCTTACTGAAGCCGATGCCCGGGATCAGCGTTGTCATCCGCACATCGGTCAGGCTGGCCTGCACATTCAGCCCCACATCCGCCATCGCCAGCGTCTTCTTGAAGGGAATACTGGCGGTGAGCGTGCCGCGCGCCTCCCCCGTGGCGTTTTTGATCTCAGGCGGCGTATGGTCGAGCAGATTGAGCGGCGGCGCGCCCAATATCGCCAAAACATCCTGCACCCGGCCGGAAAGCTCCAGCGTCAGCGTGCCATACTGGTCCTTGGCGGACATGCCGGTAATCACCAGGCTGCCGCCGTCCAGGCTCACCTTGCCCGCCATGGCGCTGGAGGCGGTGATTACCGCCGTGTCCATGCCCGGCATTACAAAAACGCCGTTCAGGTGCTCCGCCGGCACCGCGCCGGTCAGCCAGCTCAGCGTCAGGTCGTTGGCGCTGAACTGGCCATGCACATTCTCGATCCTGAAACGCGAGAGATCGCCATTCGCCGCCATGTCGAAGACGAAATGCGCGTCATGCGCGGTTCCGGCGGTGATGTTGCGCGTCACCCATTGGCGCGTATCCGCCAGCGCGCCTGGCGGCCAGAGCGCTGACAAATCCTGCGCCTGCACCTTATCCAGCCGGGCATCCAGGCTGCCGAGCCACAACCCGTCGCGATGCGCATGGAAACTGAACGTAAGGCGCGGCGCGCTCTGCCCGCGCTGGGCAAGTTGCGCCACGCCATCGCTGACCTTCACCGACCCGTCCGGCAACACGGCCAGCACGAACGCGGCACCGCTCAGCGCCACGCTGTTCGCCCCGCTGCCGATACTGCCCGCGCCGATGGTCACGTATACCGCCCCGTGCGACAGGGTGAAGCCGGGACCGGGCCAGAGATTGGCGTACCAGGAAACCGGCACATCGCCGCCCGGGAAGGTTGCCCCCGCGCCGTTCAGCAGCACCGGCTCCTGCCCGCCGAACAAATCCGCCACGGGCACGGAGAGATCAGCGGAGGGGATATCGGCCAGCGCGGTACCAGAATCCGTCCGCACCTTGATGTCCGCCAGATGCAGCTCCAGCGGCACCGCTCCGCCTTTACGGTAACCCGCCCACACCAGCTCCGCCTCGGCCACATGCACGTTCACGCCCTCGCCGGTGACGCGCGTGGCCAGGCGCGAGGCAAGCTGCGGGATCTCCAGCGGCCCTTGCGAGAGCCGGAAGGCGAGCAGCCCGAACAAGGCCATGGCAAGCAGAACCAGCAGCATGGCAATCCGGCCGAGCTGGTGCAGCGCCTCTATAATAATCCAGGCCGCTTGACCTCTGCGGAACTTCATCCTGTTCTGCTTGCCAGATGCCCGGCGATCTTCACAAGCCATCCTTTCCAGAAGCGGCCGATCCGGCGGCGGCTGAGCGGTTGCGCGCCGATTTCGCCGCACTCGGCACGCGTGAATCCGCCTTCGCCGCCACCGAATTGGGAGCCGCTCTGCTGGCCTCCCTTGGCGGCAACGCCCCTTTTCTGACAGAGCTTGCCTGCCGGGAGGCCGGCACCCTGCTCGCCTGCATGGAAACCGGCCCGCGCGCGGAAACCCAGGCCCTGCTGGCGGCCCTGGACGCGCTGCCCCCGGATATCCCCCGCGCCACCCTCGGCGCCGCCCTGCGCCGGACCAAGCGGCAAATGGCACTCGCCATCGCCATCGCCGATCTCGGCGGGCTGTGGCCCCTGGAGGAGGTGACCGCAGCACTCTCCGATCTCGCCGAGGCCGCGCTGCGCGCCGCCATTAGGCTTCTGCTGCGCGAGCTGCACGAGGATGGCGAGATCACCCTGCCCCACCCGGATACGCCGGAACGCGAAAGCGGCTTCGTGGCGCTGGCGCTGGGCAAGCTGGGCGCAAGGGAGCTTAATTATTCTTCAGATATCGACCTCGTGCTGCTCTATGACCCAGACGCCGGGCCCTACCAGCCCGAGTCCCAGCCATTGATGGCGCGGCTGGCGCGGGATCTCACCACCCTGCTCTCCGCCCGCGATGAGGGAGGTTACGTCTTCCGCGTCGATCTGCGGCTGCGTCCGGACCCCGGCGCTACCCCGCCTGTCGTCTCGCTGGCCACGGCACTCACCTATTACGAAAGCCATGGCCGCACCTGGGAGCGCGCGGCTTTCTCCAAGGCCCGGCCCGTGGCGGGGGATCTTGCCCTGGGCCAGCATTTCCTTGCCGCCATCCGCCCCTTCATCTGGCGCAAATACCTGGATTTCGCGGCGGTCTCCGACATTCACGAGATGAAACGCCAGATCGACGCGCAACACAGCACCAAGGGCCTGCGCGGGTTCGATGTGAAGCTGGGGCGGGGCGGCATCCGCGAGATCGAGTTCATCGTGCAGACTCTGGGGCTGGTCTGGGGCGGGCACGACCCGGCCCTGCGCATTCCCGCCACGCTGGAAGCCCTGCCCGCCATGGCCCGGGCCGGGCATATCCCCGAGCGCGCCGCCCGCCGGCTCTCCGCCGATTACCGGGAGCTGCGCCGGGTGGAGCACCGGCTGCAAATGGTGGCGGACAGGCAGACCCATGAGCTGCCCGGCACCGAGGCGGCCCTGGACGCGTTCTGCATCTTCCTGAACGCGCCGCGCTTCAAACGCGATTTCCCGCGCCTGCTGGCCCGGGTGCACAAGCATTTCCTGGATTTCTTCGATGCCGGCGCGCCGGATGCCCCCGGCGCGCTAAGCCCCGGCCAGGAGGGCCCGCCCCCCGCCGAATTCACCACCCGGCTGCATGAGCTGGGCTTCAAGGATGTGAAACATATCGCCGGGCGCCTGCGGGACTGGGCCTCCGGCTCCATGTCCGCCTTGCGCTCGCCGCGTGCGCGGGAACTGCTGGAGGGGCTGCGGCCACATCTGCTCACCGCCCTGGGCGCACAGCCGGAGCCGGACAAGGCCTTCGCGCATTTTGACACGTTGCTGAGCCGCCAGCGCGCGGGCGTGCAACTGCTGTCCCTGTTCACCCGCAACACCGCTTTGCTGAAACGCCTGGCCGCGGTGCTGGGTGCTGCCCCCGCGCTGTCCGACTATCTGGCCGACGACCCGCAGGCTTTGGAAGGGCTGCTGGCCCCGCAAGCCCGCTTCGCCGCGCCGCGCCCGCTATTGCACCGGCTGCTGGCCGAGGCGGAGGATCTGGAACAGGCCGCCGCCACCACGCGCCGCTTCGTCCGGCAGGAGGAATTCCACCTTTCCATCGCCACACTTGAAGGCCGGCTGGACGCCAACGAGGCCGGGCGCACGCGCAGCGCTTTGGCGGAAGCCGCGCTCTCGCAATTGCTGCCCTTCGTCATCGCGGCGCAGAAAGAGCGCCAAGGCCCCGTACGCGGCGCCAAGATCGCCATAGTGGCACTGGGCAAGGCGGGGTCTGGCGAGATGCTGGCGGGCTCGGACCTTGATCTGATGCTGATCTATGATCACGCCCCCGCCGCCATCGCGCCCACAAGCTGGTTCGTACGGCTTAGCCACACCTTCATCGGCGCGCTAACCGCACAAGGGCCGGGCGGGCCGCTCTACCAGGTGGATATGCGGCTGCGCCCCTCGGGCAACCAGGGGCCGGTGGCGGTTTCTCTCGCCGCCTTCCGCAATTACCATGCGCGCGAATCCTGGACCTGGGAGCGCCTGGCCCTTACCCGCGCACGGGTGATGGCCGCCACACCGGGCTTCGCGGCCGCGGTGCGCGAGGCGATTCTGAGCGCTCTCTGCCGCCCGGAACCGCGCGCGAAGATCTTGGCCGACACCGCCGCCATGCAGGCGCGCCTGGCCACCGACATGCCCCCGCGCGGCCCTTTCGATCTGCGCGCCATTCCCGGCGGCATGATGGAGATCGGCTTCGTGGCGCAGGCGCTGCAGCTCATTCATGGCGCCACGGAACCTGCCTTGTTCCAGCCCAACACCGCGGCGGCACTGAAAACCCTGGCCGCAGCAGGCCATCTGCACCAGAATGAGGCGGAAACCCTTATTCACGCCGATTTTCTCTGGCGCAGCATCCAGGGCATCAACCGCATCACCGGGCTTTCCATCCGCGCCGCCGAGCCGCCGGGGGCGATGTTGGAACCGCTTCTGCGCGCGACCGGCTTTGAAAGCCTGCCGGCACTGCGGGGAGAAATCGCAGATACCGCCCGCGCCGCGCATGAGATTTTCTCACGGTTGATTATTGAAGGAGCTGTTCCATGAGTCTCACCGAAGGTGCCGCCGCACCGGATTTTTCCCTCCCCGCCACGGGCGGCCGCACCGTTTCCCTCGCCTCGCTGAAGGGCAAGCCCTTCGTGCTCTATTTCTATCCCCGCGCCGACACCCCGGGCTGCACCAAGGAAGCCTGTGCTTTCCAGGCCGGGCTGCCGGATTTCTCGGGCCTCGGCGTCACGGTCATCGGCGTGTCAAAGGACAAGATGAAGCCGCTTGAGGCATTCGCCGAGAAATACTCGCTGGAATTTCCGCTGGCCTCCGACCCTGAAGCCACGGTGATCGATGCCTATGGCGCCTGGCAGGAGAAATCCATGTACGGAAAAAAATATATGGGAATCGAGCGCTCCACCGTGCTGGTCGATGCCAAGGGCAAGATCACGAAAATCTGGCCAAAGGTAAAAATCGACGGCCATGCCGATGAAGTTCTAAAAGCCGTGAGGGCGCTCGGCTGAACGCTGGCCAGCCGGGCCTTTCACGGCCCGGCGAAAACGTTAATTTTCGCCTCGCCTCATCGTAAAATTTATGCGCTGTTAAGTTTTGCAATCCATCATGAACCCGTAATGGAAAAAGGTTCATGATGCCGTGTCCGGACTTCACCGAAACAACGCTCGCCGGAACAAAAGACATCCACCCTGGCCCGAGCCGCCTTTCCCGCATGGATGAGCAGCGCGCGCATAGCCTGGAAAGCTATGAAATCATCGACAGCGCGCCCGAAGCGTCATTCGACGATCTGGCCCATCTTGCCGCCCATCTCTGCAACGCGCCGGTGGCGCTTATCTGCTTCTTCACGCCCGGCGGGCAATGGGTGAAGGCAAGCTGGGCCGGCGCGGCGTACGAGGCCAAACTCAAAAGCCTGCCCCGCCAAGCCGCATTTTACGATGCCAGCCTGCACGAGAATGGCGAAATTCTGCCGCATACCGGTGAAACCAGCCCCACACTTGCCGCTCTTAGATTGCACTTGCGCGCCGCTGCTCCGCTCAGTGCCCCTGATGGGCTAGTGCTCGGCAGCTTCCTGGTGCTGGACAAACGCAGCCGCCCCCTGCCGGAGAGCCAATGCACAGCGCTTGGAAAACTGGCAAGCCAGGTCACTCAGCTTCTCGAATTGCGCCGCACGCTGATTGGGCTTTCCCAGGCCAATGCGCGCCTTGGCCAGCAGACCATGACCAACTCCCTCACCGGCATCCCCAACCGCCGCGCCCATGATCAGAAACTGGCTTCGGAAGCCTCCCGCGCTCAGCGCACGGGCGAGGCGCTGTCCCTGCTGCTGGCCGATATCGACCATTTCAAAAGCTATAATGACGAGTTCGGCCACCCCGCTGGGGACGCTGCTTTGCAATCCGTCGCGCGGCTGCTGCTCTCGGCCCTGCGCCCCTATGATTTCCTGGCCCGCTATGGTGGCGAGGAATTCGCCATCATCCTGCCTTCCACCGGCCTCACGGATGCGCTCTTGGTGGCGGAGCGCCTGCGCGGGCTCGTCGCGGGCGCGGAGTTTCCACACCGCAAGCTCAGCATCTCCATTGGCGCCTCCAGGCTGGACGCTGAGTTCAGGCGCGCGCGCTTTGGTGCTGGCGGCGGATAATGGGCTGTATAGGGCCAAGGCCGCCGGGCGCAACAAGGTGGTCATCGGCAAATTGAAGGAAGGCGAAGTGGCCGGCTCCGCCCGCGCCTGAAAGCCTCACGAACTAAAAACCCGGAGCAAAGGCCCCGGGTTTTTGAACAGGCAACGTGGGGAACACCCCCCGGCCAGCTTTTTTCAGGCGGCCTCGGCAGCAGGAGCGAACGCCGCCGCGCATACCGCCAGCCTGGCCCGCAGGTTCTGCGGTACCTGGCGTGTTGCCTTCACGCGCGGCAGTTCCATCTCGGCAATCGGCGTGGCGCTGGCCAGTGCTTCATGGTCGGCCCAATTATCGAAATTCAAACGCTCCACATTATCCACAAAGCTCTCGCTGGCAACGCCATTGGAAACCAGCAGCTCGTGGCTTGCCAGCTCGACATGATAATAGCTGAAACGCTCTTCCATCGCCTCACGCATAATGCTCGTGCCGTTCACCAGCGCGCCGGCTTCCACCAGCTTGCCATCGAGGAACAAGGCATGGGCCGGAGACACGCGCAGATCCCGCTCCGGCAAAGCTTCGCCCAGCGCCCCTGCCTTGATCAGGATCGGCGCAGCGCGCAGCGGATCAGCGAAACGTGAAACAATCGTGGAGCGGCCCAGCCAGCGCACCGGCAAGGTTTTGCCATCCGCGGTCAAAACCATATCCCCGGCCTTCAACGTCTCCACCGCAACCTCGCCGGACGGAGTTCAGGATCATCGTGCCCGCCATGAAGCACACGATTTTTCCGCCGCCACCACTCTCCAGGCCGTAAACCTTCGCTTTATCTTGAACCGAGGTGTATTCGAGCCCGCTTGCACCGTAGGTGATCGTATTGGTCGCGAGAGAGGTGGGATGCGTGCCAGTCCAATCCAGGAACAGATTGCTGAACTCGTTTGATCCACTCGTACCGGAAAGCGCTATTTCGTAATTAAGGTTAGTATAGGTATGGCCGTTCACCACATAATTGTTGGGCGCCCCCACATCCACGGTGGCGCTGGTGAAGGTGGTAATGGAACCATTCGTTCCCTTCACCGTAACGTCCACATTGGATACGCTGAGCAGCGTACCGGCGCTGTTATAAGTATCCGTCCAGGTGCCAGAAATTGTTGCACCATCGGCAAGAACTGCGCCGGTCAGGGTTTCCGTAACAATCGTGTTGGTGGCCATGGTTCTATCCAGACGGTTTGAGGTTGTGTGAAAAACCTTGGCTCCGCTCGCAGGATTTTTTCGATGCGAACCAGGACACGGTTTTTCTGGTCAAAATTAAAGGCTTGGTCCGGCGCCGCCCTGTTTCATTAAATCAAACCAGAGCAGGCGCTTTTAGGAAAACATGCCGCGGCGCGCGCCTTACCGAAACTCAGGCGGCTTCGGCAACAGGTGCTAACGCCGCCGCGCATACCGCCAGCCTGGCCCGCAGGCTCTGCGGCACCTGGCGTGTTGCCTTCACGCGCGGCAGTTCCATCTCGGCAATCGGCATGGCACTCGCCAGCGCCTCATGCTCGGCCCAATTATCGAAATGCAAGCGCTCCACATTGTCCACGAAGCTCTCGCTGGCAACGCCATTGGAAACCAGCAGCTCGTGGCTCGCCAGTTCGACATGGTAATAATTGAAACGCTCTTCCATCGCCTCGCGCATAATGCTCGTGCCGTTCACCAGCGCGCCGGCTTCCACCAGCTTGCCATCGAGGAACAGGGCATGGGCCGGAGACACGCGCAGATCCCGCTCCGGCAAGGCTTCGCCCAGCGCCCCAGCCTTGATCAGGATCGGCGCGGCGCGCAGCGGATCAGCGAAACGTGAAACAATCGTGGAGCGGCCCAGCCAGCGCACCGGCAAGGTCTTGCCATCCGCGGTCAGAACCATATCCCCGGCCTTCAACGTCTCCACCGCAACCTCACCGGACGGAGTCAGGATCATCGTGCCCGCCATGAAGCAGATCACATGATCGACAATCGACCCGCCCGAGGTCAGCGTACCAAGAACCGTGCCGTTTTTCTGGTAGGACGTGAATTCATGATACGGGTTTGAAGACGTGTATGTATTGCCCTGGACAACACCGGTGCCCGTTATCGTCCCGACATACAGGCTGGTTGGCTCCAGCTTTCCATTGGCCCAATCCAGGAAGAGTTTGGCGTTATGCGAGCCGGTCAGTTCAATCTCATAGTTAAAGTTTGAGCCATTGCCGGCCGGAATATAAACTGTGCCGCTGGTGTAGACCGCCGACTGACCATTCTCCGACAGGGTGACATTCACCCCGGAAACGCCGGTCAGCTGATTGCTGCTGTTGTAGGTATCCGTCCAGGTGCCGGAAATGGTCTCACCATCGCTCAGAATGGCATTACTCAGCGTAGAAGATACGGTGGTATTTGGCACTTGAGACTCCCGGAAAACTTTACGAATGCAAAAGAATCATACCGACGCCCCTCTACCGCGACAAGGCATTTGACGCGTTTTAGTCAGCAAAGTCACATTTTTTTGACCAACAGACGGTAGAAATTATTTTATAGACACAACCTGAGGTATAAATCCATCATCCGGAAACGGCGCCGCGCCGGGTTTATGATTTTGGGGAACATTTCGTCAGCCTTCTTCACCGAGGAGGCGCGGGCCGGGGACCAGGCGGCTTACCCGCGCGGCCGTGCGTTCAGCGCTGCGTTTTCGAGCAGAAAAACGTGCTGCGGCCCGATTGGGTGATCTGCCGGATTCCCTCGCATGCGGGCGGGCCGGGGCAGCGTTCGCAAGGCTCACCCGTGCGGCCATAAACCTTCCAGGCATGCTGAAAATAGCCAAGTTCTCCGCTTGGCTGCACATAGTCGCGCAAGGACGAACCACCCGCCGCGATCGCCTCGGTCAGCGTTTCGCGCACCGCCCGTGCCAGCTTATCCAGCCTTATATTTGAGATTTTCCCCGCCGCACGGGCAGGGGAAATGCCGGCGCGGAACAGAGCCTCGCTTGCATAGATATTGCCGATCCCGGCCACCACGCGCTGGTCCAGCAACACAGCTTTAATGGGCGCTGAACGGCCCTTCACCACCCCGGCCAAATAGGCACCGGAGAATTCATTGCCCAGCGGCTCCGGCCCCATCCCGGCCAGCAGCCTGTGGCTGTCCTCATCCACCATGCGCACCAGATCCAGCGCCCCGAACCGGCGCGGATCCACGAAGCCAACGCGCCCGCCATTTGCTGTCACGATGGTCAGATGCTCATGCGCCGCCTCGGGCTTATCCAGCAGCATCCGGCCAGACATGCCGAGATGAATCAGCATGGACCATCCGTTATCGAGGCGCATCAGCATGAACTTGCCGCGCCGCCGGAAGCCCAGCACCGTGGCGCCGGTGAGCACACGCGGCAACTCGGGCGGCACGGGCCAGCGTATATCGGCACGGCGCAGCGTGACATGGGCAATGCGCCGTCCGGTCAGATGACCATCCAGCCCGCGCATCACGGTCTCAACCTCGGGGAGTTCCGGCATAACGAAACAAGGCTATAAAGGCCGCCATGAGCCAGAACAATGCCCCGCAAGACGCCCCCGACACTGCCGATTTCGGCTTCCGCTCCGTCCCCCGGGGTGAAAAAAGCACCCTGGTGCGGGAAGTGTTCGACTCGGTGGCGGGCAAATACGACATCATGAACGATCTAATGTCGCTCGGCATCCACCGGCTCTGGAAACGCGAATTCCTCACCCTCCTCGGCCCGCGCCCGCATTACAAGCTGCTGGACCTCGCGGCGGGAACGGGAGACATCTCCTTTGGCTGGCTCAAGCGCGGCGGCGGCCCGGCGGTGATGTCCGACATCAACCAATCCATGCTCAGCGTGGGGCGCGACCGCGCCACCGCCAACGGCTATCTCGGTGACATTGAGTTCCTGGTGGCCGACGCGGAAAACCTACCGCTGCCGGAGCGGACATTCGACCGAGTTTCCATGGCCTTCGGCCTGCGCAACTGCACCAATAAGGACAAGGTAATCGCCGAAGCCTTCCGCCTGCTGCGCCCTGGCGGGCGCTTTCTGGTCCTGGAATTTTCGCGCCTGCAGATCGCGGCCCTCGAAAAGCTTTACGATGCATGGTCTTTCCAGGCCCTGCCGAAGATCGGTGAATTCGTCGCCAAGGATGCCGCCAGTTACCAATATCTGGCCGAGAGCATCCGCATGTTCCCGCCGCAGGAGGAGCTGAAGCGCATGTTCGAAACAGCGGGGTTTGAGCGTGTGAGCTACCGCAACCTCTCGGGCGGCATCGCCGCCATCCATGCCGGCTGGAAGCTGTGAAACGCATCCTGCTCATCGTCGCGGGCGGCATCGCCGCTTACAAGGCGCTGGAGCTGGTGCGCCTGGCCACCAAGGCGGGCATTGGCGTCACCGCCGTGCTCACCAAGGCGGGTGAGAAATTCGTCACCCCGCTATCCCTCCAGGCCCTAACGGCGTCCAGGGTCTATCAGGATCTGTTCTCCCTTACCGATGAGAGCGAGATGGGCCATATCGAGCTCTCCCGCGCGGCGGACCTCGTCGTCGTTGCCCCCGCCACGGCGGATATTCTGGCCAAGATGGCAGCCGGGCTGGCGGATGATCTCGCCAGCACCTTGCTCCTGGCCACGGATAAGCGCGTGCTGGTGGCCCCGGCCATGAATGTGCGCATGTGGCAGCACCCGGCAACCGAGGCCAACATGGCCCTGCTGAAACACCGCGGCGTGCTGGTGGTGGAGCCTGATGAAGGCCCGATGGCCTGCGGTGAATATGGCCCAGGCCGCCTGGCGGAGCCGCCGGAAATTCTCGCCGCCATCCAGGCCGCGCTGAATGACGGCCCGCTGAAGGGCAGGCATGCCATCGTCACCTCCGGCCCCACCCATGAGCCGATCGACCCGGTACGCTTCATCGCCAACCGCTCCTCCGGCAAGCAAGGCCATGCCATCGCCTCGGCCCTGGCCGCGCTCGGCGCGCGCGTTACATTGATTTCCGGCCCCGTCGCCCTGCCGGACCCGCTGGGGCTGGCCACCATACACGTGGAAAGCGCGCGCGAGATGCAGGAAGCGGTGCGGGCCGCCCTGCCGGCCGATATCGCCGTCTGCGCCGCCGCCGTGGGGGATTGGCGTACCGCCACTGAGGCCGGGCAGAAGCTCAAGAAGGATGGCGGGGCTCCCCCCAGCCTCACCCTGGCCGAGAATCCCGATATTCTGGCGGGTCTCTCCGCCCCCGGCCCGCAACGCCCGCGCCTTGTCGTCGGCTTCGCGGCGGAGACGGAGAAGCTGGAGGAACACGCAACCGCCAAGCGCGCCCGCAAAGGGTGCGACTGGCTGGTCGCCAATAATGTCGGCGGCACCGGCATCATGGGCGGCAATGAGAACGAAGTGCTGCTACTGACAGAACAGGGCAGCGAGCGCTGGGAACGCATGAACAAGCTGGCGGTGGCCGCAAAGCTCGCCGCGAAGATCGGAGATTATTTCGCATGAAATCTGTTGGTGTAAAAATCCGCCGCCTGCCGCATGGCGAGGGGCTGGAGCTGCCCGCCTACGCCACGCACGGCGCCGCGGGCATGGACCTGCTGGCCGCCGTCCAGGCACCGGTGACCATCGCGCCGGGCCAGCGCGCCCTTATTCCCACCGGCTTCTGCATCGCCTTGCCGGATGGCTACGAGCTGCAGGTGCGCCCGCGCTCCGGCCTGGCGCTGAAGAATGGCATCACCCTGCCCAATTCTCCCGGCACCATCGACGAGGATTACCGTGGCGAGGTGGGCGTGATCGTCCTCAATACCGGTGACGCTCCCTTCGAGGTGACGCGCGGCATGCGCATCGCCCAGGCGGTGCTGGCCCCCGTAATCCGCGCCGCCTGGGAAGAGGTTGACGACCTGAACGAGACCAAGCGCGGCGCGGGCGGGTTCGGCTCAACCGGGCATTGATCTCCCGTGAATCCCATCCCTGTCATGAAACCGCCATTCTTCACCGGGTGACAAACCCCCGCCACATGGCTAAGGGGGGATTCAAGACCTTCACCCGAAGCCAGGCGGCCCGATGACGAATTACACCCCCCCTGCCCTGGCTGGGCAACGTTTGCCCAACCGTTTTGATGGCGCGGCCCTGCTCATGGTCATGGGGCTGCTGATCGCGCTGGTCGAGGTCGGGCGCGGCACAATCGCCACCCCCATCGCCGAGATCCAGAACACCCCCATTCATCTGGACCCGAGCTGGCTGCCGTATTACGCGCTACGCTCCACCGCGCGCATGTTCGCGGCACTCGCCTTCTCGCTGCTCTTCACCTTCACCTATGCCACGCTGGCGGCCAAATCCCGCCGCGCGGGAATGGTGCTCATCCCGATCCTGGATATTCTCCAATCCGTGCCCATCCTGGGCTTTCTCACCTTCACCACGGTGTTCTTCCTGCATCTCTTCCCCGGCCAGGTGATGGGTGCGGAACTGGCCTCGGTATTCGTGATCTTTACCAGCCAGGCCTGGAACATGGCCTTCAGCTTCTACCAGTCCCTCACCACCCTGCCGACCGATTTGCAGGAAGCCTCGCGCAGCTTCCGCCTCTCGCCCTGGCAGCGTTTCTGGAAGCTGGACGTGCCTTTTGCCATGCCAGGCCTCGTCTGGAACACCATGCTCTCAATGTCCGGCGGCTGGTTCTTCGTGGTGGCGTCAGAGGCCGTGACCGTCGGCAACACCCAGTTCACCTTGCCTGGCATCGGCTCCTATGTGGCGGTGGCGTTGGCAAAGGAAGATCTGCCCGCCATCATCTATGCCATCCTGGCCATGTTGGTGGTGATCCTGCTGTACGACCAGCTGATCTTCCGCCCCCTGGTCGCCTGGTCGGGGAAATTCCGCTTCGAGACCACCGCCGCCATCTCCGGCCCCGAGCCCTGGATGCTCAAGCTGCTGCGCCGCACCGCCCTGTTCCGCGCCATTGGCGAGGCTGTGGGTGATACGTTCGGCGCCGTCTTCCGGCTGCGCCTCTCCTTCCGCCAGCCGGGCCAGGTGGATGAAACCCGCGAACCCTCACGCATGGTGGATGGCCTCTGGTTCGTGCTCATCGCCGCCGTGGCCATCTATGCGGCCTGGCATATCGTGCAATACGTCTCCGCCACCCTGCATTGGCGGGATTTGTTCATTGCCCTGCTGATGGGCCTGTACACCGCCATCCGTGTGACGGTGCTGATGATCATCGCGGCCCTCATCTGGGTGCCCGTGGGGGTCTGGATTGGCCTTCGCCCGAAGGCCACGCGCATTGCCCAGCCGATCGCGCAGTTCCTCGCCGCCTTCCCGGCCAATCTGCTCTTTCCGCCGGTGGTGCTGGCCATCGTCTATTTCCATGTCAGCGCGAATATCTGGCTGACCCCGCTAATGCTGATCGGCACGCAATGGTATGTGCTGTTCAACGTCATCGCCGGGGCCGCGGCCTTTCCTGGTGACATGAAGGAGGCCGTGGCGAATTTCCATATCCGCGGCTGGCTCTGGTGGCGGAAAGTGATGATCCCCGGCATCCTGCCCTATTTCATCACCGGCGCGCTCACCGCCTCCGGCGGCGCCTGGAACGCCTCCATCGTTGCCGAGGTGGCGAGCTGGGGCAACAAGACCCTCGTCGCCCAGGGGCTTGGCGCCTATATCGCCCGGGCCACGGCGGCGGGGAATACACCGCGCGTCGTCCTGGGCGTCGCGGTCATGTCCTGCTTCGTGATCTTCTTCAACCGCATCCTGTGGCGGCCGCTTTACGCCTACGCCACCCGCCGCACCACGCTGGGGTAAACGCCATGGACCAACAGACCACGCCGCTCATCTCCGTGCGCAATTGCCGCCAAGCCTATCACAAGGAAGCCAGCGCCGATCTGGTGGTGCTGGACGATGTCGAGCTGACCTTGCAGGAGGGTGAGATCGTCGCCCTGCTCGGCCGCTCGGGTTCAGGCAAATCCACCTTGCTGCGCATCGTCGCCGGGCTCTTGAAACCCACCTCCGGCGATGTGCGCTGGCGTGGCGAGCCGCTGACCGGCCCCGCACCCGGTGTGGCCATGGTGTTCCAGAGCTTCGCCCTGTTCCCCTGGCTGACGGTGCAGGAGAATGTGGAGTTGGGGCTGGAAGCTCTGGGCGTGAAGAAGAATGACCGCGACGAGCGCTCGGAAGAGGCAATCGACCTCATTGGCCTCGGCGGGTATGACGGTGCCTATCCCAAGGAACTCTCCGGCGGCATGCGCCAGCGTGTGGGCCTGGCCCGCGCCCTGGTGGTGCATCCCGACCTGTTGCTGATGGACGAGCCGTTTTCAGCCCTGGACGTACTGACCGCGGAGACGCTGCGCACCGACCTCATCGACCTCTGGATGGACGGCAAGCTGCCGGTGAAATCCATCCTGATCGTCACGCATAACATCGAGGAGGCGGTGCTGATGGCTGATCGCATCCTGGTGTTCTCCTCCAATCCCGGCCGCGTGGCGCATGAGCTGAAAGTGCCCTTCGCGCATCCGCGCAACCGTTTCGACCCCGCCTTCCGCGAGATGGTGGACGACATCTACGGCATCATGACCCGCCGCAAGGCGCCGGAGGTGCATACCGCCACCGCGGCCATAGCCCCCAACCCCTTCGCGCATCCGCTGCATCCGGTCGGCACCAACCTCATCGCCGGCTTGCTGGAGACGCTCAGCAGCGAACCCTATAATGGCCGCGCCGACCTGCCCGCCCTGGCCGCTGCCCTGCAGTTCGAGGTGGACGAGTTGCTGCCGCTCGGCGAAACGCTCGGCATGCTGGGCTTCGCCGTGCTGGAGGAAGGCGATATTCAGATCACCGAAACCGGCCGCCATTTCGCCGAGGCCGAGACAGATGACCGCAAGGAGATCTTCGCCGAGGCTCTTCGTGCTCACGTGCCGCTGATCACCGAAATCCGCACCGTCATCGACCAGCGCTCCAACCACCGCGCCGCCGCCGTGCGCTTCCGCGACCAGCTGGAGGATCACATGTCCCCCGAATACGCGGAGGAAACACTGCGCACCGTCATCGCCTGGGGCCGCTACGCTGAAATCTTCGAATATGACGAAGAAGCACAGCAATTCGGCCTGGAGGAAGAGGACGAAGAGGAACATGAGGGGTAGCCGCCCGATAGGGCCAAGGCGCTGAGTTCCAGACGATCTTTCTGAATTTTCCAGACTTCCCGCCGCAACACTTTTTTGTGTTTTGCAAGGCAATTAATGCGCCCATAGGTTGAAAAAAGATTAACATTTCAACCATAGGCAGCACCACTCATGTCAGGCAGCACGTCCGGCACCTTCAGCTTCACAGGCACGATCCAGACCTTCAACGTTACTGAGAGCGGCGAATATGAAATCACCGCCGAAGGGGCGTCAGGCGGCAGCGGTAACGCCGGCGCGGGTGGCACGGGTGGCGCGGGCGCCGAGGCCACCGGTATTTTCCTTCTCACGGCAGGCGAAACGCTGGAGATTGTCGTTGGTGGCAAAGGTAGCACTGGCGACGGTGACAGCGGCGGCGGCGGCGGCGGCGGCGGCGGCAGCTTTGTATTTATTGAATCCGACGGCACGCTCACGCCGCTGATCGTCGCTGGCGGCGGCGGCGGCGGCTCATATTCCGGTGCAACTGGCAGCGATGGTGAGGGTGGCAAAGCCAGCTCAACAGGCGACGACGGCCTCAATTCTGGCGGCACTGGCGGCACAGATGGCACCGGCGGCGGCGGCGGCAACGGGAATGGCCCTGGCGGTGGCGGCGGTGGCGGCTATGAGGGCGGTGCGGGCGGCGCCGAAACCTCATCTGCAGTTGCAGGCGGTTCCACCATCACCAATTTTGGCGGCGGCGGCGGCAGTGACGGTACTGACAATGGCGGCTTCGGCGGCGGCGGGGGCGGCGGCTATAACGGCGGCGGCGGCGGCGGCGGTTACGGCGGCGGCGGCGGCGGCGGTGGCGGCGATGGTAGCGGCACGGGCACAAATGATGGCGGCGGCGGTGGCGGGGGCTCGTACGATGCCGGTACCGACGCCGTTGAAACCGCCGCCGTAAATAACGGCAATGGCGCCGTTACCCTGGCCGAAATCATCTGCTTCACCGCCGGTACGGGCATTGCTACGCCATCCGGCGAGGTTGCCGTGGAGTCATTGAAAACCGGCGACCTCGTGGTCACCGCCAGCGGTGAGATCAAGTCCGTGCGCTGGCTAGGCCGCTCTGATGTTTCTTCTCTCTTTGCCGACCCGCTGAAATCCGCCCCCATCCGCATCCTGGCCGGAGCGCTTGGCGAAGGCATGCCAGCGCGGGATCTGCGCGTGTCGCCTTCGCACGCTTTGTTTGTAAACGGCATCCTGGCCGAGGCCCGGGCGCTGGTAAATGGCACCACCATCCTGCGCGAGCGTATCACGGAGGATTTCAGCTATTACCATGTAGAGCTGGAAAGCCATGAATTACTCGTCGCCGAAGGCGTCGCGGTAGAGAGTTTTGTCGATAACGTCGACAGGATGAATTTCAGCAATTGGGCGGAGCGTTCGGTTCCAGCCGAGCCGATTCTGGAAATGCACTATCCGCGCGCCCGCTCCGCGCGGCAGCTTCCCGGTTCTGTGCGAAACCTGCTCTCCACGCGGATGGCGGCCTTGTCTCCCGCCCCGCTGGCCGCCTGAAAACACCGCTTCCGGAGAATTGGCGTGCAGGGCCGAGGGTCAGCCATGGCCGTGCATGTTGAAGCAGTGTTTTATGTCTGAATAAACGCTAGCAGATCCTCGTTGAACAAGTCCGCCTGGATCTGCGCCGCCCATGGCTGCCGCCCTTATAAATCTTCAGCGTCGCGTTCTTCACAAATTCCGCAGAGCGCAGAAGCGAATTCTCGATCGGCACAATCCGATCGTCATCCCCATGCGCGATCACCCGGTAGCCGCGCATCCCAGGCATCGGCATTCAGCGGCTGCCCCTTGCCCCAATCCTTTTAGAAAATCTTCGTGCCAGCCTTGGCGGTAATCATGCTCATTTCGCTCTCCCTTTATTATATAACTTGCAATTAAATCGTTGACGACTATTTGTTTTATTATCTTTCATAAGTCAATCGCAAACGATATAATCGGCGTGACGTTTTTTGACGCTGCTTTGGAGACCTGACATGGCCGCTGCCCGGCATGACGATCAGGCGGCAACCGCCCGCCTCGATGATTTTCTCTGCTTCTCGATCTACGCGGCGGAGCACGCTTTCAGCCGTGCCTATAAACCGCTCCTGGCGGAAATCGGTCTCACCTACCCGCAATATCTGGTGATGACACTGCTCTGGGATGAGGACGACCAGAGCGTGGGCCAGTTGGGCGGGAAATTATCGCTGGAATCCAGCACCCTCACACCCCTGCTGAAACGGTTGGAGGCAGAGGGCCTGCTCACCCGGCACCGCAGCACCCAGGATGAGCGCGTGGTACAGGTAAAACTCACCGAGGCGGGTGGCAAGCTGCGTGCCCGCGCGGCCAAAATCCCCGCCTGCATATTGCGCGCGACGGGCTTGAGCCTGGATGAGCTGGGTAAGCTGCGCAATCAGATCACCGCGCTCACAAAGCGTCTGGAAGACGCGGCTTGAACCGCCAGGTCAAGTTAATCCACTGAAACCATTTTAAAATCACGGCGTTTTAGGCTTCGGCTAAAAGCTGAGTGCCTTACCGCCGGATCAGCGACCAGTAGAGTGGCGTCCGCCCTGCGGCGATGGCCTTGGCCTCATAGCGCGTATGCGGCCAGCCTTCCGGGTGGATATCCGTGCGGCTGACGGTGAAAAACTCCTGCGCCGCCAGCACCTCATCCGTCCATTCCTGGTATGTCGGATCGTCGGAGGCGATGCGCCATTCCCCGCCTTGGCGGATCGCCCGCGCCACCTCGGCCACCAGCTCAGGATGCACGAAGCGCCGTTTGGCATGCCGGGCTTTCGGCCAGGGGTCCGGGAACATCAGGAAAAGTTTCGAGAGCGCTCCATCCGCCAGCCCGCGCAGCAGCGGCCGGGCATCGTCGGTATAGAGGCGCAGATTAGGCAAGGGTGCCGGCTCGCCCGCACCATCCGGGGCGATGCGCGAAAGCAGCGAGCAGATGCCGTTATCAAATACCTCCGCCGCGATATAACCCACATCCGGGTTCTTCGTGGCCAGTTCATAGGCATGCTCACCGCCGCCAAACCCCACCTCCAGCCACAGCTCGCGCGGCTGAATGGTAAACGGCACGCCAGGCCAGGAGGTTCGTGGCAGAAACTCCTCCAGCAGCCATTCCTGCCGGGGCCGCAGCTTCTTGCCATGCACCCGGCCATAAAGCCGGTCGGGGGGTGGTTTCAGAGTCGTCATGCGGCTTTCCTTTGCCCGCGCACCAGCGCCACGCCAAGCCCCGCCACCGCCATGCCCACCCAGGCCAGCAGCGGCATCGCCTCACCCAGCAGCCCCCAGGCCATCAGCCCCGAGATCGGGGGCACCAGGTAGAACAAGGCCGAGACCTGCGAGGCCCGCCCAAAGCGCAGCATGGCGATATAAAGCGAGATGGCAACCAGCGAATTGGCGATGACGAGATAAGCCATCGCCGTGACGAAGGGCAGCGTGACATGCACGCGGAAATCCAGCAGCGCGAAAGGCAGCGTCGTCACCAGCCCCACCGCATATTGGATCATGTTGGAGGCAACGGGGTGCATGCCGGTGCTGAAGCGCTTTTCGTAAAGCGTGGCCCCCGCCATGCCGAGCAGCGCGCCGAAGGAGCAGAGCACGCCCAATGTGGAGATATGCCCGTTCTGGCCATAACCCAGAATGGTGACAACCGCCCCGCAAAACCCCAACCCCAGCCCGGCCCAGCCCTTCGGGCCGATTTTCTCGCGCACCAGCACGGGTGCCAGCACACCCACCAATAGCGGCTGCAACGAGACGACAAGCGCCACCACACCGGCCGAGGTGCCCAACGAAAAAGCCTCATAGCACATGCCGAAATAGACGGTCTGAATACAAAACCCCACCACCGCCACATGCAGCCAGGCGATCCTGCGCGCGGGCAAGGCCGGGCGCAGCCAGATGGCGAAGGGCACCAGCACCAGCAGCGCCAGCGCATAGCGCAGCGCCAGAAAAGCGAAGGGCGAGGCGTAATGGATGCCGATTTTAGAGACCGGAAATCCCGCCGACCAGAAAAGCAGGAACAAAACCGGCGCTGCGCGCAGCCAAAGCGGTACGGATGAAATGGTCTGAACCTCAGCGCGGGTTTGCATGAGCCACCAAATAAAATGCGGCCCGGGGCGGCATGCCCCAGGCCTTTCTTCGTCTCTCAAAGTCTCACCGCCCGCAAGCGGGCGGCGTCTCAGCGGCCGAAGGCGCTCTTCAAGGAAGGCACCAGATCGGTCTTCTCCCAGGTGAAGGTGCCAAGCTCGGCATCCGGCGTGCGGCCGAAATGGCCGAAGGCGGAAGTCGGCACGTAGATCGGCCGGTTGAGCTGCAGATGCTCGCGGATGCCGCGCGGCGTAAGGTTCACCAGCTCACGCAGGGTCTTCGCCACCTTCTCCTCATCCACATCCTTGCCCGTGCCATGCAGATCCACATAGAGCGAGAGCGGCTGCGACACGCCAATGGCATAGGAGAGCTGCAGGGTGCATTTCTCCGCCAGGCCAGCGGCCACCACGTTCTTCGCGAGGTAGCGGCTCACATAGGCGGCGGAACGGTCCACCTTTGTCGGATCCTTGCCGGAGAAGGCGCCGCCGCCATGCGGGGCGGCACCGCCATAGGTGTCCACGATGATCTTGCGCCCGGTCAGGCCGCAATCGCCATCCGGCCCGCCAATCACGAAAATGCCGGTCGGGTTGACGTAAAACTCCTTGTCCTCCGGCATCCAGCCTTCCGGCAGGGCGGCGGTGACGATCGGGCGGATCATCTCCTTCACCTGAGCCGGGGTCAGGCCCTCGACATGCTGGATGGAAACCACCACGGAGGTCGCCCCCACCGGCTTGCCATCGACATATTTCAGCGTCACCTGGCTCTTGGCATCCGGCAGCAGGCCAGCGACCTGGCTGTTGGCCGCGCGGCGAAGCTCGGAGATACGGCGCAGGATCAGGTGGGAATAATAGATCGGGGCGGGCATCAGCGCCTCGGTCTCGGTGCAAGCGTAACCGAACATGATGCCCTGGTCGCCAGCGCCCTCATCCTTCTCGCCGGCAGCGTCCACACCCACCGCGATATGCGCGGATTGCGCATGCAGATGCACCGCCACCTCGGCATTCCTCCAGGAGAAGCCCTCCTGATCATAGCCGATGTCATGCACCGCCAGGCGCGCCAAATGGGCCAGATATTCCTCGGTGATGGTCTCCGGCCCGCGCACTTCACCCGCCAGGATAATGCGGTTGGTCGTCACCAGCGTTTCACAGGCCACGCGTGCATAGGGGTCAGCCGCCAGATAGGCATCGACGACGGTGTCGGAAATCCGGTCGGCAACCTTGTCCGGATGGCCCTCGGAGACGGACTCAGAGGTAAACAGAAACTCTCCGCGATCGCGCATGCAAAACCCCCGTATAACTTCGAGCCGCGGGGCGCTTCACCCTCGAACGGCGCGGCCCGCATGGCGCATCAGGGGGCCGGGGTCAATATGCCGCCTTTTTCTATAAGGAAAGCGGCGCGGAAAACCCGCCCCTCCACGAGACGATTTTGCTCATGCCCCCGCGAAAAGATGAAGATTTTTCCTCAAAACCCCGCGGCACAGAACACCTCAGAGGCGCAAGAAATCTTTCATGCCATACAGCCCTGCTGGCTGCGCATGAAGCCACAGCGCCGCGCGCACGGCACCGGAGGCGAACACCCGCCTGTCGAAGGCATGGTGGGTCAGGCTGATCTGCTCGTCCCCGGCGGTGAACATCAACGTGTGGGAGCCGACGATCTGCCCGCCGCGCAGCGTGGCGAAGCCGATCTCACCATTCTTGCGCGGCCCGGTATGACCGTCGCGGCCGGAGACGATGACATCCGCCAGATCAACACCTCGCCCCGCCGCCACCGCCCGGCCAATGGCCAGCGCCGTGCCGGAGGGCGCATCTACCTTCTGGCGGTGATGCATCTCGGCAATCTCGGCATCATACTGCGCGGGGGGCAGCACCGCCCCCAGCTTCTCGGCCAGCAGCAGCACCAGATTCACGCCGGTGCAGAAATTCGGCGCGGCGATAATGGGAATCACCTTCGCCGCCTCTTCCAGCGCGGCTTCATCCTCGGCGCCATAGCCGGTGGTGCCCAGCACCCAGGGGGTCTCGGTCTCCGCCAGGGCTTTCGCATGGGCCTGCACGGTGCTGGCATGGGTGAAATCAATCACCACGTCCGACTCCCGGGCCAGGGCGGCGATATCGGGAAAATGCGGCGCCCCGGCGGGCCCCGCGCCCGAGCGGCTGGTGCCGCCGGATAGCGTGGCGGCGGCGGCGGCTTCCTGCGCCAGATAAATGCCCATGCGGCCGGAGATCCCGGCAATGCCGATACGTATGCTCATGCGCCCTTGCATACGTTCTTTATAAGCCGGGAAAAAGCCGTCCGGCCACTCCGGTGCAACAAAGATTTGATCCGTGATCAGATTGTTTTTCCCTAAAAGCTGGATATAAGGGCGGTTTGGCTTTTTCGTTTAACGATTCGCCAAGTTGTTTGTAGAACCGTCAGGTCATGGCAAGCAGAAGGTGCATATCAACAGGCTATCCGGCTGTTAGCGCCAGAGGCGCACGGCCAGGCGGAACCAGAAGATCGGCCGCACCGCCGAAATAAGAAGCGCGCCGCAACTGAGTGATTCGGGCCGCATGGCCCTGGCCAACCCGCCTCGCCGGCAAGGGAGTAAAAACATGAAGCAGAAAACCGAGCGCGCCGCCTGTCCACCAGCCTCCCGGCCGGAAAAGCTGCGCCATGCGCTGCTCGCCTCCGGTCTGCTTCTGGCTGGCTGCACCAACCCGCAGAGCCTGGTTCCGCAGGCCGATAACGGGGGTGCCGGCGTATTGAACGTCGCGGATGCCGCCATCGCCGGTAACGACCCGCAAATGGCGCTGAAAATCTCCCAGTCCGTGCTGTCGAGCGATCCAAAAAATCTTCAGGCACTCTATCACGAAGGTGCCTCCTATTACGCTTTGAACCGCTGCGAGGATGCCGTGGCGGCCTACAGTCTTGCCCTGCGGCAGGAGCCGAAATCCTCCGAAGCCGAAACCGGCATCGGGCGCTGCCTGTTGCGGCGCAACGCCATCGAGGCCGAGCAGGCCTTCGCCGCCGCCGTGGCGGACGACCCCGGCAATGCCGCCGCGCAGAACGATCTCGGCATCGCCAGGGCGCTGCGGGGCAATCTGAACGGCGCGGTGCAGCCCTTACAGCAGGCATTGCTGCTGGAGCCGGGCACGGTCTCGACGGAGGTAAATCTCGGCCTGGTGCTGGCGCTGAACGGCAATGCGGGAGATGCGCTGCAATATCTCGGCCCTCTGGCCGTCACGCCGGATGCCACGCCGCGGATCAGGGCCGATTACGCGCTGGCGCTGGTGGGCAACGGGCAGATGGACCAGGCGCGGCAAGTGCTCTCAGCCGATCTGCCGCCCGGCCAGGTGCAGAACGCGCTCGACCAATATCAAGGTCTCACCCGCCAAGCGGCGCAGTCGGAAAATACCCCGGCGAATGGCAGCGCCGGGGAGCATTTCGCGGAGCTGGAGCCGGTCAGCAATTTTCCGCGTTAGAGCGTGTTCGGCTCACGCCGCCCCGCTCCAACCATATTTTAGCGAGCAAGTTGATTGCTCTAACCAGCCTCGCGCTTACATCCCGCCCGGATAATTCGGGCCGCCGGCCCCTTCCGGCACCACCCAGTTGATGTTCTGGGTCGGGTCCTTGATGTCGCAGGTTTTGCAATGCACGCAGTTCTGCGCGTTGATCTGCAGGCGCGGCTCATTCTCCTCCGCGCCGATAATCTCATACACACCCGCCGGGCAATAACGCGTCTCGGGGCTGGCATATTCGCGGTAGTTCACGCTGATCGCCTTTTCCGGGTCGAGCAGCGTGAGATGCGCGGGCTGGTTTTCCTCGTGATTGGTGTTGGAAAGGAAAACGGAAGACAGGCGATCGAAGGTCAGCTTGCCATCGGGCTTCGGATAATCGATCGGCGTCGCATCCTTGGCCTTCTTCAGCGTCGTGTTGTCCGGGTGGTTATGGAAGGTCCAGGGCGCCTTGCCCTTGAAGATGTAGGTTTCCAGCGCGGCATTCACCAGCCCGCCATAAAGGCCGAACTTCGCGAAGGCGGGGCGGATATTGCGCACCGCATGCAGCTCCGGCCACACCCAGCTTTCCTGCAGCTTCTGCGGATAGGCGGTGAGCGTATCCGGCTTGTCCCCCGCGAAGGCCTCGGCAATCGCCTCGGCGGCGACCATGGCGGATTTCATCGCCGTATGCGTGCCCTTGATCTTCGGCACATTCAGCGTGCCCGCCGCGCAGCCAATCAGCACACCGCCTGGGAAAGCCAGTTTCGGCAGAGACTGAAACCCGCCCTCGTTGATCGCCCGCGCGCCATAGGCAATGCGCTTGGCGCCCTCGAAGGTGGAAGCGATGGCCGGATGCGTCTTGTAGCGCTGCATCTCCTGAAACGGAGAGAGATAGGGGTTGGAATAATCAAGCCCGACCACGAAGCCGACCGAGACGAGATTCTCTCCGAAATGATAGAGGAACGATCCACCATAGGTATCGGTGGAAAGCGGCCAGCCGATGGTGTGCTGGGTGAGGCCCTTGCGGAATTTCTCGGGCTTGACCTCCCACAGCTCCTTGATGCCGATGCCATAGGTCTGCGGGTCGGCGCCCTCGCGCAGATTGAAGGTTTTTTCAAGCTGTTTGGTCAGCGAGCCGCGGCAGCCCTCGGCGAAGATGGTGTAGGTGGCGCGCAGCTCCATGCCGCGGGCGTAATTGTCAGTGGGCTCACCATTCTTGCCGATGCCCATGTCCCCGGTGGCGACGCCGACGACGCGGCCATCCTCGATCAGCGTCTCGGCGGCGGCGAAACCGGGATAGATCTCCACCCCCAGCTCCTCGGCCTGCTGGCCCAGCCAGCGCACCACATTGCCCAGCGAGACGATGTAATTACCCTTGTTATGCATTTGCGGCGGGGTCGGCAGCTTGCGCGCTCCCGTTGGGGAGAGGAACAGAAATTCATCCGCCGTAACGGGCGTGGCCAGCGGGATCATCCCAGGATCGACATCCGGGATCAGCTCCTTCAGCGCACGCGGTTCCAGCACCGCGCCGGAGAGGATATGGGCGCCGACCTCCGAGCCCTTCTCGACCACGCAGACAGACAGTTCAGGATTCAGCTGCTTCAGGCGGATCGCCGCCGAGAGCCCGCCAGGCCCGGCGCCCACGACCACCACATCGAATTCCATCGCCTCGCGCGGCAGCGCCTCGTCTGACATTATCGCGTCCTTTTTTATAAATCAGTCTCGCCCGTCTAATGATAAATCTACCGGCGAGTAAAGGGGCAAAAGCCGGGCTGGCGGGCGGCGTGCATGCAAGATAATGATTCAGCCATGGAACTGCTGGACGCGCTGAGGCTGCAATGGGAATGGGGGGCGGATGAGGCGCTGCTGGACGCGCCGCAGGACCGCCGCCACGCCCTGCCGCCAGCCCCGCTGGCCTTCCCCCAGCCGCAGGCGCCCGCATCCGCCCCCGCCCGCCGCCTTGCACCGCCGCCGCGCCCCGCCGCCACGCCGCTGGCCGGGCCGGAGGATGCCGCGCGCCTGGCCGCCGGCTGCACCACGCTGGAGGAGCTGGCGGAGGCAATGCGCGGCTTTTCCGGCTGCGCGCTGAAGGATACCGCCACCCAGCTCGTCTTCGCCGATGGCGCGGCGGATGCCCGGCTGATCATCGTCGGCGAGGCGCCGGGCGGCGAGGAGGACAGGGTCGGCAAACCCTTCGTCGGCCCCGCCGGGCAGTTGCTGGACCGGATGCTGGGCTCCATCGGGCTGGACCGCACGCAGGTGCGCATCATCAATACCGTGCCCTGGCGCCCGCCTGGCAACCGCACGCCAACGGAGACCGAAATCGCACTCTGCCTGCCTTTTTTGCACCGGCAGATCGCGCTCATCGCGCCGCGAGGATTGCTGATTCTGGGCGCCGTGGCAGCCAAGGCGCTCTTGGGGGCCGAGGCGCAGGGCGGCATCAGGCGGCTGCGCGGCAAATGGCGAGACGCGCATATCGAGGGCCTGCCAGACCCCCTGCCCTGCCTGCCCAGCTATCATCCGGCCTATCTTTTGCGCACGCCCCTGGCCAAACGCGAATCCTGGCAGGACATGCTGAACCTGCAAGATTGGCTGAAAACGCAAAGCTGACCAACCAAAATTTCATATCTCTATTCCAGCCTATCCCTGGAATCAGAAGGCGAACTATGGCAAAAATGTGTTAGCAGGCCGCGGCCGTCTCACGCCATGAGACGTGTGTCGCTATTAAGGCTTGCGTCATCATTAACTCCTGTGTACGTCCTTGCCTTATGCGAGGAGCCCTCAAAACGCTCTCCCGCCTGAACGTGACGCGCACGGCTTTTGCCGCCATGTCCGTTTTCGCCACCAGCTGCATGGTCCCCATGCCAGCGAAGGCGAAGTCCCTTGATTCGGGACAAGGCCCGGGAACGACGACGCCCCCCACACAGCCGGCAGACGGCATTAACGGGGAAACTGTAGCTTATGCCGTGCCGCGCAACGCCCCTTCCGGCGATGTCGAGGTGACGCTGCCACAGCCGCTGGCCCCCAGCGACGTGGCTTTCTATCAACGCGCCCTGCAATTGCAGCAGGACGGGCAATTTGCCGCGTCCGATAAGATGCTGGCGCGCGTGGCCGATACCAGCCTTGTCGGCTCGGTGCTGGCTGAGCGCTATCTGAGCGCCAATTACATTACCAAACCCGCCGAACTGACCGCCTGGTGGGCGCAATATGCCAACAGCCCCGCCGCCCCGGCGATCTACACGCTGATGCAGCACAAGCTGCCGCGTGCGCAAATGCCCGCCTCCCCGCAGCTTTCCCTGCTGCCGGAAGAAACCCTCACCTATCACGGCGCCGCGCGCCCCAGCGCCGCGCCGGATGGCGCCGCTTGGCGCCGTGGCTTCGTGGCCGGGCTGGATGCCTGGCAGAAGAACGATATGGCCACCGCCGCCGCTGATTTCCGCAAGACCGCGGCACTCACCGGCATTTCCGACGATGACCGTGCCGCCAGCGCCTTCTGGGCCGCCCGCGCGGCGCTGCGCCAGCAGCAGCCGGACCAGTATCTGGACTGGCTGCACCAGGCCGCCTGGGCCGGGGATACGTTCTACGGCATGCTGGCCGGAAGGCTGCTCGGCCAGGGCTTCGGCCCCACCGGCATCGCCGCGACCTTAACGGAAGCGGATGTCACCGCCGTTGATTCCCTGCCGGATGGGCATCTGGCCTTCGAACTGCTGCAAGCCGGGCTGACCGACCAGGCGGAAACGGCACTGCGCGCCCTCTGGCCGCAGATCCAGTCCACGCCGGATCTCGGCCGCTCAGTGATGGCGGTTGCCGCCCGCGCCGGGCTGGTGGATATCACCATCGCCATCGCCGGCACATTGCCGAGCCCGGTGGATGAGATCGCCGGAGCCCGGCTGCCTTTGCCCGCCATGCACCCGCAAGGCGGCTTCAGCGTCGATCCAGCACTGATCTACGCCCTGGCCCGCACTGAATCCGGCTTCGACGCCAGCGCCACCTCCCGCGTGGGCGCGCGCGGGCTGATGCAGCTGATGCCGCAAACCGCCGCCACCATGCGCCAGACGGAAGGCGTTTCCGGCTCCATCAACGATCCTTCGGCCAATCTGGCGCTAGGTCAGGCCTATCTGAAATATCTCGGCGACCAGCCGGGCATTCAGGATAATCTGCTCGCCATCCTGGCCAGCTACAATGCCGGGCCGGGCGCGGCCTCGGCCTGGTACAGCGCGATCAAGGACGATTCCGACCCGCTGCTGTTCATCGAGACCATCCCGAACGACGAAACCCGCCGTTTCGTCCGCCAGGTGCTGGCCGATAGCTGGCTCTATGCCGAGGAGATCGGGGTAAAACCGCGCAGCCTGGACGAACTGGCCCAGGGCGATTTCCCGACCCTGCACCAGACCGGCCCCGCCCCGGTGGCGGTTGAAACAGCTGACGCACAATGAGCCGTATCGACGAAACCCGTCCCTTCATCCCCGTTCGCGTTGCCGTGGCCACCATCTCGGACACGCGCACGCAAGCGAACGACACGTCCGGCGATGCACTGGCATCGCGGGTCACCGAAGCCGGGCATGAGCTGGCGGCGCGGGCCATCATCAAGGACGACGCGAACCTGATCGAGGCGCAGCTTCGTGACTGGATCGCCGATCCCACCGTGGATGTGGTCATCACCACCGGCGGCACCGGTGTCACCGGCCGGGACGTGACGCCCGAAGCCTTCCACCGCGTGCTGGAGAAGGTGATCGAAGGCTTCGGCGAGCTGTTCCGCATGCTCTCCTATGCCAAGATCGGCACCTCCACCATGCAGTCCCGCGCCCTGGGCGGGGTGGCAAACGGCACCTATCTCTTTGCCCTGCCCGGCTCCACCGGAGCGGTGAAGGATGGGTGGGACGATATTCTGCGCTTTCAGCTCGATGCGCGGCACCGCCCCTGCAATCTCGTGGAGCTGATGCCCCGGCTAAAGGAGCATTTCTAAGGATTTCCAAATTTCTTGGGAATTCCAAGGTAAGCCGCCTCGCGCGGCTTTTCTTTTAACTTAATTGTTCCTATTTTGTTCTTGACTTGCGGTCCTGGAATGACCTTAATCAAACCAGAACGGAGCATGAACACAATGTCTCTTTCCAGAGAGTTCTGTTTCCCGCGTGCAAATCAAGAAGGATGCCGCCCTCGGCGCCCTCAAGGGGCGCGGAACGGCGTTAAACCCGGCCAACCGCTTCGAGGCGGCACGGCATGAGGTGTTCGACGATGGCTGGGACCATGAGGAAGAGGCTGAAAAACCGCAGACGACCCTGATCCGCGATGCCACGCGCAGCATCATCGCCCGCAACGACAGCCCGGATCTTTCCTTTGAAACCAGCGTGAACCCTTACCGGGGCTGCGAACATGGCTGCATCTATTGCTTCGCCCGGCCCAGCCACGCCTATCTCGGCTTTTCCGCCGGGCTGGAGTTCGAGACCAAGATCGTCTTCAAGCCCGAGGCCCCCCGTCTGCTGGAGAAAGAACTCTCCCGCTCCGGCTACAAGCCCGGCGTGATCGTGCTTGGCTCCAATACCGACCCCTACCAGCCCGTGGAACGCACGCTCTCCCTCACCCGCTCGATCCTCGAAGTGCTGGAGCGGTTCAACAATCCTGTCGGCATCGTCACCAAATCCGCCGGCGTGGTGCGGGATAAGGATATTCTGAGCCGCATGGCGGCAAAGGGGCTGGCGAAGGTGCATCTTTCCATCACCACGCTGGACCCGGCTTTGGCCCGCGCCATGGAGCCGCGCGCCGCCTCTCCCGCCCGCCGCCTGGCCGCGATCTCGGAGCTGTCGGAAGCCGGAATCCCCGTGGGCGTGATGGCCTCGCCAATGATCCCAGGCCTGAACGATGCCGAGATGGAGCAGATTCTGGAGGAAGCCGCGAAAGCGGGGGCCACCAGCGCCTACACCACCATGCTGCGCCTGCCGCATGAGCTGGGGGCCCTGTTTACCGATTGGCTGCAAAAATATCTGCCGGAACGCGCCACCCATGTACTGAGCCTCATCCGGCAAAGCCGTGCCGGGCAATTGAATGATTCACAATTCCACACGCGCTTCGCCGGCACCGGCCCTTATGCCGCGATGATGACACAGCGCTTCACCCGCGCCGTGCAGCGGCTCGGGCTGGATGAGGCGCGCTCCCGCCTTGACATCTCACAATTCCGCATTCCCGGCCGCACCCCGGCCAACCTGCAAATGAGCCTGTTTTAGTATGCGGTTGTTCCAGCTTGGAACGAAAATCATCCGCTCAATTTTTTAAGGAAAAGGAACTTCAGCATGGCATGGCTGTTCTGCGTGAATCCCAATGTCGTCATCGGTCTCGCCTCGGCTCTGGGGTGTCTGTATTTTCTGCTTATCTGCGCCGAGGAAACCAAAACCCTGCTCGCCTACCGCCGGGCCACGAGCTTCAGCGCTGAACCTCTGGCCAGCCATAAGCGCGTGAGATTTCCGCGATTTCCACGCGATATGATGCGTACCAGCGCTCCCGCCCGTTGTTTTGTGCCAGCAGATGTTCAGCTTGCGCCTTCCAGGCTTTGATCGCGGCCAGATCAGGCCAGTAGGAAAGCGCGATTTCCTCCTCGCCTTCGGTGACCGCATGGAATTCCAGGCAGCCGAATGTCTGTAACGCCAGATCGCGCAAACGCGCGGCCATTGCGGCATAATCCGCATCCAGCCGCGCGGCGCGGGCTCGGAAAATAACCACGAACATCAGGCCTCTCCTTTTGCCGCCAGCCTCACAGCGCCCGGAGATCACGTCAATGATTTCGGGAAAATCACCCCAGGAGGCTTGGCATCCGGTTTCCCTTACATAAATGATCGGAAAGATTCATTTATGCCGGCATGAGCGCCGGGAAGGAATATTGCGTGAGCCAACAATTGCATCTCGGTGCTTTCATGCGTCCCGTCGGCATCCATACCGCCTGGTGGCGCTATCCCGGCAGCTATCCAGACGCGAATTTCAACCTCTCCCACATGGTCAACTTCATCCAGACTCTTGAACGCGGCCGGTTCGATGCCTTTTTCATGGCGGATCATCTCGGCCTGCTGAACATGGAGATGGCCGCCCTGCGCCGCAGCGCCACCGTCACCTCCTTCGAGCCGTTCACCTTGCTCTCAGCCCTTTCGATGGTGACTGAGCGCATCGGCCTCGTCGCCACCGCCTCCACCACCTTCGACGCGCCTTTCCACATCGCCCGGCGCTTCGCCTCGCTCGATCATATCAGCAACGGCCGCGCGGGCTGGAACATCGTCACCACCTCCAACCCCGAATCCGCGCTGAATTTCGGCGGCGATGACCAGATGGAGCATGACGAGCGCTACCGCCGCGCCCGCGAATTCTACGATGTCGTCACCGGATTATGGGACAGCTTCGCCGACGATGCCTGGATCCGCGACCAGGAAAGCGGCATTTTCTTCGATCCTGAAAAAATGCACCGGCTGGATCATACCGGGAAATATCTCTCGGTTCGCGGCCCGTTGAATGTCGCCAGGCCGGTGCAAGGCTGGCCGGTGATCGTGCAGGCTGGCGCCTCGGAAGCCGGGCGGCAATTGGCGGCCGAAACCGCGGAGGTGATTTTCGGCGCCGCGCGCTCTCTGCAGGATGGGCAGGAATTCTATGCCGACATCCATCGCCGCATGGCGGCACTGGGCCGCGACGGCGAATCGTTGAAGATTTTGCCGGCCGCGCTCGTCATCGCCGGGCGCACGCATCAGGAAGCCGTTGAGAAAAAGCAGCTTCTGGACAGCCTCGTGCATCCGGACAGCGCCTTGCCCAACCTTTCCATGCGCCTTGGGGTGGATGCGAGGCAATTCGACCTCGACGCCCCGCTGCCGGAGCTGCCGCCAACCAACGCCAGCCAGAGCGCGCAGGCGACACTGGTGAAAATGGCCCGCGAGCAGAACCTGACGGTACGGCAATTGGCGCAGTTCGTGGGCGGCTACGGCGGGCTGCAATTCATCGGCACGCCGGGCGAGATCGCGGATTCCATGCAGGAATGGCTGGAGAGCAAAGGCTCCGACGGCTTCAACATAATGTTCCACACCGTGCCCGAGGGGCTGAACGATTTCGTGGACCTCGTGGTGCCGGAACTCACCCGCCGGGGCATCTACCGTGAGGCCTATGAGGGCACCACGCTGCGCGAACATCTTGGGCTGCGGCGCCCCGGCAACCAGTTCTTCACATAAGTTCGCGCACCGTCTCAGAAGGGCGGCAGACTTTCGCGCCCTTCTGCGTCACCACCACGGGGCGGTTGAACAAGATGGGATGCTCGGCGATGGCGTCCAGAATGGCGTCTTCGCCAGCACCCTTCAGCCCCAGCTCAGCGGCCAGCGGCTCCTTGGCACGCAGAAGTTCCGAGGCACCACCAAGCTTTTTCGCCAGCGCCGCAAGGTCTTTTCGGGACAGCGGGGTTTTCAGATATTCGATGATTTCAGGCTCAATTCCCGCGTCACGCAAAATCTGCAACGTATTGCGGGACGTGCTGCATTTTGGATTGTGGTAGATTGTTGCCTTCATCGAAAATTTCCTGCTTATTTCGCAGCTTTTTTGAAAAAAGCCGCACCAAAAACTTTTGTCCGCTAGGCCATGTTTCGTGACTCCATGGGGTGCCCCCTCAATGGAAGTCATAAGCAGTGGCCCGGTCGGCAAAATTTTGCGCTGCGTTTTTTCAAAAACGGTTTACTTGTGAATCATCGTCCCGATGCCGTGCTCGGTAAACAACTCCAGCAGCAGCGCATGCGGCACGGTGCCATCCAGAATAGTGGCCCCCTTCACGCCCTGCGTCACCGCCTCCATGCAGGTCTCCACCTTCGGGATCATCCCGCCGGAGATGGTGCCATCCGCGATCAGCCCGCGAATTTGCGTCAGCGACAGATCGCTGAGCAATTGCTTGCTTTTATCCAGCACGCCTGGCACGTCGGTCAGCATCAGCAGGCGCTGCGCATTCAGCGCGCCGGCAATGGCACCCGCCACCGTATCGGCATTGATGTTATAGGTCTGGCCATCCTCGCCAGCCCCCACCGGCGCAATCACGGGGATCAGCCCCGCGCCGGTGAGCGCGTGAATCACCCGAGTATCAATGAATGCCGGCTCACCGACATATCCGAGATCCAGCGCCTGCTCGATCTGCGAATCCGGGTCCTTATAGGTCCGGCGCAGCTTGCGCGCGCGGATCAGCCCGCCATCCTTGCCAGAAATACCCACCGCCAGCGCGCCCGCCGCGTTGATCAGCGCCGCCACCTGCTTGTTCACGGAGCCGGCCAGCACCATCTCCACCACCTCGACCATGGCGGCATCCGTCACCCGCAGCCCCTGCACGAAATTGGACTGGATGTTGAGGCGCTTGAGCATCGCGTTGATCTGCGGCCCGCCGCCATGCACCACCACCGGGTTGATGCCAACCTGCTTGAGCAGCGCGATATCATTGCCGAACGCATTGGCCAGGGAGCCATCCATGGCATGCCCGCCATATTTCACCACGATCGTCGTGCCGGCATAACGGCGCAGATACGGCAGCACCTTGGTAACGATATGCGCTTCCCGGGCGGCGTCTGTGATGTCTTCGCTGTTCATTTCGTCCTCACTCAACGAATTCGGCAATAGCGGCGCGCAGCTCCTCGATGCCAAGCCCGCCCGCGCTGGAGGTGGTGATAATCCGGTTCAGTGCCGCCGGGTGTTTCGCCACCAGGGCCTGTACCTCCTCCTGCTTGCGCTTGAGCGGCCCTGGCTTCACCGAAATCCGCCTTGGTCAGCACAACCTGGAAGGGCACGGCGGATTGGTCCAGCAGCTCCATGACGGTAAGATCGGAAATTTTCACCTCCACCCGCGCATCCAGCAGCAAAAACACACGGCGCAGATTGGGCCGGCCGCGTAGATAATCCAGCATCAGCCCCTGCCAGTCGCGCTTGATCTCCTTCGGCGCCTCGGCATAGCCGTAGCCCGGCATGTCCACCAGCACGATGGGCCCAGCCTCGCACTCAAAGAAGTTGAGCTGGCGCGTGCGCCCCGGCTGATGCGACACGCGCGCCAGCGCCTTGCGGCCCGTAACGGCGTTGATCAGCGAGGATTTACCGACATTCGAACGCCCCGCCAGCGCGATCTCATGGCCGCGGGGCTGCGGGAGATGCTCCAGCGCCTGCGCGGCATAGAAGAACTCGCACGGGGAGGCGAACAGCTTGCGCCCCGCCTCCAATTGCTCAGGAGACGGGCCGGTGTTCTCGAATTTCAGCCCTTCGCCGGGACTGCCTTCTTGGGCGCCATCGCCCTGCGCATGATCAGCCATTGCTGCCCCACGGAAAGAATGTTGTTCCACGCCCAGTACAGCACCAGCCCCGCCGGAGAGCGCGCCAGCATGAAGGTGAAGATCACCGGCATGAACTGGAACATGCGCTGCTGCGCCGGGTCAGCCGGAGCCGGGTTCAATTTCTGCTGCAAGAACATCGTGCCGCCCATGATAATCGGCAACAGGCCGATATGCAGGATCGGGTTGATCGCGGTCGGGTCGAAGGAAATCATCCCGAACAGATTGAACAGGTTTGTCGGGTCCGGCGCGGAGAGGTCGTGAATCCAGCCAAAGAAGGGCGCCTGGCGCATCTCGATGGTGATGAAGATCACCTTATAGAGCGAGAAGAACACCGGAATCTGCACCAACATCGGCAGGCAGCCCGAGGCCGGATTGATCTTCTCCGTCTTGTAGAGCGCCATCGTCGCCTGCTGGAGCGCGGTCTGATCGTCCTTATACTGCTCCTTCAGCGCCGCGATCTTAGGCGCCAGCGCCTTCATCCGGCCCATCGAGCGATAGGAATAGCTGGCCAGCGGGAAGAAGAGCAGCTTCACGCCGACGGTGAAGATGAAAATCGCCAGGCCGAAATTGCCAGTCAGTGAGTTCAGCCAGTCCAGCGCGAAGAAGATCGGCTTGGTCAGGAAATAGAGATGGCCGAAATCCACCGCCTTGTAGAAATTCGGGATGTGATAGGTGCTCTGGTAGTAATCCAGGATCTTCACCACCTTGGCGCCGGTGAAGAGATGGCTGGTGAAGCCCGCCTGCCCGCCCGCCGGTACACTCACCGGGTTCTGGGTGATGAAGCTGGTCTGATAGGCGCCGCCATCGCCATCGCTCACGCTGCCATAGCTCATCGTAGCGCTCATCTGCGCGGATTGCTCCGGCGCCACGGCGGTCAGCCAGTATTTGTCGGTAATGCCGGTCCAGCCGCCAGGGCCGGATGTCGAATACGCCACGCCGCCCTGGGCCTTCTCGCCATCACTCTTCAGCGCGCCATAGCCTTCCTGCTTCAGCGTGCCATTGAACACGCCGAGCGGCCCGTCAAACAGCACCCAGCTTGATTGCTCAACGGGCTTGTAGTCGCGCACAACACGCGACCAGGGGAATAAGGTAACCGCCGAAGCCCCGTGATTCACCACATTCTGCGTCACGGTGAACATGAACTTGTCGTCGATCTTCAGGATGAGCTGGAAAATCAGGCCCTGGCCGTTATCCCAGGAGAGGGTAACGGGGCTTTCCGGCGTCAGCTCCTGCGCGCTGGGGGTCCAAACGGTGCTGTCATCCGGCACTTTCACGCCCGCCGGCGCGGTCCAGCCGAACTGCGCATAGGACGGCGTGGTGCTGCCGCGCCGCCCCATGATCTGCACAAGCGGGGAGTTTTTGGCGATGGTCTCGTGATAATCCTTCAGCACCACATCGTCGAACACCGCGCCGGTCAGGCCGATGCTGCCTTTCAGCATCGGCGCATCCACATCCAGGCGCGGGCCGGCGGCAGGCGCGCTTTGCGCCGTGTTGGGGGCTCCCGCCTCAATGGCCGCCTGCTTGGTGCCGGCCGCCTGCACAGCCTGTTGCGCGGTCTGCGCCGGGCTGGGGGCCGGATGCGGAAAGAACTTCTCCTGCAGCACGGTGAAGATGGCCAGGATGCCAAATGACAAGGCAAGGGCGAGGATCAGGCGCTTCGAGTCCATCAGGGTCAGCTATCCTTGGGAGCGGGGACCGGGTCGTATCCGCCGGGGTTGAAAGGGTGGCAGCGCAGAATGCGCTTGGCCGTCAGCAGGCTGCCCCGCGCCGCGCCATGGCAGGCCAGCGCCTCACGCGCATAGGCGCTGCAGGAAGGGTAGAAGCGGCAATTGGCGCCAATCACCGGGCGCAGCGTGAGTTCATAGGCGCGCACGGCACCGGAGAGCATCAGGGCGGCGGGGCTCATTCCAGCGCCTCGTCCAGCGCCTTGGCCAGATTTTGCCTGAGGCGGGAGAACTCAATCTCACCGGTCTCGCGCCGCGCGATCAGCACCAGCTCAACGCCCTTCATGTCACGCCCGGCCAGAACAAGCCGCGCCGCCTCCCGCAGCCGGCGCTTGGCACGGTTGCGGATGACGGCGTTGCCGATTTTCTTGGTAGCCGTATAGCCCACCCGCACAGCCTCGGCCGGGCCATCCTTGGCGGCCTGGAGCACGAAGCCATGTTTGGCGATTTTTTTGCCGGCCGAAGCCAGGCGCAAAAACTCTGCGCGCCGGGTTAACCGGGCGGGCGGGGTTTGGGCGGTGGCCATCAGCGTCGGCAGCGCGCCAGGCGCGCGATCAGGCGGAGAGCTTGGCGCGGCCCTTGGCGCGGCGATTGGCGATCACCTTGCGGCCGCCAACAGTCGCCATACGGGCACGGAACCCGTGCCTGCGCTTGCGGACGAGCTTGGAAGGTTGATAGGTCCGTTTCACGGCATTCTACTCCGGCAAAAGACAAACAAAGCGGTTCGCCGGACCGTCCCCGATCCGGCGTGTTGGCGGGGTATAGGCAGGGCAGCCCCGCCGCGTCAATCTCGCCCGCGCGCCACTTCGGCAAGCCAGACGCGCAAATCCGCCTTTTTCCCCGCATCCAGCCCGCGCACGAGGTCTTCCTCCAGCGCCAGAACCCGGCCGCGGGCGGCGGCGAGTGTCCCATGTCCGGATTCGCTAAGGCGCAAATGCAGGATCCGCCCGTGGGTTGCATCCGGCGCCCTGTCCAGCAGCCCGGCCTTGCGCAGATTTTTCACGATCACATTCACCGTCTGCGGCGTGAGCAGCGCCAGGCGCGCCAGATCCGCCCCGGAAGCGCCAGGATAGGCGTTCACCATGGTCAGCACCGCGAATTGCGGCAACGTGAGGGGAATATCCGCCAAAGCGCGCTCCTGCCGCTGCCGGAACACATGCGCCGCCTGGCGCAGCAGATAGCCCAAATGCCCCTCCTCGCCGCGCTTGCCTTCACCGGCGGCGGGAATGGCCGGATTGTTTTTCATATCATAGCTCTTACATAATATTAGAGCTATGATAATATCGTCTGCGAAGGAGTACCGCAATGAATTTCGAGGAATTTTCAAAACTCTACCCCGCCGTGCCCGCCGGGCTGCGCAATCTGAGCGCCGCCGCGAAGGAGGCAGGGCTGGACCCGGCTCTGACCGAGTTGCTCAAGATCCGCGCCTCGCAGATCAATGGCTGCGCCTTCTGCACCCAGTTTCACCTCGCCGCCGCGCGCAAGCTGGGCGTGGCGCAGGCAAAGCTGGATCTCGTGGCCGCCTGGCGCGATGCCGGGCTGTTCTCCGAGCGCGAGCAGGCCGCCCTGGCCTGGACGGAGCGCCTGACCGCCCTGCCCCATGCCCATCTCACCGAGGCCGAGCGCGAAGCCGCGGCGCACACCTTCCCCGGCCATGAATTCGCCCTGCTCTGCACCGCCATCGCCACCATCAATGCCTGGAACCGCATCGCCGCCGGGCTGGGCTTTCCGCCGCTGGGCTGATTCTTCCGGTTGCCAAGACTCGGCATTGCGTTCACAAAACAGTGAGCGCCATGCAAACATCATTCCCCACTCGCGCCCGAACCGTTCTCGCCTTGCAAGGCGGCGGCGCCCATGGCGCCTTCACCTGGGGCGTGCTGGACAGGCTGCTGGAAGACGGGCTGACCTTCGATGCCGTCACCGGCGTCTCCTCCGGCGCCATGATCGCCGCCATGGCCGTGCAGGGCATGGTCAAAAACGGGCCGCAAGGCGCGCGTGAGGCTGTCTCCAGGCTCTGGACCAGGGTGATGGAAGGCAATGTCTTTGGCAATTTTCCGGCCACCCCGCTCGACTGGATGTGGGACACGACCAAGGCGTTCAGCAATGATTTCGCCTGGACCGGCCTGACCCAGGCGCTGCGGCTGTTTGACCCGGGGCAATTAAATCCGCTCGGGCAAAACCCGCTGGAGCCGCTGCTGCGCGATTTGCTGGACGTGAACGCCCTGCGCGCGCCCGGCGCCCCGCGCCTCTTTGTCGGCGCCACGGACGTGGAAAGCGGCGAGGCCGCCTGGTTTTCCAACGCCCAGGTCGGCGTGCCGGAATTGCTCGCCTCCGCCTGCATCCCGATGATGTTTCCGGCGGTGCGGATCAAGGGCCGGCATTATTGGGATGGCGGCTATAGCTGCAACCCGCCCCTCACCCCCGTGCTCACCCCCCGGCCGGACAAGCTGATCCTTATCCGCGCGCAGCCACGCCAGCGCCAGGGCGTGCCCAGCTCCACGGCGGATATCGTCCACAGGCTGCATGAAATCGCCTTCCAGGCGCCGTTGGCGGCGGAGCTTTCCATGCTGCCGCGGCATGTGCGCCTGCTGGATATTCCGGCGGACGAGGCGCTGGGCCGGCATCCACTCAATTCCAAGCTGAACACCGACCGCCCTTTTCTGGAAGCGCTATTTACCGCCGGACGGAAGGCGGCCGCCAGCGCGCTGGAAGCGGCATGAGCTGGCTGCGGCGGTTCCGCCGCTTAAATCTCAAGCCCCAACCCGCCTCGCTCTCAAGCAAGGTGCTGTGGATCACCGTGGTGGCCATTCTGGCCATGGATCTGCTGGTGCTGGTGCCAGGGCTGGGGCGCGAGCGGCAGGATTGGCTTTGGCAACGCGTGGATGAAGCGCATCTGGCGGTCTACGCCCTCTCCCAGGGCAGCTCGCCCGGTGCCGCGGACAGGGTTTTGCGCTTCGCCGGGCTGCAGGAAATCACTCTGCGCGCCCCTCACGGCAAGCCCCTCAGCTGGCGGATCGACGCAGCCCTGCCTGCCATTGCGGGCAGAGTTGAACCAGCACAGCAAGGCCTGTTCGCCAGCAGCTGGCATGCCTGCCTGCGCCTCGCCGGGTTTGGCCCGCCGGAGGAGCTGATCATCGCCCCCAGCCCGCTGCTGCCAGGCGCGATCATGGAAGTGCGGGTGGATGCGGCTCCTCTAACACTGCTGCTCAGCACCTATGCGCAAAACGGGTTTGATCTCGCCCTCATCGTGGCGCTGGTCGCCGGGCTGCTCGTCTACGGCCTGCTCAACTGGATGCTGGTGCGGCCCATGGAGATCCTGACCACCTCCATCATCCATTTCCGTGAAGCGCCGGAGGAGGCTGAGAATAGCGGCCTGGACTGGCTGACCACCCGGCCCAAGGACGACATCTCCACCGCCGCGCGCGAGCTGAAGACCATGCAGGATGAGCTGCGCGCCGCCCTCTGGCGCAATGCGCGCCTGGCCGCCGTGGGTACCGCCGTGGCGAAGATCGCGCATGACCTGCGCAATATCCTCTCCTCCGCCCTGCTGGTCGCGGACCGGCTGCAGGATGTCGAGGACCCGCTGGTCAAGCGCGCCGCCCGCATGCTCATTCCCTCGGTCGAGCGCGCCTCGCAGCTTGTCACCAGCACGGTGGATTTCGCCCGCGAGGGGCCGCCGCCCGTCAACCGCTCCCTGGTGCGCGTGCGGGACCTGATCGAGGAAGCCGCCGACACGCTGCTGCCCGAGGATGAAAGCTGGGGCATCGAGAATCTGGTGCCGGAGACGTTGGAACTGCCGCTGGACCGTGCCCATCTCTACCGCATCTTCGCCAATCTGATCCGCAACGCCGCCGAGGCGGGAGCCACCCTCATCAGGCTGAGCACCGAGACCGCCAATGGCCATGTGAGGCTGCGGGTGGCGGATAATGGGCCGGGCCTGCCGGCAAAAGCCCAGGCCAACCTGTTCAAGCCCTTTACCGGCTCCGTCCGCAGCGGCGGCACCGGGCTTGGCCTCACCATCGCCCGCGATCTGATCCGCGCCCATGGCGGGGATCTGGTGCTGGAGCGCACCGGGCCGGAGGGCACGGTCTTCTGCATGGATCTCGTCACCCATGAGCTGAACGAGTTCACCCTGCGGGCATGAGCCGCAGCCCGCATCTTCCCCGGCGGCCAAAAATCACTAAAACCATAGAGAAAATACGGGTTTATGTTTGTCCTTAAGCATGGAAAACCGGAAAATCCTTTCCGCCAGACCCGCCGAAATGGCAGAAAATCGTTATTTCTTAATGCCCATTGCATCGCTTGAAATAATCCTTTTCTAAAGGTCCATGATCCCATTGGCTCTCAACCCTTCTCGCCTCCGGCTCGGCCTCGCCGGGGCCGGTGCGCCTGCCTTGCGGCGGCTGCGGGGCCTGCGCGCCGCTGGCGCCGGGGAGAGCCTGAGCGTCTTCACCACCGATCCGGATCTGGCCCGCGAAGCTGGCCAAGCCGCCTTGCACCGCCTGCCGGAGGCCGCCGAAATCGGCGCGCTGAACCTGCTCTGGGTTGCCGGGCTGGAGGAAAATGCCTACCGCCCCCTGGCCGAGGCCGCACGGGCGGCGCGGGTGCTGCTGAATGTCGAGGATGTGCCGGAATTCTGCGACTTCAATTCCGTCGCTGAAATCCGCCGGGGAGATCTGCTGCTCACCATCTCCACCGGCGGCCAGGCCCCCGGCCTGGCAGGCGCGTTGCGCAAGCGGCTGGAAGCCTGCTTTCCCGAAAGCTGGGCGGCGCGGGTGAAGGAGATTGCCGCCCAGCGCCAAATCTGGCGGGCGGAGCGAATGCCTATGGCTGAGGCCGCAAGGCGAATCGACCAGATGGTCGAGGAGCGCTGTTGGCTCTCCTGCCCGAAATCAAACTGACCCCCCCTTCTTTCTCCCTCACCGCTTCATCCACACCGCCGGTCTTTGCAACCGGCCATGGAAAACCGCAAAATGCTTGACAGCCTGCACCATTCCACAGACGCCGAAATCACCCTGCGCGATGCCATCACGCGGCAATTCCCGGGCAAGATCGCGCTTGTATCCTCCTTCGGCACGGAATCCGCGATCCTGCTTCACATGGTCGCGCAGATCGACAAATCCCTGCCGGTTGTTTTTCTGGATACCGGCAAGCTCTTCCCCGAAACCCTTGCCTACCGCGATGAGCTGATCGAGCAGCTCGGCCTCACCGGAGTGCGCTCCATCCTCCCCTCCGGCAAGCAGCTCGCGGCGTACGACCCTGATGGACGGCTCTGGCAGAAAGACCCCGATCTCTGCTGCGCCATCCGCAAGACCAACCCGCTGGACGACGCGCTGGAAGGCTTCGACGCCTGGATCACCGGGCGCAAGCGCGGCCAGTCCGCCACCCGCGCGCAGCTGGAATTGCAGGAAACCGGCGCCGATGGACGCATCACCGTCAACCCGCTGGCCTTCTGGGACGATGCGATGCTGGAAGCCTATTTCCCGGCGCACGGCCTGCCGCACCACCCGCTGCAGGCCCAGGGCTATACCTCCATCGGCTGCGCCACCTGCACGCTCAAACCGCTCCCCGGGCAGGATAAACGCTCCGGCCGCTGGGCCGGCAAGGGCAAGACAGAGTGCGGAATCCATATGCCCCGCGCCATGACGAAGCCGGATTGGCCGGAAACGCTGACGTTCGAAGTTTAAGCCGCCGCTAGGCTGCGCCCGCACAGGGTTTCTCCCATGCGCGGGGCGCAGTCCGGCGGGCAAGAAAATTTCGTCAAACGCTTGCTATTTTTCTCTATATTGCTGAAACCACTCAACAAACGGCCTTGAGTGGGTGGTTCCTTGTGGTTTCTTCATCTTCCGTTCAACTCCCGCCCGCCAGCCCCCAGCCATGCTGCGGCGCGGCAGGCTGGCTTTACACAAGGCTGTGGATTGAATAACGCTTCCGGCGTTCCGTCCCGTCAGGATGGCCCTTCCTGACGCCTTAAAGCAAAGTCACAACGAGAAGGTGAAGAACATGGCTCATACCGCTACCAGCAAGCAGGTCGGCACGGCGACACTCGATTTTTAACAACAAGTCGGCGACTTTGCCGGTGCTGGGCGGTACGCTCGGCAATGATTGCGTGGATGTCCGCAAGCTCCAGAGCGAACTGGACATCTTCACCTTCGACCCGAGCTACGGCGCCACCGCGTCCTGCGAAAGCTCGATCACCTATATCGACGGCGATGCAAGGCATTCTGCTGCATCGTGGCTATCCCATCGATCAGCTCGCCGAAAACTCCTCCTTCCTGGAGGTCGCCTATCTGCTTCTGTTCGGCGACCTGCCGGACAAGGCCGAGCTGGAGACCTTCACCACCGGCGTCACCCGCCACACCATGCTGCATGAGCAGATCCGCCGCTTCTGGGATGGTTTCCGCCGCGATGCCCACCCGATGGCGATGCTCTGCTCCGTGGTCGGCGCCATGTCCGCCTTCTACCCGGACAGCATCGACATTCACGACGAGCGCCAGCGTGAGATTTCCGCCTACCGCCTGATCGCCAAGATGCCGACCATCACCGCCTGGGCGCATAAATACAATGTCGGCCAGCCCTTCATCTATCCGCGCAACGATCTCTCCTACGCGGAAAACTTCCTGTACATGTTCCACGCCGTTCCGGCCGAGGATTATAAGCCGAACCCGATCCTGACCCGCGCGATGGAGCGCATCTTCATCCTGCATGCGGATCATGAGCAGAACGCCTCCACCTCCACCGTGCGTCTGTCCGGCTCCACCGACGCCAACCCCTTCGCCTGTATCGCCGCCGGCATCGCCTCACTCTGGGGCCCCGCCCATGGCGGCGCCAACGAGGCAGTGTTGAAGATGCTGGCCGAGATCGGCCACAAGGATAACATCCCGGCCTTCATCGAGCAGGTGAAGGACAAAAACTCCAACGTAAAGCTGATGGGCTTCGGCCACCGCGTGTATAAGAATTTCGACCCGCGCGCGAAAATCATGCAGAAGACCTGCCACGAGGTGCTGGGCGAGCTTGGCATCAAGGACGAGCCGATGCTCGACCTTGCCATCGAACTGGAAAAGATCGCCCTGCATGACGAATATTTCGTCTCCCGCAAGCTCTACCCGAATGTCGATTTCTATTCCGGCATCATCCTGAAGGCGATGGGCTTCCCCACCCCGATGTTCACGCCGATCTTCGCGCTGGCCCGCACCGTTGGCTGGATCAGCCAGTGGAAGGAAATGATCGAGGACCCGGCGAACCGCATCAGCCGCCCGCGCCAGATCTATACCGGCGCGCCGCAGCGCGACTACGTGCCGCTCGACAAGCGGGGCTGATGCGGCACTCCCTCACCCTTAACGGGCTGGGGGAGCACGCCTCCCAAGCCGGGCTTTCCAACCCTTCCGCGGCCTGTCCGCGGGAGGGTTTCTTTTTGGCGGCGGCATGAAGAGTTTTTCCGACAACCCGGCCCGCAACCTTATCGGCGGGCTCATCTTTATGGCTGTGGTGGTCTCTGCGCCACGCTGGCCTTCACCGCCGAGGGCTGGAGCCTTGGCGATGCATTTTATTTCGTCATCATACGGTTTTTACCGTTGGCTATGACGAGGTGCACCCGATCATCACGCCGGAATTGCGGTCTATTACCCTAGCCACCATCATGCTCGGCTGCACGGGCATCATCTTCCTCACCGGTGCGCTGGTGCAGTTTATCACCTTCAGGCAAATTCAACAATTGCTGGGAACCAGGCGGATGAAGACGCAAATCGACAAAATGAGCGGGCATGTGATCGTCTGCGGCTATGGGCGCATCGGCCATATGCTGGCCGATGAGTTGAAGGCCGGGGGCGTGGAATTTCTGATCCTGGACCGCGAGGAACACAAACTCGCCGAGGCCGCCGAACGCGGCCACATCACCCTGGCCGGGGACGCCACGGATGAAACCGTGCTGGAAGCCGCGGGCGTGCACCGCGCCCGCGCCTTGGCATGCGTGGTGCCGAACGACGCGGTGAATGTGTTCATCACCCTTTCCGCCCGCAACCTCAACCAGGACATCGAGATCATCGCCCGCGGCGAGGCGGCCAGCACCAAGAGCAAGCTGCTGCGCGCGGGTGCCAGCGCGGTGGTGGAGCCCACCCATATCGGCGCCGAGCGCATCGCCCAGCTCATATTATTCCCGCGCAGCGCCAAGCTTACGGATTCCAGCCGCATGCAGATGCTGGGCACCGGGCTGCGCACGCTGGGGCTGGAGCTGGAAATCCTGCCCGTGGCGGCCGGCAGCGCCTATGCCGGGCAAAGCGTGGAGCAGATTGAGAAAGGCGCGGGCGGCACCTTGTTCGTGGTGGCCTTGAACCGGCGCGACGGCGAAACCATCAACCGCCCCGGCCCTGAACTGATGGTCGAGGCTGGGGACGGCGTGGTGGTCATCACCCGCGCCGGACGCGAAACACCGCGTATCGGCTAGAGCAATAGGCGTTTGGATTAACGCGGAAGCGTCGATATAAACGCATGAAATTGCTCGCCTAAAGGTGGAATGAGAGCATTCAGCCCATTGCCGCGTGAACAAACGCCCGCCATGCTAGAACCTCGCCTGCAGCCCCGCCTGCAGACTTTGCGCGTGCCAATTCCGCGACAGCGTGAGGGCGTAGCGCGCCGAGACCCTCCAATTGCCCTGCCCCAGAGTGATCCCCAGCCCGGCCTGCCCGCTGACCGGAGACAGATGCAACGGCGCGGCGGCGAACAAGCTGCCATCCTGCGCCGTCATCGTCACCGTGGCGCCGGGGTTCGTGGCATTCACCGTCAGCCCCAGCGAAGCATCCGGCATAATCTCCAGCCCGCGCACGGTGAGAAAGCGGCGCGAAACGCCAAGCCGCAGATAGGGCGCCACATAGGCGCCGCTGGCGCTCCGGGTCCGCACCGCCAGCGCCTGGTCCGCCGCGGTTTCAGATAACCCCCCCAGAGAGAGGCGGGTGATGTCCAGCCCCGCCACCGGGCGCAGATCCGCACCCCAGGCGGAAAAGGGCAGACCCGCCTGCAGGGCGGCTGAAAGCAGGTTCCCATTGCCGCTCGCCACGGCGCTGCCCGCCCCGGTGGGGCGGGTGGTACTGATATTCACCAGCCCGTCTGTAATCTCCGCACTCAGCGCAACGCGTCCGGCGGTCAGCCCGCCATAAAGTCCCAGCCGCACGGCTTCCAGCGCGGCCTTGCCGCCCGCCTCGTCCTTCAGGTTGAAGGAACTCATACCCCACCGCCAAGCCAACACGGCCTGAGCCCGCTTCATGGTCCAACCCGGCCAGGAAACCGCCGCCGCGCGAATATACGGTACCATCGGTGGAGAAATCGCTGCCCTCGGCCTGCAGCCACCCGCCCATGCGGCACAGCCCGCTTGCCAGGGCCGCCGCCACATTGCCCGCCAGCCCGTTCCCCTGGGGCGGCGGACTGGCACAGGCAGTTTGGTCATCATGTCCCGCCCGCGCCAGCAAATCCTGCCCCGCGGCCATGCCGGCCAGCGCCGCCGCCTGCCCGGCATTGGCGAACAAGGCGGCATCCGGCGGTGCGACCACCAGCGTGCTGGTAACGGACAGGATGGCCGTTTGCGGCAGAGATTCCGGGGAATCACCTCCTCCGGTGCTCACTGTCACCGGATCGCCGGCCTGGCTGGAATGTCCCGGGCCATCCTCCGGCAGGCGGCTATGCTGGGAGGCTTCGCTGGTCTCCACCACCGAGAAATCGCCGCTGATGCCGCCCGCCGCCGTTAGAAATTCATAACTGGCCGGGGCATAGGTGCCGGGAGACAGCTCATAAGCCAGCGTACCTGCCAGATGCGCCGTGCCGGAAACGATCAGATGGTTCATGCCCTGCGGCGTCACCACCACGCGCAGCGTGCCGGTGCCGGTCTGGGTGAAATCGCCGCCGATGGTAAGCGGCGTGCCCACCAGCCCGGCGGTGAGCAAGCCCGCATTCACCACCTGCCCCACGGCCCAATTGCCGCTGACAGTCCAGACCGCATCCGGCTGCACGCTCAATTGCCCCGCCTGGAGCCCGGTGATGTTGCCAGACAGGCTGCCATGGCCAGCCAGCGCAATGTCGCTGGCGGTGCCGTTCCCGGCAATGGCCCCCTCGATCTGCGCACCGGTCTCCAGCGTCACGCTGCTGCCTCCCCCGCCCAGGCTGATGGCATTGCCCTCGCCAGCGGCGGCAATTATGCCCGCGTTCACGATGCTGGCCGCCCCGCTCACCTGAATCCCGGTAAGGCCGGTGATCTTGCCGTCATTGACAATCACATCCCCCGCCCCGGCCGCCACACCCGCGCTGCCGCCCGCGATGGCGGCACCAACCTCGTTGGTCAGAGTTCCGTTCTTGCCGAGCTTCACCCCATCCACTCCGCCGGAAATGGTTCCCGCATTGTCCAGCCTGCCATCCTTGGCGAATTGCACCCCCATCTGCCCGCCATGGATCAGCCCGCTATTCACCACCGTTCCGCCCCGGCCGATATCGATGACGCCATCCGTTCCGCCCGCAATGGTGCCGCTATTGGTGAGGCTTGAATCGCCCATCAGGTAAGCCCCGAACAGCGGCCCGGTGATCAGCCCGGCATTGGTGATGGATGAGCCATTGCCCCCCGCGTAAACGCCGGAATACCCTCCCAGCAGCACCCCCGAGGCGGCGTTGCTGAGCGTGCCGCCGGAATAGAGTGACACCGCATCGCCGGAGCGCGCCGAGATGGTGCCGCTATTCTGCACAATACCCAGCCCATTGCCCGTATAAACCCCAATATGCCCTCCGAAGATGGAGCCGCTATTGCCGACGCTGCCGCCATTGTTAAGGCTGATCCCGTCATACCCGGCGCCGATCTGCCCGCTATTCGTCACCACTCCCGCGCCGCCATTCACCCGCACGCCGTAACTTCCCGCATGGATCAGCCCGCCATTCGCCACCACCCCGCCCGCTCCAAGCGAGATACCGACACCCGTTGAATCCAGCACCTGCCCGTCATTGCTCAATTGCGCGGGCAGGCTGGCGCTGATAGCCGCCACCCCGCTGGCATTGATGCTCACCCCCGCCGCGATCTCCACCGGCCCGGCCAAATGATCGAGATTTACGCCAGCGGCCTGGCTGGTGCCGATCACGCTCTGCGCCGGTGCCGGCGCGCCGAGAGAGAGAGCGGCGGGTAAGGCCAGAAGCGGCGCGCAACCGGCTTTGGCGAAACGCCGCGCAACGTTCTGGGACTCGGATTTCATCGGGGGCTATCCTCAAAAACGGCCCCATTTTGCGGCGCGTGCACGACCAGAGATTGCACCAACCCTAACCCCGAGATCCTGAACGGCCCGTTAATCCCGCCTCCCGAAGATGAACGCGCCGTTTACCACCAGGGCGCCGCGCGCCAGCCAGAAGCCAAAACGGCTTGCCTCCCGCGCCCGGGCGGCGTAAGCCCCGGCCTTACGATCATTCAGATTTCAATCCGCAAGGCAGTTACATGAAGCAGCAGGCTAACCTTATCCGCGCTGGGCAGGTCATTGAGCACGAGGGTGCGCGCTGGACCGTGCTGAAGCAGCAGATCATCACCCCCGGCAAGGGCGGCGCCTTCATTCAGGTGGAAATGCGCAACCTGAAGACCGGCAACAAGACCAATGAGCGCTGGCGCACCGCCGACACCGTCGAGCGCCTGACCACCGAGGACCGGGACTACACCTACTCCTACACCGATGGCGACAATCTCGTGCTGATGGACCCCGAGACCTTCGAGCAGTTCATGGTCCCCACCGCGATCCTGGGCGATTCCGCCCCCTTCCTGCAGGACAACATGCCCGTCTCCGTGGCGCTGGTTGAGGGCGATCCGGTCGGCATCACCCTGCCGCCTTCGGTCACGCTGGAAATCGTCGAGGCGGACCCGGTGGTGAAGGGCCAGACGGCCTCTTCCTCCTACAAGCCCGCCAAGCTCTCCAACGGCGTGAAGACGCTGGTGCCGCCCTTCATTGAGGCGGGCGAGCGCGTCGTCGTGCGCACGGAAGACGGCTCATACGTTGAGCGCGCCAAGGGCTGATGCCTGACGGGGCTCCGGCCCCATAAATTCCAGTTCCGGGCGGAGGGGAGACCCGCCGCCCGGATTGCCGTTCCAGGCTCTTTCTTTCAGGATTTTTTCGCCATGATGCCACGCCTTTCCGCGCATATGACGGTGATGCACAACGCCGCCAACAAGGCGGCGAAGCGCCTGCTGCGCGATTTCATGGAGGTCGAGAATCTCCAGGTTTCCGTGAAGGGGCCGGGCGATTTCGTCAGCCAGGCGGATATGCGCGCCGAAGCCACCCTGCGCGAGGAGCTGGAGAAAGCCCGCCCCGGCTATGGTTTTCTGATGGAGGAGAGCGGCGCCTCGGGCTCCGAGAAATGGGCCTGGCGCTGGGTCGTGGACCCGCTGGACGGCACCACCAACTTCCTGCACGGCATCCCGCACTGGGCCATCTCCATCGCGCTGGAAAAGCGCCTGCCGGACGGCGGCACCGAGATCAACGCCGCCGTGATCTATTCCCCGGTGAATGGCGAGATGTTCTGGGCCGAAAAAGGTGTCGGCGCCTATCTGAACGACAAGCGCCTGCGCGTATCGGCCCGGCGTGAGCTGCACACGGCCCTGTTCGCCACCGGCATCCCCTTCGCCGCCACCGCCGCCGGCAACCGCCTCGCCTTCGCCCGCACTTTGGGCGCGCTGATGCCCGCCACCGCGGGCGTGCGCCGCTTCGGGGCCGCGGCTTTGGACCTCGCCTGGGTCGCCGCCGGGCGTTATGATGGCTATTGGGAAGCAGGCATCAAGCCGTGGGACATTGCGGCGGGCATGCTCATCGTGCGCGAGGCTGGCGGCTACGCCACCGATGCCGAGGGCAAGGACAATGTCGCCGATGTGGTGGTGGCCGCCAACCCGCATCTTCATCCCAAGCTTTTGGAACTGGTACAGGACGGTCTGGCGGCCAAGCGGGGTTGAGGCTAGTTTGCCAGCGTGAAAAGGTCATTCTGGCTCCCCGGTCTCATCGCTCTCATCCCAGCCTGTGCAGGCGCACAGGTCTCGGTGAATCAAGCCGCCCTGCAGCAATTGCGTGGCATCACCCCAGCCGCACCGGCAATTGTGGCGCAACCGGCGGTGGCCAGGCCCCCCGTGCATAAGGTGCCGCCGCACCACACGCACCATGCCAAGCCGGCCACACCCCGGCCGGCCCCGGCGAAACCCGCCCCAGTCCCCGCCCCGCCGCAAACCGCCGCGCTACCCGCCACCCCGGCAGCCAAGCCGCCCAAGCCGGAAACCCCCAAACCCGCCATTCCCGCCTTGGTGAAAATCGAGTTTGGCCCCGGCAGCGCGGTTTTGCCCGCCAGCGCCGCCAGCGCCCTGAAACCCTTCTGCGCCTCCCCCATGGCGGTGCCGGTTATCGCCCGCGCGCCCGCCGATCCGTCCGATCCCTCAAGCGCCATGCGGCTCTCCATGGCCCGCGCCTTCGCCATCCGCGATGCGCTCACCGCCTGCGGCGTGCCCTCCCAGAACATCATCCCCCGCGCGGCCGGGACCGTGCCCGGCGCTGATAATAACGAAGCCCAGATCGGAGCCAGCGCGAAACCATGACCAAGCCCACCAATTATCTCATCCGCATGATCCTGTTCTGCGTGGTGATCTATGGGGGGGCGGCGGCACTTTCGCCCGTGCTGGCGCATTTCTTCATGGCCAACCCGGTGGTCAACTCGGTCATCTTCGTGGTCGAGATTTTCGGCGTGTTCTGGAACATCCGCCAGGTGCAGCGCCTCTACCCCGAAGTGGCCTGGGTGGAAGAATTCCGCCGCAACCGCCAGAAACTGGTGGAAGCCGCCCCGCCCGCGCTGCTCGCCCCGATGGCGCGCATGCTGCACGGCCGCGCCGATGGCGAGCGGCGCATCACCCTCTCCGGCCAGTCGATGCGCACGATCCTGGACGGCGTTTCCACCCGGCTCGACGAATCCCGCGAGCTCTCCCGCTATGTCACCGGGGTGATGATCTTTCTTGGCCTGCTCGGCACGTTCTGGGGTCTGCTGCATACCGTCTCCTCCGTGGCGGAGGTGATCAACGGCATGAACCTGGCGGGCGGCGGGGACGTGAACGCGATGTTCGCGCAGCTCAAGGCGGGCCTCGCCAAGCCGCTGGCGGGCATGGGCACGGCCTTCTCCTCCTCCATGTTCGGCCTCTCCGGCGCGCTGATCCTGGGCTTTCTGGACCTCACCGCCGGGCAGGCGATGAACCGCTTCTTCAACGAGCTGGAGGAATGGCTCGCCTCCCTCACCCGGCTTGGCACCGGCGCGCTCTCGGGCGATGGCGAGGCCAGCGTGCCCGCTTATGTACAGGCTCTGCTGGAGCAAACCGCCGAGAACATGGACCAGCTCCAACGTGTCCTCACCCGCGGCGAGGAAAGCCGCGTGCAGGGCAACAACGCCCTGCGTGCCTTGGCGGACCGCATGGCGGACCTGGGCGACACGCTGCGCCTGCAGCAGCAGCTCATGGAAAAAGTCGCCAGCGCGCAGCTCTCCCTCACCCCGCTGGTGGCGAAACTCTCCGATACCAAGAGCGGTGATGATGTCTCGCGCGCGCATCTGCGCAATATCGAATTGCTGCTGAACCGTTTCATAACCGAAACCGAGCAAGGCCGCAGCCAGGGCATCAGCGATGTGCGCAATGATTTGCGCCTCCTCACCCGCACCCTCTCGGCGCGGCTGGACGAGCCAAGGCCATGAGCCGGCGGCGCGGCAACGGCACCAACGGGCTGGATGCCTGGCCAGGCTATGTGGATGCGCTCTCCACGCTGCTTATGGTCACCATCTTCGTGCTGCTGGTGTTCGTGCTGGCCGAGGCGTTTCTTTCCACGGCATTGCGCGGCTCGGACAATACGATCACCCAGTTGAAGGAAGAGATCGCGGAGCTGACGCAAAGCCTTTCGATGGAAAGCACCAAGGATGCGACGCTCTCCCAGGAGCTGGCGGCGCTTAACGCACAGCTCGCCGCGTCACAATCAGCCAACTCCACCCTCACCCAGCAGCTTTCCGCCGACACCGCCACCATCTCCGGCTTGCAGGACAGCCAGAAATCCCTCCAGGCCCAGCTTTCCGACGCCCAGGCCCAGGCGGCCGCCGCCACCGGGCGCATCGCCACCTTGCAGGCGCAGATGCAGGCGGTGAGCGGCGGCGATCTGCAATCCAAACTCACCGACGCGCAGAAGCTGAACCAGCAGGATGCGGCGCAGATCGCTTTGCTCAACCAGCAGATGGCCGCCTTGCGCGCGCAGCTCGCGGCATTGCAGGTGGCGCTGGAGGCCGCGCAAACCGCCGACCAGAAAGACCAGGTGCAGATCACCGATCTCGGCAAGCAGCTCAACGAGGCGCTGGCCCGCAAGGTCGAGGAATTGCAGCAATATCAGAGCGTGTTTTTCAAGACTCTCTCCGAAAGCCTGCAAGGCGAGAAGAACATCAAGGTCGTCGGCGACCGTTTCGTGTTCGAAAGCGACGTGCTCTTCCCCGTGGACCAGGCCACCATCACCCCGGCGGGCAAGGCCGAGATCGCCCAGGTGGCGAACGCGATCAAGGAAATCGCCGTGAAAATCCCGCCCGATGTGAACTGGGTGCTCTCAGTCGATGGGTATGCCGATGCGCAGCCGATCAAGGGCGGCCCGTACAAATCGAATTTCGATCTCTCCGCCGCCCGCGCCCTTTCAGTGCTGGATCTGCTGATCGCCGACGGCGTGCCGGAAAACCGGCTCGTCACCTCCGGCATGGGGTCCAACAACCCGATCGCCACCGGCAACACACCCACGGATTATGCGCAGAACCGGCGCATCGAGTTTCGCCTGACCACGCCGTGAAGAAAAAGCAGAAGCCGCTTTTTTATAAAAAAGCGCCGCAAAAAATTTCTGCGCCTCCGGGCTGGAGCTGTTTCGCCATGGGGTGCCCTCAACGCAGGGCCGGGCATGGTTGAGATTGCGGCGCGCAAGGCCGCGTTGCGGCGTTTGATGCTGGCGCGGCGGGAGAGCCAAAGCCCCGCATTGGGCCACAAGCTGGCCGAACATGTACTGGCCAGCGGCATCATTCCAAAACACGCCGTCATTGGCGGCTTCATGCCCATGCGCGGCGAGATCGATATCCTGCCGCTGCTGCACGCCCTGCACGCGCACGGCCATCGCCTCGCTCTACCCGAGACCCCGCCCCCCGGCCATGCCCTGCTCTTCCGCGCCTGGACGCCCGGCGTGAACATGCTGCCCGGCCGCTATAAAACCCAGCATCCGGACTCCCCGCCCCTCACGCCGGATTTTCTGCTGATCCCGCTTCTGGCCTTCGACTTCCACGGCCACCGCCTCGGCTATGGCGGCGGCTATTACGACCGTACGCTGGCAACCCTGCCCCACGCCTTCCGCCTCGGCTGCGCCTATGCAATGCAGGCGGCGGAAACCATTCCCACCGAACCGACAGACCTGCCTTTGCACGCCATCGCCACGGAAACAGGAATTACCCGCTTGCCTCAGGACTGAGCTTGCCCGCCCGGGGTCAGGTGGTCGACGATACCCGGCAGATGCTGCGCCAGCAGGTTGCTCACCTGGTTGGTATCCACCCCATATTTCGCGGCGAGGTTCTGGATCACCGGCATGCCCAGCGCCTGCTGGATGGACCCCGCATCGATCGGCAAATTCTGGCCGTCCCCAATCCAGGAGGATACGTGTTCGCCAAAACCGCTTTGCTGGAACTGCGCCACCAGCCCGCTCACGCCATTAATGCCGTGCTGCCCCAGCTCATCCATCAAAGGCCCGGCGATCTGATTGCTTTGCAGTGATTCAAATTGGTTGAAGATACCGGACAGTCCATCGAACAAGCCCATTCCCGCCTCCCGTTAAAGCTGGCCGAAGCCTAAACGGGCGCCAATGCCGCAACAAGCGGAACCTCCCGCCCGCACCACGGATTAACCAAACGGAAACATTGCCGTCATTCAGCTGGAAGATTTGAAACTTGCCGGGCCCTGCCCGCCCGGCGCAGGATGCTGCTTCAACCATATGAGGAAGGCCAAACACCATGTCCAAATTACTTGGCCCGGAAGCGCTGAAAACCCTGCCGCCGAAATGGCTTCTCGGCACCGGCGGCAAATCCATCTCGCAGGATTTTACCTTCAAAACCTTTGCCGAGGCGTTTTCCTTCATGACGCATGTGGCGCTGCTGGCGGAAAAGGCAGACCATCATCCGGATTGGTCCAACTCCTACAACAAGGTCAGCATCTCGCTTTCCACCCATAGCGCGGGCGGGCTGACGGAGAAGGATCTCAACCTTGCGAAAGCCATCAGCGCCTTCGTCTGGCTGCCGCAATAGGCCCTTATTTGCCGGGTTTTACCGCCACCCAGCGCGGGCCGGGGTCGCTGCCATCCGCCGCCGGGCCGCTGATCAGGAACACCGCCGGGTTACCGCCCAAGCCATCCACCTGCTTGCGCACATCCGGCGCTTCAGCCACAGCAATGCCATTCACCTGCTCAATCACATTGCCCGCCACAATACCCGCCTTGGCCGCGGGGCCGGTGGCGGAGGTGACGGACACGCCATTCGCCGCCGGTTTGCCCGCCAGCCCCAGCCCATAGGCGGGCAGCGTCACGGGCCCGGGCGGCCTGGCTTGCTTCTGGGCAATGCTCTCATCCAGCGCCGGTGGCGGCACGGTGATGGTCAGGTCGGTATGCAGCGCGGCGCCGTTGCGAACATAATCCACCGCAACGCTCTGCCCGGCCTGAAACTCGGCGGTGCGGATGAACAAGGCGCGCGGGTCATCGATCTGTGCCCCGCTCAGTGCCGTGATCACATCGCCCGGCTGCAATTTGCCCTCCGCCGGAGAGCCGGGTGAAACCGCCCCCACCAGCGCGCCCTTGCCGCCCGGCAGCTTCAGCGCCGCCTGAATATCCGGTGTCACCTCCTCCGTTGCCACACCCAGCCAGCCGCGATTCATCTTCCCGCCATGGGCCAGCGCCTCGGCCACCGGCTCCGCCATGGCGGCGGGGATGGAGAAACCAATGCCATCGGACGTGCCGGAAGGCGCATAGATGGCGGAATTCACCCCGATCACCTGGCCTTGCAGATTGAACAGCGGCCCGCCGGAATTACCCTTGTTGATGGCGGCATCGGTCTGGATGAAATCATCGAACTTGGTATCGCCGATCTGCCGGTGCAACGCGCTCACGATGCCTGCCGTATTGGTGCCCGGCATGCCGAACGGGTTGCCCACGGCCAGCACCCAATCCCCCACCCGCATCTTGGTGGAATCGCCAAAGGGCACGAAGGGCAGGGAATGCCCGGCGCTCACCTTCAGCACCGCGAGATCGCCATCCACATCCCTCCCGGCGATGATGGCGGGATAGACCGTGCCATCCGGGAATGTCACGGTGACGTTGCTGGCGCCGTTCACCACATGGTTGTTGGTGAGAATATAGCCCGCCGGGTCGAACACGAAACCGGAGCCGAGCGATTCGATCGTCTTGGGCGGCGGCACCACGGTGCCCGCGGCATCGCCCGGCGTATCGGCCGCGGGGTGAAAAGCGCTGGAACCGTCATCCCCGCCGCCATTATCGCCACCGCCATCGTCATTGCCGCCATCGCCATCGTCATCATCCTGCGAGGAATCACTGCCTGCCGGCGCCATGGCGGCAATGCTGACCACGGCGGACCCAACCTTGGCCGCCAGATCCGCCATCGGCGGCGGCAGGTCTGAGGCATGCGCCGCCGAGGCGGCAAGCAGGAACAAGGCAGGGAGTGGACGCGCCAGAAACTTCATGGGGCCGAGAGTGACGAGGCCGGACGATCTTCGCAAGAGGGGCTGGGCGTTCTATCTCTGTCCCATGACTGAAGCAGAGATTCGCACCGCCCTCACCCCCTTCAATATCGGCCACCGGATCGACGGTGTGCATGTCCAGGACGGGCTGGTGCAGGTCAGCCTGCGCGCCGCGCGGGAGGAAGCCGCCGCGCTGGAGCCCTTGCGCCGGGACATAGAGGCAAGGCTGAAAAGCTTGCCGGGCGTAAAATCCGTCGCCGTGGTGCTCACCGCCCACGCCACCGCCCACGCCACCACCAAGGCCGCCGCCCACGCCGCCCCCGCGCCCCAGGCCGAGCCGCCTTTGCTGCCGGAGGTGAAGCATGTCGTCGCCGTGGCCTCGGGCAAGGGCGGGGTTGGCAAATCAACCGTGGCGGTCAATCTCGCCGTGGCGCTGGCCCAGCGCGGGCTGAAAGTGGGGCTGCTGGATGCCGACATATACGGCCCCTCCCTGCCCAAGATGCTGGGGCTGAACAGAAAGCCTTCCGTCCTGAACGGCCGCATCCAGACCTTGGATGCCTATGGGGTGAAATCCATGTCCATCGGCTTCCTGGTGCCGGAAGATAAGGCGATGATCTGGCGCGGCCCGATGGTGATGGGCGCGCTCAACCAGATGCTGGGCCAGGTGGATTGGGGTGCTCTGGACATTCTGGTGGTGGACATGCCCCCCGGCACCGGCGATGCGCAGCTCACCTTGGCGCAGAAAGCCAAGCCCTCGGGCGCGGTCATCGTCTCCACCCCGCAGGATCTGGCGTTGCTGGATGCGCGGCGCGGCGTGCAGATGTTCGAGCAGGTGGGCGTGAAGGTGCTGGGCATGGTGGAGAACATGTCCTATTTCTGCTGCCCCAATTGCGGCCACCGGTCGGAGATTTTCGGCCATGGCGGCGCCAGGGCGGAAGCGCAGAAAATCAATGTGCCCTTCCTCGGCGAGATTCCGCTGGAACTGGCGGTGCGCCAGGCGGGCGATGAGGGCAAGCCGGTCACCGCCACCGATCCTGACGGCGCCGTGGCCAGTAGCTTCCGGCATGTGGCGGAAAGCGTGGCCAAGGCGCTGGCCCTGGGATGAACAAGGTGCGGGCATGAGCGAGATCGGCTTCTACCACCTCACCCGCACCGGCCTGAACGCGGCGCTGCCCGCTTTGCTGGGCCGCACGCTGGCGGCGGGGGAAAAGGCGGTGGTGGCCTGCGCCGATGCGCACCAGATGGCGGCGTTGGACGATGCGCTCTGGCAATGCCAAAACCCGGACTGGCTCCCCCACGGCACCCCGCAAACACCCCACCCGGAATGGCAGCCCATCTACCTGACGACCGGCACGGAAAACCCGGCGGGCGCACAGTTCCTCTTCCGCATCGGCGGGGTGGACATGGCGCCGGACGGTTTCACCCGCGTCTTCGACCTGTTCGACGGCAATAACGAGGACGCCGTGCTGGCCGCGCGGCAACGCTGGCGGGCAGCCAAGGAGGCTGGCCATGGCCTGACCTACTGGAAACAGGAAGACAGCGGCTGGGTGAAAGCGGGCTGAGCCTGCCTACTTGATCACCGGGCGGGTTTTCCATTCTCCATTTCCACTAACCTGGCCACACAAAGCCTATTCCGCGCGGTGTACGGGCCGCACCCAGTGCTTGATATGCGGCCAAAGCTCATGGTCGGGCACCTTTGTCAGGTCCTTGTCCAGAACCTCCTTCAGCTTCACCTGCACCGGCCTGGCCAGATGCAGCCGGATCTCGTTCAAGGTCCGCGCCGGGGCGGCGATGTAAAGCTCGTCATAGCTTGCCACGCCCTGGTTGAGCTGTGCCGCCACCCAATCGGGAAACACCTTATGAGAGGCGGCATGCGGCTCGCCCGCGGCACCCTCCTGGCCCTCCAATGCTTCGATATGCGAGAAGGAATGCAGCGTGTTATCCGCATTCTCCGGCCGCACGAAGCGCGCATGCTCGCCATCCGCCAGCACGATCAGGGGTTTGAGATGAATCGGCATTTTAGCAGGGTCCCTTCCTGGCCTTTATCCGGCGGAACCCTGCCAGAAGGTCAAGCGGCCCTCATTGATGCCGATCAATCCCCACCACTTCATTAATGCCATCCAGCGCCAGAAAGCCCATGGCCCGGCGCGTCTCCACCGTGGCGCTGCCGATATGGGGCAGCAGCACGGCATTCTCCAGCTCGTAATAACCAGGATTGAGATTGGGCTCGTTCTCGAACACGTCCAGCCCCGCCGCGGCAATCTGGCCGGTGCGCAGGGCCGCGATCAGCGCCTCGTCATCCACAGTGCTGCCGCGCCCGGTATTCACCACGAAACTGCCCGGGCGCATCGCCGCAAGCCGCTCCGCATTCAGCCAATGATAAGTGCTGGGGCCGCCAGGCGCGTTGATGGAAAGAAAATCGATGGCGCCGAGGAAGCTCTTGTCGTCGGCGTGGTAGACCGCCCCCGCCTCAAGCTCCGGGGCCAGGCGGTTGCGGTTATGGTAATGGATGGTCATATCCAGCCCGCGCGCCATGCGCGCCAGGCTTTGGCCAATGCGCCCCATGCCAAAAATGCCCAGCACCTTGCCAACAACCGCGTGGCCGAGGTGGAAGGTCGGGGTAATGCCCTCCCATTTGCGCGCGCGCAGCAGCCGCTCACCCTCCCCCGCCCGGCGCGCGGCCATAAGCATGAGGGTGAGGGACATTTCAGCCGTCGCATCCGAAAGCACGCCCGGCGTGTTGCGTATCTCGATGCCGCGCGCTTTCGCGGCCTCCAGATCGATATGCTCCAGCCCGACGCTGTAAGTGGCGATCACCTTGATCTCCGGCGGCAGATCGTTGATCAGCGCCGCGTCGAACATGTCCGACGTATTGCAGAGAATCGCATTCACGCCGCCCAGGCTGGCCAGCAGCCGCTCACGGTCAAACGGCCCCACCATCCCCAGCGCCCGCACCTCATGCTCGCGCTCGGCGCGCGCCAGCACATCCGGCATCACGTCACGTGTGATCAACAGCATTCATGGTCCTCCTGCATCCGGGCTGGAGCCTACCAGCTTTCACCGCGCCGTCTTCCCCCAGAGCGCGATGAGTTTATCTTCGCTCGCGTCACGAGCGCGGATAAAGTCTGAAATCGCCCTCTAAAACACTGGGATAGAGCCGCATAAGGGCCATTCAGCCCGCCATTCACCTCCTTAACGTGCATATTGAACATTTTATTAACCAATGGTTGTATCGGCACATGAAATTTGGGCCACGCGGCGGGGAGAGATGCGTCTTGCAGCAACAGCATCATGGCAACCGGAATCAGGCGCGCCCGGCGTGAAAACAGCGCTGATCACCGGCGTCTCCGGGCAGGACGGCGCCTATCTCTCGCAATTGCTTCTTGAGAAAGGCTACCGCGTGGTGGGGCTGGTGCGCCGCTCCTCCAGCGCGGACAGGGCGGGCGAGCGCCTGCGCTGGCTGGGGCTGGAGCAGGATGTGGAGCTGGCGGATGGCGATCTGACGGATCTCTCCAGCCTTATCCGCGTGCTGGCCAAGGTGCAGCCGGACGAGGTGTATAATCTCGGCGCGCAGAGCTTCGTCGCCCTATCCTGGCAGCAGCCGATTCTCACCGGAGAGGTAACCGGCATGGGCGCCTTCAACATGCTGGAGGCGATCCGGCTGCTGGGGCTGAAGGCACGTTTCTACCAGGCCTCGTCATCGGAAATGTTCGGCCTGGTGCAGGCGCCCGTGCAGAACGAAACCACGCCTTTCTACCCCCGCAGCCCCTATGCGGTGGCAAAGCTGGCCGCGCACTGGATCACGGTGAATTACCGCGAGAGTTTCGGCATGCATGCCAGTTCGGGCATTCTCTTCAACCATGAAAGCCCGCTGCGCGGCATCGAGTTCGTGACCCGCAAGATCACCAACGGCGTGGCGCGCATCAAGCTCGGGCTGAACGAGTATCTGGAGCTGGGCAATCTGGATGCGGCGCGCGATTGGGGCCATGCGCGCGACTACGTGAAGGCGATGTGGCTGATGATGCAGCAGGAGATCCCCGGCGATTACGTGGTCGCCACCGGGCGCAGCGCCACCATAAGGCAATTCTGCGACATCGCCTTTGGCCATGCCGGGTTGAACTATCAGGACCATGTGCGCGTGAACGCCGCCTTCCTGCGCCCTGCCGAGGTGGATTGCCTGAAGGGCGACGCCACAAAAGCGCGCGACACGCTTGGCTGGGCGGCGGAGACCACGCTGGAAGCGCTGGCGGCGGAGATGGTGGAGGCGGATCTGCACCGTTTGCACGCCGCCGCATGACGCGGCTGCTGATCACTGGCGGCAGCGGATTCGTGGGCCAGCATCTGCTGCATCATCTGCGCGACACCGCGCCGGATATCGAACTTCTCGCCCCCGCGCTGGATATTACCGATCAACCCGCCATGGAAGCGCTCATCGAAACCACGCGGCCGGACGCGCTGGTGCATCTGGCCGCCATCTCCTCCCCCGCCCAGGCCGCCGCCGAGCCGGCGCGGGCCAGGGCGGTGAATGTGCAAGGCACGCTGAATTTGGCGCGGGCCGTTCTGGCTCATGCGCCGGCGTGCCGGTTTCTCTTCATCTCCAGCGCGGAAGTGTATGGAAACGCGTTTCTCAGCCCGCGGCCGGTCACGGAAGAAACCATTCCCGAACCCGCCACGCCCTACGCCTGCACCAAGGCGGAAACCGAGGCGGCGCTGGCCGCCCTGCCGGGGCTAAAATGGCTCCGCCTGCGCCCGGCCAACCATAGCGGACCGGGGCAGCAGCCGGATTTCGCAATTCCCGCTTTTGCCCGGCAGATCGCCCGTATAGAGGCCAGGCTGCAGCCGCCCGTGCTGAAAACCGGCAATCTCGACACGTGGCGGGATTTTCTGGATGTGCGGGATGTCTGCGCCGCCTATGCCAAGGCACTCGCCTTGCCGGATTTCGCACCGGGCGAAGTGCTCAACATCGCCTCCGGCACGCCACAGCGCATCGGTGATTTGCTGACGGTGATGCGCGGCATGGCGCGGGTGGAGATCAGTGTGGAAACCGACCCGGCACGGTTTCGCCCCGCGGAAATTCCCGTCACGCGGATCGACGCCACCCGCGCCCGCGCCCGGCTGGGCTGGGCGCCGGAGCGGTCCATCCGTGAAACCTTGGCCTCTAGTCTGGCTTTCTGGCGTGCCGGGATACCAGAGCAGGAGTGAGCCTTACTTCCCCGTCCAGTTCGCCTTCCGCTTTTCGATAAACGCGCTCATGCCTTCAACCTTGTCCATGGTTGAGGCCAGCCCAAAGAAAATCCGCCGCTCAAAATGCACGCCTTCCGAAAGACTGGTCTCGAACGCGGCGTTCACCAGCTCCTTGTTCGCCTTCACCGCCAGCGGACCCAGCCCGGCAATGGTCTTCGCCTGCGCCAGCGCCTCCTCCAGCAGCTTCTCCGCCTGCACCACCTGGGCGACGAGGCTGGCGCGCTCCGCCTCCTCCGCACCCATCATCCGTCCGGTCAGGCACATCTGCATCGCCTTGGCCTTGCCCACCGCGCGCGTGAGCCGCTGGGAGCCGCCCATGCCGGGCGCGATGCCCAGCGTGATCTCCGGCTGGCCGAATTTCGCCGTCTCAGCCGCGATGATGTAATCCGCCATCATCGCCAGCTCGCACCCCCCACCCAGCGCATAGCCCGCCACGGCGGCGATCCAGGGCTTGCGGGTGGCGCGGATCAGCGCGTCATAGCCCGAGAATTTATCCACCCCATACATGTCCGCAAAGTTCTGCGGCTGCATCTCCTTGATATCCGCCCCGGCGGCAAACGCCTTCTCGGAACCCGTGAGCACCAGGCAGCCCTGGCTGTCATCCGCCTCATAGGCCGCGAAAGCCGCCTGCAATTCGGCCAGCACCTGGGAATTCAGCGCGTTCAGCGCCTTCGGGCGGTTGAGCGTGATGAGGGTAACGGCCTCATGCTGTTCGACGAGCAGGGTTTCATAAGCCATGTCTTCGGCTCCCTTGTTTGTGATGGGCCGGTTCTATCACGCCTTGCGGAAATCCGGCTTGCGCTTGCTCAAGAAGGCCGCAATGCCTTCCTGCCCCTCGCCGCGCAACGCAACGGCGATGGACCGTGCTTCCAGCTCCAGCTGCTCCTCAAGCCCGGTGGTGAGGCTGCGGCCCAGCAAGGCGCGCGTGCCACCCAGTGCGGCGGTCGGGCCTTCCGCCAGCGCCCTGGCCATCGCCTCGGCTTCGGCCAGGGCATCCCTCTCCGCCACGCGGGTGATCAGCCCGATCTCCGCCGCCTCTTGCGCGGAAACGCGCCGGTTGGTCAGCGCCAGCTCCTGCGCGCGGCGCAGCCCCACCAGCCGGGGCAGCAGCCAGCTTGCGCCAAGATCCGGCGTCAGCCCGATCGCGGTATAGGCCACAGTGAAATGCGCCTCCGGTGCCGCGATCACGATATCCCCCAGCATCGTCAGCGAGAGCCCCGCCCCCGCCGCCGGGCCATTCACCGCCACCACCAGCGGCTTGCCCATGCGGGCAAAGCGCGACACGGCGCCATGCAGAATGGTGGTCAGTTCCTTCGCCAGACGTGAGACATTTTCCCCCGCCGCCGCGAAGCCATTAATATCCCCGCCGCCGCAAAACAGCTTGCCGCTGCCGGTGAGCAGCACGGCGCGGATGTTCTCATCCTCATCGCATTCTATCGCGGCGTCGAAGAGCGCCTTGGACATGGCCGGGTCCAGCGTGTTCGCCACATCCGGGCGGTTGAGGGTCAGCCGGGCGAGGCCGCCCTCACGGGTGAACAGCAAAGGGGCGGTGGCGTTCATGGACGACCTTTTGGTAAATTATTTACTTCCGCGTAGCTCCCATGCTTCATTTCAGCCGTCAAGACGAATATCAGGACCTTATGGATAAGCCCGCCACCGTGACCGCCCCGTTCCGCAATGCCAAGGAGCGCGAGCAGGAGCGTGCCGCCAAGCGCGACGCGGTGCTGCGCGCGGCGGTGCGCATGTTCAACCAGCGCGGTTTCCACACCACCTCGCTGGACGATGTGGCCGCCAGCCTCGGCATCTCCAAGCCGCTGATCTATCATTATCTCGGCGCCAAGGATCAGGTGCTGTTCGAATGCCTGCGCATCGGCCTCGTGCGGCTGCGCGAGGCAGCGGAGGAAGCCGCCGCCCTGCCAGGCTCCGGCCTGGACCGGCTGAAAATGTTTCTATACCGTTATGGCGAGGTCATCATGGATGATTTCGGGCGCTGCGTGATCCGCACCGGAGACGAAGTCCTGCCGCCCGAAAGCCGCGTGCAATTCCGCGCCCTGAAACGCGAGATCGACCAGGCGCTGCGCCGTTTGATGCAGGAGGCGGCGGATGACGGATCCGCCAAAGTCTCCGACGTGAAGCTCACCTCCTTCGCCTTTGTCGGCGCGCTGAGCTGGTCGGCACGCTGGCAGGAACCGGAAGGCGATCTGCCGCCCGGCGAAATCGCCAGGCGGCTTGTGGATATTCTGGTCCGCGGCATCGAACCCAGGGCGTAATTTCACGAATTTAGAAAGCCGCTTTGTTACGGCAAGCGGCCAAAAAACTCACTCCTTTATTCCATACGCCGCGTCATAGATCTTGTGCGTATAAGCGCCGTCCGGCTGCTTGGTGATCACCGGGTCGGTCTTGTCTTCCATCAGCACATCCACGGTGCGCTGATAGGCGGCCGGGTCCAGATACCCATCCTTGTCCTTGCCATCGGTCAGCAACGTGGCAACCGAGCCCATCATCTTTGTCTGATGCGCCTCATCCAGCACACCGGCGGTATCGAAGCTCATCACGATCTTCACCGCCTCGGCCTGATGCGCGGCGGCATAATCCCAGCCTGCCATCGTCGCCTTCACGAATTTGGCAAGGTCGGCCGCCTTCTTCGGATCGGCCAGCTCGGAATCTGTGGTGTAGAGCCCGTCCTCCAGCATCGCGACACCTTCATCCTGGTATTTGAACACCACAAGATCAGACGGCTTCATTCCGCCCTCGATCACCTGCCAATATTCATTATAGTTCATGGTGGAAATGCAGGCCGCCTGCTTCTGCAACAGCGGGTCCACGTTGAAGCCCTGCTTCAGCACTGTCACATCCGGGCTGGCGCCGGTGGTGGTGTAGCCGAGCTTGCCCATCCAGGCCAGGAACGGATACTGGTTGCCCGCGAACCAAACACCCAGAATCTTGCCCTTGAAATCCTTTGGCGAGGTCACGCCGCTATCTTTCCGGCAAGTCAGCTCCATGCCGGATTTCTGGAACACCTGGGCGATGTTCACCAGCGGCACGCCCTTCTCCCGCGCCGCCAGCGCATCGGGCATCCAATCCACGATCACATCCGCCCCGCCGGCCGCGATCACCTGGGAGGGGTTGATGTCCGGCCCGCCGGGCTTGATGGTCACATCCAGCCCCTCGGCCTTGTAAAAACCCTTGGCCTGCGCAACGTAATATCCCGCGAACTGCGCCTGCGTCACCCATTTCAGCTGCAGCGTGATCGGGTCCGCCGCCGAGGCAGCGGACGCCATTCCAAGCGACGGGGCCAGCGCCAGCATCCAGGCCAAGGTCTTCTTCATGGTCTTCAGCCTCTCCTTGTTATGGTCAGTTCGGGGTTATGGTCAGTTCGGGTTGCGGTAGGACGGATGCCAGAACGTCACCGCCCGCTCCACCAGCGCCAGCCCCGCGAAGGAGAGCGAGCCGGTGAGTGCGACGATGACGATGGCGGCCCAGACGATATCGAGATTCAGGTTGGCGGCCTCTGTGGAAATGCGAAACCCCAGCCCCAAGATCGGCGAGCCGAAAAACTCTGCCACCACCGCGCCGATGAGCGCCAGGGTGGAATTCAGCTTCAACGCCGCGAAGATATGCGGCAGCGCTGCTGGCAACCGCAGCTTGCGCAAAGTAGTGGCATAGGAAGCCGCATAGCTCAGCATCAGCTCCCGCTCCAGCACCCCCGCCTCGGCCAAACCCGCTGTCGTATTCACCAGCATGGGAAAGAACGTCATCGCCGCCACCACCGCGGCCTTGGACTGCCAGCCGAACCCGAACCACATCACCGCAATGGGGGCGATGCCGATGATCGGCATGGCGGAGACAAGATTCCCCAACGGCATCAGCCCGCGCTTGAGAAAATCAGACTTATCCACCGCCAGCGCCATCAGGAACCCGGCACCGCAGCCGATGATATAGCCCGGCAGCACGGAGCGAATGACGGTCTGCACGAAATCCGCCCCCAACATGCCCGCATTGGCCCCAAGCGCCGCGACGATGGCAGTGGGGGCGGGCAGCAGAATGGCGGGCACGCCAAACCCCTTCACCGCCGCCTGCCAAAGCCAGAGCAGCCAAAGCCCGAAAATGGCGGGCGTTGCCAGCCTGGCCGCACGCGTCTCTCTGCGCGCGGTGGCCCCCATGGCGAGGCAGGCCAGGAAGGTAAAAACGATGGAGACGAGCAGATATTTCACAACCGCCCTCCCCTGTGCCAGCGCAAACCCGCCTCCAGCAGCGTGATCGCCCCCAGGATGATCGCCGAGAGCAGAGAGGCCGCCACAAGCGTTGACCACACCAGCAGCGTCTGCCCGTAATAGCTGCCCGCCAGCAGGCGCGAGCCAAGCCCCGCCTGCGCGCCGGTCGGCAGCTCCGCCACAATCGCCCCCATCACCGCCAATGCCGCTGAAACGCGCAGCGAGGGAAACAGGAACGCCACGGAAGCCGGCAGACGCAGCTTGCTGAAAATCGAAGCCTCGCTGGCGGAATAGGTCCGCAGCAGCTCGAACTGGATGGTCTCCGGCGAGCGCATGCCCTTCACCAGCCCGACAACGATGGGAAAGAACGCCAGATACGCCGCGATCGCCACTTTCGGCACCAGGCCGGAGAAGCCGAGATTGCCCAGCACCACCACCACCATCGGCGCTATGGCCAGCACCGGAATGGTCTGGCTGGCGATCACCCAAGGCATCAGCGAGCGGTCCAGCACCTTCACATGCACGATCAGCGTGGCAATCACCCCACCCAGCACCAAGGCCACGGCCAGGCCCAGCAGCGCCTCCTCCGCCGTCACCCAGACATGGTAGAACAAATTACGCGGCGAGGAGAGCGGCCAGCCAAACAGGCTCTGCCCCAGCGCGCTGATTACCTGGTCCGGCCTTGGCAGCAGAGCCGTGCCCATCAGCGCGGAAAGCCCATACCACAGCGCCACCGCCGCCACTGAAACAACAATGACGGGCAGCGCCGGTTTAATCATAGGAATGCCCCGCCCGCAGCGCCTCGCGCACGCGGTGCGCCATGCGGGTGAAGGCCTCGCCATCGCGCAGCTCCAGCGTACGCTCACGCGGCAACTCGCTCTCGATCACCTCCACCACCCGCCCCGGCCGGGGGGACATCACCACAATACGGGTCGAGAGAAACACCGCCTCGTCAATGGAGTGCGTGACAAACCCGCAGGTGAGCCCGGTGCGCCCCCAAAGCTGGTGCAAATGCACATTCAACCCGTCGCGGGTAATTTCATCCAGCGCGCCGAAGGGCTCATCCATCAGCAGCAAGGAGGGTTCGAAGGAAAGAGCCCGCGCAATGGAGGCGCGCTGCTGCATGCCGCCCGAAAGCTGCCAGGGAAATTTTTTGGCAAAGCCTGAAAGCCCGACAAGCTCCAGATATTTCGCGGCCCGCTCCAGGCGCTCCGGCTTGGGCAGCCCCATGATCTCCAGCGGCAGCATCACGTTGCGTTCCACATTCCGCCAGGCATAAAGGGCAGGCGCCTGAAACACATAGCCATAGGCCCGCGCCCGCCTTGCCTCGCGCGGCGAAACACCATTCACCTGCAACGTTCCACCGGTGGGCTGCACAAGGTCGGCGATGGCGCGCAGCAACGTGGTCTTGCCGCAGCCCGAAGGGCCGATGAAGGAAACAAAATCGCCGCGCTGAATATCGAGCGAAACACTCTCCAGCGCGACCGTGCCCTTGAACTCAATCCGCAACTCCCGCGCCACCACGGCGGGCAAACCGGTGGCGGCAACAGGGGCGGGCGGAGCGATTATTTCGTTCATGCCCCCTTCTTAAGCGCAAGGCGGGCATCTGTCGCCAGCACGGCCTGCAAAAGCACATCCGCCCCGGCCGCCACCTGCTCCGGCTCGGTCTTCTCCGCCTCGTTATGGCTGATACCCTTCTCGCACGGCACAAAGATCATCGTGGTGGGCGCCACCTTGGCGATATAGGCGGAATCATGCCCCGCGCCGGACACAATCTTGCGGGCCGGATAACCAAGAGAGGCGGCGGCATTCTCCACCGCCGCAATACAATCCGTGTCAAAATGCACCGCCGGCAAGTCCCAGATGCGGTCGAACGTGAAGCTGATCCCGCTGCCTTCCACGATTGTCTCGAACGCGGCCTTCACCTCTTCCTCCATCTTCGCCACCACTGCATCATTCGGGTCGCGGAAATCGATGGTGAAGAACACTTCGCCGGGAATCACATTGCGGGAATTCGGCCTGGCCTCGATCAGCCCCACTGTGGCCACCGCATCCGGCCCATTGGCCAGCCCCACCGCCTGCACGGCCTGGATCATTTTCGACGCCGCCACCAGCGCGTCCTGGCGCAGCCGCATGGGCGTGGAACCCGCATGGCAATCCATGCCCGTCACCGTCACCTCATACCAGCGCATACCCTGCACGCCGGTGACAATGCCGATGGTCTTGCCTTCATCCTCCAGAATCGGCCCCTGCTCGATATGCAGCTCGAAATGCGCCGCCAGCCTGTGCTGGCCGCACGCCTCGGCGCCGGCAAAGCCGATGCGCTTCAGCTCATCGCCAAAGCTCAGCCCCTCACGGTCCTCGCGCTCATAAGCATAATCCTTGGAAAACACGCCCGCGAACACGCCGGAAGAGAGCATGGCGGGCGCGAAGCGGGAGCCTTCCTCATTCGTCCAGTCGATCAACTCGATGGGGGCATTGGTCTCGATACCCGAATCATTCAGCGTACGCAGCACTTCCAGCCCGGCCAGCACGCCAATAATGCCATCAAACTTGCCGCCCGTCGGCTGCGTGTCCAGATGGCTGCCAATGGCAATCGGCGCCAGGCTGTTATCCTTGCCAGGGCGGCGGGCGAAGATATTGCCCATATCGTCGTAATGCACATCACAACCCGCCGCCTCGCATTTGCCGATCAGCCAGTGGCGCACTTGCGCGTCGAGGTCCGTGAGCGTCAGGCGCTTCACGCCGCCTTTCGCGGTCCCGCCAATCTTCGCGGTTTCCATGATGCTCTCCCACAAACGGGCACCATCGACACGCATATTCGTACTCATTCAGCAGCCTCCGCCGGCAAGCGCATGGGGTTGTTCGGGTGATGCTTCCAGGTCAGATGCTCCACCGCCTGCTGCGGGCGCATGGTAATGCAATCATCCACCGGGCAAACATGCGCGCACAGATTGCAGCCCACGCATTCCTCGTCAATCACTTCATAAACCCTTTTCTCCCCGCCCTCTTGCCGCCTGATCGCCTGGTGCGCGGTATCCTCGCAGGCGATATGGCACAGCCCGCAGCCGATGCAGGCCTCCGGGTCGATGCTGGCAATGGTCTTCCACGCCAGATTCAAATCGTCCCAATGCACGAATTTTTCCACCGCCCGGCCGGTGACATCGCCGATCCGCGCATACCCCTTCTCATCCATCCAGTTGGAAAGCCCGCTGACCATGTCGTCAACAATACGGAAGCCATAATGCATCGCCGCGGTGCAAACCTGCACATTGCCCGCTCCCAGTGCCAGGAACTCCGCCGCGTCCCGCCAATTGGAAATGCCGCCAATGCCGGAAATCGGCAGGCCGGGAAGGGTACGCGCAATCTCCCCCACCATGCGCAGCGCAATGGGCTTCACCGCCGGCCCGCAATAGCCGCCATGGGTGCCAAGCCCATCCACGGCCGGCAGCGGCACCATGTTATCGAGATCCACGCCCGTGATGGAAGTGATGGTATTGATCAAACTCACCGCATCCGCCCCGCCCGCCAGCGCGGCGGCGGCGGGTTTCAAAATATCGGTTATATTCGGTGTAAGTTTTACGATCACCGGCATGCGGCTATAATGCTTGCACCAGCGCGTGACCATCTCGACATATTCCGGCACCTGCCCCACCGCGGCCCCCATGCCGCGCTCGCTCATGCCGTGCGGGCAGCCGAAATTCAGCTCCACACCATCCGCGCCTGTTTCCTCCACCAGCGGCAGAATGCGTTTCCAGCTTTCCTCCTCGCACGGCACCATCAGGCTCACCACCATTGCGCGGTCCGGCCAGTTGCGTTTTACCTGCTTTATTTCATCAAGATTGAGCTGCAACGGCCGGTCGGTGATCAGCTCGATATTATTCATGCCCATCAGCCGCTGGCCGTTATAGGCGATGCCGCCATAGCGGGAACTCACATTCACCACCGGCGGATCCTCGCCCAGCGTCTTCCACACCACCCCGCCCCACCCGGCGGCAAAAGCGCGCTCAACGTTATAGGCTTTGTCCGTCGGCGGGGCGGACGCCAGCCAGAACGGGTTCGGCGCCTTGATGCCGGCAAAATTGATGCTGAGATCAGCCATTCGCCTTGCCCTCCAGAAACGCGTCAATGCTGATGGCGGCGCGCTTGCCATCCGCCACCGCCTGCACGGTGAGGTCCTGCCCCGCGATGCAATCTCCACCCGCGAACACGCCGGGCAGGCTGGTTTCCAGCGTTTCGCGGTTCACCAAAATGCGGCCGCGCTCGATCCTCGGCAGCGCTTCCGAATCTGAAATTTCCAAGTTCTGCCCCACAGCCTTCAAAATCATATCGGCGCGCAGAATGAAACCATTCTCACTCAGCACGAGCCTGCCATCGGCCAGCTCGGTGCGGGCGAAACGTATGGCCCGTGCCTCTGCATCCCCTTCAATGGCAACAGGCGCCGCCCAATGGCGGAACGCCACACCATTCACCAGGGCCCATTCCTGCTCGACGAAAGTTGCCGGCATATCCTCACGCCCGCGCCGGTACACCAGCGTCACCAGCTCCGCCCCCAGCCTCTTGGCCTGCACAGCCGCGTCAATCGCCGTGTTGCCACCGCCGATCACCACCACATGGCGCCCCACCGCCACATCGGCTTTATCCTTGGATTGGCGGAGCGTTTCAATGAACCGCACCGCATCCATCACACCAGGCAGCGCCTCACCCGGAATGGCCAACGCATTCACCCCGGCCTGGCCAATGGCCAGAAACACCGCATCATAATCGCGCCGCAAGGTGCCGAGATCCAGCTCCCGCCCCAGCGTCTGATTCGGAACACTCTTGATTCCACCTATGCCGAGAACAAACTCCACCTCGCGCGCTGCGAACTCATCGGTCATCTTATAGGCGGCGATGCCATATTCGTTTAAGCCCCCGGGCTTGGACCTGGCATCGAACAGATCCACCTCATGGCCAGATTTCGCCAGCTCATGCGCACAGGCCAGCCCGGCGGGCCCAGCCCCCACAACCGCGACGCGCTTGCCCGTGGCCGCCGCGCGAGGGAAAGGATGCTTCCCCGTCGCCGCCGAGCGCGCCATGGCGGCATCCGTCGCCACACGCTGCAAGGCGCCAATCTCCACCGGCTTATGCTGCTGGGCGTTGCGCACGCATGCGCCCTCGCACAAAATCTCCGTCGGGCAAACGCGCGCACAGGCCCCGCCCAGAATATTCGCTGCAAAAATCTTCTGCCCCGCCGCCGCGAGATTCCCCGTCGAAATGGCGCGGATGAAGCCGGGAATATCGATGGAGGTTGGACACGCATTGATACAAGGCGCATCGTAACAAAAATAGCAGTTTCTCGCTTCGATATCCGCCTGGTCATGGGTCAGAAGCGGATGCGCATCAGCAAAACATTCCGCGAGCTTCTCAAGCGGCAGACGCGACGCCACCACATCAGGTTCGCTTAAAAAGTGAACATCATCCATGCTGCCGCTCATAAGGATTCTTCCTTTTCGCTGAATTCAACTTGACCAAAGCTGATTAAACAGTCAAGTTATTTATAATCACGATGCAAGGCAAAATTATCCGGCCCAGAACGGGATAAAATTTATGCAAATGACGCCGAAAAGCGCAGAGGCGCCACGCCCCCGCCAAACCCGCAGCGAGCAGGCGGCTGAGCGTATTCTCAACGCGGCCGAGCGCGTATTTGCCGAGGCCGGGTTCGGCGGCGCCACCATGGCCGCCCTGGCCGCCGCCGCCGGGCTGCCCACGGCCAATCTGCATTACCATTTCGGCACCAAGGAGGGGCTCTACAAAGCCGTTCTTGAAAATATTCTCACCCTGTGGCTGGACGCAACGGATAGCATCAAACCCGCCGCCTCCCCCGCCGAAGGGCTCGCCGCCTATATCCGGGCCAAGCTCGCTTATTCCCGCACCCGTCCCTACGCTTCGAAAGTTTTCGCCAACGAGGTCCTGCATGGCGCCACCCATCTCCATTCCTATCTGGGCCAGGAGCTGCGCCGGAAGGTTGAAGAAAAAACCCAGGTGCTGGAAGACTGGATGCAACGCGGCCTGATGGAAACGCTCGATGCCAGGCATCTCTTCTTCCTGCTCTGGGCCATGACCCAGACCTATGCCGATTTCGACACGCAAATCCGCACCGTGCTTGGCCGCGCCGAACTCACCGACGAGGATTACGCCACGGCGGAAACCCTCATCCTGCGCCTCACCTTACGCGGCTGCGGCCTTTCCTTTCCAAACCCGGAGACAAATCCATGAGCCTTCTCATCCGCGGCGGCACCGTGGTCACCGCCGAGCAAAGTTTCCGCGCCGATATTCTGTGTGCTGATGGAAAAATCTCCGCCATCGGTGAAACGCTGGAAGCCCCCTCCGGCATCGAAACCGTCGATGCGGGCGAAGCCTACGTGATCCCCGGCGGGATCGACCCCCACACCCACATGCAACTGCCCTTCATGGGCACCACCGCCTCGGATGATTTCTACACCGGCACGGCGGCGGGGCTGGCGGGCGGCACCACCATGATCATCGATTTCGTGATCCCCGGCCCCGGCGACTCCCCGCTCGAAGCCTACCATGTCTGGCGCGGCTGGGCGGAAAAAGCCGCCGCCGATTACGCCTTCCATGTCGCCATCACCTCATGGTCGGATAAAGTCCATGCCGACATGGGCGAACTGGCGCGCAACCATGGCGTCAACAGCTTCAAGCATTTCATGGCCTATAAGGGCGCCATCATGGCGGATGACCATATCCTCCTGAACAGTTTTTCGCGCGCGCTGGAGCTGGGCGCCATCCCCACCGTGCATGCCGAGAACGGCGAGGCCGTCTATCATCTGCAACGCGCCTTGCTCGCCCAGGGCATCACCGGGCCGGAGGGTCACCCGCTATCCCGCCCCCCCGCCGTCGAAGGCGAAGCGGCGGAGCGCGCCATTTCCATCGCGGGCGTGCTCGGCGTGCCGGTCTATATCGTGCATGTCTCCACCGAGGAAGCGGCCAACGCCATCGCCCGTGCCCGCGCCACCGGCCAGCGCGTCTATGGCGAGGTACTGGCCCAGCATCTCATTGTCGATGACAGCGTCTACCAAAACCCGGACTGGGATTTCGCCGCCGGGCATGTGATGAGCCCGCCCTTCCGCCCGAAGCACCACCAGAAAGCGCTCTGGGCCGGGCTCGTCTCCGGCCAGCTGCAAACCACCGCCACGGATCATTGCTGCTTCCGCGCCGCGCAGAAGGCCATGGGCAAGGATAATTTCACCGCCATCCCCAACGGCACTGGCGGCATTGAGGACCGGATGAGCGTGCTCTGGCACCATGGCGTCGGCACCGGCAAGCTCACCCCGTCGGAGTTCGTGCGCATCACCTCCACCAACACCGCGCAGATTTTCAATATCTATCCCCGCAAGGGCGCTGTGGCCGTGGGGGCGGATGCCGACCTCGTGGTCTGGGACCCGAAGGCCAGCCGCGTCATCTCCGCCAAAACCCAGCACCAGCAGGTGGATCTGAACGTGTATGAGGGCATGGAGGTCACCGGCATCGCCCGCCATACCATCGCGGGCGGCAGGCTGGTTTATACGCAGGGTGATCTGCGGGCCGTGCGCGGCGCCGGCAAATACATCAACCGCCCTTGCTATAACCCGGTGCTGAAGGCGCAGGAAATCCGCAACCTGCTCAGTAAGCCCAGCGCCGTGGCGCGTGAACCCTCGCTCGCCGTCACGCCTTGAGTTTCAAATCCCGCGCGCCAGCGCCATGCCGCGCAGCCGGAAGGTGAGCGCCAGCGCGCCAGAGACAATCACCGCCCCGGCAAAGAACACCGCGGGATAGCCCAAATGCCCCGCCACCGCGCCCGCCACCGGGCCGGTCAGCCCCAGCGCCACGTCCAGAAACACGGTATAGATCGCAATGGCGGCACCCCGGCTGCCCGCCGCCACGGGGTGCAGTGCCTCCACCGCCAGAGCTGGAAATACCAGCGAGAATCCAACCCCCGCCAAAGCCGCACCCAGCAGCGCCACCAACGGCACCGGCGCCAGCCAAAGCAGCACCAGCCCCACCACCTCGACCATCAAGGAAACCAGCGCCGAGCGGAACCCGCCGAACCGCGTGATCGCCCCGGTCAGTAAAATCCGCACCGCAACGAAGCAAACCCCAAAGCAGGTCAGCGCATAGGCCGCGCCCTCCCAGCCATGCGCCACATAATAAAGCGCTATGAAGGCCACGATCACGCCAAACCCGAAAGAACCCCCCGCCAGCGCAAGCCCGTAAGGCACAACCCCGCGCGCCACACTCAGCATGCTCATGCGCTTGGCCCCCGCCACGGGCCGCACGCCTTTGCTGAAGACAGCCCCGGCCAAACCCAGCAGCGGCAGAATAATCGCCACGCCCGCCAGTGCGGGCAGCCCGCCCCAATGCATCAACACCACACCGGCCGGCGCTCCCGCGGCAATGCCGCCATAAGAGGACACGCCGTTCCAGGAGATCACCTCCGCCGTGGCCCCGGCGCCCACGCGCCCGATGCCCCAGGTGATGCAGCCCGTGCCCGTGCCGCTCTCCGCCGCGCCCAGAAGCAGGCGGCTGAGCAGCAGCCAGCACAATACCGCCAGCGGCGTCTGGGAAACCCCCGCGACCAGGATGCACACGCCATTCAACGACGCACAGATGAGCCCGCTCAACACCGCCACCTTCCCGCCGCGCAGATCCGAGATCCGCCCCACGGGCGAGCGTGTCAGCAGCGTCGCGACATATTGCAGGCTGATCACCCCGCCAGCGAGCGCCGCGCTATAGCCAAGCTTGAAATGCACGAGGCCGGGAAACACCGCCAACGGCAGGCCGATGAGGAAATAAGTGGTGGCATTGAAAACGACGATCGAGAGTATCTGCGCGGTGTGATTGCCCGCCGCCGTGCCGCCCACCGTCATAATCCCCGAAGCCTCCCGTCGCGCCGGGGCAATTTAGGGAATTTGAACCGCTCAGTACAATCCTGCCAGCCATGCGGCAGGCACAGCCTCAACCAGCGAAAGCCTGCTCCACCGCCGCCCATTCCCCGGCCCAGGCGGGCGGGTCCAGCTTGGCCAGGCCCGGCGTCACCGCCTCCAGCACCGGCCCCGGCGGCACCAGCTTGCCACCTTTCACAAACGCCGCGCGCACCACCGCAATGCAGGCCACGCCCTGCGGCCCGGCGAAAACCTGCTCCACATACATCCAGCGCTCATCCCAGCCGAGCAGCCTGGTGGCCAAGGTGAAGCGCGCGAAGGGCGAGAGCGAGCGCCGGAAGCGCATCGCCGCCCCTGCCAGCACCACGCCCAGCCGCTCCCGCCGCATCGCCCGCCAGGCGCCGGAGCGCAGGATCAAATCCGTGCGCCCCAGATCCATCAGCGCCAGATAACGCGAATTGGTCATGTGCAGATTGAGATCGAGATCCAGCGGCCAGACCCGGAAACCGAGATCGGACACATCCTCCATCCCCAGCTTCGGCCGCCGCCAGGCGCCGAAGATGACGCAAAGCAGACGGAAGATCAAATTCATGCCTGCTGCCTGGCCTGCTCTTCCGCCACCAGCTCCTTGCGCGAGAGTTTGCCCACCACGGTTTTCGGCAGCACATCGCGGAACTCGATCTTCTTCGGCCGTTCCACCGGCGAGAGATGATCCGCCAGAAATGTCTGCAACTCCGCCTCGGTGATCTCCACCCCCTCATGCAGCTTCACATAGGCCTTCGGCACCTGCCCGCGCTTGGCATCCGGTATCCCGATCACCACCGCCTCCAGCACCGCCGGATGCTTGTACAGCGCCTCCTCCACCATGCGCGGATAGACGTTGTAGCCACCGGAAATGATCAGATCCTTGATCCGGTCAACCAGAAAGATATAGCCGTCCTTGTCGATATAGCCGACATCGCCGGTCCGCAGCGCACCATCCACGAACACTTTCGCGGTCTCGTCCGGCCGGTTCCAATAGCCCAGCATCACCTGCGGGCCGCGCACGCACACCTCGCCCAGCTCGCCCTGGGCAACGATATGCGAAGGATCGTCCAGCCCGCGAATCTCGACAATTGTCTCATCCAGTGGCAGGCCGATGGAGCCATCCCGCACCGCGCCGAACAGATTGGCCGCCACCACCGGCGAGGCTTCCGACAAGCCATAGCCTTCCACCAGCATGCAGCCCGAAAGCTGCTCGAATCTCGTGCGGATCTCCGCGGGCAGCGGCGCCGCGCCGGACACGCAGAAGCGGATGGAGGACAGCTCCCATTTCTCCTTGGCGGCGGCCTCGTTGATATTGGCGTAGATCGTCGGTACGCCGGGGAAGAAAAGCGGCTTGGTGCGCGCCAAGGTTTTGCGCAGCAATTCTTTGTCGTAGCGCGGCAGCAGGATGATCTCCAGCCCGAGCATCACGGAGAGATTCATCGCCACCGTCATGGCCAGAACATGGAACAGCGGCACCAGCGTCAGCATGCCCGAACCCGGTTTGATCTCCGGCAGCCGCCGCACCACCTGCGCGCAATTGACGGTGAGATTGGCATGGCTCAGCATCGCGGCTTTCGGAATACCCGTGGTGCCGCCGGTATATTGCAGCACGGCGAGGTCGCTCACCGCCGCACACGGCACCGGGCGCGGCGCCGCCCCCGGCGCCACCAATGCCCGGAACGGAACATGCCTGGAATCGGATGGAATTTTCGCCAGGCTCTTGCGCCGCGTCAACCAGAAGCCAAATCGCTTCAACGGATCCAGGCTCTCCAGCATCGACCCGACAATAAGGTGATCCAGCGACCCATCCGCCGCGATCGGCGCGAATTTCTCATATAGCTCGCCCACATCCAGCGTCACCGCAATCCGCGCGCCGCTATCCTGCAGGAAATGCCGCAGCTCGCGCTCCACATAAAGCGGGCTGAGATTCACCACCACGCCACCCGCGCGCAGAATCGCGTAATAGCAGATCACGTAATAAGGCGTATTGGGCAGGCACAGCGCCACGCGCGTGCCCTTTTCCACCCCCAGCCGCTGAAACCCCGCCGCCGCGCGCTCCACCAAACGGCCAAGCTCGGCATAGCTCGTGCGCTTGCCCAGAAAATCCATCGCCATCACAGAGGGATAGCGCGCCACCGCATTGGCCAGCAGCTCATGCACCGGCAGCGTGGGAATCGGCACCGCCTTGCCTTGCGCAACACTCATCCTTAGCTCCCGCTGCACGGGACGGGCGTGGCCGCCGGGCGGGTCCATACCTCTGACCGGCCGAGCAGGGGAATGCCGACATAGCCGCGCACATGCAATGTGCCATCAGCCGCCACATGCATCACGGATCTATAGGTCTTGCCGCCCTCGGGGTCATAGATCCAGCCACCTTTCCAGCCGCCATCGCCATCCGGCACGAAATTGCCGAGAATCGAAAGCCCGCAAAGCGGCCGATTCTGCAGCGCGGCATTGCCGTTATGAACATCGGTCTTCGGCTTGCCCTCGGTATTCAGCGGCACCTTCAGCCACTCGATCTTCCCGCACAAATCCGCCCCGCAGGCCGAAATCACGATCCCCGCCTTGCCGCTCTGGTCCACCCACCAGCCCATGGGGCTGTTGTCGGCCAGCGCCGGTGCCGCGAACCAGGAGAGCCCGGCGGCGGCCAGAAGAATTTTTGCGCGGCGCTTGAAAGCGATCACTTGCATTTCCATCCCTATTTGGTATTTGCCATACACAATACGTTAGGTTACAACCCTGTTCAATAGCAAAGACGGGCGGCACGACCCGCGATGAAATAAATAGGCTGAGGAGGAGACCGAGAACATGAGAAAGATTGCTTCATATAAAACCCATCTTCTGGCGGCGACAGCGCTTGGCGCCCTGGCCGCGCTTGGCCTCGGCCATGCCGCGCGGGCCTCGGGCTTCGGCCTGCGCGAAGGCTCGGCCGACTGGCTGGGCAACGCCTTCGTCGGCGGCGAGGCCAAGGCCTACGACGCCAGCACCGCCTGGACCAACCCCGCCGGCATGGCCTTGCTGGACCAGAGCGAGCTGGACGGCAATGTCAGCTATATCTCGCCATCCGCCACCTTCTCCGGCTACAACACCGACCCGCTCACCGGCGGCACGGTAAGGGGCACGCAGGGCGGCAATGCCGTCTCCCCGGCGGCTTCGGGCGCCTTGTTCGGCGTGTTCCCCCTGGCACCCAACTGGCGGCTGGGCTTTTCCGTCACCAACCCTTATGGCGAGCGTACCTCTTATCCGGATAATTTCGTCGGCCGCTATCAGGGCCTCGTCTCCAGCATCACCGGCCTCGATTTCGGCATCGCCCTGTCCTACAAGTTCAACAACCATTTCTCCGTCGGCGGCGGCCCAGTGATTGAATATTTCCAGGCCCGCCTCACCCAGGCCCTGAACGTGCCGGTGCTGAGCGCCGCCACCGGCCAGGACCCATTCGCCGACGTGCATGGCGACAATGTCGGCGTCGGCTACAATCTCGGCGCGCTCTATCAGTTCGACGACGCCACGCGCATCGGTATCGACTACCATTCCCGCATCCGGCACGACATCACCGGCACGCAGCGCATCACCGTTCCCGGCATTTATTCCGCGCTCAGCCCCTCCACCGCCGCGCTGCTGAATGAGGGCAATAGCAGCGCCACCACCTCGGTTACCCTGCCGGATTCAGTTGGCATCGGCATCTATCATCAGATCACCCCGGCCTGGGCGGTCATGAGCAGCGTGGAATGGACCCATTGGGCCCTGTTCAACAGCCTGCATGTTACCCCCACCAATGGCTTCCCCGGCACCGTCCTCAACGAAAACTGGCATAATACCTGGTTCGCGGGTGTCGGCACCAACTACCAGCTCACCGACCGGATCATGCTGCAAGCGGGCTTTGCCTATGACGAATCCCCGGTGACGAATTCCAACCGCACCCCCCGTGTGCCGGATGCCGACCATTACGACCTTGGCTTCGGCGCGCAATACAAGATCACCCGGGCCACCACCTTCGATATCGCCTATGGCCATGTGTTCACCCCGGGCGGGAGCATCCACAGCACCGCCTCCAGCTCCCTGCCGACACCGAGCGGCACGCTCGTTGGCAACTATTCCGCCTCGGATAACTCTGTCACCGCGGGTGTAACGATGAAGTTCTGACAACCCCTCCCCGGCGGCGGCGCGCCGCCGGGCCTTGCCCGCCAGCTATCGCGCCAAATGCAAAGGTGAATAAAATGACCTGATAGTCATCTAAAGATTAAGTTCGCAGGAGTTCTCATGCCGCACGACGACCAGCTTTATACCGTCACACAGCTCGGCGCCGAGCTTGGTATTACCGTGCGGACCTTGCATTTCTATGAGACGCAGGGGCTCATCACGCCACGCCGCGCGGGCAATAACCGCGTCTATTCCCAGCGCGACCGCGCGCGTATGATCCTCATTCTACGTGGCAAGCGGCTCGGCTTCTCCATCAAGGAGATCAAGGAATATCTTGAACTTTACGACATTGACCCCACCCACGGGCAACAGACCAGGGCGCTGCTGAAAGCGGTGCATAACCGTATGCACAAGCTGGAGGAGCAGCGCGACGCCCTGGAAGAAACCTTGACCGAGCTGCGCAGCATCGAGCTGCAATGCGAGGCGGCACTGAAGGCACTGGGCGCATTGCCAGCCCCGGCTCCGGCGCCGAAAACCGAACCCAAAGCCGGCACCGCGGGCAAAGCCGCCGCCGCCAAACCGATCGGGAGATCAACGTGACCCATGCTGTTATCGCGGGCTATGCCCGCTCCCCCTTCACCCTCGCCAGCAAGGGCGCCCTCGCCCGCACCCGGCCGGACGACATCGCCGCCGAGGTCATCGCTGGCCTGGTCGCGCGCACCGGCATCACCCCGTCCGATCTTGAAGCCGTCATCCTCGGATGCGCCTTCCCCGAAGGCGAGCAGGGCCTGAACCTCGCCCGGCTGGTGGCACTTTATGCCGGGCTGCCGCAATCCGTGGGCGGCTACACCGTGAACCATTTCTGCGGCTCCTCCATGCAGTCCATCCACATCGCCGTGGGGCATATCGCCTCCGGTGCTGGCGAGGCGTTCATCGCCGCAGGTGTCGAGAGCATGAGCCGCGTGCCGATGATGGGCTTCAACCCGCTGCCCAACCCCGCCCTCTACGCCAAGCTTCCCGCCGCTTATATCGGCATGGGCGACACGGCCGAGAACGTGGCCGCGAAATGGAGCATCTCCCGCGCCGAGCAGGAGGCTTTCGCCGTGGAGAGCCAGCGCCGCGCCGCCGCCGCCATCAAAGCCGGAAATTTGAAGGAGGAGATCGTCCCGATCACCACCAAATCCGGCAAGATCGAAGCTGATGGCTGCCCCCGCCCGGAGACCACCGCCGAGACCCTGGCCGGGCTGAAACCCGCTTTCAGCGCCACCGGCTCCGTCACCGCCGGCACCTCCTCCCCGCTGACGGACGGCGCCTCCGCCGTGCTGGTCTGCTCGGAAGAGTACGCCGCCAAGCATGGCCTGAAAGTGCTCGCCCGCATCCGCGCCACCGCCACGGCGGGCTGCGCGCCGGAGATCATGGGCATCGGCCCGGTCGGCGCCTCCAAAAAAGCCATGGCCCGCGCCGGCATTTCCGTGTCGGACCTCGATGTGGTCGAGCTGAACGAGGCCTTCGCCTCCCAGTCCCTCGCCTGCATCCGCGATTTGGGGCTGGACCCGGCCAAGGTGAATATCGATGGCGGCGCCATCGCGCTCGGCCATCCGCTGGGTGCTACGGGTGCGCGCATCACCGGCAAGGCCGCCTCGCTGCTGGCCCGCACCGGCGGGCGCTATGCGCTGGCCACGCAATGCATCGGCGGCGGCCAAGGCATCGCCACGATTCTGGAGCGCGTGTGATGGAAAGCATCCGCAAGGCTGCCGTCATCGGCGCCGGAACCATGGGGGCGGCGATTGCCGCGCAATTCGCCAATGCGGGCGTGCCGGTGCTGCTGCTGGACATCGTTCCCGCGGGTGCCAAATCCCGCAACGCCTTGGCCGAGGGCGCCATCGCCAAGATGCTGAAGACCGACCCGGCACCCTTCATGTCCACCCGCGCGGCCAAGCTCGTCACACCGGGCAATATCGAGGATGACCTGCCCCAGCTCGCCTCCTGCGACTGGGTGGTGGAAGCCATCATCGAGCGTCTGGACCTGAAGCAGGAGCTGTACCGCAAGCTCGATTCCGTCCGCCGCCCCGGCACGGCCATCTCCTCCAACACCTCCACCATCCCGCTCGCCAAGCTCACCGAAGGCCTGCCGGAGAGCTTCAAGCGCGATTTCCTGATCACCCATTTCTTCAACCCGCCGCGCTATATGCGCCTGCTGGAGCTGGTGACGGGCCCCGAAACCGACCCCGATCTCGCCGCCAAAATTGCCCATTTCTCCGACCTCATGCTCGGCAAGAGCGTGGTGAGGGCCAAGGATTCCCCCGGCTTTATCGCCAACCGCCTCGGCGTGTTCTGGCTGCAAACCGGCGTGATCGAAGCCATCGAAGCGGGCCTGACGGTTGAGGAAGCAGACGCGGTGATGGGCCGCCCCTTCGGCATCCCCAAAACCGGCGTGTTCGGCCTCATCGACCTTGTCGGGCTGGATCTGATGCCGCACATCAACGCCAGCCTCGCTGGCTCCCTGCCGCAAACCGACGCCTTCCACGCCACCAACCGCGATTTGCCGCTCATCAAGAAGATGATCGCGGAGGGCTATACCGGCCGCAAAGGCAAAGGCGGCTTCTACCGTAAAGGTGCCAAGGGCCGCGAAGCCATCGACCTTGCCACCGGCGATTACCGCCCGGTGCAAAAAGCCAACCTGCCCGAACTCTCCACCCGCGATTTGCGCGCTCTGCTCTCAGCCCCCACCAAGGCCGCCCGCTATGGCTGGCGCGTGCTGGCGCAAACCCTCGCCTACGCCGCCGCCCTGGTGCCGGAAGCGGCCGAGGACGTGCATGCCATCGATGAGGCAATGCGCCTTGGCTATAACTGGAAATTCGGCCCCTTCGAGCTGATCGACAAACTCGGCGCGGACTGGCTGGCGGAAAAACTGGCCGCCGATCATTTCCCCGTCCCCGCCCTGCTCGCCGCCGCCAAGGGCAAGAGCTTCTACCGTCTGGAAGGTGCGACCCGCGAATATCTGGGCACCGATGGCGCCTACCACAAGCTCACCCGCCCCGAAGGCGTGCTGATGCTGGAAGACATCAAGCGCACCGCCAAGCCGTTGCTGAAAAACGCCTCGGCCGCCGTGTGGGACATTGGCGACGGCGTGCTCTGCTTCGAGCTGATCTCCAAGAGCAATAGCTGGGACCAGCAGAATCTCGACCTCCTCGCGCAAACCATCGAGCTGGTGCCGCAAAACCACAAGGCGCTGGTGATCTATAACGAGGGTTCGCATTTCTCCGCCGGCGCCAATCTCGGCCTCGCCCTCTTCGCCGCCAACATCGCGGCCTGGGGCGAGATCGAGAAACTCGTCGCCTCCGGCCAGCAGATTTTCAAGAAGCTGAAATACGCGCCCTTCCCCAGCGTCGCCGCACCTTTCGGCATGGCGCTCGGCGGCGGCTGCGAGATCCTGCTGCACTCCTCCGCCATCCAGGCCCATGCGGAAGCCTATATCGGCCTGGTGGAATGTGGTGTCGGCCTCGTCCCCGCCTGGGGCGGCTGCTCGGAAATGCTCGCCCGCTGGGCCGCCAACAAGGCGATGCCCCGTGGCCCCATGCCCGCCGCCGCCAAGGTGTTCGAGATGGTCAGCACCGCCACGGTCAGCAAATCCGCCGCCAACGCCAAGGAACATCTCTTCCTGCGCGAGACGGACGGCATCACCATGAACCGCTACCGCCTGCTGGCCGACGCCAAGGCCAAGGCCCTCGCCCTCGCCGAATCCTACGCCCCGCCCGAGCCGCCGACCTACCAGCTCCCCGGCGAGGACGGCCGCGTGGGCTTCGCCATGGCGGTGAAGGATTTCCGCAAGAAGGGCATCGCCACGCCTTACGATGAAGTCGTGGCCGGTGAACTCGCCACGGTGCTGAGCGGCGGCCCCGCCGACATCATCGACCGCCCGACCGAGCAGGACATCCTCACCCTCGAACGCGCCGCCTTCACGCGGCTGATCAAACAGGACGGCACGCTGGCGCGCATCGAAACGATGCTCACCACCGGCAAGCCGCTCCGCAACTAAGGAGAAGAAGCCATGCAAACCTACACCGCACCGCTGCGGGACATGCGCTTTGTCCTGCACGAGCTGCATCCCGCCAAGCCTTTGCCCGGCACCGAGGAGTTCACGCCAGAACTGCTCGACACAGTGCTGGAGGAAGCCGGCAAATTCTGTGCCGAAATCCTCCTCCCCCTCAACGCCCCTGGCGATGAGGAAGGCTGCCATTACGAAAACGGCGTCGTCCGCACGCCCAAGGGTTTCAAGGAGGCCTACAAGGCCTTCTCCGAAGCCGGCTGGGGTGCCCTCAACGCCGACCCGCAATATGGCGGCCAGGGCTTGCCGGAAACCATCGCCAAGCTGGTGGAGGAGATGATCTGCGCCTGCAACATCTCCTTCGGCCTCTATCCCGGCCTCTCCCACGGCGCCTATCTGGCGCTGAAGAGCCACGGCTCGGAGGAGCTGAAGGATTTCTACCTGCCCAAGCTCGTCTCCGGCGAATGGTCCGGCACCATGTGCCTCACCGAGCCGCATTGCGGCACGGATCTCGGCCTGCTGCGCACGAAAGCCATCCCGCAGGAAGATGGTAGCTACAAACTCACCGGCTCGAAAATCTTCATCTCCGCTGGCGAGCACGACATGTCGGAGAACATCATCCACCTCGTCCTCGCCCGCCTGCCGGACGCGCCTACGGGGGTGAAAGGCATCTCCCTCTTCCTGGTGCCGAAATTCCTGCCGGACGAAAACGGCAAGCCCGGGGCGCGCAACGGCGTCAGCTGCGCCGCCATCGAGCATAAGATGGGCATCAAGGCCTCCGCCACCTGCCAGATGAATTTCGACGACGCCACAGGCTGGCTCGTCGGCGCCCCGCATAAGGGCATGCAGGCGATGTTCGTGATGATGAATTCCGAACGCCTCTCGGTCGGCACGCAAGGTTTGGGCATCGGCGAGGCCGCCTACCAGGGTGCGGTGGCCTACGCCAAGGACCGTCTGCAAGGCCGCTCCCTCGCCGGTGCGAAATACCCGGAGAAACCGGCGGACCCGATCATCGTCCACCCGGATATCCGCCGCAACCTGATGACCATGCGCGCCTATAATGAGGGCTGCCGCGCTTTGGGCGGCTGGGTCGCCAGCGTGATGGATGTTGCCGAGCGCAGCGAAAACCCGGTGGAAAAAGCCGAGGCGGAAGAGTTCATCGCCATCATCACCCCGGTGGTGAAGGCCCTCTTCACCGATCTCGGCTTCGAGGGCGCCAACCTCGCCGTGCAGACCTATGGCGGCCACGGCTATATCCGCGACCATGGCATGGAGCAGCTGGTGCGCGATTCCCGTATCGCCATGATCTACGAAGGCACCAACGGCATCCAGGCGCTGGATCTGGTGGGCCGCAAACTGCCCGCGAATATGGGAAGAGGCCTGCGCCGCTTCTTCCACCCGGTGGCGGAATTCATCGAAGCCAACCAGAACGACCCCGCCATCGGCAAGCTCGTCCAGGATTTCGCCAGGGCCTTCGGCGCCCTGCAACTCGCCACCGGCTTCATCGCCGAAAAAGCGCTGAAGGATGCCGAGGAAGCCGGTGCTGCCGCCACCGATTATCTGCGCCTGTTCGGCCTCGTCGCACTTGGCTTCATGTGGATGCGCACCGCCAAGATCGCGGCGGAAAAAGCCATGCAGCCCGGCCCGGACCATGAGTTCTACAAGGCCAAGCTCGCCACCGCGCGCTTTTATGCCGAGCGTATCCTGCCCCAGGCCGGCGCGCTGCTCTTCACCATCAAATCCGGTAAGGGCTCGCTCATGGCCCTGGAGGATGAGGCTTTCTAAGTTCACCCCAGCCTGGACTTAACTTCAGGCCCGGGAGCGCATGCCCCCGGGCCTTTTTTCATGTGAATGACGGCAGATGCCAACCCAGCATGATGGCCGCAACCCGCAGCACAATGCAGATGAGCCCGCCCGCCAGCCCGGCCAGCTCTCCCGGCACACCGGCACGGCGCATCAGCACGATCACAACCGCGCCGCCAAATGCCGCCGTTGCATAAAAATCCGCCCGCAGCACCACGGGCACCTTACCCAGCAGCACATCGCGCAGCATCCCGCCTCCGGTTGCGCTGATGATGCCGATCATTACCGCCGCGAAGGAACGGCAGCCGAATTCCAGCGCCTTTTCAGTGCCCGCCACGGTGAACAACCCAAGCCCCAGCGCATCCAGAAACCGCACGGTCAGGCTGCTGGATAATATGCTCCCGTCCCGCGCCAGAATCACGATAAACGCCGCGGCAAGCACGGTCAGTCCATACCGGACATAGCGGAACGAGGCTGGCGGCGCCTGGCCCAGCAGCAAATCGCGAATAATGCCGCCGCCCAGCGACGCAACAAAGGCGATCACCAATACGCCATAGAGATCGAGCCCCGCCGCCATGGCGGTTGCCGTGCCCTGCAACGCCAGGATCGCCGTGCCACCAATATCCGCCATGGCGATCACGCGTTTATCCAGCCCCATCACCATTCGATGCGTTCCCGGTTCTTATGATATATCAAGCCGCTTAATGCATGCGCGGCCAAGCGCATCAAGTTTTTAGCTGAATGCCCTGGTTTTATACTTTAACAGGCAATTTCATATGATTATCTCGCCGCCGCCGCGTCAATCCAGCCACGTACAGCTCTAACCGCCCTCCACCCGCCGCGCGATCACGGCATTGGCCTCCCTGATCGCCCTGCCCTCGTCACCGGTGCGTTCCAGGCATTCATTGGCAATCTTCGCCCAAAGCTCCTGCAATTCCCGGCTGGTGGCCTTGTGCGTATGGCTTCGCGCATCTTCGGCTGTCCATGGCATGGCGGTCCCTCCATCGCCTGACCATGCCACCACTCGCCCGGCAATCAGCAATAAAAAAACCCGGAGCAGAGCCGCTCCGGGTTCATTCAGGCCAATGCAGCCGCCCGTTACTGCAGCAGCGTCGGCTGCTGGAAGGTCGTCGTCATCAGCATGGTGCGCTGGTCGAGAGACTGGAACATCCACACCGTCAGCCCAACCGTGATGATGAACAGCGGCACGGTCAGGATCAGCGAGACGCTCTTCCAGATCTGCGCGCGGGAAATATCCAGCCCGTAATAGAGCACCGCCTGGGAGAGCAGCGCCAGCAGCGCCAACCCGCCCACCAGCTCCACGAAGGATTGATAAGCCAAGTCATGGCGCATCGTGACGATCAGCGCCGCGCCCATCAAGGCCACGGTGCTGATGAAGCCCGCGATATAGCGCAGCGTGCCGCCCATGCGGACTTCCGGATGCGCAAGAGGATCGGAATTAGAACCGGCCATCATCAGGCTCCAATCATATAGACATAGATGTACACGCAGACCCACACGGTGGCCTGGAACTGCCAGAACATGCGCAGGTTCAAAAGCCGCGCCACCACCATCTCGTTGAAGCCATAGCGCGAGATCTGCACCAGCATCACCAGCATCCAGAGAATACCGATGCCCATATGGATCGCGTGCGTCAGGATCAGCACCCAATAGGCGGAGAGATAGCCCGAGCGGCCCAGGCCGGCGCCATGCGCGGCCAGGGTTGAGAGATCGCTAAGCCCGAAACCCAGGAACACCACCGCCAGCACGATGGCGGCGATAATGCCCAGCGCCGTGCCCCCGCGATTGCCGGACTTCATGGCCACCGTGGCCAGGCTGTAGGACGTCACTGACCCGAGGATGACGACAGTCTGCCAGAACCCCTCGATAGGATTGACGATCTGCGTGGCGATCGGCCCGCCGGCCGCGTTCATTGGCGTATCAAGCACCGCATAGGCGGCGAAGAGCGCCGTGAACAGCAGCGCATCGCTGAGCATATAGAGCCAGAAGCCCAGAGTACGGGCGGAGATCTGGTTATGCCCCTCATAGCCCGGGTAGAACAGGCGCGTGCCCGCGCCAGGTGCCGTGTCGTGGACCATCAATGCGCCTCCGCATGGATTATATGGTGGGAACGGTCCGGCTGTTCCGACGTGATCGCGCCGATGGCCAGGTCACGCTCCATCGCTTCAACCTCTTCCGGCTGCAGATGATAGCCCTCGTTCTTGTAGAAAGAGCGGAAGATCACGCACACCACGATGCCCAGCAGCGAGATCGCCGCCAGCCACCAAATGCGCCAGATCATCGCGAACCCCCAAATGCCCGCCAGCGCGCCGATGATCACCGGCAGGCCGGAATTACTCGGCATATGGATCGCCTCGTAAGCCTCCGGCTTCGTGTGATCCAGCCCGTATTTACGGCGCCAGGCCAGCTCGTCGAGCGTGTTCACCTGCGGGGTCATCGCGAAGTTATAGAACGGCACCGGCGAGGGTGTCAGCCATTCCAGCGTGCGCGCGGTGCCCCACGGGTCCGCCCCCACGCGGTTCGCGGCACGGTTGCGGATGGACACCACAAGCATGATCGCGAAACAGGCCAGCGAGACGACATAGAGCATCATGCCGATCTCTTCCACCACCAGCATCGGCTTCCAGGCCGTGTTGAAGGTCCAGTCGAGGCGGCGTGTCTCGCCCTGGAAGCCCAGAGCGAACATCGCGGCGAACACGATGATCGTGGCGCTGGAGAAGGTCCAGAAGAAGGTCTTGCCCCAGCCCTCATCCAGCCTGAAGCCGAACAGCTTGGGAAACCAGTAGGTCACGCCCGCGAAAGCGGCGGCCACCACCAGCAGCACCATGCAATGGAAATGCGCGATGACGAACACGCTGTCATGCACCGTGTAGTTCACCGCCGGCAGCGCCAGCATCATGCCCGTCAAGCCGCCCGCCAGCAGCAGGAACAGCCCGAACATCGCCCACAGCATGGCCGCCGAATAGGTGATCCGCGCGCGGTAGAGGGTGAACATCCAGTTGAACACCTTCACACCCGTGGGGATGCCGACCAGCATGGTGGCGACGGAGAAGAAGCCGTTGATATCCGGCCCGGCGCCCATGGTGAAGAAATGGTGCAGCCATACCAGCCAGGAGATGCCCGCGATCGCGAAAGTCGCCGCCACCATGGTCGTGTAACCAAAGAGCGGCTTCTCGGCGAAGGTCGGAATGACCTCGGACAGGATGCCAAACACCGGCAGAATCAGGAAGTACACCTCGGGGTGGCCCCAGATCCAGAACAGGTTGGTGTACAGCATCAGATTGCCGCCATACCCGGCGGTGAAGAAATGCGTGCCCAGGTAACGGTCGGCCCCCAGCAGCGCCAGCGCCACGCCCAGAACCGGGAACGCGGTGAGGCCGATGATGTTGGTGGAGAGCGTGGTCCAGGAGAACACCGGCATGCGGAACCACGTCATCCCCGGCGCGCGCATTTCCACGATGGTCACGATCATGTTGATCGCGTTCAGCGTGGTGCCGACGGAGGAGATCTGAATGGCCCACATCCAGTAATCAACGCCGGTGGAGGGCGAGAAGGGCAGCTCCGACAGCGGCATCAGCCCCACCCAGCCAGCGGCCGAGAAATCACCCACGAAGAGCGAGATCATCACCAGCGCCGCCGCCGCCGTGGTCAGCCACAGGCTCAGCGCGTTCATATACGGGAAGGCCATGTCGCGCGCGCCGATCTGCAGCGGCACCACGATATTCTGGAAGCCGGTGAGGATGGGCGTGGCGGCGAACAGGATCATGATGGTCCCGTGCGCGGAATAGACCTGGTCGAAATGGAACGGCGGCAGGAAGCCGTGCTGCGCGCCCAGAACACCCGTGGAGTTGGGCCCATTGGCCAGCACCTGCTGGGTGCGGATCAGCAAACCGTCGGCAAAGCCGCGGAAGAGCATGACGAGGCCGACGATGATATACATCACGCCGATTTTCTTATGATCGACGCTGGTCAGCCACTCACGCCACAGATAACCGACCTTCTTGAAATACAGCACACAGAAAATCACCACCAGCGCGATCAGCGCGGCCCCCGCGAAGGTGCCTTGCAGGATGGGGTTGGTGTAGGGAATCGCGTCCAGCGTGAGGCGGCCAAGGAGCGGCGACCAAGGACCAGGAACTTGTATTTGCATGATCTAACCTTCCTTCGCTCTATTTCTCGTTAGAGCCGATGCTCTTGGTCAGCTCAGCGGACACGGGGTAAACCTGGCCCGCCTGCGCGGCAGCCACCACCTTGTCAAAAAGCTGAGGATCGGGACCGGAGAAATATGAAACCTTGGCACCGATATTCGCATGCGGCTGCGCCACCTGCTGGAACGCCGCATAGCTCAGCTGATCCGGGCTGGCAGCCGCCTTCTGGGCCCATGCGGTGAAATCCGCCGGGGAGACGATCTTGGTGTCGAACTGCATCCAGGAGAATCCCGCACCGGAGAAATCCGCCGCGAAACCCGTATAGCTACCCAGGGCCGGGGCATCGAACGTGTCTATGGTGCGCATGCCCGGCATCACCGCGATCATCGGGGCAAGCTGGGGAATGAAGATGTCATTGGAGACGGAGGTCGAGGTAAGGCGCATCCTCACCACGCTGCCCTGCGGCACCACCAGCTCATCGATGGTGGCGAGATGCTGGCCGGGATAGACGAACACCCACTGCCAATCCGTGGCGATGACATCCACGTCCAGCACGCTCTGCGGGTCCGCCGCCGCCTGCTTCTGCAACAGGCCGGGGTCGTACGGCTCCACGGCATAAATGGTCTTGACCGAGTACATGCCGAGCCCGGCGACAACCAGGAACGGCACACCCCACACCAGCAGCTCCAGCGCCGTGTTGTGCGACCAATCCGGGTCGTAGGCGGCATTCGCGCTCTTGCGGTAGCGCCAGCCGAACAGCGCGATGATCAGCAGCACCGGCAGGATGATCAGCAGCATCACGACCGTATCGACGATCGTGGCATGCCATTCCTGGGTGGCAATCAGGTTGATGGGGTGGAAAAGCCGGTAATCTCCGCTTGAACAGGCGGCAAGCGCCAGCATCGGTAGCAGAGCGAGATGGGGTTTCAGTCTCAAGGCTGCCTCTCGTCAAAAATTCCGGCACCAGGCACGGTCAGAAACCGGCCCCGGCACCCTATTTCCACGGCAAACCGAACGGCACCATTGGTGCCGTGCAGCAAGCTCTATAATCAGCCTTTAATGCCATTGCGCGAGGACTGAAAGCCTTGTCACGTTTTGACAAGGCATATCAGCAACCCAATGCGGCGGAATTCCAGACCCCGACCCTACAAAGCCCAGGAAAACCATGGCTTGGAGCCGGATGATTTCAGAGCGAAGCTAAAGTCATCGCGCGCTCGAAGCTACGCCGCGGTCACCAAACGCCGGTAGAGATGCCAGGTCGCATGGCCCAGAATGGGGATTGTCAAGGCCAGCCCCAACAGGCCGGGAATCGCCCCGATCACCAGCCCCGCCACGATCACCACGCCCCAGCCCAGCGTCAGCAGCGGATTCGCCAGCGCCACCCGCACCGAAGTGGACAGCACCGCCCCCAGGCTCATCTGCCGGTCCAGGGCAAGCGGGAAGCCAACCAGCCCGATCGCCAGACCCACCAGAGCGAAAGCGCCCCCCACCAGCACACCGGTGACCATCATCTCCTGCCCGGCCGCGGTGGTGAACACATTGCCCATGAAGGAGCCGCCCGCCGGCGCGCTGCCCAGCGTGATGGCATAGATATAACCCGCCGCGGCAATCCAGAGCGCGAACAACCCGATGAGCAGCAGCGCCAGGCGCTGAATGGTGTGCACACGGGGCAAATCGAAGATCGCGGCGGCGGAATCGGCGGTGGCAACCCCATCCAGCTCGCGCTGACGGCTCAGCGCCGCGAACCAGATCGTCGCCACCGGCCCCAGCAGCGCCATGCCAGCACAGACGGGAAAGACGAAGGGTAATAGATTCCGGTCAATAATGACGCCGGTGAGAAACAAAGCCGCCAGAGGATAGAGCACCACCAGCACCAGCACATCCGTCCGGCAGGCGCGCCAGTCCCTCACGCCATCGGCCAGGGCGGCGGCAATGGCGCCAAGCCCCGGGCGCTGAATGCGCACCGGCCCGGTCGCGGCCTCAGGATGGGTGGTCTGAGGATATAGCTCTCCGCCTGGATAGTTGCGGGCGGACTCACCTAAAGTAGCGGCCACTATTTTTCTCCCACTTGCATGCCCCGTTCCGGCGGGCGTCTTGACGTCTGCTTCTAAGTTAAGCGCGTTTTCCCGGTTTCAACCAGAAAAATCGCCTTTCCGCCGGAACCGCCAGGCGTGGGCGCTATCCTGCCCTTGCATGGGCGGCGGCGGCTTCCACCAGCCCGGCATCCGGCCGTTTGCCGGTATACAGCACGAACTGCTCCAGCGCCTGCAAGACCAGGATCTCTGCGCCGGTGACGATGCATTTGCCCAATTGCCGGGCGGCATGCACCAAGGGTGTTTCGGCCGGAACGGCCACCACATCCATCACCGCCTTCGCTTTCTCCAGCATCGGCTCGGGGAAGGAATAATGCCCCTCCTCCGGCCCGCCGGCCATGCCCACGGGGGTGGCGTTCAGCAGAAACTCCGCCTCCACCCCCTCCGGCCCCGGCGCCCAGTCATAGCCGCAGGCCTTGGCCAGCGCCCTGCCCCGCGCCTCGTTGCGGGCGATGATAACCCCATTGGAAAAGCCGGAATTGAACAGCGCATAGGCCACCGCCTTGGCCATGCCGCCGCTGCCGCGCAGCGCCACCCGCGCCGTGGCGGGCAGCACGGCCCGGCGCAGCAGCTCCCGCACCGCGATGTAATCGGTATTATAGGCAACCAGCCGCCCGCCTTCGTTCACGATGGTATTCACCGACTGAATGGCCGCCGCCGAGGGCGTCAGCTCATCCAGGAAGGGAATGCACGCCTCCTTATGCGGCATGGACACACCGCAGCCCCTGATCTTGAGCGCCTTCAGGCCGCGCACCGCGCCCTCCAGATCATCCGTTGTGCAGGCCTTGTAGATAAAATTCAGCTCCAGCGCCTGATAGAGATAATTATGAAAGCGCGTGCCGAAATTGCTGGGCCGCGCGGCGAGCGAGATGCAGATGGTGGTTCCCTTGTTGATCAGCATGTCCTGCTCTCCACTGCGGCATCTTGCCGTTTGGTCAGCATAGCATAACTGAAAGGCATCAAAACCATGCCTGGACGCGCCCGCCCCCCAGGCGCAGCATCAAGCCCGTTCCGGCAGCATTCAGGAGCATTCGATGCGCAGATTGTTTCTTTCCTCCCTGTTTCTCGCGGCCGCTCTCGGCGGCTTGGCCAAGGCGGCCCCCGCCGTGCCGCCGCCCGCCTATGACCCGCCCGATACCGCCACCAGCGAAACCGCCATTCTCTCCGGCGGCTGCTTCTGGGGCGTGCAGGGCGTGTATGAGCATGTGAAGGGCGTCACCCAGGCACTGTCCGGCTATACCGGCGGCCAGGCGGCCACGGCGCAATATGAAACCGTGAGCACCGGCGCCACCGGCCATGCGGAATCGGTGAAGATCACCTTCGACCCGCGCGTGATTTCCTATGGCAAAATCTTGCAAATCTATTTCGCCGTCACTGCCGACCCGACGGAGCTGAATTACCAGGGCCCGGATGAGGGCACGCAATATCGCGGCGAAATCTGGGCCGGAACGCCGCAGCAGAAAGATATTGCCACGCGTTACATCGCCCAGCTCAGCGCCGCGCATGTGTTTCCCACCCCGATCGTGACGCGCGTGGATGCGGCAATGCCCTTCTATGCGGCCGAGACGTATCATCAGGATTTTCTTGTCCTGCATCCGGACTATCCCTACATCGCCTATAACGACATCCCGAAGGTCGAGGCCCTGCAAACGCAGTTTCCGTCTCTCTACCAGGCTGACCCTGTTACCGTTCTGAAAGGCCAGTCATGACCAGCCGCCGCTTCCTGCTGCTCTCCGCCACCGCCTTCGCCTTTGGCGGCCGCGCCCGTGCCGCCGGGTACAAGGTAACGCACACAGACGCCGAATGGCGCAAGCTGCTTACACCCGCGCAGTACAACATCCTGCGCCAGGCGGGCACGGAGCCCCCCTTCACCTCGCCTCTGCTGAACGAACACCGCAAAGGCGTCTTCACCTGCGCGGGCTGCGCCCTGCCCTTGTTTTCCTCCACCACGAAATTTGACAGCGGCACCGGCTGGCCGAGTTTCTACGCCCCCCTGCCCCACGCGGTGGACGAGCAGGCGGATAACTCATTCGATATGGAGCGCACCGAAGTGCATTGCAGCCAATGCGGCGGGCATCTGGGCCATGTGTTTCCAGACGGCCCTCCTCCCACTGGTCTTCGTTATTGCATGGACGGTTTGGCGTTGGGTTTTGTTCCGGCCTGAATTGACTGGATGGATTGACTGGATCTCTTGGATTGATTGGAGATTGACTGCATCAGCCCCCGTTTAGTTTCGCGGCCTGTTCCGCCAGCCGGGTGATTTCGTCCCAGTTCTTGGCCTCGATGGCGGCGCGTTTGACCATCCATGAGCCGCCGACGCAGAGGACGTTGGCCAGCTTCAGATAGCGCGGGGCGATCTCTGGCGTGATGCCGCCGGTGGGGCAGAATTGCAGTTGCGGCAGCGGCGAGGCGATGGAGGCCAGGAACGCCGCCCCGCCCGCCGCCTCGGCCGGGAAGAATTTCGCGAAGCGGTAGCCGCGCTCGATCAGCGCCATCGCCTCCGAGGCGGTGGCGATGCCCGGCAGCGGGGCGAGGTCGGCATCTTCCGCCGCGTCCAGCAGCTTGGGCGTCGCGCCCGGCGAGACGGCGAATTTCGCCCCCGCCTTGGCCGCCTGCTTGTAATGCTTGGGCGTGAGCACGGTGCCCACACCGGGCACCGCCCCCTCCACCTCCGCCGCCACGGCGCGGATGGCTTCCAAGGCCGCAGGGGTGCGCAAAGTGATCTCGATGGCCTTCAGCCCGCCTTTCACCAGGGCGCGGGCCAGCGGCACGGCTTCCTCGACACTCTCCACAATCACCACCGGAATCACCGGGGCGAGGCGCATGATGGGCTCGAGGCCGTCCTGAATGCTGTCGTGGCTCATGCCAGTTCCTCCTGGAACGCGAAGATGCTCGCCCCGAGATCGGCGCGGCTGACGAGATGGCGGAAGGGGGCGAACAGCTCCCGCCCGGTGCCGTGATGGCTGGGTTCGAGATCGGCGATGGCGTTGGGCCGCGACTCCCATTCGGCTTGCGGCACCAGCGCGTTGATGCTGCCTTGCGGGGCGTCCACGCGGACAATATCGCCATCCCGCAGCTTGGCCAAAGGCCCGCCCGCCAGCGCCTCGGGGGTGACGTGAATGGCCGAGAGCACCTTGCCGGAAGCACCCGAGAGGCGGCCATCCGTCACCAGCGCCACTTTAAAGCCCTTATCCTGCAGCACGCCCAGAGGCGGCATCAGCTTGTGCAGCTCCGGCATGCCATTGGCCCGGGGGCCCTGGAAGCGTACCACCACCACCACATCCTGGTTCAGCTCGCCCGCTTTGAACGCCGCCTGCACCGCCTCCTGGGAATGGAACACCCGGCACGGCGCCTCGATGACATGACGCTCCGGCGCCACGGCGGAGGTTTTCACCACGCTTTGGCCGAGATTGCCTTGCAGCAAAGCCAGGCCCCCGGTGGGCTGGAACGGGTTGGCATGGCCGCGCAGCACCTTGTCGTTGCCGCTCTCAGCGGGCGGGTCGCGCCAGGCGAGTTCGCCGTTTTCAAGGTAGGGTTCCTTGATATAGGCGCTGAGCCCCTGGCCCATCACCGTGCCCACATCCTCATGCAGCAGCCCGGCTTCCAGCAGCTCGCGGATTAAAAACCCGGTGCCGCCGGCGGCGTGGAAATGGTTCACATCCGCCTGGCCGTTGGGGTAGATGCGGCAGAGCAGCGGGGTGACCGTGGCGATGTCCGCCAGATCCTGCCAGGTGAGGGTGATGCCCGCGGCGGCGGCCATCGGGATGAGATGGATGGTGTGGTTGGTGGAACCGCCGGTGGCGTGCAGCCCGACGATGGCGTTGACGAAGCTGCGCTCATCGATCATCCGGCCGACGGGCGTGTACTCATTGCCGAGTGCGGTGAGGGACATGATGCGCTGGGCGGCGAAGCGGGTGAGCGCCGCGCGCAGGGGCGTGCCGGGATTGATGAAGGCGGCACCGGGCACATGCAGCCCCATAATCTCCACCAGCATTTGATTGGTGTTGGCGGTGCCGTAGAAGGTGCAGGTGCCCGGTGCGTGATAAGCCTCGCCCTCGGCTTTCAGCAGCTCTTCGCGGCTGACCTTGCCTTCCGCGTAAAGCTGGCGGATTTTGGCTTTTTCGGAATTGGGCAGGCCCGAGGGCATCGGCCCCGCCGGGATCAGCATGGCGGGTAGATGCCCGAAGGTGAGCGCGCCGATGACCAGCCCCGGCACGATCTTGTCGCAAATGCCAAGGAAGCAGGCGGCATCGAAAGTGTTGTGAGAAAGTGCCACGCCGGTGGCGAGCGCGATGACATCGCGCGAGAACAGCGAGAGTTCCATCCCCGCCTCGCCTTGCGTCACGCCGTCGCACATTGCCGGCACGCCGCCCGCCACCATCGCCACCCCGCCCGCCGCGCGCGCAGCTTCGCGGATGGCCTCCGGGTAGGTCTCGTAAGGCTGGTGGGCGGAGAGCATGTCGTTATAGGCGGTGACGATGGCCAGGCTCGGCCCGGTGCCGTCGCGCAGCACGGATTTGTCCCCCGCCCCGCACCCCGCGAAGCCATGCGCCTGGTTGGCGCAGCCCAAAGCCTGGCGCTTGGGCTTGTTGCTCGCCGCCGCCGAAACACGCTGCAAATACACCGCACGCCGCAAACGGCTGCGCTCAATGATCCGAGACGTAACAGAAGCAATAACAGGGTGAACCATCTCAGGGACTCCAGTAAATCTGCGGGTCATGGCGCAGCACGGCGCGCACGGGCATGGCCTCGACCGGCCCTTTGGCCAGTGCCTGATTCAAAACTTCGCGTTTGCGCTCTCCCTCAATATGCAGGGCGAGCAGATCGGCCGTCACCAGCACGGGCAGCGTGAGTGTGACTCGCGGCTCTCCAGCACCGGGGGCCTGCATGGTTTCGACAAGCCGCCCTCCCGCCGGATTTAGCGCGGCGGCGAGATTGTCGCCACCCGGGAAGAAAGAGGCCGTATGACCATCCTTTCCCATACCTAGGATCGAAGCCGCCAAGGACAAGGGTAGCCGCGCCAGTTGCGCCTCAAGCGCCGCACGCCCGGCCTCCGGCGTTGCAGCACCGTTGAAAAGCGGGATGAAACGCGCCGAAGCCGCGTTGTTGATGAGCAGCGAGCGGCGCACCAGGGCGGCGTTGCTGCGCGGCGAGCTTTCCGGCACCCAGCGCTCATCCACCAAGGTGACGATGATTCGGGACCAGTCCAGTTCCGTTTTGCTCAGTTCACTGAAGAATAGCTCTGGCGTGCTGCCGCCCGAGACCGCCAGCACAGCCTCCACCTGCACCGCCAGCCTGGCGCTGAGCGCCGCCGCCGTGCCGCGTGCGAGAGCCTTTGCCAGGGCCTCGCGGTTTGCGAAGGTGAGCATCATACAATACCGGCCTCGCGCGCCTTCATGGCGCGCCGTCAGCCCAGGTGCGGCCATCGCGTTCGATGAGGGCGATGGCCGCACTCGGCCCCCAAGTGCCCGCCGTGTAGGGTTTCGGTGATTCGGGAGATTGGCTCCAGGCCTCCAGAATCGGGTCGATCCAGGCCCAGGCGGCTTCCACCTCGTCACGGCGCATGAACAGGGTCTGGTTGCCGCGCACCACGTCCAGCACCAAACGCTCATAGGCATCCGGGTTGCGCACGGCGAAGGCGGCGGCGAAGCTCATATCCAGCGGCACCGGGCGCAGGCGCATGCCGCCGGGGCCGGGATCCTTGATCATCAGCCAGAGCTTCACGCCTTCATCGGGTTGCAGGCGGATGACGAGCCGGTTGGGCTGCACAGGGCCGGCACCCTTGCCGAACACCGAATGTGGCACCGGACGGAAGGCGATAACGATTTCCGACACACGCTCCGCCAGACGCTTGCCTGTACGCAGATAAAACGGCACGCCCGCCCAGCGCCAATTTTCGATTTCCGCTTTCAGCGCCACGAAGGTTTCCGTCTGGCTCGCGGGCGCGCCCAGCTCCTCCAGGTAACCCGGCACGGGGCCACCCGCCGAAGCGCCGGCACGGTATTGGCCGCGCACCCAATCATGCGCCTCGACCGGTTTGAGCGCACGCAGCACTTTCAGTTTTTCGTCCCGCACAGCATCGGCGTTCAATTGCCCCGGCGGTTCCATGGCAACGAGACAGAGAAGCTGGAGAATGTGATTTTGCACCATGTCGCGCAGCGCGCCCGCCGTGTCGTAATACCCGGCACGGCCTTCCACGCCGAGCGATTCCGCCACGGTGATCTGCACATGATCGATATGCGCGGCGTTCCATAAGGGCTCAAACAGCCCGTTAGCGAAACGCAGCGCCATCAAATTCTGTACCGTTTCCTTACCGAGATAATGATCGATACGGTAGACGCGGTCTTCCGGGAAAACCTTGCTGATGGCTTCGTTCACCGCATGGGCGGATTCGCCGTCCTTGCCGACGGGCTTTTCGACCACCACCCGCGCATCGCCCTGCGCCAGCCCAAAGCGGCCCAGACGCTCACAAATGGGCACGAACAAAGCGGGGCCGGTGGCGAGGTAGAAGACGATGATGCGGTCCTTGAACGGTTTCAGTTCCGCCGCCAGCTCCGCCCAGCCCTCATCGCCCGTGGCATCCGCCGCAACATAATGCAACCGCTTGAGAAAACGCTCAACCAGCGGCGCGGGCCGTTCGGTTTGCGGCACATGCTCCTCCACCGCCGCCTTCGCCTGGGTTACGAATTCCTCCGTGCCGAGATGCCCGCGCGAGACCCCGAAAATCGCCGCCGCATCCGGCAACTGTCCGGCGGCGTCACGCTGGAACATCGCCGGAAGCAGCTTGCGGCGGGCGAGGTCCCCGGTCGCCCCGAAAACCACAAGAACGAAAGGCTCGACAGGGATTACACGGCTCGTCATCTGCACTCCTCCAGGATCCACGAAGTTCCGCGCATCCTATTATTTTGACCTTTAAAATAATAACAATGGCGGACGGCGTAAAGGCCTTACGCCACCGTGCGGGCACGCAGAACGGCGAAGAGCGGCTCCTCCAGAAAATGTTGCAGCGCGATGGCGATACCGCCCATCGGAATGGCGAATTCCCCCAGCGTGGAGACGGTGATGGCGACATCGCGACGGATTTCCTTGAGCGCGTTGGCCTCAAAGACCGGGCGGGCGGCGGGCAGCAGGAAATCCGCCAGCACCGCCATGGCGCCGCCGAGAATGACGCTGCTGGGCGCGAAGATGTTCGCCAGATTGGCCAGGCCCAGCCCGAGATGGCGGCCGGATTCGGCCAGTACTTCCAGCACCTTCGGCTCACCGCGCAAGGCGGCTTCGCGAACCGCCTCCACATTGGTGAACTGCAGTTTCGCCTCACGCAGGCTGGTGAAAATGGCGCTCTCGGACACATAGGCCTCGAAACAGCCAAAGCCGCCGCAGGCACAAGGGCGGCCATTGGGCACAAGCTTCATATGCCCTACCTCCCCCGCCATGCCGTGCGGGCCGCGATAGACGCTGCCGCCCAGATAGAGCCCGCCGCCGACGCCGGAGCGGCCGGAGAGATAGATGAAATCCGCATCATGCACACCGCTGCCGAACAGATGCTCGGCAATGGCGGCGGCCTTGATGTCGTTCTCGAGCTGCACGGGGACATTGAGCGCCGTGGAGAGCGCGCCGCCGAAATCAACATCATGCCAGTCCAGCGCCGGGGCAAGTGCCAGCCTTCCATCCAGCCCCACCAGCCCAGGCATGCCCACCCCCGCCCCCGCCAGCGCCTTGCGCGGATAGCCCGCCTGCTTGAGCAAAGCGAGAATGCCGGATTTGATGGCGGTTGCCGCGCGCTCCTGTTCCAGGCTGCCTTCCACACGCAGGCTGGCCAGCCTTGTGCCGGCGAAGCTGGAAAGCACGATCTGGATCTCATCCACGTCCACCGCCACACCCGCAAGCACACCGGATTTCTCGTTGATGCTGAGCTGGCTGTTCGGCCGGCCGGAGCGGCCCGTGCGCTCGCGCAGCGTGCGGGCAACCAGGCCGTCCTGCTCGAGCGTGGAGAGAATGATCGAGATCGTGGCGAGATCGATCCCCGTCGCCTTGGACAAGCCCTGCGGTGAGATGCCAGGCGACTTGCGGATACCGTGAAAAACCCGTGCCGCGTTGATCCGGCGGATGGTGTTTGAATTGATCCGGCGTGTGTGCATGGCAACACAGGCTTAGCGTAACCTCCACGGATCAGCAATTTTTATTTGACAGCGCCACGCGAGCTTCATATTTTTATTTATTAGAGGATAAAATAATTATAATCCGGCCAATCAGCCGGTTTTGAAGGGAGATGACGTTTTGGAATTCTGCGCGGGGAGTTTTCGCAGCCGCAGCACAAGACAACGAACAATACCAAGACAAAACCAGGAGGAATCATTCATGAGACTTACCAATGCCAGACGCCGTTTCTGGCTGACCACGACGGCGTGCGCGGGCTTTGCGCTGACCTGCGCCAACGCCCATGCGCAAAGCGCTTCCGCCACGGAAATCAACATCTCACCTATCCAGCAAATCGGACAAACCCTTGCCGATAAGGGCATCTATCTGAACGCCAGCTATTTCGGTGAATTCGCCGGCAACCCCTCAGGCGGTGCGGCGCAAGGCTCCGACTATGCCGACCAGGTTGCCGCCGGCGCCGATATCGATCTGCAGAAACTCGCCGGATGGCAAGGCGGCGCGCTGCACATCGAATTCACCAACCGCGATGGCCAGAACCAGGCCGCCGACGTTATCAACAACTCCGTTGCGACGCAGCAGATTTATGGTGGCGGACAGACCTATAACCTCACCACCCTTACGCTTGAGCAGAAGCTATTCAACGGCAAGGTGGACATCACCGCGGGCCGCACGGAGCTTGACCAGCTAACACTGCATGATCCGATCTACTGCCATTTCCAGTCCAACGCCGTGTGCGGCCAGCCGGATATCATGGGCAAGATCATCAATGCCACCTTCTGGCCGGTTGCGGTGTGGGCGGGCCAGGTTATCGTCTCGCCGGTGCAGAACTGGTATTTCAAGGCTGGTGTCGCGGATCATGATCCGGGCGATTCCGCCTCGCCGCATCATGGGTTCGATTGGGGGCTGTCGCAATCCGACGGGGCCGAAATTCCGCTGGAAATCGATTATCAAACCAGCTTCGCTAACGACGCCTTCCCGCGCCGTTACGATGTCGGCGTCGTGTTCGACCGCACACCCTATAGCTACGACCAATATGACGCCGCCACCAACACGCTGGGCAGCAAAAACGCTTACGGCCGCACGATGGTTTATGTGCAGGCCAAGCAGATGGTCTACCGCCCCGACATGAACAGCCAGCGTGGATTAACCCTGTTCGGCGCGGCAATTTTTGGGCCGAACGACAATCAGCAAGCGGATTACAACATCACCGCCGGCGGCGTGTATCAGGGCCCGTTTGCCTCCCGCCCGGCTGACAGCGCGGGGCTGCTGGTCGGTGCCACGCATTATCGCAGCTCCTTCATCAACCAGCTCTATGCTTACCGCGAAAACGTGCTGGGCGGCACGGAACGCCCGGCTTCCAGCCTGATCATGATGGAAGTCGATTACGATGCATTCCTGACGCCGTGGCTCGACGTGATGCCGAATTTCCAGTACATCGTGAATCCGGATGGCTTGGGCAACAGGGCTTATCCGAAAAGCAATCTGTCCAATGCGTTTGTCGTAGGTCTGCAGTTCAACGTTAATATCAGCGGGCTTCTCGGGCTGCCGACGCAGAACTGACCGGACGGCGAGCGAGCTTAACGAATTGGGGAGGCCTTGCCCGGTTCATGCCAGGCGGGCCTCCTGTCTTTTGGGGGGAAGACATGAAGGCAAAGATGCACCCTGAACGCATTCTTTCACTCGATATCGGCGGCACCAGCCTGAAGGCGGCGATTTTGAACGCCGAGGGCAGAATGCTGGAGGCCGCGCGCCGCTGCCCGACGCCACCGGGCTCCACCCCCGCCCTGTTGCTGGAGCAGCTTGCGGCGCTGGCGGCACCCCTTGGTGAATTCGATGTTATATCCATCGGGTTTCCTGGCGCCATCAAGCACAACATCATCCTGACGGCACCCAATCTCGGCACCGCGAACTGGACCGGGACGGATCTGGCCGCGCTGGCCGCACAACGTTTCGGCCGCCCGGCGCGGCTTGCCAACGACGCGACGATGCACGGGCTTGGCATCATTACCGGCACGGGGCTGGAGGTGGTGCTGACACTGGGCACCGGCATGGGCTTCGCCCTGTTCCGCGACGGTGTGCCCGCACCGCAGTTCGAGCTTGGCCGCCATGTTGCGGGTGAGGCGCCAAGTTATGATGATTTCGTCGGCGACGCCGCGTTGAAGCGTCTCGGCGAGGCCGCCTGGAAGGCGAATGTACGAGAAACCATCAGGCGCATCGTCAATCTGGTGAATTTCGACATACTGTATCTGGGCGGCGGCAATGCCAGGCTGTTCAACGCGGCGGGATTGCCGGAAGGGGTAAGACTGGCGGTGAACGAGGCCGGGCTGACCGGCGGCGCCAGGCTTTGGCGGGACGATGTGAGCGTGGCGTTGAGATAAGCCAAACAAAAAGCCCCAGGGAATTCCCCGGGGCTTTTTTTGTGACCCGATCTTATCCGCCGCATGGGAGCGGCAGCCAAGGTTGGGGCGCTAAAAGCTTCACAAAAAGGGCTGAACCTTGCGGTTCAGCCCATCACAAAGTCAAAAACTCCTTAGAGCGCGATGACTTTAGCTTCGCTCGCTTCGCGAGCGCGGATAAAGTCTGAAGCGCCCTCTAAAACATCGAGATAGAGCCGGATTTCAGATTTTAGATCGGATCACAAAGTGATTCGATCTAAAATCATCCGGCTCTAGGCGCGGCCAGAGCGCATGCGGCGCTGGCGCAGCAATGTGTCGATGGTGATGGCCGCGAGCAGGATCACGCCCTCCACCCCGAAGCGCACGGAAGACGGTGCGCCGATCAGATCCATGCCGTTGGTGACGGAGGCGATGACCAGGGCGCCGAAGAAGGCGCCGTAGACGGAACCGCGTCCGCCGAACAGGCTGGTGCCGCCGATCACCGCCGCCGCCACCGCGTTCAACATGATATCGCTGTCACCCACCGTGGCGGAGGCCACGCCGAGGCGCGCCGCATCCAGCAACCCGCCCAGGCCAACCAGCGCACCGGCAATGGTGAAGGCGGCAAGCTGAACGAAGCGGACATTGATGCCGGAGCGCCGCGCGGCCTCGGCATTGCCGCCCACCGCGTAAAGATGCCGGCCAAAGCGCATGGATTTGGTGAGGAAGGCACAGCCGAACAAAGCCGCCAAGAAAATGACCAGCAGCACCGGCACGCCGTGATAAGCGCAGAGCAGCCCGACACCGATGACAACCACCGCCAGCATGAAGACGAGCTTGGCGGCGACGATGGTATGCGCCTCCCCCGCGCCGCGCTTGCGGCGGTCCGCGTGGTGCCACAGCGTGATCACCGCGAAGACCGCGAACAGCGCCAGGGAAAGCCCCCAGCTCCAGCCCGCCGGTACATTCAGCGTGCCAACGGCGGTTGAAAGATCGTCAGAAAGCGGTACGGAACCGCCATGCTGGGTGAGCATGCCGAGCGTGATGCCCTCCGCGATCATCGCGCCGCCGAGCGAGACGACAAAGCTGGGCACGCCGACGCGCGAGACCAACAGGCCCTGCAATAGCCCGATGATCACCGAGGCGCCAATGCCCAGAAACACACAGGGCCAGACCGGCAGATTGAAAAACACCGTGCCCACCGCAAAGACGGACGCCGCGACCACGCTGCTCCAGCCGATCGAAAGATCGATCATGCCAAGCAGGATCACGAAGGTTTCCGCCAGCGCCAGCGTGCCGGTGACGACGATCTGCGCCGAGAGATTGCTGAGATTGCGCGGGGTGAGGAAATGCGGGTTGAGGATCTCGAAGACGATCCAGATCGCGATCAACGCCGCGATCACCGGCATCATGCCGAGATCGGTGGAATGCATCAGCCGCTGCAGCCAGCGGCGCAGCGGGGCCTGGGTTTCTGTTGTTGTCATTGTGTTCACCGCGTTCATGCTCAAGCCATGCCTCCGATGGTGGTGCGCGAGCCGGTAATGCAGCCCACCACCATCTCCGGCGTCAATTCATCCTTGCGTGCTTCCATCACGGTTTCGCCCAGGCGCAGCACCACCACGCTATCGGCCACCTGGAACACGTTCTGCATGTTGTGGGTGATGAGAATCACACCAAAGCCCTGCGCCGCGAGGTCACGCACCAGGCGCAGCACCTCGGCCGTCTGCGCCACACCAAGCGCGGCTGTCGGCTCGTCCATGATCACCAGCTTGGTGCCCCACAGCACAGCGCGGGCAATGGCCACGGCCTGGCGCTGACCGCCGGAAAGTGCCGCCACCGGCGTTTCCAAGGAAGGCAGGTTCACCCGCAGAGTTTTCAAAACACGCCGGGCTTCTTCCTCCATATCCACTTCGCGCAGCAGGCCGAAGGGGCGGCTGATACGCTCACGCCCGAGGAAAAGATTGGCGCAGATGCCAAGATTGTCGCACAGAGCGAGATCCTGATAGACGGTCTGGATACCAAGGGCACTGGCATCGGCCGGGCGGCGGATGCTCACCTCATGGCCATCAAGATGGATGGTGCCGCTATCGGCGGGCGCCGCACCGGCAATGGCCTTGATGGTGGTGGATTTGCCAGCACCGTTATCGCCGAGCAGCGCCGTCACCTCGCCACGGCGCACGGTGAAGCTAACATTGCGCAGCGCCGTGACCGCACCATATTTCTTGTGCAGGCCCTTCACGCTCAACAATTCATGCGTGCTGGCTGAATTCATGGAACTCTCCGAAAAAATTGGAGATGAAGCGGTGTCGCGCTTCATCTCGTCAAGGTGGCGCCTAATTATTTCTGGCAGAGCGGCGCCTTGGCGGCGTCGCCCACGCAGATGGAGGACAGGCTGGCATAGCCAGACTTGATGACGGTGTCGTTGATATTATCGGCGGTGACGACAATCGGCGTCAGCAGGACCGAGGGCACTTCGATCTTGCCATTATTCACCTTGGCATTCACGAGATTGGCGGGCGGCTGGCCATTCACGGCGAGAGATACGGCGAACTGCGCCGCGGCGGCGGCTTCATCCGGCACGTATTTGAACACGGTCATGGATTGCAGGCCTTCAAGGATGAAGGTGAGGCCGCCATTTGTCGCATCCTGGCCGGTGACGGGCACCTTGCCCGCAAGCCCCACCGCCTGCAGCGCGCGGATGGCGCCGGAGGCCGTGCCGTCATTGGCGGCCAGCACGCCATCCACCTTGTTGCCAAGGCGGGTAAGCGCCTGCTGGGTTTCCTGGAAGGCGTTCTCAGGGCTCCAATCCGGCGTCATCACGCTGTAGCTGATCGTCAGCTTGCCGGCTTTCACCAGCGGGTTGATGACGGAGAGCGCGCCGTCGCGGAAATCGAAGGCGTTCGGATCGGTCGGCGCGCCGCCGATAATGATGATGGAACCGCCGGCGGGCACATGATCGGCGATATACTGGCCTTGCAGCTCGCCGACCTTCCTGTTGTCGAACGAGACATAGCCCGCGGGTTTGGAATCCTGGATCAGCCGGTCATAAGAGATCACCGGCACCTGGTTGCGCGCGGCGAAGGCGACGATGGCGGCACCGGCCTTGCCATCCACCGGGTCCACCACCAGCACATCCGCGCCATTGGTGATGGCGGATTGCGCCTGGTTGAGCTGCGTATCCGGGTTGGAGTTGGCGTTCGAGATGATCAGCTTGGCATTCGGGTCGGCGGCCATCACCATCTTGGTGAATTCGGGCCTGTCCACCTGCTCATAGCGGGGCGAGGAATTTTCCGGCATCAGGAAGGCGATGGTGACGGGCTTGCTGCTCATCTGGCTGACCTGCGGCGGGGTGACGGTCTGCGCCATGGCCGGCAGAGCGCCCGCCAGAGCCAGAGACAACGCCGTGACTCCGTAAAGGGTCCTGGATTTCATATTTGGTTCTCTCCCTCTTTTACTTGCTTATCATAAACCGGGCGCAACCTGCTGGCTTTCCTGGCGCGATTTTTGCGCGGTCGCGGACAGACGGCCACCCGAATTATTTTTACCCTCGTATAAACATACGTAACGTTGGCCCAAAACCCTGTCAAGCTGAATATATGCAGGCAAAAACTCAACTTTCCCGCAACGCGGCACGCCCGGGCCGCGCCCACGGGCACCGGCGGCCAAGTTGCATAGACAAGCACTTGACCCGGGCGGGCCGCATTTTTATCACTGCTTCATGAAAATGGCGGGGCCTCGCGGGGCGCGGCGGGTGAAACCAGAATGCTGCTGACTGTGGCTGATGCCAGGGCGCAGGCGCAGCTGCGCCTGCCGAAGATCTTCTTTGATTATATCGATGGCGGCGCCTCCTCCGAGGCGACGATGCGCGCCAATGAGGCGGATTTCGCCAAATACCAGCTTGAGCAGCGCGTGCTTACCGGCATCACCGCGCCGGATCTGAAGGCGAAATTCCTGGGCAAGACACATGCTTTGCCCTTCATGCTGGGGCCTGTGGGGTTTCTGGGGCTTTATGCCGGGGATGGCGAGATAAAAGCCGCCAGGGCCGCTGGCGCGGCGGGGATTCCCTTCTGCCTCTCCAGCTTCTCCATCGCCTCCATCACCCGCTTGGCCAGGCAGGTGGCGGCGCAGCCCATGTTCCAGCTCTATGTGCTGAAGGACCGCGGTCTGGCGCTGGATATGATGGGCGCGGCCAGGGCCGCGGGGGTGGAGACGCTCTTCGTGACCGTGGATTGCGCCATCACCGGCATCAGGGAGCGCGACGTGCGCAACGGTTTCAGGGCGCTCACGCGTCTCACGCCGGGGCTGGCGGTGAAGCTGCTGGAGCGCCCCGGCTGGTGCCTGGAGATGCTGCGCCATGGCAAGCTGCAGGTGGAGGCCGTGGAGGGGCGCAAGGAGTTCGGGCGGGGCGTGCTGGCGCAAGCCGCCGCCCTATCGGCGCGAATCGATGCCGGGCTGGCCTGGAAAGACCTTTCCTGGGTGCGGGCGCAATGGCCGGGCAAGATCGTCCTGAAGGGCATCATGCACCCTGAGGACGCGAACTGGGCGCAGCAGGTGGGCATGGATGGCATCGTGGTCTCCAACCATGGCGGGCGGCAGCTGGATGGCGCCAGCTCCACCATCTCGCGCCTTGCCGAGATCGCGGCGGCGGCGCCGGAGATCGAGGTCTTGGTGGATGGCGGGTTCCGGCGCGGGGCGGATATCGTGAAAGCGCTGGCGCTGGGGGCTTCGGGGGTGATGCTGGGCCGCGCCACGGCCTATGCCGTGGCGGCGGGCGGCGAGGCAGGGGTGAGCGCCATCATCGCCAATCTGGCCAAGGAGATCGAGATCGCCCTGGCGTTGATGGGCTGCCCGGATATCGCGACTCTGCGGGCCGAGGGCAAACGTTTTGTGAGGCAGATATGATGCAGATTTTTCCCGCCATGGCGCGCGCCGAAATGCCCTGGAAGAATGGCGGCGGCATCACCCGCCCGGTGGCAAGCTGGCCCGGCAAGACGCGGGAATTCGGCTGGCGGGTGAGCCTGGCCGATGTGGGCGCGGCCGGGCCGTTCTCCTGCTTTCCCGGCATTTCCCGGTTGATGGGCATATTGGAAGGGCGGCTGCGGCTGGAGGTGCAGGGGCTGGCCGCGGCTGAACTGGCACCGGGCGGCCCGGCCTTCGCTTTCCCCGGCGATGCCCCGGCTTATGGCGCGCCCCTGGGCGGAAAGGTGCGGGATATTAATCTGATGTTCGACCCTGAATGTTTCGCCGCGGCGCTGGATTACGCGGCGGATGGCACTGAACAACCCGCTGGAGAGGCGCGTCATCTCATACTGGCGCTGGCCCCGCTGACACTGAACGGCGCGGCGCTGAACGAGCTGGACGCCGCCCTGGTACCGGCGAACGAGCCCGTGAACGCGCAGGGCGGCGGGCTGTGGATCGCCAAGCTCACGGCGCGGCGCTAAAGCATCGTCCTCGGGATGCCCATTTTAAAAAAGACATGAAAAGGGCGGCCTCTTTCTGAAAAGGCCGCCCCCGAAAATTCAAAAATTCTCTCTGTCTCAGAACGTCAAATTGGTCGCCTGCATCACCAGCGGCAAAGCGCGCACCGTCTCCAGCACCGCCTCCGGCGTCTCGCCATCGGTGGAGACGAGGCAGATCGCATCCTCGCCCTCGGCGGCGCGGCCCAGATGGAAGGTGGCGATGTTCACCCCCGCATCCGCCAGCGTCATGCCGAAGCGGCCGATGAAGCCTGGCTTGTCCTTGTTGGTCACGTAGAGCATGTGCGGCGCGAAATCCGCCTCCACCTTGATGCCTTTGATCTCGACCAGACGCGGACGGCCATGGCCGATCAGCGTACCGGCCACGGCGCGGGTGCCCTTGTCGGTGGTTACGGAGATGCGCACCAATGCCTGATAATCCCCCGTGCGGTCGCTTGAAGCTTCCGCCACCTCAATGCCATGGTCGCGCGCCAGAACCGGGGCGTTGACCATGTTCACGCCTTCCATCACCGGGCCGAGCAACCCGGCCAGGGCGGTGGCGTTCAACGGGCGGTGGTTCAGCCCCGCCGCAGCGCCCTCATATTCCACGAGGATGCGTTGGATGGCGCCGTCCTGCGCGCGGGTGAGCTGCCCGGCAAAGCTGCCCAGCAGGCGGCAAAGTTCCATATAGGGGCGCAGGCGCGGGGCTTCCTCGGCCGTCACGCTCGGCATGTTCAGCGCGTTCACCACGGAGCCGGTGAGCAGAAAATCGGAGATCTGCTCGGCCACCTGCAGCGCCACATTCTCCTGCGCCTCGGCGGTGGAAGCGCCGAGATGCGGGGTGCAGACCACGTTCTCAAGCTCGAACAGCTTGTTCTCCTTGGCGGGCTCAACCTCGAACACGTCCAAAGCCGCGCCGGCGACATGGCCGGAGACCAGCGCGTCGTACAAAGCCGCCTCGTCAACCAGCCCGCCACGGGCGCAATTGATGATCCGCACGCCTTTCTTCATCTTCGCGATCGCCTCGCGGGAGATGATGTTGCGCGTCGCCTCGATGAGCGGCGTGTGCAGCGTGATGAAATCGGCCTTCGCGAAGATGCTGTCCAGATCAGCCTTTTCCACGCCCAACTCAACCGCGCGGGCTTCGGTAAGGAAGGGGTCGTACGCCAGCACCTTCATCTTCAGCCCCACGGCGCGGTCCGCCACGATGGAGCCGATATTGCCGCAGCCGATCAGGCCCAGCACCTTCGCCGTCAGCTCCACGCCCATGAAGCGGTTCTTCTCCCACTTGCCTTCCTTGGTGGAAATGCTGGCTTCGGGAAGCTGGCGGGCGAGCGCGAACATCATCGCAATCGCGTGCTCGGCGGTGGTGATGGCGTTGCCGTTGGGGGTGTTCATCACCACCACGCCGCGCGAGGTGGCGGATTTCACATCCACATTATCCACGCCGATGCCGGCCCGGCCGACGACTTTCAAATTCGTCGCCACATCCAGCACTTCCTTCGTCACTTTCGTGGCGGAGCGGATGGCGAGCCCGTCATACTGGCCGATAATCTCGCGCAGCTCAGCCGGGGTGAGGCCGGTTTTCACGTCGACGTCAACGCCGCGGTTTTTGAAAATCTCGATGGCGGCGGGCGACAGCTTGTCGCTGATCAGAACTTTGACCATGGGAGGAATTTCCTTTGAGGAAGAGGCCGCTTTTTGAAAAAAGCGGCACCAAAAACTTTTGGAACTTGGGGGTGGGGCACGGCCGAGCCGGTGCCCCGGGTTTTAGGCCTGGGCGACGCTGTCGATTGCGTGGTCGATCCAGGGCAGCAGGGCTTCGATGTCGGCGGTTTCGACCGTGGCGCCGCCCCAGATGCGCAGGCCCGGTGGCGCGTCGCGATACGCCCCGGCGTCCAGCGCCACTTTCTCTTTCTCCAGCAGGGCGGCGATAGCCTTCGCGGCCTTCGCCTGGCCTTCCGCATCCAGCGCCTTGAACCAGGGCGCGTCGATGGCGAGGCAGATGGAGGTGCAGGAGCGGGTTTCCACCGTTTCGGCCAGGAAGCGCACGCGCTCATTGCCATCAACCCAATCGGCGATGGTCTTCAGATTGGCTTCGGAGCGGGCGATCAGGCCCTTCAGGCCCCCCACGCTCTCGGCCCAGCGCAGCCCGTCCAGCGCGTCCTCAACGCAGAGCATGGAAGGAGTGTTGATAGTTTCGCCGGCGAAAATACCTTCGGTCAGCTTGCCGCCGGAGGTGAGGCGGAAAATTTTCGGCAGCGGCCAGGCGGGTTTGTAGGTCAGCAGCCGCTCCACCGCGCGCGGGGAGAGGGCCAGCATGCCATGCCCGGCCTCACCGCCCAGCACTTTCTGCCAGGACCAGGTGACGACATCCAGCTTCTCCCACGGCAGATCCATGGCGAAGGCGGCGGAGGTGGCATCGGCGATCACCAGCCCTTCGCGGCCGGCCGGAATGAAATCACCGTTCGGGAAGCGCACGCCGGAGGTGGTGCCGTTCCAGGCCAGTACCACGTCATGGCTGAAATCGATCTGCGAAACGTCAGGCAGCTTGCCGTAATCGGCCTTGATGACGCGGGCATCGGCCAGTTTCAGCTGCTTGACCACATCCGTCGCCCAGGCTTCGGAGAAGCTCTCATGCGCCAGCACATCAACCGGGCGCGCACCGAGCAGGGACCAGAGGGCCATCTCCACCGCACCCGTGTCGGACGCCGGGACGATGCCAAGGCGCCAGCCTTCCGGCATGCCGAGGATGGATTTGGAGAGGGTGATCACCTCGGCCAGCCGGGCTTTCGGCTCTTTCGCGCGGTGCGAGCGGCCGAGCAGCGCGCCCTCAAGGGCGGCCAGGGTGAAGCCGGGGCGCTTGGCGCAGGGGCCGGAGGAGAAATTGGGGTTCTGCGGACGCAGCGCAGGCTTGGCGGCTGGAGAAAAATCTGCCATAAAAACTCTCCCTTACAGAAGAAAAGCGCTCCGGTGGGGGAGCGTGACCCGAGGAGGCGTCTACTGCGATTTCACCGCCGCCGCAAGTCTCTTCAGACGCAACCCGCCCCGCCTTTGGTGCAACGTTTTTAAAAGAGAGCCCGCCCCCGACCATGACCGAGCTGGACCAGATCGACCGTTCCATCCTGCGCCTGCTGGCGGCGGATGCCTCGCTCTCACTCAACGACATCGCCGAAAAAGTGGGGCTGACGGCCACGCCCTGCTGGAAGCGCATCAAGCGCATGGAGGAAAGCGGCATCATCAAGGGCCGCGTGGCGGTGCTGGACGCGGACAAGCTTGGGCTGCCGGTCTCGGTGTTCGTCTCGGTGGAGACCAACGACCATTCCGCCGCGTGGCTGAGCAAATTTCACGAAGCTGTCAAAAACATCCCCGAGATTGTGGGGGCGTGGCGGATGAGCGGGGACGTGGATTATTTGCTGCACGTGGTGGTGCCGGATATTGCCGCGTATGATTCGTTTTACCGCAAGCTGATCGAGATGGTGCCGCTGCGGAATGTGTCTTCCAGATTCGCCATGGAGCGGATGAAGGAAGGAGCGTTGCCGATTTGAGGCAATTCCTTATTTACCAATAATCCATCAATTGTTAGAGCCACGCAAAATAATCAACTAGAACCAACAGAGCAAAAAATGTTCCATAAAATATCAAGAGGGTTTTCGAAAAGCTTGCGCAAAACCAAGACGGTTTTTTACCAGGAACCAAGTTAACATTCATTGTATATTTTGTACTATCTATACTTCCCTCTGCAACTTTATCATATAAGTTTCGAAACAGTTCTTCTTGCCAGAGAAAATAGCCATCCAAAATCCAAAAGATAAAAACAGGAATAAATGTAACAATCAAAAATCTATGGTTCTCATCTTTGGCTGCCAAAGCAAAAATGGCAGCGACAAGCGTTACACTCCAACCTTTAAGAAAAAAAGAGTTTGAGGCCATCCTCGAAATAACCACTTGGATATAATCCAAGTGTTTCTCTTTTTGAGAATTCATCCCTAGCCTCTCACTTAATTTGATAAGTTTTATACAAAAAATCTAAAGAGACTTCAGCATTTTTCCCCCGGCACCGAGTAGCCCAATCATTTAATTGGCGTGAATTCAATTCAGTATAGTCTTCAAACTTTAACTTATAGTCGAATTTCGGCCCTTTATCTTCTACAACTTCGTCAAGCCTTTCCATCGAATCAGCTTTAGCTAAAATCTTTCTTAGATACCTATCAGGAAAAGAAATTCTTGTGATATTGGTTAAAACAACTTCACTGTACAACCATGGAGATGACGAAATATTATTTTGCACATCGTCACTGAGGGATATCGAATTCGGCGTATTTAAAAAAATTATACACTCACACGTATCGATCATCTGTGCAAGAGCTGTATTGAGCATCATGTGCACATGACTAGTCGATACATTTCGACTTTTATAATTATATGACAAATACTCATCTTTATTTCGACAATATGCATCATCAACTAGCTTAAGAAGATCGTCTGAATTCCCCCATACGCAAGAATCTATGAAACTTTCCAAGCCAAAGCTCGATTTGAGCCAACCCGCAAGTCCAATTGCGATCTCTCTATCCTTGTGCGAATGTGAAATAAAAACATCAGCTTTTACTTTCGAAAACCAAGCATCTTGTATTTCGGAAGCTTGTAGCCTGCTATTTTCTCCCAGAAATCTGATTAAGTCATTACGGAAACATTCCTTCTGACTATCATACTCCGCTAAAACAAACTCTTTATATTGGTCAAACCTTATTGGCCCCACATCGAGTCTATCCAATATACTTAAATTGAGCCTAAATTTTCTAAACACACTTCCCTCCTAATGCGCCTTCCCCCAATTCTTCCCAATCCCCGTCTCCACCACCAGAGGCACTGACAAGGTCGCCGCGTTCTGCATCACCTCCTGCGCCAGCTTCGCGGCTTTTTCGGCCTCGTTATCCGGCGCCTCGAACAGCAATTCATCATGCACCTGGAGCAGCAGTTTTGCACCAAGCCCTGCATCCTTCAGCGCCTTCGGCAATTTCACCATCGCGCGTTTAATAATATCCGCCGCCCCACCTTGCAGCGGTGCATTAATCGCCTGGCGCTCCGCATAAGCCCGCAAAGCCGGAATTTTATCCTTGATGCGCGGCACCCAGCAGCGCCGCCCGAAGGGCGTCAGCACAAACCCATCCGTCCGCGCCTGCTCCTTCGTCGCATCCATATAAGCGCGGATTTCCGGGTAGCGTTTGAAATAGGCATCGATATAGCTCTTGGCCTCGCCCGCGGAAATGCCAAGCTGCCGCGCCAGCCCAAATGCCGAAATACCGTAGATGATGCCGAAATTAATCGCCTTCGCGCGCCTGCGTGTGGCACTATCCATCCCCGCCATCGGCACGCCGAACACTTCGGAGGCCGTGCGGGCATGGATATCCTCAGCGTTGGCAAAACTCTCCTTCAGCGCCGGAATATCCGCCACATGGGCCAGCAGCCGCAGCTCGATCTGGGAATAATCCGCCGAGATCAAGCTATGCCCAGGTGCCGCGATAAAGGCTTTTCGAATCCGCCCGCCTTCCTCGGTTCTGATCGGAATATTCTGCAAATTCGGATCGGTTGAGGAGAGCCGCCCGGTGGTTGTCGCCGCCATCTGGAAGTTGGTGTGCACGCGGCCGGTTTGCGGGTCGATCTGCCCCACCAGCGCATCCGCATAGGTGGATTTCAGCTTGGAAAGCTGGCGCCAATCCATCACCCGCGCGGCAATCTCCTCGCCTTGCTCGGCCAAGCTTTCCAGCACGGAAGAATCCGTGCCCCAGGCGCCGGTTTTGCCTTTCTTGCCGCCGGGGAGCTTCATCTCCTCAAACAGCACCTCGCCCAATTGCTTCGGGCTGCCGACATTGAAGTCATGCCCAGCGAGCTTATGGATCTGCACTTCGAACTCACCCATGCGCCGCTCGAACTCGACGGACATGGCGGAGAGATCGTCCTTGTCCACCAGCACGCCGTTTGCTTCCATCTCCGCCAGCACGGGGATGAGTTTTTTCTCCAGCAGCTCATACAAGGCCAGCGATTTATGCACGCGCAGAGCCGGCTTGAGCAGCCCCCAGAGCCGAAGCGAAACATCCGCCGCCTCGCCCGCCAGTTCTGTGGCTTTCTCCACCGGCGCCTCGGCGAAATTCAGCCGGTTGCGGCCGGTGCCGGTCACGTCATCGGCGGTTTTCACGGCGTGGGAGAGATGCACGCGGGCCAAAGTGGCCAAATCATGCGCGAAATTTCCGGCATCCTGCGCGTAGGAGATGAGCATCGTGTCATCCAGCGGCGCCACAGGCGCCAGCCCCGCGCGGGCAAGCGCCTCTAGCGAGAATTTCGCGTCATGGAAAATTTTCAGCACCGAGACATCGCCGAACAGCGCGTTCAACGCTGCTACCGCCTCGTCCCAGCCCAGCTGCGGTTCGGCATCCAGCGTGAGGTGATGCCTGAGCGGCAGATACACCCCCTCACCCGCCTTCGCCGCCAGCCCCAGCCCCACCAGCCTGCCATGCAGGCCGGAAGGGTCGTCCGTCTGTACGGAAAGGGCGAGCAGCCCGCTCTCGCGCGCCGCCGCCGCAATGGCGTGCAGTTCGTTCAGCTTATGGATGGGCTTGTACGGGCCGAAGGGGGCATGGCTCTGCTCAACCTGCACCGTCTCTTCCGCTGCCCCATCCTCCAGCCCCAAACGGTGGCGGATGGAGCGGAAATTATTCTCGACCAGAAAGGCCCGCAGCACCGCGGCGTCCCACGGCTTCACATCCAGCGTATCAACCGCCACCGGCAACGGCGCATCCTCGCGCAGCGTGACGAGTTCCTTGGAAATCCGCGCCGCCTGCTCATGCTCGATGAGCGAATCCCGCCGCTTGGAGGGTTTCATGGAGGGTGCGGCCTCCAGCACCTTTTCCAGCGTGCCATATTCCAGGATCAGCGCCGCCGCGCCCTTCGGGCCGATGCCCGGCACGCCCGGCACATTATCCACCGAGTCGCCGATGAGCGCCTGCACCTCGATCACCTTGTCCGGCGTCACGCCGAACTTCGCCTCCACCTCGGCGGGGCCGATGGGCGTGTTTTTCATCGGGTCCAGCATCTCCACGCCGGGGCGCAGAAGCTGCATCAAATCCTTGTCGGAGGAGACAATCACCACCTCGCCCCCGGCCTCACGCGCGGCCTTGGTGTAGGCGGCGATGAGATCATCCGCCTCCCAATCCTCCAGCTCGATGGAGGGCACGCCGAACGCCTTCGTTGCCTCGCGGATGAGCGCGAATTGCGGCACCAGTTCCGGCGGCGGGGGCGGCCTATGGGCCTTGTACTGGTCGTAGATGCGGTCGCGGAAGGTTTTCCGCCCGGCATCGAAGATCACCGCCAGATGCGTGCCGCTATGCTCCTTCAACAGCCGGCCAGCATGTTGCAGAAGCCGAACACCGCGTTCACATGCACGCCATCGGCGCGCTGCATGTCAGGGATGGCGTGGAAGGCCCGGAAGATGAAGCCCGAGCCGTCGACCAGGACGAGTTTCAATGGCTCTCGCCCTCACCGTCACCGTCCAGAATGAAAATGCGGGAACAATAAGGGCAGGCGATTTGCTCTCCGGGAATACGCAGGTAAACCTTGGGGTGGCCGAGCGGCCCGACGCCGCCGTCGCAGGAGACAGAACGGGTTTTTACATGAATGATCTCGGAATGGTTGATCGAATCCGTCTGTACGCTCATGGGGCCGCTCTCCGGTGCAAAGACATAACCGCCCCTTTCTTAGCTTCATTCCGCGCCATACCCAAGCTGGGGCTGGCTCTTGCCCTGTCAGGCTGTGCCGCCATTCCGTTCGGGGTGCCGAAGGGCGAGCAGGGGCACCCGATCGTCACCTCCGGCTATTTCAACCTGCCGGATGGGGCGAGCCAGCCCTATCGGCTCTACCCCGCCAAGGGCAAAATCAAGGAAGTGGTGCTGGCCCTGCATGGCTATACGGATAGCCGGGATGGCTGGAAGATATTGGCCAGCACCCTCACCCCGCACGGCATCGAGATTTACGCGCCGGACCTCTCCTCCTTCGGCGCCACCAAAAACCGGGGCTATTGGCCGGGTACGGCTGTGCTGGTGGATGAGGCGCGGGACGAAGCTGAGCAATTGCGCGCGCGCTACCCCGGCACGCCGCTTTATATCATGGGGGAGAGCATGGGCGGGGCCATCGGCATCCTGCTCGGCGCCTCGGCCAACCCGCCGCCGGTGGATGGCTATGTGCTCTCCGCTCCCGCGGTATGGGGTGGGGCGGCCATGGACCCGCTTTATAAGAACACGTTGCGGGTGGCGAATTTCTTCGCGCCCGGCAAAAGGCTCACCGGGCAGTCCGTGCATATCCAGGCCTCAGACAATATCCCGGCGCTGATCGCCTTCGGGGAAGACCCGCTGACCATCCATGCCCCGCGCGTCGATAATATCGAAGGGCTGGTGACATTGATGGGTCAGGCGCAGGAGGCTTGCGCGCATTTCAACCAGAAGGCTTTGTTTCTCTATGGCGGACATGACGAGCTGATCCCGCCCGAGGCGATGCGCGCCTGCTGGCGGGCAATTCCGGCCCAGGCGCCGGTGACGCTGGCTTATTACCCGCCGGATTATCACCTCATCCCGCGTGACCTGGAGCGCGCGGTGCCGAGTGCCGATATTCTGGCCTTCCTGACCGGCAAGGGGCTGCCATCCTCAGCCCCCAGCCTGGCCACGGTGTTTCTGGCGACGGGGGATTAGAGGGCGAAGACCTTAGATCGGATCACGAAGGGATTCGATCTAAAATCATCGGGCTCTAAGCCTTGCCAGGCAGCGGGCGGGGCCGGCCGCTCGAATCGATGGCGACGAATTTGAACACCGCCTTGGTCACCCGCTCGTCATTCTGCTCGGCCCGCTCGCGCCGCCAGGCCTCGACGGAGATGTTCATCGAGGTCCGGCCGGTGGAGAGCAGCTCGCAATACACGGTCACCTCATCGCCCACCTTCACCGGGCGGATGAAGCTCATCGCCTCCACCGCCACGGTCACGGTGCGGCCATGCGCGGAGCGCTGGGCGAGATTGCCCGCCGCAAGATCCATCTGGCTCATCAGCCAGCCGCCGAAAATATCGCCATTGGCATTGGCGTCAGCCGGCATGGCGATGGTGCGGATCATCGGCATGATGTTCGGCGGGGTCTCGCGCTCGGTCATTAGAGGCTCTTCTCGATCCAGGCCTTCAGCGCGGATTTCGGCGCCGCGCCGACCTGCTGGGCCGCCACCTGGCCATCCTTGAAGATCAACAGGGTCGGGATGCCGCGCACGCCGTACTGGGTGGGGGTCATCGGATTCTCGTCGATATTCACCTTCACCACTTCAAGCTTGTCGCCGTACTCCTCGGCCAGCGCCTCCAGCGAGGGGGCGATGGACCGGCACGGGCCGCACCATTCGGCCCAGAAATCCACCAGCACGGGCTTGCCGGATTTCAGCACATCGGTTGAAAAGGTTTCGTCGGTTACTGCTTTGCTCATGTTGCACCCAATGAAAACGGAATTTTTCGTAACATGGCGGTGAATGGCAGGTGGATCAAGCCAGCCTTATCTTGTCCAGCGCCGCCTCCGGCACCGCCATGGCCTGTGCCCGTGCGGTCCAGACCAGCACACAACGCACTGGCCGGCCAGGGTGGATCTGCCGCAGCACCGCCCGGTAGGCGGCAAGCTGGAGGCAATATTTTTCCGGGATTCCCGCCGCATCGAGCGGCGGGCTTCTGTCTGTCTTATAGTCCGCGACAATGATTTCTTCAGGGCCGATGAACACACGGTCCGCGACACCGCCCACCTCGCGGCCGGAAACAACCCCCGCCAGCGGCATTTCAGCACCCGAGCCAGGGCCAAAAAGCGGTTCAAGGGCGGGATCATGCAGAATTTTCAGTACCGAGGCGCAAATTTCCCCCGCCTCCGCCGCCAGGGCGGGCTGGGCGGCCAGATAAGCCAAAGCCGCCCCCTGCCGTGCCGATTCGGGCAAGCCGGGCAGATGCTGCAACAGCGCATGCACCGCCGTGCCGCGCGCCAGGGCGGCGGCACGCTTGGCGGCGGGGGCTTGCGGCCCGGCCAGCGGGCTCACGGCCAGGGCGGCGCGGGAATTTTCCTCCACCACCCGGCTCGGCACAATCCGCTCCGGCCCGGCCTGTTCCTTGGGCGCTGGGGCGGCCCGCCAGTCCGGCGCGCTGCCTGCCCAGCCCGGCAGAGCGGCGGCCAGCTTCTCCCGTGTCTGGGAGGCACCATCCGGCGGCCGCATCCTGCGGGCAATCGTAAACCAGGGCGCCATCCTCCTCCTGCCGGGCGGGCAGGCGGGCGAAACCGGCCTTCACCGCCTCGTACCAGCACTCAGCCGGAATCGCCCGGCGCCCCGCCGCGCCGCAGATGAGAATCTCGTCCTCCGCGCGGGTGAGCGCCACATAGAGCAGGCGGTTATATTCCTCGATCTGCGCCCGGCGCAGACCGGCCTGCGCCTCCGCCAGCATGTTGGGGCGCAGCTCCGCGCGCGGGCAGAAGAGCGGCAATTTTGTCGCCGTGCTGGGGCACATCCATCCAGAGCAGCCCGGATTCCACCTGCGGCAGGCTCACCGTATCCGGCATGATGACGATGGGTGCCTGCAAGCCTTTGGCGCCATGCACGGTCATGATCCGCACCTCATCACTGCCCGCCTCGGCTTCGCGCTTGATGGCGGTGCCCGAAAGCCGCAGGCGCTGCACGAAGCTCTGCAGGCTGCCCGGCTCGGCGGCGGAGAATTGCAGCGCCTCGGCCAGGAACTCATCCAGGGGCTCCGCCGCCTCCGCCCCGAAACGCGCGAGCAGCCGTGCCCGCCCGCCCAGCACGCCCAGCGCATCGGAGAGCAAGGTGAAGGGCGTGTCGAAATCCGCCCGCGCCCGCAGCGCCTCGTAAAACTCTTTCGACGCGCGCCATTCCGTACGCTCCTCCGCCCGCGCATAAAGTGCCCCGACCAGCGAGCCGGGGCGGTTCATCGCGAGGTCCATGAGGCTTTCGTCAGTCAGGCCGCCCAAAGGCGAGACCAGGAATTGCGCGAAGGCGAGATCATCCTCCGGCAGCAGCAGCGCATCGCACAAAGCCAGCATGTCAGACACGGCGGGCTGTTCAGGCAGCACCATGCGGTCCAGCCCCGCCACATCAATGCCGCGCGACTTCAGTTCCGAAGTGACGGCACCGACGATGGCGCCGCGCGAGCGCACCAGGATCAGGAAATCCCCAGGCCGGGCCTTGCGGTTCTTGGCGGGGAGGTCTTGTGTCAGGCGCTGTTCGACATAATCCCCGAGCCTGCGGGCCAGAAGAACGATGGAGGAGTCGGCGTTCTGATAATCATCCGGCAGATCCCAATCTGGCATCCGCGCGGCCTCGCTGGCCTGGGTGAGCGGCAAGAGCGTGGCTTTTCCCGCCTGCCCCACGCGGCTGACGCCATGGCGCAGAGTGTCGCCAGGGCCGATCACGCCATTGCGGGCAAACCCTTCGGCGAATACGGCATCGGCAAGTTCCAGAACGGGCGAGGTGGAGCGGAAGGAGACAGAGAGCGCGCCATCCAGCCAGCGCCGCCCGGCGCCGGTGGCGGAGGCTTTGAATTTATCCTTGTAAAAATCAAAGCTTCTTAAATCAGCGCCCTGGAAGGAGAAGATGGATTGCTTCGGATCGCCCACCGCGAAAATGCTGCGCGGGGCCTCTCTGGCCCCCTCTCCGGCAAAGAATTCCGCCGCGATGGCGTTGGCGATCTCCCATTGCGGGGGGGCCGTGTCCTGCACCTCGTCCAGCAGCAGATGCTCGATGCCGCCATCAAGCTTGTAAAGCACCCAGGCCGCACCAGGGTCGATCAGAAGCTGGCTGGTCTGGTTGATAAGATCGCCATAGGACAGTTCAGCCGCGAGAGCCTTGGCGTCGCGTTCCGCGATACCGACGGGAGCCAGGATTTCCAGCAGCGCCTCATTGATTTTCACCAGCCGGATGAGTTTCAGGCGGTCTTGAAGCCGCAGTACGCGCTCCGCCTCCCTCGTAATTTCGTCCTTAACAGCCAATTTCTCAGCTTCCAGCGCCTTGCCGAAATGCTTGCTGTAGAGTCAGGATCGTTCCCTTCTGGGTAAATAACGTTTCATTCCAAGGCATCAAATTCGCCGCGCGCCGCTCGGGATGCAATGCCAGCCAGTCCAACCCTGTATGAGCCCAGTTCTGGCCTGTCGGCGTTCCTCGCTCTGCCACCAGACGCAGATATTCCCGCAATTGCGCTTCACGAGGCAAAGATACAAAGGCGCGCAGCAAAGCCGCTTCGTCCTCTTCTTCCGCCGCCAAGGCGGCACGCAGAAGGGCCGCCATTGCCTCGGGCGGCTGTTTCAGAAATCCGCTTTCAACGCCTTCGACGAATTTGCCGCTGAGATCGGAGAAACGCTGCTCATCGATCTCCGCCGCCAGCGTGCCAACCGCCGCGCGCGACGTCGGGCTGGCCAGCACGCGCTCCCGCGCTTCGCGCAAGCGCTGCCCCGCCGCCTCGTCATCCGCCACGGTGAAATGCGGGGAGAGCCGCGCCTCCAGCGGGAAGCGCCGCAGGAGCGACTGGCAGAAGGCATGGATCGTCTCGATCCGCATGCCGCCTGGAAGATCCAGCACATCCGCGAAGAGTTTGCGCGCCCGGCCCAGCGTTTCCTCATCCGGCCGCACGGCAAGCTCGCGCAGCTTCGCACTCAGCTCGGCCTTTGGCATCGCCACCCATTCACCCAGGCGCTTGTTCAAACGGATTCGCATCTCCGCCGCCGCCGCCTTGGTATAGGTCAGGCAGAGGATTTTATCCGGTGCCGTGCCCGCCAGCATCAAACGCAACAGCCTGTCGGTGAGCAGCTTGGTCTTGCCGCTGCCCGCCGAGGCCGCGACGAAGGAGGATACCGCCGGGTCGGATGCCGCCAATTGCTGGCGGTTGGCGTCCTCAATCGCTGACATTCTCATCCTCCCCGCCCCATTCGGCACGGCGCGAAATGCCTGCGTAATCATCGTAACGGTTCTCCCGCCCCGGATGCGGCGAGGCCAGGAACGGCCTGGCGGGATCGGCGTATTTCTCCAGCAAGTCGGGCAAGGTTGCCGCGCGCTCGATCACCGCACGCAGCTCCTCGGGTTTTTTCAAAATCACCGTTTCACTGCCCGCCGCCGCGCGGCCGGAAAGGGCGACATAGATCAGCTCCTTCACCTCGGCGGCGAATTCCTCGCCGAAGGCGCCAATCTCCGCCATCACCGCCTCCAGCGGCAATTGCGGCGCGGTGCCGGCCTTCACCTTTTTCTCGCTGGGCACAGCGCCGGTCTTGTAGTCGATGATACGCACCCCCCCATCCGGGTCACGCTCGATCCTGTCCGCCCGGCCCTTGAGCAGAAACCCGCCGGGCAGCGCCCACTCGCCTTTCTGCTCCAGCGCCCTTGCCACCGGCGCGCCCGTGGCCGCCTGGCGGGCGCGCTCGGTCTCGATCAGCCAATCCGCGATGCGTTCCAGCCGTGCCGCCCACCATTGCGCCAAAGCCTCACGCGGGCGGGAGTCGCGCATCGCCACGTGCAACGCGTTGCGAAGCCGCAAGGGGGCGTCAGGCATATTCACATCGGCCCCGGCGAAGAAATTCGCCAGCCCGGCATGCACCACGTCGCCGAACTGGCTGGCGTCGCTTTCCTCGTCCAGCGGGTCGAGCGGGGAAAGTTTCAGCACTTTCCGGGCATAGATCGCGTAGGGGTCCGCCATCAGCGTGGCAATGTCCGAGATGGAGTATACGCGCGGGCGCTTTTCCGCGGGCGGTAGCGGGCGCGGCCTTGGGCGCTGCACGCGCCGTTCCGGCAGGTCGATCTGCCCGGCCCACAACCCCGCCTCATGCACGGGCAGCTCCAGCTTTTGCCCCGCCAGCATCGCGGCCAGCCGCGTCAGCCAGCGGGCGGGCACGGCGGGGGCGCGTTCGCGGCGCTTCGGCGCGGCCAGAACCACTTGCGGGCAGGCGCTGGCCAAAGCGAAAAACCCGTGCGCGGCCTGGCCGATTTTCAACTCCGGGCTGGGCAGCCCGGCCTGGCGGCGCATAAGGCGGGAAAGCCAGGGGCCGGATTCCTCAGGGGCGGGCCAGGCACCTTCCACCAGCCCGCCCAGCACCGCCACATCCACGCTTTGCAGCGCCGCCTCCTGAATACCCCAGATGGCGATGCGCGGATGCCCATCCTTGGCGCGCGGGCGGCGCACCACTTGCCCGCCCAGCAACGCGTCCAGCAGATCCGGCAAATCGGCAGGGGGCATGTCCGGCAGATCGGCCAGCGCGGTCAGGCTTTCCGCCAGCAAGGCGGAGAGCGCATTGCCCGCCTCGCCAGACCAGAGCCGCGCCGGACCAGCCTCCTCCGGTGTGGCGCAAAGCGCCTCTCCAGCCTCGATCAGCGCCGTCAACGCCGCCACGGGGGAAATCGCCACCGGCAGCGCCAGGGGCTGGAGCATCTGCTCCAGCCGGGTGAGAAAATCCCGCTCGGCCTGATGTTCATCCTTCAACCGGAAGCGCAGCCCTTCCAGCCCCGGCGGCGGACGCGGGCCGCGCAAGGCGTTTTTCTCCAGCCGCCGCGCCATGTCCCGGAACGCCTGAGGGGGCATGTTGCCGGTGGCAAGCGGGTGTTTCAGCAGAGCCAGCAAGGGCAGCGGCGCATAATTCTCCCGCGCGGCGCGGGCCAGCAGGCGCAGGAATACGGCCGGGGGTGTTGCGGCAAGGGGCTCGCCCGCGCTGTCATCCGCGGTGATGCCAAAGCGCTTCAGCGCCGCCGCCACGCGCGCCGCCAGCGCACGGTCCGGCGTGATCAAAGCCGCACTCTGCCCTGGCTTTTGCAGTGCCTGGCGCAGGATCATCGCGATCGCCAGCGCGTTCTGGGCCTCGTCTCCCGTTTCCAGCCGGGACAGGCCCGTCAGGTCCAACTCCACCGGGTTCTGCCAATCCGCCAGCGCGGCGGCGGGCAGAAGCGCGCGGGAGACCAAACGGCTGCGCCCCCCTGGCACAGTGCCGGGCAAGGCGGGCAAGGCTTCCACCTCTTCACGCCGCGCGCCGATATCGGCCAGCAGCCGGGCAATGCCGCCTTGGGCATGCGAATCCTCAACCCCAGCCCAGGCCGCCTCGTCCATATGCGGGTCGAAGCCGGGCAGGATCAGCCGCCCCTTCGGCAGCTTGGCAACCATTTCCGCCATGCGGGCAATGGCGGGGGTGCCCTCGGCCGCGACCATCCAGACCGGCCCGGGCGGCGGCGTTTGCGCCCAGGCCTTCGCCTGCGCCTCAATGAGCAAGGCAAGCCGCCTGGCCGGGTTCATGACCCCCTCGGCGTCCAGAATGCGCGGCCAGGCATGGGTGACGATGGTGAGGAATTCCAAGGTTTTCTGCCAATGCTCGGCGAAATCCTCCGGCACCAGGCTGGGCAGTGTTGCGGCCAGATCCACACCGGCATGGTCGGCTTCATCCAGCAACGCGGCGAACTCCGCCGCCAATTCCCAGGCGGCGGGGAGTTTTTGCGGCGCCCCGCTTTCGCGCGGCTTCTGCAAGATCAACTGCGCCAGCAGCGCCTGCCGCCGCGCGGGCGCCATGGCGGGCGGCAACGAGAACCCGGCCGAGAGCAGCAGCCCCGCCTCGTCGATATTGCCCAGTGCCACAATGCGCGGCAGCAGCAGCGCCTTGCCCTCATTGGCTTCCAGAAACGCCCCGGCCAAAGCCTGCGCGGCGCGGCGGCTGGGCAGAATGATCAGCCCTTCATGCCCGCCCCCCTCCGCCAGCCAAAGCCGGGCCAAGGCGGGCAGGAACGCGGCCTCCGGCGCAAAAGCGCCGATGCGCGGGCGGCTTGGCGTCACGTCGAGTTGCCCACTTCCCGCGCCGCCAGCAGCTCCTCCGCCCGGTCGATATCGGCGGGGGTGGTGAGATGCAGCCAGACGCCATCATGGATGATCGCATTCAGCCGCCCCGCTGCCAGCGCCTCGTCCCAGAGCCGGTTCATGGAAAAAGCCTCCACCGCCGCGCCGTGCAGCAAAGCCCGCGTGGCGATCTGGATGCCGGAATAGAGATAGGGTGCCACTTCGCATTCCTGCCGCCGCCGCAGCTCGCCCTCGCGCGGCCAGAGGAAGTCGCCGTAGCGCGTCTCGGCGATGGTCCCGGCGGAGCGTGCGAGCAGCAACGTGGCATCCTGGCGCGCCGGATCAAACGCGGCGGCGAGGCGGGGCAGCGCGGCGGAGGGGCCATCCACCCAAAAGGAATCGCCATTGAGGATATAGAACGGCTCGTCCGGCAGCACGCCTTGCGCCGCCATCGCGGCCAGGGCGCCGCCCGTCTCCAGCAGCGTGTCCTCCCGCAGCACGGTCACATTGTCATATTGCGCGAAGAAACGCTCCACCTGTTCGGCAAGATGGTGGGCGTTGGCGATTACCCGCGTCACCCCGGCAGCGCGCAGCCGTTCCATCGTGTGCGCCAGGATCGGCTGGCCAGCCAGAGGCAGCAGCGGCTTGGGTGTGGTGAGGCTCAAGGGCCGCATACGCTGGCCCAGCCCCGCGCAGAGAATCACCGCCGTATCAGGTTGCATCAAAACCCCTTAAATCGCCTTCGATTTCAATTTCACGCCCCGCGCCGGAAAGCGAGAGCCGCAGCCGCCACGCGCCGGGCGGGGTAAGATCCCCCAGCCGGTCCGGCCATTCCACCAGCACGATGCCCGCAAGCGCCTCGTCCCAGCCCAGCTCTTCCAGCGCGCCGGGACCATCCGTGCGCCAGAGATCATAATGCCAGATCTCCGCGCCGCCCGGCGTTTTGTAGGTCTGGACCAGCGTGAAGGTGGGGCTGGGCACGGGCAGGCGCGCATCGCCCATCAAGGCGCGGATGAAGGCCCGGGCCAGGCTGGATTTGCCCGCCCCCAGCTGGCCTTCCAGCAACAGCACATCGCCGGGCCGGGCGATGGCGGCCAGCCTCTCGCCCAGGCGCTGCGTCTCCAACTCGTCCTTCAGATACAGGCGCATGACGCTGTTTTGGAGCCAGCCGCTTGATTGTGGAAGGGGGCCAGGGCAAAGCAGAGGGCATGGAACGGATCTCTGCCGATGTGGCGATCATAGGCGCCGGCCCTGCCGGCATGTTCGCGGTGTTCGAATGCGGGATGCTGAAAATGTCCTGCGTGCTGATCGACGCGCTGGACGAGCCGGGCGGCCAATGCGTGGCCCTCTACCCGGAAAAGCCGATCTACGACATTCCCGCCCACCCGGCCATCGAGGGCGGCGCGCTGATCGCCAAGCTGGAAGAGCAGATCGCGCCGTTTGATTGCGCCAAGCTGCTGAACCGCCAGGTGACGGGGCTCTCCGGCACGGCGGGGGATTTCACCCTCACCACCAGCGCGGGCGACGAGATCAAGGCCAAGGCCGTGATCCTCGCCGCCGGGGCGGGCGCCTTCGGCCCCAACCGCCCGCCGCTGGAGGGGCTTGAAGCCTACGAGGCCACCGGCTCCGTGCGTTATTATGTGAAGAAACGCGAGGATTTGCGCGGCAAACGCGTCGTCATCGCGGGCGGCGGCGACTCGGCGGTGGATTGGGCGCTGGCTTTGCAGGGCATCGCCGCCAGCATCGCCGTGGTGCATCGCCGCCCGAAATTCCGCGCCGCCCCTGAGAGCACGGCGCAGCTCGATCGTCTGACCGAGGCCGGCAAGGTTGAGATGGTGATCCCCTACCAATTGCACGCCCTTCACGGGGCGGGCGGCGCGCTGGAGGCCGTGGAGGTCGCGGATCTGGATGGGGTTACGAAACACCTGCCCGCCAATGTGCTGCTGCCCTTCTTCGGCCTGGCCATGGAGCTGGGGCCGATCGCCGAATGGGGGCTGGGGCTGGAAAAGAGCCATGTGGCGGTGGCGCCCGCCACCATGCAGACCTCCCTGCCCGGAATCTTCGCGGTGGGCGATATCTGCACCTATCCGGGCAAGCTGAAACTGATCCTGCAAGGCTTTGCCGAGTGCGCGGTGGCGGCCCATGCCATCTACGGCATCGTCTACCCGGACAAGGCGCTGCATTTCGAATACTCCACCACCAAGGGCGTGCCCGGCTGAGCCTGCCCCAAAGCCGGGTGGCCTCGCGCACGCGGCAATTCCCGCTGGTCCAGGCGCTGCGGGCGCTGGCGGCCTTGTCAGTCGCCTTTACCCATGTCGTGCATGACGCGCTAACGCTGTGGCCGCATTCACACGCCCTCGCCTGGGTTTATACCGCCATGCCCTGGGGTGCCGGCGTGGACGTTTTTTTCGTCATCTCGGGCTTTGTCATCGTTCATTCCTCGCAAAACCTGTACGGCACCCCCCAGGCCGGGCGGCGCTTCGCGGCGCGGCGGCTGGCGCGCATCGTGCCGCTCTATTGGCTGATGACGAGCCTGTTCCTGGCGGAATGGTTCCTCAACCCAGCCAGCATCAATGGCGATATCGGCGGCCTTGGCTATATCGTGAAATCCTATCTCTTCATCCCCGCCGCGCGGCCGGATGGGCTGGTACAGCCCGCCCTCGGCCTGGGCTGGACGCTGAATTACGAGATGTTCTTCTATGTCCTGTTCCTGCCTTTCCTGGCCCTGCGGCAGAGCGCCGCCGCCATCGGCGCCACCACGGTGCTGGTGCTGCTGGCCGCGCTGGGGCAGGCAGGGCGGCTGCATGGCGTAATTCTGCTGACATGGTCGGACCCGGTGATTCTGGAATTCGGGGCGGGCATGCTGCTGGCATTGCTGCCGGGGCGGGTTTGTCTGCCCGGTCTCGCGCGCCTGGCCCTGGCGGCGGCGGCTCTGGTTTTTCTGCATTGGCAGCCCGCGGGGTGGCCGCGTGCCCTGGCCAGCGGCGTTCCGGCGGCAATGCTCGCCGCCGCCGCCATCACCGGCCCGGACAAGCCGGGCCAAACCCTGCCAGAGCGGATGCTGGTGGTGCTGGGCGATGCATCCTACGCGCTCTATCTGGCACACCCGTTCGTCATGCGTGCCGCTGCTTTGGGCCTGGCGCATCTGCACGGGTTTGGCGGGCAGGTGCTCTATATTCTCGTCTGCCTGGCCGCGGCGCAGCTGGCCGCACTGGCTCTGCACCGTTTTTTTGAGATGCCTTGCACCGCCTGGCTGCGCGCCCGGCTAGAGGCGCTGCCCTTCATGCCCGCCCGGCACGCGGCGCCACCCTGAGCCCCGCCCGAAACGCCTCCGGCCCATATCCGATTTGCCCCCGGCACATATATGCCGCGCCGCAACAGCGGGCTATAAAGCGGCCACCTCATAGAACAGGAGCCAGCCCATGAGCGCCAGTGCCTCGGATACCCCGAAAACCAAAGTCACAGCTTTGCCGGGGGACGGCATCGGCCCCGAGGTGATGCAGGCGACCCTGAAGATCCTGGACGCCGCAGGTGCGCCGATCGAATGGGAATTCGCCGAGGCGGGCGCCAAGGCGTTCGAGCGCGGGGTGGTGACCGGCGTGCCGCGCGAGACGCTGGACAGCATCTCCGCCAACAAGCTGGCCCTGAAATCCCCGCTGGAAACCCCCATCGGCTATGGCGGCAAATCCGCCAACGTGACGATGCGCAAATATTTCGAGCTTTACGCCAATATCCGCCCGGTGCGTGAGCTGCCCGGCATCGTCACCCCCTTCTCCGGGCGCGGGATCGACATGGTGATCGTCCGCGAGAACGTGGAAGATGTGTATGCCGGCATCGAGCATATGCAGACCACCACGGTCGCGCAGTGCCTCAAGCTGATGACCGCCGCCGGGTGCGAGCGCATCATCCGCGCCGCCTATGGCGTGGCGCTGGCCGAAGACCGCAAGGCCGTGACGGTTGCCCACAAGGCGAACATCATGAAGCTCACCGAGGGCATGATGAAGCGCATGGGCGAGAAGGTGGCCAAGGAATATCCGGGCATCAAGGCCGGGCAAATCATCATCGATAACTGCGCCCACCAGCTCGTCATCAAGCCGGAAGCGTTTGATGTCATCGTCACCTCCAACATGAATGGCGACATCATTTCCGACCTCGCGGCCGGTCTGGTCGGGGGCCTGGGCATCGCGCCCTCCGCCAACCTGGGTGACCAAGTGGCGATGTTCGAGGCCGTGCATGGCTCGGCACCCGATATCGCGGGCAAGGACATGGCCAACCCCACCGCCCTGCTCTCCGCCGCCATCATGCTGCTGCGTCATATCGGCTCGTTCGAGATCGCGGAAAAAGTGGAGCAGGCTTTGTTCGTAACCCTCGCCGAAGGCCGCAACCTCACCGGCGACCTCGCCCCGCGCGGCCATGGCGTGGGCACCGCCGCCTTTACCGACCAGGTGATCGCCAATCTCGGCCGCAACTCGGCCATGAAGTCCCGCACCTATAACAAGCTGGAACTCACCGCCTGGCCGAAGCTGACCGCGCATATGGAGCCCTCGACCCGCGAGCTGGTCGGCATCGATGTGTTTCTGGAGACGGACCAGAGTGCCGAGGAGCTGGGCAAGACGCTGGAGGAGATCTCCGAATACAGCCCCTTCACCCTCACCGGCATCTCCAACCGCGGCGTGATGGTGTATCCGCCCACCGGCGGGCAGACCTTCCTGGTCGACCATTTCGCCGCGCGCTTCATGCTGAAGCACCCGATCTCGCTGACCAGCAATACCGCGGAGGGCCAGCCCGAGATCTCCTATCTGGTGCAGCGCATCGGCGCCAAATTCGCCTGGATGCATATCGAGAAGCTGCAGCGCTTCGACGGCAAGGACGCTTTCGAGCGCCCGCAGGGCGAGGGCTGAGCGGCCCTTACCGCCCGGAACCAAAAAAGGCCCCGCAAGGGGCCTTTTTCATGGGTACAACGCCGCCCTCAGATCAGCTGGGTGGTCAGCAGCTCTTCCATGTCGCTGGTATGGGTTTCCTCGTCGGCGAGGATATCGTCCAGGATCGCCCGGGTCTTCGGGTCGTGATCCGCGAAATGGCTGGAAAGCTCCCGGTACAGCTCGATCACGCATTGCTCGGCGGCGAGATTCTCGGTGAACAGGCGCGGCAGGCAACCCTTGGAGGCTTCCGGCGCCATATGGCGCGTCGCCAGCCCCGCCGCGAAATAATCCGGCTTGCCGCCAAGCTCGGTGATCCGCTCCGCCAGGCGCACCATGTGGTTGCGCTCATCAGCGGCCTGGGCGGCGCATTCGGTGGCCACCCATTCATTCTCCAGCCCATCGGCGGAAACGGCGATCATGCTGTAACGCAGCACACAGGCGATCTCAGCGGACATGGCGGTCTGCAGCAGGCCGACAGGTTCGGCGGAACTGGCCATCAAGGACTGGGCGGTGGCGCGCAAGCGCTGCACATCCGCCAGAAAATGGTTATCCCCAATCGCACCCTGCTCGAACATCACGAATCCTCTTCCGCCGCTTAAATGAGAATCGTTCTCACTTCTAAAGTCATTGGTAGCCCGATCAACCTTTTCGATCAAGCAGGAACGCACATCCCGGCTTCCGGTTTTCCAAATCTTCGAGGCTGCCTGGCCGCCGGTTTCCGCACCGCCAATCCCTCCACTTGAAATCCAGAATTTCATCGATAAAATCGATCATGCAAATCCCGGCGCATGGCCAGCCTCGCGGTCTGGCCGCTTTTGCCGCGGGGCAGGCGCGCATTGCAGCCCCCGGCAAAATCTTACCGAAAACCCCAGGCTGGAGAGCCCCGCGCTGCTTTATCCTGCCGCGTCGCTGCGCTAGAAGCGCAAGATGAACGACCTCACCCCCAACAGCTTGCGAGCCTGGCCGGATGCGCGCGGCCGCTTTGGCGAATATGGCGGCCGCTTCGTGGCCGAGACGCTGATGCCGCTGATCCTGGAGCTGGAACAGGCCTACAAGGCCGCCAAGGCGGACCCGTCCTTCCAGTCCGAGATCGATTATTACCTCAAGCATTATGTCGGCCGCCCAAGCCCGCTCTGGTTCGCGGAGCGGCTGACCCGGGAGCTGGGCGGGGCGAAAATCTATTTCAAGCGCGATGAGCTGAACCATACAGGCGCGCATAAGATCAATAACTGCATCGGCCAGATCCTGCTCGCCAAGCGCATGGGCAAAACCCGGATCATCGCCGAGACGGGTGCTGGGCAGCACGGCGTGGCCACCGCCACGGTCTGTGCCCTCTTTGGCCTGCCCTGCACGGTCTATATGGGTGCCACGGATGTGGAGCGGCAAAAGCCGAACGTGTTCCGCATGAAATTGCTGGGGGCGGAAATGTGCCCGTCAGCTCAGGCGCCGGGACGCTGAAGGATGCGATGAACGACGCCATGCGCGATTGGGTCGCGAATGTGCGTGACACGTTCTATATCATCGGCACCGCCGCCGGGCCGCACCCTTATCCCGAAATGGTGCGCGACTTTCAGTGCGTCATCGGCAACGAGGCCCGCGCACAGATGCAGGAAGCAGAAGGCCGGCTGCCGGATGTGGCGGTGGCGGCGATTGGCGGCGGCTCCAACGCCATCGGCCTGTTCCACCCGTTTTTGGATGATGCCGCCGTGCGGCTGATCGGGGTGGAGGCTGGCGGCCAT
>CAWCEU010000009.1:0-468432 GCA_963794625.1 uncultured Pseudomonadota bacterium
TCGTCCCCAGGGCAGTGACGTAGTGCGGGCGGCCGTCGACCATTGCGAGGCCGTTCAGGTGACAGCGGTCCGTTGGTCGAGCGCCGTCACGAATGGCGGCCGCCAGCGGGGCGTGAAGCTGGCGGTGCGGTCGATCGTGCACAGGCACGAGAATCGTGTATTGACGACCCACAACTCCTCGCCGGTACCCCACGCCATTTCGTGTATCTGGATGTTGCCAGTGACATGGCAGGTCCTGGGCAAAAAGCAGGCGTCGTGCCGACGCGGCGAGTCCAGACGGGCGACGACGGCCGGAACGTCGACATATTCCCAGATCAGCATCGTCGTGCCGATCGCCAGGCGGTCGTGATGAAGCGCCAGGCCCATCGGTGCAGGGAAGGTCCGAAAGTGCGTATTGAGGTGGTCGCCCTCGTCGCGAATCATCACCAGTTTGCCCGCTTGATAGGTCGTGACCAGCAGCGAAGCCCCCAGGCTTTGCAAGAGACCAGGGAAGTCGGGGGTGTGAACGGCCCGCAAAGTCGGCGATGATGGCTGACCGGAATCACGTTCACTGGCGATTACCGGCGCATGGGCATCCGCCATGCCATCGTCAATTCCGCGGCCTCGGCGCGGGTGGTGCCCTGGGCGGCTTCGCGCAATATCGAAAGCGTGCTGCTGGTGCATGAGCTGCCGCAGCTGCTGCAAGGAATATAACCTTGAAATCCAGGCGCGCCTTGGCGATGCGGCGCGCAGAGCTGGTGTTCTCCTCGGCCTATGTGCGCGGAGAAATTCCGCGCCGCCGTGGGCTGGATGGCGGCAACGAGGCCATACTGCCGCAGGGCAATTACCAGAATATGCGTTTCGACCCGCAGGCACGTGGCGCGTCCGCGCGGAACTGGGGCTGACGGAAAGCAGATTTCCTCATCCTCGGCGCCGGGTTCGCGCATATCCGCAAGGGGTTCGACCTGTTCCTGCAGCTCGCCCGCAGACTTTCGCGCCAAGCGCCAGGATGTGCATTTCCTCTGGGCCGGCGATATCGAGTTCAAGCTGAAAACCTATCTCGAACCCGAGATGGCGGCATTGCGCGGACAGCGGGCATTTCACCCATGTCCCCTTCACCGAGAAGGTGGCTGAATATTTCTCCGCCGCCGATGTCCTGGCGATGGCCTCCCGCGAGGACCCGCTGCCGACAGTGGTGATGGAGGCTCTGGCCTGCGGCATGCCGTGTGTGGCCTTCGATGCGAGCGGCGGCATCCCCGAGCTGCTGCGCGCCGAGGCCGCCGGATATGTGGCCAAGCCAGCGGATCTGGATGACTACCAGGCCGGGCTGGAGAGGCTGCTGGACCATAAGGCGCTGAAAAACAGCGCCCGCGCCTTATGGAAATGGCGGCGAAGCGGTTTGATTTCCCCGCGCTATGTGGACAGGCTGCTGCGCCTCGCGGCACCCGGGCTGCAGCGCATCAGCGCTGTGGTGCTGAATTATCAGTACGCTCGCTATTTGCCGGAACGGCTCTCCAGCATCTTCGAGCAGACCTACCCGGTGCAGGAAATTCTGCTGCTCGATGATGCCTCCAGGGATAATAGCCTTGAAGTGGCCACCGCCGCCGCCGCGCAGGCGGGGCGGGAGATTAAGATACTGGTCAACCAGGAGAATTCCGGCTCCGTCTTCGCGCAATGGCGCCGCGCGGCGCTGGCGGCCAAGGGCGCGTATGTCTGGCTGTGCGAGGCCGATGATGCCGCCCACCCCGCCCTCCTCGCCCGGCTGGTGGAGGCGATGGAGCGCGCCGATGCCCCGCTGCTCGCCTTCGCCGACAGCCGCGCGGTGGATGCGCAAGGGCACGAAACCATGCCCAGCTATCAGAGCTATTATTTCCAGTCCGGCGTGCGCGGCCTGGCCGCCTCCGGCAATTGGCCGGCGGGGGATTTCGCCGCAAAATTCTTAAACATTCGCAATCTCATTCCCAATGTCAGCGCCGTGCTCTGGCGGCGCGAGGCGCTGCTGAAGGCGCTGGAGGACGTGCCGGACCTGGAGGGCTGGAAGCTCGCCGGGGATTGGCGGCTCTATCTGGCGGTGCTGGCCGGGCAGGAGGGATCGGTAGCCTATGCCGCGGAACCGCTGAATACCCATAGGCGCCATGGGGGCGGCGTGACGGCGAAGCTGGACGCCGCGGCGCATCTCAACGAGATCGAGCGCCTGCACCGCGTGGCGGCGGATCTGCTGGGGCTGGACGAAGCGGCCCTGGCCGCGCAGGCGGCTTATCGGGCACAGCTGGCCGGCCAGTTCGCACGTGCGGAAAAGAAAGCGCCCGCCCCTGTTGCCAGACGCAAAAAGGTCTGATTGTACTAAACCCCGGATCAAGCGAGTGACGATTGGAGCGCCTATGAAAATCCTGTTAACCGGCGGCTGCGGCTTTATTGGCTCCGCCGTTGTCAGGCGCGCCATCCGGCGGGAAGGGCATCAGATCGTCAATATCGACAAGATGACCTATGCCGCCTCGGAGGACGCGCTGGAGGATGCGCTCACCCACCACAACCACATCCTTTTGAAGCAGGATATCTGCGATCTGCCGGGCATCCGCGCCGCCTTCGCGCAGCACCAGCCCGACGCGGTGATGCATCTGGCCGCCGAGAGCCATGTGGACCGTTCCATCGACGGCCCCGCCGCCTTCGTGCACACCAACGTAACAGGCACGTTCGTGATGCTGGAAGCCGCGCGCGAATATTTCGCGGCGCTGGAGGGCGAGAAGAAGGCGCGGTTCCGCTTCCACCACATCTCCACTGACGAGGTGTTTGGCGCGCTGTCGGATAACGATCCACCGTTCAACGAACACACGCCCTATGATCCGCGCAGCCCCTATTCCTCCTCCAAGGCGGCGTCCGACCATCTGGCCCGGGCCTGGATGCATACTTATGGCCTGCCGGTGATTGTCTCCAACACCACCAATAATTACGGCAAATGGCAATTCCCTGAGAAGCTGATCCCGCTGATGCTGATCAACGCCATCGAGGAAAAGCCGCTTCCCGTCTATGGCGATGGCAAGAACACGCGCGACTGGCTGTTTGTCGACGACCATGCCGAGGCGCTTTTGAACGTGGTCCGCCAAGGCCAGCCCGGCGAAACCTATTGCATCGGCGCCCGGCAGCCGCGCAGGAATATCGATGTGGTGAAGGCGATCTGCGCCATTCTGGACCAGAAGCTGCCCAGCCAAAACGGTGCCCGCGAGCGGCTGATCACCTACGTAACCGACCGGCCCGGCCATGACCACCGCTACGAGATCGACCCTTCCTCCGCCGAGACGGCGCTGGGCTGGAAGGCCGAACATGATTTCGAGCGCGGCCTGGCGGCAACCATCGGCTGGTATCTCGACAACCGCCCCTGGTGGGAGGGGATACGCGCGAAAAAATATTCGGGGCAGCGCCTGGGTGCCGCGGCATGATCACCAAGGGCATCATCCTCGCGGGCGGCTCCGGCACGCGTCTGCACCCCATCACCCAGGCCACCTCCAAGCAATTGCTGCCGGTGTTCGACAAGCCGATGATCTATTACCCGCTTTGCACGCTGATGCTGGCGGGCATCCGCGAGGTGCTGATCATCTCCACGCCGGACGATCTGCCGCAATTCCAGAGGCTGTTTCACGACGGCTCGGCGCTTGGCATCCGCATCGCCTATGCCGAGCAGCCAAGCCCTGACGGCCTGGCCCAGGCCTTCCTGATTGGCGAGGAATGGATCGATGGCGAAGCCTGCGCGCTGGCGCTGGGCGATAATCTCATCCATGGCGATCATCTCTCCACGCTGCTGCGCGCCGCCGGCGCCCGGCCGGAGGGTGCGACCGTCTTCGCCTATCAGGTGCGTGACCCGGAACGCTACGGCGTGGTCTCCTTCGATGCGGATGGCAAGGCCATCGATATTATCGAGAAGCCTGTGAAGCCCACCTCCAACTGGGCGGTCACGGGGCTGTATTTCTACGACAAGCGCGTGACCGAATTCGCCAAGCTGGTGCGGCCCTCCGCGCGCGGCGAGCTGGAGATCACCGATCTCAACAATATCTATCTCCATGAGGGTACGCTGAAGGTGGAGCGGCTGGGGCGCGGCACCGCCTGGCTGGATGCCGGCACGCCGGATTCCCTGCTGCAAGCCGCCACCTTCGTGCAGACCATCCAGGACCGGCAGGGCAATCTTGTTGGCTGCCCCGAGGAAGTTGCCTTCCGCATGGGTTTCATCGATGCCGTGCAGCTTAAAGCCCGCGCCGCGTTGATCGCCAAGACCACGCTGGGGCAAATTTTATACCACATCGCAGAAGGGGCCACGGCCTGATGAAGATCGAGAGGCTTGCCATCCCCGAGGTGCTGCTGATCACCCCGCCGAAATTCGGCGACAGCCGGGGATTCTTCTCCGAAACCTGGAATGCCGCCAAACTCAAGGCGCAAGGATTCGACGAGCACTTCGTGCAGGATAACCAAAGCCTTTCGGCGCAGAGCGGCACCATACGCGGCCTGCATTGCCAGGTGGCGCCGCATGTGCAGGGCAAGCTGGTGCGCGTGATCAAGGGCGCCATCTGGGATGTGGCGGTGGATATCCGCCAGGGCTCACCCAGCTTCGGCAAATGGGTGGCGGCGGAGCTTTCGGCGGAGAACTGGGCGCAGCTCTGGATTCCCGGCGGCTTCCTGCATGGCTTCTGCACGCTCCTGCCGGATACCGAGGTGATCTACAAAGTCACCGGCGATTACGCGCAAGATTGCGAACGCGCCGTGCGCTGGGACGACCCCATTTTGGCCCTGCCCTGGCCCGTGGCGCCAGATAAGGCGCTGCTTTCCGATAAGGACAAGGACGCCCCGCTGTTCAACCCGCAAGATCGCTGGTTCAGCGCCTGATGATTCTCGTCACCGGCGCTTCCGGGCAATTGGGCGATGCGCTCTCCCGCCGCCTCGCCGCGCGCGGCGAGGCTTTCACCGCGTTCCAGCGGCCTGCCTTCGATTTCGAAAAACCAGAGACGGTTTCAGCCTGTTTCGAAAGTGCCCGGCCCACCCTGGTGATCAACGCCGCCGCCTATACGGCGGTGGACAAGGCCGAAACCGACCAGGAGGCCGCAAAAGCCGGCAACCATACCGGCCCGCTGGCGCTGGCGCGGCTCTGCGAGGCGGCGGATATTCCCTTCATCCATGTCTCGACCGATTACGTGTTCGACGGCAACAAGGGCGCGCCTTATCTGGAAACCGACCCGACCAGCCCGACCGGGGTTTACGGCGCCACCAAGCGCGATGGCGAAGAGGCGATTCTCGCCACCAGTGCCAAGGCCGTTATCCTGCGCACCGCCTGGGTCTATTCGGCACATGGCAAGAATTTCGCCCGCACCATGCTCAATGCCGGACGCAAGATGCCGGTGCTGCGCGTGGTGGCGGACCAGCGCGGCACGCCCACGGCGGCGGGCGATCTGGCCGATGCCATTCTGGCCATCGCGGAAAAGATCGCGGCCACCGGCTGGCGGCCGGAATATCGCGGCATCTTCCATGCCACCGGCGGCGGCGAGACAACATGGCATGGCTTCGCCAGCGCCATCTTCGAGGAAGCCGCCAGGCACGGTTACAAGCCGCCGCAGGTGCAGCCCATCGCCACCAGCGACTGGCCGACCCCGACTCGCCGCCCGCCCGATTCGCGGCTGGATGGCGGCAAGCTGGCGGGAATCTTCGGCGTCGCCCTGCCTGAGTGGCGGAATACATTGCCCGGAATCGTTACCAGCCTGTTAGAATTGGACAATATTGCCTGATCGATGGCAAACATGAACAATGATCCAGGTGCACGCAAAAATTGCAAAGTTCCGTTGCCACATAACAATGCGTGTATATATGGTAACACCCGATCGCATCGGCCTCTCCAGCACCTGTCCCGGGCCTATTGATCTGTGAACGAACAATCCAATCCAGCTTGGTGCTCGGGCATTAAGCGCATAGGCATTGAAGGAGACGTTAAGGCCTGATGAGCCCGGCTTCATGCGCGGACACTGCGCATAAAGGTGTCGCCATCCTGCTTTCCACCTTCAATGGGGAAGAGTTTCTGCCCGCCCAGTTGAACAGCTTCCTGGCGCAGACACATGAGCACTGGGTCCTGCATTGGCGCGATGATGGCTCAACCGACAGGACGCGGGAGATCGTGCGCGAATTCGCCGCGCGGGTAGGGGCGGAACGCTGCATCGAATCCCCCTCCTCCGGGCCGCATCTGGGGGTCGCCGCCAGCTTCCTCACCTTGCTGCGGGAGACGATCGGCGCGATGGCCGTGGCCTTCGCCGACCAGGACGATGTCTGGCTGCCCGAAAAACTGAGCTGCGCGCTGGACATGCTGGCCGTGACGGGCGAGGCCCCGGCCCTTTACTGCGCCCGGCAATATCTGGTGGACGGAGCGCTGCGCGGCGCCAGGCTTTCCAGCCAGAATGGTGGCACGGCAGGGTTTCCCGCCTGCCTCACCCAGAACATCGCCAACGGCAACACGCTGGTGATGAATGCCGCCGCCGCTGCCCTGGTCGCCACCGCCGGGGAGCCGGAGGGCACGGTGCATGATTGGTGGAGCTATATCGTCGTCTCCGCTTGCGGCGGCAAAATCCTGTTCGATGACCGGCCCCAGGTGCTGTACCGGCTGCATAAGGGGAATCTGATCGGCCGCGCTCAGCCGCTTTATGCCCGCGCCTTGGCGGCCCTGCGCCGCGGGCCGGTGGTGTACATGACCATGATGCACCGCCATGCCGACGCATTGCTGGCGCAAGCCACCCGGCTGACCCCCGAGGCAAGGCAGGATCTGGCCCTGGTGCGCAAGGGGTTATATGGCGGGCTTTCCAGCCGCTTCTCGGCCCTGCGCTGCCAGCGCTTCCGCCGCCGTACCGCGCTGGAAAATCTGCTGTTCCGCTTCTGGTTCCTCACCAGCCATGGGTTTCTCGCGGCCCGCAAGCGCGGCCAGGCTACCCCGCCCCTGACCTTACCAACGCCCAGCTACCAGAAAACCAATAGCTGAACGCCAGGGCACCAAGCTTTTGGCTTAACGCTCCGGCGCTATATTTCAGCAAACCATCTTATCCGATCAATCGCTTCCGATTGATCGGATTTGCTCGCGAGCGCGATTCAGATTTTAGATCGGATCACAAAGTGATCCGATCTAAAATCATCCGGCTCTAAGCCTCGCGGATATCCTGCCAATCCTCGGTAAAGGGCTTCTTGCGGAAGGTCGCCCAGAAGAAATTCATCGTATAGCGCAGCCCGATGGTGAACACGCCCTCCCCCACCAGGCGCCGGCCGGAGGATTGCGCGGGCAGCCGGAAGGTGAATTTCACGGTGCCGACCTTGGAGAGCCGGTTGGCCATGTCCGTATCCTCGCCATAGAAGGAGAAGCGCAGATCCGGGTTGCCAAGCTTGAGCATGGCCGAGCGCTTGACCACGAAATTCCCGCCCTGGAGCATGGACCCCACATTCAGGACATAATGGTTGAACACATAGGCCAGCCAGGCAAGGCGGTAATAGCAGGCCACGACCGCATTCACCTTCTTCGGCACACCATAGTAAACATAAGGCCCGGACAGGCCGACAAGCGCCTCGGAATGGCCGAACTGGCGCAGCACCTCGCTCAGCCAGCCGGGGGGGATCACGGTATCGGCGTCGATATTGGCGATCAGCGCGCCGGTGGAATTCTCGAAGCCAGTCCAGCGGGCCTGTACCAGCCCCTTGCGCGGCTCATCCACCACCCGCACGCCCTCCACCGAGAGCGCCACCTCACGCGTATTGTCGGTGCTGGCATTGTTAACGACGATAATCTCCGCATCCCCGCCCAGGCTCAACCCGGCGCGGCCAATCTCCTCACGGATCGCGGTCAGGGAACGTGCGAGCAGCACCTGCTCGTTATAGGCCGGGACGACGAAACTGATCTTCATGCGCATAAGCTCCTGAGACTCGGCGGTGCTGGCCACCTCAAACGGTTATCAACAAGGGAGTGACCAGGAAAGCGAATGACCGTTTGATGAAACGTAAGATTACCTGCATTTTCCGCGGCGGTGCACACATAAATCATCCTCTTGCCCCGCCGGCGGGGCCGCAATCCACCCTGGCGGTTGACAGATGCCTGCCGGGGCGGCATATCGCGCCTCCACTTGTTCCATTTCTAGCCGAGACCTCTAATGAAGATCCGCAATTCCCTTAAGTCCGCGAAGCTTCGCGACAAGAACTGCCGCGTTGTCCGCCGCCACGGCCGGGTCTACGTGATCAACAAGAAGAACCCGCGCATGAAGGCGCGTCAGGGCTAACACCCCTTTCGCCACTTTCAATCGGCGGCAAGCAGCCCGGCATCGTGCCGGGCTTTTTGCGTTTGTGCTGTCCAGTTTCCCGCCGCCAGGGGCCAAACCCCCTGGCGGCAGTGGTGAAACGCCTTAGCCGGCCAGCAAGGCCAGGGGGCGGGGCCAGAACATGCCGGCGCGGGCGCGGTAGGCCTTGTAGGCACCGGCCAGATCGGACGAGGCGAATTTCCGCTCCTCGCGGGAAGCCGCTTCGATGTAGAGCGCGGTCATCAACACCGGGGCAACCCAGCCCAGCAGGCCATGCACCGCCACCGCCGTGCCCAGCCAGAACAGCACATAAGCCAGGTAGAACGGGTGGCGCACATAGCGGTACGGCCCGTGCTGGAGCAGGAAGTTCGGGGCATCGGTGTCGAAGGCCAGGGTCGGCGGGGTGTAGCGGCTGGCGGCGACAGCGGCGGCGAAGACCGCGAGCGAAGCCGTGAACAGGCCCAGCGACACGAGCCACAGCCCGGACGCCCCTTGCGCGATATAAAATAGGAACGCCAGGAACAGGCCGAGGCTGAGCAGGCTGGTCAGCTTCATGCCCAGCGGCATCGCGCCGGTGGAGCGGAAATGCTTCTTCACGCCCCAGGAGAAGGCGGCAAAGCAGACGGTGGCGTCGAAACCGGTGACAGCGGTGGAGAAGATATGCATTTGAATGGTCCTTTGAGATGTCTATGAAAGGTAAGTTTTGGGGAGGATCAGTCGGCGAAGACCGGCACGGTCTCGCCGCGCAGCAGACCGGCATAGGCGCTGGCCGGGCCAGAGCCGGCATCAACCACCGGAATATCCTTCAGCACGGAACCGTAGGAGGAATTCGGGCAGCTCATCAGGTTGGTCTCGAACTTCACGCCGGCATAGCGGCGCGGGCCCGCGACATACTCGAAATGCAGGCGCTTATAGAAAGGCGTGTGATTGCGCCGGACGCAGGAGAGCGTCATGTCCGCCCGCTCCTCCGCCACGAAGAAGCCGACGAAGCGGTAGAGCACGAACACCAGCTCGTAATCGGTGGCGAAATCCGGGTGGCGCACCAGCCGGTTGATCTCGGTCAGCTTCGCCGGGCGCCCGGAAGTCACGCTGTCCGCCAGGGCGTCCACCTCCTCGGGGAAGATACGCGAGGCCGGGATCTCGTCCCAGCCGACGAGACCGGGTGTGCGGTCATAAACGGACATACGCACCGAGGCGACCGGCCGCCCTTGCCTGTAGATGACCACGGAGCGGTTATTCGGCCTCAGGTCATCCGCGTCCGAGAACAGCCCGTCAGGCCGCGGGTCGATATAGCCGCCGGAAAGATAGCTGGCGTGGCGGATGGAATAGGCATCCGCCTTCGTCTGCTCGTCCAGCGCCAGCCGCGCGGTCAGGCCGCTGGCCGGCTTGCGCATCATTTCGCCGCGCACAAGACCCGTGGTATGGGATTTGAGTGAGCTCATAGTAAATTTTCCTTTACTTGCAACCAAAACAAGAAAGATTAGAAACGAATTCCCCTCAAAGATGTAGGTATATTATTTGTTGACAAGCCGTTACGAGGGCCATTACGGCAGCGCTTATGAGTTGCGCATGCTTGGTTTTTCTTCACTTAATACCTTAAGTTTTCCAAATAGATTATTGTTATATATGTTTCGTTTCGATTACGTATCAGCACCCTGTGGTAGTGCCGCCAGCACGTTTACAACCCGTAATAGTATCATTAAATTCTTTTCCACGAATTTTGTGCTACGGGGCGTCTTAATCAATTAAAGATAGCGTTTTCTAAAAAAAGATAGTACGTAAGGTTGCATCCCTCTGAGGTGGCGTTTTATGTTTTTTTTGGCGTGTGAAAGGCGAACGGCTCCCCTGGCATGACCAACTCGCATTCCGCCTTGTCGAATCGCCCGCAGCCAAAACAGCGCCCGCGGCGCTTCGTTGACCAATTGCGCCTGGCCGCTGGAAACCTGACCTTCAGCATGCAGATCCCCCCGGATCTGAGCGAGCGGCTGTTCCTCGATCAGGCCAAGGATTTCAGCTACGTCATCCGTGCCATTTCGCTGGTCGGCCTCAACACGCTGGCCCTGATCTTTCTGGATTTCTACGCCACCCCCGGCGCCGCTCAGCGCACCCCCGTCCTGGTGCTGACAGCAACGGTCTATGCCATCATCATCTGGATGGGCTGGCGCTGGCTGCGGCGCGAAGGGGTCTCGGGCCGCGATGCCGCGCGCTATTTCAGGCATGTCAGCGCCGTGCTGGTGGCACTCGGCCTGCTGTGGGGCACGCTGATCGTGCTGCTGATGGCGCATGGTTCGCTGAACCAGCGGGCGCTGATCTACGCCGTGGCCATCGGCTGTATCGCCACCCCCGTGCTGGTTTCGCCCCCCTCCTGCGCCATCGCCTATTGGGCGCCCACCTCCGCGGGCGCCATGCTCAGCCTGATCCTGTACGATGCCGACCGGTACGCGATGGTTGACCTCGCGGCGTTCATGGCGCTTACCGGGTTTTGCATCCTTTATCTGAACCGCCGCATGAATGAGCGCGCCATCGGCGCCATCCGGCTGGAGGAGAATGCCGAGGTCATCCGGCTGCTGCTGCGCGATTTCGAGGAAAGCGCCTCCGACTGGCTGTGGGAGACCAACGCCCAGATGGAGCTGCAACAGGTCAGCCAGCGCCTGATTCAAGTGGCGCGGCGCCCGGCGGAAAGCTTCAAGGGCACCTTCCCAGCGGCGATGCTGGGTGAGGCCACCTTGCGCGAGGCCCCGGCCGGCTCCGCGCCGCAACGGCTGCAGCGCGCCATCAGCGAGCGCTCGCCCTTCCGGGATCTCGTGATCCCGGTGATCGTGGAGGGCGAGCAGCGCTACTGGTCGCTCACCGGCAAGCCGATCCTGGACAAGAACGGCAAGTTCGGCGGCTATCATGGCGTCGGCTCCGACATTACCGGCCAGCGCCGCCAGCAGGAACATATCGCCTTCCTGGCGCGGCATGACAGCCTGACCAAACTCGCCAACCGCATGCTCTTCTCCGAGGTGCTGCACCAATGCTGCGAAACCGCCCACACCACCGGATTCGCGCTGCTCTGCCTCGATCTCGATAATTTCAAGATCATCAACGACACGCTGGGCCACGCCACGGGCGATGCCGTGCTGGTGGCGGTGGCGGAGCGGCTGCGCGGCTCCATCCGGGAATTTGACATCGCGGCGCGCCTCGGCGGCGACGAATTCGCCGTCATCGTCGTCACCGGCGAGAAAGCGGAGGCACAGGCCGTCGCCGGGCGCATCGTCGAGCGCATCATGCGCCCCTTCCAGTTCGACGGGCAATTGCTGCACATCGGCGTCTCCATCGGCATCACCATGGCCCCGCTGGATGGCGATACCCCGGCCCAGCTGATGAAGAACGCCGATCTCGCCCTCTACCGCGCCAAGAGCGACGGGCGGGGCATCGTGCGCGTCTACGACCCGGAGATGGACGAGGCGATGCAAGCCCGCCGCGCCCTGCAGGCGGCACTGCGCCAGGCGCTGGCGCGCGGGGAGCTCTCCGTCGCGTTCCAGCCGATCGTTGATCTGACGAATAACCGCATCACCGGCGCCGAGGCGCTGGTGCGCTGGCGGCATCCCGAATTCGGCAACATCCCGCCCTCGCATTTCATTCCCCTGGCCGAGGAATGCGGGCTGATCGAGGAGATCGGCGAGTTCGTGCTGCGCAAGGCCTGCGCCGAAGCCGCCGCCTGGCCGGCGGACATCACCATCGCCGTCAATCTCTCCCCGCTGCAAAGCGGCGATTCGCAGATCGTGCCCTATATCATCGACATCCTGGCCCTGACCGGGCTGCCGCCCGAGCGGCTGGAGCTGGAAGTGGTGGAGAGCACCATCCTGGAATCCGGCAGCCCGACGGAAGAGGCGCTGTGGCAATTGCACCGCTATGGCGTGCGCATCGCGCTGGATGATTTCGGCACGGGCTATTCCTCGCTCTCCTATCTACGCCGCTTCCCTTTCGGCAAGCTGAAGATCGATAGCTCCTTCATCCGTGATCTTGGTCATGAAAAAACAGACAGCTCCATTGTCGTCGCCATTATCGGCCTGGCGGAGCGGATGAACATGCTGGTGACGGCGGAAGGGGTGGAAACCTGCGAGCAGGCGGAAATCCTGCGGTCCTATGGCTGCTCCCAGGCGCAGGGCTTCCTGTTCCACCAGCCGATGAGCAGCGAGGCCTTCGCCGAACTCGTCACCACCCAGAGCGGCGGCGGGCGGGTGACCCCAGCCCCGCGCAGCCCGGCACTTTAATCCGCCGCATACCCCTTGGCCTGGCGGGCGGGCGATGGCTTAATGCGCGCCCATGAAGGACGTTACGGGTGCCTCGCCGGCGATGGCGCAATGGTTCGCCATCAAGGCGCAGCACGAGGACGCGCTGCTGTTCTTCCGCATGGGTGATTTCTACGAGCTGTTCTTCGCCGATGCGCAGGCCGCCAGCGCCGCTTTGGACATCGCCCTCACCGCCCGCGGCCAGCATCAAGGCCAACCTGTTCCCATGTGCGGCGTGCCGGTGAGCCAGGCGGAAATGTACCTGGCCCGGCTGATCAGGCGGGGCTTCCGCGTCGCCATCGTCGAGCAGCTTGAAGACCCTGCCGAGGCCAAGGCGCGCGGCGCCAAGGGGCCGCTGCGGCGCGGGGTGGTACGGCTTGTCACCCCCGGCACGTTGACGGAAGAATCGCTGCTGGAGGCGGGCCGCGCGAATTTCTGCGCCGCCATCGTGGCGCATGAGGGCAAATTCGGCCTTGCCTGGGCGGATATCTCCACCGGCCAGTTCGAAACCGAGCAAGCAGGGCCGGACGGGCTGGCCGCCATTCTGGGGCGGCTGGACCCGGCGGAAATCCTCGCCGCCGAGAACATTCCGCTCGGCGCCCATGCGGCGCGCAGGGTGGAGACGAAGCGCATGGCGCTGCCTTTGCCTTTGAATGCCGAGGCGGCGCGGCGGGAGCTGGCCCAGAAATTCGGCGCCGCCAGCCTGGACGCGTTCGGGGATTTCTCCGCCGCCGAAGCGCTCGCGGCCGCTTTCGTGCTCGCCTATATCGAGGCGACTCAGATGGGCAGCCAGCCCCGCCTCTCCCGCCCGGCCAGCGCCGGGCTGGCCGGGCAGCTCGCCATGGATGCCGCGACGCGCGCCAGCCTGGAACTGGCCAGCGCCCGGGGCGGCGCCGAGGCAGGCAGTCTGCTGGGCGCGGTGAAACGCACGGTCAGCCCGGCCGGGGCGCGGCTGCTGGCAAGCTGGGTCACCGCCCCGCTTTGCACGCTGGCCCCCTTGCTCGCCCGCCAGCAGGCCTGGCTTGCCTTGCATGAGTTCTGGCCAGGCCGAGGCGGTGCGCGCCGCCCTGCGCGGCACGCCGGACATGGCCCGCGCCCTGGGCCGCCTGGCGCTGGGCCGCGCCAGCCCGCGCGACCTGGCCGCCATACGCGGCGGGCTGGAGGCGGGCACCGCGCTCGCCCCTTTACTGCCCAGAGGTGCTGCGCTGCTCGACAATGCCGCAACCGCGCTCATCCCCGCCCCCGCCTTGCTCGCCACGCTGCAAGCGGCCCTGGCCGAGCCCGCCCCGCTGCGCCTGGATGAAGGCAATGCCATCACCCCCGGCTTCGATGGCGAGCTGGATGCCGAACGCGCGCTGCGGGACGATACGCGCCGGATCATCGCCGAGTTCCAGATGGAGCTGGCCCAGCGCTACGGCGTCGCCTCCCTGAAAATCCGCCATCATGCCCAGCTCGGCTACGTGCTGGAAGCACCCGCCGGGGCGGTGGAGGGCTTGCGCGCCTATCCCGAGCTGCAACTCCGCCAGGGCATGGCCAATGGCGCGCGCTTTACCCACCCTGACCTCTCGGAGCTCGACCGGCGCATCACCGAGGCCGCCTCACGCGCGAGCGCGCGCGAGCGGCTGGTCTTCTCCTGGCTGGTGAAACAGGTGCTGGAGGCCGCCGAGGCGCTTGCCGCCTGCGCCGAGGCGCTGGCCCTGGCGGATGTGCTGCAAGGCGCGGCACAGCTTGCCCTCTCGGGCCGCTTTTGCCGCCCGGCGCTTTCGGATGACGAGGCCTTCACCATCACCGCCGGGCGCCACCCGGTGGTTGAGGAGGCCCTGCCGCCAGGCACCGGCTTCATCCCCAACGGGTGCGATCTTTCCCCCGGCCAGCGGCTGATGCTGCTCACCGGCCCCAACATGGCGGGCAAATCCACCTTCCTGCGCCAGAACGCGCTGCTGGTGGTCCTCGCCCAGGCGGGTCTGCCCGTGCCCGCGGAGGAGATGCGGCTGGGGCTGGTGGACCGGCTGTTCTCGCGCGTCGGCGCGGCGGACGATCTCGCCTCCGGCCGCTCCACCTTCATGGTGGAAATGACCGAGACCGCCGCCATCCTGCACCAGGCCGGGCCGAGGAGCTTCGTGATCGTGGACGAGATCGGCCGGGGTACGGGCACGCGCGACGGTCTGGCCATCGCCCAGGCGGTGCTGGAGAGCCTGCATAACCAAAATCGATGCCGTGCCATATTTGCTACACATTTTCATGAGCTAGTGCAGCTTACGGAAGCCCTGCCGCGCCTCAAGGCCAATACGATGCGGGTGAAGGAGTTCCGGGGCGAGGTGGTATTCATGCACGAAGTGGTGGAAGGTGCAGCACAGAAAAGCTGGGGCGTGCATGTCGCGCGCCTGGCCGGCGTGCCCGATACCGTGCTGCGCCGCGCGGATGCCCTGCTGAAGGCCGCCGAGCGCCAGCAAAACGCCGCAACACCCCTGCCCTTGTTCGCCAGCATCGCGCCCCTGCCCATGCCCTCCGGGATGCAAGAACTGCTGGAAACGCTCTCGGCGCTCGACCCTGATGCGCTCTCCCCGCGTGAAGCGCTGGCGCAGCTCTACCAGCTGCGGGACGAGGTGCGGAAAACCTGCACCGGCCCTGCGGAAAATGAGTGCTGATCCGTGTCTCTTGAATTCCAACTTGCCGGGGTTTGATCTAGCGTGTTCGACATGCCTGCCGTCAGGAAACAACCCGATATCGCCGCCGCCCTCGCCGAATTGCTGGATTCGGGGGAACTTCCCGTGCGTGACGAGGCGCTGGCCGCCTTCCGCCGCCAGTTGGGCCGCATCCAGAGCTACGTCCAGTCCTGCTTCGAGAAGGATGGGCTGAACGGCCTCCAGGCCGCCCGGCTGCATGCGCGGCTGATGGATGAGCTGGTGGGTGCGCTGTTCACCTACACGCTGCGGATGATGAAGCTGGAGGCGAAGGACAAGCTCGCCATGGCGGCCACGGGCGGCTATGGCCGCGCCACGCTGGCGCCGTTCTCGGATATCGACCTGCTCTTCCTCACCGGCCCCTCGCCTTCCGCCGCGCTCGACAAGGCGGTGGAATTTATTCTTTATCTGCTTTGGGATCTCGGGCTGAAGGTCGGCCACGCCACCCGCACCGTGTCTGAATGTCTGCGCGAGGCCCAGGGCGATGTCACCATCCGCACCTCCATGCTGGATGCGCGCTGCCTGGCCGGGGACCGTGCCCTCTTCGCGGATTTCCAGACCGCCTTCCGCGCCGATTGCGCCGCCGAGGGCCCCAGCGGCTATATTCACGAGAAACAGGCCGAGCGCGCCGCCCGCCATAAACGCTTCGGCGAAACGCCCTTCATGGTCGAGCCGAATGTGAAGGAAGGCAAAGGCGGGCTGCGGGATTTGCAGACGCTCTACTGGCTCTCCCGCTACGTGTTCAACACCTTCGCCATGTCCGAGCTGGTGGGCAAGGACAGCCCCGGCGGCGGCATCCTCACCGAAACCGAGGCCCGCGCCTGCAAGCGCGCCTGGGAATATCTCTGGACGGTGCGGTTCCATCTCCATTACGTCGCCGGCCGGGCCGAGGAGCGGCTGACCTTCGACCTCCAGCCCGTGGTGGGTGCGCGCATGGGCTATACCCGCCATGGCCGCCAGGATGGGGTGGAGCGTTTCATGCGCCATTATTTCCTGGTGGTGCGGGAGGTGGCGCGCGTGACCGGCGTGCTGGAGCCCGCCCTCATCCGCGTCGCCCTCGGCCCTCCGGCCATCGCCCCCACCACCGATGCCTCGCTGATCTCCGCCGGTTTCGTGCTGGCGGACGGGCAGATCCTCTTCGCCCCCGGCCATGACCCGGCAACCGACCCCACCTCCATCTTCCGCATCCTCATCGAGGCGCGGGATCGCGGGCTGGCCCTGCACCCGCTGGCCAAGCGCACCCTCATCCGCTCCGCCCCGCTGGGTGCGGAGCTGCGGGGCGACAAGAAGGGTGCGGCTTTGTTCCTCAACCTGCTCTGCGGCGGCGGCGATGAAATTCCGGACCCGGAATGTGATTCCGCCGAATGGCTGACGGTGCTGAACGAATGCGGCATCCTCGGCCGTTTCCTGCCGGATTGGCGGCGCATCGTCGGGCAGATGCAATTCGACACCTATCATGTCTACACGGTGGATGTTCACACGATACAAGCCATCCGCAACCTCAATAATCTTGAGGCGGGCAGGCTGAAGGAGATCGCGCCGCTCTCCACCGAGCTGGTGGGGCAGATCCAGTCCCGCCGCGCGCTTTACGTGGCGCTGCTGCTGCACGACATCGCCAAGGGCCGCGGCGGCGACCATTCCGTGCTGGGGGCCGAACTGGCGCTGACCATCTGCCCAACACTGGGGCTGGACCAGGAAGAAACCGAAATGGTCTCCTGGCTGGTGCTGCACCATCTGCTGCTCAGCCAGACCGCCTTCTCCCGCGATATCGACGACCCGAAGACGATTCTGGATCTGGCGGATTCCATCCAGTCGCCGGAACGGCTGCGGCTGCTGCACATCCTCACCGTGTCTGATATCCGCGCCGTCAGCCCGAAGGTCTGGAATGGCTGGAAGGCCACGCTGCTGCGCGAGCTTTACACCCGCGTGGCCGAGGTTCTGGAAGGCGGGCTTTCCACCACCGAGCGCGATACCCGTATCGCGCGGGTGAAGGAGGTGGTGGCCTCCCTGCTCGCCGACTGGCCCGCCGCCGACCGCGAGGATTTCCTCTCCCTCGGCTATCCCAGCTATTGGCTCGGCTTCGACCCGGAAAGCATCGAGCGCCATGCCCGCATGATCCGCGACGCCAAGGGACGCCAGGCGCCGCTGACCATCCAGACCGAGCCCCTGCCCGCCCGCGCGGTGACGGAGGTGGTCATCTACACGGGCGACCATGCCGGGCTGTTCAGCCGCATCGCCGGCGCGCTGGCCATCGCCGGTGCGTCGATCGTGGATGCGCGCATCCATACCCTCACGGACGGCATGGCGCTGGATACGTTCTGGATTCAGGACGCCAATGGCGGCCCGTTCGAATCCCCGCACCGCCTGGCGCGGCTGTCCACCGTCGTCGAGCAGGCGCTTACCGGGCGGATCAAGCTGGCGGCGGAGATCCGCAAGGCGACCAAGAGCCTCATTCCCGGCCGCATGCGCGCCATCCATGTGCCGCCGCGCGTGGTGGTGGATAACCGCGCCTCCAACCGCCACACCGTCATCGAGGTGAACGGGCGCGACCGCCCCGGCCTGCTGCACGATGTAACGGCCGCCATTTCCGAGGAAGGGCTGCAGATCGCCTCCGCGCATGTGACCACCTACGGCGTGCGCGCCGTGGACGTGTTCTATGTAAAGGATGTGTTCGGCATGAAGGTGGAGAATGAGCGCAAGCTCAGCCAGCTCCGCCAGGCCTTGCTGGAAGCATTGAAACCGGGGGCCGACGACCCGCAGCCTCCGGCGGAAAACGCCGCCAAGCCCGCCGCCGCCGCCGCGGCCTGAATCTTAACGGCTTCGCAGCCATAATCGTTCTTGATAGGGCGCGCGGGCGGGTTTTTCCGCGCGGCCGCCTGCACGACCTTGAGCGTTCCGGCTGGTGGTGGCTGCTGGGCGGCGTGCCGGTGGCAGGGTGGATCATCCTGCTCATCTGGTTCTGCCGGAAGGGCATGCCGGGCGCCAACCGCTTCGGCGCGGACCCGCTTCTGCCCGTGACCTGGGCACGCTGAACCGGCATAAGCCGGGCCGCCACCGGCCTGTCATTTGACATGAAACCATTTTAACCCGATGCGGTGCACCATGCCTCGCAAGGTTTCACCCTCCCGCATTGGCTTTCTGCTGTGCTGCTTCCTGTTTCCCGGGCTGATCGGCACGTTCGCCAGCTTCTCCATCCCCGCCCCGGTGGTGGATGTGATGCATCAGCAGGAGGCACTCGATTCGGTGCTGGCCGCCCAGAGCCCGGCGGCGCAGGCGGCGGCCATCGCCGCGCTGCAGAGCGCCGTGGACCCGGACACCGCCGCCATTGTAACCGGCGGCACCGGCACGCTGGCGGCGCGCATCGCCGCGGCGGGCAGAAATATGCGGCGCGAGGCAGTGGCCGAGGCCAGGGCCGAAGCCTACAGGATCCGGCTCATGGTGATCACCATGACCGTACTCGGCGCTATTTTCGGCGTCATGTTGATGGGACCGGACAAAAATGACTGAACATATCAATTCCTATTACGCCGCAACCGCCAACAGGAAGGATGCCCGCCCGCCGCTGGGCGGCGCCATCACCGCCGATGTGTGCGTGATCGGCGGCGGCTTCACCGGCGTGAACGCGGCGCTGGAACTGGCGCAGCGCGGCGTGCGGGCCGTGGTGCTGGAAGCCGCCAAAATCGGCTTCGGCGCCTCCGGCCGCAATGGCGGGCAGATCGTCAACGGTTATTCGCGGGATCTCGATGTCATCTGCGCGCGCTACGGCGAGGCGGCGGGGCGCAAGATCGGCGCCATGGCCCGCGAGGGCGGGGATATTATCCGCGAACGCGTCGCCCAATACGCCATCCAGTGCGACCTGAAGCCCGGCGGCATCTTCGCCGCCATCAACCATTCCCAGCTTCGCGGCCTGACCCATCACCAGCAGGTCTGGGGCAAGTTCGGCTTCACCGGCTTCGAACAGCTGGACAAGACCGGGCTGCAGCGCCACGTGAAAACGGAGCGCTATGTCGGCGGGATGATCGACCACCAGGGCGGGCATCTGCATCCGCTCAACCTCGTGCAGGGCGAGGCCGCCGCCTTCGAATCGCTGGGCGGGATGATTTATGAAAACTCCCCCGTCACCGCCGTGCAGTTCGGCGATACGGTGACGGTGAAGACCAACCAGGGCGAGGTAAAGGCCAAGACCGTGCTGGTCTGCGGCAATGCCTATCTGCAGAACGTGCTGCCGGATCTGGAAGGGCGGGTGATGCCCGTTTCCACCCAGGTGCTCACCACCGAGCCGCTGGGCGAGGAGGCCGCCGCCTTGCTGCCCACCAATATGTGCGTAGAGGATTGCAACTATATCCTCGATTATTTCCGCCGCACCGCGGATAACCGCATCCTGTATGGCGGCGGCATCGTCTATGGCGGGCAAGACCCGGAGAGCGTGCGCGCGAAGGTTCTGCCGCTGCTGCACAAAACCTTTCCCGGGCTGAAGGATGCGCGGGTGGATTTCGCCTGGAGCGGCAATTTCGCCCTCACCCTCACGCGCTTCCCGCAGATCGGCCGGCTGGCGCCGAACGTGTATTTCTCCCATGGCGATAGCGGACACGGCGTCACCACCACCCATCTTCTGGCCCGTATCCTGGCCGAGGCCGTGACCGGCGATACCGGGCGGTTCGATGTGTTCGCCGGGCTGCCTTACTTCCCCTTCCCAGGCGGCCGGGCGCTTCGCGTGCCGCTCACCGTCGCGGGTTCCTGGTGGTACCGCTTCCGGGACTGGATGGGGCTCTAAAATCTGAATCCGGCTCTACATCGAGGTTTTAAGGGCTGTTTCAAACAGTTTGTTCGCCAGCCTTGCTGAAGCCAACAGATATTTTTGGGGCGGCTTTTTTTCAACGCATCTATCCCTTTGACAAAGGAATGTCTCATTTTGTATAAATTTACTTGACAACGATTCTTTTTACTTGACAAAATACCGTTTTGTGAGATAGTTTTCTCATGAAAACGAAACTCACGCTCCCCGCCTTCACCGCCCTGTTCGATACCGACGAGAAGTGCCGGGCATACCTCGAAAAATCCATCTGGGGAGATCACCCAGCCTGCCGCTACTGTGGATCACTCAAAGTCGGGAAATACCAGGGCAAGTCTGCCCGTCCCGGCTTATATCAGTGCAATGAAAAAGCTTGTGAGAAGCAATTCACGGTCACGGTAGGAACCGTGTTTCAGGACACGCACTTGCCCCTGGCTAAATGGTTCTTGGCGATTTATCTGCTGTCGGAAACAACCAAAGGCGTGTCCGCCAACTGGTTGAAAGACGCCATCGGCGTGACTTACAAAACCGCATGGTATCTCGCGCACCGGATTCGCCGCCTCATGGGCGAGGAAGATGTCGTTTTGACTGGCATCGTGGAGCTTGACGAAACCTATATGGGCGGCAAACCGCGTAAGGGCGATAAGCCCGCCAAGACTGGACGTGGAACGGACAAATTCCCTGTGTTTGTTGCTGTCTCGCGTGAAGGAAAGGTGCGGGCGAACACCATTGACAACCTGAAATTTCAGACGATTAAGACCAATCTTGACGCTTGGGTGGCGACAGATGCCACGATCATGACTGACGAATACAAGACCTATAACGAGATTGGCAAATTCTGGAAGCTGCATTTCCGGGTGCAGCATGGAAAGGGTGAATTTGCCATTGGCGACATTCACACGAACACTGCTAAGTCATTCAACGCGACTTTGAAGCGCGCTTATGTGGGTGTGTATCATTACATGTCCCGCAAGCATTTACTGCGCTACGTTAGCGAGGCAGTATTCCGTTGGAACCACCGGACCAGTGACACCCTTGCACGGCTTGCCAATGTGCTTAAAACAAGCCAAGGGCGGCACATGTCGTATGACGCGCTGACAACATAAATGACAACCCATTTAATGAAGGCTGTGCTGTGGGAAAGAACGGTGCGATCACAGCGGAAACCGATAAAGCATTTAACCAACTCCACCGGGCGATAAAACGTTCTGACATTGCCGCTATTCGGAATGCTTTAGCTTCCGGCATGAACCCAAATCTGACCAACAGATATGGTTGGACGCCACTGATGATGGCTGCATCGAAAGGGACCATCAAAATAGGGCAACTACTCATCTCAGCGGGTGCCGATACGAATAGAGCTACGTGCTATAATGTATCATATTTCCCTGACCAGACCGCATTATCGTCAGCGATAATCGGGGGACACTCTAAATTCGTAAACCTACTCATTGAAAATGGCGTAGACTTGGATATCGGGATGCCAGCCGAGAATTGGCTATCAATATGCCATCACGAAGAAAAAACCATGGATGCTATCGCGTCTATGATCCGGCAACATCGTATGACGACCTTCCCCCAGACTCCGCAACCTTTGTCAAAGGGATAGATGCGTTTTTCAAAAAGCTGCGAAAGAAGCCGCCTTTTTTGTAAAAAAGGCGGCACCCAAAAAACTTTTATCGATTTATTCAAAGGTTTTTTAAGCCCCTCTCTTAGAGGGCGGTGACTTTTCCCGCCGGCAAAATCAGTTCGGTCTCCCGCGCGGCATATAGCTTGGCCAAAGCCGGCGGCGGCGGCGCGTCCGTCACGATGGCGGCGAGCTGCCCCGTATCCCCGCCCCGCACCGGGGCATCGCGGCCGAATTTCGTGTGATCGGCAATCACCCAGGCCTCATCCGCCTGGGCGATGGCGGCCTGGGCAAATTCCGCTTCCCAAAGATGGAACAAGGTGAAATCCCCGCGGGCGCTGAGCCCGCCCACGGACAGCAAAGCGCGGCGCACATGGAATTGCCGCAGAAACTCGTTCACCGAAGGGCCGAACGCCGCCAGCCCTTCCGGATTGATCTCGCCGCCCGCCAGGAACACGCGGTTGCCATTGCGCTGCGCCAGCCGGCAGGCGATATGCGCGGAGTTGGTCACCACCACCAGCCGGGCGTGATTCGCCAGCGCATCGGCCACATAGGAGGTGGTGGTGCCGCTATCCAGGATGATCGCATCACCGTCCTTGATCCACGCCGCAGCCGCCGCCGCCACTTCGCGCTTGAACCCGGCATTGACCTGCAAACGGCGCTGGAAGGGCGGCTCATCATCGCCCACCGGCAACATCACCCCGCCATGGAATTTCACCAGCGCGCCACGCTCCACCAGCTCATGCAGATGGCGGCGGATGGTCTCGGTGGAAACCGCCAGGCGCTCGGCCAGCCCCGCCACGCTATAGCTGCCGCGCTCGCGCACCGCCTCCAGAATCGCCGCTTGCCGCTGATTCGCCGCCATGCCCCCTCGCCCGCCTTGGATTAGCCTGTTGGTTTTAGCAGGTTTTATTCTCTTAAAAACCACAAAATAGCATTAAACCCCTCATAATAAGCTCTACTAGGCGGGTATCGGCCGAAAAACACATGAATTTCGTGGATAAATGTGGGTTTTTGTTGCCTTCGCCCCGCCAGCCTGTATCCTGCCCCTGCATCGGCGCAGGACAACAACCGGGAACAGGGAATGGCTTCTGACGATCCGCAGGATATCGACACGAAGATCAAGGCGCTGGGCATCTGGCAGGGCGGGATACGCGTCGCCCCGCTCACCGGCGGGCTGACCAACCGGAATTACCGGGTCGATGATGCAAGCGGCAGCTATGTCGTCCGGTTCGGGCATGACATTCATGCCCATGGCATCTTGCGCTTCAACGAGGCCGCCGCCGCCATCGCCGCCTTTCATGCCGGCGTTTCGCCCGAGGTGGTGTATTCGGCCCCCGGGCTGATGGTCAGCCGCTTCATACCCGGCAAGACGCTGACACCGGAGGATATACGCGACCCGGCGCGGCTGGAGCGGATCGTTAACCTCATCCGCACCTATCATCGCGGCATTGGAGAACATCATACCGGGCCGGTGCTGGCCTTCTGGGTGTTCCAGGTCAACCGCTCCTACATCAACACGCTGCGCAAAACGGCAAGCATATTGCAAGATCATCTCGAACGGCTGAACCGTTATTGCGCCACGCTGGAAAAGCAGGTCGGCCCCGTGGAGATGGTGTTCAGCCATAACGATCTCCTGGCCGCGAATTTCATCGATGACGGCAAGCGCCTATGGATTCTCGACTGGGATTATGCCGGGATGAACACGCCTTTGTTCGACCTCGCCAATCTCTCCTCCAATAACGAGCTTGACGCGGCGCAGGATGAGCAGATCCTCACCTGGTATTTCGGCGAAGCCCCCGGCCCGCAGCGCGTGCGCGCCCTGCAGGCGATGAAATGCGCCTCCCTGCTGCGCGAAACATTATGGGGTGCGGTGTCCGAACAGCTCTCCGACATTGATTTCGATTATGTGGCCTACACCAACGAGTATCTGGCCCGGCTGGAACGGGCGATGGCGGCCTATGGTTTCAACCCGCCCGCCTGAACCGCAAACCATGCAGATCAACAGCGCAACCTCCCGGAACCCGGGCTCAATCATCAAGAAGGCGCCAAACCATGGCTGAATTCCCCACCCAGGCACGCGCCGTCATCATCGGCGGCGGCATCATCGGCACCTCCACCGCCTATCACCTCGCCAAGCTCGGCTGGAAGGATGTGGTGCTGCTGGAGCACAACCGCCTTACCTCCGGCAGCACCTGGCACGCGGCCGGGCTGGTGGGGCAATTGCGCTCCAGCGCCAACATCACCCAGCTCCTGGGTGAGTCGGTAAAGCTCTACAAAACCCTGGAGCGGAAACCGGCCTCGCCACAGGCTGGAAGATGAATGGCGGGTTGCGCCTGGCCTGCAACCCGGAACGCTGGACAGAGGTGAAGCGCCAAGCCACCACCGCGCGCTCCTTCGGGCTGGAGATGCATCTGCTGACCCCCAAGGAAGCACAGGATCTCTGGCCGCTGATGGATGTCTCGGACGTGATCGGCGCCGCTTTTTTGCCGACGGACGGGCAGGCCAACCCGTCGGACATCACCCAGTCCCTCGCCAAGGGTGCGCGCAGCCACGGCGCGCGGATTTTCGAACATACCGAAGTCACCGGCATCCAACTGGACAAAAACCGGGTGAAGGCGGTGCTCACCAGCCAGGGCCGCATTGAATGCGAGGTCGTGGTGAATTGCGCCGGGCAATGGGCGCGGGAGATTGGCAGGCTGGCGGGGGTGAACGTGCCGCTGGTCTCGGTGGAGCATCAATACATGGTCACCGAGCCCATTGCGGGCGTGACCCCCAATTTGCCGACGCTGCGCGACCCGGACCGGCTGACCTATTACAAGGAGGAAGTGGGCGGGCTGGTGATGGGCGGCTACGAGCCCAACCCCATCCCCTGGGCCATGCACGGCTTTCCGAAAAATTTCGAGTTTCAGCTTCTCAACTCCAATTTCGAACATTTCGAGCAGATCATGGAGCTGGCCTTGGGCCGTGTGCCGGCGCTGCAAACCGCCGGCATCAAGCAGCTCATCAACGGGCCGGAGAGCTTCACGCCGGACGGCAATTTCATCCTCGGCGCGGCGCCGGAGGTGGAGGGGTTCTTCGTCGGCGCCGGGTTCAACGCCTTCGGCATCGCCTCCGGCGGCGGGGCGGGCAAGGTGCTGGCCGAATGGGTGGCGGGCGGCGAGCCGCCTTACGATCTCTGGCCGGTGGACATCCGCCGCTTCGGGCGCAACCACCAGGATGTGGAATGGGTGCGCGCCCGCACGCTGGAAGCCTATGGCAAGCATTACACCATCGCCTGGCCGCATGAGGAGCATGCCAGCGGCCGCCCGCTCCGCCGCTCCCCGCTTTATGACCGGCTGCAGGCGCAAGGGGCCTGCTTCGGCGAAAAGCTGGGCTGGGAACGCCCCAACTGGTTCGCGCAAGGCGATGAGCAGCCCATCGACCAGCACACATTCGAACGCCCCAACTGGTTCAGCGCCGTGGCGCGCGAGCACCAGGCCGCGCGCCAGGCGGTGGTGGTGATCGACCAGACCTCCTTCGCGAAATTCCTGGTGACCGGCCGGGATTCCGAGGCCGCCCTCTCCTGGATCTGCGCCAATGACGTGGCCCGCCCCGTGGGCAGCCTCACCTACACCCAGATGCTGAACCAGCGCGGCGGCATTGAATGTGACCTCACGGTGGGGCGCATCGCGGCGGATCAGTTCTACATCACCACCGGCACCGGCTTCGCCACCCGGGATTTCGACTGGATACGCCGCCATATCCCGCACGGGCTGGAGGCACAGCTGATCGACGTCACCTCCGGCGCATCGGTGCTCAGCCTGATGGGCCCCAACGCCCGCAAGGTTCTGGAAACGCTCACGCGGGACGATGTCTCCCATGCCGGCTTCCCCTTCGGGCAGCTCCGCACCATCCACATCGCCGGGGCGCCGGTGCGGGCGCTGCGCGTGACTTATGTCGGCGAGCTGGGCTGGGAGCTGCACATCCCCGTGGAATTCGCCGCCACGGTGTATGACGCGCTGATGCGGGCGGGCCGGGACCACGGCATCGCCAATGCGGGCTACCGCGCCATTGAGAGCCTGCGGCTGGAGAAGGGCTACCGCGCCTGGGGTTCCGATATCGGGCCGGATTACACGCCCTTGGAGGCCGGGCTGGGCTGGGCGGTGAAGCTGCGCAAGCCCATTCCCTTCCTGGGGCGGCAGGCGCTGGAAGCCCAGCGCCAGGCCGGGCTGAAGAAGCTGCTGGCCAGCTTCACGGTGGATGACCCCAGCGTGATCCTGCTGGGCCGCGAGACCATCTACCGCGATGGCGCGCGCGTGGGCTGGCTGGCCAGCGGCGGCTTCGGCCACAGCATCGGCAAGCCCATCGGGCTTGGCTATGTGCGCCGCCCAGAGGGGCTGGACGAGGCTTTTGTACGCGCCGGCGCCTATGAGCTGGAAGTGGCCGGGCAACGCGTACCCGCCAAAGTGCATCTGGAACCGCTGCTGGACCCGAACATGGAGCGCATCAAGCGCTAAACCGGCGCTGTTGATGCTGGCCATGTTTTCCATTACAGCCACGCCTCGGGCCGGGTTAGCACAGTGGTAGTGCAGCGGTTTTGTAAACCGAAGGTCGGGGGTTCAAATCCCTCACCCGGCACCACGCCTCACTCCCTGGGCATGAACAGCGCGAAAATCTCCGCCTGGCTGGAAACCTGCAGCTTCTCGTACAGATTCCGCCGGTGCACCTTCACCGTCTCCGGTGAAATGGCCAGCCGCGCGGCAATGGCCTTGCTGGAATGGCCCGCCAGCAGCAGCATGGCGGTCTGCACCTCGCGGTCGGTCAATTGCGGATTGCCGCCGCGGCGCAACTGCTCCTCCAGGCTGACCGCCTGGTTCGGCGCCACCCCCGCCGCCGAAATCTGCAGCTCGGCGGCAATTTTCATCATCGGCAGCAGCCAGGGCGCGTAAAGGCAGAGCAGGCCGATCTCGTCATCGGTAAAGCGCAGCTTGGAGCCGAGCGAGAGTGTCAGCACCCCATGCGGCTCCATGGGCAGCATGAACTGCACCTCATCCTCGAACACATTCAGGGCGAAATAGCGCTGGTAATACTCCGTCTTGCGGAAATGCTCGGGTGCCACCTCATCCAGCCGGTACAGGCCGGGCGTGAACTCGCCTTGGGAAAACAGATAGAACGGATCAAGCGAATAGAAGCTGCGCACATATTCAGTGAACAGAACATCCTCCACCTGGTCACTGTCGCCCTCATACAGCACCTGCGGCGATTGATCCGCGCGGAAAATCATCGACACCCAGGAATCGAACCCCACCCCATGGCGCAGAAACGCGGCCAGAGCGGGCCAGAACCCCTCATCGCCGATATGCTCCATCACCCTGGCCAGGCGCTGATGAAAGGCTAAATCCGAAACCGGAACCATCTACCCCTCGAACGGTATGCCTCTACCCCATCCATGGGATGGAAAAGGCTGAAACATATCTGCCATCTTTCCGTCCAAGCAAACAGACGGAATTTCCATGCCGCAGACCAGCAAGACCAAAAACCGCCCCCGTGGCCGCGAACTCGGGCTCCCCTTGCCCGGCGTGACAGGACCTTTGAACGCCATCACCGATGTGCCCGGCATCTCCGTGGGCTTCACCACGCTGATCGGCGAGGCGGAAACCGGCGCCGCCATCCGCACCGGCGTCACCGCCATTTTACCGCGCCCCAGGCAGGATCTTCTGAATCCCCTCTGGGCCGGGCATTTTTCCATGAACGGCAACGGCGAACTCACCGGCTGCCACTGGATCGACGAAGCCGGCTGCTTCACCGGCCCCATCGCCATCACCAATACCTGCTCGCTGGGCATGGCGCATCACGGCATCACGCGCTGGCTGGCGCGGCAATTTCCCGAAGCGGTCGGCGAAACTTTCTGGCCTTTGCCGGTGGTGGGCGAAACCTTCGATGGCTGGCTGAACGACATTGCCGGGCTGCACATCACGGAAGCGCATGTGCTGGCGGCGATAGAGACTGCCGCCAGCGGCCCGGTGGCGGAAGGCAATGTCGGCGGCGGCACCGGCATGATCACCTATGAGTTCAAGGGCGGCACCGGCACATCCTCCCGCCGTTTCTCAACGCGCATGGGCGAGTATACGCTGGGCGCCATCGTGCAGGCCAATCACGGCCTGCGCCCCTGGCTGAAAATCTGCGGCGCGCCGGTGGGCGAGCTGATGCCGGAACACCGCATATGGTCCGAGGAACGCGGCTCCATCATCGCCATCGTCGCCACCGATGCCCCGCTTCTGCCGACGCAGCTGCGCCGCGTGGCCAAGCGCATCGCCATCGGCATGGGGCGCGGCGGCACGCCTTCGGGCAATAATTCAGGCGATATCTATCTCGCTTTCTCCACCGCCAATAACCAGGGCCATCTCCCCGAACCGCAGACGCTGCGCTTCGAGGCCGTCAGCAATGACGATCTGGACGCCGTGTTCATGGCGACCGTCGAAGCGGTGGACGAGGCGATCCTGAACGCCATGCTCGGCGCCGAGACGATCACCGGCAAGCACGGCCACACGGTTCACGCGATCGACCCTGAGCGCCTGCGCGCCCTGGTTCTGAAACATCATTCATAAGGGCGGCAAACGCCCAAACGTCAGTCCCGGCTTCATAAGGGGATTCAATCGAGCGAGGAGACAGTTAATGCACGACACCACCGCCCTGGCCCACAAGCCAGGAACCTTGCAGCGAAGCATGAAAATGCTCGGCACGCTGCTCATCACGCTTTCGGCCGTCACACCGGCCTCTTCGGTCTTCATCATCATCCCTGGCATCATCGGCACGGCGGGCACGGGCGCGTTTCTCAGCATGGTGATCGCCGCGTTCATCGGCGTGTGCATGGCCTTGGTCTATGCGGAGCTTTCCTCCGCCTATCCGCTCACCGGCGGGGAATATGCCATTGTCGGGCGCGTGGTGGGGCCGATGGCGGGCTTTATCGTGATGGGCGTCAATCTCGTCAGCTCCGTCTTGATTCCCGCCGTGATGGCGCTGGGCATGTCCACCTATCTCGGCGTGCTGTTTCCCAACCTGCCGATGATCCCCACCGCCATCGCCACCGTGGCGCTCACGACTCTCATCGGTATTCTCAACATCCGTTCCAACGCCATTCTCACCGGCATCTTCCTGGTCATCGAGATTCTGGCTCTTGTGGTCCTGGTCTGGCTCGGCGTCTTCCATGCCGCCCGCCCGATCACCGATCTCATCGCCCACCCGGTCATCCTCAGCAACGGCCATCTCATCCACGCCCCCTTCGCCGCCATCGGCATGGCCACCTCCGTCGCCATCTTCGCCTATAACGGCTATGGCACCGCCGTTTATTTTGGTGAGGAAACGCATGATGCCAAGCGCCATATCGCCCGTGCCATTCTCTGGGCGCTGGTCATCACCGTCGCCGCCGAGCTGATTCCGCTCACCGCCCTGCTCATCGGCGCGCCGGATCTCAAGAGCTTCCTTGGCTCCTCCAACATGATGGGCGATTTCATCGGCGCGCTGGGCGGCTCCACGGTCAATACCGCGCTCAGCCTCGGCATCGCGCTGGCCATCTTCAACGCCATCATCGCCATGCTGCTGCTGGCCGCGCGCATGATCTACAGCACCGGGCGCGACATGATCTGGCCCGCGCCGATTTCCAAAGCCTTCATGCAGACCCACAAAAATTTCCACTCCCCCTGGGTGGCGACAGTGGTCAGCGGCGTGCTGGCGGCGCTGGCCTGCCTGGTGAATGAGAATGTGCTGTTCGTCGTTACCGGCACCGGGCTCATTTTGATCTATGGCTCGCTCTGCATCGCCGTTATCATGGGCCGCATGAAAGGCAGCACCGCCCACGGGGAATACCGCATGCCGCTTTTCCCGCTGGCACCCGTCATCGCCATGGTGGTGATGCTATACGTCGTCTACACCAATTGGCTGGACCCGGTGATTGGCCGCCCCAGCCTGTTCACCACAATCGGCATCTGCGCGGCGTCGATTGCCTATTATATGCTGGTGCTGCGCCGGCGCGGCGCCTGGGTGTTGAAAGGGCCTGAGGATTTGTAAGGCGGTTTCCGGAAGCGGCGTTCGCGGAAAGGCCGCTTCCGGGACTTTCGAAAACGGCCGCGCCGGTATTTTTAAAATCCCGGCAGGCGGATTCTACAACCCCTCGCGGGCGCGGATCATTTCGATCAGCGGCCGCAGCCCCGGCTCGTTCTGCCGCCGGCTGGCGAAATAGGCGTAAAAACCGGGGCCGGTGGAAGCCCAATCCGGCAGCACGACCTCAAGCGCGCCGCGCTCGATCTCATCTTGCACCCGCCGCTCCAGCACATAGGCCAGGCCAAGCCCATCGGCGGCGGCGGCAATGGTCGTCTCGGTGTTGTTCACCCCCAGCGGCCCGGTCACATCCAGCCGGAGCTGCCGCTCCCCGTCGCCCAGCTCCCATTTATAGCTGGTATTGTTCCCCAGACGCACGCCGATGCAGGGCAGGCGCGCCAGCTCCTCCGGGCTGCCCGGCCGCCCATGCCTGGCCAGAAAACCTGGCGCGCCCACCACCACCCAGCGCAGCGGGCGGGTCAGCGGCATGGCCACCATGTCCTGCGGCACGGTGCCGCCATAGCGTATGCCGGCGTCATAACCCTCGGCGATGATATCCACCGGCCGGTCCTCCACGCTCAGGATCAGCGCCACCTGCGGATATTGCGCGGCGAACGCCGCCAGCACGGGTGAGAGCAGCAGCCGCGCGGCATCCAGCGGCACATTGATGCGCAACGGCCCCGAAGGATTCTGCCGGTAGCTTTCTATGCCCGAGAGCGCCGCGCCGATCAGGTCGAACCCCTGCTCCAGCCGTTCGGCCAGAAGCTGCCCCGGTGCTGTGGGCATCACCGTGCGGCTGGTGCGGTGCAGAAGCCGCACGCCCATCTTCGTCTCCAGCTTGCGCATGGCGTGGCTGAGCGCGGAGGTGGTCACGCCCAGCTCTATGGCCGCGCGCTTGAAGCTGCGATGCCGCACGATGGCGGTGAAGATTTGCAGATCGGGCAGATCGAAGCGGTTCAGCATGGGTTTGGCCAAGGTTGAATAGAGATCAAGCTTGCCTTGAGTCAATTTCAGCGCCCTCACATAGCGCGAACGGCCCCGGCCGCCTATGAAAAACGGTCCCACGCCAAACCGCAGAGGAACCCGACATGCAGGCCACCGGCTATCATTTCTTCGATCTGGCTGAAATCAAATCCCGTTTTCCCGCCACGGCGGAATCGATGATCATGGATGCCTATCTCTCGGACCATGAGTCCGCCAGCGCCCGGCTCTTCCGGCTCTATCATCCGCTGCCGCGCCATTACCACCTAACCTGCGACGAGCATTTGCTGCTGCTGGAGGGCGAGGTGGATTTCACCATCGCCGGCGAGGCGCCGAAGCGGCTGCGCGCGGGCCAGATGGTGACCTTCCTGCGCGAAACAGTGCATGCCATCACGCCCCTGCCCGGCGCCCCGGCGATCTTCCTCACCGTCGACACCCCCCGCCGCTTTCCGCAGGATGTGCATTTCGTCGACCCGCTGCCCATTCCGGCCCGGGCCTTCGTCACCCATCTCGCCGATTACGGCGCGCAACCCGGCTGACCCGCCGCCCATTCAACGCCTTGTTGAACAGGGCTCAACCAAACGGGCTGGCACACTGGGCCTTGGGGTCTATCTTGGAGGCTGTATCTCATCGCAGCGCCGGTTGTGCCCCAGCACCCGGCCTGTACCTGACAGGAGCGGAACATGGAAACCATCACCCTCGGCAAGAGTGCCGTTGTCACCTCGCGCATCGGGCTCGGCACCTGGGCCATTGGCGGCTGGATGTGGGGCGGCACGGATGAGGCGGAATCCATCGCCACCATCCAGAGCGCGGTGGCGCGCGGCATCACGCTGATCGATACCGCCCCGGTCTACGGCTTCGGCCGGTCGGAAGAGATTGTCGGCAAGGCGATCGAGGAAGGCGGGCTGCGGGACAAGGTGCAGATCGCCACCAAGCTCGGCCTCGCCTGGAAAGACGGCAAGGTTTTCCGCGACAGCCGCCGGGCGCGCATCCGCCAGGAGATCGAGGACTCGCTGCGCCGCCTGCGCACGGACCGGATCGACCTCTACCAGGTGCATTGGCCGGACCTTGAAACCCCGCTGGAGGAAACCGCCGAAACGCTGGAGACACTGCGCCGCGAGGGCAAAATTCTCTCCATCGGCGTCAGCAATTTCTCCCCCGCGCAGATGGACGCGTTCCGCGCCGCCGCCCAGCTCGATGCGCTGCAGCCGCCCTATAATCTGTTCGAGCGCGGGATCGAGGCGGCCGAACTGCCTTATGCCAAGAACACCGGCCTCACCGTGCTCAGCTATGGCGCGCTGTGCCGCGGCCTGCTGAGCGGGCGGATGAACGCCGATACGGTGTTCGAGGGCGATGATCTGCGCCGCAACGACCCGAAATTCAAAGGCGAGCGCTTCATCCAATATCTCCGCGCGGTGGAGGCGCTGCGCGAGCTGGCGCGGCGGCGCTACGGCAAATCCGTACTGGCGCTGGCCGTGCGCTGGGTGCTGGACCAGGGGCCGACCATCGCCCTCTGGGGCGCGCGCAGCCCCGGCCAGCTCGACCCCGCGCATGACGCGATGGGCTGGACGCTGGATGCCGAGGGCAAGACCGAGATCGAGGCCATCCTCGCCCGCTGCATAACCGATCCGGTAGGCCCGGAATTCATGGCCCCGCCGCGCAAGCGCCCGGAATTGGTCTGACTGCGAGGATAGTTTGAAGCATCTCGGCCCGCATCTGGGCTAGGTTAGCCGAATTGGAAAAAGCGGCCCTGAAACCTTTTCAAACGACTTAAGAAACAAGACAAAAAACGGGCTGAGCCGGAAGGTTCAGCCCGTTTTACGGCGATGCGCGGATTTCACCCCTCCGGCTGCTGCGTGGCGGGTTTCTTCTTGGTAACGAAGCGCTCATTGAAGCGTTGCAGCACCACATAGAAGGACGGCACGAAAAGCACCGCGATGCAGGTGGAGGCCAGCATGCCGCTGGCCACCGCGATGCCGATGGATTTACGGGAATTGGCCCCAGCGCCCGACGCGAACACCAGCGGCAGCACGCCCAGAATAAAGGCGAAGGAGGTCATCAAGATCGGCCGGAAGCGCGTCTTGGCGGCAGTCACCGCGGCATCGATGATCGAGGCGCCATGGAATTGCCGCTGCTCACGCGCCACCTCGACGACTAGAATGGCATTCTTCGCCGCCAGCGCGATGAGCAGCACCAGGCCGATCTGCGTGTAGATATTATTGGCCAGACCCAAGGCGGTGAGCGCGCCCACGGTGCCGAGCAGCGCCAGCGGCACCGCCAGCAGCACGGAGAGGGGCGTGATCCAGCTCTCATACTGCCCCGCCAGCACCAGATAGACCAGCAGCAGCGAAAAGGCGAAGATCACCGTCGTGGCACCACCCGCCAGCCGTTCCTGATAGGCCGTGCCGGTCCATTCGAACCCGAAGCCCGGCGGCAGCACGTGGGATGTTATCTGATCCATCAGATCCAGCGCCTGGCCGGAGCTGTACCCCGCCGCCGCCTGGCCATTGACCATGGCGGCGGGATAGGTGTTGTAGAGCGTGATGATGGGCGGCCCGAAATCCGGCTTGATGCTGGCCACCGTGCCCAATGGCACCATTTTGCCTTGCAGGTTGCGCACGGTGTAATTGCGCACATCCTGCACGCTCATGCGCGCCTGCGGATCAGCCTGCACATAGACCGGGAAGACCTGGCCATATTTTGTGAAGAGATTCACGTAGGACGAGCCAAGATAGGTCTGCAGCGTGCTGTACAGATCATTGGCCGAAACCCCCACGGCGCGGGCCTTGGTAAGATCCGTTTCCGCCTCAAGCTGCGGCGCCTGGGAGCGGTAGGTGGTGAACAGGCCGCTTAGCCCACTTTGGGTATTGCCGTCGCGGTCCAACGTATCGGCCGCGTATTGCAGCTTGCTATAATCGAAGCTGCCATCCTGCAGTTCCACAACGCCCTGGAAACCGCCCGAGCTGCCCAGCCCTTGAATGGGCGGCGGCGGCACCACCACCACCTTCGCCTGCGTAATCTGATGCGCGATCTTGCTGAGGTCTTTATAGACCGGCAGCAGCCCCCATTTGGAGCCGCGCTCATCCCACGGCTTGAGCATGACATAGATGGCACCAGCATTGGGCAGGCTGGCGCTGTTATCCATCAGCGAGACGCCGCTGATGGATATGTCGCTCTCGACATCAGGGCTGTTTCTGAACCAGCTTGCTCACCTCAGCCAGCACCGCATTGGTGCGACCGATGGAGGAGGAATCCGGCAGCTGTACGCTGAGCACCATATAGCCCTGGTCCTCAAGCGGCACGAAGGCACTGGGAATCCGGCTGAGCCCGAAAATGGCCAGCGCGATCAGCCCCAGCCCGCAGAGCGCGAACAACCCGGCGCGGCTGACCATGTGGTGGATCAGCCGGATATAGGCCGCCTCCACCGGGTAATAGACCCGGTCGAAGCCGCGGAAGATAAAATTCTTCTTCGTCCCAGGCTTGCGCAGCTTCAGCAACAGGGCGCATTGCGTGGGGCTGAGCGTCAGCGCGCTGATGGTGCTGATAAGCGCCGTGGCGGCGATGACCAGCGCGAACTGCGAATACATCTGCCCGGTGATGCCAGGCATGAAGGCCGCCGGAATGAACACGGACATCAGCACCAAGGTGATGCCGACGATCGGGCTGGTCAGCTCCTTCATCGCCTCGATGGCGCCTTTTTTCGCGTCCAGCCCGCCCACTTCCATTTTGTGCGTCACACCCTCCACCACGACGATCGCGTCATCGACGACGATGCCGATGGCCAGCACGAGGCCGAACAGCGTGAGCAGGTTGATGGAGAAACCCAGCGCCGCCATGGCGGCGAAGGCGCCGATAATGGTCACCGGCACGGTGGTGGCGGGCACCAATGTGGCGCGGAAACTCTGCAGGAACAGCAAAATCACCGCAAGCACCAGCAAACAGGCCTCGAACAGCGTCTTGTAGACCTCGTCAATGGAGGCGGTGACGAACACGGTCGTATCGAAGGGGATGTCGTAGCGCATATCCGGCGGGAAGGATTTGGCCATGTTCGCCACGGTGGAGCGCACCTCCTTGGCCACGGCCAGCGCGTTGGCATCGGGCGTCTGGTAGATGCCGATGGCCGCGGCGGGCGCGCCGGAGAAATTCGCCAGCATGTTGTAATTGACGGAGGCCAGCTCCACCCGCCCGATATCGCGGATACGCACGATCCTGGCGGCGCCGCCGCCCGTGTCGTTGGATTTGACGATGATATCGCCAAATTGTGAGGCATCCGAAAGCTGACTCGGCACGTTCACGGTAAGCTGGAAGGCCTGCGGCGAGGCAACCGGCGGCCCGCCCACCTGCCCCGCCGGCACGGCGAGATTCTGCTCACGCAGCGCGTTCAGCACATCGGTCGGCGTCAGCCCCAAAGACTGCATCTTCTCCGGGTCCAGCCAGACGCGCATGGCGTACTGGCCGGTGCCGAACACCAGCACGTTGCCGACGCCTGGCAGGCGCGCCAGCGTGTTCTGCATGTTGATGAGCGCGTAATTATTCAGGAACAGCCCGTCATAAGTGCGCTTGGGCGAGGTGAGCGTGATGAATTGCAGGATGGAGGTGGATTTCTGCTGCACCACCACGCCCTGCGCCTGCACCGCGGCGGGCAGCTTGGCCAAAGCCGCGGAGACGCGGTTCTGCACCAGCACCTGCGCGAAATTCAGATCCGTGCCGACCTTGAAGGTCACGATCAGCGTGTAATTGCCGGTGCTGGTGCTGGTGGACTGCATATACAGCATGCCCTGCACGCCGTTCACCTGCTGTTCGATCGGCAGGGCCACGGTGTTCACCAGCGTCTTCGCATCCGCCCCTGGCTCGGAGGTCGTCACCTGAATGGTGGGCGGCACGATCTGCGGATATTCAGAAACCGGCAGCGAGCCGATAGCCGCCAGCCCCAGCACGATGAACATAATCGAGATGACATTCGCCAGAACCGGATGTTCGATGAAGAATTTCGACATCATGGCGTTTGGTCCGGCTGCTGCGCGGCGGGCGCCGTGAGGTCGTGTTCCATGGGCGCCACCGGGTTGCCGGGGGTGGCGTTCTGCAGCCCGTCCACCACCACCAGCGCGTCCGGGTCCAGCCCGGTCACCGCGACCATGCCATCCTCATGCACCCCCGTCTGCACACGCTGCTGGGATACGACATTGTCCTGCCCGACGACGAACACATAAGACCCGGCCTGGTCGCTCATCAACGCCGCCTCCGGCACCGCCAGGCGGGCCACCGGCGCGCCCATCGGGATCTGCCCGCGCACGAACAGGCCGGGGAGCAAAACATCGCTGTCATTCTCAAGAACCGCGCGCACCTGGACGGTGCCGGTCGAGGGATCGACACCGGGGGCGACGTAATCGATCTTGCCGGAATAGGGATAGCCGCTATCGGATTGCAGCCCGACATTAATGGGCGCGCCGGTTACATTATTGGGGTTACGCCCCCGCTCCATCAGCGCCTTGCGGATATTGAGCACATCCAGCTCGCTGACATTGAAATACACATAGATGGGACTGATCTGCGTGATGGTGGCCAGCGTGGTGGCCGTGCCATTGCCGACAAGGTTGCCCTGATCCACCAGATGCCGGCTGACCACGCCATCGAACGGCGCCGAAACGGTGGTGTAGCCGTAATTGATGGTGGCCAGCTCCTGGTTGGCGATGGCCTCCGTCACCTGCGCGCGGGCTGAATCGCGCTGGGAGAGCCATTGCTCCACGGTCGCCTGCGAGGTGGCTTTCTGCGCCAGCATCGTCTGCTGCCGGTCATATTGCGACTGCGCGTAGAGCACCTGGGCCTTGGCGCTGGCCACCGCGGCCACGGCCTGCTGCAATTTGGCCTCATAGGGGGCGGGTTCGATGACGAACAGCTTCTGCCCCTGCTTCACCGCCGTGCCGTCGGTGTAATCGATCTCCTGCAGATAGCCCGCCACGCGCGCCACGAGATCAACCGCGTTCACCGCCACCGTATTGCCGGTAACGTCGAGATAGGACGTCATCTGCATCGAAACGGGCTTGCTGGTGGTCACCGGCGGCGGTGGCGGCGCCTGATAGCTGTTGCTCTTGCCGCAGCCGGAAAGTGCCAGCAGCCCGCCAATCGCCACGCCCGCGGATACCGCCAGGGCCACGCGCCGCAATGTGAAGCCTTGTTTCATATTTCTCACCAGCTCGGCACATAAAGTTGTCGGGTTTGCGCCCCCGCATCCGCCGGGGCTTCGTGGTTTTGCGGCGTCAACAGCCCGCCCCAATTGGTGCGCCTGGCCATGTCCGCCTTGATGGTATCGGGCACCACATCATGCCCCTGCGCAATCTGCCAGCCACCGCCCAGGGCGGCATAAAGCTGCACCAGGGCGGTGGGCACCTGCCCCTGCGCCGAGGCCAGTGAATTCTGCACCTGCAGCTGCGCCTGCTCGGCATTCAGCACCGTGGTGTAATCGGAGGCGCCATCGACATAGCGGATCATCGCCAGCTTGGTGGATTGCTGCGCCGAATTCATTGGCGGCACTCAGCTTCTCCACTGTATTCTGCGCCTCCACATAGGCAGCGATGGCATCCTGCACCTCCTGTTGCGCCTGCAAAACCACATTCTGGTAGCTCAGGATGGATTGCTCGAACGCCGCATCCTGGGCGCGCACCTGGTTGGTGAGCTGGCCGTAATTGAAGATGGGAATCTGCAGGGACGGCCCGACCGAGACGGTATGGCTGGACCATTTGAACAGATCGCCAAGGGAGCTGCCATGGCTGTCCCCGGCCTCGAAGCCGAACGTGCCGGAGAGCGACAAGGCCGGGTAAAGCTGCGCCTTGGCCACGCCGAGATCAGCCGATTGCGCCGCCGCCTGCTGCTCGGCCTCCCGCACATCCGGGCGCTGGCGCAGCAGGTCCTTCGGCACGCCCACCGCCACATCCGCCGGCGCGGTGGGAATTGGCGCTTCCGGCCCCAGCAGCGGGAGGATCCTGTCCGGCGTCAGCCCCAGCAGCACCGCCAGCGCATCCTGCTGCGCCACAAGCTGCGCCTTCAGCGAAGGCACGGAGGCCTCGGTGGTGCTAAGCTGGGTCTGCGCCTGCTCGACATCGAGCTGGCTGGTCTGCCCGGAATTATATTGCACCGTGGCGATGCGCAGGCTTTCCGTCTGCACCGCAACGTTTGCCTGCGCCACGGCGATCTGCGCCTGCAAGGTGCGGATGGCGATATAGGTCTGGGCGACGCTGGAGGTCAGGCTGACCAGGGCGGCATCATACGCGTCGATGGAGCCCAGGAAGGCGGCGTTCTGCGCCTGGATGGCACGCCGGTACTTGCCCCAGAAATCGATCTCCCAGCTCGCACTCAGCCCGATCTGCGCGGTTTGGATATTGGCTTGCGCGCCGGGAATATAGCTGGGCGAGGCCTTGCTCTGCAGCGTATCCGTATAGGCGGCGGAAATGGCCTGCTGCTGCGGGTAAAGCTCACCCACCGCGGCGGCCAGCTGGGCGCGGGCCTGCAGCACATGCACCCCGGCCTGCTGCAAGGTGAGATTATTCCGGTAGGCCAGCTCCACCAATTGGTCGAGCACCGGGTCGTTAAAGCCATGCCACCATTGCGGATCCGCGGGCGCGCCCGCGGGCAGCCTGCCGTCAACGGGCTGATACTGTACCGCGGTGGAGGATGCGGGCGTGTTGAAATCAGGACCCACCATGCACCCCGCGAGCGGCCAGACGGACAGGAACGCGAGAACCAAGCCATACCGCATCAGCGCCAACAACCCCCCTAGCCGGTACGTTCTGTTTATTGTTTTTTCGTAAGCTTTGGAAACATTATCAACGGCTCGAAAGACAAATATATTGCCCGGCCCGTCATTCTGGTTAACTTTCTGATAGCATCCGCTTACACTGGCCGTCTCCGGCGCGCGGCCGGCTCACGCCGCCGCGCTTTAGGAGGCCAGCCATTTGCTCAACCCCGGAACGCTGCGAAATGCACTCGCCGCGTGGCAAGGAACGCCTTGGAGATACGCCGAGGCGGTGCGTTGCAGGGCATTTCCCGGGCCAAGGTCAAGAATACGGTCCACCCCGCGCTCCGCCAAGCTGTCCAGGGTTGCAACCCAGTTGATCGGCTCGGCGATCTGCGCGGCGAGGCGGCCGAACCCGGCCTGCGCCTTGAACACGCGTTCGCCATTGCCGCCCGCCAGCAGAAGCCCCTGGGGGCCCGGCTGGGAAAAATCGCTCGCGCGCAAGGCGGCTTCAAAAACCGGGACGGCGGCGCCGAGATGTTGCGTATGCGCGGCGGTGTGCACCGCGAGTGTCTCCGCGCGCAAGGCGCCCTCGGCCCGCGCCTGCGCGCAGAAATTTTGCATCACCTCATCAGGCCCGCCGACGACGAACAGATCGCCGGGATTGATGATGGCGATCGCGCAGCCATGCGCGGCGGCCAACCGCGCCACCCGCGCCTGCCCCAGGCCACGGACATAGGCGAGGCGGCCGGGTGTGGCGCTGGCCCCGTCCATCGCCTCGGCACGCAGAGCGGTGAGCCGCAGCGCCTCGGCCGGAGACCAGACCCCGGCGATGCTCCACGCCGCCATCTCCCCCACGCTATAGCCGGTGACCAGAAACCCTCCGGCCAGCTCAGGCTCCAGCGCCGCGAAAAGCGCCAGCGCGGCGGTCACGGATAAGAGCTGGCTGGTGCGGTTGCGGGCAATCCGGTCCCCCGCCTGGCCGCGCACCAGCGCACGCGGATCCGCGCCCAGCAAAGCCGCGGCATCGGCAAAGATGGGCTGGGCCCGCGGGTCCTCCGCGGCAAGAGCAAACATCTCCGCCGCAACAAGCCCCTGGCCGCCGCATAGCAAAGCCAGCATCAGCCCCCCTGTGCTTCGAGGAAAAGCGCCATGCCGAGCAGGTCCGCGCTGCCCCCCGGGCTTAGATTGCGCGCGACAAAAGCGTGGTGCACCGCCCGCGCGCCGGGCAGCCAATCCGCTTGGCCGATCCCCCCCGCGTCCAGAAACGCCCGCGCCGCGGCTTGCGCGAAGGCCAGACCATCCGGCCCGCCCCGATGCAGCAGATTGGTATCGTTTACGCGGGCAATGAGCGCCATGCAGCACTGAACCCGCGCCGCCTGCCAATCCCCCGGCGCCAGCCGGTATCCCTGGCGCAGCGCCGGCAGCGCCACCTCATAGAGCGACCGGAAGCCGCCCGCCGCCTCCGCGCGCGCGCCACCCGCACCGTAGCGCCGCTGCGCCATCACCCCATGGCTGGAGGGCAGCCTCGGCCCGGCGGCGATATCGCCCCCCCAGCGCGCCGCGACAATCTGGCCAAGCGGGTGCTCCAGGCCGCGCTGTTCGCGCAGCCCGGCCGCGGCGCAGAGCAGGCCAAGCCCGAAAATCGCGCCGCGATGGGTGTTCACCCCGCCCGTGCAGCGCAGCATCCGCGCTTCGGCGGCAAGGCCGATGCGGCGCAGCGTGTTCATGTCCGCATCGCGCCGGCCGGCATCGGCGAGCTGCTGGAAAAACGGAAGCAGCGTCGCGGCGCTGGCCTCCAGCAGGGAGCAATTCATATCCGGGTGAGCCCCCTGGTCGAAATGGCTTACCAGCCCCGGCTTCGGATAGGTGTGAAGCTCCAGGCGCAGACATTCGGCCGCGAGCTGGCCGATGCCAGCCACGGGTAAGCGCGCCGGCGCCGCCGCGCCGCCCGGCCGCAACGCGAGATTCAGGCTCATCAACGGGCCCCTTTCAGGAACATGTCGCGCGTCATCAGCGTGACGGCGTCTTCGCCTTTCACCGCCAGCATGTCCCCCGCCGCCAGCTCGCGCCATTGCACCGCCCCGTGCGGGCCGATGCACTCGCCATCCAGACGCATCGGCGCCGCCGCCTCAATCCGCGTCAGCGACGCCAGAAACCCGGCAAGCTGGCCGGAAGGCGGCAGCTCCCAGAGCAGATCGAGGTCAGAGTCCGCGGAAAGATAGGCAAGCCCCGTCACCTGCGCCCAGGCCAGGCTGCCGAAGCAGCGCACCCGCGCATCCAGGACGAGCAATGCCTCCAGCGTATCCTGCCAGCGGGTGGGGGCGGCACCCCGGCAATCGGCCAGCAGCGGCGGCGGGCGCTGGGTGAGGAGCCCTTCCTCCGGCAGGCTGAGCGCGATGCGCCGCTTGCCATGGCTGGGCGGCAGCGGCAGGCCGAGCGGGATTTCCCCGGCCGGATCATCACAGAGCGGCCGCCGGCGCACCAGCGGCCAGCCTTTCGCCCCCCATGCCGCCACCAGCGGTTCCGCCGCAAGCGCCGGGCGCGCGCGCATCAGCCGGTCCCAGGCGGCCGCGCCGGGCGTGGCCAGCCAATGGCGCAAATGCAGGCTCACACCGCTGCTATCCGGGCCTGAACCTCGGCGGCCACATGCGCCGCCCTGGGGCGGCCGCCGCGCGCCGCCCCCAACCTGTCCCGCTCATCCGCGGTGGGCGGCGCCGCAAGCACCGCCAGCATCTGCCCCGCGAGGTCCGCGGCGGGATCAAGCGTTTGCGCGATGGCGCCGGTCTGCGCGAGATTATCCAGCCCCGGCGCGAATACCGGCGTTGCCTGCGCCATCTCCCGCAGCTTTTCCAAGGGCAGCTTGGTCACCCGCGCCATGGAGGGCAGGTCCATCACCTCCGGATGCGCGCCCGGCAAGGCGAGCAGCGTGTCGCAGGCCAAGGCGGTGGCGATGAAGGCGCCGGCGGCGCTGCCGCCATAGAGCAGGCCGATCGTGCGCTGCCCGGCGGTCTGCGCCAGCAGCAGACATTTGGCCAAATGCGCCAGAAACTCATTCAGCCCCATCAGCTCGTCATGCCGGCTCATCCGCTGGCTGCGGGAATCGACCAGCACCAAAATGGGCAGCCGCCGCTCATCGCGCATCGCCGCGATAACCCGCGCCGACAACGCCAGCGCATCTTCCACGCCAAGGTAATTGCCGTCCGCAACGCCAATAACCTGCACCGCCCGGCTGCCGCCTACCGCGCCTTCACCCAGGATCAGCCCGTTCCGGGCCGCAATTGCGTGGCCAGCCGGAAACAGGCCGGCCAGGATATCATCGAGCTGCATCGGCGCTCTCCCTCTTGCCGCCTATGGTTTTGAGAAATTCATCGGTGCCCATGGCGGGCAGCGCGGCGGGGTCGGCGAAGCCGAGTGCCTGCCACACTTCGCGCCCGTCGCGCGCCGTGCCAAAACGCGCGAGCCGCCTTTCCAGCCGCTCCTGCTCGGCCGCCAGCACCTCCAGCGTCAGCGCCGCACTGTCCCGCAGCGCCGCGATCGCGGCGGCACGGAAGCTGGCGGCATCGTCGGCGGCGAATTCATCCGCCCCGCCGATGAGATAGCGATGCTTGCCCCCCATGGTGCGCCAGACGAAAGCGCGGTCCTGGGAGTCGAACTCCTCCACACCGCGATTGGTCTCGATCACCTCCGGACCGCTGACACCAATGCGCCCCTGCTCGGTAACAACCAGCCGGCTGCAGCAGCCGGCAATGAGGCCGCCGCCGCCAAAGCACCCCGCCTTGCCGCCGATCAGCCCGATGACGGCCCGCCCGGCGCAGCGCAGCTCGACAATGCGCGCGCATGATCTCGGCGATGGCCATCTCCCCGGCATTGGCCTCCTGCAGCCGCACGCCGCCTGTATCCAGCAGCAGCACCACATCCTGCCCGGCTTCGCGGGCCGCGCGCAGCAGGCCGGCCAGCTTGGCGCCATGCACCTCGCCGAACGCGCCGCCCATGAAGCGCCCCTCCTGCGCGGCCACGAAGACCGGCCGCCCGCCCAGCCAGGCGCGGCCGATGACGATCCCGTCGTCGAACTGCGCCGGCAGGTCGAACCGGGCCAGATGCGGCGACAACTCCCGCGCCTCGGGGCCGAGGATCTCGGTGAAGCTTCCCTCATCGAGCAAGGCTGTCAGGCGCTTGCGCGCCATCGCCTCGGACCAGCTCACCGGCCGGTTGTGAACGGCCTGGCTCATGCGCCGGTCTCCTCGATCAGGCGTAGCCCCTGCGCCAGGCGCAGCGCCACCATATCCGGCCGCGCCCCGCCATCATTGATAGAGACGCGCAAGCCCCCGGCCCCGCGCGCCACGAAATCGCCCAGCACCGCCTCCCACACGGCCTTGAAGCCATGCGCGGCGGTTGCCACCTCAATCCGGCAATTGCCGGCGGTCTCCACGCGCTCAAGCAGCACCTCAAGATTGCCGGACGCGACCACGCCGACCAGCGCCTGCGCCCTGGTGCCGCCGGCCGCGCGCTCCGCCGGAAATGTGAACGTCAGATGTTCCAAGAGCCCCTCCTACCAATTGCGGAAACGGCTGGGCGGCTGGTACAGCCCGCCCGAGGCCAGCATCAGATCCTTCATCGAGCGCGCGGCCAGCAGGCCGCGATCGGCATCCAGCGGATCGATGCCGAGATCCTCGCGGCCGCTTGATCACACCGCGCTCGCGCAGCCGGGCCACCATTTTGCGCGTCGCGCCGGCGGCCGATCTCGGTATAGCCGGCCACCCCGCGGATCGCCTGTTCGCGCTCATCCATATCGCGGCAGAGCAGCAGATTGGCGATGCCCTCCTCGGTGACGATATGGGTGACGTCGTCGCCATAGATCATCACCGGCGCCAGTCGAGATCCAGTTTCTCGGCCAGGCTCAACGCATCCAGCCGCTCGACGAAGAACGGCACGTTCTTCTCGCCGAAGGTCTCGCCGATCTGCACCACCAGCTTGCGCCCGCGCCGCAATGCCGGCGGCGATTCCGGGTCACGCCTCCGCCCCGGCCTGCAGCCAGGGGGCGGAGGGATGCCGCCTGCCATGCGGATCGGACCCCATATTGGGGGCCCCGCCGAAGCCGGCGATGCGGCTGGCCGTCACCGTCGAGCTATGCCCGGCGAGGTCGATCTGCAGCGTCGAGCCGATGAACATGTCGCAGGCATACAGCCCCGCCGTCTGGCAGAAGGCACGGTTGGAGCGCAGCGAGCCATCCGGGCCGGTAAAGAAGACATCCGGGCGGGCGGCGACATAATCCTCCATGCCGACCTCGGAGCCGAAGCAATGCACCTGTTCCACCCAGCCGGCTTCAATGGCGGGGATCAGGGTGGGGTGCGGGTTGAGCGCCCAATGCGTGCAGATCTCGCCGCGCAGGCCGAGCGTCTCGCCATAGGTCGGCAGCAGCAGCTCGATGGCGGCGGTGTTGAAGCCAATGCCGTGATTGAGGCGCCGGACATTATAGGGGGCATATATGCCCTTGATCGCCAGCATGGCGGTGAGGATCTGCGTCTCGGTCACCGCCGCCGGGTCGCGGGTGAACAGCGGCTCGACATAGAAGGGCTTCTCGGCCTCGACGACGAAATGCACCTGATCGCCCGGAATATCGACGCGCGGCACACGCTCGACGATCTCGCTGACCTGGGCAATCACCAGCCCGCTCTTGTAACTCGTCGCCTCCACCACCGTCGGCGTGTCCTCGGTATTGGGGCCGGTATAGAGATTGCCCTCGCGGTCGGCGCTGACCGCGGCAATCATCGCCACGTTCGGCGTGAGATCGATGAAATAGCGGGCGAACAATTCGAGATAGGTATGCACCGCGCCCAGCTCGATCTTGCCGCCGAACAGCATCCGGGCAATACGCGCCGCCTGCGGGCCGGAATAGGAAAAATCCAGCCTCCGGGCGATGCCCTGCTCGAACAGATCCAGATGCTCGGCCAGTACGATGCCCGACTGCACCATGTGCAGATTATTGATCCGCTCCGGGTCCACCTGCGCCAGAGCGCGGGCCAGCAGGTCGGCCTGCTTCTGGTTATCGCCCTCCAGGCAGACGCGGTCACCCGGACGGATGACGCGCTCCAGCAGGCCGGTAAGGTCCCTTGGATGCACCAGCTTGCCGGTGGCGGCCTCCCGCCCGGCCGCGACGCGTTCGGCCAACAGGGTTTTCTGCTTGTCCCAAACTCTGCCCGGCATCTGCACACTCCGCTTGGCCTTAATTTAGAATAGTGCCCCGGCGCGCAGATCTGATACAAGCCCCAGCGACGTGAATAGACGGCATGACGGGGAGATCAGCACGCCTCCGTTTTGATTCGAATGAGGTGTTCAAGCATATTCTGGCTTCCGGACCCTCGGAACGCAAAGACAAACGAAACGGAAATTTTGTGTTAATTAGATATGGTTATGAAATATCCCTGACTTTTCCGCAGCCAACGCATTTGGTGTGCCTGCTGGCCATGCAACAGGATCGAGCGGTGGATTTGCGCGCTCCGGAAACATTTCACACCACGCCGGCGGGGTTGGCTACCACCACCTATCACGATCTGTACGGCAATCTTTGCCGGCGGCTGACCGCACCCGCGGGAGATCTCACGATCTGGGGCGACGCGACCGTTTTTGATGTTGGGGTTCCAACATCGCCAGTGCTCGACGCGAAGGAGGATCTGGTCAGCGCTCTACCGGATTCCTGCCTGGTTTATCTTCTGGGCAGCCGCTATTGCGAGACAGACCGGCTCAGCCAGATTGCATGGGACCTGTTTGGCGCCCTTCCTCCAGGCTGGCGGCGCGTCCAGGCGATTTGTGATTTCGTGCACCGGCACATTAAATTTGACTATATGCGGGCCCGCGCCACGCGCACCGCCTTCGAAGCCTATGAAGAGGGCATTGGTGTATGCCGGGATTTCGCGCATCTGGCGGTGGCGTTTTGCCGCTGCCTCAATATTCCCGCGCGTTACGTTAACGGCCATTTGGGGGATATTGGGGTTCCCGTTGTCGAGCCCATGGATTTCAGCGCCTGGATCGAGGTCTGGCTGGGCGGCGCCTGGCATGTTTTTGATCCCCGCAACAATGCCCAGCGTATTGGCCGGATCACCGTGGCGCGCGGGCGCGATGCGGCGGACGTGCCGCTCGTCCACTCCTTTGGCCCGCACACTCTGAAATCATTCAGGGTATGGACCTATGAACTCGATGAAACCGTCTAGGGCGCGGATAAAGTCTAAATCGCCCTTTTCAAAAAGCCGCGAAAGAAGCCGCCTTTTTTGTAAAAAAGGCGGCACCCAAAAAACTTTTATAAATTTATTCAAGGGATTGTTTTAAAACTCTCTAGAGCCGCCGCGCGGCAATGATGGCGGCCAGGATCGAAACGGCGATTTCTCCCGCGCCGATGGCGCCGATACCCAGCCCCACAGGCGCCTGGATGCGGCCCAGCGCCGTTTCATCCACCCCGCGCCCACGCAGCCTTGCCAGACGCGCCGCATGCGTGCGCCGCGACCCCAGCGCCCCGACATAAAACACCGGCGCGGCCAGCGCGGTTTGCAAGGCCGGATCATCGAATTTCGGATCATGGGTCAGGGTGACAACCGCGCTGCGGGCTTCGAGGCCCAGCATTTCAAAAGCCGTCTCCGGCCATTCGCACAGCAGCCTCGTGGCGGGAAAGCGCTCAGCCGTGCAGAAGGCCTCGCGCGGATCAACCACGATGCTGTCATAACCGGCAAGCCGCGCCATGGGCACCAGCGCCTGCGCGATCTGCACCGCGCCAACAATGACCAGCCGCGGCGGCGGGGTGATGGGTTCCAGAAATATATCGGCGCCGCGCAGGGCCAGCAGGGCCGGATTGTCCTGGCCGATCAGATGTGCCGCCGCCTCCTCAAGCGCTTCCGGCGCCTCCGGCGCGGGTAAAAGCCACGCCCCCTCGCCGTCCAGCCGGCGGGCCAGCACAACCGGGCGGCGGGAGGCGGCGGCTTCCAAAATCAAGGCGAAAAGCGGCGGCACGAAGCGCTCAACATGGATCTCGATCTGCCCGCCACAGGCAAGCCCGACGGACCAGGCCAACTCGTCCGCCACGCCAAAGCTGAGGCGCTCGGGGGCGCTGGTTTCCAGCACGCGCTGGGCGGCTTCATAGACGGCCCCTTCCACACACCCGCCGCTCACCGCCCCGGCGATGCGGCCGGAGGCCGTGACAGCCATATGGCTTCCCGCCGGGCATGGCGCGCTGCCCCAGGTTCGCAGCACCGTGGCCAGGGCCACCGCCTCGCCCTGCCCGGCCCAATCCAGGGCCTGGCGCAGAATCTCCAAAGCCGGCGGCATAAGGCCTATGCCTCCAAGGCCGCGAAGGGGGTTACCGCCTCACGGAAGCCGGTAAGATTGCCGCCGGGGATCACGCATTCGGCATCTCGCTGGCTGCGCCGCCATGAAATCGCTTCCGCGCGGGTCGCTGTCACGGCGCGGAGAAAGGCAATGCATCGGCCAATGCCAGCCTGCTTGCCCATTAAGTCCTTCGCTTTTGTTGGATTTGCGGCGTCACTCATCTGCTACTCCTCGCTGAAACGATACCCTCCGGCGGCGGGAGCGTCGAGCGGGCACAATGGCGGGGACAGCGGCACGGCCGTGAACGCGCGGATCAGTCTTCTCCGGCCGGTCCGCACCAGCCGGGCAGATATCCAGCTTCCTTGGATTTTGCCAGGCTTAGCGCATCAAGCAGAGCGGTTTGCGGATCAGCCTCAACCTGCTTGCGCTTAAGCCGCCGGCGCAGGAAATCCGCCCAAAGGAATTCGCTGAACGGTGTCGTGTCCTTCGCGTAACCGCCCGCGCGGCGCAGCGCTCCGGCGAGGCTGCGGAACGGATCATCCACCAGCCCGGAGACATCGTCCGGCAGTTCCTTATGGCTGCGCCGTTTGCCCTCGGCGTCATATGTATGCATCCAGGCGCGGTTATCGAGATAGACCCAGAAAGCGCCGCGGCTGAGCGCCGAAAGGTCGGCCACGATGCTAACCGCCACATCCTCCACGCCTTCGTCGAACAAGGCGCGGGCGAGATGATGGTGATCCGTGAGATAATACCCATGCTCCGGCCCCAGCACGACCGGGATGAGATGCTTGCCGAGGAATTTGCTCTTATCAGCCTCCACCTGCCATTGGCGGCGCTTCTCCTCAACCTCGCGCATGCCGACGGTGATTTGGGTGGGGCGCAGCGCCGCGATTTTTACGGGATGAAGCCGGGGTTCACGGGTGAATTGCATGTTTTGCCTCTGTTCTGGAGCGTTGCCGCATTGTCTGGCTGTTGATCGGGCGCCTGGTGGGGTTACCGCTTCTCCCATCGCACGCCCGGCCCGGCATCGGTGAGCATATGAATTAAAACGCCAATGGTGAATAATCCCGCCTCAAATGGATCGTACATCCATGCATTGAAACTACACGCACTCAGCCGGGCGGAGGCCGCAAGTTACGGATGCGGGCCGAGACCTTGACCAGCCCCTCACCGCAGGTGGCCGTAACCAGGGGCTGGCCAGCAGGCACTGACAACCGGCAGCGGAGCCGGGGGGCACGGCACCTGCTTCTTAACTGGGGAGCAAGGCCACGCTGCTCACCTTGCGAGGGCTTGAAAACAAAGTAACACCGCCGATTTCAACTTGAGTTAAAATGCACCTCGTCCAAGGACCAGGATCATGAAATCACCCATCAGGTTTTTTGCTGTACTCCTTGCCGTCGCGGCGGTGCTCGGCGCACTGCCTGGGCAAGCCTCGGCACATGGGTGGGGTGGCCGAGGCTGGGGCTATGGCCGGGGCTGGGGATTTGGCATCGGCATCGGTTTGGCGCCCGCCTTTGTGCCTGGGCCATATTATTATCCGCCGCCCGTCTATTATGCGCCCCCTGCCCCGCCACCCGGGTATTATTCGCCTTATCCTGGGTACATTGCGCAGATACCAGCCTCGCAAGCGCCCGCACAAAACAGCTCCGCTACCGCCGCTCAATCCTGTAATGCAGGCAGCTATGTATGTCCCATGGAGATCAGCGTGCCAGTCGGCGCACGCTGCTATTGCCGGGGCAATGATGGGGAGCGTGTGTATGGCTCCGCACAGTAGTTACAGTAGTTAAGGTGGCTTAACGCCCAGCAGGGCCGAAAGACCCAGCTATACTCTATCGGCATTCACCCAGCCAAGATAGAAGCGCGCGCCGAGCCAGCACAGGCTTTTGGCAACATGCCGGAAGAAGCCCTGAATTGCTTGTTACGCGCACCGAAATACATAACGAGACACAAGAAGAATCCAAACAACACAGCCAGCCAATGGGCCGGGTTTGGGTGTGATGGTATCAAATTGGTATAAACCAGCCTGGTCGCCGGCCAAAGGGTCTCTTGAATTATTGAAAACCTTGGCGGACCCGACGCGATTCGAACGCGTGACCTTTGCCTTCGGAGGGCAACGCTCTATCCAGCTGAGCTACGGGTCCTTGCCCGGCCCTTCTAACCGCATCGGCCCGGCGGGGCAACAGGGCCGCTCCTGCCCATCCAGCCGCGGCGCCGCGCCGATCAACGCTGCCGTATAGGGGCTTTGCGGTGCCGCGATCAGCGCCGCCGTCTCCCCCATTTCCACAACCCTGCCTGATTTCAGCACCGCGATCCTGTCCGCCATATAGCTTACCACCGCGAAATCATGGCTGATCAGGATGTAGGAGAGCGCGTGCTTGAAGGCCAAATCCTTCAGCAAATTCAACAGCATCGCCTGGGTTGACACATCCAGCGCCGAAGTCGGCTCGTCCAGCACGATCAGCTCCGGCCCCGCCGCCAGCGCCCTGGCGATGGCCACGCGCTGCGCCTGCCCGCCGGAAATCCCCGCCGGATAATGCCCCGCCAGCGCCGCGTTCAGCCCCACCTGCCCCAGCAACGCCGCCACCCGCGCGCGCATCTCCTCCCGCCCCAGCCCGCCTTGCAGCACCAGCGGCTCCGCCACCACCTCGCCCACGCTCATGCGTGGATTCATGCTCTCCCGCGGGTCCTGGAACACCATCTGGATCTTCCGCCGCAGCACCCGCCGCGCCGCGCCGCGCAGGCGGGTGAAATTCTGCCCATCCAGCACCACCTGCCCCTCATAATCCAGCATTTGCAGCACCGCCCGCCCGAAGCTGGACTTGCCGGACCCGCTCTCCCCCACCACGCCCAGGCATTCACCCCGCCCCAGGGCCAAACTCACCCCCTCCAGCGCCGCCGCCCGGCCATATTTCACGGAGAGATCCCTCACCTCCAGCAGCGGCATAAACGCCCGCGCCGCCCCCAAAACCGGAGGCTCCTCCTCCGGCAGCGCCGCCCCCGCCGCCAGCGGATACAGGCACGCCACCCCATCCCGGCTGGGCGGGGGTTCCGCCTCGCACGGCGCCCGCGCATAGGCGCAGCGCGGCGCGAAATAGCATCCGGCGGGCCGCGCCTCCGGTTCCGGCAACTGCCCCGGAATCGCCCGCAGCCGCCTTTGCCCCAGCCTTGGCACCGCCCCCAGCAGCGCCTCGGCATATGGATGCCGCGGCCCCGCGAAAAACGCCGCCGCCCGCCCGCTTTCCACCGCCCGCCCGGCATAAAGCACCTGGATCGCCTCCGCATGGTCGCGCACCACGGAAAGATCATGCGTCACGAACAGCACCGCCATATTCCGCTCGCGCCGCAGCTTTTCGATCAGCGCCATGATCTGTTTGGCGATCAGCGGGTCCAGCCCCGTCGTCGGCTCATCGGCGATCAGCAGCTTCGGCGAGCAAGCCAAAGCCATGGCGATCATCACGCGCTGGCGCTGCCCGCCGGAGAATTGATGCGGATAATCATCCAGCCGCCGCGCCGCATCCGCAATGCCCACCTCTTCCAGCAGCGCCAGCGCGCGCCCCCGCGCCGCCGCCCTGCCGCCGCCCTCATGCACGCGCCAGGCCTCGCCGATCTGCGCGGCCACCGTGCGGCTCGGGTTCAGCGCCGCCAGCGAATTCTGAAACACCATCGCCATCGCCTTGCCGCGCAGCGCCCGCAGCCGCGCCGCACCGGCTTGCACCAGATCCTCCCCATCCAGCAAAATCCGCCCCGCAACCCGCCCGCCTTCCGGCAGCAGCCCCATCACCGCCAGCGCGGCAATGGTCTTGCCCGAGCCGCTCTCCCCCACCAGCCCCAGCATCTCCCCGGGTGCGATGGCAAGATCAAACCGCTCCAGCACCGGAACATCCCACCCGCCGCGCTTCAGCGTCACGGTAAGGCCCTTGATCTCCAGCACCGGGCTCACCGCGCATCCCCCCATAACCGCAGCAGCCCCTGCCCGGTGAGCGACGCCGCCAGCAGCGAGCCGAACACCAGCAACCCCGGCGGCAGAATCAGCCACCACGGATTCAGCACCGCGATATCCAACGCGCTCTCCAGCAAACTCCCCCAGCTTTCCTGCGGCGGCTGCACCCCCAGCCCCAGAAAACTCAAGGCGGAAATTGAAAGAATGGCATCGCCGATCATGAACGTGCCGTTCACCACCAAGATCGGCGCGATCACCCGCAGCAGATGCACCCGCGCCAGATAAACGCGCGACGCGCCGGATTGCTCGGCCGCCAGCACGAAATCCCGCCCGCGCTGCGCCAGCACCTCATTGCGCACCAGCCGCGCCAGGCCTGGCCAGGAAATCAGCCCCAGCAGCAGCACCAGATTCAGATTCGTCTGCGGCACCAGGGCGGCGAAAAACAGCAGCACGATCAGCCCCGGCAGCGCCAGCACCACATCCAGCAGCCGCATCAGCACCTTGTCCAGCCACGCGGGCGCCAGCCCCGAAAGCAACCCGTACGCCACGCCAACAATAAACGCCAAAACCGCCGAGGGCAGCGCCACTTCCAGCGTCGCCAGCCCGCCGGAGAGCAGCAGCGCCAGCGCATCCCGCCCCAGCGCATCCGTGCCGAACGGAAAGCGCCAGCCCGGCGCCTGCAAGGCCGCGTCAGGATGAATCTGATACGGGTCCGCATGATACAGAAACGGCGCCACGAACCCGATGAACAGAATCAGCCCCGCCAGCCCCAGCCCCGCCTTCAACGTGGCATTGCCGGTCAGCACCAAGCCCAGCGCCCGCGTGGGGCTGCCCCGCAGCGCCTCACTCATAGCTGGCCCTTGGATCAAGCAGCCCATTCACCAGATCCGCCAGCAGATTTCCCAGCACCGTCAGCACGCCGATCACCAGCACAATCGCGATCAGGATGGGATAATCCTGCGAAAGTGCGGAGCGCCACATCAGCCACCCCAGCCCCGGATAGTTGAAGATGGATTCCACAATCACCCCGCCGGTGAAGATGTACGGGAATGACAAGCCCAGCATCGTCACCAGCGGCCGCAACGCGTTGCGCAGCACATGCAACACCAAAATCCCCGCAAACCCCACGCCCTTCGCCCTGGCGGTGCGCACATAATCCTTGCCCAGCTCCTCATGCACCGCCTCGCCGAAATAACGCGAGAGCGACGCCACGGTGAAGAAACTCACAGTCGCCACCGGCAGCACCAGATGCGCGGCATAATCCCCAATGCCTGGATGCAGCGCCCGCAAATCGCTCATCCCGCTGGCGGGAAACCAGCGTAGATCCACCGCCAGCCACAAGATCAGCACCGCCGCGGCAAAGAACGGCGGCAGCGCATAAAACCCAAGCTGCAACGCGCCAATCAGCTTCGCCGGCCAGCGCCCGAACCACACGCCCTGCGCCAGCCCGATCAGAATGGAAAGCACGGTGCTCACCACAATCGAAACACTGTAAAACACCAGCGTATTGCGCTCATAAATCCACAGCAGCGCGCCCACGGGGCGGTTGAGCAGATAGGAATATCCCAGCTGCCCATGCAGCAAATGCCACCACCAGATGCCGAACTGTTTCCATAAAGGCGCATCCAGCCCCAGCCGCTGATTGATCTGCGCCACCGATTCCGGCGTCGCCTTCTGCCCCAGGATCGAATAGGCCGGGCCGCCGGGTGTCAGATGCGCCATGAAGAACACAATCGTCACCAGCACGAACAGCGAGAGGCAGGACGATCCCAGCCGCCGCAGCACCATCCCCATCATTTCGTGTCCCCCGCCGGGCAGGAGAGCGCGTCCAGATAATAATTATAGAGCGGATCAATGAAATTCTCCGCCCCCGCAAGGCGCTTGTTCACCAGCATCGCGCCATTCGCGGTTTCCAGAAAAATCACCGGCTGCTGCGCGCTGGCATAGGTTTCGTAATCATAAAGCCCCTGCAAACCCGGCTGGTCCGTGCTGGCATCAATCAGCGCATCCATCCTCTTGTCGGAATAACCGCCGGAATTCTCGAAGGACCCGGTCTTGAACAGCTCCTCGCCGGTGGGATAGGCCGAGCCGCTCATCCCCAGCCCCGCCGCCTGCCAATCCGCGTGCGGATTATTCAGCAGCGCCAGAAGCTGGTTGAACTCGATATCCCGCACCTTCATCTCAATGCCCACGCGCTTCAGATACGCCTGGGTCATCACCGTCATCTGCTCAATCTGCGCATCCCCGGTGAGGTTGAGATAAATAAAGCTCAGCCGCTTCCCGTTTTTTTGCAAAATCCCGTCCGGCCCTGGCGTGAACCCGGCCTGCGCCAGCAGCGCCCTGGCCTTCTCCGGGTCATACCCCACCGGATACTGGCCCGCCTTCATCTCCGGCGTCAGGAAGGTGGGCGGCACCGGCGCCACGGGGCCGTAACGTACCTGCCCCTGCCCATGGTCGATCACCGCGATCATCTCCTGCTGGTCGATCGCATCTTCCATCGCCTGGCGCACCCGCACATCCTGGAAGAAATCCACCTTGGGATTGCGGAAATTCAGCGCGATGAAATTATAGCCGAGATTAGGCCGCATATTCACCATGTCATAGCCCGGCAAATCCCGAACGGCCTTCCACAGCGCCATCGGCACATTGATCATATCCAGCTCGCCGGATTCCAATTGCTGCAAGCTGGAGCCGTCCGATTCCACGAATTTGAAGATCAGCCGGTCAAAATGCAGCCCCCCGCCCGGCCAGGACGGGTTGGGCGCAAACACCATATCCTGCCCGACATTCAACGCCACCGGCTTCAACGGCCCATCCACCACCTGAAAGAAGCTCACATCGCTCTGGCGCTGATAAATCTCATCGGTGCTGTAACGGCCCCAGATATGGGCGGGCAACGGCGTCAACTGCCCCAGCCCGTTATAGATGAACCATTGCGGATTCACCTTGCGCTGCAAAATCACCTGGAACTCTTCCGGCCCGATGATCTTCAGCGCTTTCACGATATCCGGCATGCCGCCCGCGCCATAACCGGCGTAAACCGGCCCCAGCGCCAGAATCAGCTTCCAGGCATAAGCCACATCCGCGCTGGTCACGGGCACCCCGTCAGACCACATCCAGGGCCGCATCTTCACGTCATAGGTGGTGCCGTCATCGGGCGAGGTGATCGAGCTGGCGATGCTGCGCGGCCAGTCGATCCGCAGGCTGTTCCCGTTCACCCAGAACAGCCCCTGGAACATCATCCCCGCCGCCTCGGCGTTATAAAGCGAATCCACCAGCAGCGGATTGAACCCGGTAATGTCCGCGCCTGAGGACACGCCGATGCCGGTGGGCAAAATCACCGTGCCGCAATTGCCGCCCCCGGCCGCCCGCGCGGCAGGCCACACACAGAGCATCATGCAGAAAGCCAGAACCAGGGAGCTTCGTCTCATCGCCCCGATACTGCCCAAACAAAACGCCTTGCCAAGGGGCTGCCCTGGCAAGGCGCTGGCCGGAAGCGGCTGGCCCTCAGGCGCGCAGCGCGAGCCGCGCCTTGGCCCGCGCCGGGGCGCAAGGCGAAGCGAAGAGCGAGCCATGATAAGCCCCGCGCAGCGTCCGCAGCGCCACAATGCTCCATAGCGCGATGAAAATCCCCGTCAGCACATGGCCCGCGATGATGAAGGCCAGCAGCCCGGTCTGAGCGCCCAGCGCATTGGTGGCCAGGATGAACACGCCAAGCGGGAAGGTGAAGCCCCACCAGCCCATGTTGAAGGGCAGCTTGTGCGGCCGGTGCGCGATGGTCATCGCCACCGCCAGGGCCAGCCACCAGGCGCCATAAGCCCACAGCACCACCCCGCCGATAATGCCGATGCCCTGCGCCACATTACCCAGGAAGGCGAGCTGCCCGCCCGCGAACGCCGCCGGCGCGGCATGGCCCAGCAGCAGCAGCCCGAGCGAACCCGTGCCCAGCGGCCCCAGCGCCAGCCAGGAGGAGACCGCCAGCTCCGGCGGCGGCAGGGAATGCAGCACCAGCCGCAGGAACAAAATGGTGAGGATCCCCAGCGCCATTGGCACCGAAAGCGCCCACAACCCATAGCCCGCCAGCACCAAATTCGCCGCCACCTCCGGCGCCATATGCGGGGCCAGCAGCGCCCCGCTCGCCGCCGCCACCTCACAGGCGACGATCGGCAGCAGCCACACGCCGGTCATGTTTTCCAGCACATGTTTCTGGCTCACCACCATGGCGAAGGGTACGCCAAGGCCGGTGAGCACGGAGAGCGTGGCATCCACCTCCCAAAGCCGCAGCGCCAATTGCGGGTCATGGCCAAACGTCAGCGTGCCGTTGGCGATGGTGGCCAGCCCCATCGGAATGGCGCCCAGAAACATCGGCATTACCGGATGCTTGAAAATCCCCGCCGCCTGGCGCGGATAAAACACCCAGCGCGCGGCATAAAGCAGCGCGAACAAGGTAAACAGCCCGATATTCAACCGCCACACACCGGCCGCCAGCCCCGGCAGCCAGGAGGGGCCGGGCAACTGGTTCAGCAACAATGCGAGCACCCCCGTGCCCATGGTCACGGTGAACCAGTTAGGGGTGAAGTGCCGCACGATCTCGGCCGGATGCTCGTGATGGGAGAAGGGTCTGCGTAACATGATGAACCTGCCTTTCGACCCGGTTCAATTAGCCTCTGAGAATACATTTTAAAAACTGATTATTTTTGTTAAATTAACAAATTTAATTTATGTATTACGCATGACCCTCGAACAATTGCGCATTTTCGCCGCCGTGGCGGAGCGCCAGCATATCACCCGCGCCGCCGTGGCACTCAACCTCACCCAGGCGGCGGTCTCCGCCTCCATCGCCGCGCTTGAGGCGCAGCACGATGTGAAGCTGTTCGACCGGGTGGGGCGCAACATCGCCCTCACCGAGACCGGGCGGCTGTTCCTGGCCGAAGCCCGCGCCGTGCTGGCCCGCGCCGCGGCGGCGGAGATGGCGCTGGGCGATTATGCCGGGCTGAAACATGGGCGCCTGGCCGTGCATGCCAGCCAGACCATCGCCAGCTATTACCTGCCCCGGCTGATCGTGGAATTCCGCCGCCTGTATCCTGGTTTCACCATCCAGCTCGGCATCGGCAATACCGGGCAGGTGGCGGAGGCGGTGAAGGCCGGCATGGCGGAGCTGGGTTTTGTGGAAGGGCCGCTGGCCGCGCCGGAGCTGAATGTGGAGCCCGTGGCGGCCGAGCGCATGGCGGTGGTGGTGGCGCCTGGGCATCCCTGGGCCAAGGGGGCGGCGCTGACCGATGGAGATCTGCGCCGGGCGGAATGGGTGTTCCGGGAAGCAGGCTCCGGCACGCGCGATGCGTTTCTCTCCGCCCTGGCGGAGCGCGGGTTGCGGACGGAAGCGCTGAACATCGTCCTCACCCTGCCTTCCAACGAGGCCGTGCGCGAGGCGGTGGCGGAAGGTGCCGGGGCGGCCTGCCTCTCGCCTTTGGTCTGCACCCGGGCGCTGAGTGCCGGGGCGCTGAAGCGGGCGAATATCCTGCTGCCGCCGCGCCCTTTTCAGGCGGTGCGGCACAAAGAGCGTTATATGCCCAAGGCGGCGGCGGCGTTTCTGGAGCTGGCGCGGGCGAAGCCGCCCTTTATTCCCTAAAGCAAGATTGATTTAGGTTAGCGAGTTGGCGGGAGCCGATCACGCTCTTGAGCCGGATGAGTTTATCCGCGCTCGCAAAGCGCGCGAAGCCAACCTCACCGCGCTCTGATCACGGGCAGCCCCGCCTGCATCCAGGCGCTGATGCCGCCTTCCAGATGGCCGGAGACGGACATGCCCGCCTGCTCGCATAAATTCGCCGCCATGCGCGAGCGCTTGCCGATGCCGCAGAGCAGCACGACCTCTCCGGCCGGCAGGGCCGACGGATCGAAACAGGAAAGCGGCAGATTCACCGCTCCGTCGATGCGCACGGCCTCGAACTCGCCTGGCTCGCGGACATCGACAAGAATCACGCTGTTGGCGGCCAGCGCATCCTGCAAGGCGGCGGGCTGGAACAGGGTGAAGGGCTTGGCCTGGGGGGCTGCAAAACTCATGGGGCGGCGTTCCTGTGTTGTGTCAGGGGTCGCGCTGCATGTAGGCCCCGGTTTGCAGCGCGGCAAGCACAACCCGGTTACAATGCCTTAAGCCTTGACTTTGAAGACCCAAACGCCGCACCATCCCTGCCATAAAAAGACCGCGCCTGAGACGGTCGGCGATCTCCCGGAGGACCCGAGCATGTGTACCATCTATGCCAATCAGGAACCCGATTCTTACGCGCCGATCACGCGTTCCGTTCGTATCGGCGGGGCTGCCACCAGCCTGCGGCTGGAGGCCGCCTTCTGGACATTGCTGGACGAGCTGGCCGCCAGCCAGGGCATCACCACCAGCCGCTTCATCAACATGCTGCATGACGAGGTGTTCGAGCTGCGTGGGGAGGTGGCGAATTTCGCCTCGCTGCTGCGGGTGAGCTGCCTGCTTTATGTGAAAGGCCAGCCTTTCGTGTTCCCCGGCTTTACCGCGGCGCAAAAAGCCTTCGCGGCATGAGAAGACATTTCTGAACTCAGCTGAAAAAGCAATCCTGAAAACAGCAATGTAGTATCAGGCCAACACCAGCGCGTGGAACGGTGGTGCTACGGTTCTGGCATGATCAAGACCATTGTACCGCTCGCCGCCGGGCTGAGCCTGCTCTTCGCGGTCTCCGCCATGGCGATGCCGCCCGGAGACGCCGCGCGCGGCAAAACCCTGTTTGCCTCCAACTGTGCCGCCTGCCACGCCGCCGCACCTGGCGCGCCGGATGGGCAGGGCCCCGATCTCTGGGGCGTGTATGGCCGCAAGGCTGGGTCCGAGAAGGGCTTTGCCTATTCAAACGATTTCGCCAAGGCGAATTTCGCCTGGGATGACGCGCATCTGGATAAATGGCTGACGCAGCCGAGCAGCGTGATCGCCGATTCTTACATGATGTATCAGCAGCCGGACCCGCAGATCCGCGCGGATATCATAGCCTATCTGAAAACCCTGAAGAACTGACAATGCCGAAGCTGATCCATATGATGATCCGCGTGCTGGACGAGGCTCGCAGCGTCGCGTTCTACGAGAGCGCCTTTGGCATGACACCCAGCCAACGCCTGGGCTTCGACGACTTCACCCTGGTTTATCTGCGCAACCCTGAAAACGACTTCGAGATCGAGCTGACGATCAATCATGGCCGCACCGAGCCTTACGATCTTGGCAGCGCCTATGGCCATGTGGCCTTCGCGGTGGATGACCTGGATGCCGAGCATGCGCGCCTGCGGGCGGCGGGGCTGAACCCGAAGGATATCAAGCAGTTCAACCGGGGGGCCGAGAAGCTGGCGCGGTTCTTCTTCATCGAGGACCCGGATGGCTACAAGATCGAGGTGCTGGAGAGATACGGGCATTACCAATGAATATTTGATGCCGGGCACATGACGGCCCGGGACGGAGGAGGATATGAGAACAATAGAAAAAACCAAGACAGTTTCGCGGCGGCTATTTTTGAAGACATCGTCGCTGACAGCCTTTGGCAGCATCGCCCTGGGGAGCGGCGCCATGCTGCTGGACCCCAAAGGCGCCTGGGCGATGACGCTCAAATCCCTGCAGCCGCAGACCATGGCGACCTTGATCCTGATGGCCCGCGACATCTACCCGCATGACCGGCTGACCGATGCGGTCTATGCCAAGGCCGTCTCCGGTTACGACGATCAATCCGCCAGCGACCCGGCAACCAAGAAGATGATCGAGGACGGCATTGCCCAGCTCGATAAATCCGCCCAATCCGCCTACAAGGCTGATTATGTGAATGTCGGCTGGGAGGAACAGCGCACGAAATTGCTGCGCGGCATCCAGACCACGGCTTTCTTCCAGACCATCCGCTCCGGGCTGGTGACCAGCCTGTATAACCAGCATGATATCTGGATGAAGTTCGGCTATGAGGGCGCTTCCGCCGATAAGGGCGGTTACATCCATCGCGGCTTCAACGATATCGATTGGCTGCCGGCGCAGGCGCCGCAGGAGGTGCAGTCATGACCGCGCCGTTTGATGTGAATGACGATCATGTGGTGGTGATCATCGGCTCCGGTGCGGGTGGCGGCACGCTGGGCAATGAGCTGGCGCAGAAGGGCATCGACGTGGTGATCCTGGAAGCAGGCAAGCGCTATACGATTCCGGATTTCGTCAATGATGAATGGGCGGCCTTCCAGCAGCTGGCCTGGACGGATAAGCGCACCACCTCCGGTTCCTGGCGCATCGCCAAGGATTTCCCGAATTTGCCCGCCTGGATCGTGAAAGCGGTTGGCGGCACCTCGATCCATTGGGCGGGGGCGAGCTTGCGCATCCAGCCGCATGAGTTCAAGGCGCGCACCACCTATGGTGAAGTAGCGGGCGCCACGCTGGAGGATTGGCCGATCGGCTATGACGATCTCGCCCCTTATTACGACAAGGCCGAGTTCAAGATGGGTGTGACCGGCACAAACGGCATTCCCCGCCTGCCGGGCAATAATAACTACAAGGTGTTGGAAGCGGGCGCGCATAATCTTGGCTACAAGGTGGTGCATACCGGCAACATGGCCATCAACTCCCAGCCGAGGGACGGGCGCGGCTCCTGCCAGCAGATCGGCTTCTGCTTCGAGGGCTGCAAGTCCGGCGCGAAATGGTCGACGCTTTATACAGAGATTCCAAAAGGCGAGGCCACCGGGCATCTGGAGGTGCGGCCGGAAGCGCAGGTGATCCGGATTGAGACCGATGCGCAAGGCAAGGTGAACGGCGTTGTCTATGCCGATGCCGCCGGGACGCTGCATAAGCAGAAAGCCCGCGTGGTGTGCGTGGCGGGCAATTCCATCGAAAGCCCGCGTTTGCTGCTGAACTCCGCCAATGCGCAATTTCCGGACGGGCTGGCCAATTCCTCCGGCCAGGTGGGGCGGAATTATATGCGCCACACCACCGGCAGCATGTATGCGATGTTCGAGAACCCGGTGCATATGTATCGCGGCACCACCATGGCGGGCATCGTGCGCGACGAGGCGGTGTTCAACCCCAAGCGCGGCTTTGCCGGAGGGTTCGAGATGGAGACGATCTCGCTCGGCCTGCCCTTCATGGCCGCCTTCCTCAACCCCGGCGCCTGGGGGCGGGATTTTACCTCGGCACTGGATAATTACGATAATCTCGCCGGACTATGGATTGTGGGCGAGGACATGCCGCGGGCGGAAAACCGCATCACGCTGAACCATGAGGTGAAAGACAAGTTCGGCATGCCGGTGGCGAATGTGAATTTCGACGACCATGCGAATGACGAGGCGATGCGCAACTATGCCTATGAGCGGGCCGCCGCCTTGTATGAGTCCGTGGGCGCGGTGCGTACCTTCCCCACCCCGCCTTATCCCTCCACCCATAATCTCGGCACCAACCGGATGAGCGCCAATCCGCGCGACGGGGTGGTGAATCAATACGGGCAGACGCATGACATCAAGAATCTCTTCGTGTCGGATGGCTCGCAATTCACCACGGGCGCGGCCGAGAACCCAACGCTGACGATCGTGACGCTGGCGATCCGGCAAGCGGATTATATCGCGGACCAGATGAAGACGAACACCATCTGATCCAGCTTTGACTTTGCGCGCGGACGGCCCCCCAGCCCCGCGCGCGGCGAGACTTGGCTCCGGGCCCTTGGCGCATCCAGTAAAGTCTGGATGCGCTTTTTTTATATGCCGGGCGGGGACCAGCCGGGCGGGGCCAGCTCGAAACCCCCGAACCGGAACGCCGGGGCGACCACGCAGGCGGCCAGGCTCCAGGCGCCCAAAGGCCGCGCCGCCTGCCATGTTTGGGCTGGCACCACGGCCTGCAATTGCGCCCCGGCGGCCAAATCCGGCCCCAGGCGGATGGTTTCGTTGCCGATGCGCAGTTCCAGCGCCGCCCCGCCCTGCCAGAGCCACAGCTCCGCCGCGTCCACACGGTGCCAATGGGAATGCTCGCCCGCTTCCAGCAGGAACAATATGCTGGTGGCGGCACCGCGCGTGCCATCAGCCGGGCTGTCGCGCCAGATTTCGCGGTAATGCCCGCCCTCGGGGTGCGGGGCGAGATGGAGGGCGGCGCGCACGTTGGCGGCGGTCAGATCAGGGTCGCGCAGATCAATGCTCATGGCACCTGCCTACCCTGCGCGTCTTTGCGTTGCCAGCGCCGCATGCCGGGCCTAACTGGAAGATTAATGGCAGAAGAATTGTCCCAACATCGCCCGAAGCTCACCCACAAGGAGTTGTTCAGCGGGTTTTTCATGGCCGGGATCATGGGCTTCGGGGGCGTGCTGCCGATCATCCGCCGGGTGATCGTGGATGACCGGCGCTGGCTGACGCAGATGGAATTCAACGAGCTATTCTCGCTCTGCCAGTCCCTGCCAGGGGCGAATGTGGTGAATCTCAGCTTCGCCTTCGGCACGCGCGAGGCTGGGGTGACGGGCGCTGTCGCGTCGGTCTCGGGACTGCTCGCAGCACCCGTGGCCATCGTGCTCGGGCTGGCCTGGCTCTATGCGCGCTTTGGCGCGGTGGCGCCGGTGCGCCATGCGCTGCTGGGGCTGGCGGCCACGGCGGCCGGGCTGGCGCTGGGCTCGGGCCTGCGCATCGCCGAGCCGATTCTGAAAGTGCCGCGCAATGTGCTGCTGGCCGCCGCCGTATATGCGCTGGCCTTTGGGCTGCATCTCTCCCTGCCGTTCATCGTGGTGCTGGTGCTGCCGCTCTCCCTGGTTCTGGCCTGGCGGGCGGTGCCGTGAACATACTGGGGCAGATCGCGCTTTTGTTCGGCAAGCTCTCGCTGCTGGCGGTGGGCGGGGCGAACAGCACGGTGCCGGAGATCGCGCTGGTGACCGTGAACCAGAAACATTGGCTCACACCCGGGCAATTCTCGCAATTCTACGCCATCGCCAACACCGCGCCCGGGCCGAATGTGATGATCGTGACGGTGATCGGCGCGCATGTGGCGGGGGTGCTGGGCGGGCTGGTGGCCACCGCCGCCATGGTGCTGCCCGCCGGGGTTACGGCGGCCATCGTGGCCTCTTTGTTCGACAGGCACCGCAGCGCGCGCTGGCGGCGCGTGGCGCAGGCGGCGCTGCTGCCGCTTACCGCCGGGCTGGTGCTGGCCGCCGCCTGCCTGCTGGCCCGGCAATCCGACACGGGCTGGCTGACGGCGGCACTCACCATCGCCACCGCCTTGGCCACCTGGCGCACAAGGCTGCATCCGCTCTGGCTGCTCGGTGCCGGGGCGCTGGCCGGGATATTGTTTTTGTAGGATTGGTCAGACCAATAGACGCTTGCGCACGGGCAGGAATGGCCGCAAATCTGGCGGCATAAAATAAAAAGTGAGGAAACCGGTCCGGCCAATGCCAGATACCACGCTCCCTGAACGGCTGGCGGCGCTGATCAGCGTCACCGGGCTGCGCCCTGGCGACAAGCTGCCCCCCGAGCGTGCCCTGGCGGCGCGGCTTGGCGTCTCCCGCGCCAGCTTGCGCGAGGCGCTGCAGGGGCTGACGCATGAGGGGCGGCTGCAAACGCGCCATGGCAGCGGGCATTACCTGCAGGCGCCGCCACTGGCCGCCAGCCTGGTGGCGCCGCTGGCCCCGCTGATGCGCAAAAACCCGTCTTATTGGCAGGATGTGATGGAAATCCGCCGGGCGCTGGAGGCCGAGGCAGCCTACCACGCCGCCATGCGCGCCACGGACGAGGACAAGGCTAAGCTCACCGCGCAGACCGCCGCCATCACCCGCGCGCATGAGGCGGGCGACCCGCAGGCGGATGCGCGGGCGGATGCGGGGCTGCACCTGCTCATCGCCGAGGCCTCGCATAATCTCGTGCTGCTGCAATTGATGCACGGGCTGTTCGAGCTGCTGGCCGCCAGCATCTCCCACACATTGGAAAAACTCTATACCAGGCCGCAAACCTTCCGCACCCTGGCGCGCCAGCACGAGGCCCTGGCCGAGGCGATCATCGCCGGGCAGCCGGAGCAGGCGCGCCGCGCGGCATTGCTGCATCTTGATTTCGTTTCCGCAACATTGCACCGCATCGAGGATGATGAGGCGCGGCGGGGGCGGCTTTTCCCAACATATCCACAACAAGCGAGCGAGGCGCCATGATCATTTCCTCCACCACCGATTTCCGCGAGGCCGCCCGCCGCCGCCTGCCGCCCTTCCTGTTCCATTACGCCGATGGCGGCGCCTATGCGGAGCAGACGCTGCGGCGCAACGTGTCCGATCTCGCGGATCTCGCCCTGCGCCAGCGTGTTTTGAAAAACGTGGCGGATTGCCAGCTTTCCACGACCGTGCTTGGCCAGGAGATCGCGATGCCCGTGGCCATCGCCCCCGTGGGGCTAGCGGGCATGTATGCCAGGCGTGGCGAGGTGCAGGCCGCGCGGGCGGCCGAGAAGGCGGGGATTCCCTTCACGCTTTCCACCGTCTCGGTCTGCTCCATCGAGGAGGTGCAGAATGCGGTGACCAAGCCGATCTGGTTTCAGCTTTATGTGCTGAAGGATCGCGGCTTCATGCGCAATGCGCTGGAGCGCGCCTGGGCGGCGGGCATCACCACGCTGATCTTCACCGTGGACATGCCGGTGCCGGGGGCGCGCTACCGCGACCTGCATTCCGGCATGTCCGGCCCCACCGGCCCCATGCGGCGGGTGTTGCAGGCGATGCTGCATCCGGGCTGGGCCTTCGATGTCGGGCTGAACGGGCGGCCGCATGATCTTGGCAATGTCTCGGCCTATCTCGGCAAGCCGACGAAGCTTGAGGATTACATCGCCTGGCTGGGCAATAATTTCGACCCCGCGATCGCCTGGGCGGATCTGCAATGGATCCGCGAATTCTGGAAAGGCAAGATCGTCATCAAGGGCATTCTCGACCCCGAGGATGCGCGCGAGGCGGTGCAATTCGGCGCGGATGGGCTCATCGTCTCCAACCATGGCGGGCGGCAATTGGATGGCGTGCTCTCCAGCGCGCGCGCATTGCCGCGCATCGTGGAGGCGGTGAAAGGCGAGCTGGCGATTTTCGCCGATGGCGGCGTGCGCTCCGGCCTGGATGTGGTGCGCATGCTGGCCCTGGGCGCGGATGCGGTGCTGCTGGGCCGCGCCTATATCTATGCCATGGCCTATGGCGGCGAGGCCGGGGTTGCGAAGCTGCTTGAGATCATCGCCAAGGAGATGCGCGTGGCGATGGCGCTGACCGGGGTGACCAGAATTTCCGAAATCAACGAGGGCATTCTGGAGCGCGGCTGAACGCACCGGGACGCCCAAAACCGGCCTCTTCCAGAAGAAAAGGCCGGGTGATTTTAGAGCGAAGTTAAAGTTATCGCACGCTCGCTCCTTACGGCAGGAACCCGGCGTCGATATCCGGCCGCGCGAGATGCGCGGCCGTATTGACCAGAACCTTGGCCGCCACCGCGAACGCGATGGCAAGGGCGGCGCGCTTGCCGTACCCCGCCGCTTTCAGCGCGGCGATGTCGCTATCCGAAGGCTGGGTGCGGTTGGCCACGATTGCCGTGGCGAACCGGCGGACGGCCTCAAGCCTGGTATCGGCCAAGGCCGCGCCGCTGCGCAGTGCCGCCACCGTCTCCGCCGATGCGCCAAGCTTCGCGGCGAATGTCGCATGGACGGCGACGCCATAATCCGCCGCATTGGCGCGGCTGGCCGCAACCAGCGCCACCTGCTGGGCCACGGGGTCCAGCGAGGTTGCGCCGAGCGCCTGCAGCATATCGATATAGGCGCCGAGCACGGCCGGCTCGGCGGCCAGCGCGTAGCCGAGATGGGGCACGAAGCCGAACACGGCGCGCATCGTCTCAAGATGCGGCTTCGCCTCGGCCGGGGCCGTGCTTTCGCTCAAGGCGCCGAACAGCGCCTCACCCTGCTCAACATCGAGGGTGCGGGCCAGGAAGCGGCTGATGATCCCGGCGATCTCGTCGAGATGGGTCTCCAGGGCGAAATGCCCGGCCTCGACAAAATGGATCTCGGCCTGCGGGATGTCGCGGCGGAAGGCCTCGGCCCCTGGCGGCAGGAAGAACGGATCATGCCTGCCCCAGACGGCGAGGAAGGGCGGGCGGTGGGTGCGGAAATAATCCTGAAAGCGGGGATAGGCCTCGATATTGCTCTTATAGTCGCCAAACAGGTCGAGCTGGATGTCGTCGCTGCCGGGGCGGTCCAGGAAATGCTGGTCCAGCGTGTAGGATTCGGGCGCGATCAGCGATGTGTCGGTCTCGCCATGCTCGTACTGGAATTTTGTGGTATCGGCGGCCAGGAAGGCGCGGAGATTATTGCGGTTCTCCTCGCTCGCATTTTCCCAATAGGCGCGGATCGGGTTCCAGCCATCGCTCAGCCCTTCGGCATAGGCATTGCCGTTTTGCGAAATGATCGCGGTGATCCGCTCGGGATGCGCCAGCGCCAGGCGAAAGCCGGTCGGCGCGCCATAGTCGAAAACATAAAGCGCGTAGCGGGTGAGGCCGATGGTTTCGACGAAGCCCTCAATCACCTCGGCGATGTGCTCGAAGCTGTAGCCGAAGGATTTGGCCTCGGGCGCGTCCGAAAAGCCGAAGCCCGGCAGATCCGGCGCGATCACGCGGTATTTGCCGGACAGCTTGCCGATCAGCCCCCGGTATTGATGGCTGGAGCTTGGAAAGCCGTGAAGCAGGAGCAGGACCGGCGCGTCCTTCGGCCCGGCCTCGCGGTAGAAGATGTTCAGCTGGGTGCCGGTGCGCCGGTCGGCGACGGCAGCCTTGTTGTGGGAAATGGGCAGAGACATCGGAACGGCCTTTCGGTGAGAGCGGAAGCGGTTCTTGTATGAACCGAACGATCGGTCTAATATGGTTCTAAAAATCTTCTGTCAAGAAAATGTTGATGGTTGTCCTGCGATTTCTTATTTGTTGAACCGATCGATCTGTATGGAGAGTGATATGCCCGCGGCGCTGGCCACGAGGACCGAAGTTATCGACCGGCTTTTTTCCGTCTTCCGCGAACGCGGCTTTGAAGGCGCGTCGCTCGCGGATCTGTCGCGCGCGACGGGGCTGGGGCGGTCCAGCCTCTATCACTATTTTCCCGACGGAAAGGAGCAGATGGCGGAAGCCGTGCTGGCCCATGCGCGGGATTCGATCGACCTTCTCTTCCTTGAGCAGGCGGGGACCTTGAAGCAGCGCCTGCGCCGGATTGCCGCCGCGCTGGAGAATTTTTACGCCGGCGGCCGGAATTCCTGCGTGCTGGGCCAGCTCTCCTCCGCGCGGCTCGCCTCCGAAGGGCGGCAGCGGCTTCAGGATGCCTTCGCCCATTGGATCGAGGCGATCGAGGCGCTGGCCGTGGAGGCGGGGCTGGCGCCGGCCCGGGCGCGGCATTTCGCCGAAGACTGGGTGGCGCGCCTGCAGGGGGCGCTGATCCTTCAGGCGGCCAATGGCAATACCGGCCCGTTCGAGCGCGCCTTGGACGCGCTGCTCGCACTCGCGAACGAGGAACCCGGGCGCGCCGGGCCTCAGAGATAAGGCCGGGCTATATGTTTGAGGCTTCCCGTCCGGACCCGGTGGTAATTGTTGCCGCCACCCGCCGGCGGGAGAGCGGGGTTTAAGGCCCGCAGACCAGGCCGGGGCAGTTCATCGCCGCCGCCACGGCGCGGCTCTCCTGGTCGGCGCGGATGGCCACGCGCACGGCCCCTGGCGGCGGCGCATCGCCAGGGCGCAGCAGCAGGATACGCGTGAAACCGGGCGAGGCGGCGATGAAGGCGCCGGGTATGCCCACGCCGTCATTGCCATAAGGCAGCGCCACCACGGCGCCGGGCCAGGCGGCGGCCAGATGCGCGGCGCGGCGATGGGGCTGCATGGTGGCGGGGGCGAGGATCAGCCCCGCGATGGCGAGCGCCTGCACGGCCAGCAGAAATGCCAGCAGCCCGCGCGGCAAGGCGGGCGCCACGGCCAGCGCCACCCAGGGCAAGGCCAGGGAAAGATAGCGGATTTCGATGGGCGTGGTGCGGAACAGCACGCCCAGCGCCAGCAGCCCGCCCGGCGTGGCGGCGGCCAGGAGCAGAAACCCCCTGCCCGCCGCGCCCCGCACGGCGAATGCCAGGCAGACGAGCAGCAGGAGCAGAAGCAATGCCGCCACCAAGGGTCCGGCGGCACCGGCGTACAGCGGCAGCCCGCCGAACAGGGCGGCGCCGCCGTCCCGCGCCAGCGCCGCCAGCGCGGTAGGCCAGGCGAAGGGCGCGAATTGCCCGCCGCGCGTGCCGTGCTGGGCGATCACGAACCAGAGGCAGGCGGCCAGGAAGGGCAGCATGGCGAGCACGGAGAAAACCGCCAGCCGCCAGCGGCGCCAGCACAGCCAGGCCAGCATCGTGGCACCGGTGAAGGCCGCCAGATAATCCGCGAAGGCGGCGGCGCCGAAGGCAGCCCCCGCCGCCAGCGCCCAAGCGGCGCGCCCCTCCCGCGCCGCGCGCAGGGCCCAGGCCACGCCCGCGATATTCAGCGCCTGCGCCAGGGCGAAAGGCCGGGCCAGGCCGCCCGTGTAAGCAAAACCATAGGACAGCAGCGCCATGGCCAGCACGGGCCAGACCGGCAGGCGGCAGAACCGCGCGATGCGCGAGAGCCCCAACAGCCCCGCCAGCGCGAAGCCCACCGAAAGCAGGCGCGCGGTGAACCAGCCCGGCCCCGCCGCGCGCCGCCAAAGCTCCAGCGCCCAAAAATACAGCGGCGGATGCACATCGCCCTGCCGCAGATCCCGGGCGATCTGCCCGAACCCGGCATGGCCCGCATAGAGCCAGCGGACAGAACCTGCCGTGAACACGCCCAAAGGCCAGGCTGGCCGCGCATGCCCGGCGGTGAGGAAGATGGAATAGGCCTCGTCATATTCCGGGCCGCGGGCCCAGGCGGCCAGAACCAGCAATGCCGCCGCCAGCGGCCAGAACCAGGGCAGCGCGCCAGGCGGACGCGTCAGCTGCCGAATTCCTGGTCGATATTCGGGTCGTATTGCCGCGCCAGGGCGATATCGGCCTTCGCGGCGTCCGCATCGCCGCCCGCCTGCTCGGCCAGGCCCCGCCCGTAGAGGGAGCTGGCCAGCTTCGGGTCGGCTTTCAGCGCCCGGTCGTAATAGCTGATCGCCTGCTTGTTATCCTTCAATTTCAGATAGACGAAGCCGGTGGAATCCAGGGTCGCCGCGTCGCCGGCGTTGAGGCTGAGGGCCTGCTGGCAGTCGTCCAGGGCCTCGTTCAGCTTGCCATCCAGCGCCAGGAACCAGCAGCGATTATTCAAATCAGGCGCGGATTTCGGGCGCAATTGCAGAATATGCGCCTCATCCGCCGCCGCCGCCGCGTAATGGTGCTGGCCGCCATAGGCCACGGCGCGGTCCTCATAGGCGGGCACATATTGGGGGTCGAGCGCGATGGCCTGGCTGTCATCCGCGATGGCGGCACCTAGCTGCCCGCCCGCCTGCTCAAGCTGGGCGCGCACGGCATAGCCCTCCGGCGCCTTCGGGCTGAGGGCGATGGCCCGCATTGTATCCGCCAAGGCACGATCCGGCTGGTTGTTCTGCTTATAGGCGCCGGCGCGCAGCAGCAGGGCATGGTAGAGCATGTCCTGGTCGCTGCCCGCGTTATTCACCGCCACGGTAAGATCGGCGATTTCGGCGGCGGTCTGGTTCAGCCCATCCTCGATGCCGGCGCGCTGAATGCGCAGATGCGGCTCTTCCGGCGCGAAGGCGATGGCGCTGCCGATATCCGCCAGCGCCGCCTGCGGCTGGTTCTGGTGCAGCTCGATCAGCGCGCGCTTCTGGTAATAGCCGGGATTGCCGGGGGCGAGCCTGATGGCCTGCCCCTCATCGGCCAAAGCCGCCGCAAGATTATTCTTCATCACCTGGGCGGTGGCCCTGGCGTCGTAGCCCTGGGCGTTGCCGGGGTCGAGCGCGATGGCCTGGCTGGCATCGGCCAGGGCGGCATCCGGCCGCTCCAGCGCCGCCTCGGCCAAGGCGCGGTTGGTATAGGCGGCGGCGTCATGCGGGTTGCGCTGCACGGCGGCCGCGGCATCCGTGAGCGCGGCGGGAAAATTACCCATCTGCAGCTCGGCGAAGGCGCGGTCCACATACGGCCCGGAATCATCCGGGGAGAGCGCGATGGCCCGGCTGGAATCGGCGATGGAGGCGGAGAAATTGCCCAGATGCGCCTGCGCCTCGGACCGCGCGGCCAGGCCGAGCGCATTGTCAGGGTCCGCCGCCAGAAGCTGGTTTTCCTCCGCCAGCGCGCCCTGCCAGTCGGATGCGGCACCCGCCGCCAGCCCGCGCACCAGATGCACGCGCGGGTCCGCACTGCCCAGCGCGGCGGCGTCATCGGCGTCCGACAGCGCGGCGGCTCCCTGGCCGCTGGCCATCTCGGCCATCGCGCGGTCCAGCAAGGCGGTGGTGTTGCGCGGGTCGCGGGTGAGGGCGGCGGTCTGGTCCGCCATATCGGCCTGCCAATCCCCGCCCGACAGCTCGATCTCGCCGCGCAGGATCAGCGGGTTGGGGTCGTTGGGGATGAGGGCGATGGCCTGGTTCACGGCGCCCAGCGCCGCCTGCGGCTGGTGCAGGCCGAGATAGGCATGGGCGAGGGTGACCTGGATGCCGCCATTCTCGGGGTTCAGCGCCGCGCCCGCCAGCGCATCCGCCAGCGCCGCCTGCGGCTGGCGCAATCGCAGCTCGGCCAAGGCGCGGTTGTTATAGGCCTCGAAGGCCAGCGCCCCCATATCCTGCCCGGCGGCGAGGATGGCGCCGCATCCCTTCACCGCCGTGGCGGGGTCGTGACTCTCGCAGGCGGCGATGGCGGGCGGCGGCGAATCCGCCCAGGCGGACGGTGCGGCCAGCCAAAAGATCAGTAAAGCCAGGGCGCCACGGCGCATCATTCATCCTTCAAGGCGCGGCTCATCAAGGCCGCCATGGTTTGCGGCACATTCATTTCACCGGACAGAAGTTTTGTCACGGCCCCGGTGATCGGCATCTCCACCCCGGCCTGGGCGGCGCGGGCCAGCAAGGCGGGCGCGGTCATCACCCCTTCGGTCACGGAGGAGCGGCCGCCGAGAATCTCCGCCAGGCTCCGCCCCTGCCCCAGCAGGAAGCCCAGCGAGTAATTGCGGCTGCTGGCGCCGGTGCAGGTGAGCAGCAAGTCACCCAGGCCGGAGAGGCCGGACATGGTTTCCGCCTTGCCGCCCAGCGCCGCCGCCAGACGGGCGATTTCGGCGAGGCCCCGGGTGATGAGCGCGGCGCGGGCATTCTCCCCCAGCCCCGCCCCCATCACCACCCCGGCGGCGATGGCGATGACGTTCTTCGCCGCCCCGCCCAGCGCCGCGCCATTGATATCGGCCGAGCCGTAGAGGCGCAGGGTTGGGGTGTGCAGGGCGGCCATGAGGCCGGCGCGCAAGGCGGCATCCGGCGTGGCGAGCACGGCGGCGGCGGGCAGCCCGGCGGCGATTTCATGCGCGAAATTCGGGCCGGTGAGGATGGCGCAAGGGCGCGGCGCCACGATCTCGGGCGGCAGCAGCAGCGTGCCCTGCTCCAGCCCCTTGCAGCACAGAACCAGGGGCGCATCCGGCGGCAGAGCCGGCAGGATGGCGCGCAGATGCTGCATCGGCACGGTGAGCAGCAGGATATCCGCGCCGGGCATCTCTGCCGTCACGCGCAAGGCGGGGGGAAAGGCGGTGCCGGGCAGGCGCGGATTTACCCGCCCGGCCTGCATGGCGGCGGCTTTCCGGGCATCGCGCGCCCAGAGCAATGTTTGCCGCCCCGCCTTGGCGAGCAGGATGGCGAGCGCCGTGCCCCAGGCCCCGGCACCGATGACGGCGATGGATTGATCGGCGGTGGATTTATTCATGGATGAGTCTCTCGACCCCGGCGCTGGCCCCGGCCTCGCCGAATATGTCCGCGCAGGCTTGCAGAATCGGGGCGGCCTCGGCCTCGAACCCGAAAGGCGGGTTGATGACGGCCAGCCCGGCGCCGTTCAGCCGGGCGGGGTCCTTGTCCGGCCGGCGCAGCAGCTCGGCGGTGATCATATCGCGGACCGGGGTGGCCTTCAGCGTGTCGAAGAACGCCCGCACCGGGGCGCGGTGCTTGATGGGATACCAGACGGCGTAAACGCCGCTGGGAAATTTCTTCCAGGCCTCGGCCAGCTTCCTGGCGAGGACCGGAAACTCGTCCGGGCGCTCGAAAGGCGGGTCGATGAGCACCAAGGCGCGTTTTTCCGGCGGCGGCAGAAAGGCGCCCAGGGCTTCATAGCCGTCGCGCTCATGCACCGCCGTGTTTTCATAAGGGCGCATGGTCCGGCGCAAGATGGCGGCATCCTCCGGGTGGAGCTCGCAGGCGATCAGCCGGTCATCCGGGCGCAGCGCCTCGGCGGCGAAAACCGGGGAGCCGGGGTAGAGGCCGAGATGCCGCACGGTTTGCACATAACCGGCCAGAGCGGGCGGGGGATTGTCCAGCAGCCTGCCCACGCCCTCGCGCCATTCGCCGGTTTTTTCGGCCTGTTCGCTGGTCACGTCGTACCGGCCGATGCCGGCATGGGTGTCCAGCACCAGGAAGGGCTTGGGCTTGCGCTGCATGGCGGCCAGCAGGCGCAGCAGCAAAGCATGCTTCATCACGTCGGCGAAATTTCCGGCGTGGTAGATATGGCGGTAATTCATAGGGAGTCCAAAGGCCAGCGGGGACGGCAAGGGGCGTTGAGCGCGGAGACATGGCCCTGGCGCAGCCGCTCGATCCCCGCCCAGGCGACCATCACGGCGTTATCGGTGCAAAGCCGCAGGGGCGGGGCGATGAGGGGCTTGCCCGCTTGCGCCGCCACCTCGGCCAGCCGCGCGCGGATGGCCTGGTTCGCCGCCACCCCGCCCGCGACGATGACGGCGCTGGCGCCGGGGAGCATCGCCAGCGCGTGGGCCAGACGGTCGCCCAGAATATCCGTCACCGAAGCCTGGAAACTGGCGGCGATATCCGCCGCGCGGGCGCGGGGCAGCGCGCCGGGCGGTGCCGCGGCAAGAAGCTGGGCGATGGCGGTTTTAAGGCCGGAGAAGGAGAAATCGCACCCCTCGCGGTGCAGCAGCGGGCGGGGGAGCGGCACGGCTTTCGCGTCGCCCTCGCGGGCCAGGGCCTCCAGCGCCGGGCCGCCGGGGTAAGGCAGGCCGAGCAGCTTGGCGGTCTTGTCGAAGGCCTCGCCCACCGCGTCGTCCAGCGTGGCGCCGAGCAGGCGGTATTGGCCCACACCCTCCACCGCCACGCATTGGCTATGCCCGCCGGAGAGCAGCAGCAGGAGATAGGGGAATTGTACCGGCTCTGCGGCCAGCCCGGGCAGCCTTGCGGTGAGGGCATGCGCCTCCAGATGGTTGATGGCGAGATAAGGCACATCCGCCGCCAGGGCCGCACCCTTGGCATAGCCGGTGCCCACCAGCAGCCCGCCAATGAGCCCCGGCCCGGCCGTGGCGGCAATGGCGGCCAGATCCTTGAACTCCAATCCGGCCTGGCGCAGCGCGTCCTTCACCAGGGAATCAAGCGCCGCGAGATGCGCCCTGGCCGCGATTTCCGGCACCACGCCGCCGAACGCGGCATGGTCGGCGATCTGGCTGAGCACCAGTTCGGCGAGAATCCGGCCATCCGGCGCCAGAACCGCCGCCGCCGTTTCGTCGCAGGAGCTTTCAATGCCCAAGATAGGAGCGCGCGGGGATGGTGGGGCGGCCGCGCGCAAGCTACAAGACGCATCTTTTCTTTCCATGCCCCACGCTCTAGACCACGCGCGTGAAAACCGAAACGCCCCCCATACCATCCGTGAAGCCGCATAAGCGCAACCTGCCCTTAAGGGCGGGCACGCGCGGCTCGCCCCTCGCCCGGCAGCAGACTGCCACCTTCCTGCAAATTCTCACCACCTTCTGCCCGGTGCTGAAGGGCATGCAGGTGTTCCAGGAGCATATCATCGTCACCACCGGCGATGCGGTGCAGCACAAGGCGCTGGCGGAGATTGGCGGCAAGGGGCTGTTCGCCAAGGAGATCCATGAACAGCTTTTGGCCGGCACCATCGATTTCGCGGTGCATAGCCTGAAGGATCTGGAGACCGTGCTGCCGGAGGGCATCGCGCTTGCCTGCACGCTGAAGCGCGAGGATGCGCGGGATGCGCTGATTTTGCCCGCGGGCACTCTGGCAGACCCCGCCGACCCGTTCGGCGCGTTGAGACAGGGCGCGCTGGTGGGCTCGGCCAGCGTGCGGCGCCAGGCGCAGATGAAATATGCGAGGCCGGACCTGAATTTTACCCTCCTGCGCGGCAATGTCGGCACGCGCCTCTCCAAGGTGGAGGGCGGGGATATGGACGCGACGCTGCTGGCCTATGCCGGGCTGAAGCGCCTTGGCCTGGCGGAGAAGGCCAGCGTGCTGCTTAGCGCGGAGCAGATGGTGCCCGCCGCCTGCCAGGGCATTGTCGGCATTACCGTGCGCGCGGAGGATAGCGAGCTGCTCTCCCTGCTCTCGGGCATCGAGGACCCGGAGGCGAAGGCCGTTGCCACCGCCGAGCGGGCGCTGCTGGGGGCACTTGATGGCTCCTGCCGCACGCCGATCGGCGGGTATGCCCGGCTGATGGAGGATGGCGATCTGCACCTGACCGGGCTGGTGGCGCGGGCGGATGGCACCTTCCTGCTGAAACGCAGCCTCACCGGTGCTGTGAAGGATGCCGAAAGGCTGGGGCGGGAGCTGGGCGGCTCGCTGAAAGCGGATTCCCCAGAGGATATTTTCGCGCCGTGAGGCTGCTGGTCACCCGGCCTGAGCCCGGGGCCAGCGCCACGGCGGCCAGGCTGGCCGCCATGGGCCATGAACCCGTGGTTCTGCCTTGCCTTGCCGTTACCTCCCTGCCCCCGCGCCTGCCGCCGCACCCCGCCGCCCTGGTGGTGACCAGCGGGCAGGCCGTGCCCGCCCTGCCCGCCAGGCTGCATGGCGTGCCGGTTTTCTGTGTGGGGGATGCCACGGCGGGGAAGCTGCGCATGGCGGGCTTCACCCGCGTGGAGAGCGCGCAGGGCGATGCCGAGGCGCTGGCCAGGCTGATCATCGCCCGGAATATTCCCGGGCTGCATGTGCTCGCCGTGGGGGAGCGGCACGGCCAGAAACTGGCGGCGGATCTGCGCCTGGCCGGTTTTTCCGTGTTGCGGCGGCGGGTTTACACGGTGGCGCCATTGCGGGCGATGCCAAAGGAGGTCCACGCCGCCCTGGAAACGGGGAATTTTGACGGCGCGCTGTTCTATTCCGCCGAAACCGCCAGCGCCTTCGCCCGGCTGAACCCGCCCGGCACTGGCCAGATGCAGGCCTATGCGCTGAGCCAAAAAATCGCCAAGGGGTTGCAGGACTTGCCCTGGGCCGCGATTCATGTGGCAATAGCCCCGACGGAGGCGGATTTGATGGCGTTGCTGGCATGAGCGGAACCGGAACGGACAGCACGGACGCGGACAAGGCACCCGGCCCAGCGCAGGACAGCGCCCCCCTGGCCCTGCCCGCCCCGGAACACGCCGCCGCGCCCGAGCCGCCGCCCGCGCCACCACCGCCCGCGCCCCCCAAGGCAACGCCGGAACCGCCAGCGCCCAAGCCGCGCCGCCCCGCCTGGCCCATCTGGTTCGGGTTGGGATTTGTGATTCTGGCCGGGGGAGAGGCCTATCTCTTCACCCAGCTTCAGGCGCATCAGGCGGACAAGACCAGCCTTGCCGTGCTGCAATCACAAATGGCCGATATGCGCGCCGCCGCGGCCAAAACCTCGCCGGTGGCGGATCTGATCAATACCCAGGCGGATCTGGCGCAGAAGCAGGCGGTTTTGGCCGCGCAGGTGAGCGCCATGCAAGGGCTGGTGGCCTCCGACCATGGGGCGCTGGCCTCGCTGCAGGCCAATGCGCAGGATATCGGAAAACTCACGGCACGCATGGCGCAGCTCAACGCCCTGGCGGCGGCGAATATGGCGCTGGCGGCGGGGCAGCCGCTGGGCGTGGTGCAGAACGCACCGCCTGCCCTGGCAATGTTCGTGGATGAAGCGCCGCCCACCATGGCGCAATTGCGCGAAACCTTTCCCAATGCCGCCCGCAATGCCGAGGCGGCAAGCCTGGCCAATGGCGGGCGGGCCGGGTTCTGGGCGCAGGTGAAGCTGCGGCTGGAAGGGCTGATCACCATCTCCAACGGCGACCATGTGATTTTCGGCCCGCCCGCCGCGGCGGCGCTGAACCATGTGCGTACAGCCCTGGCCAATGACGATCTGGCGGCGGCCGTGGCGGCGGCGGACACGCTGAGCCCGCCCGCCCAGGCCGCGATGGCGAGCTGGCTGACCCCGGCACGGCAATTGCTGGCGGCCCGCCAGGCGCTGGCCGCGATGGCCCAGCAGGGACAATAAGCGCATGTGGAAGGCGCTGAAATTCTGCATCATCGCCGCCATTATCCTGGCGCTGGCCTGGTGGGTGGCCGGGCTGCCCGGCGGCATCACCGCCAATGCCGGGGATTATCAGATCAACACCTCCACCCCGGTGGCGCTGCTGCTGCTGGTGGTGCTGGTGGGCCTGCTGATCATTCTCTTCCGCGTGCTGGGCGGGCTGCGCCGCGCGCCGGGGCAATTTTCCGGCTGGCGGGGCGGGCGGCGTGCCCAGGCCGGTGAGGCGGCGTTGCAGCGCGGGCTGGTGGCGGTGGCGGCGGGCGATGCCAGCGGGGCGAAAGCCGCATCGGCGAAAGCCCGCGCCTTGCTGGGGGATACGCCCTTCGTGCAGTGGCTCTACGCCGAGGCGGCGCGGCTCTCCGGCCAGGAGGAACAGGCGCGGCTGGCCTTTGAGCGGCTGACCCATAGCAAGGACATGAAATTCCTCGGCCATCAGGGCCTGCTGCGCGAGAGCCTGAAGGCCGGACGGGTGGAGGAAGCCGCGAAACAGGCGCAAGCCGCCGAGGAAGCCTACCCCGGTGGCACCTGGACACGCCGCCAGCGCCTGGCCCTGGCCGTACGCGAACAGAATTATGCCGCCGCGCTGCGCCTGACGCAGGAGCCGCGCGAACGCGCCGCCCTGGCCGTGGCGGCGGCGGAGAAGGCGGAAACGCCGAAGCTGGCGCTGGCCTTCGCCCAACAGGCGGCAAAGGCCGACCCAGCCTCGCCCGCCGCCGTGGCGGCACTGGCCAAGGCGCTGCGCGGCGTGGGCAAGGCGCGCGCGGCGCGCAAAACGCTGCTGCAAGGCTGGAAGCTGGCGCCGCACCGGCTGCTGGCGGCGGCATGGCTCTCGCCGGACTCGACACCATTGGAGCGCGCCCAGACGGCCGCACAGCTCGCGGCGGAAAAGCCCGGCCATGTGGAATCGGAGCTTTTGCTGGGCGAGACCGCGTTGGAGGCCAAGCTGACCGGCGAGGCGCGCCGCCATGCCGAGGCGGCACTGAAGGCGGGCAATAATGATGGCCGCGCGGCGGCAATTTTGGCGAAGCTGGACGGCAAGCCCGTGCCTGGCATCACCCCCGCCTGGCGCTGCACGTCTTGCCAGACACAGGCGGAACACTGGTCCTGCATTTGCCCGGCCTGTGGTAAGCTGGGCACGCTGACGGCGAATGCGCCGGGCAGGGCTTTGGTGGCGGCCGGGGAGGCATAAGGCATGGAGATCAAACGCGCGGGCTCGCAGCCCTCGGGCAAGGGCACTGAGGATTATTTCACCGGCAAAGTGCGGATCGACCCGCTGAACAGCCCGGCCGAACCGGCCCGGGTGGCGATGGCGCATGTGACCTTCGAGCCGGGGGCGCGCACGGCTTGGCACACACACCCGCTGGGGCAGACGCTGATCGTCACCGCCGGGTGCGGCTGGGCGCAGCGCGAGGGCGGGGCAGTGGAAACCATCCGGCCCGGCGATGTGATCTGGTTCGCGCCGGAGGAAAAACACTGGCACGGCGCCACCGCCACCACGGCGATGAGCCATATCGCGGTGCAGGAGAAGCTGAACGGCTCACCCGTGACCTGGATGGAAAAGGTGAGCGAGGAAGATTACGCGCAAGGCGGAGTTTAAAAAATCCGTTCGGCAGCTTTTTGACAGAAGCAGCGAAGAGGCCGCCTTTTTTGTAAAAAAGGCGGCGCCCAAAAAACTTTCAGATTATTTTTTCCTGCCGCAGCCGGGCCAGTTCCACTTCGGAAAGTTCCAGCACAGAGGCCAGTATTTCCGCCGTATCCGCGCCCAGCATCGGCGGCGGGCGGTTATCCTGCACCTCGGAGCGGGAAAAGCGCATCGGGCTTGCCACACCGCGTAAGCCCGGTGCGAGGTCCTTGAAAATACCGCGTGCCTGAACCTGCGGGTCGGCGTCGATATCGGCGAAGTCGTTGATCGGGCCGCCGGGAATGCCGAAGGCTTCCAGCGTTTCAGTCCAGTCCTTCGTGGTGCGCGCGGCCAGAAGCGTCTCCAGAACCGGCACCAGAATATCGCGGTGCTTCACCCGCGCCGGGTTGGTGGCGAAGCGCTCATCCTGGGAAAGCTCAGCCGCGCCCGCGAGGGTTACGAACCGCGCGAATTGATCGTCATTGCCGATGGCGAGGATGATATGCCCGTCCGATGTCGCGAACACCTGATAGGGCACGATGGAGGGATGCGCATTGCCCAACCGCTGCGGCTGCGCGCCCGAGACGAGATAAGAGGAGACTTGATTGGCCATGGCGGCGATCTGCACGTCGAACAGGGCAAGATCGATATGCTGGCCCTTGCCGGAGCGCTCACGTTCCAGAAGGGCGGCCATCACCGCGTTGGAGGCATAGAGGCCGGTGAACACGTCCACCACCGCGACACCCGCCTTCATCGGCTGGCCATCCGGTTCGCCGGTGACGCTCATCAGCCCGCCCATGCCCTGCATGAGGAAATCATAGCCGGCACGGGCGCGGTACGGGCCGGTCTGGCCGAAGCCGGTGATGGAGCAATAGACGAGGCGGGGGTTGAGCGTCAGCAAATCCTCAGGCCCCAGGCCGAGCTTGCCCAAGCCGCCGAACTTGAAATTCTCCAGCACCACATCCGCGCGTTCGGCGAGGCGCTTGATCAGCGCCTGGCCTTCCGGGTGCTGCATATCCACCGTGACGGATTTCTTGCCGCGATTGGCGGCACAGAAATAGGCGGAGATCCCGCTTTCCTCCACGAAGGGCGGGCCCCAGGCGCGGGTGTCATCCCCCTTGCCAGGGCGTTCGATCTTGATGACCTCGGCGCCGAGATCCGCGAAGATCTGCGACGCCCACGGCCCCGCCAGCACGCGGCTGAGGTCGAGAATCCTGTAGCCGGAAAGCGGGCCCATCAGAAGGCGGCGATGCCGGTCTGCGCGCGGCCGAGGATGAGGGCGTGAACGTCATGGGCACCTTCATAGGTGTTCACCGTTTCCAGATTCACCATGTGGCGGATGACGTGATACTCGTCCGCGATGCCGTTGCCGCCCAGCATGTCCCGCGCCTGGCGGGCCACGTCCAGCGATTTGCCGCAATTGTTGCGCTTGAGCAGAGAGATCATCTCTGGCGAGGCTTCGCCCGCATCCATCAACCGGCCCAGGCGCAGCACGGCATGCAGGCCGAGGGTGATTTCGGTTTGCATGTCCGCGAGCTTTTTCTGGATGAGCTGCGTGGCGGCCAGCGGGCGGCCGAACATCTTGCGGTTCAGCGTATAGTCCCGCGCCGTGTGCCAGCAGAATTCGGCGGCGCCCAACGCGCCCCAGGCAATGCCGTAGCGGGCGTTGTTGAGGCAGGAGAACGGGCCGCGCAGACCTTTCACGTCCAGCATGGCATCCTCGGGCACGAACACCTCGTCCAGCATGATCATGCCGGTGATGGAGGCGCGCAAGCTGACCTTGCCCTCGATCTTCGGGGTGGTGAGGCCTTTGGCGCCGCGCTCGACGATGAAGCCGCGAATATCCCCCGCCTCATCCTTCGCCCAGACCACGCAGACATCCGCGATGGGGGAATTGCTGATCCAGGTTTTCGAGCCGCTGATGAGATAGCCGCCATCGACCTTCTTGGCATGGGTGCGCATGGAGGCGGGGTCGGACCCGGCATCGGGCTCGGTGAGGCCGAAGCAGCCCACCCATTCGCCGGTGCGGAGTTTCGGCAGATATTTATCCTTCTGCGCTTCGGAGCCGAAGGCGTAGATGGGGTACATCACCAGCGAGGATTGCACGGAATAGGCGGAGCGGTAGCCGCTATCCACACGCTCGATCTCGCGGGCGATGAGGCCGTAGGCGACGTAGGAGACATCCGCGCAATCATGCGTGGAAAGCGTGGCGCCGAGCAGGCCGAGCTCGCCCAGCTCGTTCATGATCTCACGGTCGAACCGCTCCTCCCGGAAGGCGCTCAGCACACGCGGCTGCAGCTTCTCTTGCGCGTAGGCATGGGCGGTGTCGCGGATGGCGCGTTCCTCCTCGGTCAGCTCGGCTTCTAGCCGCAGCGCGTCCATCCAGTCGAAAGATGACATCTTGCCCTTGGCCATGGTGGGTCTCCCTAAAACTTGGCGGGGGTTTTGTGCCGCGCTGGCGGGGTTTTGGCAATCGGATTAAAATGGCGATTATGATGTGGAAATTGGATTAAACCATGGAGCTGCGGGAGTTGCGCTGTTTCGAAATGCTGGCGGAGGAGCTGCATTTCGCCCGGGCGGCGGAGCGGCTGGGGCTGGCGCAATCCGGCGTGTCTCGCCTGATCGCGGGGCTGGAGACGGATCTGGGAGCCAAGCTGTTCAACCGGGGCAAGCGCAGCCAGGTGAGCCTGACCACCACCGGCGCGCTGTTTTTGCCCGAGGCGCGGGCGATTTTGCGCCAGGCGGAGCGCGGGGAAAGCCTGGGCAGGCGGGCGGCGCGCGGCGAGGTGGGGCGGCTGGAAATCGGCTTCGTGGCCTCGGCGGCGTGGGATGGCACGGCCTCCGCCCTGGTGCGGCGCTATCATGAGGCGGCGCCGGAGGTGGAAATCCATCTGCGGGAGATGGAGACGCCAAGGCAGTTGGAGGAGATTGCCGCCGGGCGGCTGGATATCGGGTTTCTGCGGGCGCGGGCGGATTATCCGGTGGAGGTGAAGGTGGCGCGGCTGAAGCGCGATGCGCTGCTGCTGGCCCTGCCCGCCTCCGGCGCGCTGGCGCAGGCCAAGGCTCTAAAACCCAAAATGCTGAAAGGGCAGAAATTCCTGCTGCCGCATTTTGGCGAGGAGGCCGGGTTTCTGGCCCGTTTGCAGGCTTTGGGCGCGGCAGGCGGGTTCACCCCGGAATTTTTAACACCCGTGCGCGATTTCATCACCGTGCTCACCGCCGTGGCGGCGGGGCTGGGCTTGGGGCTGGTGCCGGAGCCGGCGAAAAGCCTGGGGATTCCTGGCATCGTATTGCGCCAGGTGGAGGGGATTGCGCTGGAGTCCGAGCTGATGCTGGCCAGCCGGCGGGCGGAAACCTCCCCCGCCATAAGGCAGTTCCTGGCGCTGGCACGGGTGAAGGGCTAGACACCCTGCCCATGCGAGAGATTTACGATGCGGTGGTGATCGGCGGCGGGGCTGCCGGGCTGTTCTGCGCGGGCAGCGCCGCGCAAGCAGGGTTGCGCGTGCTGGTGCTTGAACATGGCGCCGAGCCGGGGCGGAAGATTCTGATCTCCGGCGGCGGGCGCTGTAATTTCACCAATCTGGAGGTGAGTGCGAAGAATTTCATCAGCCGGAACCCGCATTTCTGCAAATCCGCTTTGGCGGGGTTCACGCCGCAGGATTTCCTGGCGCTGGTGGGGGAAGCTGGCATCGCCTGGCATGAGAAGACGCTGGGGCAGTTGTTTTGCGATGGCTCCGCGCGGCAGATTCTGGATCTGCTGCTGGACCGGATGGGCGGTGCCGAGCTGCGCTGCGGCGTGAATATCCGCGAGGTGGCCCAGGATGGCGCATTCCGCGTGGAGACGGATAAGGGCATCTTCCTCACCAAAAACCTCGTGGTGGCGGCAGGGGGTTTATCGATTCCGAAAATCGGCGCCACGGATTTCGCGTATCGTCTGGCGCGGCAATTCGGGCATGCGGTGGCAGCGCCGCGCCCGGCCCTGGTGCCTTTGGTGTTCGCGCCTGAGCAGGCCGGCTGGATGCAGGCGCTGGCCGGTGTGTCGGCCCCGGTTATCGCCAGCGCGGGGAAAGCGCGGTTTGCGGAAAATCTGCTTTTCACGCATCGCGGCCTTTCCGGCCCGGCGGTGCTGCAAATCTCGTCCTATCTGGAACCCGGCGAGGGATTCAACGCGGATTTCCTGCCCGGCACGCGCATGGAGGAGGTTTTGCTGGCCGCCAAACGCGCGCGGCCGAAAGCGGGGCTGAAAAGCGTGCTGGCGGAGCATCTGCCCCAGCGCCTTGCCGCGCATTTTGCCGGGGCGCTGCCGGGAAATCTGGCGGATTTGCCGGATAAAACCCTGCGCGGGCTGGGCACGGCGCTGAACAGGTTTGAATTCACGCCCTCCGGCACGGAAGGTTTCGCGAAAGCCGAAGTCACGGCGGGCGGGGTGGAGACGGATGGCCTGAACTCCCGCGATTGCGCCAGCAGAACGGTGCCGGGCCTGTATTTCATCGGCGAGGCGGTGGATGTGACAGGCTGGCTTGGCGGCTATAATTTCCAATGGGCCTGGGCCAGCGGCCATGCCGCCGCGAAAGGCATTCTGGAGGCAAGACAACATGGCCAATGACAAGCAGAAAACCTATTGGAGCGAAGTGGCAGGGCCGAAATGGCTGCGCCTGGGCGGGGCGATGGAAGCGCGGCTGGCGCCGGTGAGCGATGCGGTGATTGCAGAAGCCGCGCTGAAGCCGGGGGAGCGCGTGCTGGACATAGGCTGCGGTGCTGGCTTCACCAGCCTGGAGGCGGCTTATGCCGTGGGGCCGGAGGGCCATGTGCTGGGCGTGGATATCGCCGCGCCCATGCTGAACGCCGCGCGGGAGCTGGCGGAAAAAGCCGGGGCGGCAAATCTGGCGTTTGCCTTGGGCGATGCGCAGACGGATGTTTTTTCTCCACCCGCCAATGTGCTGATCTCGCGCTTCGGTGTGATGTTTTTTGAAGATCCCGTCGCGGCTTTCGCCAATCTGCGGCGCGGCGCGGCGCCTGGGGCGCGGCTGGTGTTCGCCGCCTGGGCGCCGCTCGCGCAGAACACCCATTGGGCAAAGCCGCTGGGGCTGGTGGAAGCACTCGTGGGCCCCGGCACGCCGGGCACGCCGCACGCCACCGGGCCGATGGCTTTCGACGACCCCGCCTACGTGCTCTCCATTCTCGCAGAGGCGGGCTGGAAGAACGGCGAGGTGCAGGCCCAAACCGTGCAACTGCGCGGCGTATCTCTGGAGGAGGAAGCGCGCATCGGCTGCTTCATGGGCCCGGCTGGCGGGTTGCTGGATGAGAAGAACGCCACGCCGGAGCAGCGCGAGGCGGCCCGTGAGGCCATTCGCGCCGCCCTGCCGGGCTATGCCAGGATTGCGCCGGATGGCAGCGTGGCATTGCCCGCGACCATCCATCTCGTCACCGCCAAAACCGGCTAACCCCCCCCTCATCCTGCCTTGAAAATCTTCATCACCTCATCGCCGATCCGCGCCGGGGTCATGCTGCCCGGCCGGTACCAGCTTGAGAGATTGTTGAGCAGCGTGAGCCGGCAGAGCCGGTAGATCTTCCGGTTCACCTCCGGAAGCAGCGGCACGCCGCGCACCAGCGCGTCGAAAATTTTCTCGAAATCATCGCGGGCTTCGATTAATCGCGCCTGCAGGCTGGCGGGCAGCGGGGCAAAACCTATGGATGATGATGCCCGGGGGTTGCCATCGCGGGGCGGGTCCACCACACATAGGTCATAACCATTTGGAAATGGCAGGATTGAACAGATGAACCTTCCCGTTCCTCCCAACGGCCCGTTTCACGACAGGCTGCGCAGCATCTCTCCCCGGCTGTTCTGGCTGGGGCTGCTGCTGACGCTGCTGGGCGTCGCCGCCATCGCCTTCCCCGAATTCGGCACGCTGGCCGCCACATTGCTGACAGGCTGGACGCTGCTGATCGCAGGCGTGCTGATCTTCTTCAGCTCCTTCTGGATTCACGGCACCGGGCCGTTCTTCGCCGCCAATCTGTTCGGGCTGCTCTCGGGCGCGGCGGGGGTGTTTTTGCTGTTCAACCCGCTGGCGGGGGCGGTGGCACTCACCCTCATCCTCGGCATCATGTTCATGTTCCAGGGCGCCTCGGAGCTGATGTTCGCGCTGGAGGCCCGCCCCGCCAAGGGCTGGGGCGGCATGCTCATCTCAGGCATCGCCTCGGTGGTGCTGGCGGTTATCATCGTCTCCGGCTGGCCGGGCATTTCGGCCATCGCGCTGGGCATTCTGCTCGGCATCAACTTCCTCACCACCGGCATCGCCTATATCTTCGTCTCCCGGGCGATGCAGCGGTAAGTTGTATAAAAAACCGTAACTCACTCAAAATTGACCTGGAATCGGTTGGCCTCGGGGGAAAACGCATATAGGGAGTGTATCGGACGCTGGCTTGTTTCCTCTATTTTACTCTCTTCGGGAATGTATTCCGCATGTTCGTCAATTATGTCCGCGCAGCACTCGTCTGCCGGCTTGTACAACTCAAGTTTGATAAACGGGCGGTAACGGCCATCGAGTACGCGTTGATCGCAGCTTTGATCGCGGTCGTCATCATCACCGCCGTCACCGGCCTCGGGAAAAACCTTTCCAAGACGTTCAACACCGTCGCCTCGGAGCTTTAGGACGCCACGCACAGCCGGGCCCGGACAACCCCGCCCCGGCGCGGCGTTTCCTAAAAGCAAACCTGTCCACGCCGCTTTTGCCAGATATCAGGCTTCGCCCTGCCGCAATCCCGTGAGCGGCAGGGGCTGAACGGCGGCGGGTGCCCCGCACGCACGGCAAAGGTTATCCGGCGGGCGTACGACTTTCAGCCCCTCTTTCTCGTACCAGTCAGGCGTATTGGTAACCGGGAGATCGGTAGAGCCCTGATCAATAACACAAAGATTATCCATACCGAACAGACGAGCGTGGTAGAGTAACCAGGGCTCCAGGGCGTTGACCTCGTGCATCTGAATCAGCACGCATCCGACCCGCATGAACCGCTCCCCGATTGCGAGCCTCTACGGCAATGTGAAACACCAGGACTTAATGGCCGCAGGTTGCCGCGCCCAAGGGCTGCAACTATACCCTGGGCAACCGAATTCAGCAGGATTGCCCATGGCCGCTTATCAGTATGTGTATGTGATGAAAGACCTCACCAAGGCCTATCCCGGCGGGCGTGAGGTTTTCAAGGGCATTACCCTCTCTTTCCTCCCCGGCGTGAAGATCGGCGTGCTGGGTGTGAATGGTGCGGGTAAATCCACCCTGCTGAAGATCATGGCGGGCATCGAGACCGAATATGGCGGCGAGGCCTGGGCGGCCGAGGGCGTGAAGGTGGGCTATCTGGCCCAGGAGCCGCAGCTCGACCCCACCAAAAACGTCGGCGAGAACGTCGCCGAGGCGTTTGCCGAGGTCCGCGCCGCGCTGAAGCGCTTCAACGAGATCTCCGAAGCCTTCATGGAGCCGATGGACGACGACAAGATGAACGACCTGCTGGCCGAACAGGCCAAGCTGCAGGAGCTTATCGACAACAAGGATGGCTGGGACCTCGACCGGCAGATCGAGATCGCGCTCGACGCGCTGCGCTGCCCGCCGGCGGAGGCCGATGTCGGCCCGCTTTCGGGCGGTGAGCGCCGCCGCGTGGCTTTGTGCCGCCTGCTGCTGGAAAAGCCCGATATTCTGCTGCTCGATGAGCCGACCAACCATCTGGATGCGGAATCCGTCGCCTGGCTGGAGCGGACGCTGGAAAACTACACCGGCACCGTGATTCTCATCACCCATGACCGCTACTTCCTGGACAATGTGACCAACTGGATTCTGGAAATCGAGCGCGGGCGCGGCTACCCCTATGAGGGCAATTATTCCTCCTGGCTGGAGCAGAAGCAGAAGCGCCTGCAGCAGGAGGAGAAGGAAGAATCCGCCCGCCAGCGCGCCTTGGCCGAGGAGCGGGAATGGATCAACGCCTCCGCGAAAGCCCGCCAGACCAAGAGCCGCGCGCGTATCCAGCGCTATGAGGAGATGCTGCAGAAAAGCCAGGAGCTGGCTGGCGGCGTGGCGGAAATCGTCATCCCCCCCGGCCCGCGTTTGGGCGGCACCGTGATCGAGGCGCAGGATCTCTGCAAGGGCTTCGGCGACCGCGAGCTGATCGCCAATCTGAACTTCAAGCTGCCGCCGGGCGGCATTGTCGGCGTCATCGGCCCCAACGGGGCGGGTAAATCCACCTTGTTCAAGATGATCACCGGCGCCGACAAGCCCGATTCCGGGGCGCTCAAGATCGGCGAGACGGTGAAGCTGGGCTATGTGGACCAAAGCCGCGACAGCCTGGATGACAACAAGAACGTGTGGGAGGAAATCTCCGGCGGCACGGATGTGATTTATCTCGGCAAGCGCTCCATCGCCTCGCGCGCTTATGTGGGCGCGTTCAATTTCAAGGGCGCGGACCAGCAGAAGAAGGTCGGCATCCTCTCCGGCGGTGAGCGCAACCGCGTGCATCTGGCGAAGATGCTGAAGACCGAAGCCAATGTCATCCTGCTCGACGAGCCGACGAATGATCTCGACGTTGACACGCTGCGCGCTTTGGAAGAGGCGCTGATGGAATTTGCCGGCTGCGCCGTGGTCATCTCCCATGACCGCTGGTTCCTGGACCGCCTGGCCACCCATATCCTGGCCTTCGAGGGCGACAGCCATGTGGAATGGTTCGAGGGCAATTTCCAGGCCTATGAGGAAGACAAGCGCCGCCGCCTGGGCCAGGACGCCGCCGAGCCCCACCGCATCAAATACCGGCCGCTGACGCGGTAATACCGGGCACGGTGCCAGGGTTTGGGCATTCCAAGGGGAGGCGCACCCCGGCATGAGCGTGTCATCGGTCTGGATCGTGACCACGGCGCGGCTGCGGCTGACGCCGGTGGGATACTGGGATTTGCCGGATCTGGTGCGGCTGAAGGGCGATCCGCGGGCCTTCGCGTTGATGCTGGGGGGCGTGCGCGCGCCCGTGCAGGTGGCGGAGGAGCTGGCGCACGACATTCAGGATTGGGGCCGGTTCGGCTATGGCATGTGGGCGGTGCGGGCCAGGCGCGGCAAGTTTCTCGGCATCACCGCGCTGATGCACCGGCCGGACGGGCGGGGGGTGGCGCTGCGCTTTGCGTTTCAACCCGAGGCACGCGGCGTGGGGCTGGCCAGCGAGGCGGCCAGCGCCGCGCTGAATTACGCGCATGACGTGGCGGGGCTGGCGCGCGTTGTCGCGGTGGCGCGGGAGGATAATTTCGCCTCCCGGCAGGTGCTCAGCTCCATCGGCATGTCACGAATTGGTGAATTTCAGAGGGACGGGAATTTACTCTTTGTTTATCAATCTCTTAAAGAAACCCCATCCGAGTGAATTCGCAGTAATACCGGGGAATCCCTCTTGCCCGAAGCGGGTATTTTGCCTCTAAAAATCATCCCGTGACCTTACAAGAGCACAAAACCATTCTGGCGTTTCTGGACCATGTGCTTGGCGGCGCGCAGGAGCCGCTGGACGTGGAAGCCGATGCGATTATCCGCGCCTATTTCAAGCGCAACCCGGATGCCGCCTATCGCATGACCAAGCTCGCCATGTCTCTGGCGCAGACCCCGCTGCTCACGGAGGAGCCCAAGCGCCGCCGCTGGCTGCCAGCGCTGAAGCTTCGCGGCGCATAAGCTTGCCGAGCGCCATGGCGGCGCATAAACCCGGCCGCATGACAGATTTCGCCGCACGTATTGGCCGCACCGAGCTGGCCGCCACCTTCGCCATGGCCGCCCGCGCCCGCGCCTTGCGGGCCGAGGGCAAGGATGTGATCTCGCTCTCCCTCGGCGAGCCGGATTTCCCGACGCCCCCGCATGTGGTGGACGCGGCCTATGCCGCCGCCCAGCGCGGCGAGACCAAATACCCCCCGCTGGGCGGCATTGAACCGCTGCGCGCGGCGGTGGCCGAGACATTCCAGCGTGAGCACGGCATCGCCACCCGCCCGCAGGACGTGCTGATCACCAATGGCGGCAAGCAGGGCATTTTCAACGTGGTGATGTCGCTGATCGGCACGGGGGATGAGGTGATCATTCCGGCTCCGGCCTGGGCGGGTTATGAGCAGACGGTGAAATTCGCGGGCGGCGTGCCGGTTTTCGTGCCCTGCCCGCAGGAACAGGGCTTCGTGCTGCAGCCGGAGGCGCTGGCCAGGGCCATTACCGGCCGCACCAAGCTGCTGCTGCTCAACTACCCCAGCAACCCCTCGGGTGCCGCCATCTCGCGCGAAGCGCTGGCGGCGCTGGCGGAGGTGCTGCGGCATTATCCTCATGTCTGGGTGCTTTCGGACGATATCTATGAGCATCTGCTTTTCGGCGGGGCACAGCATCACACGCTGCTGGGCGTGGCGCCGGACCTCAAGGACCGGGTGGTCACGCTCTCCGGCGTCTCCAAGACCTACGCGATGACTGGCTGGCGCATCGGCTGGTGCATCGGCCCGGCGGAGATGATCAAGGCCGCCACGGTGGTGCAGGCCACGGCCACATCGGGTGTTTCCTCCGTTGGCCAAGCGGCGGCGCTGGCGGCCATCACCGGCCCGCAGGATTTTATCTCCGCGCGCGCCAGCGCCTATGAGCAGCGGCGCGATGCGGTGGTGGCGGCGCTGAACCAGGTGCCCGGCCTCTCCTGCCATCGGCCGGATGGCGCGTTCTACGTGTTCCCCAGCATCGCCGGGTGCCTCGGCAAGACCACGCCGGCCGGCAAGGTGATCGGCTCGGACGGTGATTTCACCATGGCGCTGCTGGAGGAAGGGCTGGTGGGCGTGGTGCAGGGCGCCGCGTTCGCGATGAGCCCGCATATCCGTATCTCCACCGCCACCGCCCTGCCCCGGCTTAGCGAGGCCTGCCAGCGTATTTCAAACTTCTGTAACGCGCTAAGCTAAACTTGCCCTTGCGCGCCAGCACGCCGATGCCACATGCTGAGAACCCCAAAGAGGAGACCCAAAATGAGCGTCAAGGAAGTGCTTTACACCGCCCACGGCCACGCCACCGGCGGGCGCGCCGGCCAAGGTGCCACAGACGATAACAAAGTGAACGTGACGCTGAGCGTGCCGAAGGGCCTGGGCGGCGATGACGGGCCGGGCACCAACCCCGAGCAGCTCTTCTCGGTTGGCTATTCCGCCTGCTTCCTTGGGGCGATGAAGTTTGTTGCCGGCAAGGAGCATGTGAAGCTGCCGGAGGACACCAAGGTCTCCGCCGATATCGGCATCGGCGCGCGTGAGGATGGCGGCGGCTTTGGCATCACCGCCGCGCTGACCATCACCGCCCCTGGCGTGGAGAAGGCGGTGCTGGAGGAACTGGTGCAGAAGGCGCATATCGTCTGCCCCTATTCCAACGCAATTCATAAGAGCGTGGATGTGAAGCTTACCGTCGCTTAATTTTGCTTCGGCGCCGTGACGAAAATTTCACGGCGCCGTCAGAACACGTTAAGGCGCGTTGGTACTTCGATGAGTATCTTCGCCGCGGGTGCGTAAGGCCCGACGCCGATCCCCACCCCCACATTCAGGCTGGTGCGCTGCGAGAAGGCATAGCCAAGGCCGAAATTGAACGTGCCAAAATCATAGGCCGAGCCCGCAAGCTGCCGCCCGTCAGCAGAGGCGGGAAACACATGCTCCTCCTGATAGCTCAATGTCATCGAGGCTTTGTCGTTCAACGCGAAGCCGAGCCCGAACGTGGCCGCCAGAGCCATGCCCGGCGAGAGATCCACCGGCGAGCCTGGGCCGCCGCCCGTATTGGGAAGGGTGAAGCTATGGCTGAAATTCTTGATATATTGGATATTGGCGAACAGCACGCCTGGGGCGGTGGGGTAGAAGATCGTCAGGCTCGGCTCCAGCGCGTAGAAACCAGTGCCGGTCGGCAGTTTTTTGGCGATGCCGTAGAGAAGCTGGTTGTTGGTGTTGAGGGCGTTGTAGATCGGCACCTCATAGGGGTTCTGCCCTGTCGCGGTCTTGAAGATGAAATTGCCGACAAAGATCGGCCAGCCATCATCGCCGCTATTGAACTGATAGGATGAACCGATCTGGATGTCGCCAATGTTGGCGGCATTGGCGCTGGCGGTGAGCGGCAGCGCATCAGCCCCCGCCTGCTGCGCGGTGGTGGTGCCCCAGCCCAGCACGAACGGCAATTTCACGTTGATCTCCCAACGGTCGGTGATGCCGTAACGCAGCGTGAGAGCGGGCATTAAGTAGCGTTGATCGACATGGGAGATAAAGATATTACCGAAGGTAATCCCTGGGATGATCGTAAACCCGTTAAGGTTGAGTTCGTTCTGCGTCCAGTAATCATATTCCACTGATGGATCGATCACGAGCTGGCCTTTTGGCGTCAGCACGCCGCCAGCGTTCGACAGCACGGTGGAAGATTGCAGGATCACTTTCGTCTGATCCTGTTGATTTTGCTGCTGAGCCTGCTGCTGCTCGGCCCCCGCGGTTTCAACGGGCGCCTGTGTTTGTGCTGATGTTTCCTGCACGACCTGCTGTTTCTGCGGTTTTACCGTTCCAGCACCGCGTAGCTTCGCCATCTCCTGGTCGAGCAATTGCTGCTGCTGTTGCAATTGCAGCGCCTGTTGTTCGAGCTGTTGCTCCACTTGCTGCAGCTTGGCTTGCTGCGCCGAGATGGATTTCTGCAGCGCGGCGATATTATCTGCCGTGGACTGCGCCTTTGCCGGCGCCGCCACCGCCACGCAGAGCAGCAAAGGCACTGGCCAGAAGGCGGCTCGAGATGCACCCGTTATGGAAGAGGGTGCCGGTATTTTGGAATGATCAAAAAACAAAACAGAGGTCGCCGCCATGGTGAGCTCCCTTTTTTCTATTGTTGAATATTCCTAAATCCTTTTAGGCTGATCTCTTCCTGGATACCATACCGCGTTATCCGGCGCGAAACATGACCGATATGGAAATGATACAGTCAGGTGTTACAGTTTTCCGTAAACTCTTTACAGTTTCCAGCCCTTCCGGCCCCTTCAACACGGCATAAGCCGTATCCGGCAACATCATGAAGTTTCAAGCCAATGCCAATGAACGATCGGAGCAGAACATGCTTGGCACAGGACTTGCTGCTGTTGTTGCGTGACCGCTGTTACGGCATCGGCCATAAAAATAATTTCACGGCAACAACGGCAACATGAATAGGAGAACGATCATGCGCACATTGTTCCTCGCGAGTACCGCTGTATTCCTGCTCACCGGCGGCTTGGCGCTTGCCGACGGCGGCCCCGGCGGGCCTGGCGGTCCCGGCGGTCCCGGCGGCGGCGGCACCAACACCACCAACACGACCACCAACACCTCGGTGCCGATCGTCAAGAATGCAAGTGCCGCGGATAGCAGCAGCGCCGCTACAACCGGAGGTACCTCCGTCAACGCCAATGGCAATACAGCTGACCAGCAATTCCAACAATTCTCTTGATGTGACCAAGACGCTTGTCTCCGTCGGCGAGTTGTCGCTGAGCGACACGCACCACCAACACGCATATGATGTCACTTTCGCCACGTCCGGCAATACCGGGTCTGTCAGCGGAATTGAATTCTCTGGCGGCGGAAGCAGCGGAGATGGTCATGACCATGGCGGCCATGGCGGTGCGCTGGTTTCCAGCGGCAATGCCATCGATGAGCTTCGCCAACAGCGGCAGCTCCGGCATCAGCACGGTGCAGCAGAACGCCGGAACGGCGTCCCTGCAGCAGAATTCCGTGGCGCTGGGCTCCTATGTCGGCGGCGGCAGCACAGGCTTTAACGGCTTCTAATCGCCGGAGAAGGGCAGCGCGGTAACCCGCATGGCGTTCCACCCGCCATGCGGGTGCCGCGTTGTTCGGCTTACCTCCGCGATTAGGAGATATCTTTGTGCAGGAGAGCTCAATGACCAACAGGAAAGCAGCGGCGCTTCCGCTCGTACTGGGCGGTGCGCTCTCATTCTTCGCTCGTCCCGCGCTCGCCTCCGGCGCCAATAACGGCATTGACGCGAACGACAGCAGCGCTATGATCGCAAGCCTGGGTGCCAGCGCGGTACCCAGCACGCAGCTGGCGAAAATGCGTGGCGGCTCCGGCACGGTTGCCGCCATCAACCTTGGCAGCGATACCGGCAACAGCGCCGATAATTCGGTAACCGGATCGATTTCGAACGTCCAATCGGTCAACGGCAATACCGGGTTGACCACGGTTATACAGAATACCGGGAATAACTCGCTGCTGCAAAGCAGCATGACGGTGAACATAACTGTCCATTAGGAGCAGTTCTGGGAGCTGACGATGAAACGTAGCACTCTGGCCGCCGGGCTTCTCGCCACCCTTCTGCCCTTCGCACCGCCTTGCGCGCATGCTGGGCAGATTACCCTGAACGGGCTGACAACCGGCGCTGGAACGGCCAATATCAACGTCCAAAGTTTCCAGGCCCGCAAATTCAACACGACGATCCAGCAGCAATATGATTTCTCCTGCGGTTCCGCCGCGCTGGCGACACTGCTTCTCTACACCTACCATATCCAGGCGAGCGAAACCTCGGTCTTCACCAGCATGTTCCTGAATGGCGACCGCAAGACCATTCAGGCATCCGGCTTTTCCTTGCTGGATATGAAAGAATATCTGTCCCGGCAAAACATCCCCTCAGGCGGGTTCCGCGCGCCGTTGGAGAAACTGGCCGAGATCAGGATCCCCGCGATCGTGCTGATCAACGAGCATGGCTATAAGCATTTTGTCGTGCTGCGCGGCATACGCAACGGGCAGGTGCTGCTGGCCGATCCCGCGATCGGGCTGCGCACCGTGCCCGTTTCCAATTTCCGCCAGCAATGGTCGGGAGTTTTCTTCATCATTCTTACCAACCTGGCCGCCGCGCGGGCAGGTTTCAACGATGGGCAGGACTGGGCGGCAGAGCCTGGTGCGCCTCTTGATCTCAGCCACTTCATGGTCAACTTGGCCACGCTGCAACAGGTCAGCGTACCTGACCTCGAAAGATTTTAGCAGCCTTGGCCCAAAGGGAGAATTTCTATGATCCCGCTCAGTATCAAAATCGCAGGACAGCTCGCCACGGCCTCTCTGGTACTGCTGGCTGGCCCCGCACGGGCCTCTCCGCCGGGCACACCAGCGGCGATCGCCGCGCTGGGCCTTTCAGGACAGCAGATCAGCCTCAAGGAGTTAGGCGGCATCAGGGGCGGATTCGACCTGGCCCCGTCGCTGTCGATCAGCTTCGCATTCAAACAAATTGAAGCCATCAATGGCATTGTCGTGAAAAGCATCATGGTACCGGAAACGAACCTGACCGGCGCGGCATCTTCCGCCAGCACCATTGCGGGTGTCGGCACCTCCAGGTCAGCCAGCACCCCCTCCGTGACGGTGACGGATGCCAATGGCAACACGCAGACCATCACACCTTCCGCCAACAACACCATCAATCTGACGGCCACTGGCAATAACGGGCAGACCGTGATCAATACCCAGCTTGGCTCCAGCGGACTGAATAACATAACAACCAACGTGGCCAGCAATACCGCCGTCAGCGTGGCGGCGACGCTGAATATCGGGATTTCAGGGCTAAGCCAGTTCCTGACCCAGCAACAATCTTTTGCAAATACACAGTCAGGGCTGTATTATGCAGGAAGCGCTTTCAAGTAAGGATCATGCCGGCAAGACCGGCCTCCGCAATCTGGGTGGCCGGCCGCTTGTTGAGGATATCAGATGGCTGGTTTGAGGACATTCTGGCGATTTAAGGTTCGGTGCGCGGCAAGGCCCGCTTGGCTGAAGCTGATGGCGGCGGCCATTTTGGTGCTGGGCCTTTCACCAGCCGCTGCCCGCGCCCAGGATACCGACCCGAATGTGATCGACGTTGCCAGCCTCACGCTGGTGCCGCTGCCCAATCAATCGATCGCCACTGTCAAAGGTGGTTTTCTGCAAGCACCAGGAATTGGCAACTCCACCTCCTCCAGCGGGATCATCACGCTGTGGGATGAACTGAAGCCGCCGGCGCCGCAGCAGAACAATATCAACGGCACATCCATCATCACCATCAACGGCGTCGCGAAATAGCGTCGCCGTCTAGAGTGCGATGACTTTAGCTGCCCTCTCAAACCTTGAGGCAGAGGCGAATTCAGATTTTAGATCGGATCACAAAGTGATTCGATCTAAAATCATCCGGCTCTGGCGTTCAGCCCATTTCTTCAGCCGCTTGGCCGGGTTTGCCGATGTTGCGCTTGAGCTTGCGGTAAAAGGTCACGCGTGACACGCCCATTTCCGCCGCCGCCTTGGTGACGTTGTTGCGGTGCCGGGTAAGTGCTTGCATGAAAGCATTATATTCCTCATCCGACCCCGCGCGGTATCCGCGCGGCGCCTGTACGGCGGCACAGCGTGCGGCCGGGCGTGGCTGAATGGAGAGATCCTCGGGATTGATCGCCCCGCCCGCGTTCATCACCACGGCGCGGCGGATGGCGGCGATCAATTCCCTGACATTGCCGGGCCAATGATGCGCAAGGATCGCCGCCCGCGCGGCGGGGGTGAATTCGGCCCCCTCCATCCCCAGCTCCGAGGCGATCCGGCGCAGAAAATAGGAGGCCAGCAGCAGCACATCCTCCCCGCGCTCCCGCAGGGCCGGCATGCGCAGCAGCAAAACATTGAGGCGATAGTAAAGATCATCCCGGAATGTACCGGATTCGATTCCGGCTTCCAGATCCACATGGGTGGCGGAAATGATGCGCGTATTCACGCGGATGGCGTTATGCCCGCCCAGCCTGGTGATGGTATTCTCCTGCAAAAACCGCAACATATGCGCCTGCAGGTCATGCGGCAGATCGCCGATTTCATCCAGGAACAAGGTGCCGCCATCGGCGCGCTCGATCAGCCCCAGCTTGCGCCCCACCGCGCCGGTAAAAGCGCCTTTCTCATAGCCGAACAGCTCGGATTCAATCAGCGTCGGCGGCAGAGCGGCGCAGTTGATCGCCACGAAAGGCCCTTGCGCCCGCCCGGAACGCTGATGAATGGCCCTGGCGGCCAGCTCCTTTCCCGTGCCGGTTTCGCCGGAGATGAGCACCGGCGCATCAACTTGCGCGAAGCGGCGGATGCGGACAAAAACCTCCTGCATCGCCTGGCATTCGCCAACAAAAAATTCCTGGGGCGCGATTTCCGCCTTGCCTTGCTTCACGAATTCGCCATGATGAAAGATCTCCGTTCCTGAAGCGGCTTCCCCCCGGAAACGGCGTTGAATTTCAGAAGTTTCAGTCTTTTTCTTAAAATTCCCGGATGAATAAATTACCACACTGCCCTCCCCTTGCGTGGAAGAACGTTTTCTCGCGGTCTTATCGTACGTGATGATCTGCTTCGCATTATAGCTTCAGGCGGGGATTGATACAAATCAAAATCACCAGAAGCCTTTTAAAAAATTAGAATTTTCTTTGAATTATCAAAATTACAAGGATATTTTTCCGAATTTTCTCTGTAAACAAACGGTTTACAACGGCCCGCGGCACGCCGCCTCAGTCACGGCGCCAAGCGGCCGCATGCTAACGGAAATGCAACAAAATGTTCTGGGAGGCGCGATGCTGCGCTGCAAACCAAACCTCGTGCGGGTACCATCCGCGTTCCGCCGCGGCAGCCAGACGCGGACCAGCCAAGACCACAAGAGAGCGGCGCAAGCTTGACTGGCTGATTTTGAGGAGGGTGAGGATGGTGGAGCTAAGCGGAATCGAACCGCTGACCTTCTGCATGCCATGCAGACGCTCTACCAATTGAGCTATAGCCCCGTATTGCTCGGTGGAGCGCCGTATAGACCGGGCCGTGCTCCGGGCGCAAGAGGGGGGTGGCAAGAAAATCGCCCCGTATCTTTGGCCCCAATCCAGGGCGCAAAGCCCCCTCGCCTTCCCCCCGCCCGCAAAAAGGGCTAACCCCCGGCTGATGGTTAAAGTCCGCTTCGCCCCCAGCCCCACCGGCTATCTGCATGTTGGTAACGCCCGCGCCGCCCTGGTGAATTTCCTGTTCGCCCGGCACGAGGGCGGGCAATTGCTGCTCCGCCTGGACGATACCGACACCGAGCGCGGCCGCCCGGAATATGAGCAGGGCATCTATGATGATCTGCGCTGGCTTGGCATTGAATGGGACGAGCAGGCCCGCCAGTCCGACCGGTTCGCCCGCTATGCGGAAATGGCCGAGCAGCTCAAGCGCGCCGGGCGGCTCTATCCTTGTTTCGAGAATGAGGACGAGCTGGCCGCCAAGCGCGCCGCCCTGATCAAGCGCAAGCTGCCCCCGGTTTATGACCGCGCGGCGCTGAACATGACGCCGGAGCAGCGCGCCAGTGCCGAGGCCAACGGCAAGAGCCCCTATTGGCGCTTCAAGCTGTCGGATGAAGCGGTCTCCTGGAACGACCTCGTGCTGGGGGCGCGCAACATCAAGCTTCCCACCGTGTCGGACCCCGTGCTGATCCGCGCCGACGGCACGCCGCTCTACACATTCACTTCGGTGGTGGATGATGTGGATATGGGCATTACCCATATCATCCGGGGTGAGGATCATGTCTCCAATACGGCGGTGCAGATCGATCTGTTCCGCGCCATTACCCGCAAGCCGGTGCCCCGCTTCGCGCATCTGCCGCTGATTTCGGGGGGGGATGGGGAGAAACTCTCCAAGCGCATCGGCTCCATCTCGCTGAAATCGCTCCGCAAGGACGGCATCGAGCCCGCCGCCCTCACGGCTTATCTGGCGCGGCTGGGCACCAGCAAGGATGCCGCCCCGCTGCCGCTGGCCGAGCTGATCGCGCAATTCTCGCTGAACGATTTCTCCCGCTCGCCGCCGCGCTTCGATGCCGCGCAGCTTCTGGGGCTGAACCGCAAGCTGCTGCACCATCTGCCCTATGAGGCGGTGAAGGACCGGCTGCCCGAGGGGGCCGGGCCGGATTTCTGGGATTCCGTGCGCGGCAATCTGGACCTGCTGACCGAATCCCGCCGCTGGTGGGATGTGGTGCATGGCGAGATCATCACCCCTGAGCTGCCGCCCGAGGCCCTGCCCGTGATCCAGGCTGCCCGCGAGACCATCCCGGCCGAGATGACCCAGGAGACCTGGAAAGGCTGGGCCGCCGCCATCTCGGCGGCCACCGGCGCCAAGGGCAAGGCGCTCTACCAGCCTTTGCGCCTGGCCCTCACCGGTGAGGAGCATGGGCCGGAAATGGCGCCGCTGCTGGCGCTGATGGGCCAGGAACGCGCGGCCAGGCGCCTTTGCGCCTGCGTTGCCGCCAGCGCCAGCCCCGGCTAAGACAAACCGGCAAAGAGGAAAGAGCCGCGTGGTCGATATTTTTGACGAAGTTTCGGAGGATCTGCGCCATGAGCGGGCGCTCGTGCTCGCCAAGCGTTATGGCGCGCTGCTGGTGCTGGCCGCGGTGCTGGTGCTGGCGGGAGTCGCCGGGCAGGAGCTCTGGCAGGCCCATAAGCAGAAACAAGCCAATGCCGCCGCCACCCAATATCTGGCCCTGACCCAGGCGGTGGACCAGCCAACCGGTACCGTTACCCAGGACCAGGCCGAGGGCACCGCCCAGAAGCTGCAGGATTTCGCCGCCACCGCGCCGGAGGATTACAAGACCCTGGCGTTGCTGCGTGCCGCGGCACTCTATGCCGGCGCGCAGGAGACGGACAAGGCCGCCGCCATCTGGACGCGCGTCGGCGCCGACGAAGCCGCCCCCAACTTGCTGCGCGACGCCGCCAATTTGCTCTGGGCCCAGCACGAGCTGGGCACGGCCAATGACAACGACATTCTGGCCCGGCTGCAGCCGATGGTGCAGGCACAGAACCCTTATCACGGCCTGGCGCGTGAGATGCAGGCGCTGGTTTATCTCCACCAGGGCAATCAGGCGATGGCCAAATCCCTGTTCGCCCAGGTGCAGGCTGACCCCAGCGCCCCCGAAGGCGCACGCAACCGCGCCCAGGCCATGCTCGCCAAGCTGAACGGATGACCCAGCCCATGATTCGCCGCCGTACCGCGACCGCCGGCCTGCTCGGCCTGCTTGCCTCCTGCTCGACGCCGAAAAAGCCGATCCCCGGCGTTCAGATCCCGGTTCTGCCGGACCAGTCGGGCATGGATGTCGCCGTCAACGCCCCCGCCGTCTCGCTGCCCGCGGCCACCCAGCTCAGCGCCTGGCCGCAGACTTTGGCCAACCCCGCCCATGCGCCCGGCAACGTGGCGGCGCCGCTGGATTTCAAGCGGCGCTGGCAGGCGAATATCGGCAGCGCGGGCGGCTACCGCCAGCCGCTCGCCGCCAGCCCGCTTGTCTCCGGCAACAGCGTGTTCACCATGGATGCGGACGCGCATGTGCGCGCCATCTCGCTCTCCGACGGCTCGGAGCTCTGGCACACCAATACCAAGCCCAAGCACGCCTCCAACCAGAATATCGGCGGCGGCATCGCCTATGATTCCGGCAAGATCTACGCCAGCACCGGCTATGGCGAGGCGCTGGCGCTGGATGCGGCTTCCGGCAAGATTCTTTGGCGCCAGCTCCTGGACTTCCCGGCGCGCTCCGCCCCGCTGGCGGCGGCCGGGCTGGTGGCCATTGTCACCCAGAACGATCTGCTGCTCACCTTCGATGCCGCCTCCGGCACCCCGGGCTGGCGCTTCTCCGGCGCTGTCGGCACCCCGCCAATGACCGCCGCCAGCGTGACCGGCGCCCCCGCCTTCGCGGATGGCATCGTCGTCGCCGGGTTTTCCACCGGGCTGCTCGCCGCCATCGATGCCACCTCCGGCACGCCGGTATGGGAGCAGAGCCTGGCGGCCGGGTTCGGCCAGGCCAGCACGCTCGACCTTTCGGATGTGGTGGCCGCCCCGGTCATCGCGGGCGGGGTGGTCTACGGGCTCAATCTCGGCGGCAGCTTCATGGCGGTGGATCTGCATTCCGGCGCTCAGGTCTGGACGCACCAGGCCACGGGCAACCAGGCCCCGGCGGCCTCCGGCGGCTTCCTGTTCCTGCTGGATTCAAACCAGACCCTGTTCGCCGTGCATGCGGATGACGGGCTGGTGAGCTGGTCCACCCAGTTGCCGCCCTTCAAGAACATGAAGAAGAAGACCAACCCCATCATCTGGTCCGGCCCGGCGCTGGTGAACGGCACGCTGATCGCGGTGAACGACCATGGCGAGGCCGCCTTGGTGGATGCCGCCACCGGCAAGCAGACCCAGATCGTGAAGCTGGGCGCCCCGGCGGATCTGCCGCCTATCGGCGTGGCGGGCATGCTGCTGCAACTCACGCGCGATGCGCGCCTGACCGCCTATGGCTGAGCTGCCGCGAATCGTCATCGCCGGCCGGCCCAATGTCGGCAAATCCACCTTGTTCAACCGGCTTGTGGGCAGCCGCCTGGCGCTGGTGGCGGACACGCCCGGCGTGACACGCGACCGCAAGGAAGCGGTGTGCGAACTGGGCGGCCGGAAAGTGCTGGTGGTGGACACGGCGGGGCTGGAAGAGGCGGCGCCGGATACCGTGCCCGGGCGCATGCGCGCCTCCACCGCCACGGCGGTGGACCAGGCGGACCTCGTGCTGTTCGTGTTCGACGCGAAATCCGGCCTGCTGCCGGAGGACCGGCATTTCGGCACCTGGCTGCGCCGCAAGGACAGGCCGGTGCTGGTGGTGGCCAACAAGGCCGAAGGGCGCGGCGGCATCGCCAATGCCATGGAGGCGTATGAGCTGGGCTTCGGCGAGCCGGTGGCGGTCTCTGCCGAGCATAATGAGGGCGTGTACGACCTCATGACCGAGATCGCCGAGCGCCTGCCCGAGGCCCCGGCGCCGGACGAGGACGAAGAGAACAAGCCGCTGCATCTGGCCATCGTCGGCCGCCCGAACGCGGGCAAATCGACGCTGCTGAACTACCTGCTGGGCGAGCAGCGCATGATCACCGGGCCGGAGCCTGGGCTGACGCGCGATGCCGTCTCCGCCGATTTCGAAGGGCCGGACGGCAAGCTCTACCGCGTGGTGGACACGGCCGGCCTGCGCAAGCGCGCGAAGGTGGATGAAGGCCTGGAGCGCATGTCGACCTCCTCCTCCATCGAGGCGCTGAAGAAAGCCGAGATGGCGGTGCTGGCGGTGGATGCCGTGCAAGGCGTGCAGGAGCAGGATCTGCACATCGCCCGGCTGATCGAGCGTGAAGGCCGCGCCTGCGTGATCGCGCTGACGAAATGGGACGCGGTGGAAGACCGCGGCGATGCCCGCAAGGCGGCTTTGGACCGCATTTCCATCTCGCTCAGCCAGATGAAGGGCATCACGGTTGTGCCGCTCTCCGCCGAGACCGGCGAGGGGGTGAAGAAACTCTTCCCCGCCATCCGCGAGACTTACGAGAAATGGAATCTGCGCGTTCCCACCAGCCAGCTCAACCGCTGGTTCGAGGCTGCCCTTGAACGCTTCCCGCCGCCGATGGTGGAAGGCCGCCGGCTGAAGCTGCGCTATATCACGCAGATCAAAGCCCGCCCGCCAACCTTCGCGCTGTTTGGCACGCGCGCGGAGCAGGTGCCGGAGACGTATCAGCGTTATCTGGTGAACTCGTTGCGCGAGGCGTTTGAGATGCCGGGCGTGCCGATCCGGATTTATCTGCGCGGGACGGATAATCCGTTCAAGGACCGGGATTGACAGGTGCTTCGTGGGCGTTTTTTGAACAAAACTCCCACACCCGCAAACATTTTTAAAACCGGGGGCTCACCCCTCCTTCAGCATCTCCAGCTCCAGCCAGCGCTCTTCGGCCTTTTCCAGCTTCGCATGCCACTCCGCCAAGGCCGCGGTGGCGGCCGCGAATTTTTTTGGGTCTTTCGTGTAAAGATCCGGCGTGGCGAGAATTTCGTCCAGCTTGCCCATCTGCACATGCATCTTGGCGATGTCGTCGGTGAGCTGTTTCAGCTCATGCTGTTCCTTGAAGGAGATTTTTGCTTTCACCGGCGTCGCGGAGGGCACGGAGGCCGGTTTCGCGGCGGCTTTCTTCTCGGTTTTTTCCAGCTTCGCCGCTGTCACCCCTTCGCCGCGCTGGGCCAGCATATCTGAATAGCCACCGGCATATTCCACCCAGCGCCCCTGCCCTTCGGACATCAGCACGGAGGTGCAAACCCGGTCCAGAAAGTCACGGTCATGCGAGACGACGATCACCGTGCCCGGATATTCGCCAAGCATTTCCTGCAACAAATCCAATGTTTCGAGGTCGAGGTCATTGGTCGGCTCGTCCAGCACCAAGAGGTTGGAGGGTTTGGTCAGCGCCAGCGCCAGCAGCAGCCGCCCGCGCTCCCCGCCTGAAAGCGTGCCCACCGGCGTGCGCGCCTGTTCCGGCTTGAACAGGAAATCCTTCATATAGCCGATCACATGCCGGGCCTGGCCGCCCACCACCACCTGGTCGCTATTGCCGCCGGTGAGCGTGTCGGCCAGGGAGGCGTTGGGGTTCAAATCCGCGCGCTGCTGGTCCAGTGTCACCACTTCCAGCGCCGTGCCCAGCTTCACACTGCCCGCATCCGGCGCCAGCTGCCCCAGAATCAGCTTCAGCAGTGTGGATTTGCCCGCCCCGTTGGGGCCGACAATACCCAGCCTGTCCCCGCGCAGCACCCGGAAGGTGAGGTTGTCCACCACCTGCTTCTCGCCAAAAGCCTTGGAGATGGCGTCGGCATCCACCACGATCTTGCCGGAGGTGGCGGCATCCAGGCTGGCCAGCTTGGCGGTGCCGAGCTTGTGGGTGAAGTTGCGGCGCTCGGCGCGCAGGCTGTGCAGCCCGGCCAGGCGCTTCACATTGCGCTTGCGCCGCGCCGTGACGCCGTAGCGCAACCAGTCTTCCTCGCGGGCGATCTTGCGGCCGAGCTTGTGGAAATCCTGCTCTTCCTGTTCCAGCACCTCGTCGCGCCAGGCCTCGAAATGCGCGAAGCTCTTGTCCAGGCGCTTTGTCTGGCCACGGTCCAGCCAGACCATCGAGCGGGACAGGTTTTCCAGAAAGCGCCGGTCATGCGAGATCAGCACCAGCCCCGAAGACAGCGATTTCAGCTCGCCTTCCAGCCATTCAATGGCGGGCAGGTCCAAATGGTTGGTCGGCTCGTCCAGCAGCAGCAGATCCGGCTCCGGCGCCAATGTGCGGGCCAGGGCGGCGCGCCTTGCCTCGCCGCCGGAGAGATGGCCGGGCGTCTCGTCACCGCTCAAGCCCAGCTCGCCCAGCAGATAGCGCACGCGGTATTCATCGTCATTCGACCCCAGCCCGGCCAGCACATAGTCCATCACATTCGCATAGGCGGAGAGGTCCGGCTCCTGCGGCAGATAGCGCATGGTCGCCCCCGGCTGGAAAAACCTTGTGCCCGAATCGAGGGCCACCTCGCCCGAGGCGATTTTCAGCAGCGTGGATTTGCCCGAGCCGTTACGCCCGACCAGGCAGAGGCGCTCCCCGGCGCCGATGGAAAGCGTCGCGCGCTCCAGCAGCGGCACGGAGCCAAGGGTGACGGAAATATCGGTGAGCAGAAGCAAGGGGGGCGCCATGCGGGCTGTTTGGCCCAAGCACCGCCCCTATTCAAGCCGCCCCCTCTATTGCGCGAGCGGCTGCGCCGGGCCGGAGGTGGTGTAGCTGGAGGATGGCGGCAGCGGCGGAATCGGCGCCAGGGCCGGCGGCTTCGCCTCAACCTGCGGCGGGCAAACGGGCTGGGCCGGGGTTGGGGCCTGGGTCTTGCCGTCCGCCTGGGCGGGGGGCGGCACGTCCTGCTCGGCCGTATCCGGTTGAGCGGGGCTTACCGCCACCTGGTCATGCTTGCGCTGATAGCGCCGCCCCGCATCGAACCCCTGGTTATACGCCTCCTGCTCGGCCTTTTGCAGGTCCGCCGGCGTGATGGTGAGCGCATTGAGGGGCGTGGGCGGCGATGCCTGATGGAGAGGCTGCGCCGCACACCCCGCAAGCAGCGCCAAGAGGCTGGCGAGGAATATGGCGCGGCGGAAGGGGTAAATAGGCATCGTCATTACCCTCTGCATAACCCAGCTCCATCTTCCCGTCACGATGGCGCTTTCCTCGCCCGGCTGGCGGGGGCAAGCTGGGGCACGTGAAGACATTGCTCATCATCCAGCACAGCCTTACCGGCGGCACGGCGCAAATGGCGCGGGAAGCCGCGCGTGGGGCGGCGCGCGAGCCGGAGGTGGCCACCCGCCTGCTGCGCGCCCCCGATGCAAGGCCGGAGGATGTGCTGGGGGCGGACGGGTATATTTTCGCCACGCCGGAAAACCTGGCCGCCATGGCCGGGCTGATGAAGGATTTCTTCGACCGCTGCTATTACCCGGCGCTGGGGCGCATCGAGGGCCGGCCCTATGCCAGCCTGATCTGCGCCGGAACCGACGGCACCGGCGCCGCCCGGCAGATTGCCCGCATCGCCACGGGCTGGCGGCTGCGGGCGGTGGCGGAACCGCTGATCTTCCTAACCGGCGCGCAAACGCCCGAGGCGATCCTGGCGCCCAAGCATTTGCCCGCCACCGCACTGGCCGAATGTGCCGGGCTGGGCCAGGCCATGGCCGCCGGGCTGGCGGCGGGAGTGTTTTAACCTCTTAGGCCCGGGGGCTCAGAAATTATGGAATTTGCGCACCAGATAGACCGGCCGCTGTTTCGTCTCCACATAGATGCGCCCGATATATTCGCCCAGCACGCCGATGCTGATGAGCTGCACGCTGCCGAAAAACGTCACCGCCACGAAAATCGAGGCATAGCCCGGCACGGGATTGCCGAAGAAGATGGTTCTGAACACGATGAAAACGGCGTAGACCAGCGCCACAACCGCCCCCAGCGCGCCCAGGTAGGTCCATATCTTCAACGGCGTGGTGGAAAAGCTGGTGAAGCCTTCCATCGCGAAATTCCACAGGCGGAAACCGGAGAATTTGCTCTTGCCCGCCACGCGCGGGGTGCGGACGTAATCCAGCGTCACCGTCTTGAAGCCGAGCCAGGCAAATAGCCCTTTCATGAAGCGTTGGCGCTCGGGCAGCTGTTTCAGCGCCTCCACCACCGCGCGGTCCATCAGCCGGAAATCGCCGACATTCTCGGGCAGCTCGATATTCGAGATATGGCGGTTGAGCCGGTAGAACAAAGAGGCCGTGCCGCGTTTCAGCATGGTGTCGGTGGAGCGGTCAGTCCGGCGCGCCAGCACCACCTCCGCCCCCTCACGCCAGGCGCCCACCATGCGGGCGATCAATTCCGGCGGGTCTTGCAGATCGGCATCCATGGGAATCACCGCATCGCCGCGCGCCGCTTCCAGCCCGGCCGTCAACGCCGCCTCCTTGCCGAAATTGCGGGACAGCTCGATCACCCGCACGCGCGGCTCCCCCGCCGCCAGCGCCAGCAGCCCGGCCAGCGTTTGGTCCTGGCTGCCATCATCCACGCAGATGATTTCCCACGCCGCCTCCGGGATGGCGTTTAGTACCGGCAGCACCGCGTCCGCGAAGGCGCGGATTGATTCTTCCTCGTTATAAAACGGCACGACGAGAGAGATGAGCTGCTGCATGGGCCTTCTGAAATTGCCGGGGATTCTAAGGGGGCGGCTGACCTTCCGCTTCAAGCATAGTTGCACGGACATATCCACCGCCGCCGCCCCGCTTCACCAAAACTTGCGCCTGCGCTCCAGGCCGGAGAGGGCAGGACGGGGCAATGCCATCAAGGGGTAAATCAAAACCAGAATTGACTGTATAAATAATCCAGTCAATTTATAGGTCATTTTGTAAAATATGTTTTATCTTGCCAAAACCATGCTTTTCGACTAAACAAATACGCGCTTTTTAGGGCAAAGCGATGCAACAAGCATCCAGTCAATTTGTGGAGTGATGCAATGATCTTTCATTGGCTGTTCATCATCAGCACGCTCATTCTCTGCGCCGTAGCGGCGATGCCGACGCGCGGCTGGCTGGGCATGGCCGAGCGGGTGAAGAACCGCACCATGCGGCACAAGCAGCGGCGGCTGGAAGAGGCCCTGGCCGGGCTGCACCGCCCTTTCTTGCCGGATGTGAGCTTTCTGGACCGTGGCGTGGGGCTGGCGGTAGACCATGCCCATAGGCTGGTGTTTCTGGCGATGCCGGATGGCGCGCAGATGCGGGCGGAAATCCTGCCCGCCTCGGCTCTGGGTGCCCATGAGGCGCGGACGAGGCTGGATAACGGCTTTCAGGAGCATATCGTGGACATCGTGGCCCCCGGCGCGGCGCGCACCTCCTGGCGGCTTTCCTGCGGCGACGCCGCCCTGGCCGCCGAGGTGGATGGCGCGCTCGCCCGGCTTTGATCAGGCGGGCACGGCCCGGCCGCCGGCACGGGCCACCCTTTCCAGCAAGCCTTGCACATCCGTCTCCGGCATTGGCCGGCCAAGCAGATAGCCTTGCACCTGCCCGCATCCGGCCTTGCGCAGAATGTTGAGCTGCGCCTCCGTCTCCACCCCCTCTGCCAGCACCGCCATGCCCAGGGCCGCGCCAAGGCCGATGATCGCCCCGGTGATGATCCGCGCATCCGGGCTGGCTGTGATCTCCCTGGTGAAGGATTTGTCGATCTTCAGCCGCTCGAAGGAAAAACGGTGGAGATAGGAGAGGCTGGAATAGCCCGCGCCGAAATCATCGATGGCGAGGCTGACGCCGGCGGCCTTCAATGCCGCCAGGCTGGCCTGAACCTGGCCGGTCTGTTCCAGCATCGCGCCCTCGGTCAATTCCAGCTCCAGACGCTGCGGGGCCAGGCCGGTATGCGCCAGCACCGCCCGCACCTTTCCGGGCAAGGCCGGGTCCTTCAGCTGCATGGGTGACAAATTGACCGCGATGCGCAAATCCTCCGGCCATGTGCGGGCCGTGCGGCAAGCTTCCTCCAGCACGTAATCGCCCAATGCCGTGATCATGCCGCCCGCCTCAGCCACGGGAATGAACTCATCCGGCCCGATCAGCCCGCGCGCCGGGTGCTGCCAGCGGGCCAGCGCCTCGAACCCGCGCAGCTTCAGGCTGCGGCAATCGAATAAAGGCTGGTAGAAAAGCAGGAATTCCCGGTTGCGCAGGGCGCCGTGGAATTCCTGCTCCAGCTGGTGGCGGCGCAGCAATTTGGCGCTCATCACCTCCGTGAAAAGCCGCATCTGCCCGGCTCCGGCGGCCTTGGCCTCGCGCAGCGCGATATCGGCGGCGCTGAGCAGCGCCTCCGCGCCTTCCCCGCCGCCATCGCTGCGCACCAGACCGGCACAGGCGCCGATCTGCGCGGTTACGCCATCGATGAGAAACGGCTCCGACAGGCAGGCGATAAGCTTGCGGGCCAGGTCCAGCGCCTCGTCGCATTCGGTTTCCCGCGCCCGCAGCACCACGAATTCATCCCCGCCCGGCAGGGCGAGAATGTCACCGTCCCGCAGGCAGCCCGCCAGACGCGCGGCCGCCTGGCAGAGCAGCTTGTCCACCAATTCGCGCCCGAACAGATCATTCACCGGCTTCAGCCGTTCCAGCCCGAGGCTGATCAGCATTGGGCGGCTGGCGGCCAGGCGCTCCAGCCGCTCCCGCAGGCCGCGGCGGTTGAGCAGGCCGGTGAGATCGTCATGCCGGGATAAATGCCAGAGGCGCCTGGCCTCAAGCTGGCGTTCCACCAGCTTGGCGTCCGCTGTCGCGCTGATCAGCAGCGTGACGAGCAGCAAGAGGCTGACCCCGGCAATGGCGGCGGCGAGATTGGCCTTGTCCACCCCGTTGACGGCGGGCGGAAGATCCCACCCCGCCTGGGGAAACAGCACCAGCCCGCCCATGGCGGTGAAGTGCAGCCCGCATATGCCGGCGGTAAGCAGCAGGCTGGCCCGCACCGGGCGGGGGCCGGTGGCGTGCAGCTTGGCGCGCATGGCCAATGCCGCGAACACCATGCCCGCCCCCAGGCTGGCCGTCACGAAGGCCGGCTGGTAGCCGAAGCTGCCGCACAGCTCCATCGCCGACATGCCGATGAAATGCATGGCCCCGATCGCCGTGCCCAGCAAGATACCCGACAGCGCCCAAACCAGCCGCATCTCCGACCGCCAGATGAGCAGCGCAAAGGCCGGGGCCGCGCCCAGCACCGCCGCCAGCACCGAGAGGATGGTGCGCCCGGCGTTGTAATAGACGGGTATTCCGGGGTCGAAAGCGAGCATGGCGATGAAATGCGTGGCCCAGACATCCGCCCCGAAGCACAGGCATAGCGCCAGGAACCAGGATACACGGCGCGCGCCTTGCAGCACCCTGGCGCGGCGCAGCAGGATCATCACCGTATAGGAGCCGGTGAGGCAGAGACACAGCGCCAGCCCCACCAGCAGCAGGCTGAACTGGCTGACCCAAAGCAGCAGACCCGGCAAATAGAACCCGCCCACCTAACAGCTCTCCCGCGCCGCACGTGCCATTCACGGCTTTTTATGGCGGAGAGCTTAAGAAACCGTTAGCCAACCCATGGTATGACCAACCCATCGTATTAGCTGTGCTTGCGGCCTTCGGCCTCGTGGAACCATTCATCCGGGTAGGGGTACCACCAGCCCTGGATTTGCGGCTTATGGTCGATGACCACCATCTTGCTGCGCCGGAATGTATCCAGCCCCAGCCTGGAGAGTTCGCGGCCCAGCCCGGATTGCTTCCAGCCGCCGAAGGGCAATGCGTCATTGTCGATAAGCGGGTTGTTCACCCAGACCATCCCCGCCTCCAGCCGCTCGGCGGCTTCCATCGCCTCCTCCAGCGAGGTGGTGAAGATGGAGGCGCCAAGGCCGAAGGGCGTGGCGTTGGCATGAAGGATCGCCTCGTTAAGATCCTTCACCTTCATCACGGCGGCGACGGGGCCGAAACATTCCTCACGCATGACCGCCATCTCCGGCGTACAGCCGGTGAGGATGGTGGGTTCGTAGAACCAGCCCACGGGTTCGGAGGGCGGGATGCGCCCGCCGGTGAGGATGGCGGCCCCCTTGGCCGTGGCATCTTCCACCAGGCGGATTACTTTCTCCCGCGCGGCTTCGGAGACCAGCGGGCCGATCTCGGATTTTTTCAGGCCGTTGCCGATGCGCAAGGCCCGGGTTTTTTCGGCGAAAAGGCGCAGGAATTCATCATGCACCGAATCCTGCACGAAAAGCCGCTCGGCGGAGGTGCAGACCTGGCCGGTGAGATGGAAGGCGGCGGTGACGGCGCCCGCGGCCGCGACCTCCAGCGGCGCGCTGGCGGTGACGATCAGCGGGTCGGACCCGCCTGCCTCGATCACCGCCGGTTTCATCTGCCCCGCCGCCGCGATGGCCACGGCCCGCCCGGCCGCCACTGAGCCCGTGAAGGCGACGGCGTTGGTTTTCGGGCTTTCGATGAGGGCGGCGGCCAGCGCCGCCCCGCCGGGCAGGCAGGCGATGAGCCCCGCCGGCAGATCGGCGAAGACCTGCATGAAGTCCAGGGTGGAGAGCGTGGCGGCGGGGGCGGGCTTGACGATGCAGCCATTGCCCGCCGCCAGCGAGGCCGCCGCTGTCCAGCACATCAGCAGCACCGGGAAGTTGAAGGGCATGATATGCACGGAGAGCCCCAGCGGCTCATAGCGCGCGAACTGGAAGCTGCCGGTTTGGGTGGTGCCCGCCACCTTGCCTGCCTCGTCGCGCGCCATTTCGGCGAAATAGCGGAACACGCCGGCGCAATTGGCAAGTTCGCCGATCGCATCCGGATAGGTCTTGCCAACCTCGCGGCACATCAGCTCCGCACAGCCGCGCATGTCCGCGGCTTCGATCCGGTTGGCAACCCGGTGCAGGGCGGCGGCGCGGCTTTTGGCATCCAGCCCTGCCCAGAGGCGCTGGGCGGCGCGGGCATCGTCCAAGGCGGCCTCACGCTCCGCCGCCGTGGTCTCGGCGATCCGCCCGGCGGCGAGCAGGGTCGCGGGGTCTATGACATCCCGCGCCGGACCGGCGGCCTCACGCCAAGTGCCTGAAAAATAGACGGGGGCGAAAGGGTCGATCATAGGCAATCCTTTGTAACAACGCCGCTGCACATAAATTTAGCGGTTGACGTGTTTATTTTTTTAATCGTACCGTTTCTGCCGGGACAATCAACAGGGGTTGCATGCCAAGAACCATCGCGTTTTTCCCCGAGGCCGCTTTTGGCCCGGCGCTCAACTCTGTCGGCATCGCGCAGGCCGTGGCTGCGCTGGGGCACAGGCCCGTTTTTCTTTCAGACCCTGGTTTCGTCTCCGTCTATGAGGGCTATGGGTTCGAGGCGCATCCGGTCAATCTCTCCGCCCCGATGCCGCCCGAGCAAATGGCGAAATTCTGGGAGGATTTCATCAACGGCCATATCCCGAATTTCCGCAAAACCCCTTACGAGCAGATCGATAATTATGTGAAGGATTGCTGGGAGGCGATCGTCGACAGCGCGAAATGGGCGCAGAAGGATTTGCCCGGCATCTTGGCGAAGATAAAGCCCGACCTGATTTGCGTGGATAATGTGATTCTCTTCCCCGCCATCAAGCAATTCGGCAAGCCCTGGGTGCGGATTATTTCCTGTTCGGAAAATGAGATCGAGGATGAGGAGATCCCGCCGCATCTTTCCGGTTGCGGGGAAAAGGATTTTGCCTGCCATGCGGCCTATCGCGCGCGGTTCAATGAGGTGATCGCGCCGATCCATGCGGATTTCAATCATTTCCTGACGGAGTGCGGGGAAACGCCGTACCCGATCGGGCAGTTCTTCGAAGCCTCGCCCTTCATGAATCTGCTGCTCTATCCTGAGCCCGTGGCGTTTGCCCGCAAGCACCCGCTGGCTCCGGAACGGTTCCAATATCTCGAAGGCTGCGTGCGCAATGAAAAGCCCTATGAGATTCCATCATTCGGCAAAAATAGCAGCGGGCCGCTCATCTATGTGAGCTTCGGCAGTTTGGGGGCTGGCGATACGGAGCTGCTGAAACGCATCATCAAGGTGATCGGCACCCTGCCCTACCGCGCGCTTGTGAACGTGGGGGACTACAAGGATTCCTATGAGGACGTGCCGGAGAATGTGATCATCGAAAGCTGGTTCCCGCAGCCATCGGTCATCGCGCAAATGGATGCGGTGATCCATCATGGCGGCAATAACAGCTTTACCGAGTGCCTTTATTTCGGCAAACCCGCGATCATCATGCCTTATGTGTGGGACGGGCACGACAATGCCACCCGCGTGCAGGAAACCGGCCATGGCTTCAAGATGCCGCGCTATGACTGGAGCGATGCGGAGCTGGCGCAGAAATTACAGGCTTGTATCGGCGATCAGGCGATGAAGGCGAAGCTGGCGGCGGCCTCGGCCCATATGCAGGCGCGTAGCGGGCCGGAGAAAGCGGCACGAATTCTGCATGGATTGCTGGCATGAGTGAGCTTTCCTTACCTAACCAGGCGGCCGAAGACATGCTGGCGGCCAGCGCGCCCCATATCCGCGATGCGGCCCGTTTCGCGGGGCTGAAGGATTGGGGCGATCAGCCGGATGTGCTCGAAGGTCAATCGCATTCCTCCGGGCGGCTTCTATACAAGGACCGTGAGACCGGAACGGAAAGCGGATTATGGGTCTGCACGCCGGGGCGTTGGCGTTTGAGCATCCCGCGGGATGAGTTCTGTCATTTCATCTCTGGCCGGGCGGTCTATCGCAGCGATGAGGGCGAGGTGATAGACGTGACACCCGGCACCGCCATCCTGTTCCCGGCGGGCTGGACCGGCGAATGCCTGGTCCTGGAGACCATCCGGAATCTTTATTTTCTGACCTGAACGGAATCGCACCCGCATGCCAACCGCGCCTTATCTACGCAACCCGCTCGCCCAGACGGAGCTGACCGACTGGGGCGTGATCCCCACCATGATCGAAGGGGAGAGCCACACCTCCGGCAAGCTGATCCATAAGGGGCCGGATGGTGAATCCGAATGCGGGCTGTGGGTCTGCACGCCGGGCAAATGGGACTGCCATGTGACCCGCGATGAATTCTGCCATTTTCTGCAGGGCAAGGCGACTTATGTGCATGAATCCGGCGAGGTGATCGAAATCACCCCGGACACGGCGGCCTTTTTCCCGAAAGATTGGCGCGGGGTTTGCACCGTGCACGAGACTGTGAAAAAACTCTATATGATACGTTGACGGCAACCGGAGAGGAATTCGGTTTGAAACCGACCACGAAGCAACAAGACAGGGGCTGGGCGTTTGCGGGGTGAGGCGGCAGCGCCGCATGGTGCATCTCCCCCCAATATGGCTGCCGGTGGCGCAGCCCTCGCCCCCCTTCTGCCCGGCGCCACGGCCTGCCGCATTTTTCATCCCGGCGGCCGCATGATGGCGACAAGAACAGCAACCCCCGCCCCGCTGGCCGGCCCCGCCGCGCCGCATCTCCCCGCCACAATTGCAAAAGCCGGAGCCTTCGCATGAACCCCGCACCTTCCAACCAGCATGATGTCAGGCTGGAGAATGTCATCAAACAATTCGGGGGCTGGACGGCCGTTGACAATATCTCCCTCGCCATCAAAGGGGGCGAGTTCTTCTCGCTGCTCGGCCCCTCGGGCTGCGGCAAATCCACCACCCTTTCGATGATCGGCGGGTTCGAATCGCCCACCTCCGGGGCGATCTATCTGGATGGCGAGGATGTGAGCCGCCAGCCATCCTATAAGCGGGATGTGAACACGGTGTTCCAGTCCTACGCGCTGTTTCCGCATCTCGATATTTTCGAGAATGTCGCGTTCGGCCTGCGGCGCAAGGGGCTGCCGAAGGCGGAGATCGAAAGCCGGGTGAAGGAAATGCTGGCGCTGGTGGACCTGACCAGCTTCGCCAAGCGCAGGCCTGGCCAACTCTCCGGCGGCCAGGCGCAGCGTGTGGCCCTGGCCCGGGCCCTGGTGAACAAACCCAAATTGCTGTTGCTCGACGAGCCTCTGGGCGCGCTCGACCTGAAGCTGCGCAAGCAGATGCAGATCGAGCTGAAGCGCATCCAGAACGAAATCGGCATCACCTTCCTCTTCGTCACGCATGACCAGGAAGAGGCGATGGCGATGTCCGACCGGCTGGCGGTGATGTCCAAAGGCAGGATCGAGCAGGTGGGCACGCCCGCTGAAGTATATGATCACCCGGCGACGGAATTCGTCGCCTCCTTCCTTGGCGCCTCCAACCTGATTCCCGGCAAGGTGGTGGAACAAGGTGCGGACACCGCTTTGGTGAAGCTGGAGGATGGCGCGGTGGTGAAGCTGCCGGTGAGCGCCCTGCCGGCCGGAGGCGGCGCGGCCGTGAAGATCGGCGTGCGGCCGGAGAAATTCCATATCCTGGCGCCCGGCGAAAGCGAGGAGCAGGGCTGGAACATGATCGAGGCGAAGGCGGGCGTTTCCGTCTATCTCGGTGTCAGCCGCCAATACATGATGGAAAGCAAAACCGGACGGGAGCTTAGCGTGTATGCGCAGAATTCCGGCCGCAGCGAGGACATTGCCCCAGGCCAGACCGTGCGCCTGACCTGGAACCCGGCGCATACATTCGCTGTCGCCGCCAACCTGACTCAACCCGAAGGAGAGTGACATGAGCCAAGACGACCAGAGCGGCCAGGGCTTGACCCAGGCCTTTTACCGTGGCCTGACGCAGCCGCGCCTGACACGGCAGAATTTTCTGCGCGGCGCCGGGGCTGCCCTGATGGCCGCCCTGGCCCCGCAGATTGCGCGTGCCGAGAAAGTGACCGACTGGAAGGCCTGGTGGGCCAGCCAGAAGCCGACCAAGGAGTTCGTGTTCGCCAACTGGCCGCTCTATATCGACGTCTCTTCCGACGGGAAGGACCATCCCACGCTGGATACGTTCACCAAACAGACCGGCATCAAGGTCACCTATCAGGAAGTCATTCAGGACGACCCCTCCTTCTACGCGAAGATCGCGCCGGTGCTGAAATCCGGCCAGCCGACCGGCTATGACATGATGGTGATCACCGATGGCTGGTATCTCACCGAATTGCTGATGCAGAAATTCCTGGTGCCGATCTGGCGCGAGAAGGTGCCGAACTTCGATAAAAACGCCAGCCCCAGCGTGAAGAACCCGCCTTATGACCCGGGCAACAAGCACACGATGGTGTGGCAGTCCGGCCTGACCGGCATCGGCTACAACCCCAAGCTGACCAAGCGCGAGATCACCAGCCTGGGACGATCTGTGGGATCCGGCCTTCGCGGGCCATATCGGCATGCTCTCGGACGTGACCGAGCTGGGCAGTGCCGCGATGATCAAGCTCGGCATCGACCCCACCACCTCCACCCCCGCGGATTGGGAAAAGGCGGCGGCGACCCTGAAGGAGCAGAAATCCAAGGGGCTGGTGCGCCAGTATTACGACCAGAGCTACATCAATGCGCTGGAGAATGGCGATATCTGGATCACCATGGCCTGGTCCGGCGATATCTATCAGGCGAATTCCAAGGGCTATAAGGATTTGAAATTTGTCGTGCCCAAGGAAGGCTGTTCGATCTGGCACGACAATATGTGCATCCCCGTCGGCACCCAGAACCCGCTCTCCGCGCTGGAATGGATGAATTATTACTACACGCCGGAAGCCGCGGGCATCATTGAGGATTACGTGAACTATATCTGCCCGGTGCCGGCGGCGAAGGATTATATCCTGAACGTCATCAAGGACCCCGACGTGGCGAATTCCCCGCTGGTGTTCCCGCCCGAGTCCGAGCTGGCCAGGGCGCATGAGTTCCATGCGTTCAAGAACTACGCCGAATACCAGAAATGGTTGAGCACCTTCAACCCGATCATCCAGGGCTGAGAAGGAGATAACCCATGCGGCAGCTGCGCGGAAAACTGGCTCCCTATCTGCTCAGCCTGCCGAGCTGGGTATATCTGCTTGTGTTCTTCCTGATCCCCATGGGATCGATGCTGGGCATGGCGCTGGCGGTCGGCGATCCGATCTCCGGCTTCACCCTGTCCGATAATTTTCAGGAATTCGTCGATGCCTTCAATGGCTATCAGGACGCGTTCCTGCGCTCCTTCTGGTACGGCACCGCATCGACGGTGATCACGCTGCTGATCTCCTACCCGGTGGCGTACTGGATCGCGTTTTACGGCGGGCGGCATAAGAGCACCTATCTCTTCCTCATCATGCTGCCGTTCTTCGTCTCCTTCGTCATCCGCGTGCTGGCCTGGGAGTTCATCCTGTCCGACCAGGGCTTCCTGTTCGGGCCGTTGAAGGCCATGGGGCTGCTGCCGCAGAATTTCCATCTGCTCTCCACGCAATGGGCGGTTATCGGCGGGCTGGTGTATAATTGCTTCGCCTATTACGTGCTGCCGCTTTATGTGGTGCTGGAGAAGATGGACCGCCGCCTGGTGCGCGCCGCCAATGATCTCTACGCCTCGCCCGCTACGGCGTTCCTGAAGATCATCCTGCCGCTCTCGGCCCCCGGCGTGTTCGCGGGCTTTCTGCTCGTATTCGTCACCAATGTCGGCGATTTCGTGAATGCGGCGCTGCTCGGCGGACCCGGCACCTACATGATCGGCAATATCATCCAGGATGCGTTCTTCGAGAGCCAGGATTACCCGATGGCCTCGGCGCTTTCCTCCATGTTGATGCTGATGCTGATGATCGCCATCCTGCTCTATTCCAAGGTCTTCGGCACCGATACCATCCAGGAGTACGCGGCATGAGCGCCACCGTAACCCCCCTGCCCTCCGTTTATAAGCCGAGCCGGCTGGGCGAGCGGATTCTGGCCTGCTTCACCTGGGCGATGATCGTCTACACCATGCTGCCCATCGCGGTGATGGTGGTGTTCAGTTTTAATTTCGCCCCCAACGGGCGCATTGCGCTGAACTGGCTGCATTTCACCGCCGCCAATTATGGCGATGCCTTCGCGATTCAGGATCTTACCACCGCGCTGGTGCATTCCCTGGAAGTGGCGATCGGCAGCGCCATCATCTCCGCGATTATCGGCACGCCTTTGGCGCTGGCGCTGGCGCGCTATAAATTCTGGGGCAAGTCCGCGACGGATCTGGTGATCTTCGCCGATATCGCCGCACCGGCCGTCGTTGTCGGCGCGTCGCTGCTATCGCTCTTTCTGGCGCTCAATCTGCCGCGCGGGCTGCTGACCATTTTCATCGCGCACGTCGCCTTCAACCTGGCCTTCGCGGTGGTGGTGATCCGTGCGCGCGTCTCCGGGCTGGACCGTTCGCTGGACAGGGCGGCAGCGGATCTGGGCGCGACACCCTGGGTGGCGTTCTGGACCGTCACCTTCCCGCTCATCCTGCCCGGCATGGTCGGCGCCTGCATGCTCTGCTTCATGCTTTCGATCGATGATCTGATCATCACCACCTTCGTCGCCGGGCAAACGCTCACCTTCCCGCTCTGGGTCTATGGCGCGGTCAAGGTCGGCATCCCGCCGCAGGTGTTCGTGCTGTCCACTTTCATTTTCACCGGCGGCGTGGTGCTGGCGCTGGTCAACGCCGCCATGGCGCACCGGCGCCAGGCCGCATAAGCCGTCTCAGGCAGGTGTAAAAAAGGCCTGGGGCGAATGCCTCAGGCCTTTTGCTTTTCCAGGCGTTAGCCCGCGCTGGGCACCGGGCAGGACGTATCGCCTTCCTGGCAGGAGAGATAAGCCTTGAAATCCTGGATGCGATGCTTTGTCAGCTCGTCCTGGCAATCGGTCACGACCATCGGGTAGATGCTGCCGCCTTCCACGCCGGAGGCCGCGAAACCGCACTCGGCATCGCGGTAGGCGATCCAGGCGCGCTGGGCGGTGGCGAGGGCTTTCTGCTTGGCCGCATCATCGCCCAGCCGCGTCTTGATCTGCTTGTAGAGCTGGTTGAGCGTGGCGTCATCCGCCTTGAAGGCGGTGGCGGCGCAGGCATCCAGATCCGCCTGCGTGCCGGCATTGCCGCAATCAGCCGCGCGGGCGGCTGGCATGGCGAGGAGGACCATGGCGGCGATGAGGCATGTCGTCTTCATACCGGAATGTTGAGAAGCCCGCGGCAGGTTTGTCAACAATTCCGGTTAACCGATCCGCGTGCCCGCCTGCCCGGCCAGAATGGCGGGGGCATCCTGCAACCGACCGATGGCGGCGGGGTGGCCGGTTTCACGGGCAAAGCGGCACGCGGCGGCCACTTTCGGCCCCATGCTGCCGGCGGCGAATGCATCGCCCGCCAGCTCTCCCGGCGTGGCCTGGCGCAGCGGATGCTGGGAAGGCGTGCCGTAATCCTGATAGACCGCATCCACATCGGTCAGCATCATGAAGATATCCGCCTTGAGCTGAATGGCGAGCAGCGCGCTGGCGGCGTCCTTGTCGATCACCGCTTCCGCGCCTTTCCATTGGCCCGCCGCGTCCCGCACCACCGGAATGCCGCCTCCACCGGCGCAGATGACCAGCGTGCCCGCCGCCGCCAGCCGGATGATGCTCGCCTCGTTCAGCACCGTAACCGGCGCTGGCGAGGGCACGACGCGCCGCCAGAATTTGCCGTCCGGCGCCATATGCCAGCCGCGCTGGGCGGCCAGGAGTTTAGCCGTTTCCTCGTCATAGACCGGACCGATGGGCTTGGACGGGGTGGCAAAGGCCGGGTCATCCGCCTTCACCTCGATGCGGGTGAGAAGCGTGGCGATCTCGGTGCCCGGCGGCAGGGCATTCGCCAGCTCCTGCTCCAGGACATAGCCGATCCAGCCTTCGCTTTCGGCGTCCAGATCATCCAGCGGCTGGGCCGAGGCGGGCGGCCCGGCCTCGGCCTGCAAGGCCAGCAGCCCCACTTGCGGGCCATTGCCATGGGTGACGATGAGGCTATGCCCCGCCGCCACCAGCGCCGCGAGCTGTTTGGCGGCTTGTACCACGTTCTGTTGCTGGGCGGCCGCACTCAGCGGCTCGCCACGCTTGAGCAGGGCGTTGCCGCCCAGTGCCGCGACGATGCGCATCAGGCCAGCGTGGCGACGAGCATCGCCTTGATGGAGTGCATGCGGTTTTCCGCCTCGTCGAACACGATGGAGGCGGGGGATTCGAAGACCTCGTCCGTCACTTCCATGGCGGACAGGCCGAAGCGTTTTTCGATGTCGCGCCCAACCTGCGTCTCGGTGTTATGGAAGGCCGGCAGGCAGTGCATGAATTTCACCGCGTCATTGCCCGCTGCTTTCATCAGCGCCGCATCCACCTGGTAGGGGCGCAGCAATTCGATACGCGGCTTCCAGAGGCTGTCATCCTCGCCCATGGACAGCCAGACATCGGTGCAGATGAAATCCACGCCTTGCACGGCTTTTTCCGGATCGGCCTCGAAAGTGATCTGCGCACCGCTGATGGCAGCCGCCGCATCCAGCCGCGCCTTGTCCTCCGCCAGCGGCCATAATGCTTCCGGCGCGCCGAAGCGCATCTTCATGCCGAGCTTCGCGGCACCCATGGCCAAGGAGAGGGCCACATTATCCTGCCCATCGCCCATGAAGGCGAAGCTGATCTGCTTGAACGGCTTCTCGCAGAATTCGCGCATGGTCATGAAATCCGCCAGCACCTGGGTGGGGTGCGAGGCATCGGTGAGGCCGTTATAAACCGGCACACCGGCATATTGCGCCAGCTCCTCCACATCCGCCTGGGCGAAGCCGCGGAACTCGATGGCATCATACATGCGGCCCAGAACGCGCGCCGTGTCCTTGATGCTTTCCTTATGGCCGATATGGCTGCCGCTTGGCCCCATATAGGTCACATGCGCGCCCTGGTCATAGGCCGCGACCTCGAAACCGGAGCGGGTGCGGGTGGAGTCCTTCTCGAAGATCAAGGCCAGGGCTTTGCCTTTCAGGCGCTGCACCTCGTAGCCGCCGCGCTTGGCGGCTTTCAGTTCAGCCCCCAGGCGCAGAAGATCGAGAATCTCGGCTTCGGAAAAATCATCCAGCCGCAACACGGAACGGCCACGCAGATTGGTCATGATCTGATCTCCTTAAATTGCGTCGCGGCGGATGGGGCAGGTCATGCAATGCGAACCGCCGCGCCCGCGCCCCAGCTCAGCGCCTTCGATGGTGATCACCTCCACCCCCGCCTTGCGCAGCTTGGTGTTGGTGTAGACGTTGCGGTCATAGGCCATGATCACGCCTGGCTCCACGGCAAAGACGTTGTTGCCGTCATCCCATTGTTCGCGCTCGGCCTCGTAGGAATCGCCGCCGGTTTCGATCACGCGCAAAGCCTTCAGCCCTAGCTCCTGCGCCACGACATCGAGAAAGCTCTTTTTTTCCTCGACGATCTTCAATTCCGCGCCCTTGCCGGCGGGATGGAGCGAGAAGGGTTTCAGCCTGTGCACCACGTCCGGATAGATGGTCACGAGATCGCGGTCGCAAAAGGTGAAGACCGTATCGAGATGCATGAAGGAGCGGTCGCTCGGCATCAGCGCCGCGATCACCCGCTCCGCCGCACCCGCCGCGAACAGGCGCCGCGCGTAGAGCGAAACCGCCTGCGGGGTGGAACGCTCCCCCATGCCGATGAGCACGACGCCATTGCCCAGCGGCATCACGTCACCACCTTCGAGGCTGATGAGGCCATGCTCTTCCTCCGGCGCGCTGAACCAGAAATCGAACGCGGCGGATTTGAAGCGCGGATGGAATTTATACACGGCCGCGACATTCGCGGCCTCCTGCTGGCGGGCGGGCCAGTGCATCGGGTTCACAAATACGCCGGTTTCCACCCAGCAGCTCGTGTCGCGGGCAAAAAGCTGGTTGGGCAAAGGCGGCAGAATGAATTCATGCGCCGCGCGGGTCATACCGTAGAGCGTGTGGGGCAGAAAGGGCAGTTCCGCGCGGGCAATGCCGCCGATCATGTAGGCGGCAAGCTGGGAAACTGGCATTTCCTCCAGCCAGGCGCGCAGCTCCGCATCAGCGCTGCCCGCCTCGGCGGCACCCAGCCGCTTGTCCAGCAGCCAGGCGCGGGCGATTTGGTCCGCCAGCGTATCGGCCAGCGCCTCGCCAAATTCCTGCACCTGCACACCACGCTCGCGCAGCGCATCCACGAAGGCATCATGCTCCTGGCGGGCCTTCTTCACCCAGATCACATCGTCGAACAGCAGTTCATGGCAATTCGCGGGGGTCAGGCGGCTCAGGCTGAGATCGGGCCTGTGCACCATCACTTCACGCAGTTTTCCGACTTCCGAGAAAACCCCGGGGGCTGGGTGTGTTTCGGTCATGACTGATTTCCTATGTTATTTGCCGTACGCCATGCAAAAGCCACGCTGGCCGGGATTTTCGCGCCCTGCCCGCTGGCGAGGCGCGTGTTATTGACAATGCCGGCTCCGCTCATTGGCTTTGCTCCGAGCAAGGGTGATGCGCAGGCATGAGAAATGGCGCGGAGCATCGTCAAACCATCTCGCATCACCCATGCCTTTCACCGGACAGGTGTTTCCTAGGTGCTCAGGCCGGCAGCGTCATTGACGAAAGTCAAACAATGCCGCGATCCGCCGCCAGCGCTTCGGCGCATTGCACCGCGGGCGGTTGCGCGGCGTCGATCCGCTTCCAGGTGGCGGCCGGTTCGGCGGAACGGCGCTGGGCGCGCAGAACCTCGATGCCCGCGTCGGAGGCATCGTTGCGCCGGGCGGCGAGCCGGGCTTCCAGCACTTCATCCGGCGCATCGAGCCAGACCCCCTGAAGCGCCACGCCCAGCCGCGCGGCCAGGGCGGCGGCTTCGTCGCGCTCGGCTTGCTTCAGGAAGGCGGCGTCGAGAATAACGCTGAAGCCCGCGCGCAAAGCCGCCTCCGCCAGCGCCAGCATATGGGCATAGACGCGCGCGCTGGCTTCTCTGCCATAAGCGCTTGCGGGCAGGCGGGTTTCCGGCGCCAGACCCGCCAGGCGTTTGCGCAGAACATCCGAACGCAGCACCCGCGCGCCGGGCAAAGGCGGAACATGCGGCGCCAGCGCGGCCGCCAGGGTGGATTTGCCGCTGCCGCTGAAACCGCCCACCGCCAGCAGGCGGGGCGGGGCGGGGCGCAATGCGCGGGCCGCCAGGGCCAGATAATCCGAAGCCGCCTCGCTCTTGCCCTGCGCCACGGAAACATGCGCGCGGATGGCGGCACGCACCGAAATGAACAAAGGCAGCAGCACCAGCCCGCCTTCATCCCCGCTGACATCGAGATAACGGTTGGCGACCAGAGAGGCCCCCGCATCATCGCCCCGGCGCAGCAGATCCATCAGCAGGAAGGCAAGATCGTAAAGCACATCGATACAGGCGAATTCGTCTGAGAACTCGATGCAGTCGAACAATGCCGGGCGTCCGTCCAGCAGTAGAATATTGCCCAGATGCAGATCGCCGTGGCAGCGGCGTACCCTTCCCGCCGCGGCGCGGCAGGCGAGCAGCGTGTCCCGCCGCGCATAGGCCGCCAGCGTGGCCTGGTTCAACGCTTCAACCGCCGCGCGGTGCAAAGGCGGGCAAGAGGCGATGAGCCGTTCCGCATTGCCGGCGATGACGGCCTTCAACCCGGCACCTTGCACAATCTCCGCACGGGCGTGGAAATCCGCGATGGTATCGGTCAGCGCGCGCAGCATGGCCTGGGTGATCTCCCCCCGCGCGGCCATGCGGTCGAACAGCGCTTCATCGGGGAAGCGGCGCATCTCCAGCACATATTCAACCGGCGCGCCGGGCCCGTCCCATTCCAGCCCGCCATTTTCCGCGCGCGTCAGGGCGCGCACCCGCCGGTACAGGCTGGGCGCCGTACGGCGGTTGAGCGCCAGCTCCATCTCGCAAAAATGCTTGCGCGCGGCGAGGCTGGAATAATCGACATAAGGGTAGCGCACCGCGCGTTTGAGCTTGTATGCCCTGTCGCCCTTCAGGAACACGCGGGAAATATGGGTGGAAAAAACCGCTTCCGCACCGGCGGAAAGAAAGGCAACAGCGTCCTGCTGTTCATTCATGATCTTTCCAGGCCGGCACTTTCCTGGCCAGGGCCGCCAATTCACCGTCGGAGATCGTTTCCTCGTGCAGCAATTCCTGCGCGCCTTCGCGCAGCACCGCCATGTTGGCCTGCAGAATGGCGCGGGCCCGGGCGAAGGCGGCCTCCACCATGTCGTGCACGGCGCGGTCGATCCTTGCCGCCGTCTGCTCGCTATATTGGCGCGGGTGCCAATCCTGGCCGGGGCCGGTCAGGAAATGCTGGGTCTCCGGCTCATAGCTCATCTGGCCGAGAGAGGGCTCCATGCCATAGCGCACCACCATGGCGCGGGCGATATCCGTCGCCCGTGCCAGATCATCCGCGGCACCGGTGGAGACGTCTGGGAAAATCAGCGATTCCGCCGCGCGCCCGCCCAGCAGCACGGTCATGCGGTCCAGCATCTCGGCACGGCTCATCAGGAAGCGGTCCTGGCTGGGACGCTGGATGGTGTAGCCCAAAGCCGCGATACCGTGCGGGATGATGGAGATTTTCTGCACCTTGTCGGTCTCCGGCAGCGCCATGGCGGTGACGGCATGGCCCATCTCGTGATGCGCCACGATCTCGCGCTCCTTGGGCACCAGCAGCCGGTTGCGCTTTTCCAGCCCGGCGATGATGCGCTCGATGGCCGCCGAAAAATCCGCCAGCGTCACCGCATCCGCCTGGCGGCGCGTGGCGAGCAAGGCGGCCTCATTCACCAGATTGGCAAGATCCGCCCCGGTGAAACCGGGGGTGAGCGCGGCGATTTCCTCCACGGAAATGCCCGAAGCCAGCTTGATCTTCCTGATATGGATGCCGAGGATCTGCACCCGCCCGGCCTTGTCCGGCCGGTCCACCAGCACCTGCCGGTCGAACCGCCCGGCGCGCAGCAAAGCGGGGTCGAGAATTTCCGGCCGGTTCGTTGCCGCCAGCAGCACCACGCCGGAAGAGGGATCGAACCCGTCCATCTCCGCCAGGAGCTGGTTCAATGTCTGCTCCTTCTCGTCATTGCCGCCGCCGGGCATGGCAGCGTTGCGGGCGCGGCCCAGGGCGTCCAGCTCGTCGATGAAGATGATGGCGGGCGCCTGGGCGCGGGCCTGCTCGAACAGGTCGCGTACCCGCGCCGCGCCCACGCCCACGAACATTTCCACGAATTCCGAGCCGGAGATGGAGAAGAACGCCACCCCCGCCTCCCCCGCCACGGCGCGGGCCAGCAGCGTCTTGCCCGTGCCAGGCGGGCCCACCAGCAACACGCCCTTGGGAATATGCGCGCCAAGGCGGCCATAGGAGGTGGGGTCCTTCAGGAAATCCACGACCTCCTTCAGCTCCTCCTTGGCCTCGTCCACGCCCGCGACATCGGAAAAGCGCACTTTCACGTCGTTCTCGGCGTAAACCCGGGCCTTGGATTTGCCGGTGGCCAGCAGCCCGCCCGCCCCACCCATGCGCCCGCTCAGCAGGAAATACCAAAGCACTCCAAAGAACAGCAGCGGCGCCAGCCAGCCGAGCAAGGAGGAAAACGCCCCTGGCGGCGCACTGCCATCAAACGTCACCTTGGCCTGGGAGAGCTGCTGCGCCAGCGCCGGGTCCACCTGGTTGGTGACGAATTGCGCGGGCTGATCCTTCTCGGGATGCTTGAAATCGCCGGAAATCTGCCCGTCCCCGACAGTGAGGTTATCCACCTGTCCAGCTGCCAGCAGGGACTGGAACTGACTGTAGGGGATGGTTTTCACGCCCTGACCCGTCCCGCGCTCCAGCGTTAGCAGCAGCATGAGCAGAAGCAGGGCGGCGGCAATAATCACACCACCCCCCGGAAGCCTGCTGGGTTTATTGGCCACGGGCTTTTACCTCCTGCTTAGCAGGTGAGCATGACGGCCCGTAAAGTCCAGAGCCTGCAATAAACGTCAGTGCCCCGTGCGCGCGAGGGTGCGAATGATGTCCGCCCGGCTGACAATACCGGCAAGCTGGCCATCCTTCAGTACCGGCACGCGCTTGATATTGTGGCGGACCAAGAGGTCGACGATCTCCTCCAGCGCCGTTTCGGGCGAAACGGTGATCACCTCATGCGTCATCAGCTCGGCCGCGGTACGGGATTCCTGTTTCAGATAGGCCAGGAAATCCGGCGCCAGATCCTCGCCCTCGGCCAGCATCTCCAGCCACCAGGCGCGGCGCGAGGCGGTTTTTGAGCCAAGCGGCCGGATCAGGTCGCCCTCGCTCACCATGCCGAGCAGCCGCCCTTGCGCATCCACCACGGGCGCGGCGCTGATATGATGCTCGTTCAACAGGGCGGCGATCCGCGGCACCTTGTCCGCCGGATGCAGCGTAACGAGCTGTGTGGTCATGATATCGGCGGCGGTTTGTTTCATGGCGTTCTACCTGTCTGGCTTGCATGAAAGAATGTCATGAGATTTCGCGGCCTCCCTTGATCTTCGTCAACCCGCGCGCGGGCAATTCGTCCTTAAAGAACGCAATGTGCCAAAACAGGACAGGGCATTTTTCACTTGCCAGCCCCCCTCCCCGCCCGTACGAAAAATGCGAGGCACCGCTTAGGCTGGGCCTTGCCAGGCGGGAAAAACGCCAAAAATATAATAATTGCTGACCGGGACAGGAACGCGACCGAGCCATGGAACCTTTTCGCATCGCGCCAATGAATAACAGAGCCGCCACCGCCCTGCGCGGCGTGGACCCTGGTGATATCAGCCGCTCTTGGCAGCGCTGCCGCACGGCGGGGCTGACGCCTGAGCAGAACCGGCTGGACCAGCCGCATTTCTCCTCGGCCGAACGCCGCGTGGCGGCGGAACGCCGGGCCACGCTGATCGCCCAGGCGCGGCCGGTGATGGATTATTTCTATGGCCAGATCAAGGATTCCGGTTGCGTGATGCTGCTCTCGGACGAGACCGGCTATCTGCTGGAAGCCACAGGCGACCTCGATTTTTGTACCCGCGCCGCCAAGGTGGCGCTGACCCCTGGCGCCTGCTGGGCGGAGGATGCGCGCGGCACCAACGCCATCGGCACGGCGCTGATCGAGGGCAAGCCCGTGGTGGTGAACGGGGCGGAGCATTATCTGCGCCATAACAGCTTTCTGGCTTGCGCCGCCGACCCCCTGACCGAGCCCGGCGGCAAGCTGCTGGGGGTGATCGACATCTCCTGCGACGCCAGGCGCTACCATCCGCACACTTTCGGGCTGGTGCGCGCCGCGGCGCAGATGATCGAGAACCGGATTTTCGAGATCGCCTTCGTCAACCACACCAAGCTGCGCTTCCATGTCTCCTCGGAATGCCTGGGCAGCATGATGGAAGGCTCTGTCGCCATCGATGACGAAGGCTTGATCCTGGGCGCCAACCGTTCGGGCTTCGCCATGCTGGGGCTGCGGCCGGAAGATATCGGCACGCGGGATTTCAGCCGCTATTTCGGCCTTACCCTGCGCGACCTGATGGATCTTGACCGCCACTCCATGGGCCGTCCGCTGGTGGTGCACCCCCGCCGGGGCGAGACGATCTATGTCTCGGTGGAGCAGATGCGCGCCCCGCTGATCCGCCGCAGCCAAGTCTGCACGCGGGAAGTGCCCAAGACGGACGCGCTCGCCATGCTGGACACTGGCGATGAGCGCGTGAGCAAGGCCATCGGCCAGCTCCGCCGGGTGCTGGGGCGCAAGGTGCCGATCCTGCTGCAAGGCGAGACCGGGGCGGGCAAGGATTATTTCGCCCGCGCCATCCATGAGGCCGGGCCGCGCGGCACCGGTGCTTTCGTGGCGGTGAATTGCGCGGCGCTGCCAGAAACGCTGATCGAGGCGGAGCTGTTCGGCCATGCCCCCGGCGCCTTCACCGGCGCGCGGCGCGAGGGCGCGCCTGGGCGCATCCGCGAGGCTCATGGCGGCACCTTGTTCCTGGATGAAATCGGCGACATGCCGCTTTGCATGCAAACCCGCCTGCTGCGGGTGCTGGAGGAAGGGGTGGTTACCCCCATCGGCGGCAAGCCCGTGGCGGTGGATTTTCTGCTGATCAGCGCCACCCATGCGGATTTCTCCGCCCGCATCGCGGAGAAATCCTTCCGGGAGGATCTCTATTACCGGCTCAACGGCTTGGCCGTATCATTGCCGCCCTTGCGCGAGCGCACGGATCTGCCCGCCCTGATCGCCCGCATCCTCGAGCGTGAAGCCCAGGGGCGGCAGGCGGGCGTACCCCGGCTTTCGCCAGAGCTGGCGCAGGCCTTCGCGCGCTATCGCTGGCCGGGCAATCTGCGCCAGCTTTCAGGCATGCTGCGCACGGCTTGCCTGATGCTGGACGATGACGAGACGGAGCTGAAGCTGCACCATCTGAGCGAGGAGGCGATGCTGGAGCTGACCACCCCGCATAGCGCCGCCCCGCAGACCATGGCGGAATCGCTCGGCGGCACGTTGCGGGAACAGTCGGACGCGATGATCGCCGGGGCGGTGGCCGAGGCCGGGGGCAATATCGCCGCCGCCGCGCGCGCCCTGGGCATCAGCCGCAACACGCTCTATCGCCGCCTGGCGGCGATGCGCACGCATTAAGCCCGGCAAGACTCGGGCGGGCGCGCTTCACGCGAGGGCGCGGAACCAGCCTAGCCCGTCCAAAGTGCCGGCGCGCGGCCGGTACTCGCAGCCCACATAGCCATCATAGCCGAGCGTATCGAGCTCGCGGAACAGAAACGGATAGTTGAGCTCCTCGCCATCCGGCTCGTTCCGTGAGGGCACGCTCGCGATCTGCACATGCCCCACCAACGGCATCATCCGCCGCAGGCGCATGGTCACGTCACCATGGATGATCTGGCAGTGATAGATGTCGAACTGCAGCCTCAGATTGGGAATGCGAAGCGGCTCGATCAGCGCCGCCGCGCAATCGAGGCTGGCGAGGAAATAGCCCGGCATGTCACGCGGGTTGATCGGCTCCAGCACGAGGCTCACGCCATAAGCCGCGAGCCGCCCGGCGGTCTCCTTCACCGTGTCGAGATAGGCGCTCAGATGGGCGGGGCTATCCGGATCGGCGATGCCTGCCATCAGATGCACCCGCTTGATGCCGGTCGCCTCGATATAGGGCAAGGCACGCTCAAGGGCGGCGCGCGCATCCCCGCGCCGCCCGGGCAGCGCCGCCAAGCCGCGCTCCCCCGCCGCCCAGTCTCCCGGCGGAAGGTTGAACAAGGCGGGTTCCAGATGGTTGCGCCGCAATGCCTGCGCGATCGCCTCCGGCGGATATTCGTAGGGGAACAGGAACTCGACCGCCTTGAACCCCGCCTCGGCGGCGGCCTGGAAGCGGTCCAGGAAGCTCCACTCATTGAACATCATGGTAAGGTTGGCGGCGAATTCCGGCATCGTTCTGCTTCCCGCCGGCTCAGCTATTATGCGGAATGGCGCCGCCGAGCTCATCCTCGATATGCGCCTGGATGATCTCGTCGAACGAAGCCTCCGCCTTGAAGCCAAGGCTGGTGGCGCGGGTGGTGTCGAAATCCTCGGCCCAGGTCGAGATGATGGCCTCGATCGCCGCATCCGGCTCACGGCGGATAAGGTCGACCGCCTTCTGGCCCGCCACGCGGCGGAGCGCCTCGATCTCGTCGGCGATGGTGGCGGAGAGGCCCGGCATGTTGAGGTTGCGGCGCGGGCCGATTTTTTGCAGGTCAAGCGCCGCCGCGTGCAGCATGAAGCCGACAGCGGCGCGCGGGCTGGCGAACCAGTGGCGCACGGTGTCCGGCACCGGCAGCACGGCTTCGCGCCCGGCAAGCGGCTCACGCAGAATGTTCGAGAAGAAGCCCGAAGCCGCCTTGTTCGGCATGCCCGGCCGCACGCAGATGGTGGGCAGCCGGATGCCGATGCCGTCGAAAAAGCCGCGCCGCGTGTAGTCGGCGAGCATAAGCTCGACCATCGCCTTCTGGGTGCCGTAGCTGGAGAGCGGGGTCTGGAAGAACTCGTCCGGGATCTTGGGCGGAAAGGGAATACCAAAGACAGCGACGGAGGAGGTGAAGATCAGGCGCGGGTGGTAGCCATCGGCCAGGTGGGCATGGCGGATCGCCTCGAAGAGATTGCGCGAGCCGTCGAAATTGACCCGGTAGCCTTTCTCGAAATCCGCCTCCGCCTCGCCGGAGACGATGCTCGCGAGATGAAAGATGACATCGGGCCGGGCGGCGATCAGCGCCTTCGCGGTCTCGGGCGCCGACAGATCGGTCGCGAGCGCGTTCACCTTGCCGCTGAAGCCCGCTGGCGCCTCGGCGGCGGCGATGTCGGCGAGGGTGAATGCGGAGACCGGCCGGCCCAGGAGATTGGTCTGCGAGACAAGCCGTGCGGTGAGTTTACGGCCCAACATACCGGCGGCGCCGAGCACAAGAACATGCATCTTGCGAAATTTCCTTATATCTTATGGAGCGTTATTCGAACGAACTTCTGAAGCGCGCGTGGCCTTGTTCGATATGCCGTTTCATCGCCACGGCGGCTTTCTCGGGGTCGCGGGCACGCAAGGCCGCGATAATCACCGCGTGCTCGTCAATCGCCAGCTGCGTGACGCTGACCTGAAAGCGGAGCCTGAAAAGATGCAGATGCGTATGCTGGCGGACGACGATTTCGTGGAGCAGGGCGTTGCCGCTCTCCTGCGCGATCAACGCGTGGAACGCTAAATCGAGGCGCGCGAAGGCGGTGTAGCTCGACAGCGCGCTTTGCGCGGCCGATATCTCCATCTCCGCCGCCAGGCTTTCGATGGAGGCATGGGCCTCGTCCGTCATCGCCAGAGACGCCTTGGCGGCGGCGGCGGGCTCGATCAACAGCCGCAGCTCGGTGAGGTCGTCGAACTCCCGGCGGGTGAGCTGGGGTGCCGCGCGGTAGCCCTGCAAATGGTTCTTGACGACGAGGCGGTGCGCCTCAAGCTGGCTCAGCGCCTCGCGGATCGGCGTCTGCGACACACCGATGGCGCGCGCGAGCTGGTCGATATTGATCCGCTCCCCCGGCGCGATGGCGAGCGAAACCAGCTGCTGCAAAATGTATTCATACACTTCGCTGCCGAGCGGCGTAGGGCGTTGGATGATGGGTTTCATCGCGGTCTGTGCGGTCTTCATGGGCAAATTGATATGGTTTCTCTTGACACAGGCGTTCTAGTTCGCAAAGAGGTGATCATAAATCAAATATCATATCGGATTTTATATAGGGAGAAAACAGATGAGACTATCTCGTCGTAAAACCGTCTTGATGCTCTCCGCCGGCATGACCCTTGGGGGAACCCTGGGCGCACGGGCGCAGAGCGGTACCATCAAGATCGGCGCCACCGCCCCGCTCACCGGGGCAGGGGCCGAAATCGGCAAATTGCAGACCGAGGGCTCGCTCCTCGCCGTCAAGCAGATCAACGATGCCGGGGGCATCAATGGCCGCCAGCTGGAACTTGTCATCGAGGACGACCAGACGAGCAATCCCGGCATTATTCTGGCTTTCTCCCGCCTGATCAGCCGCGGCGACATCACCGCGGTCATCGGCTCGCTGCGTTCCACCCAGGTTAATGCCATGTCTCCGGACGCGAAAAAAGCCGGTATTCCCGTGCTCTTCGGCGGTACCGACCCATCGCTGACCCATACGGGCAATCCGTGGTATTTCCGCTGCCGCCCGAGCGATGCCTATTCCGCCAAGGTGATCGCGAAATACGGCACTGAGACTCTCGGCAAGAAGAAATGGGCGGTCATCCACTCCGCCGACGCTTTTGGCCTCGGCGGCAGCACCGCGCTCGTCTCGGCACTCAAGGCATCGGGCATCGAGCCGGTTACCGTGCAGAGCTTCACCAACTCGCAGGCCGACCTTACCCCGGTTGTGCTGGCGGTGCGCCAGGCGGGTGCTGACATCATCGCGACCTATATCGCCTATGAGTCGGACGTGGCGGTGTTCGCCCGGCAATTGCAGCAATTCGGCGTGAACCTGCCCTGGATCGGCTCGGCCTCGGTCGCCTCCACCACCGCCATTAACCTCGCTGGCCCGGCGCTCAACAACACCTACGCGGTGGCTGATTTCAACACCGATGCCAACCCGGAAGCCAAGGCATTCGCAGCCGCGTTCCAGCAAGCCTATGGCCGCGTGCCCGACTACACCTCGGCCTGGCCGTATGATGCGGCGAATTTGATCGCGAATGCGATCAAGGTTTCCGGCAGCACGGATCCGCAAAAGCTGCGCGCCGCACTGCTCGCGACCGAGGGGTTCAAGGGTGTCGAGGGGACATATAATTTCGACGCCAATGGCGATGGTCTGCATGGCTATGACATCGTGCAGAACCAGGGCGGCAAGATTAAATTCATCCAGAGAATTTCATTTGATTCCTGAACGCCGCCGATAATCCTTCCGCGCCGCGCCCGTGCATCCGCGCAGGCGCGGCGGCCTTCACTTCGAACCAGTCAGGCAGATCCGACGATGGGCTTACTGCTCCAACTCCTGTTCACGGGCCTCGGCCTCGGCAGCATCTATGCCCTCGTGGCACTCGGCTTCGTGCTGCTCATCCGCTCCTCCAATGTCGTGAATTTCGCGCAGGGCCAGTTTTCGATGCTGGGCGCGTATTTCATGGTCATCCTGCTGACGAGCTTCGGCCTGCCCTATGCGCTGGCGCTGCTGATCTCGATCATTCTGATGGCCGGGTTCGGCGTAGTGTTTGCCGGTATCACCTACTGGCCGTTGCGCGGCCGCGGCCAGATCCCGGTGATCATCAGCACAATCGGCGCGTCGATCCTGCTGTCAAACCTCGTGCTTGCAACCTACGGGCCAAGCCCGCAGGTGATGCCGCCGCTCTTTGGCAATGGCGGGTTTCTGCTCGGGCCGGTCTTCGTCAGCAGCCAGTATCTGTCGATCATCGTGATCACCGCCGCCCTCGTCGGCCTGCAATATCTGGTGTTCGAGAAAACATTGGTCGGCAAAAAGCTGCAAGCCACCTCGCAGGATCGCGAGATGGCGAGCCTGCTCGGCATACCCGTGGCCTTGATGATCCTTGGCACCTTCGCCTATAGCGCGGCCCTGGGCGGCCTCGCGGGCGTGCTTGTGGCACCGATCCTCTTCGTCTCCGTCAGCATGGGGCAGCTCATCGCGCTCAAGGCGTTCGCGGCGAACATCATCGGCGGCTTCGGCTCGATCCCCGGCGCGATCTTTGGCGGGCTGGCGATCGGCATCGTGGAGACGCTGGGGGCGGCCTATATCTCGGTGCCGTATAAGGACGCATTTGCCTTCATCATCGTGATCCTCGTTTTGCTCGTACGGCCGCAAGGCGTATTCGGCGAGCGCATTTCGGAAAAGGCGTGAGGGCAGGATGAACACCACCAGCACCCTGGGCGCGAAGCCCGCGAAGCCGCAGCGCGGCAAGATCTTCCGCTGCGCCGTGATCATCATCGCAGCACTCGCCGTCAGTGTGGGCATTTCCTTCGTCGTGCCCGCGCAAGGCTATTATCTCAACATCATGATGCAGGCCGTCACTTATGCAATCGCCGTGGCGGGCGTGGTGGTCGTGCTTGGCTATTGCGGCCAGCTCGCTTTGTGCCAGGCGGCATTCTTCGGCATCGGCGCTTATTGCGTGGCGTTGGGTACGGCGGATTACGGCATGCCGTTCTTCGCGGCCCTGGCGCTCGGCGTGGCCGTGGCGGCACTGGGCGGCATCGTGCTCGGCCTCGCCTCGCTGCGTCTTGGCGGGCATTATCTCGCGATGGTGACGATCGGCTTTCAAGAGATCGTTACCCTGGTCCTCACCAACTGGACCGATTTCACGCATGGGCCGGACGGCGTTTCCGGTATCACGCGGCCGCAGCCCTTCGGGATCAACCTCACCGGGGGAGCGGCTTATTTCAGCCTTTGCATCTTCGTGCTCGCCCTCTCGATGTTCGCTGTCTCGGAGCTGAAGGCGAGCCGCCTTGGCCGGGCCATGCAGGCGGTGCGGGACAACGAGCTTGCGGCCAGCACCTGCGGTGTCAACGGGTTTCTCACCAAGATCATCGCGTTCGGAATTTCCGCGGCGCTGGGCGGGCTGGGCGGCGGCATGTTCGCGGGCGCCTTCTCTTATATCAGCCCCGATCAGTTCACCTTCGATGAATCGATCGTGATGCTGACCATGGCGCTGCTCGGCGGCATCGATTCGCCCTATGGCGCACTGCTCGGCACGGTTCTGCTGGTGATCCTGCCTGAATGGCTGCGGTTTCTGCGTCAGGTCTATCTTGCCGTCTATGGCGCGGCGGTGATCGCGATCATGATCTTTCTCCCGCATGGTCTGTGGGGCTTGCTCAGGAAGCGCCTGTTCACCCGCCCGGCGGCTGAGCACGGCGCGGCGCTGCCCCTGCCGATGCTTGCCCAGCAAGGCGCGGCTGCGAGCGGGACGGTTCTGGAAGTACGTGGCTTGGCCAAGCATTTTGGCGGACTCAAGGCGCTCGACGGGGTTGATTTCGACGTCCGGCGCGGCAGCGTCCATGCGCTGATCGGGCCGAATGGCTCCGGCAAAACCACCTTCCTCAACGTCGTCTCCGGCCTCTACAAGGCGACGGCGGGCAAGGTTATGCTTCGCGGGCGCGATGTTACCGCGCAGCCGCCTTACACGCGCAACCGCATGGGGCTGGCGCGCACCTATCAGAATATCCGCGTCTTCCGGGGACTGACGGTTCTGGAGAATGTGATGATCGGCGCCGAGCGGCCGGGGGCCGAAACCGGCGCGGGCGTGAACGAGGATGCGCATGAGCGCGCCCTTGCCGCGCTGGATTTCGTCGGCCTGCGCGAGAGCGCGGCGCTGCCGGTCGGCACGCTCTCCTACGGGCATCAGCGCTATGTCGAAATCGCCCGCGCGCTGGCCGGCTGCCCCGATATTCTGCTGCTCGACGAGCCGGCCGCGGGCCTGAACCTCACCGAAAAAGGGGAGATGGCGGCGCTGCTGCAACGCATGAAGGGGCATGGCCTTACCATCGTGATCATCGACCATGACATGAAGCTCATCGAGCAGGTCGCCGACCACATCACCGTGCTGAATTTTGGCCGCCGCATCGCCACCGGCACGCCGGTCGAGGTGCTCAGCCATCCTGACGTTATCGCCGCCTATCTGGGAAAGCCGCATTACGATGAAGCTGCTTGAAATCAAGGGCCTTACCGCGCGCTACAACGCGGGCGAGGTGTTGAAGGGGCTCGACCTCAGTGTCGAGCAGGGCGAGATCGTCGCCCTGCTCGGCTCCAACGGTGCCGGCAAGAGCACCACGCTACGCGCGATCTGCGGGCTCGTGCCCAAGGTCTCGGGCGAGGTGCTGTTCAACGGCCAGCCGATCCTCGGCCGCAAGCCGGAGATGATCGCCCGGCTCGGCATTGCCCATGTGCCGGAGGGGCGGCGCCTGTTTCCAGGCCTCACGGTGCGCGACAATATTCTGCTCGGCGCCTCCAGCCGGGGGCGTGTCTCCAGCGCCGAACTGAAGCGCGACGCCGATGCGCTGTTCGATTTCTTCCCCGACCTCAAACGTTTCGAGCGCGCCTATTGCTGGTCGCTCTCGGGCGGGCAGATGCAGATGGTGGCGGTGGCGCGCGGGCTGATGGCCAAGCCCAAGCTGCTGCTGCTCGACGAACCCTCGCTCGGTCTCGCACCGCTCATCGTCCAGCAGGTCTTCCGCATCATCGCCCAGATCCGCGAAACCGGGACCACCGTGCTGCTCGTCGAGCAAAACGCCAATGTGGCGCTCTCGGTCGCGGATCGCGGTTACGTGCTGGAGGCCGGGCAGCTTCTGGTCTCCGGCAAGTCCGCCGATTTGTGGGACAATGACCAGGTGCGGGCCGCCTATCTGGGCGGCCACGCCATCGCCGCCTCCGCTGAAGCTTAAGAAGGAAAGACCCAGAATGACGAATATCACGGTTGTCGGGTGCGGGCTGGTGGGCGGCTCATGGAGCCTCGTGTTCGCGCGCGCGGGTTTCGACGTGACACTCTACGACCCCTCGCCCGCCTCCGTGGAAGCGGCGCTGAATTTCGCTCGCGCGGCCGCTCCCGCGCTCGCGGCGCAGGGTTTGCTGGGCGGTGAGAGCGCTTCAGCCGTGCTCGCCCGGCTGAAGCCGGCGGCCAGCCTTGCCGAGGCGGTACGCGATGCCGACTATATTCAGGAAAGCGCGCCCGAGCGGCTGCCGATCAAGCAGGCGCTTTACAAGGAGCTTGCACCGCTCGTGAAACCGGATGCGGTGATCGCGAGTTCCACCTCCGGCCTGCCCGCATCTTCCTTCACCGCGGAAATTCCCGGCCGCGAGCGCTGCCTCGTCTGCCACCCGATCAATCCGCCGCACCTCATTCCGCTCGTCGAGCTGGTGCCAGCGCCCTGGACGGCGCCGGAAACCGTGGACCGCACGGAAGCGCTGATGCGCAAAATCGGCCAGGTGCCCATCCGCCTCAATCGCGAGATCGCGGGCTTCATCGTCAACCGCCTGCAAAGTGCCATGCTGGCCGAGGCATTCCGTCTGGTCGAGGACGGCGTATGCTCGGCCGATGCGGTGGATGCGGCGGTTGCCGACGGGCTCGGCCTGCGCTGGTTCTTCATGGGGCCGTTCGAGACGATCGATCTGAACGCGCAAGGCGGCGTCGCCGATTATTGCGACAAGCTTGGCCCGATGTATTACGACCTCGCGAAGGAGCAGGCCGATCCACGGCCATGGGGCAAGGAACTTGTCGCCGCTGTCGAAGCTGAGCGCCGGAAGAAGACACCGGCCGAAGCACTTGACGCCCGCAAGGCCTGGCGGGACCGCTGCCTCGCCGCGCTGGTGAAGGCCAAACGCGCTGTGCTCGAAGCCGAGGCGAAGGCCTGAGGGCCACAAACATTTAGGTATTGTTTGGAGAGTCTGAAACGATGCTGCTGGGCGTGATAGCCGATGATTTTACCGGCGCAAGCGATATGGCGAACGCGCTGGCGCAAGGGCATGGCGCGGAAGGCGGGCTGCGCGTTATCCAGTATCTCGGCATTCCGGATACGCAGGCCGATGCGGGAACGGAGGCGGCGGTGATTTCGCTGAAGACGCGCTCGATCCCGGCGGCGGAGGCCGTCGCGCAATCGCTCGCGGCGCTGGCCTGGCTGCAGGCGCAAGGCTGCCGGCAGATCGTCTTCAAATATTGCTCCACCTTCGATTCAACGCCGGAGGGCAATATCGGCCCGGTGGGCGAGGCGCTGGCCCGCAAGCTGGACGCCAAGGGTGTCATCGTCTGCCCCGTGTTCCCGCGCGCCAAGCGGACGCTCTATAAGGGCCATCTCTTCGTCGGCGGCCGGCTGCTGAATGAATCCGGTATGGAGCATCACCCGCTCAACCCGATGACCGACCCCGATCTGCGCCGCTGGCTCGCCCGCCAATGCGAGGACGCGGTGGGGCTGGTGGATTGGGACGTGGTCCGCCAGGGCGCCGAGGCAATCCGCGCCGCGCTGGCCGAGAGCGCTGGACGGGGCGAGCGCTTGGTGATCGTCGATGCCATCGCCGATGAGGATCTGCTCGCCATCTGCGCGGCCTGTGCCGATGCGCCGTTGCTCACCGGCGGCTCCGGCATCGCGCTCGGCCTGCCCGCGAATTTCCGCAAGGCCGGGCTGGTCACGGGTGCAACACAGCCGGTTGCGGCGGTTGGCGGCCCTGGCGCGGTGCTGGTCGGCAGCTGCTCCAGCGCCACGCGCCGCCAGATCGAGATTCACGGCCGCCATCATCCGATATTCGCGGTGGACGGCGAAGGCGTGATGGCCGGTTCCGTCACCGCCGATACGCTGGTGGAATTCATCCTGGCCAATGCGGGTAGGGCACCGCTTATCTATTCCTCAGGCACGCCCGAGGACGTGGCGCGGCTGCAGGCGGCGCATGGGGCGATGGCGGTTTCGGCGACGCTTGAAGGCCTGTTCGGCAATGTCGCGCGCAGGCTCTATGACAGCGGCATCCGCCGCATCGTCGTGGGCGGCGGCGAGACCTCCGGTGCCATCGTAAAGGCGCTCGGCGTGCGTTCCTTCGAGATCGGCCCCGAGATCGACCCCGGCGTGCCGGTGCTGATCGCCAATGACGGCACCGGGCTTGGCATGGCGCTCAAATCCGGCAATTTCGGCGCCGAGGATTTCTTCGCGAAGGCGCTTGCCGCCATTGCGGGCGAAACAGCGAAAGGAGTTGCGGCATGAGCGAGGAAGAAGACCGGCTGCGCGCGCAAATTGTCCGCTACGGCGCCATTCTCTACCAGCGCGGCCTGGCCCATGGCTCGGCGGGCAATATCTCCGCCAGGCTGGAGGATGGAACGATCCTCGTCACCCCCACCAATTCCTCGCTCGGCGATCTCGACCCGGTGCGGATCTCCAAGGTGGCGACGGATGGCACGCTGCTTGGCGGCGACAAGCCTTCGAAGGAATCCTTTTTTCATCTCGCGGTCTATGAAGAGCGCCCGGCCGCCCGGGCGATTGTGCATCTGCACTGCACGCATGCGGTCGCTGTCTCCTGCTTGTGCCATGATGACACCGCCGACGTGCTGCCGCCGCTCACCGCTTACCATGTGATGCGCGTCGGCAAGCTGCCGCTGGTGCCCTATTACCGTCCTGGTGACCGCAAGCTGGCCGAGGCGGTGCGCGAAACCGCGCGCGGCCAAGCCTCGATGCTGCTTGCCAATCACGGGCCCATCGTCTCGGCAAAATCCCTGCCCGAGGCGGTCTATGCCATCGAGGAACTGGAGGAGACGTCCAAGATCTTCTTCCTCATTGGCGGGCGCCGCGCCAGCCCGCTGACCTGCGAGGCCGTGGCCGAGCTGAACGCCGTATTCCCGAGCTGAGGCGGCGGCGCGGACAAGTTTCTCACGCAAATACAGAAAGGTCGCCCGATGCCGGATGCCGTGAACCATGCGCCCAAGCGGATCGCTTTCGTCCACACAGTGGGCCGTCTGGTCGAGATGTTCCGCCAGATGGCCGCGCGCGAACTGCCGCAGGCGGATATCTTCCACGTTCTCAATGAAAGCCTGTTGCAGGACCTGCTGCGCCACGGCGAATCGCCCGCGATCACGCGGCGGATCGTCCAGCAGGCCGTGCTCGCCGCCGATGCCGGGGCCGCGCTTGTTGTTTTCACCTGTTCCTCGACCTCACCGGCCATCGATGCGGCGCGGCCGCTGGTCTCGGTGCCGATCCTCAAGATCGACGACCCGATGGCCGAGCGCGCGGTGGCGGCGGGCGGCAAAATCGGCCTCGTCTGCACGGCGTCGAGCACGGTGGCACCCAGCAGCGCCCTGCTGGAGGCGCATGCCAGCGCCGCCGGGCGCCGCATCGCCATCGAGCCTCTGCTGCTGAAGGAGGCGTATGACGCGCTGTTCGCGGGCGATACCGCCAAGCACGACGCCATCGTTATCGAGGCCGCGACGGCGATGGCGCCACGCTGCGACTGCCTTGTGCTCGCCCAGGCCTCGCTTGCCCATCTGCAGGCGCCGCTTTCGGCAACACTGAGCATGCCCGTGCTCGCCTCGCCACCGCTCCTGATGGAGAGGCTTCGCGCCCTGGTCTGACCCGGTATCCGGCGGCTTGCACCAGATCGGCCGACGCGCCTGCCGGACCTGGTTATTCTTTTGAAAAAGCCAGGCGGCTCCAATGAACTCCCGGCCTTTCAAGGCCTCCACCCAAGCCTTCCTGCTGAAGCACACAACGGCAGCCAGCCGCCATGGCGAGGCTGATGGTTTCCTCCATCCCCACCTCGAACATGCGCCGGCCGGGCGGCACCGGCCCGTGCCGCAGCGAGAAGATCATCACCCCGCCCGGGAGCAGGAATGAAGCCACGCGCGGCATGGCCCGGCGGCGCTGGGTTTCATCCAGATGCATCCAGACCGCCGTGAGCAACACCAGCGCGTAGCGCCCCTCCCGCCCCGTCAGCGCGGGGAGATCGGGCAAGGCGCTGTCCAGCCATTCAATGCACGGCGAGGGGTGCAGGTTGATGGCGGCCAGGCGTAGCGCCGCCGTGGGTTCAACCGCCGTGACGTGATACCCCTTCTCCGCCAGGGCGGCGGCGTCCCGCCCGGTTCCGGCGCCGATATCCAGCACCTGGCTGGGCAATGTGGGGAGCAGATGCAGCACGTGGCGGTGTACATCCGTGAAGGCGAGGCTCTCATACTGGCTGATCAGCGCCTGTGCCTCGTCCTCATAGCCCTGCGTCCCGCTCACTGAACCGGCTGCCCCCATCATTCACCCCTCTGCTCTCAGGCCTCGCTGGTGACCACTTCCAGCGAGCGTCTGGTGGCCCTGATGGTGAAGGGCAAAATCAGCAATGTCACCAGACCTGTCAAAGCCATGAACAGAAACACCGTGGTGAAGCCATTGCCAATGCCGCCCCAGTCATACACCGCGAACGCCATGATTGGGCCGATGGCGCCGCCCAGATGCCCGACGCCGTCGGTCAAGGACACACCCGTGGCGCGGGCATTGGTGGGAAAGCTCTCGGCCGTGAGCGCATAGAGCAGCGGCAGGAAGAAGCCGAGGGACATCGATACCAGAAACACCGCAGCATAGATGAACAAAGCGCGCTCCGCATAGCCGATGGCGACGAAGCAGATGGTCCAGAGCGCCATGCCGGCCATGATGGTGAATTTACGCTCGAACATGTCGCCCAGCCAGGTCGCGAGCACGGAGCCCACGGGATAGCCGATGGAGGTGGCCAGCATGAAGGTGATGCTGCTGGTGAGCGTGAAGCCCTTGGCGACGAAGAAGGTCGGCCCCAGGCCAAGCCATGTGTAGGTGCCGATATACCAGACGAACCAGAGGATGAAGAGCAACGCCACGCGCCCTGCGAAAGGCGGGCGGAACAGCGCGAAGGTGGGAAAGCCAGTGGCTTCCACCTCGGGTGCGGCCTCGATCAGATCAGGCAGTTTGCCGCCATTTCGGGCTTTGGCCCGGCTTTCCGCCGCGTCGATGATCTCCGCCGCTTCCGCGATGCGGCCTTTCGTCATCAGCCAGCGCGGCAATTCAGGCAGGAAGGGGAAAGCCAGCAGAGTGAGCCCGCCAAGCGCACCGAGAAAGAACATGGCCCGCCAGCCCCAGTCGAAATTCGGCACCAGTGCCAATGCCACGATGGGCACAACGCCCTGCCCCAGCATCGCGAACACATTCGCCAGCCCGGTATAGCGCCCGCGCACGGCGGCGGGCGCCATCTCGCCGATATAGGCCGAGATGACCGCGATTTCCGCGCCGATGCCCATGCCGGTGATGAAACGGCCCACCACCATTGAATCCAGCCCGAATGCGAAGGTCGTGATCAGGCAGCCGACGGTGAACAGAGCGGTGGCCGTGGCGATGCCCGCCTTGCGCCCGGCGATGTCGGCGAAATTGCTGTTGAGCCAGGCGCCGATAACATAGCCGAGCAGGCTGGCCGTAATCGGCAGCGCCTCCTGCTGCGCCGTGAAATGCAAGACCTTGCTGAATACCGGCATGCCGAAGGCGACATTGGTGATGTCAAAAAAAGCGATGAGATAGCCGATGCCGACAACCCATAGAACCGTGTTGGAATGCGGCCAGATGGGAATCCTGTCGAACCGGGCGATTAAGGTTTTCTCAGCCGTATTTTCATGATTTTCTATTTTCATGACGCTTCCCTTTTAGTTTCTTGGAAATTCGAAATTACTTTGATCGTGCGACGCTGAATGAAAACAGCGGCGTGATGCTATCCAACTGATCGAGCCCCAGTACCGCGCCGGCGAGGTCTGAGACGGCATTGTCTCCAAGAAGAGGCTGCGTGAGACCATGGAATTTCGCTGTCAGCTCAGCTTCGCTCAGGAAATTCTCCGGCTCGCCCTTTGGAACAACCACCGTTTTCACGAACTGGCTCCCCCTGGCACGAACCGTGAGCTTGCCGGACATGTTCGCCGGAAACTCGGCTTCGATATCCGGATCGTTCTCACAACGTATGCGGCTCATCAGAGTCCGGACGGCGGGGTCAGCGAGTTTGTCGTAGCTGCTCCAGCCCATGGCGCCGCTGCTCAGCGCCGTTGCGAGGACGAAGGGGGCGCTGAATTGCGCGTCGACGATGTTTTCGGGATTGGCTTTCTTCTCCGCCGGTTCGCCGATCAGCAGCATCCCGGCGCGGGAAAGGCCCAGCGTGACCGCCTCGATTTCGTCCGGTTGCAGCCCATGCTCGGCACGCAGCGCCAAGGCCGCATCGATCCCCGCATGGCCCCAGCGGCAGGAGGGATAGGGCTTCACGCCGGTCTGCATCAATTCCCAGACCTGTCCCAGATCCTGCAAGACGCGGGCAGGCTCGGGCGCCGGGCTGTAGGCATGCAGGAAGCCGTGCTTGCCTTCGATGGGCTGAGCCGCGCCCTTGAAACCTTCCCGCGCCAGGCAGGATGCGGCGAAGCCAGCCATGCCTGCCCAGCCAACCTGGAACCGCTTTGTCCAGGCGCCATTGGAGAGAAATTGCAAGCTGCCCGCCGTCTGGCTGAGGGCGATGCCGAAGGCGGAGGCGAGCTGGGCTGGTGAAAGACGGAAAAGGCGCGCCGCCGCTGCCGCCGCGCCGAAAATGCCGCAAGTGGCGGTGGGGTGGAAGCCTCTGTCGTAATGGGCACCTGCTGGCAGAGCCAAGGCGAGGCGCAAGGCCACCTCATACCCCGCGGCAATGGCGGCGATAACATCGGCCCCTGAGGCTTCCACGATTTCCGCCGCCGCCAGGGCGGCGGGGATGATCGGCGCGCCGGGATGCACGATAGCGGCGGCGTGCGTGTCGTCAAAATCCAGAGAATGCGCCAATGCGCCGTTGATCAGCGTGGCGCCCGCGGCGGAATAGCCATCCGCATCGGCGAACACGCGGGCATCGCCCTGCCCCAGGCCCATGGCCCGCACGGCGGCGATGAGGGCGGGCGTGCTCTCCGCATCCCAGCGGGCGCGGATGGCGTTGCCGATGGAATCGAGCATAAGATATTTGGTTCTCTGCACCACGATGGGGGGCAGATCCGCCAGTTCCAGGCCGGTTGCGAATCTCGAAAGATCCTGGGTGATGTTCATGGTGTTTCTTCCGGTTGGAAAATCTTGTTGTGTTGGGCGCGCTGCAATATTTGCCGGGCGCGGGCGCGCACGGGGGCATCGACCATGGCGCCGTCGATGGAGATCGCGCCATGTTCCCCTGCCGCTGCGACCCGTTGCGCCCAGGCCAGTTCCTCCGGCGTGGGGGCAAATCCGCTCCGCACCGGGGCGATCTGGCGCGGGTGGATGCACAGCTTGCCGCCGAACCCCAGAGTCAGGGCATAGCGCGCATCGTCTTCCAGCAGTGCTGTATCGTCGAGCGCGGGTGTCACGCCGTCGAGCGGTGGCGGCAAGGATGCCAGACGCGAGGCGAACACGATTTCACTGCGCGCCGCCAGCAGCGCCTCGCGCAGATGTGCGGCGCCGATATCCGTGCAATAATCAATGCTACCGAAGGCCAGGCGCCGCACGCTGGCGGAGGCGGCAATCTCCCGCGCCATTGAGAGGCCCAAGGCCGTTTCAAGCAAGGCGATAACCGGCTTGCCTGCTGCGGTTTTTGAAGCTTGTTCAACATCGCGCGGGGATTCGGACTTGGCCAGCATGATGCCGGAGATGGATAGCGGCGCGATGGCGGCCAGATCCTCCTGGTGCCACGGGGTACCAGGGGCGTTTACTCGCACGTAGATATCAATGCCCGCCGGCAGGGCGCCGGGGCGGCAAAGTGCCGCGCGGGCCTGCAGCTTGCTGGCGGGGGCAACCGCGTCCTCAAGATCGATGATGATCGCATCCGCACCGGAGGCGGCGGCCTTGGCGTATCGCTCCGGCCTGTCGCCCGGCACGAATAAGGGCGTCACGCAGGTCCGCATGGTCAAGAGGCCTTCGCATCCATGGTTTGTTTTCCGTCCGGCGTTTCGATCCAAAGATGCAGCATCTCTTCCGTACGCCGCGCGCAGAGGCGGAAAGGCTCGAAATCGAACAAAGGCTGCAGGCCGCGGAATTCGAAATGCGAGGGGGCGTGACCGTTAATCTCCTCGGCGAAGTGCAGCAGCAGCGTGGCCTGCAACGGGCCATGCACGATGAGACCGGGATAACCCTCCACGCCGGTAACATAGCTTCTGTCGTAATGGATGCGGTGGCCGTTGAAGGTGACAGCGGAATAGCGGAACAGCAGAGTGGGGTCCGCTTTCATGTCCCGCGTCCATTCGGCTTTCGGCAAAGCGGCGGGATCGGGTTTCGGTGCGGCCTTGCCGTCAAGGTTACGGTAGACGATGTCGTGCCGTTCCGTAAGTGCCAAGCCGCGCGTTGTGGAAAGCTCGTGCTGGACCGTGACGAAGCATAAAATGCCGCTGCGCCCCTCCTTCACGGTAACATCCGAGATGGAGGAATGGCGCTGCACCACGTCGCCCACACGCAGCTGGTCGTGAAACTGCAGCCCGCCGCCTGCCCACATGCGGCGCGGCAAGGGAACAGGGGGCAGAAAGCCGCCGCGCAGCGGGTGGCCATCAGGACCGATGCGGGAGGCTTTCACCGTGGGCGGGGCGAGGCACCAATGGATCGCCAGCGGCGCGGGCGTGCCGGGGGCTGGCAAATCATCGCTCTTGTCCAGCGCCGCCAAAAACTCCCGCGCCAGCCGGGGTGCGACGACATCCTCGGCCTGCTCGCTCCGGCCGATCCAGCTTTGGAGCAGCTTTTCATCGATTTCGGGCGTGATCGTCATGAGAGTTCCGCCTTTGCCATGGCTAGCTCCGCCAGGACGCTTTGCGTATGTTCGCCGAGTGCCGGGACCTTGCCATAGTTCCTGTCCATGCCTGCGATGATCGCAGGCGGCGCGGGGATTGAGGCGGGCCCTGCTTCGGTTTCAACCTGGATGCGCCGCAGATGCGGATGGGTGGAGAGCGTTTCCATGTCGTTCAGCTCAGCGAAGGCGATATCGGCTTCGTTCAGGCGCTCGATCAGCAACGCGCCGGGCCAGCGGCGGAAGGCCGCCGCCACGGCGGCATCCGTCTCGGCACGATGATTGACCCGCGCGACATTGCTGGAAAAACGCACATCCTGAAGCAGCTCCGGGCGCTGCAGGATCTCTTTGCACAGCACAAGCCATTCGCGTTCACTCTGGATGGAAATCAGCACCTGCCGTCCATCCAAGGCTTCGAAAACCCCATAGGGCGCGATGGAAGGATGCGCCAGGCCAACCCGTTGCGGCGGCCGGCCGGCTTCGGCATTCAGCAGGGGAACAGCCAGCCAATCCGCCATCACGTCGAACATCGAGAGCCTGATATCCGCCCCCTCACCTGTCTGGCCGCGCGCGATGAGCGCTTCGAGAATTGCCGCATAGGCCGCGGCGCCGGTTGCGATATCCACCAGCGAGATGCCGACACGGGCCGGTTCGTTCGGGCCACCGGTGATGGAAGCCAGGCCGGATTCCGCTTGGATCAGCAAATCATAAGCCTTGCGCGCCGCCAGCGGGCCAGTTTCGCCATAGCCGGAAATGGAGCAGCAGATGAGGCGCGGATGCTGGCGGCACAATGCGCCGATATCTAGCCCCATGCGCGTCATGGCACCTGGCTTGAGATTCTGCACCAATATATCCGCGGCCGCGATGAGAGCGGCGAGCTGGCGGCGGGCTGTCTCTTGGCGAAGATCGAGAACAACCAATTCCTTGCCGCGATTGAGCCAGACAAAATAGCTGGAGGCGGCAGGCAAGGCATCGTCATAGCCTCTGGCGAAATCGCCTTCCGGCCTTTCGATCTTGATGATTCGCGCCCCCGCATCCGCCAGCCGGGCCGTGCAGAAAGGTGCCGCCACCGCCTGCTCGACCGCAACGACGGTGAGGCCTGAAAGTGGTGATTTCATCAATAGGACCTCGGCATACCCAAGACATGTTCGGCCAGATGACTGAGGATGAGATTGGTTGAAATCGGCGCTACCTGATACAACCTTGTCTCACGGAATTTGCGCTCTACGTCATATTCCTCGGCGAAACCGAAGCCGCCATGCGTCTGCACACAAGCCTCGGCGGCCTCCCAAGAGGCCTCGGCGGCGAGCAGCTTTGCCATGTTGGCTTCCGCGCCACAATTCTTCCCGGCTTCGTACAATGCGGCCGCATGATGAACCATCAGCTCGGCCGCGCGCATTTTCGCGTAGGCCTTGGCGATGGGAAATTGAATGCCCTGATTCTGGCCGATCGGCCGGCCGAAAACATGTCTCTCATTCGCATAGCCAACGGATTTCTCGGTAAACCATTTTGCATCGCCGATACATTCCGCCGCGATCAGGATTCGTTCCGCGTTCATGCCGGATAGAATATAGCGGAAGCCCTTGCCTTCCTCGCCAATTAGCGAGTCCGCTGGAATCCGCATGTCGTCGAAGAAAACTTCCGTGGTGGCGTGATTCATCATGGTCCGGATGGGACGGATGGTCAGCCCCTTGTCGCGTACTTTTCTCATGTCGACAAGAAAGACAGACAGGCCATCGGTTTTCTTCACCACCTCATCACGCGGCATGGTGCGCGCCAGAAGCAGCATCAGATCTGAATATTTGGCCCGCGACGTCCAGATTTTCTGACCGTTGACTACGTAAGAATCACCGTCCCGGCGGGCGGTTGTCTTCAGCGCTGTCGTATCAGTGCCGCTGGTGGGCTCGGTGACGCCGAAAGCCTGAAGACGCAATTCTCCGCTGGCGATTTTTGGAAGATAGGCGTCTTTTTGTGCGGTATTTCCGTGCCGCAGCAGGGCTCCCATCATATATATCTGCGCGTGGCAGGCGCCGCTGTTGCAACCGCTATGCTGAATTTCCTCCAGAATCGCCGCCGCCGCGGAAAGCGGCAGGCCGGAGCCGCCATACTCTTCCGGAATCAACGCCGCCAACCAGCCATCCCGCCCAAGTGTTTTTACAAACTCTTCCGGATAAGCGTCATCGCGATCGAGCTGGCGCCAATATTCGCCAGGAAATTCCGCACAGAGTTTGCGCACTTCCGTACGGATCGCCATGTAGGGATCGCTCTCATTCATGTAAGCAAAACCGTCCAAGCGTTTCTCCTCATGTTTTTGAACAGCGTGGCAAACCCGCCCGGCGCCTTGTTGAACCTGTCGTATCGCCGTTTGACATAGATGGAAAATAGATAAATCATCTACCAAGTATAAAATTTCGATATAGGTCTGGAGAAAATCCTTGGACATCAGAAGGCTCCGCTATTTCATCGCGATCGCGGAAACCGGGTCTTTTTCCCGCGCGGCGGAGCGTCTGCATGTGGCCCAGCCCGCCTTGAGCCAGCATATTCTGGCGATGGAAGCCGCTTTCGGGGTAAAATTGCTGCAGCGCAACGCACGCGGCGTGGCACTGACGGAAGCCGGGCAGAGATTGCTAAGCCGCGCCCGCTATATCGACGCGGCTTTTTCGGACCTGACTGATTTCATTCGTGGCGAGGCCGTGCCCTCCGGAAAGGTTCGTTTCGGCATGCCCGGCACGATCAATGAACAGCTCGGCATGCCGTTGATCGAAGCCTGCCGGCGCGATTATCCGGAGGTTAAGGTTCGCATTTCCGAAGCCATGAGCGGCTTTGTTCTGGACTGGCTGCGTGATGGCAGCATTGACCTGGCTTTGCTGTACAACACCGAGGATCAGAAAGGACTTAACCTCCACCATGCCCTGACCGAAGAAATCGTGCTGTTCGGGATCAAGGGGCTAAAGGGCGCGCCAAGGACGAGCGCCATTACGCTGAAAGCGGCGCTGCAACTGCCCTTGATTCTACCCGGTGAGGCGCATGGCCTGCGTTCATTGATTGATGTGGCGGCACGCTCGGTTGGGAAGATCGTCGAGCCAGAAATCGAGATTGATTCCTACCGGCAGATCAAAGGACTCGCCCTCCGGGGGATAGGCTTTGCGATGTTGCCGGCAACTGCGGTCAAGCAGGAAATCGCCGCTGGGATATTCGATGCCTGGCGGGTAACTGAACCAAATATCGAGCGGAAAATCTGTCTTGGCTACCAGTCAGGCCGGCCCATCAGCGCCGCCAGCCGTGCTGTCGGGAGGTTGAGCTGGAATGTGCTGCATAGGCTGGTGATGGAGGGCGACTGGACAGCCACATGGAATCAGAATGAACGATTATCGCTTTAAATCCATGACGATTTCTTTGATGGAGATGCGTTTTGGCCTGCGGCCGGATCAAGGTGCATTAAAACCCGATCAGGCTGAGTGAGCACGGCTTCGCCAAGGTCACGAAGCCCAGGCCGGTGCGCGATATTTTTAAAAAAAGCCGTGGCCTGCTTTACCAAGCATGTGCAATGAAGCTCGCCACTTCACTGATTGATCACATGCCGCGCAATGATCGTCCGTTGCACTTCCGAAGACCCTTCGTAGATGCGCATAATCCGCAAATCGCGCACATGCCGTTCCAGCGGGAGATCCCGCACGAAGCCGTAACCTCCATGTATCTGCAAGGCGGCATCGGCGATGCGCCCCGCTGCTTCGGCGGCGAAGAGTTTGGCCATTGAGGCTTCCTGGGAGAAACGCATGCCCTGTGCGCGTTTGGCCGCGGCATCTTCGGTCAGCAGCCGGGCGGCGCGCAACTCTGTGGCCATATCGGCCAGCATCCATTGTATGCCCTGGTAATCAGCCAATGGCTGGCCGCCGATCATGCGCTGCTTTACCCAGTCCAGCGCTTCATCCAGCGCAACCTGGGCAATGCCAAGGCACATGCTGGCCACTTCCACCCGGCCATTATCCAGAACCTTCATGGCGGTGCGAAAGCCGGAGCCTTCGGGGCCGATGCGGTTCTCTTCCGGAATCTCGCAATCGAAGGACAGCTCGAACACATGGCCGCCGCGTAGCCCCATGGTCTTTTCAGGCTGGCTGGCCGTGAAACCCGGCGTGTTTTTTTCCACCAGAAAGGCGCTGATGCCCTTATGCCCGGCGGCAGGGTCCGTGACGGCAAAAACGACGATGAAATCCGCCACCGCGCCGTTGGAGATGAAATGCTTCACGCCGGAGAGATGATAGCCTGAAATGGTTTTCCTGGCCGTGCAGCGCATATCGGCGGGGTTTGAACCGGCGCGCGGCTCCGTAAGGGCAAAGGCGCCCAACATTTCCCCCGCCGCGGCTTTGGGTAGGATGCGCGCACGCATCCCGTCATCACCGCCGATCAGCACCGCATCCGTCGCCAGAAAATGCGCGGTGAGGGCAGAGGCGGTTGAGGCGCAGCCGGCTGCGATTGCTTCGACGCAGACGGAGAGGGCAAGGGCGGAAAGCCCAGGGCCGCCCCATTGCTCGGGCAAATTCATGCCGAGCACGCCAATCTCCGCGAGGTCTCGCAGCTGGGCGGCCGGAAAGCTTGCGGTTTCATCAACCGACGCGGCCTGCGGGGCCAAGGTTTTCTCGGCCAGGCGGCGCACGGTTTCGATGGCGGCCAGATCAGTGGCGCTGAGGCCACGCGGCAGGGAAGCGCTCATGAAGGTTCCTTTCCAGAAATGATATCGGCTTGCGTGAGAGCGTGGATGTCTGCTTCTTCCAGCCCCAGCCAAGCCGTGAGGATCTGCGCATTATGCTCGCCCAAAGCCGGGGCGGGGCGCTGCCGGCCGCGCGCGAGCCCGGAAAAATGCACGGGCTGTTCCATGGTGCGGATGGCGCCGAGCTTAGGGTGCGTGGTTTCCGGCAACAGCCCGCGCGCGGCCACTTGCGGGCCCGCGAACACGTCCGCCGCCTCCGCGATGGCGGAGGCCGGCACACCCTCTTGCATCAGCCGCGTAACCGCCTCGTCAACGGACAAGGCCGCAAGCCAGCCTTCGATGAGGGCGCGCAGCTCCGGCTCATGCCTTGTGCGCAACTCATCCGTGGCGAAGCGCGGATCGGCGGCGAGTTCGGGCAGGCCCATGCAGGCGGTCAGGCGGGCGAATTGCGGCGCATTGAGCACGCAGATGACCAGATGCCCATCCGCCGCGCGGTAGGTGCCGAACGGCGTGGAGAGCGGATGCCGGTTGCCGACCCGCCTGGGCGGGGCGGGGCCGAACATCCATTGCGCGGCGGCGGTGGGCAGCAGGGCGATCAGGCTGTCCATCATCGCCACGTCCAACCTGCGCCCCTGGCCGGTGCGGCCGCGCTCCACCAAGGCCGCGAGGATGGCCCAGGAGGTGAACAGCCCGGCCGCGAGATCGCCGATGGATTCGCCTATCTTCATCGGCGGCCCATCGGGCTCGCCGGTGAGCGCCATAAAGCCGGACATGGCCTGGGCCACAAGATCGAAAGCCGGAAGCTCCGCCTGCGGGCCGTTCTGCCCGAAGCCGGAGATGCTGGCATGGATGAGTTTGGGATTCTCCGCCATCAACGCCTCAGCCCCCAGCCCCAGCCGCTCCGCCACGCCGGGGCGGAAATTCTCCACCACCACATCGGCTTGCAGGGCAAGGCGTTTGGCGATCTCCCGGCCTGCTGGTTGTTTCATATCCAGCGACAGCCCTTGCTTGTTGCGGTTGACGAGTTGGAAGAGCGCGCTCTCCCCGTCCCGGAAGGGGCCGACATGCCGGTATTCATCGCCCTGCGGCGCTTCGACCTTGACGATCTCAGCACCCAGATCCGCGAGCAGAGCGGTGCAATAAGGGCCGGAGAGAACCCTCGTGAAATCGAGAATCTTGATGCCGGTTAGAGGGCCAGGCGGTACGGGCTGCATATCTGCCTCCGGTGGGGAATTCCCGTTGCTTAAGGGCAGCGCGGCATATAGAAGAAATATTAATTTCCAATTCTGCATATAGGTTCAAGCTATAAGTATCACCACACGCCATATCCGGGTGTTTCTGGCCGTGGCCGAATCCGGCAGCACGGCGGCGGCGGCGCGCGCACTCAACCTGTCCCAGCCTTCCGTTTCGGTGGCGTTGAAAGAGCTTGAGGAAACATTGGGCCAGAAGCTGTTTCAGCGGCTCTCCGCGAAGGGCATGGCGCCCACCGCCTTCGGGCTGCGCAAGCTGGGGCAGGCCCGGCTGATCGCCGCGCGGCTTGCTTCCTTCCAGCAGGGCGAGGCGACGGATGAGGATCCCTCTGGATCGGTCGCCTTTGGCTATTTCTCGACACTTGGGCCGCAATATGTGCCGGCGGTGCTGCGGCTGATGGCAAAACGCCATCCGCGCATAGACGTTTCGCTGCAAGAGGCGGATCTGGCGGAGCTGAACAGGCTGACGGAAAGCGGCAGAGTCGAGCTGGCGCTGTCCTACGCGGTAGAGGCGCCGCCGCGTGCCGCGATCGAAGTGATCGGAGAGCTGACGCCTTACGCCTTGCTGCCGGCGGACCATCCGCTGGCGCGGGAGGAGGCCATTTCCGTCGCGGCGCTCGCCCAGCAGAAATTCGTCCTGATCGACCTGCCGCTGAGCCGGGATTTTCTGCTTTCGGTTTTTCGGGCCGAAGGGGTTGAGCCGCAGGTTGCGTACCGGACCGCCTCACTCGACATGGCTTTTGGCATGGTTGCCAATGGGCTGGGCGTTTCTGTGCTGGTCACGCGGCAGGCCGGGGGCCTGGCTTATGATGGCCGGGGCGTCGTGCGGCGCAAATTGCACGGCTCCAGAATCCGGCAAAAATTGATCATCCAACGGCCCGACTGGGCAGCGCCGACTGCACCCGTACTCGCCCTTTCACGCTGCATCAAGGAGATTGCTCAATCCGGCGAATTGGCTCTCATCTGATGTTTGAGCAGATTTCCATGTGTTTTCTATGGTTCGTTATAAATGCTAAGGCGGCTTCATCTTGTACAGGAGTGATCACGGGTTGTACCGGCGTCTTTGTTATTCCCGCCGCGCTATGTCTTCAAACATTTGGCCTTCAAGGAAAGATCCGGTCCAGCTAAAGCCTTCCAACAGCATCCCGCGTTTCACGGCTTCCCTTACAGAAAATTTGCAGTTGGCTTGCGGGAAATAAAGCGGCTTACATCCCCGTTTGCGGCTGCGCATCGGCCGGACTCACGATGACCACCACGCGACAATTCTGCGCCCGCCCTTCCTCCGTATCATTACTTTCCACGGGATCGCGCGCTCCCATGCCAACAGGTTCTAGCATACTGGGTTGCATCCCGCCTGATACTATCATCGCCTCCTTCACAGCTTCAGCCCGCCGCATAGAAAGCGCTTCATTATAAGATTGTGTTCCGGTTGAATCTGTATAACCATCAATTTCCGCACCGAAAATGCCTACGGCATTAAGCGATTTGCTCATCCGCGCAATGACAGCGCTTTCCTCCGGGCTAACGGCGCTACTGTTCAGCGGGAATAGCAATCTGTCATCCAGGTCAAGAAGCCAGTCGTTATTGCTCTGCTGAAATCCATTCTCTTTGAGAGCTTCAATCTGGCGAGGGGTAAATCCCGCGGGGGATTGGCAGGCCGTCAGCGAAGCCGCCAAGCCAATTAAAACCAGCCCTCGTTTCATATCCAGATCCTTACTTTACCGACTGGCGGTCGCGTTTGTTCCTGTACATTAGCTCGTCGGCCTTTTCAATAAGCTCCTTTGATGTCCTGCCATCCGCAGGATACAAGGCAATTCCGGTGCTCACCGATATTTGTAGAGCTGCTTCCGCGCCCAGCACAACCGGCGTTTTCATTGCTTCCTCAATTCTATCTTTCACATGAGAAGCAACGATGCGGTCCACCGGAGGCGCCAGAAGGATAACAAACTCATCTCCACCGAGACGGAACGCGATATCGCTGCCCCTGATGCTCGACCGTAATCTTTTCGAAATTTCCTTTAGGATTATATCCCCGGTCGAATGCCCGTGCTCATCATTTATCCGCTTGAAGTTATTGGCATCCAGATAGAGCATGGCGAACTCTTCATCATTGGCTACGGCCTGGTCTATCCTCGTTTCCAGGGTTCTTAAAAACATTTGCCTGTTGCCTAACTCCGTCAAGCCGTCGTGTAACGCTTGATGGGTGAGCTTTTTATTCTCTATCGTTAACCCTGCGTGCCATCCCTCCAATTCGGCCAATAATACGTTTAGATCCTCGGCAAGATCATCAATTTCCTGAATCTCCAAACGCGGTACACGGCGATCAAAAGCGCGCTGATCTCGCACGGCACGAATGACCTTGGCCAACCGCGTAAGAGGCAACACAATATGATTTTGCAACCGCCGCGCTAACAAGCTGGTTGCGAAAAAAGCAAAGCCTATGCTGGCAGAGCTAATGATTGCTCCGATAAGCAAGTAGCTTCCAAGATCCCCTATTCCACCGTAGACGTATACGAAAGCAATAATTTCTCCATCATGCATTACAGTACGCACAGTTGGCGCCGGCCAAAGTAGATTACCGATCGATTGGCTGGCTCGGTCTAAATACGACATGTCGGGTCGATTCCAGCGTGCGAGGATAGCCCCGTTTATACCCCTTACCTCAATCGCATCCAAATCCGTAACCGTTGCGGCGGCCATCATGCCGCTGCGGATCGCCGCTCTATCGTGAAATACAACCGCTGGCTCTATCGCATACCCGACAGAGTCCGCTATTAATTCAATATTGCGTGCCGCATAGCCATGAATTACCACGAATCCGGTTCCAATTAACAGAACCGAAACCAGCGCCAAGGCGAAAGAGATCACACGCGCATGCACGCGTGAGATGATTTGGCTTAATGTGACCTGACCTGTAACGCGCGTCATCGCTACGGATCTTCCGCAACACGTAACACGCTCGGGTCTATGCCCACGGCTGAACGTGATATAGCGTCAATGTTGAGTCGGAACGACACTCGATTCGGCAGGAAAATCAAACAAAACATAGCTTGGTTATGGCAGCTGGGGTCGTCTTCCGCGATTGTTACCACCGGCTTTCCAGCTGTCCGCTCGATCCAGTTTTGCCGGGTTGCCTGGTCTGCAAATTCACCTAGATAAAGCACTTCACAAGGGAGCGTTCCGGCCATCGGCGGGGAGGTGTTGATTACGGTATGTTGTCCGCTCGGAAGCACAATTTTGCCAAGGGCGCCTGCATAAAGAGGTTCGCCCACAATACAAACGCGAACCGGTGATGGTATCGTCGGAAACCGCGTGTACTGTAGAATTGCGTTCACAAGCTGGGCAACTGCAACATCCCGTGGAGCGGCCGCCAACGCAACACATGACCACGCCGAAAGCAGGGCAAGCATTAGCCAATAGGCTCGCCCCCTCCTACCTCTCCAGTTGATGATCACACCATGCAACCGCGTTAGTCCCGTTAATTAAAAAACGGCGTCGTGCCTATGGCCATATGGCGCCTTTTTGATTGGAGCATGTAAAGCCGGTCACTTTCCATCACAAAGTCAATCATTTTCTTGATCACTGCCGGAACAACTGTCAAGCGCAAGCTCCCGGCGCCAGCGCGGCTGCAAGCCTTCTTACATATTGGCCTGCGATTATGGCTGCTTGATGGCGATCCTGCTGAACGCGTCAGCCGGGAGCGCTGGGCTGAACAAATTACCTTGGGCATGCGAGCACCCCATCGCGGCCAGCATGTCGCGTTCGCTCTGTAGCTCCACGCCCTCGCCGATTACACGGACGCCAAGCTCCGCGCCGAGTTTGATGACCGCTTCGACGATCACGCGTTTCGCCGCGCTATCGGCAAGGCCGGCGACGAAACCGCGATCGATTTTAATCTCGGTGAGCGGGAAACGCTCAAGATAGCGCAGGCTGGAATAGCCGGTTCCGAAATCGTCGATCGACAGGCCGATCCCCAGCGCGCGCAGCCGCTGGAAGATGCTCAGCATTTCCGGCGAGTCCTCGGCGAGCAGGCTCTCCGTGAGTTCAAGCGTCAGCCAGGCCGGATCGGCACCGGTCTCGTCGATCACGCGGCGCACCAGCGATACAATGTCGCGGTGGGTAAGCTCGATCGAGGAGACGTTGAACGAGACGGATAGAGGCTGCGTCCGGGTACGATTGATGTCCACGGCGAACCGGGCGACATCCCGCAAGCCCAAGGCGCCGATGTCGAGGATCAGCCCGGTCTCTTCCGCCAGGCCGATGAAGCGAGAGGGTTGCTGCAGCCCGAACAGCGGATGCCGCCAGCGGAGCAGGGCCTCGGCGCCGATGATCTCGCCGCTCCCGAGTTCAATCTGTGGTTGGTAATGGTAGACAAACTCGTTAGCGGCGAGCGCGCGCTGCAGCTCCGCCGTCATCTGCAGCCGGTGCCGGGCTTTGGCCTGCCGTTCGGCGGCGAACTCGCAAGGCAGACGCAGCGGACTCGCCTTCGAGTCCGTCAGTGCCGCGCGCGCCTGGCGTACCAGTGTCATCGCGTCCGCGCCGGGCGCGCCGGTGACGTACCCGATCGCGAACCGGATACTGAGATCCGCCCCCGGCAGCGCGAACCGCGCGGCGAGTGCGCGCGTCAGCCGCTCCAGAATTTTGGTCGCATCGGCCTGGTCATCGATTGTGAAGGCCAGCGCGAACTGATCATTTCCGGCCCGCGCCACCAGATCCGCCTTGAGCGTCGCGAGGCGCTGCGCCGTCACTCTCAACAGGGCATCGCCGACATCATAGCCGTAGCCACCGTTGATCTCGTGAAAGCGCGCGATGTCGAGCTTGACAAGCAGCACCCGGCTGGACGCCGTCCGGCTTGATAATTGTTCGACAAATGCGTCGCGGTTGAGGCACCCGGTCAGCCGGTCCCTCTGCGTCATCTCGTCAAGCCTGGCCGCCATCGCCACGGCCTCGGTCACGTCGCGGATAAATCCGACATAGTGAGTGGGCGCGCCCTCACCGCCGCCGATCGGGACGAGGCGGAGATCGTTCCAGAACAGACTTCCGTCCTTGCGGTAGTTGCGCAGCCGGACCTGGGTTGCGGCGCCGGCGGCCAGCGCCTGGCGGATGACGCCGATTTCCGGCTGCAGGCGGTCGCTGCCTTGCAGGTAGCGGCAATTCTTCCCAATCGCTTCCTCGCGCGCATAGCCGGTGATCGTCTCGAAGGCGCTGTTGACGTAGACGATCCGCGCATCGGCCGAGTGGATATCGGCGACGAGGATACCCTCCTGCCCGCGTTCCACGATGGCGGATGAGATCTTGTCTGGCAGCATCTTCCTGCGGGAAAAACCTGAGCGGACCTGGAGTGGAAGGGCAAGCGAATGGATGGGCACGGACTCAGCTCGGCGATCGGGACACGGGCTTGCGAACGGACAGAGACGGCTCCGCGCGATAGCGTCCGGTAATTCGCCCATGGTTGGGAACAGGGCAACCGGGGGGCTGCTGCATATCGCGCCAAAAATCGGTCGATCCCGGACATTCAGCCGCCATGCGTGTTCGCGCCGAGCTTGAAGCCTTCGCGATACTGCCGGAGCGAGATGCCGAGCCGGCGCAGGAAGGCGCGGCGCGCCGAAGCGGCGGTCCCCAGCCCGCTCTGCTTTGCCACCTGGTCGAGGGGCAGAGAGGTTTCCTCAAGCAATCGCCGCGCCCTGTCGATGCGGGCCTGCTCGACATAGGCGGCTGGGCTCAGGCCGGTCTCAGCGCGGAACACACGTGAGAAATTGCGCGGGCTCATGGCCACATGCCTGGCAAGGGCCGCGAGGCTTAACTCCGCGTCCAGATGGTTGAGGATCCAGGCTTGGGCGCGGGCAATCGGCGAGCGCGTCCTGGCCTGCGCCGTAAGCGGCACGCTAAATTGCGACTGCCCGCCCGGCCGCTTCAGGTACATCACCATGTAGCGCGCAACCGAAACGGCGAGGTCGCGGCCATGATCCTCCTCGATCAGCGCGAGCACGAGATCGATGCAGGCCGAGACTCCGGCAGAGGTGAACAGCTTCCCGTCGCGAATGAAGATCCTGTCGGAATTCACCCGGGCCGATGGAAAGCGCGCGCTTAATTCATCTGTATACGACCAATGCGTTGTCACGTTGCGCCCATCGATGAGACCGGCCGCGCCGATGAGAAAGGCGCCGGTGCAGACGGCTCCATATCGCCGTGCCGAGGCGCTGAGCTGCCGCAGCCAAGCGATTACGGCGCCGGATGGCGTGCCGGAAGCCCCGTAGCTTCCCGCGACCAGGAGCGTGTCCGCCTCGGGCACCGGATCGCCGATCGACAGGTCCGGGAGGATCCTGAGCCCAGAGGCGCTCCGGATGGTGTCCCGCCGCTCCGCCACAAGCGTCATTGTGTAGAGCGTGGAACCGGACTGCGCGTTGGCCTCGTTGAAGGCGTCCATGACGCTGGCGATCTCCAGCGCGTGGACATTAACGGGCGCGAAGATGACGATGTTCCTTGGCGGCGGGGCTGGCATGGACTAGCCTGCCGGCCCGGCTCGCCGAAGCCCTGCCTCGCGCGGCGAGGCCCCTATACAGGCAAAAAGCGCATGATCGTTCATCTTCGTCTCCTGACGCTGAAGAACTTTCCGCCCCTTATACGGTCGCCACCGGCCGATCTCAACCATCCCATGGCCGCGCACCGGCCAGGCACGACGACGCGCGGCTCCTGATGCCGGTTCCTGGGATTGCCTGATTGATGGCCTGGTGACCGCAATCGATAAGAAGCAGAAAGTCAAACTGCCCCAATACCGGGTAAACCATGGTTGTCAGCCACCACGGAAACGATACATTCCGTTACCATCGGCGACATTGCGAAGTCTTGGCCGCAGGTGGAAACGAATTCCATGAGTTCCACAACGCCCAGTTTCGACGCCCCCGCTGCAAGTTCAATATTGCCCGGCAGCCCCGGCCCCGAGATTAAAGCAGCTCAGGAGCCTTCCGAACTGAGCCTTTTGTCGCTTTCCTTGATTGCGTTGGGGCTCGGCATATTCACCGGGCTCGGCGCCGCCTTGTTCAGGGCGCTGATCGGGCTAATCCATAACCTTGCTTTCCTCGGGCAGTTATCGGCGCATTACGACGCGAACCATTTTACCGGCGCGGCCCCATGGGGGGCCGGCATTATTCTCGTCCCCGTCCTTGGCGGGTTGCTGGTTACGTTTCTGGTAATCAACTTCGCGCCCGAGGCCCGCGGGCATGGCGTGCCGGAAGTCATGGATGCGATTTTCTACAAGAGCGGCGTGATCCGGCCGGTGGTGGCCGTCGTCAAATCCCTGGCCTCGGCCATTGCGATCGGCACGGGCGCCGCTGTCGGCCGGGAAGGACCGATCATCCAGATCGGCTCCGCCTTGGGCTCGACCCTTGGCCAGGTCATCAGAATGCCAACAAGCCAGCGCATCATCCTGGTCGCCTCCGGCGCCGGGGCGGGAATCGCCGCGACGTTCAATACGCCCATCGGCGGTGTGATGTTCGCCATTGAGCTGATGATGCCGGAGATCGGCGTTACCACCTTCCTTCCGGTCGCGCTCGCCACTGGCGCGGCGACCTTCGTCGGCCGCGCCTTCTTCGGGGATCAGCCCGCCTTTTTCGTGCCGCCTCTGCCGGCGTTGGGCACCAGCCCCCATGCCGCCGTCGCTTTGCTGCTCTTCGCAATGCTCGGCGCCATTATTGGAATTGCCGCCTCCGGCTTCATTCGCGGATTGCACCTCGCGGAAGCGGTGTTCGACCGGATTCCCAACCGTTATCTGCGCCATGCCATCGGCATGCTGCTTGTGGGCCTGCTCATCTATGCGCTCCACACGATGTTCGGCCATTATTTCGTCGAGGGGGTTGGCTACGCGACGATCGAGGCGATTCTGACCGGTCAGCTCGGCATGAATCTGCCATTGCTGGGTTGTTTTTTATTGTTCCTGTTCGCCGCCAAATTACTCGCGACATCGGTCAGCCTTGGCTCGGGTTCGTCGGGCGGAATTTTTTCGCCCGCTCTCTTCATGGGCGCCTCGATCGGCGGCGGCTTTGCGGCGGCGCTGCAGGCGCTGCATGTACCGCTGCCAGTGGGCATCCCCAGCTTTGCCATGGTGGGCATGGCGGCAATGGTCGGCGGCGGTACCGGCGCGGTGATGACAGCGGTGACGATGATTTTCGAGATGACCCGCGATTACGGCATCGTCATGCCGATGATCGTCGCCGTTGCGGTGGCGGTCGGCGTGCGCCGCCTGCTTTCGCCTGAGAGCATCTACACCATCAAGCTGCTTGGGCGGGGCCATGCGATCCCCAAGGCACGGCACGCCAACATGTTCCTTGTCCGCCGCGCCGCCGATGTGATGGAGCGCGACATCCAGATTCTCCCCACGAAAACGACGTTCGAGGCATTCTTGAGCGCCGAGGAAGCAACCGGGCAGATGCGCCATGTCGTGGTAACGGAAGCGGGCCATATCCGTGGCGTATTGCGTGTTAATTTGGCGCTACGCCGCGGGCTGGCGGAATCCGAGCGCAGCGTGACGCTGGGCGAACTTGCCAGCCCGCGTTTCATCGTGGTGCATGAGTCTACCATTGCCTTCGAGGTCATCCGCCGGATTTGGGCCAAGGGCGCACTTATGGCCGTGGTGGTGCGCAACGGCGCGGCCAGCCCACGGGCGGGCGATGTTCTTGGTGTGGTGACCAAGGAGCATGTCGCCGACAGTGTTGCGGAGAGCGTTGCCACTTACAGGGACGATTAGGCTCTGTGCTCATAAATATCTTTGAGCGACGCGAATTATTGTGATTCACGATCCCTGCTGGAGGGGATTTCCTGATGTCGCGGTTATTTTGGCTGTATGAGGCTCAATTTGTCCGGCTTCGTCCGCTTTTGCCGCGCAAGCCGCGCGGCATGGCATGTGTGGACGACCTGCAGGCCCAGGATATGGCGAGCGATGCGTATAGCAGCGCCGCGGCTCTGGCTTTTACCACTGGCGCCTTGGGAACCTCACTGCCATGAGCAAGGTTTCTCCGCCAATCGAGCTGATGCGCGATCTATTCGTCGGAGGCACCATAGCCTTGGTCATCGGCGGCCTCGGCTGGTTCTCGGCTGCCGCCGTGGCACCCAGGCAAGCGGATGCTTCGGTGCGGGCATTCGGCACTTTGCTGGCCGTATTGTTCGGTATCATCTCGGCCATCTGGTGGAACCAATCCGCCAATCTGTCCAACCGGATGGTCGATCAGGATGCGCCCCAGCAGATGCAGAAAGATGCAAACATCCTGAATGGCGCAGCCGCGACTTTTACGGCACTTGCCCTGTTCGCAAGCGTGTTCGCAAGTTCACCCTGGCAATCGACGAGTAGCTGGCTATGCGGCCTTGGCATATTGCTCCTACTGACGATGTCAGGCGGCGAAATACGGCGTGCCGTGCCTATTTCGTTACAACAACGCCTGCAACTTCGAGAAATTATCGGCTTGGTGGGAATTACCGCCGTGAGCTTTATTTTTATTTGGCACCTCGTGACATGAGCAGCGGATAACCAGGAAAAATGATGTTACGATGAGGCACAGAGATGAGAAAGCTTCCTTCGCATCGGCCGTTATGCGCTGATTTTGTCTGTCTCTTTGGTTGCTGGGGCGCACTTGCATTTATACCGAATTTGCCAGCCCATTATTGCGCAGGATGATCCGAGATCGAATCCCTTTCCGCGTCTTACAAATCTGAACGATGCGCATCTGCCTGCTTCACCACCGGTGAAGCGGGCATAGAGTGAGCGCCCTGGCGCGTTGCGGGTGTCACCGGCCAGACGGCAGGGGAAGCCCGAGCGGCAATCCGCCCGGCGCCTGCGTTGTGATGTCGCGCTTTCGGGAAAGCTGGGCCGGAAGCGCAATGCAGCGGCATGCTGGCATTTGCACACGTTGGAGAATTAACTCTGAGAGGGCTTCTAGAGCGCGATGACTTTGGCTTCGCTCGCTTTGCGAGCGCAGATAAAGTCTGAATCGCCCTCTAGAACATTAAGGTAGAGGCGGATTCAGATTTTAGATCGGATCATAAAATGATTCGATCTAAAATCATCCGGCTCTAGAGAGCCTTGGCCGGAAGCGCGACAACCGCCTCGGTCGTCAGCAAGCGGAAGGTAAAGCTCTCCTGCAGGTAGAGTTCGACATCCTCATCGGTATGGCGGAGATAACCGATGGAGAGGTCTTGGCCTAGATCCAGCTCGAAATCGCCGCCGCGGGCCGTGAGCACAAGACCACCCTCAATACCCGGTGCCCAGATGATGTCCCCGTCGACCAGCCGCTGAATATGCTGGAGGACCGGATAGCCTTCCTCACTGCCGCCGCTGATGGTGGTAAAGGGGTCAGCACCCAGCACCAGCCTGTAGGGACCATTGACGCCCGCCAGGCGCAATTGGTTGACCGCCTGAGCGATGACGGCGGGATATCCCATGGCAACCGGCGGGAGAGGGAATGATGGGTTGCTGGAGCCCGGCCGGATGCCCTGTATCCCCGCCGCCGCATAGCCGTCAAAGACCGCGCGATCCTCGGCATAGGCAATCTTGCGGGCAGCTTCCTTCAGCGGCGACCAATCCGAATCCGTGGCACCGCGCTCCACGTCATCGATCGCCTGCCGCGCAAGCGTGAATGGGACCCGGAATTCCACAAGCGCATTCGCAAGCCGTTGTACCGCCTGCACCCCCTCGCCCGGCGAAGCGATCGGCTGGGTATGGCCAGAGCCAACAGCCGCGAGGGGAAGCCCCTTTGGCTCCGGCACGTCCACGACCCGCCGCGCCGCCAGATAACGCTTGAGGGTGCGGGAAGCCTCTTCCTCGATTTGCTCCCACGCCGCATTGGATATGGGAGCAAGCTCCCGGTACAGATTGTTCATGCCTTGTCTCCATCTTTTAATGAGCCAATACGGAGAGAGCCGTCAGGAGACAACCGCTTTGGTTGCGCTTCGATCTCACTGCCTTGCTCGCCACCATTCGGGGGCACAGGGACTGCGTCACTGGCGGTGTCGTCCAGGAAAGCCGCGGTTGGGACAAAGAAGAGGCATCCGGTGACCGCCCGGCTGACATCGAGGAGCCGGTCGTAATTACCAGGCGGCTTGCCTATGAACATGTTGTCGAGCATCTGTTCGATCCGGCTGGGAGATCGGGCATAGCCGATGAAATAGGTGCCGAACTCTCCTTTGCCGATCGTTCCGAAGGGCATGTTGTCCCGCAGGATTTCAACCGCCTTGCCGTCCTGCGTGATGCTCGTCAGGACGTTATGCGCGAATGAGGGTTTTGCCGCGTCCTCCAGCTCGATATCCGACAGCTTCTTTCGTCCGACGATCTTCTCCTGCTGCTCGACGGGTATCGCATCCCACTTGCCGAGGTCGTGGAGATATTTCTGGACGATAACGTAACTGCCCCCGGCAAAGGCAGCGTCCTCCTCCCCGATGATCGTGGCGTCGACCGCCGCCTGCGCCACCGGATTTTCCGTGCCATCGACGAAGCCGAGCAGATCGCGGTCATCAAAATATTTGAAGCCATGCACCTCGTCGGCGATTTCGGCCACGCCGGCAAGCCGTTCCATGATCTGCGCCGCAAGCTCAAAGCAAAGATCCGGGCGGGCGGCCCGGATATGGAAGAGCAGGTCGCCCGGTGTGGCCGGAGCGAGATGCACCCCGTGGATCTCGCGGAACGGGTGCAGGTCTTTGGGCCTCGGGGCTCCGAAAAGGCGGTCCCAAGCCTCCGAGCCAATTCCCATCACACAGGACAACCCGCCATCCAGCGCCCGGAAACCGACACCCCGCACAAGAGAGGAAAGATCGGCACAAAGGCCCCGCACCGTGGCTTCGGCTCCGGCCCCGGAGTTAACCGTCACGACCAGAAAAATGGCGGCCCGTGTGAGGCGGGCATCAACAGCTTGAGGCATCGCGGCTGGCACACGGGACTCCTTGGTGGTCAGTAGAACGAACTGAGACAAAGACCGCGTATATGGCCCCGAATCAAGTCAGCTTATAAGATTTAACACCCGTACCAGCGGGAACGCCACCGCCGGCGATAAGATACTTACCGCCAATTCCACGCCATGGCTTTCCGCCCGGCGCCTTCCACCATGCTTCCACAAGCTGAATTTTGGATGGTGCCGGGATCGATTTCGATCTCAAATAGTTGTTTTTATCAATTATTTAAATCTTTGTTCGGGGCACAATTTGAACCAGGAGCTTCTGGTTATGAAGCCTGATGAGCCGCCGTATAAGCTATTGATTTATATTATTAAATTACAATTCATGCGAAGCGGCGCCAAATTGTTGAGCCGATTGGCCACCCTTATTGCGTGTCCCATCGGTCACCATCCTCCTCCAAGGGCCCGGAAAACGGAAACGCTGTTCTGTTGCGTGTTCGCCCGGTTTAGCGCCAACTGGTCCTGCGCCTGAAGCAACTCCCGGTCGGCGCCGAGCACATCCGTTAACGGGATCGCGCCATCCGCATAGGCACGTTGAGAGCTGTCGCGCGCCTTTGTTAGGGCGGAGACTTCATCTTGCAGCTGAGCCTGCTGCTGCTCGGCCTGTGCCAGCGCCATGAAGCCATTTTCAACATCGCCCGTGGCAGTGAGGATCGCATCACGGTAATCGGCAAGCGCCTCGGCGTAGGAGCCTTTGGCCTCCAGCACTTCATCGTCTATCTTGCCGAATTCAAACAGGCGCCAGCGTAATCCGGCAACAGCCTCCGGCTGGAACGTGCTGCCCGCGAAGAGTTTTCCCGCGTCCAAACTTTCAAAACCCAAAAGGCCTGAGAGCGATATCTTCGGATAATATTGTGATACGGCCACGCCAATGCGCGCATTCGCGGCTTTGAGCTGCGCTTGCGCCGCAATGATATCCGGACGCCGTTCGAGCATCTGCTGAGGCGTTTCCGCCACCGGCAAAGGCGGCAGAGCGTCCGGCTGCACGGCTTGCGGCAGGAAGCGAGCATAACTCCCTGGCTGGACCCCCAGCAGAATATCCAGCCGGTTATATTGCGCCTCCAAATCGGTCCGCAGAGGCGGCACGAAAGCCTGAGCCTGATAGAGCAGTGCAGCGGCTTCGTCTTCCTCGCGGTCGGTCGCGCCGCCGGCGGCCACGCGTTGCTGCACCAGGTTCAGCAGCTGGCTATCCGTGTCGATCTGCTGCTGCGCCACGGCCAGCCTGGCCTGGTCACCACGGATCTGGAAATACGTATCCGCCACCTCGGCCACCACGGTCACGCGCATGCCGGCATCCTCGGCCTCCGCGGCGCTGGCTTCGGCGCTGGCGGCTTCGGCGCCCCGCCGCAGCCCGCCGAAAAGGTCGATTTCCCAGCTGGCAGCCGCATCGACATCATAAAGCCGCTGGTCACGGTTATAGCCTGGCAGATTTTTGCCGATCGCCCCGATGGGGCTGTAAAGCGATTGATGCTCGGCGGCTGCCTGCGCGTCGAAGCCAGCACTGGGCAGAAGCTGCGCGCCCGCCTCGCCCGCCGCGGCCTGGGCCTGCTGGACGCGGGCAAGCGCCGCGGCAAGTTCAAGATTTTGTGCCAGCGCCTTCTGCACCAGCGCTTCGAGCACGGGGTCATGGAATCCCTGCCAATAGGTCGAGAGCGGGGGCGGCTGGTCCGCGCCATCCACCAGGGCCGTATTATGAAAAGGCGCCAGAGACGTCTGCGGTGGCCTGAAATCGGGCCCCACCTCACAGCCGGCCAGCGCCCCCAAGGCAGCCAGGGCGAGCACAGGGCTTATCCGCCGCGCGGGCCGTGCCGCACTGGCAAAGCGCTGCCTAAGCATTGTCACGGACCAACCTTGATCCAAGCGCCGCATCTCTAATCTCCTTGGCGAACTGGACGATCAGGTATATATGAGTGATGAAAATGTCAATGCGTCACTCATATGCATATTTTAACCGGCATGCGCGCCCGGTCTGTCCGGCTGAGGCGTTGCGGTTGGTGAAAGTTTTTCCAGAGGGTAAGATGAAGCAATGAAAAAACGTGGTTCGGATACAGCCTCTCCCAAAACGGCCGGTCAGAGAGGGCCTGTGGAGCATGACCGGCGCGCCCAGATCGTCGAGGCGGCGGATCAGTATTTCCGCCATTACGGCTATCACAAAACCACGGTGGCGGACCTTGCCAAGGCCACGGAGCTGTCGACGGCGTATATCTATAAATTCTTCGAATCCAAGCAGGCGATCGGAGAGGCGATCTGTGCGCGGTGCCTGGACAAGATCTCCGAAGAGCTAGGCAAAATCGCATATGAGCGCGCCCCGGCCGCTGACCGCCTGCGGCGCATGTATAAGAGCATTGCAAAAGAATCGGTGCACCGGTTCTTCAATGACCGCCGGCTGCACGACATCGTGAATATCGCGCGCGAAGGAAGATGGCAGGTCGAAAACGACCATCAGGCGGCCGTGCTTGAGCTGATCCTGCATGTCCTCGAAGAAGGCCGCGCCTCGGGCGAGTTTGAAACAGCAAGCTCGATCGTGAAAACGAGCCGCGCCATAGCCCAGACTTTCCAGCTCGTCTCGCACCCCGTTCTGCTGGAGGAGAATCTGGACGGGCTGGATGAGCGCGCCGACGAGATCAGCGCCCTCGTGCTCAGGGCACTGATCTCAAAAAGTGAGTTGTGACGAATTGACAAATTAGTCACTCATACATAAGTTCGGCTCCAACTTTCTGTTGGAGCGCGACACATGTCTTGCCGGACGAGATGGGGGCTTTCAGCCATTGCCCTTACGGCTCTTTTGAGTTTGGCTGATTGCAAGCACCAGATTCAGGACCCGCGGGTCGGCCCGCCGCTGGTGGTGCTGGCGGCCGTTCAGGCCGCGTACCCCGCCCAGCTTGGCTTCACCGGCATCGTGGCGGCACGGGTGCAGAGTAATCTCGGCTTCCGCGTTGCCGGGAAGGTCGTGCAGCGGCTGGTCGACCGGGGCGATCATGTCCGCGCCGGTCAGCCCTTGATGCGCCTTGACCCCACCGATTACGACAATGCCGTCACCGCGCAGAATGCCGCCGTCGTCTCGGCCCAGGCCAATCTGGTCCAGGCCGAGGCGGATGCCGCGCGCAATGCCAGGCTCGTCTCCTCCGGCTCGGTGTCCCAACAGCAATTTATTGATTCAAATGAAGCCGCCGCCGCCGCCCGCGCCCAGCTGGCGGCCGCCCAGGCACAGCTCAAGATCGCGCGGGACAATCTGAGCTACACCACGCTGTACGCGGATTCTGACGGCGTGATCGCCGATTACCTGGCGGACCCTGGCCAGGTTGTCACCGCCGGGCAAAGCGTCATCATCCTGGCCAAAGCCGGCCCGCGCGAAGCGCAGGTCGACCTGCCGGAAGATATCCGCCCCGCCCTTGGTTCGGAGGCGCAAGCCGCGCTGTATGCGAGCACCGCCGCGCAAGGCCCGGCCATCCTGCGTGAACTCTCCAACGCCGCCGACCCGGTCACCCGCACCTTCACCGCGCGCTATATTCTAGAAGGGGCCATGGCCAACGCCCCGCTGGGCGCCACCGTCACCATCTATCTGCCGGCCGCCATATCCGGCGAGGCCATGAAAGTGCCCATTGCCGCGGTTTACGATCCCGGTTCAGGGCCAGGCGTATGGCTTTATGACAAGGCCAGTTCCACAATCGCCTTCCAGCCGGTCACGGAATCCGGCATCGGCGATGAAACCATCACGATCACCCATGGCCTCGCCGCCGGGCAGGAGATTGTGGCGATGGGCGCCAATCAGCTTCATGACGGCGAAACGGTGAAGATCGCGCCGCCGCAAGGTGCCGCGCCATGAACCGGTTCAACCTGACCTCCCTGGCGGTGCGCGAGGGCTCGGTCACGCTCTTCTTCATCATCGCCACCATCCTGGCCGGTGTTTTTGCTTATCTTAATCTGGGCCGCGCCGAGGACCCGCCGTTTACGGTGAAAGTGCTCACGGTCAGCGCCGCCTGGCCAGGCGCCACGGCACAGGAGATGCAGAACCTCGTTGCCGATCCGCTGGAAAAGCGGATGCAGGAGCTGCAATATTACGATTACACCACCACCATCTCGCGCCCTGGCCTGATGCTGATGACAGTGACGCTGAGGGACACGACACCCCCCATCGACGTGCCGGAAGAATTCTATCAGGCGCGCAAGAAGCTGGGTGACCAGGCGCCTACCCTGCCCAACGGCGTCATCGGCCCGTTCATCAACGATGAATATTCAGACGTCACCTTCACCCTCTACGCGCTGAAGGCCCCCGGCCTGCCCCAGCGCCTGCTGCTGCCCGAGGCGGAAACCCTGCGCGAACGCCTGCTGCATGTGCCCGGCGTTGAAAAAGTGAATATCATCGGCGAGCGCCCCGAACAAATCTTCGTCAATATCTCCGACCAGAAGCTGGCCACGCTCGGCATCGGCGCCACCGCCATCTTCAAGGCGTTGCAGCAGGAAAACGATGTCGTGCCGGAAGGCTCGATCGACACGCAAGGCCCGCAAGTGCTGATCCGCGTCGACCGGCCTTATAGCGATCTGCAAGCCATCCGGGATACGCCGATCGCCGCCAACGGGCATGTGTTCAAATTATCGGACATCGCCACCGTCGCGCGCGGCTATGAAGACCCGCCGACCTATCTGATCCGCAACCAGGGCGAGCCGGCGCTGGAGCTTGGCATTGTCATGCGCCCCGGCTGGAACGGGCTCGACCTCGGCAACGCGCTGAGCGCCGAGCAGGCGAAGATCGGCGCCAGCCTCCCCACCGGCATGAGCCTCACGAAAGTCACCGACCAATCGGTGAACATCAAAAGCGCTTTCGATGAGTTCATGCAGAAATTCGCCGAGGCTTTGGCGGTGGTGATGATCGTCTGCCTGGTCAGCCTGGGCTGGCGGGTGGGGATTGTGGTGGCCGCGGCCGTTCCGCTCGTGCTGGCCGCCGTGTTCGTCGTCATGCTGGTCACCGGGCGGGAGTTCGACCGCATCACGCTGGGCTCGCTCATCATCTCGCTGGGCCTGCTGGTGGATGACGCGATCATCACCATCGAGATCATGATGGTGAAGCTGGAGGAAGGGTGGGACAGGCTGCTGGCCGCCTCTTATTCCTGGAATCAAACGGCGGCACCGCGCCTGGCCGGAGCGCTCATCACCATTGTCGGGTTCACGCCCGTGGGGTTCGCGCGCTCCACGGCGGGCGAATATGCCGGCAATATTTTCTGGGTCGTCGGCTTCGCGCTGCTGATTTCCTGGCTGTTCGCGGCCATCTTCACGCCTTATCTCGGCGTGAAGCTCTTGCCGAAGGTGAAGCCGGTGGCGGGCGGGCATGCCGCCATCTACGCCACACCGCGCTATAACCAACTGCGCCGGTTGATCACCTGGGCGGTGCACCGGAAATTCCTGATGGCCGGCATGGTCGTGGGCGCGCTGCTGGTGGCCGGGTTCGGCATGGGCTTCGTCAAGCAGCAATTCTTCCCGTCTTCCGACAGGGCGGAGGTGCTTGTCGACATCCAGCTGCCGGAGGGGACCAGCATCGAAACCACCCAGGCAACGGTAATAAAAGTCGAAGACTGGCTGTTGAAGCAGCCGCAGAGCAAGATCGTGACCTCTTATATAGGGCAGGGCGCGCCGCGCTTCTTCCTGGCCTATAACCCCGAATTGCCTGACCCGTCTTACGCCAAGATCATCGTGCTGACCCCCAGCCAGAAAGCCCGCGATGAGCTGCAATGGCATCTGCGCGAAGCCGTGGCGCAAGGGCTGGCGCCGCAGGCGCGGGTGCGCGCCGCCCAGCTGGTGTTTGGCCCGTATTCTCCTTATCCCGTCGCCTTCCGGGTGATGGGGCCGGATGTGGCCCAGGTGCAGGCCATCGCCCAGCAGGTTGCGGCGGTGATGCGCGCCAACCCGCATACGCGCCAGGTGAACACCGATTGGGGTGAATTGCAGCCGACCGTGCATTTTGTGCTGGACCAGAGCCGCCTGCAGCAAATGGGGCTGACATCCGAGGATGTTGCGCAACAGCTGCAATTCCTGCTGCTCGGCGTGCCTGTGACACAGGTGCGCGGCGATATCCGCACCGCCGAAGTGGTTGCCCGCAGCCAGGGCGACACACGGCTTGACCCGGCGAAGCTGGGCCAGTTCACCTTGACCACGAGCACCGGCAAGCCCGTCCCGCTCAGCCAGATCGGCACGATCAGGATCGACCAGGAATATCCCTACAGCATCCGCCGGGATAGGATTCCCACCATCACCGTGCAAAGCGACATCGATGCCGCCTCGCAGCCGCCGCAAATCTCGACGCAGGTGATGCAAGCGCTGCAGCCGATCATCGCCATGCTGCCGGATGGCTATCAGATCCAGATGGCCGGCTCCATCGAGCAGGCGGCCAAGGCGAACAAGGCCCTGGCGCCGATCTTCCCGGTGATGATCCTGTTGCAGCTTGCCATATTGGTACTGCAGGTGCGCTCGATGTCGGCCATGGTCATGGTGTTTCTGACAGCGCCGCTGGGCCTGATCGGGGCGGTGCCGGTGCTGCTGCTATTCAATCAGCCATTCGGGTTCAACGCCATTCTCGGGTTGATCGCGCTGTCCGGCATCATCATGCGCAACACGCTGATCCTGATGGGCCAGATCGCCACCAACCGTGAGGATGGGCTGGATGAATTCCACGCCGTCGTCGAGGCCACGGTGCAGCGCGCCCGGCCGGTGCTGCTGACCGCCCTGGCCGCCGTGCTGGCCTTCATCCCGCTGACATCCTCGGTGTTCTGGGGGTCAATGGCCTATACGCTGATCGGCGGGACCATCGGCGGCACGGTGCTGATCATCATCTTCCTGCCAGCGCTCTATTCGATCTGGTTCAAGATCACGCCGCCGAAAGATCCCGCGCCCGGCACCGCGCCCGCGCATCAGCCGCACCCGGCCTCATGAGGAAAGGCTGAGCCATGAATATGCCCGCCGGCTCAACGACGTTGGAGAATATGGGCGGCGGGCAATAGGGGCCATGGCAGCCGCCTGGCCGTGACGCAACAGCCTTGCCGCCTCAGGCGGTTTTGCGCGCCGGGGCGGAAGAGGCGGCGATGAGCTGCTTCAACTGCTCTGCGACCGCGCGCAGGATATCGTCCGAACCCGCCGCATCGTCATCGCGTATGGCCCGCGCGATCGCCAGCCCGCCGACCATGGAAGCGAACATGAAAACCGCCCGGTCATGGCCGTGCTCGGCCTTGAGCGTTTCCAGCCCTTTTCCGGTCAGGGCGATGAATTGCTCAACCCCGTCCCGGAACGCCGCCTTGGCTTCATCCGGTTGCCATCGCGCCTCGGAGACAAGGGCGGAGGTGGGGCAGCCTTGCTCAGGATGGTCCCGATGCGCGGGCGACAGATATTGATCCAGAAACTCCATTGGCGCCAAGCCGCTAAAGGCGCTGAGACATTCCTCGAACGCGCGCTTGGTGGCTTCGGCCTTCAGCGTCTCCTTCGATTTGAAGTGGCTGTAGAGTGCGCCATGGGTAAGGCCGGCCGCCTGGGCGATGGCGGTGACACTCATCTGCTCGAAGCCGTGCGCCCTTAGCTGCGCGGCGGCGGCGTGGATGATGGCATCGCGGTTATCCGAGGCCTGACGTTTTGAAACTTTCATGGCGTCTTTCGGTCCATGACAACCCGGCTGGGGCAGGATGGTCCCATGCCTGGGTATCATTAATTATCTGCATAATCATAAGGTAGCGGCTCGCTTCGTCAAGCCTAAACCCGGTGCGGGCAATTCCGGCCCCGCATGGCCGCGCTGACCGGCGCCGCATTTCAGTTGGGCCGCAAAAAATTCCGCGCCAGGCGATTTATTTCGCTTGACCTTATTGATGATCATAGTAATCAATACAATCATTGTTACTATAATCAAAAAGCAGGCCGGGGCGTAAGTCCCCAGCGGTGCTTTTCACATGCAAGAGGCCAACATGAAACTCGACGGTTCAATCGTACTGCTTACCGGCGCCAATGGCGGCATTGGGCGCGCTTTTGTGAATGAGCTGCTGAAGCGCGGTGCCGCGAAAATCTATCTCGGCGCGCGCGATGCCGCCTCCGTGCAGCCTTTGCTCGCCTTGTCGGACAAGCTTGTTGCCGTGACGCTGGATGTGACGAAGCCGGAGCAGATTGCGGCCGCGGCAAAGGCGGCCCCGGATATCACGCTGCTCATCAATAATGCCGGCGCCGCTGCCTTTACCGGCGTCTTGTCCGCGGCCGATGATGCGGGCGCGCGCCAGGAGATGGAGGTTAATTATTTCGGCCCCCTCAATCTCGCGAAGGCGTTCCGCAATACCCCGGCATTCCAGAATGGCGGCGCCGTCATCAATATTCTTTCCATTCTGGCCCAGGTCACGCTGCCGGTCGCGGGGACTTACTCGGCTTCCAAGGCGGCGGCTCTGGCGCTCACCCGCACCTTGCGCGCTGAATTGAAGCAGCGCGGCGTGCAGGTTCTGGGCGTTTTGCCGGTGCAGACCGACACCGCGATGGGCGCTGCCCTGCCGGAACCCAAATTGACGCCTGCGGAGGTTGCCGCCGGCACGTTCGATGCGCTCGAGGCGGGCGAGGAAGAGGTTTATCCCGGGGCGCTGTCCCAGGGTGCCGCCCAGGCCTTCAAGGCCGACCCCGCCGGCATGCAGGCCTACATGGCCAACAAGGTGCACGCGATCGGCTAGGGAGATCCGCGGTCAGGATTCCGCGAGAGCGGAAATCCGGCCGCGGACATTGCTTGCCAAAATGCGAGCGTAGAGCCTCCGGCCAAAAGCTCCCGGCCCATCGGCGATCTTCTGCATCGTCATTCCCGTTCTTTTCTGGACGGCACGGATTTGGGGAATAGCCCCCACCTCCGCAAGCGCGGCCAGACCGAACGCCCTATCCGAAACGAGGACAGCCGATTGAAGGGGCTTGTATTTTGCTCAGCCGCCACGGCAGCTCTGGCCTTTATCGCGGTGGAACTGCAGACTAGCGGGCAGGCTTTTACGGTCGCGGGTCCGCAGGCCGCCCTGGCCGTGAGGCGCAAGCGCAAAAGGAGCATTTCGTGTCTGGTTCTAGTCGAGATCATGCCGAACTCTCCGCCGCCGAACCACCGGCGGTAACACCGAACTGGAGGACCGTCATTTGGCGCGGTCTTCGCGGCAAATGCCCTCAATGCGGAGAGGCAAAGATCTTCTCCGGCTATCTGAACGTGAAGCGTCATTGTGAAATCTGCGATGCGCCGCTCGGAGACATGCCGGCGGACGACACGCCCATCTACGTCGCCATGGTGATTGTTGTGCATATCATGGCGATCTCCATAACCCTCTTCTTCTATTTTCATTATATCCCAGGTATCCTTGCATCCGCCGCGTGGCTTTGCCTGCTCGCGGTAACCTGCTGCATCGTTCTGAGGCTGGTGAAAGGCGCCGTGATAGGCGTCTTGCTGAAACTGGGCATATACGCTGCCCGCCCGTAAGCGGAAGGCACTCCCTGAAGCCCGGCAATTTGGTATCGCAGAGGCCGGGCGGCGCGGCCTGATCAGACAGTGCAAGCCCGCGCAGGGATCTGGTTCTGCCGAGTGCCGAAGCGGGATGCGGTGATTTGCGATGCCACAACGCATCCCCTGAGACAGACGAAAGCTTAGAGGAAATAGCGAGATGAGCGTCACCCATTTCCTGTATCCAGGCGATCCGGCATCTGCTGCCTCACCTGGGGCGGCAGAGCCAACACGGCGCGGCTTAATGACTGCCCTCCTTGGCTCCGCCGCAGGGCTGGCTGGCGGAGCCATTCTGATAAGTCTCCACGGTAAAGCTGTGCCTGTTCCGCAGCCGGGCCCGCGCCGATATCCTCAGGCGTATCGCACGGGGGGATGAAAGGGGGGGGCAATACTATCCGATGCCAGATCTTACTGCGAGCACCTTTAACGCTTTAATCTTGGCATCCTTCGCAACACGAAGGATATGCCTAAAGGTCCGCGTAGTGAGCGGATCCTTCATCCATTGATTCTAGTTCTCTCAACATTGTTAGGGGATAGGGTAGAGCCGGCAGCCCAATTCAGGTGGCCGAGAGCGGCAGATCTAGATGGTAATTAAAATGGTAATGGAAGATGGCGGCCGAGTTTGGGCCGTCGACACCTGTCTTGTAGACGACATACCCCTTCCCTCCATTGATCTTTACGCGAAACACGCCACCGCCTTGGTTCTCCTTCACAGTGGCATTCAACGCCTTGATCAATTCGGTTTTGAGCGTCACGTCGTCTGAGGTAGCATGTTTCTCTGCCGATCCAGCTTTGTAGAGCTTAAAGGTCTTGAATGAGCCATCAACGAAGACTTTTGCGCTATCTGTCAGCAGCTTCATGAACGTCCCCTGACTTCGTTCCAATACCGTGGATTTTCTCCCATGGGCATCTTTCTTCGTCAAGCTTGCTGCGGCGGGACGCGCCCTTAGGGTGGCTGGCTTATAAGTATCTGAAGAGGATGTGGAGTGAGGGGGCATTCCTGCCCTGATACTGAGTTAATGATACTTGTTTAACTTTGCCCTCAACCGGAGGTATCCCGGGGGGCGTATAATAGATGCCCGCATTGAGTGGGGAGAACTCTGATCACCCTGAGGAGGGGAAAGTAGGCATGGAAGTGACAAACGGTTTGGCCGGGTCTCGTGTCAGGGAGAGGCTCTTCGTGATGTGGGAAGAGGCTGGTGGCGACCCTGATGCCGCATACCAGCTTTGGCATAAGGTGCGCCCACTTTTGATAGATAGAGGAACGCCGGCGGTTGCTAAGAGCCCTGGGAACGGCACCCCGGGCTTGTCCACGCATGAAAAAGCAGGGGCTCGAGAGAAGAGGCGCTAGGCATTTGTGAGGGAGTGGGGCCGGAATGCCCTGTAACGCTGGCCCCGGAGAACCATGTCCCGCCCCCAGTACCTGATGATATGTTTGCCTTCCTGAGAGCGACTGAGGGCCATGCATGTAATTCGACTCAACTCTTGCGGCTGGGTGTGGATTCAATGTTCTTGTTATGTTCCATTCCAGCCAACCCCTTCCCGCCACGCTGCCCGCCTTCCTGAAGGCTTATCCGGCCGCCCATGAGCTGCGCGCGCCTGCCGGAACGGCGGCGCATGCCGGGCTGGCGGTGCGCTTGCTCTCTGAAATTTGGCAGCAAAGGCCGGCATTATGGGTCAGCACGGCACCGGACTGGTATCCCCCCGGCTTGGCCTGGGCAGGGCTTGATGTGACGTGCTGCCTGTTCGCCAGGGCGCGGGACGATGCCGAGGCGCTCGGCAGCGCCGAGATCGCCCTGCGCGGCGGCATGGCGGCAGCGGTGGAGTGTGAGGCACTGCCGCGCCTGGCCGCCAAGCGTCTGGCTCTGGCGGCCAGGCGCGGCAACGCGCTGGGATTGGTGCTGCGCCACGCCCCGGCACAGACGGCGCAGGATTCCACCGCCTTTGCCTCGCGCTGGATGGTGTCTCCGGCCTCCGGCAACCGACTTCGGGCCGAACTGCTCTACGCCAAGGGCGCACTGCCGGGGGTGTACATGCTCCCGCTTAAGGAGGAGCAAGAGAATGCCCAGCCGCCGCTGGCTCTCCCTCGCCTGCGCCGGGCTGGCTGACCTGCCGGCGTTGGCGCTGTGGGCCCAGTCCTTCACACCGCTGACGGCACCGGACCCGCCGGATGGACTCATGCTGGACATCACCGGCTGCGCGCATCTGTTTGGCGGCGAGGCTGGGCTGAAGGCCCGGCTGGCCGAAAATCTGCCTGGGGCGAAGATGGCCATCGCCGAGACGCCGGCCGCCGCCTGGGGGCTGGCGCGGTATGGCGGCGACGAGGTGGTGGCGTTGCCGCTGGCGGCGCTGCGTCTGGCGCCAGAGGCTGCCGCCAAGCTCCGCAAGATCGGCGTCCGCACGGTAGCACAACTCGCCCGCCTGCCGCGCGCGGGGCTGGTGGCGGGATACGGGGCACAGACGGCGTTGCGCCTGGCCCAGGCGCTGGGCGACGCGCCGGAAATGGTCCGGTTTATCACGCCGCCGCCCGAATGGCGCGAAATAGAGCATCACCTGGAACCGCTGCTCGCCCCCGCGCAGTTGCAGGCGGCGCTGGCCCGGCTGGCCGCGCGCCTCTGCATGCGGCTGGAAACCGCCTGCCTAGGTGCCACCTCCCTCACGGCGCGCTTTTACCGCGTCGACCATGTTTGCGCGCAGAGCCGTCTTGCCTTCGCCGCCTCGTGCCGGGATGAAGCCCAAATCGCCAAATTGCTGATCGAGAAACTCACGGACATTGACCCCGGCTTTGGCATTGAGGCGCTGGCGCTGGAAGCCGCCGCCACCGAGCCTTTGGCGTTCACCCAGCGGGACATCGAAATCACCTCCCCTGACCATACCGCGCCGCTGAACACGCTGCTCAACCGGCTGGGGGCGGTGCGGTTCTGGCGTGTGGCACCGCAGGAAACGCATATCCCGGAATATACCGCGCGCCGGGTGCCCGTGACCACGCTTCCCGCGCCCTGGGCAAAACCGGCGCATCCGCGCCCCATCCGCCTGCTCACCCCGCCAGCGCCCATAACCGCCATCGCCCCGGTGCCGGATGATCCGCCCGTGCAATTCACCTGGAACGGCACCATCCACCGCCTGCGCCACGCCACCGGGCCGGAGCGTATCGCGCGGGATTGGTGGGCGCATCCGTTCGATCCCACCCGCCCGGAAGCGGAGAGGATACGGGACTATTACGCGGTGGAGGATTCTGACGGCGCGCGGTTCTGGCTGTTTCGCGCCGGGCTGCATGACGGCGTGGCCGCCGCGCGCTGGTATCTGCACGGGTTGTTCGCATGAGCTACGCGGAGTTGCTGTGCCAGAGCGCGTTCTCGTTTTTGGAAGGCGCGTCGCACCCGCAAAGCCTGGTGGAAACGGCGCATGCGCTGGGGCATGCGGCCATTGGCATCGCCGACCGCAATACTGTGGCGGGCGTGGTGCGCGCGCATGTGGCGGCCAAGGGTACAGGGCTGCGCCTGCTGGCGGGGGCGCGGCTGGAGCTGGCGGATGCGCCGGATATTATCTGCTACCCCACGGACCGCGCCGCCTGGGGGCGGCTGACGCGCCTGCTCTCCCTGGGCAAAAGCCGCGCGCCCAAGGGCGAATGTCTGCTGCGCTGGGCGGATATGCGGGAGCATGCAGAGGGGCAGGTGCTCATCGCCGTGCCGCCACCGGTGCTGGACGAGCGCTTCGCTGGCTTTCTGCGCGGCGCTGAAATCTATGTGGCGGCGGTGCGCCGCTATGCGCCGGACGATGCCGCCCGGCTGCGCGCTCTGCACCAGCTTGCCGGGCACCAATTGGTTGCGGCCAATGACGTGCTCTACCACGCACCCGAGACGCGGGAACTCCAGGATGTGATGCGCTGCATCCGCCATGGCTGCACATTGGAGGAGGCCGGATTCCGCCTGGAGCCGCATGGCGAGCGCCATCTCAAATCCCCGGCCGAGATGGCGCGCCTGTTCCGCGCCTATCCCGAGGCCATCGCCCGCCAGCGCGAGATATTGGAGCGTGTCAGCTTCTCGCTGGATGAAATCTCCTACGAATATCCGGATGAGCCGGTGCCGCCCGGCCTGACTCCGGATAAGCATCTGGCCAATCTGGTGCGCGAAGGCGCGGCGCGGCGTTATCCGGGCGGCGTGCCGGGGAAGGTGGCGGCGCTGCTGGCAAAGGAACGCGCCATCATCGCGCAGCTGGACTATGCACGCTACTTCCTCACCGTGCATGACATCGTGCGCTATGCGCGGAGTAGAAACATTCTCTGCCAGGGTCGCGGCTCGGCGGCGAATTCCGCCGTCTGCTATGTGCTTGGCGTCACCGCCGTTGACCCTGCCGAGAGCGATCTGCTGTTCGAGCGCTTTGTCTCCGCCGAGCGCTCCGAGCCGCCGGACATCGACGTGGATTTCGAGCATGAACGGCGCGAGGAGGTGATCCAGTATCTATACGAGCGCTATGGCCGCCACCGCGCCGCCATCGCCGCGACGGTGATTCATTACCGGCCCAAATCCGCCATCCGTGAGGTGGCAAAAGTGCTCAGCCTGCCGGAGGCCACCGCCTCCATCATGGCCGTTCAAACCTGGAACCCTGGCGATGAGCTATGGTCCGCCGACACGCTGCGCGAGGCAGGGCTGGACCCGAACGAGCCGCGCCTGCAACGCGCCGTGCTGCTGGCCCGCGAATTGGTCGGTTTGCCGCGCCATCTCTCCCAGCATGTCGGCGGCTTCGTGCTCACGCGCGGGCGGCTGGATGAGAGCGTGCCCATCGGCCCCGCCGCCATGAAGGATCGCAGCTTCATTGAATGGGACAAGGATGACATCGACGCGCTGAAAATGATGAAGGTGGATGTGCTGGCGCTGGGCATGCTCACCTGCATCCGCAAATGCTTTGCGCTGCTTGGGCTAAAAGACCTCGCCGGCATTCCGCGCGAGGACAAGGCCACTTACGACATGCTGAGCCGCGGCGATTCCATTGGTGTGTTCCAGGTGGAAAGCCGGGCGCAGATGAACATGCTGCCGCGCCTGAAGCCGCAAAAATTCTATGATCTGGTGATCGAAGTGGCGATCGTCCGGCCCGGGCCGATCCAGGGTGACATGGTGCATCCTTACCTGCGCCGCCGCCAGGGCAAGGAACAGGTTTCCTATCCGGCCCGTGCCGGCGGCCTGCCCAATGAGCTGGCGGAGATACTGCACAAGACCATGGGGGTACCTTTGTTCCAGGAACAAGCGATGAAGATCGCCATGGTGGCGGCGAAGTTTACGGCCGAGGAAGCCAACGGGCTGCGCCGGGCCATGGCCACCTTCCGGAATGTCGGCACCATCCAGAAATTCAAGGAGATGATGGTGGGGCGCATGGTGGCGCGCGGCTATGAGCCAGGCTTCGCCGAGGCGTGCTTCCGGCAGATTGAGGGGTTTGGCAGCTATGGCTTTCCTGAGAAGTCATGCCGCCAGCTTTGCCTTGCTGGTCTACATCTCCGCCTGGCTGAAATGCCATCACCCCGCGGCCTTCGCCTGCGCCCTGCTCAACGCCCAGCCCATGGGCTTCTATGCCCCGGCGCAGATCATCCGCGATGCGCGCGAGCATGGGGTGGAGGTGCGCCCGGTGGATGTAAATTTCTGCTCCTGGGATTGTACAATCGAGGATGGAGCCTTGCGGCTGGGGTTTCGGCTGGTGGACGGGTTTCAGCAGGGCTGGGCGGAGAGGCTTGCCGGGGTGCGCGGTGCGGGTTTTGCGGATATGGCGGAGCTGGAAGCCGTGGGCTTGCCGAAAGCGGCATTGGAGGCGCTGGCGGGGGCGGATGCGCTGCGCAGCCTGGCCATGGAGCGCCGGCCGGCGCTTTGGCATGTGGCGACACATCAAGCGCCCGCTTCGCTGCTGGCACCGCGCGCAACCACACAGCCAGACCTACCCCTGATGAGCGCCGGCGAGGAAGTGGTGGCGGATTACCGGAGCCTCGGCCTCTCCCTGCGCGCGCATCCCTGCGCGCTGCTGCGCGATAAACTCGCCACCACAGGGGCCATCTCCTGCGCCGCTGCTACCCAGGCGCGGGACGGGACAAAACTGCGCATCGGCGGCGTGGTCATCGTCCGCCAGCGCCCCGGCACCGCCAAGGGCACGGTGTTCGTCACCATCGAGGACGAAACCGGCATCGCCAATCTCATCATCTGGCCCTCGCTGGTGCAAAGCCTGCGGAACAAAATCATCGGCGCCACGCTGCTGATTGCCGAGGGCCGTCTGCAACGCAGCGAGGAGGGCGTTACCCACATCACCGTCGAGCGCCTGGCCGACCGTTCAAACTGGCTGGCCGGGCTGGACGGCCCGGATACGGCCCCGCCGCCTAACCGCCAGCCAAGCCATCCCCGCCAGGAACGGATCGTCGGCAAAAGCCGGGATTTTCATTGAGCTCCATTGTGCCGCTGATGCCGTAGGGGATGCGCGCGGCGGCAAGGTGATGGCCACCTCCGGCCAGAGGCCTTATGCCGGTTTTCTGTTCCGCTCAGCCGCATAGGCCCGCAGAATCGTAATAACTCGCCTCGTTTCCGATCGCATCGCGGTCATGGACCATCCGGCCGGCGGCATAGGTCGCCCGCACACAGCCGGAATCGCCCAGCGTCATCAGCACGAACAGCGTCTCTTCCAGACTATCGGCAAAGCGGAGACGTTCGCGCAGCAAGGGTGTGGCCGCCAAATCCAGCACGGCAAAATCGGCTTCGTACCCGGGCGCGAGGCGGCCGATCCGGTCTTCCATATAAAGGGCACGCGCCGAGCCGAGAGTTGCCAGGTAGAAGGCACGATGGGCGGATAGCGCCTCCCCATTGAGAGCGGCGACCTTGTAGGCCTCGTTCAGCGTCACCAGGGGAGAAAAACTGGTACCGCCGCCAACATCAGACCCCAGTGCCGTGCGCACCGGATTGCTGGCGATCAGCGCACGGCGCAGATCGAACAGGCCGGAGCCGAGGAAAAGGTTCGATGTCGGGCAATGCACCACTGCGGCACCGGCCTCGGCCAGCCGGTCCCATTCGCGGGGCGAGAGATGGATCGCATGGCCAAACAGGCTGCGCGGACCGACCAGACCATGGCGGTCATAGACGTCGAGATAGTCCCGGCTATCCGGGAACAGCTCGCGCACCCAGCCGAGCTCGGCCAGGTTCTCGGCCAGATGGGTCTGCATGTAGATGCCGGGATGCTCCCCGAAGAGCGTGCCCGCGGCCTCAAGCTGGGCTGGCGTACTGGTGGGTGCGAATCTGGGCGTAACCGCGTAGAATAACCGTTCGCGTCCGTGCCAGCGTTCAATCAGGCGCTTCGAGTCGTCATAACCCTGCTGCGCCGTGTCCCGCAGCGCGGCGGGCGCGTTGCGGTCCATCAGCACCTTGCCGGCACCCGCGCGCAGGCCGAGGCGGGCGGCTTCCTCGAAATAGGCGTCGACCGAACCGGGATGGACCGTGCAGTAGGACAGCGTTGTCGTCACGCCGGCGGCAAGTTCCTGGGAGAAGAACAGCCGCGCCATGGATCGGGCGAAGCCGGTATCGGCGTAGCGCTGCTCGACGGGAAAGACATAGGCCTCCAGCCAGTCAAGCAATTGCTTGCCATAGGCGCCGATCATCGGCGTCTGCGCGTAGTGGACGTGGGCGTCGATGAAGCCCGGCATCAGCAACGCGTCGCGATACTCGTGCAGAGCGACGTTCGCCGGCACGCGATCGGCGGAAAAGGGGCCGGCATAGTCGATCCGCCCGTTCGCCACCAGAATCAACCCGTCGCTTTCATGGCGCACGCAGGCTGCCGGGTCGGCCTTAAACGGATTGTCGTCATAACTGAGCAGCGGCGCACGGATCGCGAGATGGCCAGGGCGGGACGGAGTCATACTGGATTCCTTACACCGCTGGGTGCCACACCCGCGGAGAGCTGTTCTGTGCACCGTCTGGTGGCGAGGAGATAGACGACGGCAGAGGCGAAGGCACCCACGAAAAAGGAGATGTCGCCAAAAGCGGGATACGCGGCCGCGAAGGGGCCGACGAATACCGGGTACTGGTTCCAGAACGGCACGCTGCACAAGACGCCCGCCAGCCAGGAGAGGAAACCCATGGTCGTCACGTCGATCGAGGCGAAACGCGACACGCGCCGGCGAAGATGGCCGATGGCCATGACCGGGAAGCGCGGGAAGATGACGTAGCCGAGGAAGAACAGCAGCAATTCATAGTTCTTGTAGAAATGCTGATAGGCGAGCAGCGAGATGATCAGCCCAACGCCGCCGGTGAGCAGCGCCGCCTGCCATTGTTTCACGCGGATGCCGGAGGCGAGGGCCGACAGGCTGGCCGAGTAGATGTTCAGCACGTTCGGGCTGACCGTGCCAATCACGATGGCGAGGATCAGCGGCGCGCGGAACCAATCAGGCAGCCAGGAAGAGAACAGATCGGCCGGGCTATTCAGCATGACGGTACCGCCGACGACCGCCCCCATCACCTCAAGCCAGGTGGACGAGATGAAGCAGCCGAGGAAGGCGTTCCAAAACACGCCGCGCTTAATGGCTTTACGGTTGTCCTGGTAGCACATGTAGCGCGAGTAATCGGCCGAATAGAGGATCCAGCCGCCAAGCCAGGAGAGCATGATAGAGATGGTGATCAGGATCGCACCCGAGCGGCCGCCTACCTCGGCGAGCTTCTGCGGATCGGCAGCCGGCAGATGCGGGATATGGGCCAGAGTGAGCACCGTCAGGATGGCGAAGACGGCGCCCAGGAACCAGAAGAAAGCCTTTTCCGCCTTGATAATGAAATCATGACCGACGATCGCGATCAGCACCTGGATGAGGGTGAGCCCGACAATGCTCGCGACCAAGCCAACACCAAGCACCCGATGGACGAAATAGGAGCCGATCACCGTATTGATCGCGAACCAGGAGAAACCGTTGAGGAAGTTCATGAACGAGAGCACGCGGTTGCCGAAGCGGCCGAACCAGCGCTCGCAGAGCATCATCATCGGTAGGCCGTAATCGACGCCATATGTCGAGAACAGGCCCAGCAGCAGGCAGCCGAGAATATTGGCGGCGACGATCGCGAAAATGGCGTCCGGCACCGAAAGGCCAAACACGCCGGTTGCGATCGCGCCCGTGGTGATGGTGGCGAATTCGACATTCACGGCCATCCAGAGCCCGAAGAGATGCGAGGGCTTACCATAGGCTTCCTGCGGCGTGACCTGGGCGATGCCTTTGTTCTCAACTGTGAAGCTTGTTTTTGATGCGCCCAATGGCGCGGGTGAGGTGGTCATGGCGTCCTCCTATAGGTTCCGGCTTGGCGCCGGTTTCTATTGTTTTACGAAACGTGTTCAGGGTCAGCGGGTGTGGAAATGCGGCGGGCGAGCCGGAAGCCGGCGATCTTGTCCACTTCGGCGAGCGCGATACGGCGCTCTTCATGGACCGTGCCGCACAGGCGCCGTTCCAACGCCGCCATGATCGTCGCCATGTCGGGCTGGCCACGAACGGCGATGATGAAGGGAAAGCCGAAGCGCTCGCGATAGGCCGCGTTGAGCGCGGCGAGGCGGCCGGCCTCCTCCGCGGCGAGCTGGTCGATCCCGCGTTCGCGCTGTTCGCTGGCCGATTCCGGCGCAAGAGGGCCGCGTTTGCCGAGCTCCGGGTGGGCGCGAAGCAGCGCCATCTGTAACGCGAGATCGGCATCGCGCACGATGCGGGCCAAGGCAGCGGCAAGGTCGTCACGGCTGGCGAAGGGGCGTAACGTGGCTGCCGCCTCCGCCACCCAGCCGGCATATTCGTAAATATCCCCGAGCGCCTTGACGAAATCAGCCTGATCCATCGCGTTCAAGGTCGCGATGTCGAGACGGTTGGTGCTCATTTCGCACCTCCCTGCACCCAGGCGGCGATCTCATCGAGTTCTTGCTTCGTGATATGGGTAACGTTCCCGGGCGGCATCGCCTTGGCCGTGACTGCCTGCTGTTCTATCAACCCCGCCTTGGCACGGAGTTCCGCGTCCGTGTCGAACGTGATCCCGTCCGGCGCGCTGGACATCATGGTGGGATGCGCGGAATGGCAAGCCGCACAGCGTTCCTGGATGATCGGCGCGATCTGGGCAACGGTGACATTGCCTTGGGTAACGTTGCCTTGCGCGTTCCCGGTTTCGGCCACGGCACCAGTGGCCATCATGCTCGGGGCCAGCGCGATGATCACCAGCATGATCAGCACGGCACCGGCTACCGGGAGGGCAAAATTGCGCTGGCCCTTATGCCAAAGCACAAAGAACTGGCGGATCAGCGCGCCGGCAACCATCACCAGCCAGAGATAGACCCAGCTCGCGGGATGGCTGAACAGCATGCCGAAATGGCTGCTGAGCATGGCGAAGACAACCGGCAGGGTGAAATAGGTATTATGTACCGAGCGCTGTTTGCCGCGCTTTCCGGGCAGAGGATCGGGGGTCTCACCGCGCGCGAGGGTGGCCACCATCTTCTTTTGCCCAGGGATGATCCAGAAGAACACGTTCGCGGACATGATCGTGCCGAGCATGGCGCCGACGATCAGGAACGCCGCCTGTGGCGCGAAAAGATGCGTCGAGATGAAGGCCGCGATGGCGACATAGACCGCGATGGCGATACCAAGCGGCAGATCCCGGTCTTTGAAGGCGCGGCAGAGGAGGTCATAGACGATCCAGCCAACGACCAGGAAGCCAAGTGCCGCGGCAACGCCGAGCCCCGGCGCGACTTGCGATACCGACGGGTCGAGCAGATAGGTGCCCGGCTGGAGCAGATACATGATGGTGAATATCGCAAAACCGGACAGCCAGGTCGTGTAGGATTTCCATTTCGACCAGTGCAGTTCCTCGGGTATGCGCGCCGGCGAGACGAGATATTTCTGCGCGTGATAGAAGCCGCCGCCGTGGACCGACCACATCTCGCCATAAACACCGCGAGCGCGGGATTCCGGTTCCGCCGGCGGTTTCAGGCCGTTATCGAGCATCACGAAATAGAAGGATTCGCCGATCCAGGCGATCGCGGCGATCACGTGGAGCCAGATCAGCAGGGCCATCGCCCATTGCGACGCGTAGGCTATCATTGTCTTTACTGTCCTCGATAGATTGTGTAGCCGAAAGGCGAGATTAGCAGCGGCACATGGTAGTGCGCCACCTCGGCGCGGAGGCCGAAGCGGATCACGACGTCGTCCAGAAAGCGCGGCGTAGCGCCCGCCAAGCCCTTCGCGTCGAAATAGGCGCCGATGGAAAAGACCAAGTCATAGCTGCCGGACGGGAGCGAGGCACCGTTCACGGGCACGATGGCCGCGCGGCCATTCGCATCCGTTTCGGCCTCGGCAAGAAGGGCGGCGGCATGACCCGTGGCAAACAGGCGGACGCGCGCACCGGCGGCCGGTGTGCCATGTGCGGTGTCGAGAACATGGGTGGTGAGGTCAGTCATTGGCGCGGTCAGCTCCCTTTCTTATGCGGGCGATGCTTGCAGCGCGGCGCCAAACCCGCGACTTAAAATTGTCGGTATAATTCCCCACTTATGGTCCTGCGCAGCGCGCGGATGCACCGCAGGCCCGGCATTCGGCGGCAAGGTCGGCCGGCGCGGGGGGCTGGTGGCGGGCGTCACGGGTGGAAAAGCACATGGCGAGTTCGGCCGCGGCCGAAAGTGCGATGAGTTCCGGCTGCTTGCCAGCGATTCCAGGAATACCGATTGGGCACGCCAGCCGGGTAATCGCCGCCTCCGGCACGCCTTGGCGGCGCCACTGCCCGGTGAAGCGGGCGCGCTTGGTCGCCGAGCCGATCAGGCCGAGATAAGCAAAGCCGCCGCGCCGCATGATGGCCTCACAAAGCGCGGCATCAAGCGGATGGGCGTGCGTCATCACGAGGAAGGCAGCCCCCGCTGGGGCATCGGCGACAGCAGCGATGGGGTCGCTCAACATTCGGCACGCGATCTTCGCCCTCCCCTCGGGAAGTACGGCTGGGAATGCTTCGGGGCGCGAGTCGATCCAATCGATTGTGCAGTCGAGCGTCGCGAGCACAGCGATAACGGCACGGCCCACATGGCCGGCGCCGTGCAGCTGGAGATGGAAAAGCGGTCGCGGCGCCTCAAGCTTTCCCGTTTCAGACGGTATATAGGCAAGCGTGACCGACCCCCCGCAGCACTGCCCGAGCTGCGGGCCCAGCGCGTGAAGTTGGAGCATTTCAGCCGCCTGGGCTGGCGCCGCCCGCCATCCGGCAAGCAGGGCGCGCGCGCGGGCGATCGCCGCGTGTTCCAGCGCCCCGCCGCCGATCGTGCCGTCTAGCCCCGCTTCGGTCACCATCATTCGCGTACCTTGTTCGCGCGGCGCGGACCCGCGCACGCGGCGAAGTTCCACGATCACCCCGCGCGGACACTGCCGGGCCGCGGTCACGGCACGCCAGACCCGGCGCGCACGGCGTCGAGCGCATCCAGGATTGCCTCTGGCGTCGCCGGAGCGCGCAGCGGCGGATCGATACGGTGATCGCCCACCGCGGAGATGGCATCGCGGATCGCGAGCAGAACGGAAAACCCCAGCAGCATCGGCGGTTCGCCCACCGCCTTCGAACGATGGATGCTGGGCTCCACATTGGGATTGTCGAACAGGCGCGTGTTCATTATCCCTGGCACGTCGTTTGCCGTTGGAATCTTATAGGTGCTGGGCGCGTGCGTCAGCAGCATGCCGGTTTTCGGGTGCCAGATCAGTTCCTCGCTGGTCAGCCAACCCATGCTCTGCACAAACCCCCCTTCGATCTGGCCGATATCGATCGCCGGGTTCAGCGAGCGGCCGGCATCGTGGAGGATGTCGGTGCGGAGCGGCGTGAACTCGCCGGTCAGCGTATCGATCACGACTTCGGACACCGCCGCGCCATAGGCAAAATAATAGAACGGCCTGCCGCGCATGGTTTCCGGCGACCAGTGGATTTTTGGCGTCACGTAGAAACCGTCGCTCCAAAGCTGCACGCGCGCCTCGTAGGCGGCGCGCACGAGATCGGAGAACAATATCGTCTTTTCTCCTGCCAGAACAACGCCGTTCGCAAAACGGATGCTTTCGGGTTCGACCTGATACCGGCCCGCGGTAAAATCGGTCAGCCGTTTGCGGATCGTGAGAGCGGCGTTGAGCGCGGCCATGCCGTTGAGGTCTGCGCCGGTGGACGCGGCGGTCGCGGACGTATTCGCGACTTTCGAGGTGTCCGTCGCGGTACAGCGGATCTGGTCGAAACCGATACCCAGCGCGTCGGCCACCACCTGCGCGACCTTGGTGTTGAGCCCCTGCCCCATCTCGGTGCCGCCATGGTTCACCAGCACACTGCCATCGGCATAGACATGCACCAGCGCGCCCGCCTGGTTCAGATGCAGCACGTTGAAGGAGATGCCGAATTTCACCGGCGCCAGCGCAAGTCCCTTCTTCAGCACGGTATTTGCCGCATTGAAGGCCATGACCGCCGCACGGCGTTCGCGATAGGCGCTGCTGGAAACCAGTTGATCGACCAGCTCGTGGATCACGTTGTCCTCGACCGTCTGGCCGTAGGGGGTCACGTTGCGCCCGGTGCGGCCGTAGAAATTCGCACGGCGGATCTCGAGTGCGTCACGGCCAAGATGGCGCGCGATCGAATCGAGGATGATCTCGGTCACCAGCGCCCCTTGCGGCCCACCGAAGCCGCGAAAGGCGGTGTTGCTCTGCGTGTCGGTACGGGCGAGATGGCCGGTCAGTACAACTTCGGGCAGGAAATAGGCATTGTCCGCATGGCAAAGCGCGCGGGTCAGCACCGCCATCGAGAGATCGGTCGAGTGGCCGGCATTGGCGATCATGGTGATGATTATGCCCTCGATCCGGCCGTGGTCGTCGAAGCCGACCTCGTAATCATATTCGAAGCCGTGGCGGCGGCCGGTGGCGAGGAAGTCGTCGTCGCGGTCAAGGCGGAGCTTTACCGGCCGGCCGAGCTTCGCCGCCGCGATGGATGCGGCACAGGCGAACAGGCCGGACTGGGTTTCCTTGCCGCCGAACCCGCCGCCCATTCGCCGGCATTCAACCAACACCTGATGGTTGCGCCAGCCAAGCGCATGCGCAATCAGGTGCTGCATCTCGCTCGGGTGCTGGGTGGAGCAGAGCACGTGCATCCCGTCATTCTCGGTCGGAATCGCGTAGGTGATCTGACCTTCGAGATAAAATTGTTCCTGGCCGCCCAGGCTGAAGCGGCCTGTAAGATTATGCTGTGCGGTAACGATGGCCTGACGCGCGGCGCCGGGCACCGACTCGCGGGTGACCGCCATCGGCGCCCGCAGATGCCGCCCGGCCTCGTGCGCGGCGCGCGGATCGAGCACCGGCTCAACAGCCTCGATACGCAGCGCGTCACGCGCCTTCGCCGCAGCCCGGCGGGCAAGATCCCGCGTGGTGGCGACCACCAGAAATACCGGCTGGCCGAGATGCCGGATATCCCGTTCCGCGAAGATCGGGTCGTCATGCACAACGGCGCCACAATCATTCGCACCGGGGATATCGGAAGCGGCGATGATGTCGACCACGCCGGGCTCGGCACGCAGCATGTCGAAATCGATGCCGAGCAACCTGCCAGCGGCGACGGGCGAAAGGCCAAGTGCCGCGTGCAATGTGCCGGCGCGCTCGGGAACATCGTCGATATAGGCGGCGGCACCGGAGACATGCAGATGCGCGGATTTCATGCGGCACGCCGACGCCGACGCGATTGCCGGCGGCGAGAGCCGCCGCATCGGCCTCGGACCAAGCAACGCCGAGACCGGGCGTGAAACCGGCGGCGTGCGATGGGGTGGTCCTGGCAATGGCGGCGCCGGGGCTGCTCAGCTCGTTCAAGCAGCCTTCCAAGGTGTTTGCGGCAAGCGCGCGCGTGCGCAGCAAAGGCACGCCCGGTTCAGCCACCAGCGCGAGATGAAGCCGCCGCAGCAGGTGGCGCGCGGTGCGCATCCGATAGGAGGCACTCGCCCGCAGGTCGGTCAGCGGGGTGAAATCGGAGTCGAGGGCGGCCATGGCATCGGCGATCGCCGCTTCGCCCCAGGGCCGGCCGCGCAGGGCGCCCTCCGCCGTCGTGGCGCGGCGCACCGTCGCGGCCATGCCGCCGAAGGCGAGCCGAATGTCGCGCACCAAGCCATCGGTGAGCGTGACAGCGGCACCGAGGCTGAGCGCGGAAATATCGCAATCGTTGCGCTTTGAGATCTTGTAGGCGCGGAAGACCGTCGCCGGATCGGGGCGCGGAATCTCGATCGCACGCAGGAACTCGCCCGGCTGGCGGGCATTCTTCATGTAGTCGAGGTAGAATTCAACGATCGGCAGGCGGCGGATCGTCTCGCCTTGCTGCAGGAGCAGCACAGCATCGAGCGCCATCAGCACCGGCGGCGCGTCGCCGATCGGCGAACCGTTGGCGACATTGCCACCCAGCGTGCCGGCATGGCGCACCGGCGGGCCGGCGAAGCGCAAGGCCATTTCCCGGCACGCCGGCACAAGATCCGCCAGCGCGTTCCAGGCATCCTCGATCGGCACGGCGGCGCCGATGGTCAGCCGGTCAGGCGCGGCCTCGATTGCCCGCAATTCGGCGGCCTCGTTCACCGAGATCAGGTCGCCGACATCGCGGAACTGCTTGTTGACCCAGAGGCCGATATCGGTCGCCCCGCCCAGGATGCGCGCCCCGGGCTTCGCGGTGCAGAGCCGCCCCAGCGCGGCCGCCGTGCGCGGCGCGTAAAAGCGGTCCAAACGGGGCTTCCCGTCGTTGCGAAAGGCCGGGTTCGGCGCCTCGTAACTGAAATCCTGCTCCGTCTCTGAAGCTATCTTCCGCAGCGCAGCTTCGATCGGTGCGGTGTTGAACGCGACCGGCGGGAGCGAAAACATGCGCTCCCCCGCATCGAGGATCGGGCGATAGCCCGTGCAGCGGCAGAGATTGCCCGAAAGATGGTCAGAGATCTCCTGGCGCGACGGCGCCGCCGCGTCATGATGCGCGAGATAGAGCGTGAAGAGCGACATCACGAAGCCGGGTGTGCAGAAGCCGCATTGCGAGCCATGGCAGTCGACCATCGCCTGCTGGACCGGATGCAGCGCCCCACCCGCGAGCCCACGCAGATCCTCAACCGTCAGCAGCGCCTTGCCGTGCAACGTGGGCAGGAAGCGGATACACGCATTGATCGGCCGTAGATCGAGTCCGCCAACGCGGATCGCGCCCGCGGGGGCCGATGCGGTGGCGGCAAGTTCGGCGACGACGACGGTGCAGGCCCCGCAATCACCCTCGGCGCAGCCTTCCTTGGTGCCGCATTGATGCGCGCCCTGGCGCAGCCAGTCGAGCACCGTCGTGGTGATCGGCAGATCTTTGACCGAGACGATATCGCCGCGAAAATGAATGCGAATCGTCTGCTCACTCATGGCCCTTGCGGCTCGTTCTGTTTCCATTTTGGTGAGAATAGCCCATCCGAATCACCGGCAGCAGACGAAATGACGATCATAAGCACGCGCTTATGATCATCCGGGCGCCTCGGAGGCTATGTGGAGGAGCCGGCTGCGCGCATAGCCAAGAAACTCGGCGACCACCGCGGAATGTTCGCGCCTATAAACCAGGCTGACATCGGCCCGCGCCGGATTGCCGGCGAGAGGGCGGAACCACAGATCGGACGGCGCGAGACGGCGGGCCGAAGCCGGCAGCAGCGCGATGCCGAACCCGTCGGCGACCAGCGCCATCACGGCATGCGCCTCGACCACTTCCTGCACGATGCGCGGAACGAATCCGGCCTCGATGCAGCAGGTCCAGAGATGATCGGCAAACCGGGAGTCCGAGCGGCGGAAAAATACGAATGGCTGATCGCGCAGATCGCCAAGGGCGAGCTGGTGCCGGGCGGCAAGCGGATGGTCGCGGCGCAGGACAACGCTCACACCTTCCGGCCAGGCCGGCTCGGCGGCAAGCGCGGGGTCGGCGCCGGGCGTGCGCAGGAAGCAGAGATCGAGCCGTCCGGCGATCAATGCCGCTTCCTGCTCGCTGGGCGGCATTTCGTGCAACCGCACCAGCACGCCCGGCGCAAACTCCTGGAAGGCGGCGACCAGCCTGCCGAGGCCGCCGAGCAGCACCGCGCCGGTCAGGCCGACATCCAGCGTACCGGTTCGCCCCGCGCCGATCACCCGCGCTTCCTCACAGGCGCGCGAGGCTTCGGCGAGAATTTGCCGGGCCCGGGCCAGAAAAGCCACGCCGGCGGGGGTCAGTGTCACCCTCCGGCTTGAGCGCATGATCAGTGTCGTGCCGATTTCAAGTTCGAGATCGCGGATCTGCTGGCTCAGCGGCGGCTGCGAGATGGCGAGCCGGCGCGCGGCCTCGGTGAAGCTCAGCGTCTCGGCGACAACGACAAAATAGCGCAGGTGCCGCAGTTCCATCTTCCGGCCAGTCCATATGTTTAAACTATGAATCCGTATGAACTATATATTGGACCTATCGCGACTTTGCCGTCAAACAGATGGTTTACGTGTCAACCCTGGGAAAAAGAAAGATCGAACGGGCCCGCCACGTTTTAAGGGCGCCGAAACACACGTCATTCGATAGCTTCCACACCAGCAAGTCCGGCGATTTCACACCGCCACCCCGTTCCTGATGACCAGACCATTGGAGTTGCATTTGACGACAGCCTATCCCCGCGACATGAAAGGCTATGGCCGCAACCGCCCGGACCCGCGCTGGCCAGACGGCGCATGGATCTGCGTGCAGTTCGTGGTCAATTACGAGGAAGGCGGTGAAAACAACATCCTGCACGGTGATGCGGCGTCGGAGGCGTTCCTCTCCGAGATCCCCGGTGCCGCGCCCTGGCCGGGCGAGCGGCACTGGAATATGGAGTCGATCTATGAGTATGGCGCGCGGGCCGGATTCTGGCGGCTCTGGCGCCTGTTCACCGGGCGCGGCCTGAAGACGACGGTATTCGGTGTCGCCACCGCCCTCGACCGTGGACGCGAACAGGTCGCGGCCATGAAGGAGGCTGGTTGGGAGATTGCCTGCCACGGACTAAAATGGATCGATTACCGGTCGATCCCGCGGGAGGTTGAGGCCGCGCATCTGGAAGAGGCCATCCGCCTGCATCGTGAGGTCACTGGCGAGGCGCCGCGGGGCTTCTATCTCGGCCGGTGCTCGATGAACACGCAAGCTCTGACCATGGCGCATAATGGTTTCCGCTATTCGTCCGACAGCTATGCCGACGACTTGCCCTACTGGGTGCAGGGTCCGGCAGGTCGGCATCTCGTCATCCCCTACACGCTCGAAGCCAATGACATGCGCTTCTCCACCACCTCGGGCTTTGCCAATGGCGACGATTTCTTCGCTTACCTGCGTGACACGTTCGACGTGCTCTATCGCGAGGGCAAGGCAGGCAAGCCGGCAATGATGAATATCGGCCTGCACTGCCGGCTGGCCGGGCGGCCAGGGCGGCTTGCGGCCCTGGCGCGTTTCCTTGATTATGTGCAGGCGCAAGAAAAGGTCTGGGTCGCGCGGCGGATCGATATCGCCGAGCATTTCCACGCGCACCACGCGGTGCTCGGCAGCTAAAGCGGAGGCAGCGACACGATTGGCGGATTATCGCGACACGGTCGACATCTACCTGCTACGGGTGCTGTATACGCTGCTCGTCGAACGCAGCGTCACCCGCACCGCGGTCAAACTCAACCAATCGCAGCCCGCGATCAGCGCCGCCCTGCGGCGCCTGCGTGACATCACCGGCGATCCGCTGCTGGCCCGTGCCAAATCCGGCATGGTGCCGACCGAGCGCGGCCTCGCTTTGCTCGAACCCGTCACCAACGCGCTGCACGAGATCAGCCGGATCGCGATCGCCAAGGACGCGTTCGATCCGAAGCACTCGATCCGCAGCTTCCGTATCGGCTCACCCGATTATCTGAACATCCTGTTCGTGCCCAGCCTTGTGGAACGGTTCCGTGCCGCCGCTCCGCATGCGCGGCTTGAACTTCATTCCCTCAGCTTCGAGGCCGACCACGAGGAATCGCTCGCCAGCGGCACGTTCGACCTCGTGCTCGGCAACTGGCCCGAATCCTCGAAACTGCTGCGCCGGCGCTCGCTCTTCTCAGACGAGGTCGTCTGCCTGGTCTCCGCCGATCATCCGCTGGCGAAGCGCGCGCGTGCCGGCGGGATGATCAGCGAGGCGGACTACCTCTCCGCCGCGCATCTCGCCATCACGCCCTATTCGCCCACCCACCGTGGGCCGATCGAAACCCATCTCACACATGCACGGCTGAAGCGCGACGTGCGTGTGCTGGTGCCCTATTTCAGCCTCGCGCCGCCCCTGCTTCTCAAGACTGATCTCGTCTTCACGACCACACGCCGCTTTGCCGAATTCCATGCGCGCCATTTGGGGCTGGCTGTCCTGTCCGCGCCAATCGAATTCCCCCGCATCGAGTACTATCTGCTCTGGCATCCGCGTAGCCATCTCGCGGAAGAGGTGCAGTGGCTGATCGAACGGGTCGTCGGCGCTGTCTGACATCTCCCTGTATAATGTTTCGCTTATGGGCCCTGAGGGGCATTAGAGGCTCCCATAGCTTTATCGCGGCTCAAGTTACAATATGAATAGGATATCGATCGATACGATCAATATATTTTACGGAACAATACCCTTGGCGCAAAGAGATAACGCTGGTTACGAAACGTACGAACTGAGCTGGATCGTATCATCGGCATAGGATTGCTTGGCTAAGCTAGGAAAGAGTTTCACATGGTTGACCGTACTTATTACGCGCCCCGCGGCGGCCTGCCCCCACAATCGCAACTTCTCACGGATAGGGCGATCTTCACGGAAGCCTATGCGGTCATTCCAAAAGGCGTGATGAGTGACATCGTTACGAGCTATCTTCCATTCTGGGAGAAGACGAGACTTTGGGTTTTGGCGCGTCCCCTATCGGGCTTTGCGGAGACATTCTCGCAATACATCATGGAGGTGTCCCCCGGCGGCGGCAGCGAGAAACCGGAACTGGATAAGGAAGCCGAAAGCGCGCTTTTCATTGTGGAAGGCGAGCTGACGATCGAGCTTAATGGAATGAGATACCTTGCACAGCCTGGCTGCTTTGCTTTTATTCCACCAGGTGCGCGTTGGTTTGTACGCAATGAGGGAACCGAAATGGTTCGTTTTCACTGGATCAGGAAAGCGTATGAATTCGTCGAAGGAATTGACGTTCCCGATGCCTTTGTAACCAACGAGAAGGATATCGCGCCCAGCCCGATGCCGGGCACTGACGGCAAGTGGGCGACCACGCGCTTCGTCGAGCCTACCGACCTGCGGCACGATATGCACGTAACAATCGTCACTTTCGAGCCCGGCGGCGTCATCCCCTTCGCCGAAACCCATGTGATGGAGCACGGGCTTTATGTCCTGGAAGGAAAAGCCGTTTATCATCTCAATCAGGACTGGGTTGAAGTTGAGGCGGGTGACTATATGTGGCTGCGCGCCTTTTGTCCGCAAGCCTGCTACGCTGGCGGCCCGGGCCGCTTCCGCTACCTCCTCTACAAGGATGTCAATCGGCATATGAAGCTTGGTAATAAGCGCTACCATGCCGGCTAGCACCTGTTGAGGGTTTCGGCGCAGCGTACCATCGCAGCAAAAATCTACGATTTTAAGGAGCAGGGAAGACGGACATGTAGCGCATATTCGATAGACAAAGAAGAAATGGCTGGGGTATCGGTGCCTCTTCGAGGCTCGGCCGCCACAACCTCCCGTCCAAATTCCCAACAGCTCCCAGGTTCAACATGGTACAGACCATCACCGCACAATTGCTGACACACGAAAACTTTGCCGAATTTGGCGAAGTGATCGAACTCGGTGGCGACAATCATTTTCCCATCAATAATGGCAATGGAGAACGATATCATGCGCTGGCTACCGCGGACGTTACCGGACCCAACGCCCGCGTGCTCATCTCAATTGTCAGCAGCAAGGAATATGCGGTTCCGTTGAAAGTGCCCATGGTTGAACGCCATCCGTTCGGCAGTCAGGCCTTTATTCCAATGTCGCCGGGTTCTTTCATCCTTGTCGTCTGCCCGGATGATGGCAACGGCCCCGGCGCTCCGCGCGCGTTCTTCACAAAACCCGGGCAAGGCGTGAATTATTCCCGAAATCTCTGGCACGGGATTTTGACTCCGATTGGCAAGCCGCAGAATTTCATCGTCGTTGATCGCGGCGGCGATGGCCGTAACCTCGAAGAGTTCTTCTTCCCGGAACCCTACGAAATCCACCTCCCGATTCATTCTCAAGCCCAGATATCCGGCGGCGAAGAGTTCTGAGAGGCTTCTCCATCCTCTGATGAAATTGCTCGCCAGAATATAAGTGATTGTTTTAAAACAAACCATTGAATAAACTAATAAAAGTTTTTTGGGTGCCGCCTTTTTTGTAAAAAAGGCGGCGTCTTTCGCAGCTTTTTGAAACAAGCTGCACCAAAAACTTCTGTTAATTTCAGCAAAATTTGCGAACAGGCTTTTAAAACAGTCTCTAAGCTGGAGCGGTTCCGCCTTGGCGCAAACCGCTCCAGCTGGCTAGATCACCGCGAGCTTGAAAAAATTCGTGGTGCCGGGAACACCGAACGGCATGCCGGCGGTAATGGCAACCACGTCACCCTCGCGCGCGAAGCCTTCTTCACGGGCGATGCGGCAAGCACGGGTGAGAACTTCGTCAAGACTGGCGGCATCGCCGGCCAGCACCGAATGCACGCCCCAGACCAGCGCGAGGCGCCGGGCCACGGCCTGGTTTGACCCCAGACTGATGATGGGGGCGGCGGGCCGCTCACGCGCCGCGCGCAGGCTGGTGGCGCCCGAGCTCGTATAGGTAATCGCCGCGGTCACATTCAGCAATCCTGCGGCGCGCCGAAGGGCGCAGCAGATCGCATCGGCGATGGTGGCCTGCGGGGCCGGATGTGCGGCGTCGAGTGCTGTGCGGATATGGGGGTCAGCCTCCACCTCGCGGATGATCTTGTCCATCATGGAGACTGCTTCCACGGGGAACTGACCAGCCGCCGAACTCGGCCGAGAGCATGACCGCATCGGCCCCGTCATAGATCGCCGTCGCCACGTCGGACGCCTCGGCACGGGTCGGCGTGGGCACCTGGATCATGGATTCCAGCATCTGCGTGGCCACGATCACGGGCTTTCCCGCGGCGCGGCAGGCGCTCAGAATCCGTCTCTGGATCACAGGAACTTGCTCAGGGCGCATTTCCACACCGAGATCTCCGCGCGCCACCATGATCCCATCCGAGAGCCGGACGATTTCCTCGAGATGGTCGATGGCCGTAGGCTTTTCGAGCTTGGCCATCATGGCGGCACGGCCGGCCACGATGGCCTGCACCTCCTCCATGTCCTCGGGGCGCTGCACGAAGGAGAATGCGATCCAGTCGGCGCCCATATCCAGGGCGAAAGCAAGGTCAATGCGATCCTTCGGCGTGAGGGCAGAGACCGGCAGCACAGCGCCGACCACGCTTACCCCCTTGCGGTCGGAAAGCTTGCCGCCCACCGCCACGCGGGTTTCGAGCGCTTCCGGCGTCTGCCGAGAGGATTATCGAGGCGCACCTTGCCATCATCGAGCAGCAATTCCACACCGGGCGACAAAGCGGCGAAAATCTCTGGATGCGGCATCCCAACGCGGGTTTCATCGCCGGGGGTCATGTCCATGTCCAGCGCGAAGGGCGCCCCCAGCGGCCAATTCAACCTGCCCGGCCGCGAATCTGCAATGCGCAGCTTCGGCCCCTGCAGATCGGCCAATACCGCGATTGGCCGGCCCGTTTCGGCCTCGATCTCGCGCACGACGTCATAACGCGCCTGGTGATCCGCATGGCTGCCGTGGCTAAAATTGAAGCGGAACACATCCACGCCCGGCCTCGAACAAAGCGCGGATGTCCGGGGCTGGAGCTGGCAGGACCCAGCGTGGCGACGATCTTGGCTTTGACGTTGACGTTTCATATCTTGTGCGGCCATTGGGGCCGCCCTCCTTTGGGTGGACGTGATGAGGATGGCGCGGAAATCATTGACATTGGTGAGGGTCGGGCCGGTGATGACCTGGTCGCCGAGGGCTTCGAAAAAGCCGTGGCCATCATTATCGTCCAGTGAAGCACGCGGATTGATACCTAAGGCCGCCGCGCGGGCGAGCGTGGTCGGCGAGACGATGGCGCCGGCCACTTCCTCGGCGCCGTCCACACCGTCAGTGTCAGCGGCAAGGCCGAAATACCGGGCTGCCCCTTGAATGCGATGGCAAGCGAGAGCAGGAACTCGACATTGCGCCCGCCGCGGCCTTTGCCGCGCACGGTGACAGTCGTTTCACCTCCTGAAATCAGCACGCATGGGGCGGGCGCGGGCTGATGATGCGCCGCCACCTGCCGCGCAATGCCCGCCATCACCCGGCCAACCTCGCGCGCCTCACCTTCCAGCGCGTCGCCCAGGATCAGCGGCGTGACCCCCTCGGCACGGGCCAGGCGGCGGCGGCTTCCAGCGAGGCTTGCGGCGTGGCGATAAGCCGCGTTTACTATGCGCGAAGGCGGCATTGCCGGGCTTGGGCGTTTCCTGCGGCCGGGTCATCCAGCAGCCGAGGCGCATGCGGCAGGAACCGCAATGCCATAGCGCGCGAGAACGGCGCGGGCTTCCTGCTGTGCTGGACGCATCCGGCACTGTGGGGCCGGAGGCAATGACCGAGAGATCGTCACCTGGCACATCGGAAATCAGCAGCGTCACGACCTGGGCCGGGGCAGCGGCAGAGGCCAGGCGTCCACCTTTGATGGCGGAGAGATGCTTGCGAACACAATTCATCTCGTCGAATGCGGCACCGCTGCGCAGCAGCGCGCGGTTGATGTCCTGCTTCTCTCCAGGTGATGCCGGGGGCGGGGAACGCAAGCAGCGACGAGCCGCCGCCGGAGATCAGGCAGAGAACGAGATCGCTCCGGGTAAGGCCCTGCACGGCCTGCAGGATACGCCCCGCGGCAGCGCGGCCCGCCTGCATCAGGGACAGGATGGGCGCGCCTCCACCACCTCAATACGCGGCAGCTTGCCGACGCCATAGCCATAGCGCGTCACCACGATACCGCTGATGGGCTGGTCCGCCGGCCAGTGCGCCTCAACCGCGCGCGCCATCGCGCCTGCGGCCTTGCCGGCGCCCACAACAATCGTCGGCCACGCGGTGGCGGGGGCAGGTGGCGGGGTACCACGACATCCGGTGCTGCCGCAGGCCACCGCCGGCTTCGAACAATCGCCGCAAAAGATTACGGTCAGTCACCGTGCTCCTCTCCAACCGGTTTTTTTATATTACGGGTCGAACGCCGGCGGCAGGGTCAGAGACGGGCAACCCGGCCACTGGCCCTGCCATGGACTTACGCGGCTGAAACGGCTTGGCCGATTTCGTGATAGGCAAGCTTCTCCAACACGCGCACCATGCCGGAATGGTCCCAGGCGGCACCGCCTGCGGCGGCGGCGGCGTTGAACAGCTCCTGGCAGGTGGCGGTGTTGGGCAGGCTGATGCCAAGGCTGCGCGCCCCCTGCAGCGCCAGGTTCAAATCCTTCTGGTGCAGCGCGATGCGGAAGCCGGGCTCGAAATTGCGCTTAATCATGCGCTCACCATGCACGTCGAGGATGCGGGAATTGGCGAAACCGCCCATAAGCGCCTGGCGCACCCGTGCCGGATCGGCGCCGGCCTTGGAGGCGAACAGCAGCGCCTCGCCCACCGCCTCGATGGTCAGGGCCACGATGATCTGGTTCGCCACCTTGGTGGTCTGACCATCGCCATTACCGCCGACCAGGGTGATGTTCTTGCCCATCAGCTCAAAGAGCGGTTTGACGGGTTGAACGCTGCCTCCGGGCCTCCAACCATAATGGTGAGGCTGGCCGCCTTGGCGCCGACATCGCCGCCTGAGACCGGTGCATCCAGATAATCGCAGCCCAGCGCGTTGACGCGCTCGCGCGAAGTCCTTGGTGGCGATCGGCGAGATGCTGCTCATGTCGACGAAAATCTTGCCGGGGGAAAGGCCCTCGGCGACACCACTTGCGTCAAACAGCACGCCTCCACATTGGGGGTGTCTGGCACCATGGTGATAATCACCTCCGCATGCCGCGCCACCTCGGCGGCGCTGGCGCAGGCGAATGGCGCCCTTGTCCAGCAGATCCTGCGGCAACATGGCCGACGTCGTGGATATAAAGCTTGTGCCCGCCGGCCAGAAGATGGCCAACCATGGGCCGGCCCATAATGCCTAGGCCGATGAAACCGATATTGCTCATGTTTTATTTCTCCAGACGATGAAAGGGGATTTGCTCAGGCCACGGCGGCATGCAGCCAGCCGATGCCTTCTATGGTGGTGGCGCGGGGTTTGTATTCGCAGCCAATCCAGCCGCCATAGCCAAGGCGGTCGAGCAGGCTAAACAGGAACGGGTAATTGATCTCGCCGGTCCCCGGCTCATGGCGTCCAGGATTGTCGGCGAGCTGGATATGGCCGATGCGGCTAAATTCGCGTCTCGATGGTGCGGGCAAGGTCGCCCTCCATCACTTGCGCGTGGTAAATGTCGAATTGCAGCTTCAGATTGGTGACGGCCGACAGCCTCAATGACCTCCAGCCCGGGCGCGTACGGTCGATGAGGAAGCCGGGAACGTCGCGGCTGTTCACCGGCTCCAGCAGCAGCTGATGCCAGCCGCCTCCAGCGTGGGCGCGGCGAAGCGCAGATTGGCGATCAGGTCTGCTGGTGCCAGCTTCGGAGCACAGCTCACGCCGGACGGGAGAATGCCAGCCAGGCAGTTCAGACGCACGCAGCCCAGCGCCTTGGCATATTCGATGGCCTTGTCGACACCGGCTGCGGAATTCCTCCACCCGGTCCGGCATGGCAGGCGATGCCGCGCTCACCCGCCGCCCAATTGCCGGCGGGCAGGTTGTGCAGCACCAGCGTGAGACTGTTATGCGTTGAGACGCTCGGCCGATTTCGCCTCCGGGGAAATCATAGGGGAAGAGGAACTCAACGGCTTCAAACCCCGCTGCGGCTGCGGCTTTAAAGCGATCCAGGAACGGCAGTTCCGTGAACAACATCGAGTAGATTGGCGGCAAATTTTGGCATCAATATTTCCTGTTTCGCGTGGCAGGGAGGTCAACGCTTTTCGGCAAAGGGTCTGTTTCACCGCGCGGCCCGCCTCTGCAGGGCGGCGCCATGTCCTGGCGCTCGCAGATCGAGAGTGACGGGTCGAGGCAGAGGATTTCCTCGAACTCGTTGACATTGTCGATTTCGGTTCCCATCGAGACATTGGTCACGCGCTCCAGAATAAATTCCAGCACCACGGGCACCTGATGCTCGCCATCAGCTTTGATGCGCGCGGCAAAGGCGGCCTCGAACTCGTTCGGGCTCTTCACCCGAATGGCCTTGCAGCCCAGCGCCCTCGGCGGCGGCCACATGGTCGACGCCATAGCCCGGCACGGCGTCGCCTTCGCCGTCGGCGTTGATGTTCTCGAATGCGAGGCTGACTTCGAAATCCATGTTGAAGCCACGTTGCGCTTGGCGGATGAGGCCGAGATAGGAGTTGTTCACGACGATATGCAGGTAGGGCAGCTTGTGCTGCGCGCCGACCGCCAACTCCTCCAGCATGAACTGGAAATCATAATCGCCGGAGAGCGCGACCACCTTGCGGCCGGGATCCGCCGCGCGCACGCCCAAAGCCGCCGGCAACGTCCAGCCCAACGGGCCCGCCTGGCCGCAATTGATCCAATTGCGCGGATTATAGACATGCAGGAACTGCGCGCCCGCGATCTGCGACAGGCCGATGGTGGTAACATAGCTGGTGTCACGGTCGAGCATCGCGTTCATCTCCTCATACACGCGCTGGGGCTTGAGCGGCACCTCGTCGAAATGCGACTTGCGCAGCATCACGGTCTTGCGGTGCAGGCAGGCGCCCGCCCAGGTGCCGCGGTCCTTTAGGGTTCCGGCCGCCTTCATCTCGCGTGCGACTTCGATGAGCAATGTCAAGCGCCACTTTGGCATCGGACGACGATCCCGAAATCCGGGTCGAAGACGCGGCCGATCTGCGTCGGCTCGATATCCACATGGACGAATTTACGCCCCTGGCGGTACACATCCACCGAGCCTGTATGGCGGTTGGCCCAGCGATTGCCGATACCGAAGACGAAATCGGACTCAAGGAAGGTGGCATTGCCATAGCGATGACTGGCTTGCAGCCCGACCATGCCGGCCATCAGCGGGTGGTCATCGGGAATGCAGCCCCAGCCCATCAGCGTTGGGATCACCGGCACGCCGGTAAGTTCAGCGAACTCGACCAGCAAGTCACTGGCATCGGCGTTGATGATGCCGCCACCGGCGATGAGCAGCGGCCGCTCGGCCTCATTCAGCATCGCCAGCGCGCGTTCGGCCTGCTTGCGGGTGGCCTGCCGGCTTGTAGACTGGCAGTGGCTCGTAGGTCTCGATGTCGAACTCGATCTCCGCCATCTGCACATCGAACGGCAGGTCGATGAGCACCGGCCCCGGGCGCCCCGAACGCATGACGTGGAATGCCTGCTGGAACACGCGCGGCACCAAAGCTGGCTCGCGCACGGTGACGGCCATCTTGGTTACCGGCTTGGCGATGGTCTCGATGTCGACGGCCTGGAAATCCTCTTTATATAGCCGCGCGCGCGGGGCCTGGCCGGTGATGCAGAGCATCGGGATGGAATTCGGCAATGGCGGCGTAGAGCCCGGTGATCATATCAGTACCGGCCGGACCGGACGTGCCGATGCAAACGCCGATATTGCCGGGTGCGGCCCGCGAATAGCCGTCCGCCATGTGCGACGCGCCCTCGACATGGCGCGCCAGAATATGGCGGATGGAGCCGCGGTTACGCAGCGCGGCATAAAACGGATTGATCGCAGCGCCGGGCACACCGAATGCAACCGAAACACCCTCGCGCTCAAGCAGGAGCACAGCAGCCTCCACCGCCTTCATCTTGGCCATTTGATTTCCTCCATTCGGAATGTCGTGATGCTCTCGGGCAATCTTATGCGACACAAACGCCACGATTTGGAAAATTTTCCATAATACGGAATATACCGCTTTATATTCATATCTATTAAAGACTTAATGTATACCACGATACTTATTATTGATTATAAATCAGCCATTTCAGAAGAAATTCCGTATTGCAGAAATTTTTAAGATTCCGCTAAGCTTTTAGCCGAACTTCAATTTCTCACGAGGAATTTCATCGTCATGCCCCGCGCCGCGACCAGACCTAAATCCTCCCCCCGGAGCAGTGGAGACCAGGTTCAATCCCTTGTCCGCGCACTCAGCCTGCTTAGCAGGATTGCCGAATCGCCTTCCGGCCGGGTCGGCCTCACGGATCTGGCTCAGCAGGTCGGGCTGCCCGCCTCCACCGCTCACCGGTTGCTCACCACACTGGAGCAGGAGCGGTTCGTGCGCTTCGACCAGGATGGCCGGCTATGGTCGGTCGGGGTGCAGGCCTTCATGACCGGCTGTGCCTTCACCAAGACCCGCAGCCTGGTCGGGCTGGCGCGCACGCATATGCGGCGGCTGATGGAGGAAAGCGACGAAACCGTGAACCTCGCTGAAGAGGACGAGGGCGAAGCGGTTTATCTGGCACAGGTGGAGTGCCGGCAAATGATGCGTGTCTTTGCGCGCCCGGGTTCGCGTGTACCGCTGCATTGCTCCGCCGTCGGCAAGGCCATCCTGTCGGTAACGCCGCAGAAATCCTTGGCCAAGATCCTGCATCGCCATGGGATGCCGCGCCTTACGGTCAAAACCATCACAACGCCACAGGCCCTCGCCGAGGACATGGAGCGCACGCGCCGGTCCGGTTACGCCGTAGACGATGAGGAGCATGCGGTGGGGTTGCGCTGCATCGCCGCCCCGGTGTTCGACGAAACCGGCGATTGCATTGCGGCAATCTCGGTCTCGGGCCCGACAGTGCGCATCGGCGAAGACCGCATCAGCTCCCTGGGCAGGCTGGTGCTGGAGGCGGCACAGGCTATCTCAACCGAAATGGGCGCCGCCGACGCGCCGATCAAATGACACTGACGGCTTTGTTGTGTAACTTTATGACGGCAACGGTTGATGCTGTTTTTGAGTCTTGGACGTAATGTTTGCGCAATTCCGTGCGCATCATCTGCCGGAAAGTTCGCCTATCGCTTCGACAAGAAAGTCGATAAACAGGCGCGCCCGCAACGGAAGTTGGCGCCCGAACGGGTGCAGGACATAAACCGGCGTCGTGAACATAGGGATGTCCGGCAGCACGATGCGGAGGCGATCGGCAGCGAGTTCATCCTCAATCGCAAGGCGCATGAACTGCGTGATGCCGGCTCCCTCCAACCCCGCCTCAATCAGGTACTGAGCGTCATCCGTGTCGAAAGGACCCTCGGGAACCAACCGCGTGCCGCTGGCAAACGTAAATGGTTGAGGCCGGCCGGCAAGCAAATGGCGAAGACAGGAGTGCCGCTTTAAATCATCGATCGACCTGGGCGTGCCCCTGCGCTCTAGATACCTGGGCGACGCGGCCAATACATACTGCAATTCGCCCACGCAACGGCCGGTCAAGTTTGTATCCTGCAGCTCCCCGATCCGCACCGCGATGTCGAAGCTTTCGCGGATCAGGTCTACGCGGCGATCCGTGACGCTGAGCTCAAGCTTGATATCCGGATAGCGTTCAAGGAATAGATTGGCCCACGCGGCAATCAGCGGGCGCCCGAATGTTGTCGGTGCGGTGACCCGAAGCAGACCATGCACGTTCCCGGGAACCTGGACGATATCTTCGGCTTCCTCGATGGCACGCAGATGGGGGGCAACGCGCTCATAATACGCGGCGCCTTCAGCGGTTGGACACAGTGTTCGCGTTGAGCGTTGCAGAAGGCGCACACCAAGACGCTGCTCCAGGCGTGCGACGCTCTTCGATACCGCCGATGGGCTGGCGCCGATCAGCTTGGCGGCGGTGGCAAAGGAACCCGCGTCAACCGTCCGTACAAAGGCAACCAGGCCAGCTGTTCTCTCCAGTATCATCGTCATTCCGGACATCCATTCATGAAAGAGCTGAATACTCTCCATCTATTCAGCCATGTGTGACCGGATATGTATAGCTCCGTTTTGGCCCCCACATCCCTGGCCTGCACTCGAACGAAGAGCATTATCATGATCGAGCAGACTGAAACCGCACGAAATTCGATCTCGCGGCGGCACATTCTCGCCGGCGCGCTTGGCGCGGCAGCGGCGGTAAGCGTTTCAGCCGTGGCTTCCGCGGAAAGCAGCCTTACGCCGTCTTCTGCCGCCATCGCCAATGACAATCCCAGAGAAGGAACTATGAGCATGAGTACGGTCACCACCAAGGACGGAACAGAGATCTTCTACAAGGATTGGGGACCAAAGAACGCCCAACCTATCGTCTTTCATCACGGCTGGCCGCTCAGCTCGGACGACTGGGACACGCAGATGCTGTTCTTCCTGGCCAATGGCTATCGCGTTGTCGCCCATGACCGTCGCGGCCATGGCCGCTCGGCGCAGGTCAGCAACGGCCATGACATGGACCATTATGCATCCGATGCATCGGCCGTGGCTGAGCATCTCGACCTAAAGAACGCCATCCATATCGGCCATTCGACAGGCGGGGGCGAAGTCGCCCGTTATGTCGCGAGATATGGTCAGCCCCAGGGCCGCGTCGCCAAAGCCGTTCTGGTTAGTGCCGTTCCGCCGTTAATGCTCAAGACAGACAAGAATCCTGACGGCACGCCGATCGAAGTATTCGACGGCTTCCGCAAGGCGCTGGCCGCCAACCGCGCGCAATTCTTTCTCGATGTGGCCTCGGGTCCGTTCTACGGCTTCAACCGGCCAGGCGCGAAGGTCTCGCAGGGCGTTATCGAGAACTGGTGGCGGCAAGGCATGATGGGCGGCGCCAACGCCCATTATGAAGGCATCAAAGCCTTCTCGGAGACCGATCAGACCGAGGATTTGAAAGCGATTACGGTACCGACGCTTGTCTTGCAGGGCGATGACGATCAAGTCGTGCCCTACAAGGACGCGGCGCTGCTGCAGGCTAAGTTAATCAAGAATAGCACGCTCAAGATCTACCCCGGCTATCCCCACGGGATGCTCACCACTCACGCGGACGTCATCAACCCCGACCTTTTGGCTTTCGTCCGCAGCTAGCTGATTTATCCCGTCTTCCAGTCCTCGGGACCGGGAGACGGGATACGGCAGCCGCCATACACGCGGGTATCCGTGACCGCGGCGGAATCGCGCAAGCGGACGGTCAGGATGTGCCGATCCACGGATTTTTCAGGTGATGAAGGGCTTTGTTTAAGACCTGCCGCAGAGGCATTTTGCAGTGCAGCACGAGTCAGGGCGGACCCTGCTTAAACGAAACCCTCTCCAGCGTATCCGGCGGGCATTGTTTTGACTTCCAGATCAGACCCTCCGCATAGTGACCATGGGGAGCAATGGATGTTTAATGGCGGATAAGCTTAAGATATTTCATGCATCGCTCCGCTTTGACATTATTCTTCAAGAGAGGAGTGGATCTTGAAAAGAAAATCATTTCTCGCGCTGATTACGCCGCTGGCGCTCGGTGTAGCGTATCTTACCGCCCCGCAGATGGCCAGTGCGCAAACCAATATTGTCGTCGGCGCGGATACCACATTTCCGCCGTTCGAAACCGAAGTGGACGGCAACGTCACCGGCTTCGATATCGACATGATCAAAGCTGTCGCCAAGGCTGAAGGTCTGACGGTAACGATCAAGACATTGCCGTTCAACGGTATTATCCCGAGCCTGCAGACCGGCGCCCTGGATGCCGCCGTGGCCGGCATCACCATCAAGACCAGCCGCTTGCAGAATGTCGATTTCAGTGACGCCTACTACAAGTCCGGTCTGTCGATTCTGGTGAAGAAGGGCTCCGGCATCACCGGCTTCGACGATCTGAAGGGCCATGTGGTCGCGACCAAGAAGGCCACCTCCTCAGTCGATTATCTGGCCCAGCACGGCTTTGACATGGGGTACGTGAAACAGTTCCAGGATATCGATTTCAGCGTATCAGTCACTGGAGACCGGTGGTGCGGACGCGGTGATTTTCGACAACCCCGTGAACGTCAATTTCAAGATGGTGCATACCAATACCGAGACTGTCGGGCCGCTGCTGACCGGCGAATATTACGGTATCGCGGTGAGCAAGAAAGACCCGGATCTGGTTGCCAAGATCAATGACGGTCTGGCCAAAATCAAGGCCGATGGTGAATATCACCAGCTCTTCGTAAAATATTTTGGTGACGATACAAGCGGTGAAGTGAACGAGGCCATGGCGCCTGCTTCTGTCGCGGTTTCGGACTAAATACGTCATTAGCCGCCAGGCTGGTTGTCGCTACGGATGACCAGCCCCGGGAGGTGCGTCATGCAGCTTGATCCGGCCGAGACTTTCCCTATCGGATTCACAGAGGCATTGCCTCGGTCTCTGCAATTTGTGCATGCACGATGCACCCCCAGGCGGTTGGGATCTTACCAAGCCCCGGCATCTTCCATAGAAAGCAAGCAAGGTAACACAGCGTAATGAGCGTTGTCTGGCAAAATCTTCCGGTCATTCTGGGGGGGCTGGGACTGACGATCCAGTACTCGATCGTTGCTATCATATTGATGGTGATCATCGGGCTGGTCGCGGCTCTTATGCGTCTTTCAACGATCGTACCGTTCCGGTGGATCGCCTCCGCTTATGTGGAGATCTTCCGTTCCACCCCGCTGCTGGTGCAGCTTTTCTTCATCGTGCTCGGCTTGCCCGCCATTCTGCCGGTGAATCAATGGTTCGGGCAGTTGATGTATCCGATCCTGGCCGCCGCGTTCACGCTGAGTTTGAACGAGGGCGCTTATGTCACCGAAATCATCCGCGCCGGTATCCTCGGTGTGGACCGGGGGCAGAAGGAAGCGGCCATGAGCATCGGCATGACCGGGTTTCAGACGATGCGCTATATCGTGCTGCCCCAGGCCTTCAAGCGGATGATCCCGCCGCTGGTGAACCAGGCCGCGCAGACGATCAAGGATACGTCTCTGCTGGCGCCGGTTGGTGTTGCCGAGCTGGTTTATAAGGGTGAGATCGTGATCGCCGCGACCTTCGCCTCCTTCGCGATCTGGTCGGTTGTCGGGCTGCTGTATTTCATTGTGATCTTCTCCGTGTCCAAATGCGCGGCTTATATGGAGAGGAGGCTGCAAGTTGATAAGCGTTAAGAATCTGCACAAATCCTTCGGCCATCATGAGATTCTGAAAGGAATCAATAATCATGTTGAGGAACGGGAAGTGGTTGTCGTCATTGGCCCGTCCGGCAGCGGTAAGAGCACCTTCCTGCGCTGCCTGAACGGTCTGGAATCAATGACCAGCGGTGAGATCGAAATCGTTGGCATGAAACTGACCGATCCGAAGACCAATATTCACAAGCTGCGCCAGCATGTCGGCATGGTGTTCCAGCAGTTCAATCTGTTCAAGCACCTGACGATTCTTGAAAATATCACCATCGGCCCACGCAAGGTCAAAAAGATATCGGTGGCCGAAGCGAACGCGACCGCGCGTGAGCTGTTGGCGAAGGTGGGGCTGCCGGGCAAGGAGGGGAGCTATCCGGACGAGCTTTCCGGCGGGCAGCAACAGCGCGTGGCAATTGCCCGCGCCTTGGCGATGAAGCCGGACGTAATGTTGTTCGACGAGCCGACCTCTGCTCTTGATCCTGAAATGGTGGGAGAGGTTCTGCAAGTAATGAAGAACCTCGCGGCCGAGGGCATGACCATGGTGGTGGTGACGCATGAGATGGGCTTCGCGCGTGAAGTCGGCCACCGCGTGATCTTCATGGATGGCGGTTATGTCGTTGAAGAAGGCAAGCCGGTGGATATTTTCTCCAATCCGCAAATGGACCGGACGAAGAATTTTCTTGCCAAAATTCTGTAAGTGGCAAGCCCCCGATGATTGGTCCACTTCATATGTAGTTAATCCTGTGGTTTTGGACCGTGGCCGATTTGAACGAGACGGCGTTATTGAACACCGGTTGCGGTGCGGGCCATATCAATACCTCTGGTGCCGGCGGCCTGTACCCGAGCGATGAGTGAGGCCGGATCGTGTTATATTGCCGGCGCCAGGCTTCGATCAAAATCCTGGCTTCCTGCAAAGTGTAGAAGATTTCTCCGTTGAGGAATTCGTCTCGCAGGCGGGCATTGAAGCTCTCGATATAACCGTTCTCCCACGGACTTCCTGGCGTGATATAGGCGGTCTGGGCGCCGACGGCGATGATCCACGCCTGCACGGCCTTGGCTATGAATTCTGGACCATTATCAGAGCGGACATGCCCAGGCTCACCGCGCAGCATGAACAGGTAGGAGAGAACATCGATGACATCGGTCGAATTCAACCGCCGGGCTATTCGGATCGCCAGCGCCTCGCGGGTGAATTCGTCGACGATGTTCAACATCCGGATCTTGCGGCCGTCATGCGTGCGATCCTCGACAAAGTCATAAGACCACACATGGTTGGCGCGCTCAGCACGGAGCAGGATGCACGAAGCCACGTTCAGCCAAAGCCGCGCCCGCTTCGACTGCCGTTGCGGACCCTTACGCCCCTCTCTACGCCAAATGTGCGCCACGCGTTTCTTGTTCACGGCCCACCCTCCGCAGCCCTTCCAGCAACGCTATGCGTTGCCGGAACCTTGAGGGCTGCTCCGCCCGCGTGATGCAGTAGCGCGGTGATGCGGCGATAGCCGTAGCGGCCATACTGCCGCGCCAATTCGATGATGTCCGCTGTCAATATGGCTTCGTCATCGGTGGTCTTGGGAACCAAACGCTGTGTGGTGCGATGATCTCCTCTGGCTTGTAAATCTTCCGCGGCATCTCACACCTCCACCAAAAAACCACATCAATGGTGGAGCGGTTCTAGGGGGTTGGACCACGACGGGCGGTTCAGACCTTGAAATAATCCGGCCGGCTGATGTCGGCGATCAGGCCGATCTGGGTCGGTTTCCACCCCAGCCATTGCTGTGTGAGCACACTTGAAGCAGCACCATCCATCCCGGCAAACATCGCCATCATGCCGAAATGCGCAGGAGCCTCCTCTGGCGAAATCGAAGCCACCGGCAGCTTGAGATGACGGCCTATGATCTCGGCAATGTCGCGCGCTGTAACACCTTCATCCGCCACGGCGTGATAGCTGGTGCCGGCCACACCCTTCTCCAGCGCCAGCCGGTAAAGACGCGCCACATCCAGCCGGTGCGCCCCGGACCAGCGATTGCCGCCATCGCCGATATAGGCGGAAACGCCTTTCTCTTGCGCGATGTTGAGAAGCCAGTTGACCAAGCCGCATCTACCACCGCCGCCATGTACCTGCGGCAACCGTATTGCCATGGCGCGCACACCGCGCGCGGCAAAGGCTAGTCCGGCGGTTTCGGATACGCGGGGCAAACCGGGCATCACAGGGTCCTCTTCCGTGGCGAGCCGGCCCGGCGCGATAAGCAGCGTACCAGAGGTGACGATGAATGGCTTGCCCGATCCGGCCAGCGTGTCACCCATGGCCTCGATGGCGTGTTTATCGATCTGCCCGTTCTCCGCGAATTTCGAGAAATCATGGATGAAAGCAAGATGGATGGTGCCGTCGGTTTCCTTGGCTCCTTTGCGCAGGCTGTCGAGATCTTCGAGAGAACCGCGATGAACCTTAGCACCCAATTCCTCAAGCGCTTTCGCATTATCGTCGGAGCGGGCGAGGCCGAGCACCTCGTGCCCGTTCGCGATCAATTCCCTGGTTGTGGCCGTGCCGATAAATCCGGCCGCGCCGGTGATGAATACCCGCATGAGAAATACTCCTGTTCAGACGGGTGGGATATTGCTACGTTATCTATCCGGGTAAAGTAGTAAGATTATAAGGGTATAATGGCTAATAGGATGACGGACACGAACTCACTCACGAACTCACTGGGGAATTATCTGAAGGACCGCCGCGCCAGGCTCGATCCTACTTCATTCGGTTTGCCGCTGACGCGGCGGCGCACGCCGGGGCTTCGCCGGGAGGAAGTGGCGCAGCGCGCCAATGTGAGCGCCACCTGGTACACATGGCTGGAGCAGGGGCGCGGCGGCGCACCCTCCGCCGAAGTGCTGGACCGCATTGCCCGCGCCATGATGCTGACCGATGTGGAGCGCGAGCATCTGTTCCTGCTTGGGTTGGGCAGGCCGCCGGAAGTCCGCTATCACGCGCCCGGGGGCATCACGCCACGGTTGCAGCGTGTGCTCGACACGCTTGATCACAGCCCCGCTTTTATCCGGACGGCAACCTGGGATGTAATCGCGTGGAACAAGGCCGCCGCCGTGGTGATGACTGACTACAGCACGCTACCCGACGGGCAGCGCAATGTGCTGCGCATGATGTTCCGTGATTCACGCGTCCGCGCGGCACAGTCCAACTGGGAAAGCGTTGCGCGATATGTGGTGGCATCGTTCCGCGCAGACGTGGCGCGCGCTGGTGCTGCACGCAATGTTCAATCGCTTGTCGATGAATTATGCGCGACAAGTCCCGAATTCGCGGCAATGTGGCGCGACAACGATGTGCAAGGGCATAGCGATGGCCAGAAGGTTTTGCACCATCCTGTCGCCGGTCCGCTCTCGATGGAGTTCTCAGGGTTCGCGGTAGATGGCCGGCCCGATCTCACGATGGTGATTTATAATCCCGCGACCCCCACGGATGCGGACAAGATCCGCGCCCTGCTCAAATCTCCGACGAGGCAGGTGTGAAAGCTAAGAACGCCCGCCGTCATGGGCTATGAGACAGAATTGGCATACTGAATAAGGGAATATCGCCAGTAGCCAGCCGGGACCGGTGGCGGTACAAATCTCGCCCGCGACGGAGGTCTCTACGAAATGGCCCAGCGGATAAGCCTGCCACCTTCATCGGTTCTCTCTTTACAAGAAAACTGGTCAATACCTTCTCTCAATTCGAAGGCCGCAGAAGCTCTCCTTTTCCTGTTATCGAAAAACAGGTTCATCAAAGGCACGAAGTTTCCGCGAATGCAGCGAAAGCAACTGGGTTCGCAGCAGATCGATCGTTTCCAGACCAATTTCCAGATGCTCGCCCACCGCGCGTTGATAGAAAGCCGAAGCTGCTCCCGGTAGCTTGATCTCTCCATGCAACGGCTTGTCGGAAACACAAAGAAGCGTTCCGTAGGGCACGCGCAGGCGGTAGCCCTGGGCGGCCAGCGTGCCGCTTTCCATATCTACCGCAATGGCTCGGCTGAGATTGATGCGCCGCCGCTCCTGGCTCCAGCGTAGCTCCCAATTGCGGTCGTCATAGGTCACGACCGTACCCGTACGGAGCCGGCGCTTTAATGCCTCTCCGCGCTCCCCGGTGACCCTGGCTGCCGCTTCCTGAAGGGCAAGCTGGACTTCGGCAAGTGCCGGCACAGGCACTTCCGGCGGCAGGAGCTCGTCGAGAATCTTGTCGCGCCGCAAATAGCCGTGGGCGAGAACGTAATCGCCAATCACCTGGCTCTGCCGCAAGCCGCCGCAATGGCCGATCATAAGCCAGCAGTTCGGGCGCAAAACCGCCAGATGGTCCGTGATATTCTTTGCGTTCGAGGGCCCGACGCCAATATTCACAATTGTTGTACCGCCCTGCCCGTCCCCACGTTCTAAATTATAGGCCGGCATCTGGAAGCTCTGCCAAGGCGCGCGGGCAACGATACTTTCCGCTTCTTCGGCCGGGGTTTCGCGTCTCACGCTGGTGCCGCCGGGCAGGTGCAAAGCGATATAGGGCGACCCCTCCCTCGCGAGTTCCCCAAGCCCATAGCGTACGAAACCATCAACATAGCGCTGGTAGTTCGTCAGCAGAATCCAAGGCTGAATCCGGCTCCAATGCGTACCGGTATAGTGCTGAAGGCGCTTGAGTGAGAAATCTGTCCGCACGGCGTCGAACAAAGCCAGAGGCCTTGGGTCTTCGGGGCCGAAAAGCCAAAGCCCATCCGCCACCTCGTCGCCTACCGTGGATAGGCGCGGCGTTGGGAAGATCCGTGCCAGATCCGCAACCTGGACATTGCCCCGGATGAACTCATCTCCACTTTCGGTCACATATGGATATGGAATTTCAAGCTCGCTGACCCCTACCGAGAGGCTGGCCCCAAATTCTGCAACTAAAGGCCGCAGTTGCTCCAACAGATAAGAACGGAAGAAAGTCGGCTGGGTGATGGTCGTAGAATAGACGCCCGGGTTCTGCAGCTTGGCCCAGGCACGAGTGGTATATTGCGTGGCACCTGTCGGCCGCCAGGTCACATCAAGCCTCGGATAACGAAAATGGCTCCGTTCGGTTGCCGTTGGCGGGCTACCGGTCTTAACGTAGCGCGCCAAGGCATCCCGCAAAGAGGAACATGCATGATTATAGGCCGATTCTAAGTGCTCCACGGCTTGTTCGGGCGTCAAGTTTTGGCCCAGGCGATAATCACCCATCACACATCTCCCTCGAACGGATATATCGTTATCACCTAACAAGTCTCAAGGCGGCATGCTAGCCAAGTGTAGAATCCGAAGATACAAACCCTGTATAAGTCCTGAAATGGACACGCTGTCACCTGCATGTCAGCACGCGGCTACTGCTCCAGCATAATCGTCGTCCGGAGACGCCTCACCTTGCTCGCCAGCGGAATCGTTTAAAGAAATCTTCCATCAAATGTTGGGTGTTGTCTTTTGTATCGAGCAATTGCAGCACATAATGAGAACGCTCGTTGGCAAGGTAAGGCGCTGTGGAAAACCATCCGCCGTCTACCACAATGTCGGTGCCGGTGATGTATGAGGATTCATCGCTGGCGAGAAATAAGGCCGTATATGCAATCGCGTTGGCCTTGCCGGCCTGGCGCAACAACACAGTTTTGTTCATCGCGCTAGACTACATTTTTTTCGCGGCTTGGTGGTAATCCCCCCTGCGATTAAGGGGATTGATAAGTAGAATTTTCTCGGCATTGAGGATCGTTCCGGAATTTGAATTCCAAATCTCGACCCCAAAGAAAAGCAAACCAACAAACGCGCTGCAGTCAACAATAGGGAGGAAAATCTTATCTTAGAGGGAAGCCATTCCCAATGACCAACACATACACCGCCGTCTATCGCAGTCTTTTGCGGCGAAGATAGCGCAGAGGTGCCGTCATGCGCCAAGACCTTGAGGCATGCAATTGCCTGTAGAACGCTGCGAGTTCATCCACCTGTAGCTGCCGCACCATATTCATATTCGTTTTTGGTTTGCCCAACATATAGCCGAGCGCACGAATGGGGGTACTGATCTTCCATGAAGTTGAGTTCAATACCGCATCGATCTGCCGCAACAATTCCGCTCGGGATTCCGATTGTGGGAGATTGAAGGAGGCTTGGCCAAAAAAATCAATACCACGGTCTCGCAGTATCGCTTTCATCTGATCGTTTTCGTCCAAGAGAATGCGGATTCGCGCCGTTGTGCCCTGGGGAAATAGAACCATATCCTTATCCATCTTTTGGAAAATATGGTTGTGATTATCCTGCCATTCTTTTTCGGGATGCGCCGTCCTTGAGCTATCTTCTTTCAGCCACCAGCGATAAATACAGGTTACCTCTTCGCTTGACGCCACGCCGACCAGTCCGGCCACGCGCATGATATAGTCCCAATCTTCTGTCGTGGTCAGCGTTTCATCAAAGCGGACATTCAAGTCGTGAAAAACCCCACGTGGAAACGCTATGGCGACGGGCGGTGATAGGTTGATCCGGAGATGCTGTATGAAATCAAAGGTCGACGGATACATCATATCCAACGGACCGATCGCCCGGAGCCCCAGATGACCGCCAACCGTAACATTCGTTACGTTTTGGCGCACCGCCACCGTACGCAGCATGCGCCCCGGCATTGACGTAGCAAGATCCTTGAAGGTTCCAACCCAGTTAGCCATCGGAACATCGTCATCATCTAGAATCGCTATATAATGCCCCCGCGCGGCCTCGAACCCAACATTCAACGGCCTCGTGCGGTTGCCTACATCTACCAGGATAATCCGGATTTTCTCGCGCAACCACGCCGGAAAATCATCGATAACGCGTTCGATAAGCTTTTGCCGCTCCAGCGTGACACAATGCGCCACGACCAGAAGTTCGAAATCATCATCCGTCTGCGCGGCAAGGGAGGTGATGATTTCGCATAACGTATGAATGCGCGTGCCCAATGTTCGCGTAACGATGCTAAGAAAAGGCCGCTGCAATTCACGCATTGTTACATATGGCACCTCTTCGCTACGCGGGCCGGGCACGCAGAGCTGAACAAATTGATGGACATCTCCCGCATCATCCACATTCTGGCGTAAATCATACAGAAACCTGTGCAGCAGCGTTCCGGAAGCCAGGGCGGGATGGTCTCGCGGAAAATGCTGGTCGCTGATATGTTTTCGTACATCGTAAGAATCGATCTCATGCAGGCCGGCAGCGCGGAAAACTTTTCTTAGAAATGGCCGGCTGAACAGGCGAACATGGGTATGATCGAGCAGGCCCACATCCGTGTAGCTCCACTCCCCGAACGCCAGCTTCAGCGCTATGTCGGTATGGGTGACATTGGGAACACTTATGACGACGAAGGAGGAGTGCTCAGCGGCCAGCTTGTGGATCGCGCGAAGCGTGGCATCGCCGTTCACCAGATGTTCGAGCGTGTCGAGCATGGAAATGGAGCCAACTCGCCGTCCACCGACGATATGTTTCAGCGTATCATATGTCGCCTGTTCGTCATCCAGCCGGAAGGCATGGACTTCCAGGCCACGCTCGCGGACGGACGCGATCGCCGTATCGTCACCATCAAGCCCGACGTAATGAACGCCCAGGCTCTCGATCAGCGGCTCCGCGATGCGCGCATAACCGCACCCGATATCGAGGTGAATGCAGTCGTGATTTTTAACGGTTATATGCCGGCGCAACAATTCGACCGTGTGCCCGTACACGTTATCGTGGAAATAGGGGTTATCGTAGGTGCCGGAGGGGAGAGACGTCATAGTTCAAACCGATGCTTTGCATAGTTATAACCGATGAACTGCCCAATCTTATGGTTTCTGTCACGCGGTTCGGGAAGCTGGTTTTTCAGCCGCCGGTCGGAAAATACTTTCGCCGCCCGCTTCTGATTATCATCGCCTTGATCTTCAAAATGCTTATGATATTTGGCGGTCAGATCGGGCCTCGACCATTTGTGGGTCAGGAATAATGATGCCTCGGCCGAATAATAACGCTCCGCCTGAGAACTTGGCCACCGACCGGCTGTCGTCAGCCGTTTGTCGTGAAACACCACCGCCCCTGGCTGAAACAGGACCTTGAACCCGGCTTCGCGTACACGCCAGGAAAAATCCACGTCATCGCAATAAAGAAAGAACGATTCCGCATCAAACCCATCAAGCTGCCTGAACAAAGCAAAGGGAATCATCGCACAAGCCGTTGTCGCCCACGACGTCTCTCCGGTAACGGAGTCGTAGTCTTTGGGATGTTCGATTGGCAATTGCTTTGCTTCCGTCATGCCGACTCCAGGCACGGCGAACGGCGCCAGCAGATATTCAAATATTCTCGGCGAGACCACGATATCCGGGTTCTGAATGAGAAGAAAATCAGCCTCGCAATTTTCGGCCAGGGTATTGTGCCCGCGTGCTGAACCCAGATTGCCGTTGAAATACACATATTCGACAGTCAAGCAGCCCAACCCGGCCGCGTTCAATGCGCCAAGCTCTGCCTGCGTCAGTGCCGGGAGCGGCGAGCTGTCGCCATACCGCAGAGTAACCTTTGAGCAAACACCAGCCGTAATGGCAAGTTCCGCCGCGCGTGCCAGGCTGGCGACGGCACGTTCCACGGCGGCAAACTCGGTATTGTACAGAACTGATTGGACCTGGACAGATACCGGGCTCTTCAGAAACGGCGTTCCCGGCGACTGTGCTTTGGTTAAGAGCGCACGGGGCGCAGGCTGATCATGACCAGGCGAAATTTGCGTCTCTGTGCTCATTCAGAAGCTCCAATCATTTGTTGCTGTCCGAAAGTTGAGTATTGACCCAGGCGATGAGAACCTCCAGCCCTTGTTCAGTCTTGTAACGCGGTTGCCAGCCGAGCTCTGCCATTGTTGCCTCGATATCGCAGGCGGCGTGGCGCACATCGCCATATCTATATTTACCGCAGACATGAGGGGCGGGCGCGCCATAGAACGCCGCAATGTGCCGCGCCATCTCGGCGATGCTGGTCGGCTTGCCGGTGCCAATATCTTGAGGCATCGCGGGCGCGGTTTGCCGGTCGACAGCCCGCAATATCGCGGCTGCGACATCGTCGATCAGGACGAAGTCCCGCAGCATCTCGCCGTCTTCGTAAAGTGGAATGCTCTCGCCCTCGCGCGCCAGCCTGCAGAAGAGCGACAATATGCCCGTATAGGAATTGATCAGAGACTGGCCCGGCCCGTACACGTTCTGAAGTCGCAATATCGTAAGCTCAGCACCGAAAGCTGATGCCCATGATGACAGCAGATGCTCCTGCGCCAATTTTGTCGCGCCATACACGCTCACCGGAGCCGGCTGCGTCGTCGCGGCATTTGAAGGCAATGCCGTGGCACCAGGGAAATCCCATTGCGCCAGTCTTAGTTGCTCACGCGTCCTCTGCCCGGGGTGCATGATCACCCCATCCTGCCTGCGCCAGGCACCCTCGCCATAGACAGCGCGGCTGCTCGTGAGCACGATCCGCTGCGGAATTGCTTCGTGGCGAACGAAAGCGTCCAACATCACCGCCGTGCCACAGACATTGGTATGGCTATGCCGGGCCGATTCGGTCAGAGACTGGCCCGTGCCGGTTTCCGCGGCAAGATGAACCACGGTTGCCGGCTTGGCGCCAGGCAGCAATGCGTCCCACATACCAGCATCGGTGACATCGCCGTGGATGAATTCGATATCGGCGTGCAGCCCCGCAGGCCGTTCAGCCGTTTTGTGGATTTGCGGATGCAGCAAGTCGATGACGATCACCCGCGCAAAGCGGGCGCGCAATCCTTCGGCGATGGCGGTGCCGATAAAGCCCGCACCGCCCGTGACGATACAGATATCCATAGCTGCAAAACCGCTCATGCGCTGCGCCTCCCCGGCTTCCATTGCAAGGCATAACGTTCAACCAGGATCCAGGATAGCACGGCAAAGACAAAGGTTATCGGAAGGGCCAACATAAACTCTTTATTCGTGCCATATGCATTGCCCGAAATGGCCATTAATGCCTGCTGTACAGGAAAGCCATACAAGTACAATCCGTAGGATACATCGCCACGCGCCAAAGGCTTTTCGATCCATTGCAGATGCAGGCAGCCGATCGATACCACCGCGAACGGCAAGAGGATCAGCAGCACCAATTCCGCCACCGGTGCCGCCGGCGCCGCCATGGAGCGGACAAGCCAAGAAGCTGCAATTAGCAAGAACAGCGACAGCACAGGGCGGCCATAACGCTCCAGCCGGAAGACGGCGTAGACGGCGCCTATCTGGAAATACGACGCCACATCCAGCAACGAAATCAAATTAGTGCCGTAGACAACATGAGGCACCGTGATCGAAACAATCCGCAGATAGTAAATTCCGATGGCCGCAAATATCGCCGCAAATAGCATAATGGCAAGCCGCCCGGCTGCCTGGCCACGGCCGATGACAAACGGCGTCATGATATACATCAAGACTTCAGCAGGAAGGCTCCAAAGCGATCCGTTTACGGCAACCGGATATTTCGTATCGGCAAAGACGCCTGGCAGATTATAAACCGGGTAGAGGGCTATGTTCCATAAATAATGCCATGTCCCGCCATTCAAGAAATAGGCGCTGAGCGGCAGCTGCGTGAAGGCAGGGCCCAGAACCAGCAGCGTCACCACGCAAATGCAGGCAAGTCCGGGCATGATACGCAAGATGCGGCGCAGTGCAAAACGCTGCACGCAGGGGTCCGACACCCAACTTCTGGTGATCAGAAATCCGCTCGTGACAAAAAAAATCTTCACCCCGATTGTCGAGATTTGATTGCCCAGCACGCCATAGACCGGATTGCCGGTCAGGGCTGCACTATGTCCATAAATGACCATGACCGCCGCAATGACTCGCAGCAGATCAAAACCATTGGCGCGATGAGCATTCGGCAACCCGAGAGTGCCTGTGGGCTGACTTGGTGCGGCTGCGACATTTTGCCAACCGCCTTCTATTGGCTTGACCACGAAATTAGCACCATTCATACTCAAAAGGGTCTTCTTCGTGCGCGTTATCCAGGTAGGGCGCTCACATTGCAACATAAAACAACGGCAAACTGCATAACCAAACTGTCACACATGACAGCGGATCGTATATGGACCGATGCGAAGGCTCGTATTTTGGTACACGGACTTCACCACCAGACCGTTTGCATCAAAATTGATATCATTGCCAGCCGCAATTACGACCGCACACGCCAAATTTGAACCTACAACATAAATATCGAAGTATAAACATCGGCTCATAAAGAACAAATCTTATGCGACATTTTTTAAATTGGCAAATTCTCACGCCACTTTTCATAGACCTGCCCTGTTTCTCCGGGGTCAACCCATCGCCTCTGCGCTCCGGCATCTCATGATGCTGCTAAGAAGCCGCCCGGCTTCAAAGTCGCCCTCCATGCGGGGGCGGGGATGGAAACGATTGCCACGTGGGACAGGTCGTATCTGCGAGCGTCGCCCCCATACCGCTGATTAGGTGAATGCGGTCCGTGCCTTATGCCTGCGGCTCACCATCTGCACCACCCTCCGGCCTGCCCCCTTAAGTCTGGCGAATTGGTGGCCATGATGCCTCGTTCACTTTCACGAGGCACCCCATGACCAAGACTTCCCACTCTATTCTCCCCTCTCAGGCCAGCGCTGCGGCTGGCCGCCCAATCGAGGGGCTGATCAAGCTCTCGGTCGCCGCCACAATCCTCGGCGTCTCGGCCATGACCATCCGCCGCCGGGTGGCCGCCGGCTCGCTCACGCCCGTTCGATCACGGGGGCGGCTGTATTTCGAGCCCGCCGAACTGCACGCCTTTATTGCACGCCATCGCGCCGATTGAACGCCGTAACCCGCCAGAAGATGTGTGCGCGTTTGATCACGTCTGCGCGCGTTCGATCAGGTCCACACAATAACATCCGCCCTCTTCAACAAAGGAGCATCAAAACAATCACGTGAAGTCGTACTTTTCAGATAAAAGCTAAAGATTTTCAAAAAAACCACCTGGTGGAACGCAATTACAATTTCGATTACAATTGCGTTTTTTGGCTCAACTTCTGAACCACTGAATGCGGGCGCCCCGGGATTCGCTTGAGTATCTCCGAAGCTCGCGCTCATGCGCAAGCGTGGAAGCAGCAATTCAGCTCTACCGAACCGCCGGGATCAGAGTAGCCCGGCGGTTGAGCGTGTAGAACATTGCGCGCCCATGGATTGGCACAATCTGCTCATCACGCTTGAGGAACGAGCCTTGTTTGGTCCCCTGATCGACCAAATTCTTGCAGAACCTGATGAATGAAATCCTGAGCACCTGCCTTGGCTGCGCCGCCCTCCTCCCTTCCCAGCCGAGTAGCCGTCTATGCGCGCGTCTCCACGGCCAGACAGGCAGAAGCTGATCTCTCAATTCCAGACCAGATTGCCCAGGCCAAATCATGGTGCGAACGCCACGGGCATGAGCTGGTTCAGGAATATATTGAACCTGGCGCCTCCGGCACCGACGAGAAGCACGGCGTAAAGGCGATTGTGAACAGGCTGAACGGGCACCACGCAAAACGCCTGCACGGATCGTTAGTTCGCCGACCCTGCTCACCGGCATTGCAGTCCGTACCCATTGCGGTGCGAGAATGACCCTGCGCACCGGCAAAGTTTATCGCTACTATGCCTGTGCCGGGCGTGCCCAGAAGGGGCCAATGCGCTGCGGTGGTTGTCCGGTTCCCATGTCCAAGGTCGATCTCGCGGTCATCCAAACACTCTGCGACCGTATTTTGCCCCGGATCGGTTGACCGATCTGGTCTCGGATTATCTGGCGAAAGCCAAAGCCGAGGCGCAACAGCAACGTTCACAGCTTGGCCAGATCAAAGCTGAGCTGACCGAGACGGAGGGCGCCATCAAACGTCTGCTCGGCATGGTCGAGGCCGGGCTGATCGAGCTTGATGACCCTGCGCTCCGGGAGCGTCTTCAAGCCCTGAAGACCAAGCGGAAGGAACTAACCGGGCAGATCGAACATGCGTCGCACATGCGCCCCGCAGCTCGACCGCAATTGAGCGAAGCCAAGCCACACAAGCTCTCCGCCACAGTGCGGGCAGCACTGCACACAGCCCCGCCTGAATTGCGAAAGGCCTATATCAAGCTGTTTGTAGATCAAGTCATTGTCAGCAAACAGTAAATCGAGCTCTCCGGCTCGAAGCATCTGCTGGCCAAGGCAGTGCTCCCTGACCTTCCCAGCACGCCATCCCAAGTTATTACTTTTATTCGGCAATGGCGTCCCCAAGGGGATTCGAACCCCTGTTACCGCCGTGAAAGAGACGCTTATTAATCTATTTGCGACGATGGGCGTCTATTTAATTATCTGATTTATATATATTATGGCTACCTTCATCTACCATTGTCTACTGCATATTCTCCCCGTATATTGGACACATTATTGGACAGAAGACCGCATAGGCGGATAGGCGCAATGGCCCGCACAGTACGAGACGCCAAACTCGAAAGCCGCACCGCACGGAGTGCCTTAAAATCGTCCGGCAAGCCCTATTACCGCGCCATCGACGAGGGCCTACACCTTGGCTACCGCAAGGGGGAGCGGAGTGGGAAATGGGTGATGCGCCGTTACATTGGTGACGGAAAGTACTCGGTCGAGGTCATCGGTACTGCTGATGACAACATACCCGACGCGGATGGGACAGAGGTAATGACCTTCTCCCAAGCCCAGGCCAGAGCACGCAACATGTTCATCCAGGCTCGGCGGCGGACCGTAGGTCTGCCCGCGAAGGCCGGGCCATACACGATCAAGGTCTGCTTGGAAGAATACCTGACTTGGATGGAGCAAAACCGGAAGTCCGCCAAGGATGCTCGGTGGCGGGCCGAGGCCCTTATCTACCCGGCGCTGGGGGGCGTTTTGTGCGACACACTGACCCATACACAAATTCGTGACTGGCGGGACGCCGTGGCCGATACCCCACCCCGGCTCCGGTCAAAGAAAGGGACTGAGCCTAAATTCCGGACCGTCCCCACCGATGCCACCGATGAGGAAAAGGTGAAAGCGCGGCGGCAGCGGCGGGCCAGCGCCAATCGGGTGCTGACTATCCTAAAGGCCGGGCTGAACCACGCTTGGCGCGAGCACAAGATCGCCAGCGATGACGCATGGCGGCGCGTGGAGCCATTCAAAGGGGTGGACGAGGCAAGGGTGCGCTACCTCGAAATTGACGAGGACAAGAAGGTTGACGAGCCTAAGTGCCTTGTCGAGGCGATCAAACGCCTTATCGAGACCGCTGATAGTGAGGACCCCAAAAAGAAAATGTGGGAGGAATTCCTCCACCTAGTGCTGGCAGCGCTCCACACCGGGGCGCGGTTTGGAGAATTAGCGGCGCTGCGGGTCCGAGACTTCGACTCCCGCCGAGGTACACTGTTTATCCGCACGAGCAAAAGCGGCAAGCCGCGCCATGTCGTGCTGACCGAGGACGGTATCGCCTTTGTAAAGGGGCTAGCCGAGGGTCGGGACGGCGACGCGTATCTGCTCGTCCACTACAACGGAAAGGCGTGGTCAAAGTCCCAGCAGGCCCGCCCGATGACTGAGGCATGCGAGGCGGCAGGGCTCAAAGAACCAATCGGCTTTCACGGGCTGCGGCATACCTATGCGAGTCATGCCGTGATGAACGGAATGCCGTTGCTGATATTGGCCCGGAACCTTGGACATACGGATACTCGGATGGTGGAAAAGCACTACGGGCATTTGAGCGATGACCATGTGGCGGAGGCGGTGCGGGCCTCAGCGCCAAGGTTTGGTTTGGCTGCGGTGATTGAATAGCGCTGACTTAGCGGGGCAAGCGCTGGATACGAAATTGCGGGCGATGCGTGGGCGCATACGAAAATGCGACACGGCCCACGCATGCAGATCGGCACAATTAGAACTCGTCCTCATACAATCCGGCAGCGAAAATATAGCACTTTCAAATTTAGGACACATTATTGTGAGTGGTGCCACGCCGCCACGCTATGGTGCGTAGGCGATACAGAAGCGCTGCCCCAAGATTTACAGTGCCACGGTAGTTGAAACAGCCTCTGCTTACCAGCGCGCTGGTGAAATCGTGGAGCTTCTATAAACATTTGTGCATATCGTGGGCGTTTCCAATTTATCCTGTTTATTCTCAGGCAATTTTCAATTTTCTATCAAGGACGAAGGTGATTTATTGACGGCGCCCGTAAAACACGCACGGAAATTAGCGCCGCCCACAGCGGGGTTCTTCTGAACTCCCCATTCCTAAAAATCTCATTAGCCCAGAGGAGTTTCAAATCATGCCTATATATGCTGCCCCCGAGCAGGATGCCATGTCGGTGAGTGAGTTCAGCCGTCGCCACGGTATCTGCAAAGCCACGCTCTATAATTTGTGGCGCCAAGGAAACGGCCCGCGCTTTATGCAGATCGGACGACGGCGCTTGATCAGCGTCGAAGCTGCGGAGTCCTGGCGCGCGGAGATGGTACGCAAGGCGGAAGCGCAGGTTTCCACAGCGTGATTCTGGAAAAAACCCGGCACTCTTGGTGGAGAGTGTCGGGTTTTTCGAGTTTGGAGACTTATTGAGGATGCACAACAATGGACAAAAAAAATATAGCAAATACCGATTTGTTTGGCAATAAAAAGCGACAGCCTATGCTCGCGTCTACGCCCATGCCGGGCGTGTTTGGGGTCTTCGGCATAACCGCAAAATTCGATTTGATAACAACATGCAGCAATACCCTGGAGGAAAACCAAGCTCTAAACCGTGCGCTCGAGTCAATTCTTGCTCGCGAGTTTCGAGATAACGCGCTCGACCCGCTATCATTTTACGAGGCCCATAACCTCGATGACCTCTACGCAGCACTTCGTGCTTCGCGTCGCACGCCCTCCTGCTGCATTGCTCCGGATTTACACGGGATTTTGCGAGCGCTTTGTCATCTCGGCATCCCCTACCAGGGGCGCCGGTGGTGCGCCGTTCGTTTACCTTTCCCAGTGCGGGCGAACAACAAAACCGCGATTTCTGTCGCCATCTGCTCGGGATTGCCCCGAGCGTTCCACAAAGTCGCAACGGTTGTTGCGATCGATGGGGATGGAGTGGCAATTGCATTTTTCTGGCTTTCAACATGGGCAACCGGGCCACAGATGGAGGCTTGGATTGGCTCCGCCAAAAGCGGGACGGTTGTGTTTACGGAGTTCGATTTCATCCCGCCTCTACGTTGGCATGAACTGGTGTTGCTTTGGAAAGGCCTAAAAGATTGCGTCTCGGTGCCACTCGCACTGTTAGGGACGAATGAGGCATGAGCGCGGATAGAAGTGATCCCCTCGAAGGCAACGGGCGGTGGCGGGGGACGGCGGCAGACAATCGCCCGGAGATCAAAGTGCTTCCCGGAGAATTAGACCTCGTTATAACGAAGGCAGAAAGAGCATTACTTGAAGCACAGAGCAATGTTTTTCAGAGAGGTGGTCAGCTTGTTCGACCGGGGCAGTTCGATACGTCTGATGCAAGTGGGCGAACAATCAAAGCTCCCAGTTTGCAAGTTCTAACAAATGCGAGCCTGATGGAAGAATTGAGCCGTGCTGCTAATTGGCAGAAATACGATGAGCGGCGGCAAGCATGGCGGATAGTTGATCCACCACCCACCGCAGTGCAAGGGTTGCTCGCCAGAGCGGGTCGGTGGCATCTACGCTCTGTTGCTGGCGTGATTGCCTGTCCAACTATGCGTCAAGATGGCACCATTTTGTTCGCTCCAGGGTATGACCCAAACACCAGACTATTTTATCTCCCAGATCGAACTTTAAAATTCGACAAGTTTAATGAAAACCCAAATCGGGATGATGCTCTCGAAGCGATAGATATTTTGAAGGAATTATTGTCCGAATTTCCATTTGTTTCGAAAAGCGATGGGATGGCAGTTGCCTTGAGCGCTGTTATTAGCGCTGTGGCACGAGGCGCTTTAGGTATGGTGCCAATTCATGCCTTTACCGGAACAGCACCAAATAGCGGGAAAACTCTATTGTGTGATATTGTCAGTACGATAGTGAGCGGAAGGCACTGCCCTGTGATAACTGCGGCGCGTTCAGAAGAGGAACTAGAAAAGCGCCTTGGTGCAATGCTATTAGCCGGACATTCGCTTATCTCCATTGATAATGTATCTACAGAAATTTCCGGGGACGCTCTTTGTCAGATAGCGGAAAGGCCGAGCATCCGTATCAGGGTACTCGGTAAATCTGAAACCCCAGAGTGCGAGTTTCGTGGGATAGTGCTAGCAAATGGGAATAACCTTGTAGTGCATGGGGACTTAGTACGGCGCACAGTTGTCGCCCGACTTGATCCGCCCGAGGCACGCCCGGAAATGCACAAATTCAAAAACAAGCCTTTGGAGAAAATCTTAGAGGACAGAGGCAAATACATTGCGGCGGCGCTAACGATCGTTCGGGCGTACCGGGTTGCAGACTTCCCCGGAAAAATGAACCCTATCGGTTCATATCGGGAATGGAGTGACAATGTGCGAAGCTCATTGGTTTGGCTCGGCGTGGGGGACCCTTGGGAAACCACAAAGGAAGCTAGAGAAAGTGACCCGGTGCTAGGGGTGCTGCGTGCGGTTTTGAAAGCATGGCAGGGTGCTCTCGGGTCCGCTCCGGTGACTGCACGGGATTTGGTCGATGCCGCCGCTCACGATGGAGTGCTGAGCGATGCGTTATTGCTGGTGTGCAGTGTACGGGGGGAGTGTGATGTGGCGCGGCTTGGGTACTGGCTTAGAAAAAATAAGGGCCGAAAGGTGGACGGGCTCCGTATCGCCGGGGCGGGCGTAGCTCATCGAGGGGTAGCAGCTTGGCGGTGTGAAGAGACCCGGCCACAAGCGGACGGCTGGGCGACGGACATCACCGCTATCGCCACCGGGCATATCGCTGATTTAGAAGGCATTGGTGGTGATGGAGGGGATGGTGGGGATGTTTTAGGATTAAGAGGATAGGAAATGATGAAATGACATTTTCGGATAAGGGGGTGTGGAAATATCCCCACCATCCCCACCATCGTCACCGCGCCAAAATGCCCGCCAACCCCTGGAAAATGTCTTTTTGCATTTTGCCCTGCCAAGATCTGTTTACTTTCCCCTTTATCTGCCGTTTTCCTGCCGCCCGCCGCCTTCCGTGGCCCTGCGCTGCGCCTAAATCACATGCCGCCTATGGTGGCCCCTGACAGGCCACGGGGTAGCCATAAGGGCGCATAGCGCCGGGGCATCGCATAGGACGGCACACAACGCCAGGGCGGGGCACTTCCCGGCAGGCGGCGCACAGGGCGGGGCAATTACCCCGTAGATATGCCCCACATAGGCAACAGATATGGTCGTGGGGCCGATACCGTCTATACACAGCGGTAAACAACAGCAGCGGTCAGTGTTCATTGCATTGAAATTGTTTAAGTTTCTCTTGCCATCGTTCAATATATGACCAATATATGCCTAATATATGCCTCCGATGCGGCGCAATTTCCCGCCGCGAGCGCCCCGCCTTCGGCGGGCCTTATTACCAAAATGTCCGCGTGTAGCGCGGAAGGGTGCGAGTGACGTGGCAAGACACCTTGGCCGAAATGCCCGGAGACCGGAAGCATCCGCCCTCAACGGTATGGACCGCCGCACCCGCGAGGCCCGGCTCCTCAAGACCTTCCGCAAGGCCCTCGTGGACCATTGCGGGGGCTCCCCAAGCGCCGCACAGGCCATGCTGATAGAGCGGGCGGCGCAATTGCAACTGCATCTTTCCTGCTACGAGCGGAAGTTTGTCGAACAGGGCCACACGATGACGGAGCATGACTCCCGCGTTTACCTTGCTTGGTCCAATACGTTGAGCCGGATTTTGCGCCACCTCGGCCTGGAAGAAAGCGCCAAAACCGTCACGTTGGAAGATTACCTTGCCGCTAGCGCCACGAGCGGGACGGCAGACCTTTAGCGCCTGCCTGCGCTTCACGCGGTCTATCAACATGTAAGCCTGCCTGAAGGGCAGGAAAGGAGTGCAGAATGTCAGAACAAGCTACACAACAGCTAAACTTGCCTCCCGCCTTTGGCGCGGCGGATATTCCGGGGCTGCGCCGGGCAGCGGAGCAAGCCATGCAACGTACCCGGAGCAAAGTTCAAGGGGACGATTGGCAAGCTCTCGACCGTGACTTGGCTGCTACACGGGCGCAAGCATCGCGCTTGATGGCCGGGGACTCGTTGCGCCTCACACCAGACTACAACGCCATTGCCAAACTTTGGAATGATGCGGAAGCAAGGTGGAGCGGATACGCCGAGAACGGTATCCGGGCGACCGCGCCGCCTGCCCCGCTAGCGCCGCCACCACCGAACCGCAACGTCACACAACTGCTAGCAGCGCTCGGGTCCCGTGGCGTCACTCTGTCCATCGAAAACGGTATGATCCGCGCTGCGCCCTCGGCACTACTGAATGACCGCGACAGGGCCGTCATCCACGAGCATCGTGCGGACCTACACCGCCTGCTAAGCACTTCGGAGGTATTTTGATGAGCACTGACAAAACGAGACCGCCGCTAGGCCCGAGTGCCACGGCGCGGCGAGCAGTGGAACTGTTACGGATACAGGAATTGGAAAAGCGCCGCCAAATTGCGGCGGCCTTTACCGCCGATCATGCAGCACGCGGCACCCAAGCAACGAAGCTTAGCAAGGCGGAATACGCGCAGTTGAAGGCGGACCTGTCCCGCGCGCTTCGCGGGCTCGCATCTAAGGCACGCTAAGCCCGCTACGTCGAGACCACCCCCTACCTCTTGTCAGGCTTGGGGGCGCCATGTGTGTTTGTCCATAAAAAAATTCTCCACAAAACCTCCCTGGAAAAACTGTGGCCTCTCGCTCCATTATCTCCGCCCTAAACGATCCTGTCCTATTCCGGCCCCTTTTCCCGGAAGCGACTTGGCGGATTTGGCGGGCCTTTCTCACCGCGTTGTTTGGGCTACCGCTGAGTGATGAGCAATTCGCCTCGTTCCAGCACCACACCCAGCGTACTAACGCCCCCACAAAGCCATTCAAAGAAGCTTGCCTGATTTGTGGTCGCCGCAGCGGTAAAAGCCGCATCCTCGCGTTGATTGCAGTCTACCTTGCGTGCTTTCGGGACTACCGGCCTTATGTCGCCCCCGGCGAGGCCCCAACCATCGCCGTCATCGCGGCGGACCGCAAGCAGGCCCGAGTGATCCTAGGCTATGCCCTGGGATTGTTGCGCTCCGTGGCGCTGTTGGAGCCAATGATCCAGGACTCCATGGTAGAAAGCATCAAGCTGACAAACGGAGTCGTTATAGAGGTGCATACCGGGCACATCGGGACGCCGCGCGGGCGGACATTTGCCGCAGTCCTGTGCGATGAAATAGCATTCTGGCAAGACGACAACAGCGCGAACCCGGACGCCGAGGTTATCGCCTCTGTCCGCCCTGCCCTTGCGACAATCCCCGGCAGCATCCTACTCATGGCGAGTTCTCCATACGCTCGGCGCGGCGTGCTATACGATACATTCAAACGCCACTTCGGACGCGACAATTCCCGGACGCTAGTATGGCGCGGCGCATCGCATGAGATGAACCTGGCCTTGGACTATGGAGTTATTGAAGAAGCGCTAGAGGAAGACCCCGATAGCGCCAAGGCGGAATACCTCGCAGAGTTCCGCAATGACATTGCCTCGTTTGTTTCGCGGGAGGCGGTGGAGGCGTGCATCGCGCCAAATCGCCGGGAACTACCATTCGACTCGCACCACACCTATTTCGCCTTTGTTGATCCGTCCGGCGGCAGCGGCGATGCCATGACGCTGGCGATTGGCCACAGGGTGGACTCGCGGGGGGTGCTCGACGCAGTCCGCGAAGTTCGTCCGCCATTCTCACCGGAGGCCGTAGTCAGTGAGTTTGGCGCGCTATTGCGGACCTACGGCATCAGCACGGTCAAAGGCGACCGATACGCCGGGGAATGGCCGAGGGAACGCTTTCGTGTCCACGGCATCACCTACAAAACCGCAGACCGGACGAAAAGCGAATATTACCAAAACCTCCTGCCCCTGTTGAATAGCGGGAACGTGGAATTGCTGGACATTCCCCGCCTTGGTAGCCAGCTTTCTGGGCTGGAGCGGCGTACGTCTCGCGGGGGGCGGGATAGCATTGACCATGCTCCCGGCGCACATGACGATATTGCCAATGCCGTCGCGGGACTTCTGGTGGGACTTTGCGATATGCGCAGCACAACGCAAGCAGTACCGCATTGGCAATCCTTGGCAAACATCAATATCTGGAGCCGATAAGCAGCGACTCCGCCAGAGGCGGCAGTACCACGAACCAAGTGTTTCGTGGGCGGCTTCTAAAATTTGTATATTCCCACTCTAAATGACTCAGCATTGCCATGGCGATGCCATCATGATCGACAAAGATAGATGATTGTTTATTCGATATGATACAAATAAAGGACGTGTAAGGCCGCAGGGGGCGGAGGCATCCTGGCTTAGGCGGACAGGACACCACCCTATCAGACGTCCCGGATTTCGCCCGCATCGACGCCTTTCGAAACCGCCCCGCGCATTGCGCGCCGCCACAATAGCGCATTTCGCAACCAATCCGGCTAACTCCTATCCACACCACAGAGGCCCGGATAACGAGGATATCTCCATGACCCCAGAAGGCGAAGCGGCCTACGAGTTAATCCAATCTCTCGCCATCGACTTGCTAGACAAAATCGACCGCATTGCGGATGTTTTCACCACTACTTGTGAATCCGGCACAGCAGGTCGGCAAATGGATCATCCATCACTTGGAGATACCGCAAAGGCTCAGGAGATATTAGCAAAAATGGGGAACCTACTTTTCTTTGCCAACTCGTATTGATGAGCCATTATAATTATCAGAAAACCTGATAGTACCAACCCCCCAAGGAAATGAAGGTTCTTCATCAAAAAAGGCGTTGACTGAATTACCGTCTTTTTTTCTCTTTTGCCAACGTTGGTAGGTTTTCCTATCTGGCTTTACCAAAAAAGGCTCTGGGGCCAAGGGCATAGTTCTGCCGCCATTTTTCTCAAATAATTCAACCTCCTCTCTGATCGATGCTGCATTCAAATTCGACGGGAGATGCAAGGCGGGTTGGTTCATACGACTTTTACGAAAGAAATTATACCTTGCATGCTCAATCGAACACACACCAGTTAAAGCGGCCGCGAACAAAAAATTTGTACCAACGAGTATTGAAAGTCCAATGTCTGGCCAAAATATTCCGCTAGACAGCGCCGACATTGGAGCTGGTTCCTTTTTATAAGTGCTCAGTAGATGATCCATTCGACCATCTTGATTCATATATATTCGAAGCGGATCAAATACTGATCTAGGTTTGTTATCAACGCCCAAGGGAAAATTCGTCGTCCGACAACGAATCAAACAACTTGAATCTATAATGCTATTAACATTAGATTTTACATGCACCCAGATTAAGTTCGTGTCTACACCGCAATATCGTCCGACAGCAAGATCGCTCTCTGACGCAAGAACGTGCCATTCGCCATATCGCATATCTATGCGTTCGACACTAATTGTGTCTGGCGGAAGATATTTTAGTCTTAGAGACACGCTTTTATTTGGCAATCGTATTTCAAGAGAGCGTCCCTTAGTGTCGAGGTCGTAATCTTTAGTTGGTCCTTCCCATTTATTGCCCGTTATGGAAAATATTTGAGCGCCGGAATCGTCTGAAAATATCGCGTTGATACCTCCCGGCTTGTCTTCTTGTTTTCCAAATATTTGAAAGATTGAGTGGCCATTGACCTCAAGTATACTTTCAGGTGAGGCTTTTGTAATAAATCCACCTAAATGGAGTTTTGGATTCCCCTCAAAAAAGTCAAAAAAATCATGAGGCTTTTGGGCTGTGCTATTTTGAATTTCGATATATTTTCTTAGTATAGTTTGCTTCGTCAAGAAGCCGCGCGTAACCTTATCATGGCAAGCTCCACAAAGAAGACAAATGCGGCTGGGGTCATGAGCTTTTGCTTCCGAAAACTCTGGATCAATGTGTTCATACTGAAATATCCCCTTTCGGCAGTTGACACAGCCATTTTTGGAACGAAGACGGACCTCACTTTGAATATGTTCGGGAATGTTACGGGAAAGGTTAAATTGATTGATCTGAGACACTTGCAAATATTCCAATATTCGATGTTAGATTAAACGCACCGTAGAAAAATATCTTTACTCGAATTTCTTACGAGGAGCTTGGTAAGCTTTGTTGCACAACATCTTCTAATTTATCAATCACGCACATTCAATGCGCAGGTCGATTAAGGCACTGAGTTCGTTTGGAATGGGAGGGTATATTTAGGCCCGCGTTCCCTATCGGGAATTTACCAGAGCCGAGAATGACCGGACGACGCTGAACACCGTACGTGTTCAGCGTCCTTTCCGAAGCTTTGTCTTCCGCTTTGATACTTCCTTAGTCGTAGCAATAGTTCTCATAAACATCTCACCACGTGTCTCCGCACTTGGAAAGAGGGAGAGTATATCGACTATAGCTCGTTCCATAAGGTCGCAAGCAAAAGCCAGAGCTAAAGTCATATAGACGGTATCCATATGGTTTTGAAAGCCTTGACCTCGTCCATGCTCTGCCATGCGATAGAACGCCACCGGTCCAGTGTGCGTGTGATGGCTGAACAAGCGGTATAGAAAACGAAAATTGCCTTTATCTATTGTGGTGCGCTCTATCACTTCATCTTGGACAAAGGGAGTCTTCTCGCCTTTAATAAGCTCGCTTTTACGCTTTTCGGGTAGGCCTGACAGATATGCATTGGCATTAAACTTGCGTATCAAATCATCATGGACTGCCGCCTTCAAAGCAACCGTCCTAGCGTCATCTTCCTGCTTGCCGGTCTCACCGAACAATTTCTTCCGTGAAGAATTGTCGTGAAGATTTAGCAAGATGATCCTTGCATTCTTCTCGTCGAGTGGGACATCATCAATGCACAGGAAGTAGAAAAAGAGATAACACTCTGCCAAGTTACGGGTGATAGATGCCACTGCACTGAAATCCCAATGTGCGTCAGGGTGAAAATCAGGTGACAACGTTTAAATCGTTTTGGCTGTGACTACCACTCTCGTAAACAGTACAGACGCCCAAAAGTGCTGACTCGTTTCGGATTTGACGTTAGCAGCCCCGCGCGACACTGTCTCTGCGCGAACTACGCAGGCAACAAATGCTTTACGGGTTGCTTTATATTTTGCCTTTGCTTCGGCTTCTGACCATTTTACCGCAGCAGTATCCGCTATTTCATCCACCATAGCAGTCACGTAACGTCAAATTTAACCTTTGTCGAACAAACCGCAGCAAGCAAGGACAGACAAGGTCCCATTATTGGTACGCCGATTTGTCGTTTGTTTACCATACTGCGGGATCGATGGCGGGCGTTGGCCGCCCTACGCGTCTCGTGTTCGCTTTCGGGCACGTTGGAACTTGGCCCCAATGGCAGGGATGGGCGCAACTTCGACTGTGGGCTTTTACACCGCGTCTAATTCTAGCCCAGCTTCGGCATCAAGCAACATGTTTCGGTCGGCTTTGAGTGGTGCGTATCAAGCCACTCATTTAAGGTCGGATGAATTAGGGAGAAGGCCATCTTTCTGCCCAGTGGAAAGAAAAGTTTTACAGTAGTCCATTGTTGGAAAATAATAAACCGTCACGTCGTTGCCGTTAATGGTAGTTTCGATCGTGACCACAGTTAACGTGCCATCAGGCAGTTTGTGCTCTTGAACAGTGGAAAGAATGCCGTCGGCTCGAGTTGCATCTATAAAGCTTTGAGGTGACGCGGACGCAGGCAAGTCGTCAGCCGGTGCGCGCTCGCAAGTATTTGTGGTCGCGTTGAAAATTACCCATTGGTGGGCACTGGCTGCACACGGGACAGAAAAGATGGCTGTCGCCACTACCAGCGCACGAAAGTTTCTCACGACTTAGGCTCCTTATTGGCGGGATTGTGGGGCAGGCTGGGTGATGAGCGAACCAAGGTCAGCTGGGCCACCTTAGGGGTAACGTTCTCTATTTGCAACGAATACTCCAACATAGATAATTTTCCTAAGGTTTATATACCTATGGTATATAAACCTTAGACGAAAAAACGCCAAGATGTTCGTTTTCCTAAATGAAAGCGAACGATCTGGTTGCCTACAATCTTAAGCGGTTAAGGGTACGTGCGGGCATATCCCAGGAACGGCTTGCCTTAGATTCGGGCATTGATCGCACCTATGTCAGCCGTATCGAACGGCAGATGGAGAATTGTACGGTCGGGATATTGGAGCGGTTGGCTGAAGTGATAGGATGCCGGATTGGTGAGTTCTTTGACGAACCCACTGATACGCCGCTTGCACCGTTAAAATCAGGCCGTAAACCCAAACGGCCACAATGACGCATCTAGACGGCTCGAGCCGGATAGGCATGGCACGTTCTTGTATGTGCCGACTCTGATAGCATGGGCCGCGCATAGCGCAGAGAACCGCCCTTCAGACCGTCTAAGACCATGCGCGGGCGGAGGCGGTCAGGGATGTATATTGGACATTGATTGGATACAGAGCTGAGAAAATCAACGCAAATCGTTGATTTCATTGGCGTCCCCAAGGGGATTCGAACCCCTGTTACCGCCGTGAAAGGGCGGTGTCCTAGGCCTCTAGACGATGGGGACGAGGCGTGGTGGCGCTCCTTAAGCCAGGGGCGCGGTTATGACAAGCGGGGGCGGGCAGGATTTTTTGCCCGCTCATAACGCCCCTCGCGGCAGGCGGCGGAGCAATATTTTACCTCGTCCCAGGTTTTCGCCCATTTCCGCCGCCAGGTGAAAGGGCGGCCGCAAGCCAGGCAGATCTTCTCCGGCGGCTTCACCTTCAAGGGCTGCTCAGCACAATGCGGGCCCGGCCGGTTACCGGGTCCAGCAGCAACAGCCTGTCGCCCTTGGCACCGCTCACCCAAATCGCCAGCTCCGCCCCGGCCGAAGCGATGCCGGAGATACGCTCGCCCGGCGCCAGTTGGGCCGCGGCCGCGGGCGGCACGGCAGCGGCGGGAACAGCCTGGGGTGCCGGCACGCTGGCCACGGAAGGTACCGGCGCCGTCGACGGAACGGTGAATCTGGCATAGAGACGGTGGATGATCGTGCCGACAACCACCGTGCTCCCGATGATGATCAGCACCCCCATGATGCCCACCAGCGCCTTCAACCCCCGTAAATTCTGTGGCTGATCCTGCATATCTCTCCATCCTGGCGGAGCCGGAATCGTCCGGCGTCCGGCTTGATACCTATCTTGCCGCGCGCATCGGCACCATCTCGCGCTCCCGCGTCAAGGCCCTGATTCTCGAAGGCGCCTGCGAGAGGGCGGGCATCGTCACCAAGGACCCGTCGGAATCCGTGCAGCCCGGCATCACCTACCGCCTCACCCTGCCCCCTGCCATGCCCGCCATCCCGCAGCCGCAATCCCTGCCGCTCGACATATTATATGAGGACAGCGCCCTGCTGGTGCTCAACAAGCCCGCCGGCCTGGTGGTCCACCCTGCCCCCGGCAACCCGGACGGCACGCTGGTCAACGCCCTTATCGCCCATTGCGGTGATAGCCTGACCGGAATCGGCGGCGAGCGCCGCCCTGGCATCGTGCATCGGCTGGATAAGGACACGTCCGGCGTCATGGTGGTGGCGAAAACGGAACTGGCCCTGACCCAACTCTCCGCCGCCTTTGCCTCGCGCGCGCTGGAGCGGGAATACAAAGCCCTCTGCTGGGGCCTGCCCAACCCGGCCTCCGGGCGCATCGAGGGTGATATCGGCCGAGACCCGCGTGAGCGCAAACGCATGGCCGTGGTCACCCGCAACGGCAAGCACGCGGTAACGAATTACCGAATTCTACGTAACTTTGGCCTTGCCGCCGCCCTCGTCAGCTGCCGGCTGGAAACCGGGCGCACGCACCAGATAAGGGTCCACATGGCCCATATAGGTCATCCTCTCATCGGCGACCCGGTCTATCTCAAACGCCGCCCCGCCACCGCCAAGCTGCTGCCAGAACCCGTGCGCACCCAGGCGCTGGACTTCCCCCGCCAGGCCTTGCACGCTGAAATACTTGGCTTTTCACACCCCATCACCGGGGCCGCGCTACGCTTCTGCGCATCACCGCCGGAGGATTTCGAAGCCCTCGTGAGCGCATTGCACACATGCACATAAAACAGGACTAAGACGGTCGTTTTTGTTGACGAGAGTGGACGAACGTACGTACACTCCTTCTCGACGCTGCTTTTGTACCTAAACGATTTGGCCGGAAACCTTACTCCCTTTTAAGGGGCAGAGCGGGCAACCGGTGTTAATGTCGGGTTCGTACTAAGGTAGCGATACTGTCCCTTTGTGCGGCGCCGGATAGGCTGGGCCGCAGCGGACGGGGCAAACGAGAAAGAGGAGTATCATTATGGCCTCTGCAACCAATTTGGCTCCCGATGCCAGCTTGACGCGGTACATGCAGGAAATCCGCAGGTACCCCATGCTGTCGCATGCGGAAGAGGAACAGCTTGCCCGCAACTGGCGTGACAATGGCGACCAGACGGCGGCGCATAAACTCGTCAATTCCCACCTTCGTCTCGTGGCGAAGATCGCGATGGGCTATCGCGGCTACGGCCTGCCCGTCAGCGAGCTGATTTCCGAAGGCAATGTCGGCATGATGCAGGCGGTGAAGCGGTTCGACCCGGATCGCGGCTTCCGTCTTTCCACCTATGCGATGTGGTGGATTCGCGCCGCCATCCAAGAATATATCCTGCATAGCTGGTCCCTGGTGAAAATGGGCACCACCGCCGCGCAGAAGAAGCTGTTCTTCAATCTGCGCCGCCTGAAAGGCCAGATGCAGGCGATCGACGACGGCGATCTGCAACCCGAGCAGGTGACCAAGATCGCCACCCTGCTTGATGTGCCGGAGCAGGATGTGGTGAACATGAATCGCCGCCTCTCCTCGCCGGACAATTCCCTCAACGCCCCCATCAAGATGGATGGCGAGGGTGAGTGGCAGGATTGGCTGGTGGACGACTCCGACAGCCAGGAAACCGAGATGGCCGAGCGCGAGGAGCTGACCGGCCGCAAGGCCCTGCTGGCCAACGCGCTGAAGACCCTCTCCGAGCGCGAGCGCCATATCCTGGTCGAGCGCCGGCTGAAGGATAACCCGACCACGCTGGAAGACCTCTCCCAGCATTACGACATCTCGCGCGAGCGCGTGCGCCAGATCGAGGTGCGGGCCTTCGAGAAGCTGCAGAAATCCATGAAGGCCCAGGTGGTGGAGCAGCGCCAATCCGCCAGCGCCAACGCCGCCGCCTTGCAGCTCAACTAGGGCCCTAACCCAGACTGAAAAAAGCCTGGGCTGAAAACGAAAACCGGGGCCAAAAGCCCCGGTTTTTTGTTTCAGTCGTCCCGGTGAACCCGCTCCATCCGCTCATGGCGCTCCTGCGCCTCAATGGAGAGTGTCGCGATAGGCCGGGCCTCCAGCCGCTTCAACCCGATCGGCTCGCCCGTTTCCTCGCAATAGCCATAGGTCCCGGTTTCGATGCGCTCCAGCGCCTGGTCGATCTTGCCGATCAGCTTGCGGGCCCTATCGCGGGTGCGCAGCTCCAGCGCCCGGTCAGTCTCCACGCTCGCGCGGTCGGTGATGTCAGCTTCCAGGATTCCCCCTTCGCCGAGCGAGGCCAGGGTGCCATTGGCCTCCTTCACCAGATCCCCCCGCCAGCGAAGCAATTTCTGGCGGAAATACTCGGTCTGCATCGGATTTATAAACTCTTCGTCTTCCGATGGCCGGTAATCCGGTGGCAACGAAATCAGCATGCCGTCAGATCCTTAAATCCGTCGGGCCGGGTCCTGTTACCCGTCCCCTTTGTGTTTGTGCGGGCTTATAGCGATGCCCAGGGAACAAGCCAAGGCCGCGCGGTTTCCCGCAACGGCGCGGTAGCGGGTTTTTTCGGTCCGTGGCATGAAGGGGCCAAAAAGGTGAAGGATCGATGACAAACCCGGCCGCTGGCAAAGCTTCAACCCCCCTCTCCGCGGAAACGATCCGTTACGAAACCCTTGCGCCACGCCCGGTCTCCGGCGGAATCGGGCCACAGATGCGCCTTAATGCTGTTGCTGAATGACGGGCATGAACATCGACCCCCGCTTCTTCTCAGAGGCTGATCCCGCGCCCGGCACCCCGCTGATCTCGGTGGTGGTGCCGGTGCATAACGAGGCCCCGAACCTGCAGCCGCTGATCTCCGCCATCAGCACGGCGCTGGCCGGCACCGAGCATGAGATCGTCTATGTGGACGATGGCAGTTCGGACGCCACCCCGCAGGTCCTGGCCGGGATCGCCCAGACCCTGCCCACGCTGATACGCGTGCGCCATAGGCAGAGCTGCGGGCAGAGCGGTGCTGTCATCACCGGGGTGAAATCCGCCCGCGGCACCTATATCGCCACGCTGGACGGTGACGGCCAGAACGACCCCGCCGACATCCCCGCCATGCTGGAGGCCATGCGCGAGGCCGAGGCAAAAGGCCCGCGCCCGGTGCTCATCGCCGGGCACCGCGTCAACCGGCAGGATTCCAACGCCAAGCGCTACGGCTCGCGCCTCGCCAACAAGGTCCGCGCCTGGGCGCTGAAGGACGCCACGCCGGATACGGGCTGCGGGCTGAAGCTGTTCCGCCGCCAGGCCTTTCTGGAACTGCCGCATTTCGACCATATCCACCGCTTCCTGCCGGCCCTGTTCATCCGCGCCGGGGGGCAAGTGGTCTCGGTACCGGTGCGCCACCATGCCCGCGCGCATGGCGCCTCGCATTACAATAACTGGCAGCGCCTGAAGGTCGGCCTGGTCGATCTCGCGGGCGTCGCCTGGCTGCAACGCCGTTGGAAGGTACCGCAAATCGAGGGCCGGGAATGAGCAAAAACAGGCCGCGCGCCGTTACCGCCACGAATGGCGCCGCCAAGGCTCTGAAACCGGCCTTGATGGCGGGCGGGCTGATCGCCGTTGCCGCCACCCTGCCCCTGATGGGCCATGGCGCGGCGGAGACCACTCTCACCGCCACCCTCGCCGAAGGCGGCCTGCGCGGGCAAACCGTTTTCCTGCTGCTCTCCACCTTCCTGGTGGCCATCGGCCTGCCGCGCCAGATCCCCGCCTTCGCCGCCGGTTACGCCTTCGGCCCCTGGTACGGCACCATCATCGCCCTGGTGGCGCAGGTGCTGGCCTGCAGCCTGGATTTCATCTGGGCCCGCGCCATCGCGCAGGATTTCTGCCGCCGCAAATTCGGCGCCAAGCTGGCCTGGATCGACCGCACCCTGGCCCGCCATCCCTTCACCGCCACGCTGATGCTGCGGCTCATGCCGGTGGGCAATAATCTGCTGCTGAACCTGGCGGCCGGGCTTACCTCCGTGCGCATGCTGCCCTTCCTGGCGGCCTCGGCTATCGGTTTCATCCCGCAAACGCTGGTTTTCGCCCTGCTGGGCAAGGGCAGCGCGCCGGACCATGCGCATCTGCTGCTGCTGGGCGGCGCCACTTTCCTCGCCTCCGCTCTGCTGGGGCTGCTGTTGCTGCGCAGGAACCGCGCCGCCATATAGGCGGCATGCAAGGCGCCTCCCCTCACACCGGCCTGCGCTTTGGCGCCTTTGTCGCCACCATCGCGGTCATTCAGACCATCGTTGCCCTGGCCATAGACATGATGGTCCCCGCCCTGGGCGACATCGCCGCCGCCCTGCATCTGGGCACGGGCAATGCCAGGCAATGGGTCATCGCCAGCTTCGTCATCAGCTTCGGTCTCAGCCAACTCGTCTATGGGCTGGTGGCGGACAGGTTCGGCCGCAAGCCGGTGTTGATCCTGTCTCTCGGCCTGTACGCGCTTGGCAGTTTCTGCGCCGCCCTGGCCCCCAGCTTCACCACCCTGCTCGCCGCCCGCGCCTTGCAGGGTTTCGGCGCCGCCGGGGCGCAAGTGCTGGCCACCGCCATCGTGCGGGACCGCTATGCCGGGCGGCTGATGGCCAAGGTGAACTCGCTATCCTTCATGGTGTTTCTCTCCGCTCCCATCATCGCCCCCTGGCTGGGGCAAGAGCTGCTGAGCATCGCCCCCTGGCAGGCCATTTTCATCGCCCTCGGCCTCTATGCCGGGCTCACCGCCCTCTGGGTGCTCTGGCGCCTGCCCGAAACCCAGGCGGTGGAAGACCGCCGCCCGGTGGCCTGGAACAGCTTCCGCGCCGCCGCCTGGCAGACGCTGCGCAACCGCGCCTCGCTGGGTTACACGCTGGCGGCCATGCTGGTGCTGGGGGCTTGGCTGGGCTTCATCAATTCCGCCCAGCAAGTGTTCGCGGAGATATTCGCCGCCCCCAAACTCTTCCCGCCGGTTTTCGCCATCTGCTGCATCAGCATGGCCATCGCCGCCCTCATCAATGCCAGGCTTGTCGAGCGTTTCGGCATGCGCCGGCTCTCCCACGGCGCCATGCTGGGCTTCATCCTGGTGGCCCTGGCACAGGCCCTCACCGCCTTTGCCGGGCAGGACACGCTGGTGCATTTCGCCCTGCTGCAAACCATGATGATGTTCGGCTTCGGCCTGCTGGCCGGGAATCTCTCCGCCATTTCCATGGAGCCGCTGGGCCATATCGCCGGTGCCGCCGCCGCCGTGCAGGGCTTCATCAACATGTTCGGTTCGGCGCTCATCGGCATCTTCATCGGCCTGCGGTTTGACGGCACGCTGCGTCCGCTGACCTTGGGGTTCTGCCTCTGCGGCATGCTGGGATTGGCGGTGATCGCCCTGGCCGAACGGGGGAAATTGTTTCAACCCCACCAGCCCCTGGCAGCGGACCAGGGCGTATAAGCCTCCACCGCATCCATACCCCGCGCGGCAAGGGCTGACTCCGTCAGCACCGCCCCGTCTTCACGCCTGATTTACTCCGCCGCCAGCCTCTGCTTCCTCTCCGCGGCCTCGTACGCATCAAGATAGCCCCGCACCATCTCCGCGCGCGTCGTCGGCGGCGTGATCCCGCCGGCCAGCCTCCCCCACAACCCCTCTTCCATCACGGCGCGGCGCATCGTCTCCGCCAAGGCGCGGGCATCGCCCAGCTCGAACAGCAGCCCGTCCACGCCATCCCTCACCCGCTCCGCCGGGCCGCCTTTGTTGGAGGCGATGACCGGCCGGCCGAAATGCCAGGCTTCGGAGATCACCAGGCAATAAATCTCCCACCAGGTCGAGGGCACCACCACCCAATCCACCCGCCCCATCCGCGCCGCGAGCTGGCCATGATGATAACCGCCATTGAAGCTCACCCGTTGTTCAGAAACCGGCCGCTCCGCCTCGCGCTCCAGAAACGCCTCGATCCGCTTGCGCGTCTGCGGTGTCGCGAAATGGATGTTCTCGCCGTTGATCTCGACCGCGAAATCCTCAAACCCCTCCGCGCGCAGAATATCCACGGCCTCCAGCAGCACGGTCAGGCCCTTCACATCGATAAGCTGGCCGAAAAACCCGAACCGGTTGCGCCTTGCCGGCGCCAGGGCCTGCGCCGGTTTTGGTGGCATTTGCAAACCATTCGGCACATGCAGGAAACGTCCCGCATCCAGCCCCCAGTTTTCATAGAAGCCGGTCATGAAGCGGCTGGGCACGGTGAACAGATCCACCGCCTGCAAATGCGCCTTCATCCATTGTTCGCGCAGGAAGAACTCCTCCGGCAAACGCTGCGGCAGGCATTGATGGCAGCGCACCTGGCTGGCCTGTTCGCAGAGCGAGCCATCGGTTTTGCGCACCATATGCCCATCCGCGGCACAGATGGTCAGGAACTCATGCGCGGTGAATACAATGCGCGCTTGCGGCAAAACCCTTCGCGTCAGCGTCAGGTAATCAATGCCATAGGTCATGAAATGGTGGAAATGCACCACATCCGGATCGATCTGCCGCAGGAACGCGGCAAATGCCTCCGCCTGCAAGGGAAGCGGCAATTTCTGCCAGACATAATCATAATCGCGCGAGAGAAACAGGAACTCATTCTCCCGCTGATCAAACCCCGTGATGCGCGCCCCGCTCTTGAACATGGCGGGGGAATTCTGATCCGCCGAGCAGAGCAGCACCGGCTCCATCCCCGGCACATCCTTCAGCCCCTGGAACAGCTCATACGCCACCTGTTGCGAGCCGCCGCGCACCAGCTCGGGATGATACATGGCGATGATCAGGATTTTCACGGCGCCGCCTCCGCCAGCGCCGCATGGCCTGGCGCGGGGCCGAGCAATGAACCGCTCACCAGCTCCATCCAGTTGCGGCTAAACAGCCAGCGATTCACCGCCGATGCCCCCTCATGCACCGGCTGGCGCGTGCTGCCCTTGCCCTCCAGATGGTAAAGCCGCAAATCCGCCAGCCAGGCGGGCCGCCCTGCCTCCAGGCTGCGCAGGCATAAATCCGCGTCCTCGTAATGGCCGAAGATATAATCCTGGGAAAATCCCTCCAGCGCCTCGAACCAGGCGCGGCGGGCGGAGATGAAGGCGCCGGTTACCGCGGGCACAAGGCGGGGGCGCAGCAGCGCCTTGTCCTCCGGCGGCGCGCCCTTGCCGTAATGCTCCACGCGCAGAATGCTCACATCCTCCTTCTGCCCCAGCATGAATCCCGGCATGGTATCGGCCTCGAAATACATGCCCGCATGCATCAGCGAGCCGTCATCGTAATACAACGCCGCGCCGAACAGATCCGTGCGCGCGGCGGGCAATTCCTCCACCTGCGCCAGATGAAGCCGGGCGAATTCCGGCCCTTTCGGAAACACGTCCGGGTTCATGAAAATCAGCCGCTGGGTGCGGGCATAGGCGGCACCCAGATTATTCGCCGCCGCGAAACCGGCATTGGCCCCCAGCAGAACCAGCGTGATGTCCAGCCCATAGGTCAGCCGCGCGATGGCCGCTTCCCGCAGCAAAATCTCCGCCAGGGCCGGGCTGTTGCACACATAGATGAACTCATAATCCTCCGCCCCCTTCTGGCGCGCGAACAGGCCCTGCTGCAGGGCGAGGTATTCGGGCTTGCCATAAAGGCAGATAATCACAGAAGCTTTCGGCACCGGCCCGCTCTGGTGGAAGCGCTCGGCATAGGGCGCGCTCACCGCCCTTCGCGTCAGCATCTGGCTGAAATCGACAAGCTGCGTGCCGATGGCCTTGCCGATCACCGAAACCGCATTGAAATAGGCCGGCCCGGTATAATGCGAGGTCGCAAGGTGGTTCAGCACAACGCCGCGCAGCTCGATATCGTCCACCGGCTCGATCGTCACGATCAGGCTCAGCTCAGCGCCGGATTTCAGCCGCATCACCACATTGCATTTGCCAATGGGCAGGCGTTGCGCCGCATAGATGAAGCCCCAGAACCCAACCGCATGCGGCCGGTGCAAGCCGATCACCTGCTCCGCATCGGGCCTGCGCACCCGCGCCAGACCGGCGGCAGAAAAGGCGATCGACCAGCCCGCGACGTAAAGCTCCACCGTATCCAGCCGGTCCAGCAGATCATTCACCCAGCCGGTGACGTACAACCCGCCGGAGGCGGAAAGCCTGATCGCATCCACGGCACCGGAGGGAACATGCGGCGCTTCCTCGGCCTGGCCAGGACGCGCGGTGATGATGATCCTGTCACGCGGCAGGCCGCTCGGCGCCACCGCCAGCCTGCCTTCGGCACGGCCATAATGTTCGTAATGCTCCCGGCCCGAGCGGAATTTGCCTTCCGCCACCGCCACCAGCACATCCGGGTTGAGGCGCAGATAGGTCTCTTCGTCGAAATCCGGCAACGGCGCGGGCGGCGCCGGTGCCTCACCGGCCTTGCCTTTCGCTCCGTCCTTCATGCCAACCTCCAGACAGCCCTGCCCGCCTTTGGCGGAAGCGTAACGTCATCACCCAGACGGCACAAGCAGAGGCGCTCAGCCCTTGGGCTTCGTGACCTCGTTCAGGAATCCGCCCACCAGCCCGGCCTGCTGGAAGCTGAAGGAGCAGGGCAGAATCGATCCGCGATCCACCGGATAATGCAACCCGCTCAGCGCCAGATACATCCCGCCCGGCGCCAGCGTCACCGTCTGCCCGGCGGGAATGACAAGCTGGGTCAGCGCCTTGCCATCCTTGCCCAGCAGCACCGTGTTATCGGCGTCGGGGCAGCTCCAGCCGGTCAGCACGTCATCGGTCGGGCCGTCGTTATGGATCTGCAGAAACCCTTCGGTGGCGGTGTCCTTCTTGGAGGTCTGCCAGACGGAACCGCCATCCAGCCTTATATTGATGCTCGGCGTGGTGGTGGCGGCAAAAGCCGGCGCGGCGCCAAGCAGCAGAGAGGCAGCCAGCAACAGGTTACGAAACGTCATGCGAGGCTTTCATATTTTTCGAGTTTCCAGGAATCAGGCTCTTTTGCCGCGATCTCATACCACTCCGCAACCAGAGGATGCGCCCGCACTGCTTCGCAATAAGTCTTGGCCGTGCCGGAAAGCGGCGGCGCATAGGTAAGCAGCCGCGCCACCACCGGGGCATACATGGCATCGGCGGCATTGAACCCGGCCCCGAACAGATACGGCCCGCCCGCGCCAAATTCCGCCCGCGTTTGCGCCCATAGCGCCTCGATGCGCGCGATATCGGCCAGGCTGTCCGGGGTCTGCCCCAGCCCGGCATAATCCGGGCGGCCAAGTACCATGGGCATCGCCAGGCGCAACCCCCTGAACCCGGCATGCATCTCGGCGGCGATGGCGCGCGCCCGCGCCTTGGCAATGCGCTCAGCGGGCCACAAGGCGGGATTGATGTCGGCGCAATATTCCGCGATGGCGAGGCTTTCCCAGATCTTGGCGCCGTCATGCTCCAGATAGGGCACCAGCCCGCTTGGCGAGATTTTTTTCACCTCCGGCGAATTGCCGCCCGCCAACGGCACGAAAATCTCCTCCGCCCGCAGCCCGGAGAGCCGCACCAGCAGCCAGCCGCGCAGGGACCAGGACGAATAGCGCGCCGTTCCCAGATAAAGCCTTGCCGTCATTCCGCGCCCCTCCTCGCCGGGCGCGCATAGCAAGGGCACAGAGTATCGGGGCTGGCAAGGCTGGCACAGGCCATGCGCCGCATGATAGGGGCGGGCATGGCGCTTCAAGTAACGGAATGGGCGGGGTTGCGGCTGCACAGGCCGCTGGTGATGGGTATTCTGAATGTCACGCCGGATTCCTTCTCCGATGGCGGGCTGCATGTCAGCCCCGCGGCCGCCATCGAGGCAGGACGGCGCATGCTGGCGGATGGAGCCGATATTCTGGATATTGGCGGAGAGAGCACCCGCCCCGGCGCCGAAGCGATTCCAGTCAATTTGGAAATTGACCGGATCACGCCGGTCATCCGCGCCTTGGCGGCGGAGGGGGCGGTGATTTCCCTGGATACCCGCAACGCCGAAACCATGGCGGCGGGCCTGGCGGCGGGTGGAAAAATCGTGAACGATATTTCCGCTCTCACGCATGACCCTGACGCCTTGCCCCTGGTGGCGCAGCGGGCCTGCCCGGTGGTGCTGATGCATATGCGCGGCACCCCGGCAACGATGAATGACCGCGCCATCTACCAAGATGTGGCGCAAGAGGTGGCAGCCGAACTCACCGCCGCGCGGGATGCCGCGCTGGCGGCGGGGGTGAAGCCGGAACATATCTGCCTGGACCCCGGCCTTGGTTTCGCCAAGCGCGGGGCGCAGAATGTGGAACTGCTGAAGGCCGCGGCGAAACTGGCCGTGCTGGGCCACCCGCTGCTCATCGCGCTGTCGCGCAAGCGCTTTCTGGGCGAGATTTCCGGCCAGACAGACGCCGCGAAACGTGACCCGGAAAGCCTGGCCGCCGCAATCTATGCCGTGACGCAAGGGGCGCATATATTGCGGGTGCATGACGTGGCCGGGACCATACGGGCCCTGCGCGTCTGGCAGAGACTGACTGAGAGAGATGATGGATAAAAAGCCCCAACGCCGCCTGTTCGGCACTGACGGGATTCGCGGCACCGCCAACACTGCGCCGATGACCGCCGAAATCGCGCTCAAGCTCGGCCAGGCGGCCGGGCTGCTCTTCACCAGGGGCGACCATAGGCACCGCGTGATCATCGGCAAGGATACCAGGCTATCCGGCTATATGCTGGAACCAGCGCTGACGGCGGGCTTCGTCTCGGCGGGCATGAACGTAACGCTGGCGGGCCCCCTGCCCACCCCGGCCATTGCCATGCTCACGCGCTCCTTGCGGCTGGATCTCGGCGTTGTCATCTCCGCCTCGCATAACCCGTATGAGGATAACGGCATCAAGCTCTTCGGGCCGGATGGCGCCAAGCTTTCCGACGAGACCGAAGCCGAGATCGAGGCGCTGATGGCGGAGGATCTCTCCGACCGCATGGCCCCGCCCGGCAAATTGGGGCGCGCCGCGCGGCTGGTGGATGCCGCCGGGCGCTATATCGAGGCGGCGAAATTCTCGCTGCCGCGCGGGCTGAGGCTGGATGGCTTGCGCATCGTGCTGGATTGCGCCCATGGCGCCGCCTACAAGGTGGCCCCCGCCGCTCTGTTCGAGCTCGGCGCCGAGGTGATACCCCTGGGCGTCAGCCCGGATGGGTTCAACATCAACCGCGAGGCCGGTTCCACCGCGCCGAAAGCCCTGTGCGAGGCCGTGCTGGAGCATGGCGCGGATATCGGCATCGCGCTGGATGGCGACGCGGACCGGGTGATTTTGGCCGATGAGCGCGGCGAGATCATCGATGGCGACCAGATTCTCGGCCTGATCGCGCGGGATATGGCGGAAGCGGGGCATTTACGCGGCGGCGGCATTGTCGCCACCGTCATGAGCAATCTCGGGCTGGAGCGGTTTCTGGCCGGGCTGGGCCTCGCCCTCGCCCGCACCAAGGTTGGCGACCGCTATGTGGCGGAAGCGATGCGCACCCAGGGCTTCAATCTGGGCGGCGAGCAATCCGGCCATGTAATCCTCTCGGATTTCGCCACCACCGGCGATGGCTTGGTGGCGGCGTTGCAGGTGCTCTCCGTGCTGGTGCGCTCAGGCAAGCGCGCCTCCGAGGCGTGCCGGGTTTTCGCGCCGCTGCCGCAGCTTCTGCGCAATGTGCGTTATCGCGGCGCCTCGCCGCTCAGCCTGCCGCATATCCAGGCCGCGATCGACACCGCCGCCGCGCGGCTGGCGGGCACCGGGCGGGTGCTGATCCGCGCCTCGGGCACCGAACCGCTGATCCGCGTGATGGCGGAGGGTGAGGATTCGGCGCTGATCGACGAGATCGTGGATGGTTTATGCGTCCAGATCGCCCAGGCCACGGCGCAAGCCGCGGAATGAGGAAAGGCATGATCGCGCGGGTTCTGACCATCGCGGGCTCCGATTCCGGCGGCGGCGCCGGGATCGAGGCGGATTTGAAAACCATCACCGCCCTGGGCGCCTATGGCTGCACCGCCATCACCGCGCTGACGGCGCAGAACACGCTGGGGGTGGTGGGGGTGCATGCCGTGCCCGCCGATTTCGTGGCACTTTCCATGCGCACCGTGCTCTCCGATATCGGGGTGGATGCGATCAAGCTCGGCATGCTGACGAATGAGGCGATCATCCGCGCCGTGGCCGCCAACCTACCCGCCAGCGTGCCAATGGTGCTGGACCCGGTGATGGTTTCCACCTCCGGCGCGGTGCTGCTGCCGGATGGCGCCATCAGCGCGCTGATCTCGGAGCTAATAACCAAGGCCTCGGTTATTACGCCAAACCTGCCCGAAGCCGCGAAAATCACCGGCCTGCCGGTGGAAACCGAGGCACAGCGCATCGCGGCCGGGCGCAGGCTGCTGGAAATGGGCGCCAAGGCGGCGCTGGTGAAAGGCGGGCATGGCGCCGGGGCGGAATTGACCGATCTGCTGGTGACGCAAGAGGGGGTGGTTGCCATCACCCTGCCCCGCATCGAAAGCCGCAACACCCATGGCACGGGTTGCACCATGTCCTCCGCCATCGCCACGGGGCTGGCGCAGGGCATGGGGCTGGAGGAGGCCGTGTGCCGGGCAAGGGCTTATTTGCAGGCGGCGATTGCCACCGCGCCCGGCATCGGGGCTGGGCATGGGCCGGTGAATCATCTGGCGCTGCCCGAACACGCCGCGCACAGCGTTCAACCCAGGCGCATCTTGATATAGGCGGGCCGCCTGGCCTGGGCTATGCAGGGCTTGTCCCAGAATCGGAGGGTATATGTCCTGGCTGCATAATCCACTCACCGGCCCGGAGGGCGGGGTTGATATCGTCATCGCCCCGATCACCCATGACATTGGCGGCCTGCGCGTGCGCCGGGCCCTGCCCCATGCCAAGCGGCGCATGGTGGGGCCTTTCGTATTTTTGGACCATATCGGCCCCGCCACCTTCGAGCCCGGCCATGGGCTGGATGTAAGACCGCACCCGCATATCGGGCTGGCCACCGTGACCTATCTGATGCAAGGCCGCATCTTCCACCGGGACACGCTGGGCAGCGCGCAGGAAATCCGCCCCGGCGAGGTGAACTGGATGACGGCGGGGCGCGGCATCGCCCATTCGGAGCGCACGCCCGCCGAAGCCAGGACAAGGGCGCAGAACATCCTGGGCATTCAGAGCTGGGTGGCGCTGCCCAAGGAATCCGAAGAGGCGGAGCCGGGTTTCTTCCATCACGCGGGGGAAAGCCTGCCGCAGCTTGAGGATGGCGGTATCGTGGCGCGGGTCATCGCGGGCCATGCCTATGGCGCGGCCTCGCCGGTGCAAGTGTTCTCCGGCACGCTTTATGTCGATGTCAGCCTCGCCGCGGGGGCGGCCCTGCCCTTGCCGGATGAGCACGAGGAACGCTCCTTGCACATCGTCTCCGGCGAGGTGGAGATTGCCGGGGAGCGTTTTGGCGAGGGGCAGCTGCTTGTCTTCCGCCCTGGCGATGCGATTACCGTGCGCGCGCTCACCGATAGCCGGCTGATGCTGCTGGGCGGCGACCCGCTGGAGGGGCCGCGCCATATCTGGTGGAATTTTGTCTCCAGCTCGCAAGAGCGGATTGAACAGGCGAAAGAGGATTGGGTGCGCCACCGCTTCGGGCTGGTGGCGGGTGACGAGCAGGAATTCATTCCGCTGCCGGGCGGCAAACCGGCGGGCGCGTGAGGAGAGAGGCATGAGCGAGAGCCAAAGCGTGAGCATCACCGTTACCCGGCAGGAGGGCTACCGGTTCCTGGTGGAGTTCGGGCCGCAATATGCCACGATGATCGCCGATGAGCCGATGCCGCTGGGCACGGATTCCGGACCTTCGCCGCAGCATCTGCTGGCGGCGGCCATCGCCAACTGCCTGTGCGCCAGCCTGACCTTTGCCTGCGCCAAATATCACGAGGACCCGGGCGAGCTGAGCGCCACCGTAACCTGCGAGACCGGCCGGAACGAGAAGAACCGGCTGCGGGTGACAGGCATTGAAGTGAGCATCACGCTTGGCCATGCGCCGGATCTGCTGCCGCATCTGGAACGCAGCCTGGCCAGCTTCGAGGATTTCTGTACCGTTACGGAAAGCGTGCGGCACGGGATTCCGGTGAATGTGAGCGTGTCCGGGCCGGATGGGGCGAAGCTGCGCTGAAGGCGGCTTTGAATTCTCCGGCGGCCGGGCTAAAGAGGCTGGGCCTGACGGAGCGGGGGTTTACCCTGGGATGGAAGGTGAAAGCCTTGCGATGTCTCCGTAGCTCAGCAGGATAGAGCACCAGATTCCTAATCTGGGGGCCGTGGGTTCGAAATCCCGCCGGGGACATACCTTTTCCTTAGATCCGGATGATTTTAGAGGGTGATTCAGACTTTACCCGCGCTCGCGAAGCGAGCGAAGCTAAAGTCATCGCACTCTAATGCAGCTCCACATATTCGCTCACCGCCTCGTCACGGGCGTCAAGCAGTGAGATGCGCGCGAAGCCGGGACCGTCCGGCCGCCAATCCATCAACTCGCCCAGCGGCGGCGCGGGCAGCATGGTGCCGTTGATCACCCAGCGATAAGGCGGCACGCCGCCCTCGGCCTCCAGCGAGACGGGGTTGGCGGCGCCGCCCGAAACCTGCAGCACCGCGCCGGGCGGCGGAAACAGGATGCGGGGGCCGTGCTGGCCCTGGCCGCCCGCCTTGGCCCGGCCGCCGAACACCTGCAGGTTGGGCGCCAGGGAGGCGATTTGCGGCTCCGGCGGCGGGGAAGGCGGCGCCTGCCGGTCCGGCGGCAGCAGGGTGAACAGGCGGAACAGCACCGGGGCGGCGGTCTGGCGGCCATAGGCGCCGGGAATGGGCGTGCCATCGGTACGGCCTGTCCAGACGATGATCGTATAATCGCCCGAGAAACCCGCCGCCCAGGCATCGCGGAAGCCGTAGGAGGTGCCGGTTTTGTAGGCGATGTTGTGGGTGTCGTCCGGTGCCACGCCGGCGGGAATTGGCGCGCCGCGCAGCATGGCGCCGATGCGCGCGGCGGAGGCGGGGCTCATCTCCCGCACGCCGGCACCTGCGGGGTCGGACGCCAGCAGGCGCAAGGGGGCGGCAATGCCGCCACCGGCAAGGCCCGTATAGAGCATGGCGAGATCGCGCAGGCTGACCCCCTCCCCGCCGAGAATCACCGGCAGGCCGGGCGAGGCGTTGTCGGGCAGCACGATCCTCGCCCCCATGGCGCCCAGGGCGGCGATGAAATGCGCCGGGCCCTCGGCCTTCAAAAGCTGCACGGCCGGGAGGTTCAGCGATTGCTGCAAGGCCGCCGTGGCGGTGACCATGCCGCTATAGCTGCCGTCGAAATCATGCGGCGCGTAGCCGCCCGTGCTGACGGGGGCGTCGCGCATCAAGGTGGCGGGGACAATCAGCGTGTCGTCCATCGCCATGCCGTAGAGAAAGGGCTTCAGCGTGGAGCCGGGCGAGCGCAGGGCGCGGGTCATGTCGATCTGCGTGCCGGTGCCGCCCAGATAGGTCAGCACGGCGCGGGAGCGGTTATCCACCACCAGGGCGGCGATGCTTTCCTTCTCCGGCAGAACGGATACGGCGCGCGCCGCCAGCGCCGCCGCCCGGGTTTGCAGCCCGGCATCCAGCGTGGTGCGCACCTCGCCGCGCAGCCCTTCGCCGCGCAGCCGCCAGGCCAGTTGCGGCGCCAAGGCGGGCATGGCGTGGCGGGCAAGGGCGGCCATGTCCGAGACCGGGAAATTCGGGTTCAGGCCGTTGCGCGCCAGCACGCGGCGGGTGACAGCCAGGGCGGCATCGGGGTGGCGGTCCGGCCGCAGGCGCTCCGGGCTGCGGGGCAGCGCCACCAGCAGGGCGGCCTGTGCATCGGTAAGCTGGCTGGGCGGTTTCTGGAAATAGATCAGCGAAGCGGCGCGCACCCCTTCTATATTCCCGCCATAAGGCGCCAAGGTGAGATACATGGCGAGGATCTGGCGCTTGGAATAATGCGCGGTGAGCTGAAGCGCGCGGGCCATGTCATAGACTTTACCGGCGATGTTGTGCGGATGCGGATGCAGCAGCCGCGCCACCTGCATGGTGAGCGTGGAACCGCCGGAGACGACATGGCCGTAACGGATGAGCTGCAAGGTGGCGCGCAGCATCGCCAACGGGTCGATGCCCGGGTCGTTCCAGAAGCGCTTATCCTCGGTTTGCAGAAGCAGGCGCAGGTAATTGGGACTCACGTCATCGGCGCTGGCGGGCAGGCGCCAATAACCATCCCTGGTTTGCAGCACATCCAGCGTGGTGCCGTCCGCCGCCTGCACCTCCAGCGAAACATCATGCAGGCGCGAGAGATCCGGCGGAAAGGCACGGTCCGCCGCCCAGGACGAAGCCGCGATAAGCGCCCCCGCCAGGGCGATGAGGCGCAGGCGTTTCAGCGCGGATCAGCCTTTGTTGTGCCGGCAGCGGTGCGGGCCATGATCGCGGGGCGGTACATGTCGCTCACCACCGCTTCGGGCAGGATGAAATGCCCGGGCGTGACGACGCGGACGATGAAGGCCACCGCGAACTGGTTGGGGTCCAGCGGCGGCGGGGTGTTGTTATTGTCGTTCACGCCATTATCGTCATCGCCGTTATTGTCATTATCGTCCCAGCCATTGCCGAGATCGAAGGCGGCGACGAAGCGGTCATCCCGGGCTTCCATCACGCGCGTTTTGGAGAGCGAGCCCAGAAAACCGTAATCCGTACTGTCGTCGCGGATGGGGGTTTCGATTTCCCATCCGGCGGGCAGCATATCCACCAGCACGCTGCGGTGGTCTTGATTATCGCTGGCCTGGCCGGTGAGGGAGACGATGAACCGGTCATTCTGGCGCAGATGCGACGGATCGAGGGTCTTGCCGTCCAGCGTGTAGTAAGACACTTGCAGGGTAAATCCATCGGACACGGCCGGGGGCGGCGTGGCGGGCAGACCTGTGAGCGTGACGGTGCGCCAGATCGATTTCGTGCCGTCATTGTGGATGTCATAGCCCTTGGCGATGTCATCCGGCGTGGCGGTGAAGTTGGCGGGCAGTGCCAGATTCCGCATCTGCTTGCCATTTACGGTGAGATCGATCGTTTTATTCTGTTTGTCCAGCGACGCGGCGGCGGCCAGCAGCCAAGCCTTCTCCTGGGTGTTGATCTCAAAAGGATCCAGCTTCAGCGCGTTCAGCTTGTCCAGCAGCGTGCCCGCCAGAGAGATATCGCCCTGTTGCCCGGCAATGGCGATCATGCCCGCGATGTCGCGCGCGGTGCTGTAATAGCCATCCTCGAACCACCAATCTGGATAATCCGGAACGCCGATATTCATCATGGCGAGCTTCATGCTGTCCGCCGCACGGGCATCGTCGCCCATCAGGCTCAGCGCGGCGGAGAGCTGCGCCAGGGCGAAGGGCGATGCAAGCTCGGTTTCATCCGACGGGTTGGGCGCCCAATAGACGCGCTGGGTGCTGGAATCATCCGTGTCATTCGTGATCACCGAATTATCGTGCAGGCGGCGCAGGATGGAGGCATCGCCCTGGCCGACCTGGGTGAGCAGATATTCGGCATAGACCTCGGCATTCACCGATGCGTTGACCCCGCCGGAATTGTTGCCGCCCTGCTGCGCGCTTTCGATATTCGAGACGATGCCGTGCATATGGCTATAGGCGCGGTTTACCGCGTCATCCGGCACGTCATAGCCCGCCGCCTTGGCGTGCAACAGGAAGTCCAGCGCATAGGCGTTCAGCCAGGGCGAGGCCTCGCCATCGCTTTCCTGCCATAGCCCGAATTCGCCGGTTTCATCCTGACGGTCGAGGATCGTGTCGATGGCCTGCTGCACGCGGGCATGCACGCCGGCATCGGAGGTATCCTGGAAACCGTTATCGTCGTCGTCAACGCCGGCGCGGCCGAGCAGCGTGGATTCGTTGTAGTAAATCAGCGGGAAAGCCGTGGAGGAGAGCTGCTCCGTGCAGCCGAACGGATAGAGCCAGAGCGATTGCAGCAGGCTCGGCACATCGATGCCCTGATAGCCGGCGAAGGAGACATTCACCGAGACCGAGCCGGGCACGAATTGCGCGGGGAGTTTCGGATCGATCTTGTAATCCGTGCCCGCCGCCTGCTCGGCGACAACCTGCTGCGCCAGCGGATAATGCGGCGAACGGATCGCCATCTGCCAATTGCGTTCGATGTGGTACCCGCCGGGGCCGGTGAGAACCGCATCGAGCGTGACGATGCCAACGGATGCCGCATCCAGCGTCACCGCATCCTGCACACGCTGCCCGGCGGCGAGCTGGTAATCCAGCTTGTGGCCCGTATTCAGGCTGGCGGGGCCGGAGACTTTCAAGGCGAGATGATAGGCGCCGGGCGCACCATCCGTGTTGTGCAAGGAGAGGGCAAGCTGCGCGCTATCGCCCGGCGCCATGAAGCGCGGCAGGGAAACATCGGCAATCACCGGATCGCGCACGATGGTATCCGCATCCGCGCTGCCCACCTGCGTATCGTCATAGGCCACGGCCATGAAGCGGAGCTGACCTTCGAAATCCGGCACGCTGACCGGAATTTGCGCAATGCCGTCCGGGCCCACCTGCACGCGGCCGGAGAAGAGCGAAACGACCTTGGTGCTTTCCACCGGCAGCCCCGCCCCGCCAATGCCGGCATCGCCGCCGGTATGGATGGCACCCGCATCCGCGCCGCCATCCAGCAGATGGCCGTAATCGTCGCGGATATCCAGGCCCAAGGCGAGCTTGCCGTAGAGATAAGCCAGCGGGTCCGGCGTGGTGAAGCCGGTGAGCTGGAGAATACCCTCATCCACGCCCGAAAGCGTGACATAAGGATGCGCCCCGGCGGCGGCGCCGCTGATCTTCACCGGCACCAGGATGGTCTGGCGCGGGGTGATCTTGGCCGGGGCCTGCACGCTCACCGCCAGCCTGTGCATGCCGGGGTCGATGCCGATCCAGGCCAGGCCCATTGCGCGCACGGGCAGTGCCGGGCCACCGCCGGTGCCAGCATTGGAAAGTGGCCGGTACATGGTGACGACGGCATAGGCGCCAGCGCCCCAGGCGCCATCAACGGTAATGGGCACGGTAAGGCCGGATTTCGGCACGTCCACAAGCTTGGTGGAAAAGATCCTGTCATTGGCGATGACGATCTGCGCCTTGCCCGCGAATGGCCCGCTGATATGGAGCTTCACCACATCGCCCGGCGCGGCCTGCGCTTTGTCCAGGCTGATATCCGCCTTGTCCGGCGTGGAGCTGGAGCCGCCGGCCGTGTTCCAGCCGATATCGAACCGCACGCTGGAGGCCGCGCCGGAATTCGGATCGGTGACGATCAGCCGGTAGGTGCCCCAGTCAAATTGCGGGAAGCCGGTAGGCACGAAATTCAGGTGCCCGCCAAGGGGCGCATCCAGCGTGCCGGAGGCGAGCTGGTGATCCTCTGTATGGAAATGCCAGGTCCAGCCGGGGCCGTTATCCTGGAACCAGTCGAAGACCGGATCTTCCTCCACCAATGTCCATTGCAGGCCGGTGACCGCGCTGGATTTGCCCGCATCGTCGAAGGCCTGAATATTGAAACGCGGGCTGTCACCCTCCTGCACCTGGCCGCCGGAGAAAAGCGGCTTGATACCAAGCAGCAGGCTTTGCGCGCGGATGGGCACATCCACCTCGCTGCCGACATAGCGCCCGCTCGGCTCCAGCAGCCCGGCGCTGAGCACCGCCTTCAGCGGTGCCGTGGTGTGCGGCAGGTCCGGCAACGAGGCGGAAATATCGAGATGGCCTTTATCATCGGCATCGTCGAGGGTGAGCTGGTTGTCGATCGTCTCGACCTTGTCGTCCACCAATCCGAACTGGTAGCCGGTGGCGCCAGGCACGGGGTTGTCATCGCGCATCACCGCGAGATCGCCTTGCGCATGCAGCCCCGCGGCCGGGGCGCCGTAGAGAAAATTCCCGTCCAGCGCGGCGGTGATGGAAGCGGAAGGTGAGGCGAAACTCTGTGCGGTGCTGAGCGCCACATGCAATTGCTGCGGCACGAAATCCTGCACGCTCACCTGCACCTGCCCCACGGGTGCGCCGGTGGGGTCGACATAGGCTTCCAGCGTCCAGTCCCCGCGCGGGGCGGTGGCGGAGAGTTTGATGGGCTGCAGGAAACCGCCCGAGGCGGCGGGCGGCAGCACAAAGCTGCGGTCCACCATGCCATTGGGGCGGCGGAGCAGAATTTTCAGCGGCTGGCCATTGACGGCGATGCCCGTGCGGTCACGCAGCAAGGCCACGAGATTGATGGTTTCGCCGGGGCGGTAGATGCCGCGCTCAGTATAGAGAAAAGCCTGGAAATTCTGCGGCGGGGTGCGGCCGGAAACGCCGCGGTCTGAAAGGTCGAAGGCCGGGCCGGTGATATCCTGAAAGGCGAAATTTCCGTGATCGCCATAAGCCACCACTGTGGCGGGGGCGTTGGCGCGTTCACCGGCCAGCAGGGCGGCGGGGAACAGCGCGGCGCCGGAAGCGTCCGTCACCTGCTCGCCCAACGTATCCTGCCCGGTGGAGATCAGCCGGATTTTCACCCCCGCGAGCGGTTTGGCGCTGGCCAGTGAACGGGCGAAGACATGCAGCCCGTCCGAGCCATCCATGGACGTGAGGGCAATATCCGTCGCCACCACCCAATGGGCGGCCAGGGCGTCCGGCGCATTGTCCGGCAGGGTATAATTCTTGTCGGTGTAAAGATTGTCCGGCATGGCATGGGCGGCATCTTCCGCCACCACGAGGTAAAGCCCGTTGCGGCCCGGCGGCACCAGGCTGGCGATGGGAAAGGCGGTGGAGACGGTGCGGTTGTGATCCTCCGCCACATCCATTGTGCCCGACCAGATCACGCTGGCCTGGTTCTGCGCCATGCTTTGCAGGGTCCATGGATTGGTGGTTTGCATGCCAAGCTGCACGTTGTTCGCGGCCGGGCCATTGCCGAGTGTCGCGGGCAGCAGCTTGTCGCTCATGCGCAGGAGATGAATTTTGATCGTCTTGATATTGACGGTCTCGATCGCCAGGCCGTTTGTGGTGTCGCGCGAGAGGATATAGCCATCGCCCGAAATGGCGACGAGGGAGGGGCGGTCCGTCAATTGCAGGGGGAGTTTCTGGGGCGCGGAAAGCTTATCCCCCGCCGCATCGGGCAGGCCGGCGCGCAGGGTGAGGGTGTATTGCGCCGTATAGCTCAGCCCGCCCAGGCAAAGCTCGGAGCCCGTGACCGTGATGGACGGCTTAACATCCGGCGAGAAGGACAGATAATCGCCGTAATGGACGGTGGGGTCCGCCGAAAGCGGCTGGGAGAAGCGCAGGCAGGCGGTGGGCGCGGCGGCGTTCTGCTGCATGACGATATGCGACAGGCCAAAAGGCTGGTCCGGCGTTTCGGCGCGCGCGGCACAGAAAAGACCCAACACCGCCAGGGCGCATGCCGCGACGCGCGCGGATGCGCGAAGTTCAACCCGATGCCGCATTATCGTCTCCCAGAGGCCGTTACGATCCGTTTACCATATTTCGGGACGCCGGACAGCCCCGCCCCCCCGGGGATGGGCATGCATTTTTAGTTAAATCCAGGCCATGTAAACCAGGCCGCCAGGGAGTGGACAGCCCGGCCCTTTTGCCCGAAAACTTGCCCAAAAGGCACCCGCAGGCAAAACGGAGATAATAATGGCGACCGGCTGGAATTTCCATGAGCTTTATCTTTGGCACGATACCGGGCGCGCCGCCCTGTTCTATCCGCCGGGGCTGACCATCGAACCCGGCGAGCATGCGGAAAATGCAGACACAAAGCGGCGTTTTAAGAATTTGATGGAAGTCTCCGGCCTTACCGGGCAGCTTGTCTCGCTGAAATCGGCGCCCGTGAGTGAAGAGGATCTCGCTCGTTTTCACACGCGCGACTATATTGCGCGGATCAAGGCGCTTTCGGCGGCGCGTGGTGGCGAGGCCAGCCCGCTCACGCCATTCGGGCATGGTTCCTACGAAATCGCCTGCCTGGCCGCTGGCGGCACCTATGCGGTGATGGAGGCGGTGCTGTCCGGCAAGGTTGCGAACGGCTATGCGCTGGTGCGCCCGCCGGGGCACCATGCGGAGGCGGAACAGGGCATGGGGTTCTGCCTGTTCGGGAATATCCCCGTCGCGATTCTTAAAGCCCGCACCATGCATAAATTCGAACGCGTGGCCACGGTGGACTGGGATGTGCATCATGGCAACGGCACCGAGGCGGCATTTTATGAAGATCCCGGCGTGCTGACGATCTCGCTGCACCAGGAAGGGCTGTATCCGCCGGACCGGGGGCATGTGGCCGACCGCGGCAAAGGTAAAGGTGAAGGTTATAACATCAATATTCCGCTCCCCGCCGGCTGCGGGCACGGCGCCTATCTGGCGGCGTTCGAGCGTGTGGTGATCCCGGCCTTGTACAAATACAAACCGGATCTGATCGTGGTGCCCTCAGGGTTCGACGGCGCGGCGGCGGACCCGCTGGGGCGGATGATGCTCTATTCCGAAACCTATAGGCAGATGACAAGGATGCTGAAAGCGGCAGCCTCCGATCTGTGCGACGGCAGGCTGATGATGTCCCACGAGGGCGGATATTCCGCCGCCTATGTGCCCTATTGCGGGTTGGCGGTGATGGAGGAGCTTTCGGGCATCAAATCCCCGATCGACGATCTGTTTTTCGATGAATATGCCGGCTATCCAGGGCAGGAGCTGCGGCCTTGGCAGGCGGAGGCCATCGCCGCATCGGCGGCATTGCTCGGCGGCATCACATGATGCCGCCTTGCGTTTGATGTGGAAACGGGCGGGCGGTCAGCCGATCGCCGCCCATACGCTCTTGGTCTGGGTATAGGAGACCAGCGCGTCGAAGCATTTATCGCGGCCATTGCCGCTTTCCTTCCAGCCGCCGAAGGGAAATTGCATATCACCGGCCATATAGCTGTTGATATAGACCATCCCGGCCTCGACATCGCGGGCGAAGCGATGCGCCCGGCCGAGATCGGCGGTCCAGATTCCCGCCGCCAGGCCGAAATTCGTATCGTTGGCGATGGTCACGGCCTCATGATAATCCGAGAAACTCATGATGCTCGCCACCGGGCCGAAAATCTCCTCGCGGGCAATGGTCATGTCGTTGGTGACACCGGTAAAGATGGTAGGCGCCACATAAGCTCCTTGCTCCAGCCCCGTGGGCACGCCCCCGCCGAGCAGGCAGGTCGCCCCCGCCTGTTTGCCGATATCGATATAGTTCAGCACGCGCTTCTGCTGGTTGAAATCCACCAGCGGGCCCATGGTGGTGGCGGGGTCCAGCGGGTCGCCCGCGGCGTAGCTCGCTTCTGCTTTTGATTTAAAAATCTCCAGGAATTCCGGTAGGATTTTCTGTTCCACCAGAATACGCGAGCCGGCACAGCACACCTCGCCCTGATTGCCGAAAATCCCGTCCACGGCGGTGGCGGCGGCCTGCTCCAGATTCGGCGCGTCGGCCATGACCACCTGAGGGGATTTGCCGCCACATTCGGTGGAGACTTTCTTCATGTTGGACTGCCCGGCATAGACAAACATCAGCTTGCCGATTTCCGCCGAGCCGGTGAAGGCGATCTTCTCGATATCATGATGCAGGGCGAGCGCTTTGCCTGCCTCCACCCCAAAGCCGTTCACCACGTTCAGCACGCCGGCGGGGCCGCCCGCTTCCACGAATAAACGCGCCAGCAGCAAAGCGGAGAGCGGCGTCTGCTCAGCGGGTTTCAGCACCACGGAGTTGCCCGCCGCCAAAGCCGGGGCGATTTTCCACACCGCCATCAGCAGCGGGTAGTTCCAGGGCACGATGCACCCCACCACGCCGAGCGGCTGGCGCAGCACATAGGAGAGCACATCCGGCGCCGTTGCACCCACCGTGCCTTGCAGCTTGTCGATACATTCCGCCGTGAAACGCAGGCAGAGCGTGCTGGCGGGCACGTCGATGCTCAGCATCTCGGCGATCGGCTTGCCCATGTCCAGCGTGTCGAGCAGCGCGAATTCATCCCTGTGCGCGTCGATCAGATCCGCGAAGCGCATGATCACCGCCATGCGCTGGCGCGGCGCCAAGCGCGACCAGCCGCCGGATTTGAAGGCTTTCAGCCCGTCGGCCACGGCAAGGTCGATATCCGCCTTGTCACCACGGGCGATTTCAGCCAGCGCCGCGCCATTGGCGGGGTTGATGCTCTCGAACACCTGGCCCGAGCGGGCATGCACGAATTCACCGCCGATGAAGAGCCGCCCTTCGCATTTCAGCGCCTCGGCCTTCTTGTGCCAGGATGTGTTCTTGGAAATGACGTTCATGTTGTTGTCCTCATGCTGAAAATATCATTTTGCCGGCGCGCTGAGGCGGAGGTATCCGCAACGCCCCGCGCAGGGCCGTCCGCGAACAGCGGCTCCAGCGCCGCCGCCAGAGAGAGCACCTTTGCATCCTCACCGCGCGCGCCGATGATCTGCAACGCCACCGGCAGGCCCGCGCGGGTGGTGCCGCAAGGTGTCACGGCGGCAGGCTGCTGGGTGAGATTGATGGGGAAGCTGAACCCTGCCCATTCCGTCCAGCGCCGCAGCCCGGAGCCAGCGGGCACTTCCGCCCCGGCCTCGAAGGCGGGAATGGCGGTGCCGGGGGAGAGGATAAAATCATACGCCGCCAGCGCGGCATCCATGGCGGCGCCGAACGCGGCCCGGCGCACCTGGGCTTGCACCAGCGTGACCGCATCCTTCGCGGCACCTTCACGCGCCACGGCGAGAAAACCGGGGTCCAGAAGGCCGCGCTGATCCTCCGGCACCGCCGCCAGGCGCGCCGCCGCGCCCGCGAACCAATGGTCATGGAACAGTTCCAGCAGATCGCCGCCGGGCAGTTCGAAAGATGTCACCTCTACCCCGGCATTGGCCAGCCCGGCGATGCGGGCATCGAGGATCGCCCTCACCTCCGCATCCAGCGCGCCTGAGGGCGGCTTGGCCCAATAGCCAATCCTCAGGCCCTTCAGTGCCACCGGCGCCAAGGCCAGCGGCGGGAATTGCCCGGCACCCTGGTTCCAGTCCCGCAGATCACGCCCGGACATGGCTTTCAGCATCGCCATCGCATCTTCGGCACCGCGCGTCATCGGGCCGATATGCGCCACCGTGCCGAAGGCGCTGGCCGGATAAGCGGGCACGCGCGCGAAGGTGGGTTTCAACCCGGTAATCCCGCAAAAAGCCGCCGGCACGCGGATGGAGCCGCCGCCATCCGTGCCGAGATGAAACACCCCCGCCCCCGTTGCCGCCGCCGCCGCCGCGCCGCCGGAGGAGCCGCCGCAGGTTTTCGACGGGTCATGCGGGTTGCGGGTGATGCCGAAGGCCGGGCTGTCCGTCACCGCTTTCCAGCCGAATTCCGGCGTGGTGGTCTGGCCGATAAACACCGCGCCATTTTCACGCAACAGCGCGACGGAGGGCGCATCCTCCGCACAGGGCGCGGCGGCAGTGGCGGCGCTGCCATAGCGCACGGCCCAGCCCTTCACCCAGACGATATCCTTCAAGGTGGTGGGAATGCCATCAGCCTCCGAAAACGGCGCGCCCTGGCGCCAGCGCCCCTCGGAGGCTTTCGCCGCCGCCAAGGCGCCTGCATGGTCGATGAAGGTGAAGGCGTTGAGGCTGGGATTGATCGCCTCAGCACGGGCCAGGCAGGCTTTCGCGACCTCGACCGGCGAGATCGAGCCCGCTTTGTAGGCGGCGCTCAGCGCGGCCGCGTCCAAGCGGCAAAGCGCGTCCGGCGCGGGGCCGGCGGTGAGGGGAGAATCCATGGGAAACCTCATTTTTCACGAAACAGGAAAGGCAAGCCCGGACGCGGATTTGCGGTTGCGGCTTGCCATAAATTAGATAGGATCAGGCGATATCTTTCATTTTATACAGGAACCAGAGCGGTGAATCTGACCATCCGCCAATTGCGTTATGTGAACGAGGTGGCAAGGCTCGGCAGCGTGCAGGCGGCCTCGCGCAGCTTGAACATATCGCAATCCTCGATCCTGGCGGCGATTTCCATCGCGGAGGCGGAGATCGGCGCCAGGCTGTTCGACCGCAAGCCCGCGCGCGGGGTGATGCTGACCCCGGCGGGGGAGCGCTACATCAATGCCAGCCGCTATCTGCTGGAAGCGGAGAAGGAGTTCGACCGTGCCATCGGCACGCTCTCCGGCCGGGTGCCGCCGGTCATCCGCATCGGCTGTTTCGAGCCGTTCGGCGCCATCTTCATGGCGGAAGTCCTGCGGGTTTATCTTGATGAAATCGGAGAGCCGGTCGAGATCATCCTGCAGGAAGGCGACCAGATCGAGGTTCGGAGCTGGCTGGTTGAAGGCAAGGTGGATCTGGCGGTTCTGTACGATATCGGCCCCGATCTCATCGGCACCGTCACGCGCATCTGCAAGGTTCCGGCGCATGCGCTGATCAGTGCCGACGATCCCTTGGCCACGAAGGAGAGTTTGTGGCTCTCCGAGCTTGCGGCACGCCCGCTGGTGCTGCTCGACATGCCGCAAACCTCCACCTATCTGCTCACGCTGTTCGATGTGCTGGCGCATCGCCCGGCGGTGAAATTCCGCACACGCTCTTATGAAACCGTGCGCGCGGCGGTGGGGTCCGGGCTTGGGGTTTCGGTTCTGAACATGCGCCCGGTCGGCCGTGCCACCAAGGACGGGCCGGGCATCGTGCGCCGCCCGCTGCTTGACGAATTGCCGCCGCCCACGCTGCTTATCGCCGATATGTATGGCGGTATGAAACCGATGTTCCTGCGCGTGTTCATCGAGATATTCCGCAATTTCTTCCGCCAGCTTGGCCCGGCGCGGTTTGCCGTCACCACGCCGGAACGCCAGCGGAGCTTGGTGCTCTGAGCACCGGGCCATGGTGGTGCTGACGCCGCCGCGGGGCCGCTGGCTGGCGAGGGGGGGCGGAGAGGAAACTGGACTCATTCGGCAACCTCTCCCTGGCATGCAAAATGCACGAATATGTTTTATGCAAACGCATAAATTTGGAACAAAGCCCGGTAAAGCGGGATTATTTTTGCTGTAAAAATAGCTTAACAACAGCTTTCCGATTACGAAAAACATATAATTTGAAAAAACTTCATGCATTTTATATAGCGGCCTGCGCATCTGGCGGCCTTTGCTGGCGCCAGCCCGGCGCCGGGGCTTCACCCCTTGCCTTTGCGCGTCCCCCACAGCAGAAGAGCATCCCGTCCTCAGATCACGGTCCAGATTGTCCCGATGCGGATTTTTGCCCAGCGCCTTTTCGATGGTGAGAGCTTCACCGGACCCGCCACCGTCGAAATCGCGGAAGGGCGTATCGTCGCGGTGCTGCCTGGCGAGACCGGGGCCGATATCCGCCTGCCCCATGGCGTGCTTGGGCCGGGGCTGATCGACCTGCATAATAACGGCGCCTTCGGGGTGGATTGCGCCACCGCCACGCCGGAAGAGTGGGATCGTTTCGTGGAGGGGCTGGCGGCACGCGGCGTGACCGGCGTGCTGCCGACAATCATCACCGCGCCGCTGCCGGATATTGCGCTGGCCGCCACGCGGCTGCGTGCCGCCATGCGGCGCCATCCGGGTCTGCTGGGGCTGCATCTGGAAGGGCCGTTTCTGGCGCCAGCCAAACGCGGCGCCCACCGGGAGGATTGGCTGCGCCTGCCCGGCCAGGCGGCGCTGGATGAGCTGCTGAACGGCCCGGCGGCGGAGGTGCTGCGGCTGGTGACGCTGGCGCCGGAATTGCCGCATGCGCTGGCGGCCATTGCCCGGCTCGTTCGCGCCGGCATCGCCGTGTCGCTCGGCCATACCGCGGCGGATGCCGGGCAGATGCGCGCGGGGGCCGATGCGGGGGCGCGGCTGGTTACACATCTCTTCAACGCGCAATCGCCGCTGAACCATCGCGCGCCCGGCGCGCCCGGCGTGGCGCTGACGGACCCGCGCCTCTCGCCTTGCGTGATCGCGGATGGGGTGCATGTGGACCCTGCCCTGCTGCAGATCGCGCTGGCCGCCTGCCCGCGCGCCATCGCGGTGACGGATTCCATTCTACTGGCCGGGCTGGCGCCGGGTGCCACGCTGCCTTTTGGCGGGGCGGATGCCGTTCTGGGGCAGGATGGCGTGGGGCACCGGGCGGATGGCACCATCGCGGGGGCGGCCATCACCTTGGATGAAGGGGTGAGGCGGCTGATCTCCTTTGGCATCGCGCCGGAGACCGCGCTGGCCGCCGCCACCTCCCGGCCCGCATCCGCGCTGGGGCTGAAGGCCGGGCGCATCGCCGCCGGGGCGCTGGCGGATCTGGTCTGGTGGTCGGATGAGTTCCATGCCTTGCAGGTCTGGCGGGCCGGTACCCCCTCGCCTGCCCGCGCGCCGCGTGGCACGGAAGCGCTCCGGGTGGATCTGGCCGATTTGGAAACGCGCGGCACGGAGGAGATCGTGCGCATCTTCCTCGCCCAGGAAGCCGCCGCGCAGCGTGCCCTGGAGGCCGCCGCGCCCGCCCTGGCACGGCTGGTTGATGGAGTTGCGGCGCGGCTCACGGCGGGGGGGCGGCTTTTCTATGCCGGGGCGGGCACCTCCGGGCGGCTTGGCTTTCTGGATGCGGTGGAGTGCCGGCCCACCTTCGGCGTGGAGCCAGGGCTGATCGTGCCGCTGCTGGCCGGGGGAGCAAATGCCTTCATCCAGGCCGCCGAGGGGGCGGAAGATGACGAGCTGGCCGCCCGCGCCGCCTTGGATGAGCACGGGTTCAATGCAGGGGATGCGCTGGTGGGCATCGCCGCCTCCGGCAGCACGCCTTTCACGCTGGCGGCCTTGCGCCATGCGGCGGGGCTGGGCGGGTTGACCGGCGCCATCGTCAACAATGCCGGCACGCCCATGGCCAAGGCGGCTGAGGTTGCGGTGGAGATTCTCTCCGGCCCGGAGATCATCGCCGGATCGACACGGCTTTCCGCGGGGTCCACGGAGAAGATCGCGCTCAACATCCTCTCCTCGGCGGTGATGATCCGGCTGGGCAAGACATACGGCCCGTTCATGGTGGATATGCGCGCCAGCAACGCCAAGCTGCGCGGCCGGGCCTTGCGCATGGTGATGGCGCTAACCGGCGCCGATGAGTGGAAGGCAAGCCTTGAACTGGAGGCCTGCGGGATGCATGTTAAACTTGCTGTGCTGGCCATCCGGCTTGGCCTTTCGCCGGAAGCGGCGCGGGCGGAGCTTGAGGCGGCGGGCGGTTCGCTGCGGCGGGCCTTGGCGAGGCAAAGGTGATACGGGACGACGGACTTGGCCGGAAACATCATCGGTTTGGCGCGAAAGGCGGACGATTTCATCATCGACCGGGTGCTGCAGCCGGGGGTTGACCGCGCCGAATGGTCGTTGGGCCTGCCCTTGTTCACCCTGGCGCGGCTATGCACCGGGGCGGGCGCCCTGGCCGGGCTGCTCTGGATTTACCTGTTCGATACGCCCTATTCCACGGATTTCTTCGAGGACATGCTGTGCCTCGGCATCATGGCCGGGGCGGCTTATCTGCAGATCAACACCCAGCAGGCCCGCGCGCCGCGCCGGGAGCGCGTGGCCCCCGCCGTGCGGCTTACCGGGCTGCTCTGGCGCACGCTATGGCTGCTGGACCTTGTGCTTTTCCCCACCCAATGGCCGCTGGAGGCGCATGCGCAGCTCATCGGCAATTTCACCTGGACGCTGCTGCTGGTACTGCCCTACTGGCTGATCTGCTGCCACGACGCGCCGCCGCCGGAAGTTCGGCGCGAACTACGTTACGCGACCATTCCGGTGCGCTGAACGGCCGGTTTTCGCGGGCGGGTCACGCCTTGGCCAAGCCGCGCCCGCTTTTGTCCACCAGCACCGCGGCACCCCATAGCCCCAGCCCGCCAAGTGCCAGCGCACACCCGACCCAGCCGGAGGAAGGCAGGCCGAACCCCGCGCCGATCGCCAGCCCGGCAAGCACCGGCCCCAGCGCGTTCGCCGTGTTCATGGCGCTATGGTTCAACGCCGCCGCCAGCATTTGCGCCTTGCCGGCGACATTCATCAGCCGCGCCTGCAAAGGCGAGCCCAATCCGCCGGCACCGCCAATCAGGAACGCCGCCAGCGCCATGCTCCAGACATGCCCGGTCATGGACGGATAGAGCGCCATGGCCAGGGCGGACCAGATCAGCACGCCCGCGATGGTGGGCAGCAAGGCTTTGTCGGCCAGCCGGGCGGCGAGGAGATTGCCCAGCGTGAGGCCCGCGCCGAAGATGGCCAGCACGATGGGCTGCATGATCGGCCGCGCCCCGGTGACCTGCAGCAAAGTGGAATCCAGGTAGGTATAGACGGCGAACACGCCGCCGAACCCGACCGCGCCGATCCCCAGCGTCAGCCAGACATGTTTGTTTTTGAGGGCGCTTAGCTCGTCCAGCGGGTTTTTGGAGCTCAGATCCTCCTGCCTGTGCGGCACCAGCGCCCAGACCAGCACCGCCGTTGCGGCCGCCAGCGCGGCCACCAGGACCATGGCCCAGCGCCAGTTCAGCAATTGGCCGATTTCATTGGCGAGCGGCACGCCGAAAATCGTCGCGATGGTCAGGCCCAGAAGCACGCTGGCAATGGCCTGAGTTCTCTTGCCCGGGGGCACCAGCTCCGCCGCGACCAGGGAGGCGGCGCCGAAATAGGCGCCATGCGGCAGGCCAGCGATGAAACGGAACACCATCATCCACCCGAAACTGGGCGCCAGGGCGCTCAGCAGATTGCCCAGGGCAAAGAACAGCATCAGGCCGATCAGCACGGTACGCTTGGGCAGCCTGGCGGCGGCCACCGCCAGAACCGGCGCACCGGCCACAACCCCCAGGGCATAGGCGCTGATGACGCGCCCGGCATCCTCAATGCCGATATGCAGCCCTTTAGCGAAATAGGGCACAAGCCCCATCATGCCGAATTCCGTGGTGCCGATGGCGAAACCGCCCATCGAGAGCGCGAACAGCGCCAGGCCGGTATGGCCGCTATAGATTGACTTCTTGCTGATCACGAGGAAACCGTCAGGATGGAGGAACGCGCCGGGCAACAGATTGCCCTTATCTGATTTTGCGGTGCAGCGAGGTCAAGTCCATGAAGGTTATAATTGGAGAATCCCGTCTTGACCCGGCGCGCCGGGGGCGCGGAGAGTTTTGCCATGGGTCCTGAAGTTGACATTGTGAACACGCAGGGCGCCACCGCGCCGGCCCTGGCGGATGTGGTGGTGATCGGCGGCGGCATCATCGGCGTGTGCACGGCCTGGAGCCTGGCGCAGAAGGGCGCGAAGGTGGTGCTGTGCGAGAAAGGCAGCATCGCCGCCGAGCAATCCAGCCGCAACTGGGGCTGGGTGCGCGTGCAGGGGCGCGATGTGCGCGAGCTGCCGCTGATGTTCGAGGCGCAAAAACTCTGGCACCGGATGAACGACCTGACCGGCGCGGAGACGGGCTTCAGGGTTTGCGGCATCGCCTATCTCAACACCAACGCGAAGGAGCAGCGCGAGCGCGAGGCCTGGGCGGCGAGCGCGGTGCCGCTGGGGGCCAGCGCGGCGGTGCTGGACGCAGAAGGCGCGGCGGCCCTGCTGCCTGGGGCCGCGCGGCGCTTTGAAGGAGCGTTGTATACCGCCAGCGATGCCAGGGCGGAGCCGCAGCTTGCCGCCCCCGCCATGGCCCGCGCCGCGCAGGCGGCGGGCGTGGTGGTTTTGCAGAATTGCGCCGTGCGCGGGCTGGTGCGCGAAGGCGGCAAGATGATCGCCGTGGAAACGGAGCAAGGGCGCATCGGCTGCGCGAAAGCGGTGCTGGCGGGGGGCGCGTGGTCGCGCTTGTTCTGCCGCCGGCATGGCATCGAACTGCCGCAGTTGAAGGTGCGCTCCTCCGTGCTGCGGACACAGGCTCTGGACGGGCCGGAGCTTTCCGCCTCCGCGCATCATTACGCGTTCCGCAAGCGGCTGGATGGCGGTTACAGCATCGCCAATGGCTGGATCTCGAACCCCGAGATCACGCCTGACGTGTTCCGGCTGTTCTTCAAGTTCCTGCCGGAATTCCTGTCGGAACGGGATTATCTGCGCCCGCATCTCTCCAGCCAGTTTCTGAATGAATGGCGGCAGGAGCGGGATTATCTTGCCGGGCGCGCAATGCCGTTCGAGCAGGAGCGCGTTCTGGACCCTGCCCCGCAGATGGGCGGGCTGCGCCAGGCGATGAAACATCTGGCGCGGGATATTCCCGTGTTCGCGGGAGCGAAAGTGGCGCAGAGCTGGGCCGGTTTCATCGACGGCACGCCGGATGCGATCCCGGTGATTTCGGAGGTGGAAACGCTGCCGGGGTTTTACATCGCCACCGGCTTTTCCGGCCATGGGTTTGGGATTGGGCCGGGGGCCGGGCGGCTGATGGCGGATATCGTGGCCGGGGATAAGCCGGTTGTTGATCCGGCGGCGTTCCGGTTGGGGAGGTTTTAGGCGGGCCAACGTTGGAAGCGTTTGCTATCCGCATAGCAAGCCTGTTTCTTTTACGCCGGCCCCAGCGGCCTTGCGCTGGCTATGCTAAACGGTAAGCTGCCCGAAACGGAAAGGACCTTCACGTTGGCACAATATTCTCAGTTGTTCGCCGGCGATCTCGGGTACTGGCTCCTATTCGGGATCGCCGCGCTAATCCTGCTGGTGATCCTGCTTAAATCGATCCGCAATATCGGCCCAACGGAAGTCGGGCTGGTGCGCAAGCGTTTTGCGTTAAAGAAACTTGGCGCGGGCAACGCTATCGGCTTTCAAGGCGAGGCCGGGTACCAAGCCAAGCTGATGATGCCCGGCATCCAGTTCAAATTCTGGCCCCTATATGACGTGACGCGCCACCCGATGGTGCAAATCCCTTCCGGGCAGATTGGCGTGGTGATCGCGCAAGCCGGAATTCCTCTGCCCGTCGGCGCCAAATCCGGCATCTACAAGCCGGAATTCGGCAATTTTCAGGACCTCTCCGGCTTCATTGAAGGCGGCGGCCAGAAGGGCGTGCAGCGCCCGGTGCTGCCGCCGGGCACGGTGGTGCCGATCCATCCGGTCGGGTTTCTCGTCATTACCAAGGACACTGTCTATGGCGTACCGATTGACGAAGCCTATGCGAAGCTGGAACGCAAGGGGGCGCTAAAGCCGCAATCCTTCGGTCTGGACCCGGAAGAGCTGGATGTCGTGCGGATCGAACCGCGCGTGTTCCAGGATGGCCGGGTGGTCGATATGATCGGTATCGTCACGACTTTCGATGGCCCGCCGCTGCCGAAGGGCGCGATCGCCAACCGCATCGGCGATTTCGTTGATCTCTCACGGATGGAAGCGAACCCGGCCACCAAGGACAGCGAACTGGTCGAGGCGATTCTCTCGGTCAAAAATGAGGATCATAATAATTATCAGGATTTTCAGGCTTTTTTGGACCATGGCGGGCGCATCGGGTTGCAGCATGATCCGTTAATGTACGGCGCCTATAACCTCAATCCGTTTCTGGTGGCCGTGGAAATGGTACCAATGCTGGTGGTCAATCAGGGCGAGGTCGCGGTGCTGAAGGCCTATGTCGGACTCGCGACGGAAGACACTTCGGGGGTTGAGTTTAAATTCGGCTCGCTGGTCCGCCCCGGACATCGCGGCATCTGGCAGGAACCGTTGCGCACCGGCAAATATGCGATCAACCCGCGCTGTTACAGTGCCGAAATCGTGCCGACCTTCATCCTTACCTTGAACTGGGCTGATGCGTCCTCGACCGCGCATAATCTGGACAAGGCCCTCAAGCAAATCGTCGCGAAATCGAAAGAAGGGTTTGTCTTCAACATCGATCTGCAAGTACAGATCCATGTGCCCGACACCGAGGCGCCGAAAGTCATCTCGATTGTCGGAACCATGCTGAACCTGGTGACCGAGGTGCTGCAAGCCGCTGTTGGCAATCATTTCCGTGATAAGCTGCAAGCCATGCCGGCGATCGATTTTATCGAGAAACGTCAAGATGTGCAGATCCAGGCGCAGGCGCATATCACTGAAAGGCTGAAGGAATACCGTATCGAGACGCGCGGCGTGTATATCCAGGACGTCATTTTTCCGCAGGCGCTCGTCGACGTGCTCACCACCCGCGAAATCGCCAACCAACAGCAAGAAACTTACAAAGCGGAAGAAAAGGCGCAAGGGCAGCGCCTGGAACTCGAACAATCCCGCGGCAAGGCGGACATGCAATCGGAACTGGCGCGCTCTGCCATCGGCATCGACATCGCGCGGAACAGGGCGCAGGGCGTACAGGCGGAGGCCGACGGTGAATCCTACCGGCTGGAGAAAGTCGGCCGCGCCAGCGCCGTGAAAACGGAGGCGGATGGTCTCGCCATCGCCAAAGGCCTCGAAGCGCAGCAACTCGCCGTCGGCAAGGACCAGACCGCGCTCATCAATGTCATGCGGGCACTGGCCGATGGCACGCAACAATTCATGCCGGAAAATCTTGCTTTAACCCTGGGCGAGGCCGGACTCGGCGGCAACCTGAACGCTCTCATCCCCCTCATCATGGGCCGCCTGCAACAACACAACGCCGGACCGCCATTGCCACCCGCCTAGAGCGCGATTGCCGGAAATACCGGAGGAAGAGGAATGCCTGCCACGTCCATTTTCGGGACCGCCAATCCCGCTCCTTGATGACCGGGTAGGGTCGAAACCGGCCTTCTTGCATCTCGCAGCAGAATATGGCCCAATCGTACTTAACGGCATTAACAACCCGCCGTGCCAAGAGGAACCGCGCTCATGTCCCTGCCCGCCTTGCTGGATGGCCGCCTGGCTTTGCCCGCCATTGCCGCGCCGATGTTCATTATCTCGCAGCCGGAGCTGGTTATCGCGCAGTGCCGGGCGGGGGTGGTGGGGTCGTTTCCCTCGCTTAATGCCCGTCCCTCGGGCGCGCTGGAACAATGGCTGATCCGGCTGCGCCAGGAGCTGACGCAAAAGGATGCGCCGTTTGCGGTCAACCTCATCGTCCATCGCACCAATACGCGGCTGGAGGAGGATCTGGCACTTTGCGTGAAATATCAGGTGCCTATCGTCATCACCTCGCTCGGCGCCAATCCTGAGGTGAATGGGGCGGTGCATTCCTATGGCGGCATCGTGCTGCACGACATCATCAATGACGAATTCGCCCATAAAGCGGTTTCACGCGGGGCGGATGGGCTGGTGGCCGTGGCGGCGGGGGCGGGCGGGCATGCGGGCACCATCTCGCCCTTCGCGCTCATTCAGGAAATCCGGACCTGGTTCGACGGCCTGCTGGCGCTTTCAGGCGCCATCGCCAATGGCCGCTCCATCGCCGCCGCGCGGGCGCTGGGGGCGGATCTGGCTTATATCGGCTCCGCCTTCATCGCCACCGAGGAGGCCAACGCCGCCGAGGCCTATAAGCAGATGGTGGTGGAGAGTGCCGCGAAGGACATCATCTATTCCAATCTCTTCACCGGCGTGCATGGCAATTATCTTGTTCCCAGCCTCGTCGCCGCGGGGTTGGACCCGGCGGCCCTGGCCAGCTCCGACGCCTCGAAAATGCAGATCATGGAGCTGGGGTCGGATACGAAGGCCTGGCGGGACATCTGGGGGGCGGGCCAGGGGATTGGCGCGGTGAAGCAAGTGGTTCCGGCCGCCAAGCTCGTCGCCCGGCTGCAGGAGGAATACAAGGCCGCGCTGGCGGCACTGGCGCGGGACCCCTGGGCTTAAGGCGCGCGCACTAAAACATTGATATAGAACCGGATTCAGATTTTAGAGCGGATCACAAAGTGATTCGATCTAAAATCATCCGGATCTAGGGCTTGCGGGCGCCGCGCACCAGGCTGCGCATCATATCCCGGCGCAGCGTATCGAAATCCGGCGAATCATCCCTGATCTTGCCTGTCATCTGCAGGCTGATCAGCCCGTGCAGACCGGCCCAGAACAGATGCCCCAGCACGTTCGGGTCCGCCTCCAACCCGCCTTCGGCCACCATGCGCTCCACATAGAGCGTCATGTTCCCACGCGCCCGCGCCAGCGCCCTGGCGAATTCAGGGTAATCCGCGGGGTCCGGCTGGGTGAGCGAGAAGATCAGCCGGTACGCATCCGGGTTTTCGAAGGCGAAGGCGACATAAGCATCGCCCACGGCACGCGAAATCTCCCAGACATCACCCTGCCTGGCGGTGGCGGCCTCCAACGCGGCGGAGAGCGTGTCCAGCGCCGCCGTGCGCGCCGCCGCCAGGATCGCCTCCTTATTGGCGAAATAGCGGTAGAGCGCCGTGGCGGACCAGCCCAGCTCGCGCGCGATGGAGTGCATGGAGACATTCTCCAGCCCCAGCGCCACAGCCTGGTGCTCCGCGACACGGACGATTTTCTCACGCGTCTCGGCGACACGTTCATCTGACAAGGCTTGCGGCATCTAAGCTCCCGCCGAAATAGCGACCAGAAATACATGGGCACTGGCGATGCGCCAGCCAAATTCCGGAAACCTTACCCATAGCTGCGTTTGCCGACCGGCGCGCAACTCATCCTCTCGGATGAATTCCGCCTTCGCCAACGGATCGCCGATGGTCATGGCACCACCTTGGCGGCCAGCACCCCGGCCTCCTCTAGCCGCGCGGCGGCGGCCAGGGCCAGGGCCTCACGGCCAGGGGCGGCAATAACCTGCACACCGCGCGGCAGGCCTGGGGAGGCCACCGGCACGCACACCACCGGCAGGCCGATGAAGCTGATCGGCTGGGTATAGAGCCCGATATTGGCGCGCAGCGGCACCGCCTCCCCGGCCAGATCAAAAGTGGGCTGGCCGATCAAGGGGGCGGTGATCGGCGTGGCGGGGGCCAGAAGCAGGTCGAAGCGCTGGAAGATCTCCAGGGCGCGCGCGTGGAACCAGGCGCGGAAGCGCTGGGCCTGGTAGATCGTCTCCGCCGGCTGCAAGGCACCCGCGATCAGGCGCGGCAGGGTGGCGTGGTCGTAATCCTGCGGGCGGGCGATCAGGTCCGGCTTGTGGAGCTGCCCGCCCTCGAAGGCGGTGATGCAGAAGGCGGCGGCGCGGGCGCGTTCGGCTTCCGGCAGGGTGACGCTGGCGGTGCCGCCCAGGGCATCCGCGACGATCTTCACCGCCTCCAGCATCCCGGTGCTGGCGCCGTGCTGAAACCATTCATCCAGCACCGCCACGCGGGCGGGGTCGATCCCCTGCCCCAGAAGCGGGCTGGCCTGCTCCTCGTCCTGCAGCACGTCATAGGCCAGAGCGAGGTCGGCGGCGGAGCGGGCGAAGGGGCCGATATGGTCGAGACTATCCACGAAGGGGAAGCTGCCCGCGCGCGTCACGCGGCCATAGCTGGGTTTCAACCCGTAGACGCCGGTGAGCCCGGCGGGCAGGCGGATGGAGCCGTTGGTGTCTGACCCCAGGCTGAGCGCGCAGAACCCGGCCGCGAGGGCGGCAACCGAGCCGCCGGAGGAGCCGCCGCAGATGCGCGCGGGATCGTGCGGATTGCGCGTTGGCCCGTCATGCGCGTTTTCGGTGACGAAGCCGTAGGCGAATTCGTCCATGTTCAACGCGCCCAGCAGCACGGCCCCGGCCTCGTTCAGCCGGGCGATATGCGGCGCATCCGCCTTGGCGGGCGGCGCGGTGCGGCGGATTTTCGAGCCGGCCAGGGTTGGCAGGCCGATAATGTCGAACAAATTCTTCACCGCGAAAGGCACACCCGCCAGCGGGCCGGGATCGCCCCCCGCCTGCACCTTGGCATCCACCCAAGCCGCCTCGGCGCGGGCACGCTCGAACGTGCGGGCGGTGAAGCAGTTGAACATAGGGTCCAGCGCTTCGATGCGCGCGATATGCGCGGCCAGAATCTGGGATGCGGAGAGCTTGCCGGCGCGCACCTGCGCGGCAATTCCGGTGGCAGTCAGCTCATAGAGTTTCATGAAATCTCACGGACGATAGCGCGGGGCAGCCTCGGTCTCCGGCGGCAGCGGAAAGGATTTTACCAGCTCACCCTGCTGGCACAGCACGGAAAAGGCGGCTTCCACCGCCTCCCGGTGCTGAGGCCGGATGGGCAGGCCGAGCAGTTTCTCCGCGGCCGCCAGAAAAGCGGCCTGCGCGTCCTTGTCCATCAGGAAAGCTTGCCGTCGACGCCCATCACCAATGTCTGCATGCTGGAGATATCGTCATCGCTCAGCGTTTTGCCGGCGGGGATCCAGGTTTTGCCGGTCTGGTCCATGACCGGGCCGGTGAAGACCTGGTTCTTGCCGGAGGAAATATCCGCCACCGTCTGCTGCGCGGCGGCGGAGACAGAATCCGGCATGTTGCGGAAGGGCGCCATGGCCAGCATGCCATCGGCAAAACCGCCTAGCGTGGCGGTGCTGCTCCAGGTGCCATCGAGTGCCGCCTTGCAGCGCTTGATGTAATAGCCGCCCCACTCGTTCACATCGGCGGTGAGCTGGGTCTTCGGCGCGAACTTGATCATGTCCGTCGCTTCTCCGAAGGCGGGAATCCCGCGGCTGGCGGCCACCTGCAAAGGTGCCGGGCTATCCGTGTGCTGGGTGATCACGTCGCAGCCCTGGTCGATCAGCGCTTTCGCGGCGTCGCCTTCCTTGCCGGGGTCGTACCAGCTATCGACCAGGATGAATTTCAGCCTGGCCTTCGGGTTCACGCTCTGCATGCCGAGCGTGACGGCGTTGATGCCGTTCACCACCTCGGGAATGGGCACGGAGCCGACATAACCGATGGTGCCGGTCTTGGAGAGATGCCCGGCGATGACGCCCTGCACGTAACGGCCCTGGTAATAGCGGATGTCGTAGATGGCGAGATTCTTGGCCTGCTTATAGCCGGTGGCGTGCTCGAACATCACGTCCGGGTTCTTCGCCGCCACCTTCACCATGTAGTTCATATAGCCGAAGGAGGTGCCGAAGATCAGCTTATGGCCGGAGGACACCAGGCTCTCGAACACGGCCTGGGATTCAGGGGCTTCGGGCACGTTCTCGACATAGGTGGTCTGGATGGCCGAACCCAGGGCGGCCTGGGCCTGCTTGCGGGCGATGTCGTGCTGATAAGTCCAGCCGAAATCACCGACCGGGCCGACATAGACGAACCCCACCTTCAGCGGCGCATCGGCGCGCGCGGCGCGCATGATGCCGGGGGCGGCGAGCGCGGAGGCGCCGAGCATCGCGGTAAAGCCGCGGCGTTTGATTATGGACATGGTCTTGCTCCTTGTGACTTCAAAAACATCAGGGTGACTTCAAAAACATCAGGCGGCAGCGTGGAAATATTTGCCGAGGCAGGCGGGCTGGTTGAGCCGGATGCGCCGCGTATCGCGCGAGATGAGCACCAGCACCAGAATGGTGCCGGCATAAGGCAGCGCCGAGACCAGGGGCGAAGGCACGGAGATGCCAAGCCCCTGCGCATAGAGCGCCAGGAAGGTGATGCCGCCGAAGAGATAGGCCCCCACCAGCAGCCAGAGCGGCCGCCAGGCGGCGAATACCACCAAGGCCAGCGCGATCCAGCCGCGCCCGGCGGTGAGGTCCTGCGACCAGAGCGGGGAATAGAACAGCGAGAGATACGCCCCCGCGATGCCCGCCATCGCGCCCCCGAACGCCACGGCGGCATAGCGGATGCGGATGACCGGATAGCCCATGGCGTGGGCGGCATCATGGCTGTCCCCCACCGCGCGCAGGATAAGCCCGGCATGGGTCTTGTTCAGGAACCAGGCGATGAACGCCAGCATCGCGAAGGAGAAGTAGATCAGGACATTCTGATCAAAAAACACAGGCCCCAGCAGCGGAATTTGGCTGAGCAGCGGAATGGGGATGGCGTGCAGCACGGGCGAGGAAATGCCGACATAGCCCGCCCCGAGCAAGGCCGCGAAGCCATGGCCGAAGATGGTGAGCGCCAGACCGGTGGCGACCTGATTGGCCAGGAATGTAAGGGTGAGCAGGGCGAAGATCATCGCGATGAGCATGCCCGCCGCCGCCGCCGCCACCACGCCCAAGGCCGCGCTGCCGGTATCATGCGCGGTGGCGAACCCGGCGATGGCGCCCACCAGCATCATGCCCTCCACACCGAGATTCAGCACGCCGGATTTCTCCGCCACCAGCTCGCCCGAGGCCGCGATGAGCAGCGGGGTGGACGCCGCGACGACGGAGATGGCGAGGCTGGAGATATAAGCAAGATTCATGCGGCCTCCGGGCCCAAGGGGCGGACACGGCGGAAGCGATGCAGGATCAGCACATCCGCGCCCAGCAAATAGAACAGCAGCACGCCCTGGAAAATGCCGGTGATGGCGTTGGGCATGTTGAGATTGATCTGCGCCGCGTCGCCACCAAGATAGGAGAGCGCCAGCAGCAGCCCGGCGAAGATTACCCCCACCGGATGCAGCCGCCCCAGAAACGCGACGATGACGGCGGAGAAGCCATAACCCGGCGTGATGGTGGTGGTGAGCTGGCCGATGGGGCCCGTGACCTCAATGATGCCCGCCAGGCCTGACAGCCCGCCCGAAACCAGCAGCGCGATCCAGGTGAGGCGGGCATTGGAAAACCCGGCAAAGCGCGCGGCGCGCGGCGCCTGGCCGACGACGCGGAGCTGAAAGCCCAGCACCGAGCGCGCCAGAATTTGCCACAGCACCAAAGCCAGCAGCGGCGCCAGCAGGCAGCCGAGATGGATGGAGGTGGAACCGAAGGTTGGCGTTGTCGCACCGGCGCCGAACATCGCCGATTGCGGAAAGCCGAAGCCCTGCGGGTCCCGCCAAGGCCCGGTGACCAGCCATACCAGGATGAGGTTGGCGATATAGACCAGCATCAGTGAGGTCAGGATCTCATTGGCGTTGAATTTCAGCTTGAGCAGCGCGACGATCCCGGCCCAGGCCATGCCGCCCAGCACGCCCAGCACCAGCACCAGCGGATAGCACCACCAGAAAGCCGCATTGGGCAGCGCCAAAGCCACCCCGGCCCCGGCCAGTGCGCCCATGGTGAACTGCCCGTCCCCGCCGATGTTCCAGACATTGGCCCGGTAGCAGAGTGCCAGCCCGGCGCCGATCATGATCAAGGGTGCGGCGCGCACCAGCAGCGAGGACAGGCCGGAGATGTTGCTGATGGGGGTGATCAGGAAGGTCTCGATGCCTTGCACCGGCGGTTTGCCGAGCAGGGCGAAGATGATCATCATGGTGATGATCGTCAGGATAATCGCCAGCACCGGCGAGCCGAAGGACCAGAACAGCGAGCGTTCCCCGCGCGGCTCAAGCCGGTAGAGCATGCGCCAGCTCCTCTTTCCTTGCCTGGGTGCCGCCCATCAGCACGCCGATGGTCTCGATGGTTGCATCCTTCACATCCATGGGCTCAGACAGCCTCCCCGCCGCGATGACGGCGATGCGGTCGCATAAGAGCAAAATCTCGTCCAGATCCTGGGAGATGAGCACGATGGCCGTGCCCGCCGCGGCAAGCTGCACCATGGCCTCGTAGATGGCCGCGGCCGCCCCCGCATCCACGCCCCAGGTGGGCTGGGAGATAACGAGCACGCCGGGCTGCTGCAGCACCTCCCGCCCGACCAGGAATTTTTGCAGATTGCCGCCGGAGAGGGAGCGCGCCTCCGCCAGCGGGCCGGTGGTGCGCACATCGAAGGCGGAAATAACCTTGGCCGCGAATTCGCGCGTGCGCCTGGCGTTGATGAGCCCGAAGCGCCCCAGCGCGCCGCGCACATGGGCGGAGAGGAAGCCGTTTTCCGCCAGCGTCATCGGCCCCACCGCGCCGTGGCCGTTGCGCTCCTCGGGCAAAAAGCAGCCGCCCCGGCGGCGGCGGGCACGCGGGCGCTCCAGCCCTACCTTGGCGCCGTCCAGCAGGATGTTCTCAGGGTTGCCGGCGGGGATTTCACCGGAGAGCGCATCCATCAGCTCGCCCTGGCCATTGCCGGCGATGCCGGCGATGCCAAAAATCTCCCCGCCCTTCACGGCGAAGGAGATGTCTTTCAAATCCGTGCCGAATTGCTGGTTGGAGCGGATGGTGAGCCGGTTCACCACCAGCCGGTCAGCGCCAGGCTGCGCGGCCTTGTGGGCGTAATCCTGTGGCTTGAGCTTGGCGCTGATCATCAGCTCCGCCAGCTCGCGCGCGGTTTTTTCGGCCGGATTGCAATGCGCCACAACCTTGCCGAGGCGCATGATCGTGGCGCGCTCGCACAATACCCGGATCTCCTCCAGCTTATGGCTGATATAGAGAATCGAGCAGCCCTCATCGCGCAGCCGCCGCAGCGTGGCGAAGAGTTTCTGTACCTCCTGCGGGGTGAGCACGGAGGTCGGCTCATCCATGATCAGCAGCTTGGGGTTTTGCAGCAGGCTGCGCACGATCTCGATGCGCTGGCGCTCCCCCACGGAGAGGTCGTGCACCGCCTTGCGCGGGTCCAAAGGCAGGCCGTAGCGGGTGGAAATTTCCGTGATGCGGCTTTCCAGGTTTTCCCTGTCCTTGGCATCGTTGAGACCAAGGGCGATGTTCTCCGCCACCGTCAGCGCCTCGAACAGCGAGAAATGCTGGAACACCATGCCGATGCCAAGGGCGCGCGCCTGGGCGGGGCTGGCGATGGTGATGTGCTGGCCGTTCCAGAGGATGCTTCCCGCATCCGGCTTCATCACACCGTAGATAATCTTCACCAGCGTGCTCTTGCCCGCGCCATTCTCGCCCAGCAAAGCGTGAATCTCGCCCTTGCCGATGGTCAGGTCCACATGGTCGTTCGCCAGGCAGCCTGGGAATTGCTTGACGATGCCCCGCAGGGCCAGGAGGGGCGGTGCATCCGGAACGGCTTTGTCCAGTTCAGACTCCATACCCCACTCCACGCAACACTCTGTAGTCTAGCAACGTTCAGACCAACCAGCCCGGCGCCGCTTTCCCGGCACCAGGCGCGCTGCCCTGCACAATGCGTAGCCAGAGCGCGCCGCGCCTGCAATAGAATTGACATTCGCGCCCTGGTGAAAAATGAGATGGCAAAGGAGTTTGCATGAATCTGTGGATCAAAACGCCGCTGGCGGGAATGCCGCTTGGCGCGGAAGGCGGGATTATAACCGCCCATGGCGTGATTGCCGAGCTGGTGCCCGCCCAAGCCGCGCCACGCATGGCGGTGGACGAAATTTTCGACGCCAGCCAGCACGTGGTGCTGCCCGGCCTGATCAACACCCACCATCATTTCTACCAGACCCTCACCCGCGCCTTCCCGGGTGCTGTGGACCGCAAGCTATTTGACTGGCTGGTGGCGCTTTACCCGGTCTGGGCGAAGATCACGCCAGGGCAATTCCGCCTCGCCTGCCGGCTGGCCATGGCGGAGCTGCTGCTCTCCGGCTGCACCACGGCGGCGGATCATCATTACCTCTTTCCGCCGGGGCTGGAGGAGGCGATCGACATCCAGATGGAGGAAGCCGAGCGGCTGGGGCTGCGGGTGGTCTTGTCCCGGGGCTCGATGGATCTCTCCGTGGAGGATGGCGGGCTGCCGCCCAAGCATGTCACCCAAGGCATCGACGTGATTCTGAAAGACGGAGAGCGCCTGGCCAGGCGCTGGCATCAGAGCGGACCCGGAGCGATGCGCCAACTGGCCCTGGCGCCCTGCTCACCCTTTTCCGTCACCGCTGATCTGATGCGCGAAAGCGCCAAGCAGGCCGAGGCGCTGGATTTACGCCTGCATACCCATCTGGCCGAAACCGAGGATGAGAACGAGTATTGCGTGGCGAAATTCGGCAAGCGCCCGCTGGATTATCTGGAGGATCTCGGCTGGGTGAGCGAGCGTGTGTGGTTTGCGCATGGCATCCATTTCAACCGTGACGAGATGCGCCGCATGGGGCGCGCCGGGTGCTGCGTGGCCCATTGCCCAAGCAGCAACATGATCCTGGGCTCCGGCATCTGCCCGGTGGGCGAGCTGGAGGCGGCGGGGGTTGGCGTGGGGCTGGGGGTGGATGGCTCGGCCTCCAACGATAGTTCCAACATGGCGCAGGAGCTGCGGCAGGCTTTGTTCGTCGCCCGCGCGGGGCGGGGGATCGGCGCGGCGACGCATCTGGACCCGATCCGCTGGGCGACGGAAGGCTCCGCGCGCTGCCTGGGGCGGCTCGATCTCGGGCGTATCGAGCTTGGCAGGCAGGCGGATCTGGCGCTGTTCCGGCTGGATGAACCGCGGTTTTCCGGTGCGGGCAACCCGCTCGCCGCACTGGTGACATGCGGCGCGCACCAGGCGGACCGGGTGATGGTGGCGGGGCAATGGCGGGTGGTGGATGGCACCATTCCGGGGCTGGATATGTGTGCCCTGCTGGCCGCCCATGGCGAGGCGGCGCGGGCGCTGCGGGAGGTTTGAGATCAGCCCCAGGCGCCGTCGTGCAGCGCGCGGGATTCTTCCACCAGCAACGGCCCCAGAACCTCTACCTTGCGCTGCCCAGCGGCGAAGACCGTGCGGCAGGGCAGATCGAGCGTGGGGTTTTCCTCGTGATTTCCGGTGATCGATTTCAGCTCATGCTCGCTCATGCCATACACAACCCGCCCGATGCCGGACCAATAAATCGCCCCGGCGCACATGGCGCAGGGCTCGGCGCTGGAATAGAGCGTGCAATCCGCCAGGAATTTGCCGCCATATTTGACGGAGGCGCGGCCTGCCAGAATCCGCTCGGCATGGCCGGTCATGTCATGGTCTGGCAGAAAGCCATTGCCCTGTTCCATCAGCACCGCGCCATCCGGCCCGGCCAGGATGGCGCCGAACGGGTGGCAGCCGCTCTCCTGGGCGCGCTTTGCCACCTCGAAGCTTTGGCGCAGCAGGGTTTCATCGTCAGGCTTGGTCATGATCTTCCTTTGGCAGGCTTAAAAGTTGCGCTGCCACGCCAATGGCGATGACGGCGGGCTGCTTGCCGGAAATACCCGGCAGGCCGATGGGGCAAACAAGGGGTGACGGGTCGATGCCATCCGCCTTCAGCCGGGAGAGAAAGCGCGCCCGCTTGGTGGCGGAGCCGATCATGCCGACGAATTGCGCGGGGCCGCGCAGGGCGGCGGCGGCAAGGCGGTAATCCAGCGCGTGGTCGTGGGTTAGAATCAGCGCCGCCGCGCCGGGCGCGGCCTGCGCCAAAACCTCTTCCATCATCTCCGGCTGGCAGCAGATCACGCCTGGAATCTCCCGCATCTCCTCCCGCGTATCGAACCAGCCCAGAGAGAGCGGCAGCCCCGCGCAGGCCCGCGCGATGGCCTGCCCCACATGCCCGGCGCCGAACAGCAAAACGGGGCGGCTGGGGGCATCGACAGGCTCGATGATCTTCATGCCCGGACCAGGCTTTTCCCCGCGCGCGGGCAGAACGCTGCCTTGCAGCCGCCCGCCATAGGCGCGGTGAACGGCACCGTCCGCCAACTCGGTGATCAGCGTTTCCCCCGGCTCCGCCTCAAGAAATCCGCACGAAGCCGGGTTGAGACGTTCGATCAGCAGCCGCACCCGGCCGCCGCAGCATTGGCCGAGCAGCGGCCCCAGCGGATAATCCTGCACCGCCCATGTGCCGGGCGCATGGGCAAGTGCTGCGCGGGCCTGGGAGATGGCGGTGAATTCCAGATTGCCGCCGCCAATGGTGCCCTCCACCATTTCCGCCGTCACCAGCATTTTCGTGCCCGCCCCGCGCGGGGCGGAACCTTCCGTTGCCAGCACGCTCACCAGCGCCACGGGGCCGCGGGCGAGCAGGGCGCGGGCTGCGTTCAGCCACTCAGCCATGGTCTGCTTTCAACCCGGCGATGGCCGCCAGAATCCGCTCCGGCGTGGCGGGAGCATCGAGTTTTGGAAACGCTGGCCCCGGTGCTGCGGCGGCCACGGCCTGGGTGAGCGCGCAGAACACCGCATTGGCGAGCATGAAAGGCGGCTCCCCCACGGCTTTCGAGCGGTGAATGGTCGGCTCCGTATTGCGCCCCGGCGCCCAGAGCTTGATCTCCATTTTCGCCGGACGGTCGGAGGCGGTGGGAATCTTGTAGGTGGAGGGCGCATGGGTGAGCAGGCGGCCGTTTTCGTCGAACACCAGCTCCTCGGTGGTGAGCCAGCCCATGCCCTGGATGAAACCGCCTTCCACCTGCCCGAGATCGATGGCCGGGTTCAGCGATTTGCCGGCATCATGCAGAATATCCACCGCCAGCACCTTATGCTCGCCGGTGAGTATGTCGATGGCCACTTCCGCCACCGCGGCGCCATAGCTGAAATAATAGAAAGGCCGGCCCGTATGGGTCTTGCGGTCGTAATGGATGTCCGGCGTGGCGTAGAAACCCGTCGATGAGAGCGATATCCGATTCAGATAGGCAAGATGGCAAAGTTTCCCGAAGCTGATCAGCTCCGCCCCCGCCTGCACGCCGGACAGAGTGAAATGCACATCCGCTTCGGCCACATTGAAATGTTTTGCCGCGAATTCCACAAGCCGCTGGCGGATGGTCTCCGCCGCGTTGAAGGCCGCCATGCCGTTAAGGTCGGAACCGGAGGACGCCGCCGTGGCGGAGGTGTTGGGAACCTTGTCGGTCCGCGTTGAGGAGATGCGCACGGTTTCCACCGGCACGGCGAACACATCCGCCACCACCTGCGCCACCTTGATCATCAGCCCCTGCCCCATCTCGGTGCCGCCATGGTTCAGCAAAATCGAGCCATCCGTATAGATATTCACCAGGGCGCCGCCCTGGTTGAGATGGGTGGTGGTGAAGCTGATGCCGAATTTTACCGGGGTGAGGGAGATGCCTTTCTTGATGATGCGGTGGGTTTCATTCCACGCCGCCACCTCGTCCCGGCGCTTTGCATAATTGCTGGTTTCAACAAGCTCGGCGACAATCTCGGGCGCCACATTATCCGTCACCTGCATCGCATAGGGTGTGACGTCCCGTCCGGGGCCGTAGAAATTGCGCTGGCGCACGGCAAGCGGGTCCAGCCCCAGCTCATGGGCGATATGGTCCATCACGCGCTCGGCCACGATCATCCCTTGCGGGCCGCCAAAGCCCCGGAAGGCGGTGGCGGAGACCGTGTTGGTCTTGGCGCGGTGGGAATGGATGTTCACCGCCGGATAGAAATAGCAATTATCCGTATGGAACATCGCACGGTCATTGATCGAGTAGGACAGATCCGCCGTGCAGCCGCAGCGCGATGCCAATTCGATTGAAATTGCCTGGATGGTTCCGGTTTCGTCAAACCCCGCCTCATACCCGGCGGAGAATTCATGGCGCTTGCCGGTCATCACCATGTCGTCGTCACGGTCGGCGCGGATTTTCACCTGGCTCCCGGTGCGCAGCGCCGCCAGCGCGGCGGCGGCGGCGAAGAGGGCGGGTTGCGTTTCCTTGCCGCCAAAGCCGCCGCCCATGCGGCGCACCTCCAGCGTGACGTCCGCATCAGCAAGCCCCAGCACGCGCGAGACGATATGCTGCACCTCGCTGGGATGCTGGGTGGAGGAGAGCACATGCACCCCGCCTTCCTGCGGCGAGGCGATGGCGATCTGCCCTTCCAGATAGAAATGATCCTGCCCGCCGATTTCAAGCCGGCCCTGCACGCGGCGTGGCGAAGCCGCCAGCGCCGCCGCCACGTCGCCCCGCCCCATCGTCTGGGCAGGCTCGATCACCGAATCCGCCGCCAGCGCGTCCTCGATGGAGAGCAGAGGCGGGAGTTTTTCATATTCCACCTTGCCCAGCTTCGCCGCACGGCGGGCAGCCTGGTAGCTGGTGGCGACGACCAGGAAGATCGCCTGGCCGTGATAGATTACCTCGCTCTCCGCGAAGAGCCGGTCATCGCCCGCGAAGGGGCTGACATCGTTCTTGCCTGGAATATCGGCGGCGGAAAATACCGCCACCACGCCAGGGGCGGCGCGCACGGCGGAAAGATCGAGGCTTACAATCTTCGCATGTGCGGCCTCAGACAATCCGAACGCGCCATGCAGCATGCCGGCGGCCTCGGGCACATCGTCCGTATAAAGCGCTTGGCCGGAGACATGGGCACGCGCGGAATCATGCGGCAACGGGCGCGAGACGGCGGAGAGGAACTGGATCTCGCGGTCAGCCATGGGCCAGCTCCAGAACATTCACCATTTCGCCTTGCTGTTCCGCCCAGAGCCGGCGCAACAGATTGCCCGCCACAGCGAGGCGATAGGCACTGCTGCCGCGTACATCGCTCAGCGGCGCAAAATCTTCCGCAATCAAGGACGCGGCTTTTTCCAAACTTTCCTCGCTCCAGGCCGCGCCAATCAGCGCCGCCTCGGCCGCCTTGGCGCGTTTCGGCGTCGCCGCCATGCCGCCAAAGGCGATGCGCGCCTCAGCAATGCGCCCGTCCTCGACCCGCAGCTTGATGGCACCGCAGACGGCGGAAATGTCGCTATCGAAGCGCTTGGAGAGTTTGGAGATGCTGACGATATCTTTCTCCTCCGGGCGCGGGATGAAGATGGACTCCACAAACTCCCCCGGCTGACGATCCTGTTTGCCGTAGGCGATGAAGAAATCCTCCAGCGCCATGCTCCGGCGTTCATCGCCCCGGCGAAGCGTCAGCTTCGCCCCCAGCGCGATCAACGCGGGCGGCATGTCGCCAATCGGCGAGCCATTGGCGATATTGCCGCCGATGGTGCCCGCGTTGCGCACCTGCGCGCCGCCGATGCGCCGCACCAATTCCCCCAGCGCCGGGTGCAGGCGTGTCAGCGCGGCTTGCGCCTCCGTATAGCGCACGCAGGCGCCCAGCTTCACGCCCTCCGGCGTTTCCTCGATGAGACGCAAATCCTCGATATCGCCGATGAAGATCAATTCATCCAGCACGCGCTGCTGCTTGGTCACCCAAAGCCCGACATCCGTGGCCCCCGCCACCAGCCGCGCCTGCGGATGGCTGAGATATAAAGCCGCCAGCTCATCGGTGCTGCGCGGCGTGAAGGCCGGCGCTCATGCCCGGCGAGATTATCCTGGAATCGGAACTCCCGGCTTTCAGTCCTGCAATTTCCGCAATGCTGTAACGGCGGCCGCATCGTCACGCGGCGTGCTGCCCATTGCCTCGCCCGCCGCCAATATCGGCCCGTAGCCGGTGCAGCGGCAGAGATTGCCCGAGAGTATATCCGCCACACTCTGCTCCGCCCCCAGCGCGCCAATGGCTTTGCCGTAGAGGGACATCACGATACCCGGCGTGCAGAAGCCGCATTGCGAGCCATGGCGCTCCACCATGTCCGTCTGCACAGGGTGCGCGCCGCCCAGGCTCTCAATGGTCAGCAGCGCCTTGCCATCCAGCATCGGCAGGAAGGTGATGCAGCTATTCACCGCCCGCCAGGCAATGCGCTCGCCCGCAAGCTCGCCCAGCAGCACGGTGCAGGCGCCGCAATCGCCCTCCGCGCAGCCTTCCTTGGTGCCGGTGCGGCGCAGGCGGGTGCGCAGCATCTCCAGAACCGTGCCGGTGGGGTCCACCTCCTCCAGCGCGATCACCTCGCCATCCAGCAGGAACCGCATGCTCATCGGGGTCTCTCCACGTCTAGAGCAATATCGGATCAACCGGAATCGGTTGATCCGATAAAGTTGCTCGCGGCAACAATGAGCCAGAGCTGTTGCCGCGAGCCAAAATAAACGGAAACAACTCTGGCCCAACCCTTGGAGTGTTCACGCCGTGGCTCAGCCTGTCAACGCCGAAGTTTCAGCGCCGTTCCTCGCGCAGATAAGGCCGGCCAAGATCAACCGGCTGCGCGTCAGCGCCTTTGGCGAACAGCCCGGCAATAAGCAAATAGGCCAGAGTGGCGAGATAGGGCGACATCTCGATGAGATAGACCGGCACATTCATGCCCGAGGAGAGCAACTGCGGCACCAGCGCCTGGATGGCGCCGAACAGCAAAGCCGCGGCGATGGCGCGCAGCGCGTTCCAGCGCGCCAATGTCACCATCGCCACCGCGATCCAGCCGCGCCCGGCCACCATGCCATCCACCCAGATATGCGCCCCCACGAGGCTGAGATGCGCCCCCGCGATGGCACAGAACACCCCGCCCGCCAGCACCGCGCCGAAGCGGTAGAGTGCTACATTCACCCCCGCCGCATCCGCCGCCGGGGCATCCTCCCCCACCGCGCGCAGGCGCAGGCCGAGATCCGTGCGCTCAACCACGAACCATACGGCGATGGCGGCGCAGAAGGCGAAATAGGTCAGCCAGTCCTGGTCCAGAATACCCGCCAGGATTTTGGGCAGGAAGGCGAACCAGGACGCCGGGAAAGGCGAGATGCCGTTGGCGGTCTGGTTCTCGAACCCGTCCCCCAGGAAGCCGGACACGCCGATGCCGAGCGCGAAGGCCACCAGCCCGGCCAGCACCTGGTCCACCCGCAAAAATACCGCCATGACGCCGAAGATGGCGGTGAGCGCCAGCCCGGCGCCGATGCCGCCCAGCAGCGCCAGCCCCGCATCGCCGCCCGCCAGATTGATGAGCACCGCCGTGACGGCGGACATCGCCATGATGCCCTCCGCACCGAGATTCATCACCCCCGCGCGCTCATTGATGATGAGCCCGATGGTGGCCAGCAGAAACGGCGCGGCAAAGGCCGGGATGGTGCCGGCCCAGGCGGTGAACAGCTCCATCACGGCGCCACCTTCGCGGTTTTCACCCAATCCAGCCGGTAGCGCAGAAAGAATTCGGCGGCGCAGACGCAGAGCAGCAGAATTGCCTCGATGGTCAGCACCGTGGCGCCGGGCAATTGGTAGAACGCCTTCAGCGAATTCCCCGCCGTGTACAAGGCCGCGATGGCGATGCCCGCCACCACCACCCCCAGCGGGTTGGAGCGCGCCAGATAGGCGATGACGATGGAGGGGAAAATGAAATCATTGCCGACGAACTGAGTAAGCTTATGCTCCTCCCCGCAAACGATGGTGAAGCCCGCGAGGCCCGAGAGCGCGCCCCCCAGGCTCGCCATCAGCAGCACCACCATGCCGGCCGGCACCCCCACCGCGCGCGCCGCCTGCGGGTTGGCGGCCACGGCCTTGGCCATATAGCCCACCCGCGCGAAGCCGCAGAGCCACCAGCAGAACAAAGCCGCACCCATAGAGAAGAAAATGCCCGCATGCACATGGCCGAAACCCAGCAGCGCCAGCGTTTCGCCCGGCGGATAGGTCTTGGAAACGGGAAAGGAATCCTCCGGGTTGCGCCAGGCGCCATAGAGAAGCTGCTGCGCCAGCATATACGCGACGTAATTCATCAAGAGCGTCGTCACCACCTCATTCGCTCGCAGCTTGATGCGCGCCAGCGCGCAGACGCCGCACCACACCCCCCGCCGAGCAATGCGGCGATGCACATCACCCAAAGCCGCGCGGCTTCCGGGCCGATATGGTAGAGCGAGACAGCGGTGGCGGCCATCGCACCCGCCCAGAGCTGGCCCTCCACCCCGATATTCCAGAATTTCACCTTCAGGCAGACCGCGACCGAGAGCCCGACGAGAATGAGGGGAATGGAACGCGTCAGCGTCTGGTCCAGCCCTTCAGGGTTGCCGAATGTATAGCCCACGAACTGGCTGGCGAGGTCCGACAGCCCCATGCCCTGGGTGAGCAGAAACCCGCCGGAGACCACCAGCCCGGCGAGAATGCCGCCCAGCAGCACGAAAAAAGTGAAACGGCGGCTGGCGGCCAGGCGCGGGGAGAGAATGAGGCGCGCCATTCAATGCATCTCCAGCATCAGCCGGCCGATGCGCGCCCGGTCCACCGCCGCCACCGGCTCCGGCGGGCTCATGCGGCCATGGCTCATCACCGCCACGCGGTCGGAAAGTTGCATGATCTCGTCAAGATCCTCTGAAATGAGCAGCACGGCCGCACCGGCCTCCGCAGCGGCGCGCAGGCGGGCCTGCACCGCCTGCACGGCGCGGATATCCAGCCCGCGCGTGGGGGAATGGGCGATGAGAATATCCATGCCTGCGGTGAATTCGCGCGCCAGCATCAGCTTCTGCGCATTGCCGCCGGAGAGCAGCCGCACCGGCAGATCCACATGCGCACCCGCCACCTCGAATTGCGAAATCGCATCCTGCGCCAAGGTGTTCATCCAGCCTTTGGTCACCAGCCATTTTTTCTCCGCCCGCGCGCCCAGCAGGCGGGGGAGGGAGATGTTCACGTTCAGCGGCAATTCCCCGAACAGCCCCATGCCCATGCGGTCGGCGGGGATGTAGCGCAGGCCGCGCTCGCGCCGCGCCTCGGGGCTGGCGGGCATGTCCACGCCATCGAACAGCACGCTGCCCGCTGTCACCGGCCGCACGCCGATCAGCGCCTCCACCAGCTCCGCCTGGCCATTGCCGCCGATTCCCGCCACGCCGAAAATCTCGCCGCCCTGCACGGCAAAGCCAATCTCGCGCAGCGCCACGCCATGCGCGCTGGCCGGGGCGGAAAGGCCCATCACCTTGAGCAAATCCGGTTTCAACTGCCGCCCGCCGGTGAGCGGTGGAGCTTCCATCACCGGCGCCGTGCCCACCATCGCTTCCGAGAGGGAGGCGGCGGTCATGCCTTCCGATGGCGCGCCGTCGATGATCGTGCGCCCGGCGCGCATCACCGTCACGCGGTCGGAGAATCCCAGCACGTCGCGCAGCTTATGGGTGATGAGCACCACGGCGCGCCCGCTTCTCGCCAAATTGCGGGCCAGCCCCAGGGCGGATTGCGCCTCCTGTTCCGTCAGCACCGCCGTCGGCTCGTCCAGCACCAGGATGCGTGCCCCGGCCAGCAGCACTTTCATGATTTCCAGCTTCTGCTGGTCGGAGACCGCCATCTCGTCCACCCGCGCCGAGGGGTCCAGCTTGAAGCCCAGCTCCGCGCCTAATGTCTCCATCGCACGCAACGCCTCGGCCTTGCCGCGCCACCCGGCGCGCCGCGCGCAGGCCAGGCGCAGATTTTCCAGCACCGAGAGCGGCCCCACCAGCTTGAAATGCTGATGCACCATGCCGATGCCCGCATCCGCCGCGGCGGAGGGGGTTTCGAACCGTGCCGCCTCGCCATCCACGTCCAGCACGCCCGCATCGGCCGTGTAGAACCCGGCCAGCACGTTCATCAGCGTGGATTTGCCCGCGCCATTCTCACCCAGCAGCGCATGCACCTCGCCCCATGCAAGCGAAAAAGACGCGCCCAGCAAAGCCGGGCGCGTTCCGAAGCTCTTCTCGACTCCCGAGAGCCGGACAGCGAACTTGCTTATTTCATCGAACCTTTCACGTTGGACACGAGGTAATTCATGTTCCAAAGGTCATCAACGCTCGGGGATTTGCCCGCGGCCACTTCCACCTTGCCAGACTGGTCCGTGACCGGCCCGGCCCAGACATCGAACGTGCCCGCGATCATCTTCGCACGCACGGCCTCGATCTTGGCGATGTCATCGGCCGGGATATGCTCCAGCGGTGCAACATCGACCACACCGGTATCGATGCCGTAAAGCGGTGTGCCGCCGCTCTTCCAGGTGCCGGCCTTCATCGCCGCCACGGCAGGCACCAGCTCCTTGTCCCAATGGAAGACGACGGAGGTGAGGATGCCGTTCGGCGCGCTCTTGCCCATATCCACCTGATAGCCGACGGAATATTTGCCGGCCTTCTCGGCCACAACCAGCGCGGCGGGACTGTCCATGTCGGTGGCGATCACGTCGGCACCCTGCTGGATCATCGCGGTGGAGATCTGCGCTTCCTTCACCGGGTCGGACCAGGAATTCACGAAGGCCACATGCACGATGGTGCCCGGATTGGCCGCCTGCGCGCCCAGTGCGAAGGAGTTGATGTCCCACAGCACGTCAGGGATGGGAAAGCCCAGCATCATGCCAAGCTGCTTGCTCTTGGTGGCGTAGCCCGCCGCCATGCCGGCCAGATACCAGCCCTGATAGGTCTTGGGATAAGGGCTTTCCAGGTTGGGTGCCGAGGAAATGCCCGCCATGTTGATGAAGGCGAGGCTGGGATGCGCCTTGGCCTCAGCCGCCATCGCGTCGGAATAACCATAAGAGCCCGCGATGATCACATTGGCGCCGTGGCTGATGAACAGATCAACCGCCTGCTCCACCTTCTCGGTCTGCTCCGGCACGTTCTCGGCCACCGGGATCTTCTGGTGATAGGCCTTCGCCAGCGCGATGCGCGCCGCGTTCTGCGATTGCGACCAGCCGCCATCCGTGGCGGTGCCGAGGAAGATGAAGGCGATCTTCGGCTTCTCGATCTTGGTTTGCGCCTGGGCGGCGGGGGCGGCGGCCGTCAACGCGGCCAGGGCGAGACCGGCGAGTGTCTTAAGCTTCATGATATGTCCTTGCAGTTTCAGGATTCAGTCTGACGGTAGCCGTAAGTCGCATCGAACCGGCTTTGCACATAATCACCGGCGATGACGGGGTCGTATTTGCGCGGGCGCTCAGCACTCACGCAGCCGGGCAGCACGTCGATCAGCGTGTCGTAATTGGTGCCCAGGAAGAACGGCGCCGAATAGCGCGCCCGGCCGGTAAGGTTGATGGCCCGGTGCAAAGTGGAGGCGAAGAGGTCGTTGCTCCAGCGCGCCATCTGGTCGCCAATATTCACCACGAACGTACCGGGGATCGGCGGCGCGGCGATCCATTCTCCGGCGGTGTTGAGCACCTGCAAGGCCGCCACCTCATGCTGGGCCAGGATGGTGAAACATTCATAATCGGAGTGCGGGCCGATGCCGATCTGGTCTTCGTCGATCACCCCCTCCTGCGGCGGGTAATAGATGATGCGCTGGGCGCAGGTGGGCTTGGTGATCATCGGGTCGAAGAAATGCTCGTCCTGCCCCAAAGCGAGCGCGAAGGCCTTGAACATGCGCCGCCCCAGCTTCAGCACCTCATGATGATAAGCCAGCATCGCGGCGCGGAATTCCGGCATGCCCTCCGGCCAGAGATTCACGCCATAAAGCCCCTTGCCGCTGGCAAGGTCAGGGTCATTGGGGTCCAGCTCGGCGGCGATGTCATAGGCCTCGTGCAGGTCGCCCTTGGCCTTGGGGTTCACATTCTCCTCCAAAAGCGGCGTGTAGCCGGAATTATTGGTGGAGAGCTTGACGTGAACCTTCATCTTCTCTTCGGGCGGCAGCGCGAAGAAAGCGGGCCCGGCGGCGAACATCGCCTGGATGATATCCTCCGGCACGCCGTGATTCTTGATGTAGAAAAACCCGATCTTGGTGGCGGCCTCATACAGCGCCCGCGCCACCTGTTGCTTGGCGGCCAGGTCATCGCCCTGCATCGCGCCAAAATCGATCACCGGGATTTCGTGAAACGGCGCCTCGCGGGCGGACAGCCCCGCCTGTGCCGCGCGCATCCCGTTCCCGGTTTCAACCAAAGCCATATAAGCCGCTCCTGAATGCCTCGAAGGCTGCGTTTTATGACAGCGCCTCTAATTATGACAGTTCAGTAAGCAACATTGATGCCACGGGAGAAAGCAGGGGCTGAGTGGATCCTCCATCCAGCCCTGCTTATTTTTTAACCTTTCCACAGGCCAAGCTTTTAAGCAGTCCGGCCAATAATCTCGCAGTGCCTGACTTGCTCTTCGGGCGGATCAGCTCTTGCGCGTTACGGTGAAGCGGGCCAGGGCCTGCAGCAGTGCTGCACGCCCGCCAAACCCATCCAGATGCCCGGCCGCCTGCTCAGCTAGCGTCTCGGCCTGGGCGCGGGCCCGTTCCAGCCCCAGAATCCGCACCATCGTCGCCTTGCCGGCGGCGGCGTCCTTGCCGGCGGTCTTGCCCATTTCCTCAGGCGTGGCGGTTTCGTCCAGCACATCGTCATAAATCTGGAAGGCCGCCCCCAGATCCCGCCCGTAAGCCATGATGGAGTGGCGCTGCGTGGCCGGGGCGCGGCCCAGAATGGCGCCCGCCTCGGCCGCAAACTGGATCAGCCTTCCGGTCTTCAGCGCCTGCAGGCGGGTAATCTCGGGGCCGGTCAGGTCCTTGCCCTCGGATTCCATGTCGATCATCTGCCCGCCGACCATGCCGCGCATGCCAGCCGCCCCGGCCAGCGCCAGCACCAGCTCAACCCGCGCCTCCGGGTCGGCATGGGTGTCCTCCTCGGCCAGCACCTCGAAGGCGCGGGTCTGCAGCGCATCCCCGGCCAGAATGGCGGTCGCCTCGTCGAATTTCTTGTGGCAGCTGGGCATCCCGCGGCGCAGATCGTCATCATCCATCGCCGGCAGATCGTCATGCACCAAAGAGTAGGCGTGCAGCATCTCCACCGAAGCCGCGACACGCGCGGCACAGGTACGGTTGACGGAAAAGAGCTTCGCCACCTCCATCACCAGAAAGGCGCGCATGCGCTTGCCGCCATTCAGCACGGCATAGCGCATCGCCTCGATCAGCCTGGCCTCGGCGGTCTCGGGCACGGGCAGCAGCGCATCCAGCTGCGCTTCCACCAGCCGGGCGGTTTCGGTCAGCGCCTCGGCCAGGGCGTCCGGCTTGCGCACAATATCTAGCGCCATCTTTATTCTCCGTCCTTCAGGGCCAGCGAGCCATCCGCCCGCGCCACGATCGCCTGCACCCTGGCTTCGGCCTGGGCCAGTTTTTCCTCGCAATGTTTCTTCAGCGCCGCACCGCGCTCATAGGCGGTAATCGCGTCCTCCAGCTTCTGCTGGCCGGATTCCAGCCCGCGCACGATGGCCTCAAGCGCCGCCAGAGCATCCTCGAAAGACATGGCGGCAATGTCGGAATTATCTGTCATGACTGCTCCCGTACCCGCGCCAAGCGGGAATCACAACCGCATTAACGTGCGCACATGTGCGGCACAGCTTTGCGCGAGCGCGTTGAGGTCATACCCCCCTTCCAGCAGCGAGACGACACGCCCCGGGCAGCTTGCCTCCGCCACCACCAGCAATTCCCGCGTGAGCCAGACGAAATCCTGCTCCCTCAGCCGCATCTGGGCCAACGGGTCGGCGGCATGGGCGTCGAACCCGGCGGAGATGACCAGCAGCTCCGGCGCGAAGGCGGCCAGGCGCGGCAGGATGGCCATGTGCCAGGCCTCGCGGAAGGTCTCGCCATTGGTGCCGGGTGGCAGCGGCACGTTCACCACATTGCCAACACCGGTTTCCGCCTCGGCCCCGGTGCCGGGAAAACATGGCGCCTGATGGGAGGAGGCGTACATCACCCCCGCATCCCGCGCGAAGATATGCTGGGTGCCGTTGCCGTGATGCACGTCGAAATCCACCACCGCCACGCGCTTCAACCCCCAGCGAAGCTGGGCCTGCCTGACCGCCACCGCGGCGTTGTTGAAGAAGCAGAAACCCATGGCGCGGTCGGCCTCGGCATGGTGGCCGGGCGGGCGCATGGCGACGAAGGCGGCCTGCGCCCAGCCTTCCATCACCGCATCCACCGCCGCCGCGGCACCGCCCGCCGCGCGCAACGCGGCCTCCAGCGTGCCGGGGCCGAACACCGTATCGCCATCGATGACGGTTACGCGGTCTCCTGGCATGGCGAGAATGGCATCCACATAATCCGCATCATGCGCCGCCTTGAGCTGTTCTATCGTGGCGCGCGGCGCCAGCTCGCGCAGCAGGGGCGTGAAATCCTGCGCCTCAAGTGCCCGCAGCACATAGCGTAGCCTGTCCGCACATTCCGGGTGGTCGGGCCCGGTATCATGCCCCAAGGCCGCCGGATGCGTAAACAGCGCGACGCTCATCCCGCCCCCCTCTGGCATTTGAGCGAGAAACTGAACACGCCCTTGCTCTCGCTGGCGGCGATCAGCGCATGGCCGGAGCTTTTGCAGAACTCCCGGAAATCCGCCACGGCCTCGGGATCTGTGGCCAGAATCCGCAGCTTCTCGCCCGCCTCCATGCCGCGCAGGGCACGCGCCGCCCTCAGCACGGGGATCGGGGATTTTTGATATTGTGCATCGATCAGACGTTCACCCATAACCGCAGATTGCGCCTTCACCCCGCCTTGGGCAAGCCGCCCGTCTTGAGCCAGCCAGCGTTTCGGCCCAGAAACCGGAGCCATGGCACATCGCATCGGCATCGACCTTGGCGGCACGAAAACAGAGATCATGGTTCTGGGGGAGGACGGCGCACCCCTGCTGCGCCGCCGCCGCCCCACCCCGCCGGGTTATGACGCGGCGTTGCGCACCATCGCCGATCTGGTGCGTGAAGCCGAACAGGAAACCGGGCAGCGCGCCAGTGTGGGGGTGGGAATCCCCGGCTGTATTTCCCCCGCCACGGGGCTGGTGAAGAATGCGAATTCCAACGCGCTGAATGGCCACCCGTTTGACCGCGACCTGGCCGCCCTGCTGGGGCGTGAGGTGCGCGTGGCCAATGACGCGAATTGCTTTGCCCTCTCCGAAGCCTCAGATGGCGCCGCCGCCGGAAATACCGTGGTGTTCGGCATGATCATCGGCACCGGCACGGGTGCCGGGATTGTGGTGAATGGCCGGATTCTAGAGGGGCGGCACCGCCTGGCCGGAGAGTTCGGCCACACCCCCCTGCCCTGGCCCAAGCCGGAGGAGATGCCGCTGCGAAGCTGCTGGTGCGGGCAAGTGGGATGCCTGGAGCTTTACCTCGCCGGCCCGTCCTTGGCGCGGGAATGCGACGGGCCGGGCTATAATGACGCCAGCACCCTGCCCCAGCGCGCCGCCGGGGGAGACGAAAAAGCCGAAGCCGCCTTAGCCCGCCATGCGGACAGAATGGCCAGGGCGCTCGCCGTCATCACCAATCTGCTGGACCCGGACTGCATCGTTTTGGGTGGCGGGGTTTCGAATATGGAGCATCTTTATTCCGTGCTGCCGGGGTTGATGCGGCCTTATATTTTCTCCGACCATGTGGCGCCGAACATCGTGAAGGCGAAGCATGGGGATTCGTCGGGCGTGCGCGGGGCGGCTTGGTTGTGGCCGGAGGGGTAAAATCAAAACAACGATTACCAACCTCTACTTTCACAAGGAATATTAATTAAGAACTGAGATCTGAATGCCTTATCCCATAGAGCAAAAATTGGTTGCAGGCATAACATCATCACTTCCGACGAGGCTCTCGATAATCAACTTCGAATTGCTTTTGACTTCGATGGCGTTCTTGTTGACGATGAAGTGGAAAGCCAATTTGCCGATGGCGGACTGCCGCCCATTTCGAATAAGAAACAAAGTATAAAAACCTTATTTCTCGTGGACAAGAGGCTAAAAACTCTCTTGGACCTCAGTCATTCTCTCTATCGCCCTAATCCGCCGCCGCCTTCCTCTCCTCGGCAACCTCCTCAGCCTTCCGCATCAGCCGCAGGAAATTCCCACCCCAGATCTTGGCGATTTCCTCTTTCGCGTAACCGCGCTTGGCCAAAGCCGCCGTCAGGTTTGGCGTCTGCGATGCGTTCATGTAGCCGCGCACACCGCCGCCACCGTCAAAATCCGTACCGATTCCGACATGATCAATCCCCATGCGCTTTACCGCGTAATCGACGTGATCGACGATATCCTCCACCGTCAGATCAGACGCCCGCGCCTTCGGCCTCAGGAAGTTGGAAACAATGGTGATCTGCGCCAGCCCGCCCGTGGCGGCCAGCATGTCCAGCTGCTCGTCATCCAAATTGCGCTTATGGTCGCATAATGTCTTCATGCAGCTATGGGTGGCCACAACCGGTGTGCGCGAACGCCGTGCCGCCTGCATCATGGTGCTCTTGGCGGCGTGGGAGACGTCGATCAGCATGCCCAGCTCGTTCATCCGCTCCACCACCGCCTGGCCGAAATCCGAGAGCCCGCCATATTCCTGCTCCGCATCGCCCAGATTGGGCAGGGCAATGGCGGCATCCGCGATCTCGTTATGGCCGTTATGGGTAAGCGTCATGTAGCGCACGCCCTGCGCAGCGAACTCGTCCAGCAGGGCGAGACTCCGGCCGATGGCATAGCCATTCTCGATGGCCGGGATGATGCCGGGCTTGCCGGCGGCGAAGGCGGCCTCAACCCCGGCCGCGCTGGTGGCAAGCAGCCCGCCGGAGCCATCCGCCGGGGCCATGGCGGCGATGGCCGCCAGCATCGCGCGGGCGCGGGTGGCGGCGGCCTCGTGCGCCGCATCGTCCCGGTGGCCTTGCGGGATATAGGCCGCGAAACACACCGCCGCGACCCGGCCTTGCCTCAGCTTCGGCAGGTCAACACAGCGCGGGCCGTCCTCGAAGGGGCTGGGGCCCTCCGGCCAGGGGATGTCGACATGGGTGTCGATGGCCAGCAGGCCAGCATGCGGGTCATTTATCATTGCCCGCATGGTTGAGCGCCCTGCAGCCCGCGTCAAGCGCCTTGCGCATTACCGATGGCAAGGGGGCGGTGCCCGCCGGGGCACTCAACACGCCGTCCGGCAGCGCCGCGACCCTCGCCACCCGCACGGAAAGGGTGAGGGCGAAATGGGTGAAGACGTGCTCCACCTCTCCGGCACGGCGCCAGCGCGCCTTCACCGGCGGTTGCTCCGGCAGCACCAGCATGCCGCCCAGCAGCCCGTGCGGCGGGCGGCGCAGCAGCAGCACGTTGTTCCCGGCATCCAGCAGCACATACGCGCTGCCCTCCCGGCGCGGCCGCGCCGCCTTCTTCGCCTTCACGGGCAACAACTCGGCCAGCCCCTGCGCCTGCGCCCGGCAATGGCTGCTCCAGGGGCAGATCAGGCAGTTGGGGGATTTGGGCGTGCAGATGGTGGCTCCCAGATCAAACAGGGCCTGCGCGAAATCCCCCGGCGCGGCCTGGGCCGCCTTGTCCCGGATCAGCGTTTCCGCCGCCGCCGCGATGGTTTTTTTTGAGCCCGGCAGCGGGTCGGCGATGGCGAAGAGGCGGGAGGCGACGCGCTCCACATTGCCATCCACCGGCAAAACCGGCAGCCCAAAGGCAATGGCGCCCACCGCATTGGCGGTATAGGGGCCGATGCCCGGCAAGGCCCGTAACGCTTCGATACGTTTTGGGAATCCGCCCAGCGCGGCCACCGCAATCGCGCATTTATGCAGGTTTCTGGCGCGTGCGTAGTAACCAAGCCCGGCCCAGAGGGCGCACACCTCCTCCACGCTGGCCGCCGCAAGGGCTTGCACTGTGGGGTACGCCGCCAGAAATTTGGCGTAATAGGGCTTCACGGTGGCCACCACCGTCTGCTGCAGCATGATCTCGGAGAGCCAGACGCGGTACGGGTCCGCCAATTCTCCGGGAGCACTGCGCCAGGGCAGATGGCGGCGGTGCCGGTGATACCAGGACAGGAGTTTCCGTGCCGGAGGAAGGGAAGAAGAGGAAGCGGGCGCCACGGGTACAGATTGTGCCTGACGAACCAATGCCGCGCAATTTTGCCCCGCGGGGCATTGCGGCCATTCTCGCCCCCGTCACCCGCCCGGCCTTCCGCCGCCGCGCCCCCGCCGCCGCGCAGATTTTGGCGGACTGGCCGCAGCTCGCCGGGCCGGACCTGGCCGCCCGCGCGGCACCGCTGAAATTCGCCGGGGGCACCCTCACGCTCGGCTGCACCGGCCCCACGGCGATGGAGCTGCAATTCTCCGCGCCGCAGATCATCGCCCGCCTGAACCTCGCCTTGGGCCACTCAGCCATCGAACGGCTGCGCTTCGAGCAGCAGGTACCCCGCCCGCCCGCAACAGCGCCGGCGCGTCCCACGCCGCGCAACACCGCGCAGCCGCCGCAAGACCTACCCCCTGGGGAACTCGGCGCCGCCCTGGCCCGGCTCTACCGGGGCATAAAATCCCGTGGATAACTTTGCCGCCGGGGTTGGACTCCCATGTGAAAATCTGGCTACACTATATATAGGAGAAAACATGCAGATTACCCGCCGTTCCATACTATCCATAGTAGGTGCCTCCGCAGTGGGCGCCTCCACCCTGGCGCCATCTGCCGCCTGGGCCGACTCGGCTGGCGCGACCCCGCCCACGGAAACGGAACGCTCCGTCGGCTCGCCCAGCGCGAAGGTGACAATCATGGAATTCTTCTCCCTCACCTGCACCCATTGCGCCGAATTCGCCACGGTCACGATGCCGCAGGTGAAGCCGAAACTGGTGGACACGGGCAAGCTGCGCATCGTCTATCACGATTTCCCGCTGGACCAGGTGGCGCTGAAGGCCGCCCAGGTGGCGCGCTATCTGCCCGCCAATGAATATTACCCGTTCATCGAGGCGCTGTTCGCCAGCCAGAATGACTGGGCCTTCCAGCCGAACGAGGATTACCACGCCTCGATCTTCAAATATGCCGCCCTCGCCGGGATGGACCAGGCCACCTATGAGAAAGCCTGGAATGACACCAAGCTGGCGCAGTTCATCCTGAGCGGCCAGCAGGAAGCGGAAAAGACCTACAATATCGATGCCACCCCCAGCTTCGTCCTCAACGGCAAGACCTATCCCGGTGCGATGGATTACGACGATTTCGCCGCGCTCGTGACCAAGGCCGCCGGGGGCTAAAGGAGGCAGGATGCCCGCACGCTTCGCCCGGCTGCGTATCGCCGGTTTCAAGAGCTTCGCTGACCCGACGACGGTGGAGATTCTCCCGGCCTGACGGGGGTGGTCGGGCCGAACGGGTGCGGAAAGTCCAACGTCATCGAGGCACTGCGCTGGGCGATGGGCGAGGCCAATGCCCGCAACATGCGCGGCACCGAGATGGAGGACGTGATCTTCGCCGGAACCACGGGCCGCGCGGCCCGCAATCTGGCGGAAGTGACGCTGACGCTGGAGGAGACGCTGGGGCTGGCCCCGCCGCCGTTCCAGGAGGCGGCGGATCTTGAAATCTCCCGCAAGATCGAGCGTGGCGCGGGCAGCGCCTATCGCGTGAACGGCAAGGAAGCCCGGGCGCGCGACGTGCAGACCCTGTTCGCGGACCTGGCCTCCGGCTCCCGCGCCTCGGCGATGGTGAGCCAGGGGCGCGTCGGCGCGCTGGTGAATGCCCGGCCCGATGAGCGGCGCGCTTTGCTGGAAGAGGCTGCCGGCATCACCGGCCTGCATGCCCGCCGGCATGAGGCGGAGCTGAAGCTGAAAGCCGCCGAGCAGAATCTGCTGCGCGCGGAAGATCTGAAAGGCCAGCTGGAAGCGCGGCTGGGCGAGTTGAAGAAGCAGGCCCGCCAGGCCACGCGCTACAAGAATCTCTCCGGCACTATCCGCGCGGCGGAGGCGGAGCTGCTCTCCATCCAGCGTGCCATCGCCGTGGCGGCGCGGGAAGCCGCGCAGGCCGCTTTCGCCGCCGCCGAGGCGCGCGTGGCGGAAACCGCAATCAAGGCGCGGGACGCCGCCGGTGCGGCGGAAACCGCCGAGGCCGCCCTGCCCCCGCTGCGCGAAGCCGAGGCACAAGCCCGCACATTGCTGGAGCGCGCGCGCATCGCCGCCGAGCAAATGGAAGAGGCCGAGGCCCGCGCCCGCGCCGCGCTGACCGAAGCCAAGACCCGGCTGGACGCGCTGACCCGCGACCATGGCCACGCGCAAAAGCTGGTGGCGGATGCGCAGGCCGCCCAGGCGCGGTTGGAGGCCGAGCAGCACGTGCTGCTGGAGGAAACCGTCTCCGCCCCCGCCGCGATCGAGGAAGCGGGCCGCGCCGAAGACGCGGCTTTGGACGCCATGCGCGAAGCCGAGGCCGCCGCCACCAAGGCAACCGAGGATGCCGCGCGCCTTGCCGCCGAGGCTGAGTCCGCCCGCCGTGCTTTGAACGAGGCCGAAGCCCGCGCCCGCCGCCTGGCCCAGCGCGCCGCCGAGACCAGGGCCGAGTACGACAAGATCGCCGCGACGCTGATCCCGCCCGAGCGCGTGCTGGAAGCCGAGGCGGAGCGCGCCGAGGCCGAGGCCGCCTTGCTCGCCGCGCGCGAGGCGGTGATCGCGGCCGAAGCCACCCGCGCCAAGGCCGAAGCCGAGGCCGCCGAGGCCCGCGCCACCGCCGAGGCGGAGCTGGCGGGGGCACGCTCCCGCGCCTCATCACTGGAAGCCGCCGCCACCAAGGTCAGCACCGAATATGATGCGCTGGCCGCCTTGCTGGCGCAGAAATTCGGGCGGGAAAGCCAGCCGATCCTGGACCAGATCACCGTGCCGCCGGGGCTGGAAGCCGCCTTGGGCGCGGCCTTGCGTGAGGAGCTTTCCGCTTCCGCCGATACCCAGGCCGCCCGGCATTGGCGCAAGCTGCCGGATCTCGATCTGCCGGTGGTGCCGCTGCATAGTTTCGCCCAGCTTGCCCAAGGGCCGGAGGCGCTGAGGCGCGCACTCTCCCACATCCTGCTGCTGCCCGAGGGGGCGGATGGCGATCTGCACCAGGGTAATCTCACGCCCGGCCAGATTCTGGTCTCGCGCGAGGGCGCGCTCTGGCGCTGGGATGGCTATACCGTGCGCGCCGGCGCCGCCTCGGAAGCCGCCGTACGGCTGAAGCAGCGCAACCGCCTGACGGAGCTGGAGCGCGAGCGCGCCGCCGCGCGCCAAACCGCCCAGGCCGCGAAGGACGAGCGCCTGCGCGCCGAAGCCGCCGAGCATGAGGCCCGGGCCAATGAGGTGAAAATCCGCGAGACGCACCGGGCCGCCGAAACCCAGGCCCGCGAGGCCCGCCGCCAGGCCGAGCAGCGTTTCGACAAGGCCCGCGCCGAGGCGATTCGCCTGACCGCCGAGGCCGAGCGGGGCGCCAGCCGGGCCGCCGCCGCCGCCGCACAACGCGACCAGGCATCCGCCGAAGCCGCCGAGGCGGATACCGCCCTCACCGCTTTGCGGGAAACCCATGCCGCCCTGCCGGACGTGAATGCCGCCCGCCAGGCGGTGGACCAGGCCCGTGCCGCGTTGAACGAAGCCCGCCAGGCCGAGGGCGCCGCCCGCGCCCGCCTGGCTGCCCTGCGCAGCGCCGATACCCAGCGCGGCCAGCGGCTGGAGAGCCTGAAGCGCGAGATGGCAAGCTGGGCCGAGCGCGGCCAGGACGCGACGGACCGCCTGACCGACCTCACCGCCCGTCTGGCCGAGGCGCAAAGCGGCATCGAAACGCTGCAAGCCGCCCCCTCGGAGGCGGAAACCTCTCACCAGGAGGCGCTGGACGCGCTGCAAACCGCCGAAGCCGGGCATAAGCGCGTGGCCAGGGCCTTGCAGGACGCGCAAGCCGCCGCCGAGGCCGCCATACGGCAGGCCCGCCAGGCCGAGGCCGAAATGAGCACCGCCCGCGAGGCCCGCGCCCGCGAGGAAGGCAATATCGCCACCGCCAATCATGCCTGGGGCAGCGTGGCCGAGCGCATCCTGGAACGGCTCGGCGCCAATCCGGAGCTGCCGGACCCGCCGGAGTTTCTGAATGCCGAGGTGGAGGACAAGGCCCGCAAACGCTGGGAGCGGCTGATCCGCGAGCGCGAGGAGATGGGGGCGGTCAATCTGCGCGCCGAGATCGAGGTGAACGAGGCGGAAGAGGCCATCGCCACCATCGACCGTGAGCGCGACGAAATCACCTCCGCCATCGCCAAACTGCGCGGCTCCATCGGGCATCTGAACCGCGAGGGGCGTGAGCGCCTCTCCACCGTGTTCGCCGAGGTGGACAAGCATTTCCAGACGCTGTTCAGCCGCATGTTCGGCGGCGGCAAGGCGCATCTGGCGCTGGTGGGGTCGGATGATCCGCTGGAAGCCGGTTTGGAAATCTTCGCGCAGCCGCCTGGCAAGAAGCTCAGCACGCTATCGCTTCTCTCAGGCGGCGAGCAGGCGCTCACCGCGCTCTCGCTCATCTTCGCGGTGTTCAAATGCAACCCGGCCCCGATCTCGGTGCTGGACGAGGTGGACGCGCCTTTGGACGACGCGAATGTGGAGCGCTTCTGCAATCTGCTGGAAGACATGGTGCGCGAGACCGGCACGCGCTTTCTAGTGGTGACCCATCATCACCTCACCATGGCGCGGATGGACCGGCTCTACGGCGTGACGATGCAGGAGCGCGGCGTTTCCCGCCTGCTCTCGGTCGATTTCCACAAGGCGATGGACATGGTCGATCCCGGCCATGCGATGGCGGCGGAATAAGCTAGGTCCCGGCCCGGCGCAGGACCCGCCAGGCGGCGGTAAAGGGAAACAGCAGCAGGGCGGGCAGGCGATGGGGTGCGGCCGCATTCTGCTCCACACCGAACCGCAAGCGCGGGGAAGATTTGGGCGGCAGATAGAGCGTGCCGAACAGCCAGTCCCACACCCCGATGAAGCTGCCGAGATTGCAGTTATGATGGGCTGGATCCAGCGAATGATGCAGCTGGTGATGGGCCGGGCTGAGCAGCAGCCGGCCCCAGAGGCCGCGCAGCGGAATCCAGAATTGTGAATGCTGAAGCTGTGCCAGCAGAAAGAACCCCAGCACTGAAATCACATTCGCCGAGGCCAGCGCATAAGGGGTGACGGGGTGCCCGGTGAGCCAGATGAACAGGCCGCAGCTGGTGCCGATGCAAAGGGCCGCGATATCGACGAAGATCAGCGTATCGACAGGGTGCACCCGGAACACCGTTAACGGTGTCAACACTTCGGCTGAATGATGCGTCCTGTGGAAGGCCCAGAGAAACGGGATTTTATGTTTCAGATAATGATCGGCGTAATAGCCGAATTCATAGGCCAGGAACGCAATCAGGGTGATGCATGCGCGCAGCCCCCATTCCGGCGCCGCCAGCACCGGGCGGTGGCCGAGCAGTTCATTCAGCCCGCGCACGGCATAAGTGACCACCAGATCCGTCGACACCACCCCCCAGCCGATCAAGCCGCTGACCGCGAAGGTGTTGATGAGGTAGTAAAGCGCGTCCGCGCCGGTGGAGGGGTGAAACAGCAAGTTTCTGGACCGCGCCAGGGCCCGCCATAGCAATCTTATGCTGAAGCGGTTACGGCGGCGCCAATGCCGCCAGGCCAGAAAGCCCATGGCCAGCGCCAGCGCGCAACCCAGTTGCGGCAAGGCAAACACAGCCCCCGGGGACACCAGCAGCAAGGCCGCCTGGCGCAGCTTTTCCGCCTGCTGCAATAACTCGCCCGCCATCCCCGGCCCCGCTCTGACTATGCGGACAGTGTTAAGTGCCCGCAATGTGCGGGCCAAGGGGGGAGCGGCGCACCCCAAGCAAAAGTGATCATCTGGCGGCGGATAACAAAAAGGGGCCGTGAGGCCCCATTTTCGTCAGCTTCCGCTTGAATTTACCGGACGCTACGCAGAATGTCCGGAATGTCCGCGCGGGACACGCCGATATCGTTGAGGTCACGTTCGCTCATCGCGTACAGCTCAGCCGCAACGGCGCGGCGCGCCTGCCAGGCCTGCAACCAACGGCTCAGCTTGCTGCCACGGGTTTCAACCGCGGCCGGGGCTTCGCGCGTCATCACCAGCGACCCAAGCTTGCTCAGGACGGGTTGGTTATGGATAGTCGTCGACATGATACACCTACAATTTTGGGGGAGCGGCCGTTTCGGTATGACCCGGCAGCACTCCTTTTAAAGGACCATCAAATGTCCTTTCCGCAGCCGTATATAGTGCAGTTTGGAGGTTTTTTGTGCACCTGCGAACGCCGAGGCTGACCCGCGCCTGACGCATGCCATAAGGTCTATTCATGTCATCAGAACATAACATTCGCATTGCAGCATTACGCGCCCGCCTCGCCGCCCTGGGGCTGGACGGATATATCATCCCGCGCGCGGACGAATATTTGGGCGAATATGTGCCGCCCTGCGGGGAAAGACTGGCCTGGATCAGCGGGTTCACCGGCTCCGCGGGGCTGGCCATCGTGCTGGCGGAGCGCGCGGCCGTGTTCTCCGATGGCCGCTACACGCTGCAGCTTGAACAGCAGACGGACGGTGCGCTCTGGGAGCGCCGGCATATCATCGAGGACAAGCCGGAGGACTGGCTGCGCCAGGCCGCGCCGGAGAAGAAGATCGGCTTCGACCCCTGGACCATCAGCGCGGACGGGCTGGCCCGTTTCACCGGCGTGGAGATGGTGCCGGTCTCGCCCAATCTGATCGACGCGATCTGGGCAGACCGCCCCGCCTTGCCCTTGGCCCCGGCCCTGCCCTACCCCGAGGCTTACGCGGGTGAAAGCGCTGGCGCCAAGCGCGGGCGCATCGGCGCCATGCTGGCCGTGGCCGGGCAGGATGCCGCGATCCTGAGCGATGGCGCCTCTCTGGCCTGGCTGTTCAACATACGCGGCACGGATCTGGAATTCTGCCCCTTCGCGCTGGGCTATGCGCTGCTGCGCCGGGATGGCACGGCGATCCTGTTCATGGCGCCGGAGAAAATCACGGATGAGCTGCGCGCCCATCTGGGGCGGGACGTCTCCATTGCCAGCCAGGCTGACCTGCCCGAAGCCATCTCGGCACTGAAGGGGCAGGTTGTGCGCTATGACCCCGCCACCATGCCGGCCTGGTTCGAAACCGCGCTGAAGCAGGCGGGGGCCACCATCGCCGCCGCACCGGACCCGGTTGCCCTGCCCCGCGCCCGCAAGAATGAGACTGAGCAAGCAGGGGCGCGCGCCGCGCATCTGCGCGATGGCGTGGCGATGGCGATGTTCCTCGCCTGGCTGGCGGAAGCGGCGCCCAAGGGCGGGGAAACCGAGATCTCGGCGGCGGAAAACCTGCTCGCCTGCCGCGCCGGGCAGGAGCTGTTCCGGGGCGAAAGCTTCCCGGCCATTTCCGGCGCCGGGGAAAATGGCGCCATCATCCATTACCGCGTCACGCCCGGAAGCAACCGGCCCATTCGCGCCAATGAGGTCTACCTTATCGATAGCGGCGGCCAGTATCTGGACGGGACGACCGACATCACCCGCACGGTATGGACCGGGCCTGGCCCCGCGCCGGCCGAGGTGAAAGACCATGTGACGCGGGTGCTGGCGGGCACCATCGCGCTGGCCCGCGCGGTGTTTCCCGAGGGTGTGGCGGGCGCGCATCTGGATGCGTTCGCGCGCCAGGAACTTTGGCGCGCGGGGCTGGATTACGACCATGGCACCGGCCATGGCGTGGGCTCTTACCTCTCCGTGCATGAAGGGCCGGTGAGCATCTCCCGCGCCGCGCGGCCGGAGGCGCTGGCGGAGGGCATGATCCTCTCCGATGAGCCGGGTTATTACCTGCCGGGCGCCTATGGCATCCGCATGGAAAACCTGTTGCTGGTGCAAAAAGCCCCGTTCGAGGCCGCCAGAAAACCCTTCCTGCGTTTCGAGACCATCACCCTCGTCCCCTTCGACCGGGCGTTGATCGAACCCGCCTTGCTGCCGCGCCCGTCGCTGGACTGGCTGAACCAGTACCACGCGCATGTGCGTGCCAAATTATCGCCTTATCTGTCCGGCAAAACCCTCAAATGGCTTCAGGACGCCACTGCCACCATATAATGATTGACCCATGGATTGCGGATCAGGCAAAATTTCTTTGGCGATTCGCTGAAACTTGAAGAAGGGCCCTGCCATGCGCCTGTTCGTCGCGCTCGACCTTCCTTGGGAGGTCAAGGAAGAACTCAGCGAACTTTCCTGCAATCTGCCGGGTGCGCGCTGGGTGCCGGAGGATAATTTCCATCTCACCTTGCGCTTTATCGGCGAAGCCAACAGGCTGCAGGCGGAAGAAATCGACCATGCCCTGGCCAGCCTGCGCGGGCGGGGCTTTGTCTTCTCCCTCTCCGGGCTTGGCTGGTTCGAGAAGAACGGGCGGGTGAACACGCTTTATGCCGGGGTGGAACGCAATGAGCATCTGGCCCGGCTGCAGGCCAAGGTGGAAACCGCCTTGCACCGTGTGGGGCTGCCGCCCGACAGGCGCCGCTTTACCCCGCACGTGGCCTTGGCGCGGATGGATATGCCCGTAACCCCCGCTTTGACCAATTTCGTGCAGGCGAACAACCTCTACCGCTCCACCGCCATTCGCGCGGATAATGTGACGCTTTTCAGCTCCTTCCTCGGCAAGGATCAGCCGACCTACACGCCGGAAGCCGAATACGCCCTGGCCTGAGGGGAAAAGTCTCACCAAGTCGCTCGACTTGCCTTGGCATGGCGGCGTATCCTGCGCGCATGGACGCAATCTTGACCGCCGAGCCGGAAGCTACTGAAACTCCGGCCATAAGCTATATGCGCTTCAGCCTGGATGAGGCTGGGCTGGCGGCGCTCGCCGCAAGCCCGCTGCTGGCCCAGGCCACCCCGCCCCTCCGCGCCCGGCGCTTCCAGGACAGGTTTTTTGACACGGAAGATTTCACCCTGGCCCGGCAGGGCATCACGCTGCGGCTGCGCAAAGCCGGGCGCGGCGCGAAAATGACGCTGCTGCATGCTGGGGAAACGTTGGAAGCGGCGGCGCCAACCCAGGAGCCAGACCTTTCCGCCTTTGGGCCGGAACGGCAGGCCGCGCTGACCGGCTTTCTGGAAAATGCCCCGCTGGCTGAAGTGGCGGGCGTTAACCTCAGGCAGACCATGCGCAAATTTGGCGGCGCCGAGCTGGCGTTCGAGACCGGGCATCTGGTGGCCGGCGGGCAGAAGCTGCCGTTCAGCGAGTTGCAGATCTCCGCCCCCGCCGCAACCTTGCCGGAAACCGCACTGGCGCTGGCGGCGCGGTTCATGCTGCGGCTGCAGCCCGAAGCGCTCGGCCCGCGCGCCGTGAGGCTGGCGGGCGGGCCGCCCCCCGCCGTGCAGAAAGCCGCCCCCGGCCTGCAGGGCGAACCCTGCCTGGACGAAGCGGTGGAGCATATTACCCGCGCCTGCCTGGAGCAGTTCCGCGCCAACTGGCCGGTATTTTTCGAAGGCGACGAGGTGGCGGCGGTGCATCAGATGCGCGTGGCCATGCGCCGCCTGCGCTCGGCCCTGGGGCTGTTCAACCGCGCTCTGCCCACGGCCGACTTCCTGACCCTGCGGGAAAACGCCAAGCGCATCGCGGGCACAATGGGCGATGCCAGGAACTGGGACGTGTTCATCGCCATGCTACATGACGGCCCGGCCGCCGCTTTTCCGGATGAGGCGGGGTTCGCGGGGCTGGAGGCGCAATGCGCGGCGCACCGCGAGGCCGGCTACAAGCTGGTGCGGCAATTGCTGGAAGACCCCGCCACCACGAGGTTCCTGCTGCGGGCAGAAGCCTTCATCGCCCGGCGCGGCTGGCGCGGCGGCCTGCCCGCCGAGCTGCTGTCCCGCCTGGCCGAACCCGCCAAGGCATTCGGTGCGGATTCTCTTGAACGCCTGTACCGCAAGGTGCGCAGGCGCGGCCGGCACCTGGCCACGCTGCCCGCGCATGACCGGCATCTGGCGCGCATTGAATTGAAGAAACTGCGCTATGCGGCAGAGTTTTTCGGAAATTTATTCGAGCCGCGCGGGCGTGTGCGCCATTTCGGCCGCGCCGCCGCCAGTTTGCAGGAAGAGCTGGGCAAATTAAACGACATGGCCACCGCCGAAGGTCTGGCGGTACGGCTGCAGGGCGGCACGCCGGAGGCGCAGCGCGCGCTTGGCATCGTTCTGGGCTGGACGGCGCATGCCGCCCTCGGCGACCCCCGCGCGCTGAACGCCGCCTGGAAGGAATTCCAGGACGCCAAGCTGTTTACTTGAGATTTTGAAACCTCAACATCCCGGAAGGATGCCGGCAGCAACAGGAAACTGCCTGCCATGAACAAATACCTGATAAAAAGCCAGGAAATCGCCGAAATGGCCGGCACCAGCAAGACCCATTTCATCAATCCCGGAGCAAAACGCCTCAACAAATCTCTGGGGGATGCGGCCGGGCTGACCGGCCTCGGCTTCCATATCATCGACGTCGAGCCGGGAGATGAGACGACGGAACACCATTTGCACCATTACGAGGATGAGCGGGTTTTCATTTTAGAGCGCGATGACTTTAGCTTCGCTCGCTTTGCGAGCGCAGCTAAAGTCTGAATTGCCCTCTAAAGCATTGAGGTAGAGCCGGAACCGCAACCGCCATGATCGGGGATGAGGAGTTCGCCGTCGGGCCGGGGGATTTCATCGGCTACCGCAAAGGCGGCTTGGCACATTCGATCAGGAACACCGGCACCGATATTCTGCGCTGTATCGTCGCCGGCGAACGGCTGCCCCATGATGTTTGCGATTATCCGCGCCAGAACAAGCGGATGTTCCGTAATCCAGGAATGAAGTGGGGCGTTGTGAAGCTGGACGATGTCGAAGAGCTTGGCGGCAATGTCGGCAAAAAATAGGAATTATATACTTGATGCCCCTGGGTTTATTTTGACCCCAGGGGTCAAATCCGTCATCGCGAGCCGCGTAGCCGCGCGGCAATCCAGCTTTCTGCGAACCCCTGCGAGATGCATTGCTTCGCTCCGCTCGCAATGACGAGAAAAATACCCGCACACAATGCGACTGGGCGTTAAATATATAGTTCCCAAAAAATAGCGTCCCAGCCTTCACACGGGCAGCGTCACCGTCACCCGCAGACCATCCGGCAGGTTCGCCAGAACGATATCCCCGCCATGGGCACGCACGATGTTGCGGGCAATGGAAAGCCCCAGCCCGGAGCCGCCGGTTTCCCGGTTGCGGCTGGTCTCCAACCGCCGGAAAGGCTCGAACACCCGCTCCGCCTCATCATTGGGAATGCCGGGCCCGTCATCATCGATGTCGATCCGCACAGCCCCCTTCACCGGCGCATGCAACGTCACCCGCGCGGCATCGCCATATTTCATCGCATTGGTGATCAGGTTGCTCAGGGCGCGCTTCAGCGCCAGCGGCCGGGCATTCACCGGCAAATGGTCAGGGCCTTTGTAATCCAGCGCATCGGCGCAATCGGGATCGATATCGGCCAGTTCATCGAGGATGGTGCGCAGCAGGCTGGCAAGATCAAGGCGCGTCACCGGCTCGGTGGTGGTGATGTCCTTGCCGAAGGCGAGTGTCGCGGCCACCATCGCCTCCATCTCGTCCAGATCCGCCAGCATCTTCGCGCGCTGCTCGTCATCCTCCATATATTCCGCGCGTAGCTTCAGCCGCGTGATCGGCGTGCGCAGATCATGCCCGATGGCGGTGAGCAGGAAGGTGCGGTCCTCCACGAAGCGGCGGATGCGCGCGGCCATGGTGTTGAAGGCCCGTGCGGCGGTAACGATCTCAATCGGCCCTTCCTCGGGCAAGGGCTTGGCATTCACCACATCGCGGCCAAATTGCTCCGCCGCCGCCGCCAGCGTTTTCACCGGCACCAGCAATTGCCGCACCGCGAGCGTGATCACCAGCGCGCCCAGCAACATCATCACGATGAAGGCCGTGGCGAAGCCCGGCGAGCGCCAGGGTGCCGGCGGCAGCAGCTCCGTCGTCACCGTCAGCCACATCAAGGGCGGCAACAGCTCATCCGGCGAGGGCAGCATGAACCCCCCTGGCGGCTGCAGGTCCGGGAAACCGGCCTGCCCGTCCCTGTCCGGGGGCGGCAAACCGTCAGGCGGGGGCAGCGGGAAGAACAACCCGTCGGGCAGGCCGAAGCTGACGACCAGCCGCAGAGGCCGCATGGTCACCCGCAGCACGATGCCGCGCGGGCGGATATTGGGCGGAATGCCATAGGTGAAGATGCCGGCCCGCACCGCCTCGGCCATCGGCAGCGGCATGGGCAGCGTGCCGTTGATCGGCGGGGTGAGCGTCAGGCTGACCGTATCGCCCTTGGGCACGGGCTCGCGCGCCGCCACCATCGCCCTGTCCTCTGGCTGGGCAAGGGCGATATGGCGATAGACGATCGCGGCGCGAGTCGCGAATTCCTGCTCCTCAACCAGCCTTTGCAGCTTGATCTGGTTGACCGTGTGGACCAGCAGCCCCAGCATCTGGATGAGCGCGAAGCCCACCAGCAGGAACAAAATGGTCCGGCGCGCGAGGCTACGGGGCAGCAAGTAGAGTTTCAAAGCCGCTCGACAGGCGTGGAGAGCACATAGCCGCCGCCGCGCACGGTCTTGATGAGCTGGGCGTTGCGCCCGTCATCCTCCAGCTTGCGGCGCAAGCGCGACACCGCGACATCGATGGCGCGGTCGAACGGCCCGGCCTGGCGGCCGCGCAGCAGGTCCAGCAGCATGTCGCGGGTCAGCACCCGGTTCGGGCGGTCCAGCAGGGCCACCAGCAGATCGTACTCGCCGCCGGTGATGGAGACCTCCACCCCGCTCGGGTCCAGCAGGCGGCGGCGGGCGGTTTCCAGCACCCATCCGGCGAACTGGTAGGTCTTAATGGCCTCGCCGGTAGAGCGGTCCTCGGCATCGCCGGTCCGGCGCAGCACGGCGCGGATGCGCGCCAGCAGCTCACGCGGGTTGAAGGGCTTGGTGACGTAATCATCCGCCCCCAGCTCCAGCCCGATGATCCGGTCCGTCTCATCCGCCATGGCGGTGAGCATGATGATCGGCACATTGGTTTCGGAACGGAACCAGCGCGCCAGCTCCAGCCCGCCCTCGCCGGGGAGCATCAGGTCCAGCACCACAAGCTGGTAATGGCCGTTCAGGAAGGCGCGGCGGGCCTCCTTCCCATCGCGGGCGGTGGTCACGCGCAAACGCTGGCGTTCCAGGAACTTGGCCAGCAATTCACGGATTTCGCGGTCGTCATCGACAACCAGGATATGCGGCAGGGTTTCCATGCCTGTTACAATAGCGCCCCGCTCGCGGCTTGGGCAGGGGAGGTTGCAATTGGTGACAATTCGGCCGCCGCCGTAACATTCGTCCCATGCGCGAATAACACTTGCCCCCCACCGCCCCTGGTTCTAAACGCCGCGCACGCAGCAACGTACGTGCCTCTGCCGGCTCTCCGGTTACGCAACGGCGTCAAGCGTTCTGGCAGCACGACTGGGAATTCCTGAAATGGGAAACCTGGAAGTCGGCTGGTTCGTTGGACCGTTTCGCAACCTTGCCCCGCCGCGTGAACAGGCGGGCAATAGTAGAGAAGGAATTGAGGGCGATGACTCCCAAAATCGCTTCCTTTCTGGCGTCGCAACCCGCGACGCCATGTTTGGTGCTTGACCTGGACCGGGTGGCCGGGAATTTCGCGCGGCTGCGCGCCGCCTTGCCCGCGGCCGCAATTTATTACGCCGTGAAGGCCAACCCGGCGCCGCAGATTCTGGCGCTGCTGGCCAACGCTGGCAGCTGCTTTGATGCCGCTTCCTTGCCTGAAATCGAAGCCTGCCTGGCAGCCGGGGCGAAGGCGGAGGCGATCTCCTTTGGCAACACGGTCAAGAAGCCGTCCGCCATCGCGCGTGCCCATGCCCATGGCGTGCCGCTCTATGCCTTCGATTCCCGTGAGGAGATGGAGAAGATCGCCGCCCACGCGCCGGGGTCGAAAATCTATTGCCGGATCGCAGTGAATAATATCGGCGCGGAATGGCCACTTTCGAAAAAATTCGGTACCACGCTGGAAAAAGCGAAGGAGCTGATGCTGGCCGCCCCCGGGCTGGGCCTGGTTCCGCACGGGCTCTCCTTCCATGTCGGCAGCCAGCAGACTGGAACTTTGGCCTATGAACTCGCCATCGCCGAGGTGGCGATGCTGTTCACCGATTTGAAAAACGCCGGGCTGCCCATGCGGATGCTCAATCTCGGCGGGGGCTTCCCCACACGTTATTTGGAGGATGTGCCGGAGCATGATGCGTTCGGCACCGCCATCATGAACGCCATGACCGAACATTTCGGCAATGACCTGCCGGACATCCTCATCGAGCCCGGCCGCGCGATGGTGGGCAATGCGGGCGTGGTGGCGGCCGAGGCCGTGCTGGTCTGCCGCCGCATGCCAGCGGATGAGCGCCGCTGGGTCTATCTTGATATCGGCCGTTTCGGCGGGTTGGCCGAGACCGAGGGCGAGGCCATCCGCTACCGCATCACCGCGGGCAATGGCGCCACCGGCCCGGTGGTGCTGGCCGGCCCCTCCTGCGATGGCGTGGACGTTATGTACGAGAAAACACCCTATCAGCTGCCGCTGGCGCTGAAATCAGGTGACACCGTGCTGATCCATGAGACCGGCGCCTATGTGACCAGCTATGCGAGCCAGAATTTCAACGGCTTCGCGCCCCTGGCCGAATATTACATCTGATCCGCCACCTCACCCTGCCAGGCCGGAAAAATACCCGCTTGGCAGGACATGGGCACAAATCCTGAATTTGTATAAAAATTATCACAAAATCGTTAATTATATTGCGCATGCGTCTATTTCTATTTAATTGAGGAGATATAAATTGTAGCTTCATCTATTTTTTGATCCTCAGGAGAGAGCATGACGACGGAAAGCAATCTCATCGTCTATTCCATCACGCTTGGCTCAAGCTACAGCTCCTCGCTCTCCACAGGCTCCGTCTCCATCACGATCGGCTCCAAGACAGCCAGCACCGCCAGCGCCACGGATACGGGCTCGGGCAACGACAATCTGACGATCCTGGGGGATAACAATACAGCCGGCATCTCCGGCCACCGCGATATCTTCACCCTTACCCTGAACGGCACCGATACGACGGCCTATTATTTCGGTACGGCCACGGTCGATGGCGTGACGGGGTTTGTCGCCAATTCCGCCACGGACGGGTCAGGCACCTGGTACTTCGTTGCCGTAAGCAACACGGCCTCCAAGGCCCTCACCCATGGCGACACCGGCACGCTGAACTACGACACCACCGGAACCAAATATGAATGGAGCCTGATCAACGGCACCCCGATCTGCTTCATGGCGGGCACCGCGGTGGCCACGCCGGACGGCGAGGTGGCGGTTGAGCACCTGAAGGCGGGCGATTTCGTCCTCACCGCCGATGGCTCAGCCCAAAAACTGCGCTGGCTGGGGCGGCAGACCATATCGCGCCTGTTCGCCGATCCTCAGCGCGTGAATCCCATACGTATCCAGCAAGGTGCCCTCGGTGGCGGCCTGCCCCGGCGCGACCTGCTCTGCTCGCCCGATCATGCCATCCTGCTCGACGGCATTCTGGTGCAGGCCGGCGCGCTGGTGAATGGCAACACCATCCTCCAGGAAACCAACGTTCCGGAGATGTTCGTCTATTACCATGTCGAGCTTTCCAGCCACGCGCTGATCCTGGCCGAGGGTATTCCCGCGGAGACATTCATCGATAATGTCCAGCGCCTGGCCTTTGATAACTGGCAGGAGCATGAGGCACTCGGCGATGCGCCCAAACCGCTCGTAGAGATGAACCTGCCCCGCGCCAAATCCGCCCGCCAAGTGCCGCAGGCGCTGGCTACACGGCTTGCGGCACTGGCCGTAGCCGCCGCCGCCTGAACCGGCTTTCAGCCAAGAAGTAGCCCGGCTTCCCGGGCTGCTTCCCGTTTCAGGGCCAAGCGATGCGGGCGGCATCCAGATCCCGCCCATGGGTACGCGCCACCAGCAACGCCGGAGCGGGCAGCGGCAATGCGTCAACTGGCCGCGCCAGCCAGTAGCCATGCACCGCAAGGGCCGCCGCCAGGGCCTGCACGGCCACGGCCAGACGGCACCGGAGCACTGGGGCGAGTGCTATTTTGTAAAGATAATTATCGAGCAGCCAAACATCCTCCGCCTGCGCCGCCGATATGGCCTTGAGCAAGCGCCGCTCCGTCTTCGTCGGCCGCCACCCGCCGGGGCCACGCAGGTGCAGGCCCCTAAGGCAAAGCGCTTCACTCCCATCCCAAACCGCCAGAAACAGCGCCCTCACCCGAGCCTGGTCCCGCCCGATGCCGAAGGGGCAAACAATAGCCTGGCAGCAGCAAGCTTCATCCATTACGGCACGGCGCAGCGTGCAAAGCGCCACACGCTCCGCCCGCCCGTAATTCAGCTCCAATGGCTTATCCATCATGGCGGCACCTCCGGAGGCACCCTAATACAATTGATAATAATTCTCAATTGCACATTGATGTCATGTCTCTGCCTTTGCACCCTCCCCATCCATCCCGTAAACTCCGCCCGCCCTGGCCATTCAGGCCAGGGTGGCAATCGCCAAAACAACGGAGACCAGGATGCGCGAAATCAAACTGAAAGCCGCGGATAATAGCGGTGAATTCTCGGCCTTCGTCTGGGAGCCCAAGGGCAAGGCAAGTGCCGGTGCCGTGGTGGTGATCCAGGAAATTTTCGGCGTGAATGATTCACTGCGCGAAACGGCGCAGACCCTGGCCGACCAGGGTTTCATCGCCATCGCGCCGGACCTGTACTGGCGGCTGGAGCCGGGAGTGAACATCTCCGACAAGACCGATGCCGAATGGCAGAAAGCCTTCAGCCTGATGAACAGCTTCGACCAGGACAAGGGCGTTGAAGATTTGAAAACCACCCTGGAGGCCGCGCGCAAATTGCCGGGCTGCAACGGCTATGCGGGCACCATCGGCTTCTGCCTGGGCGGGCGCCTGGCGGTGATGATGGCCACGCGTTCCGACTCCGACGTGAACGTGTCGTATTACGGCGTGGGCGTCGATGGCCTGCTGGGCGAGTTCGACAATATCGAGGCACCCTTGATGCTGCACATCGCCGAGAAGGACGAATTCGTGCCGCAGGAGGCTCAGGAGAAGGTTGTCGACGGGATCGAGGATAACGACTGGATCGACGCCTTCATCTACCCGGACGTGCAGCACGCCTTCGCGCGGGTCGGCGGCGTTCATTACGATGCCCGCGCCGCCACCATCGCCAATGGCCGCACCACCGAACTGCTTGCCGAAATTCTTGAGTAAACTTCCCCGCCGGGCTTTCTGCGCCGGCACGCTGCTGCTGCCCGCCCTGGCGCGGGCGCAGACAGGGCTGGGGCAGAGCCTGGCGCAGGCCGTGCGCGGCCAGATGGCGGCACTGGGCGATGGCCCGGTGCTGCTGAACTCCTATCTGGTGAATACCGGCCCCAATGCGGATGATTTCGACTTAACGCAGGCCAACGCCGCTTATGTGTATGACAATGCCCTGGCGGGGTTTCTGCTCCTCGCCGCCGGGCACCGGGACGAAGCGTTGCGGATCGGCCAGGCGCTGGCCATTGCCCAGGCGCATGACCGTGAATTCACCGATGGACGGTTGCGTAACGGCTACGCCGCCGGGCCAATGACCATGCCCGCGAAACTGCCGGGATTCTGGAACACCAGGACCAACCAATGGGACGAAGACCCGTATCAGGTGGGCACCGATACCGGGCCCGTGGCCTGGGCAATGCTGCTCTGGGCCGCTTTGGGCATGGCCGCTCCCGCCAACAAGGCCGGCAATTTTTTGGACGAACAATTACGCGCCCCGCTTGGCTATTATGGCGGGTTTTATGGGTTTGATCCCTCTCAACAGAAACTCACCTGGGAAAGTACCGAGCAGAATCTGGATCTTGCCGTTGCTTTCAGGAAACTCGGCCGCGCGGAGGATGCCGGCCATGCCGCCGCCTTTGTCCATGCGGCTTATGATTCGCAGGCTGGCCTTTTCAAAACCGGCCTCGCGCCGGGTGGAAAACCTGGCGCGATGGTGGCGGCGGATGCCGGGATCTGGCCCTATCTCGCCGGGCTTGGCGATGCGGCGAGCGCGCGCCACGTCATAACCGCGCTGCGCCATGGGGCGGGGATCGGATTTTCCGACGCCAGCAACAGCATCTGGCTGGAGGGCACGGCCTTCGCGGCTTTGGCGCTGAAGCGCTTGCAAGATCCTCTGGCGCGGGAATTTCTGAATACGGTAGCCGCGAATTTGTCACCGCAGGGCTATGTCTACGCCACCATCGATCCGGTGCTGAGCACCGGCCTCACCGTCGGCCCCGCGCTGCAAAAAGGCGTGCCGGAGCAGGCTTTCAACTATTACCGCCGCCCTTCGCTCAGCGCCACGAGCTGGGCCGGACTGGCCGCACTAGGGACAAACCCGCTGAGCTGATTACTTGCCGATGCAAAAACCCGAGAACACAGCGTCGAGAATCTCTTCCACCCCGATGCTTCCCGTCAGCCGCGCCAAGGCATGCGCGGCTGAGCGCAACTCCTCGCCGCGCAATTCCGGCTCTTCCAGCGCCAGCGCCATGTCCAGCGCCATCACGACATCGCGCACGCAAGCCATCTGGCGCGGACGGGATAGCGCAGCAGCGCCCTGCCGATCCGTCAATGCCTTGGCTGCCTCCGCCAGATGCGCGCGCAGCGCCGCCATGCCGTGCCCGGTTTTGGCGGAAACAGAAAATACCTTGGCATCGCCCGCAATATCCGCCTTCGTGCGTACGCGCAGCACCGCAGCACCTGCTGGCGGGGCCGCAAAATCCTCACCGGGCCCGGCCACGAGAATCACGAAATCCGCTGCCTCCGCCCGCGCCTTCGCCCGGCGCACGCCCTCGGACTCGATCACGTCACCTGTCTCACGCAGCCCGGCCGTATCCGTCAGATGCACCGGCACACCGCCAAGATTGACCCTGACCCCCACCGCATCACGCGTGGTGCCGGGAATGTCGGAGACAATCGCAACATCCTCTCCCGCCAGGGCGTTCAGCAACGTGGATTTGCCCGCGTTGGGCGGGCCAAGGATCACGAATTCCAACCCTTCGCGCAGCCGCTCCGCCGCCGGGGCTGCATGCAGGGCGGCTTGCATCTCATCGCGCAAGGCGCTGATGCCGCTGCGCAATGCCTCATCCACTTCGGGCGGAAGATCTTCATCGGGAAAATCAATCAGCGCCTCTTGCCGCGCCATTAATTGCCGCAGCCGCTCCCGCCAGGAGAGGCAAGCCTCGTGCAGCCTGCCATCCTGCGCCTGCAGGCGCTGCGCCTCGGTCTCCGCGGCAATCAGATCCGCCATGGCCTCTGCCTGCAACAAATCCATGCGGCCAGTCTCGAAGGCGCGGCGGGAGAATTCCCCGGGCTCGGCGGGGCGGGCACCCAGCGCCACCAAAGCCCCGCTCACCGCCGCCAGAACCGCGCGCCCGCCATGGATGGAAAGCTCCGCCACATCCTCACCCGTGAAGCTATGCGGCGCGGGGAAAACCACCACCAGCGCCTCATCCAGAATCTGCCCGCCATGGCGCAGGCGGCGCAGGCTGGCACGGCGCGGCTCTGGCAAAGAACCAGCCATACCCTTGATGATTTGAAAACTTTTGGGGCCGGAGAGCCGCAGCGTGGCCACCGCCCCGCCACGCCCGGTTATCGGTGCGAAGATCGTGCTCACGCCCGCACCGTCAGACGGTAAGACACCACGCTCACCACCAGCAGCGACAGCAAGACCCCGCCGCTCAAAACCAGTAGATCGCACCAGGGCGCCAGCACGGCAAACAGCGCCAGCACCGCCAGGCCATAGAGATGCGAGGGCGGAAAGCGCGGATGCAGCAGGCGGCGGAAGATGCCGTTGCCCAGCAAAAACGCGGCCGGGCCGCCCAGCAGCATCAGCCCTTGGCCCAGCATTGCGCGTTCCGCCGGCTCTTCCAGCAGAAAAGCATCCCCGGCCGCGATCACAATGATCGCCGCGATCAACAGCCCATGCACATAGGTATAACCCGCACGCGCGATGCGCCCGACATCCTTGGCATGGGCGAAGGCATGGGCGGTGCGCTCCGCCGCGTCGTCAAAATAGATCCACCACAGGCAAGCTGCCGATAGCAGCGCGCAGCCGGCGGCGGCGAAAATGGTGTCTCCCCAATGCAGATCAGAAAAACTCGCGCCGATGACGGTAATGGACTCACCCAGCGCAATCAGCACGAAACCCGCGCAACGCTCCGCCATATGTCGGGCATCCACCTGCCAATCGCCAGTGCGGGAGCGGCCAAGGCCCGGCACATAAAACCCATTGGCCGGGCCTGAAAGATCGATCAGCAAAGCAACCAGCCACAGCCAGATGCGCAAAGGCTCCGCCGCCACACCCCCTGCGATCCACAATGCCGCGCTGCCGCCGAGCCATATGAAAATTCTCTGAAAATTTCTGTAATTCCCGGCATCGTGCCGCTTCAGCGCCCAGAGCATGAAGCCTGAACGCCCGAGATTCATGGCGGCCAGCCCGATGGCAAAGCCCAGCCCGCGCGCCCCGAAAGCCTCCGGCAGGGAGGCTGCCAGCAACAGGGCGCAAAACATGAGCCCCAGCAGCAACAGCTTCACCGGCCTGCGGTCGGGGTCGATCCAGTTGGTTACCCAGCTCGTATAAACCCAGGCCCACCACATGGCGGCGAACAGCATCAATCCCTGGAAGGCACCTTGCACGCTCATATGCGCGCGCAAAAATTCCGAAATCTGCGTGACCACGAACACGAAGATCAGGTCGAAGAACAATTCGATCTGCGTCACCGGCGCGGGCTCGCCGCGCCGGCGTAACAGGCTGAGGGCAGCGCCGCGCATCAGCTGAGATAACGCGCCGTGAGATGCGCTTCAAAGCAGGCGGGATTCAGTGTTTCACCCGTCGCCGCCAGCAGGATTTCATTGAAGCCCGCCGATGAGCCGTGCCCGTGAACATGTTCGGCCAGCCAGAAGGTGAGCGGCGACAGATCGCCCCGGCCCAGAGCCTCGTCCAGATCCGGCAGCGCCTTGCGCGCCGCTTCCATGAGCTGTGCGGCCGCCATCGCGCCGAGCGTGTAAGAGGGGAAATAGCCGATCGCGCCATCGAACCAATGGATATCCTGCAAACAGCCCCGCGCATCATCCGGCGGGGTAATGCCCAGCAGGGTTTCAAACCCTTCATTCCAGGCGTCAGGCAGATCAGCCACCGCCAGATCGCCCGAGAGCAATGCCTGCTCCAGCCTGAAGCGGAGAAGCACATGGGCGGGGTAGGTCATCTCATCCGCCTCCACGCGGATGAAGCTGCGCTCCACCCGGCGCAGCCTGTGCTTCAGCCCCGCCAGTGTGATCTCCTTGGCAAATGCCTCGGAGGCCAAGGGCGCCAAATAAGAGAGATACGCATCAGACCGCACCGCCTGCATCTCGACGATCAAGGACTGGCTTTCATGCACCGCCATGCCGGATGCCGCGCCCACGGGCTGGCGCGCCCAGGCCAAGGGCAGGTTTTGTTCATACAGCGCATGGCCGGTCTCATGCAGCACGCCCATCAGGGCGGCGCAGAAATCCGCCTCGTCATAACGTGTGGTGATACGGATATCGGTTGGAGTGCCGCCACAGAACGGATGGGCGGAAATATCCAGCCTGGCGGAGGCAAAATTCAGCCCTGCCCCCGCCGCCAGCTTGCGCGCCAGCACCGCCTGCACGGCTTGCGGGTATGGGCCGGGCGGCAATGCCTGCTGGCCACGCTTTGCCTGCAACTCTTCCGCGCGGGGCAGTGCCTCGCGCAGAAACGCTTCATAGCGCGCGAAAATCGCCCCGGCCTGTTCAGCGTTGATGCCGCGCTGATATTGGCTCATCAGCGCGTCATAGGGGGAAAGCGCCAAAGCCTCGCTGAAAATCACCGCCCCTTCGCGGGTCAGCCTCACCATCTCGGTCAGCGCCTCGCGCACGGCGGCAAAATCGCTCTCCTTGCGGGCGGTGCGCCAGATGGTCTCGCAAGCCCGGCCCGCGCGCACCTGCGCCTCCACCAGATCACGCGGCAGGGCAGTGGCGCGCAGATGCGCCTCCTTCATCAGGGCCAGATTCTTGCCATCCCATCCGCCCGGCGTGCTGGCCTGGGCCAGATTGGCCGCAATCTCCGGCGCGCAGAGAAATTCATGGGACAGCCCGGCCAGCACAGCCAATTGCTCGCCCCGCGCCTCGGCCCCGCCTTCAGGCATCATCGCCGCCGCGTCCCAGCCTAGCATCGCGCTGGCTTCCTCTAGGCAAGCGATGCGGTGAAAGGATGATTTCAGTGCCTCATATGCGCTCATGATTTCAGCAGCCTTTTACGGGCAATAAAGATGAATTCGAACACCAGAACCCCTGCAAAGCCGAACCAGGTGAGCGCGTATTCATAATGGTTGTTTGGCGGGGTCGGCAAATCCTGTGCCGGCTGCGGCAGCTTGCTGCCCGGCGGCGGCAGCGTCCCCATGGCGATGAGCATATACGGCGCCACATCCGTCAGCCCCAGACCCTTGCCGATCACTGCGGGGTTCAGCGTGTAATAAAGCCCCTGCGCGGGCTCATCCGGTGGGGAGAGAAAACCACGATCTATCGGCGCATGGATATAGCCCGCCGGTTGCGCGGGTGGGTCGGCCAGCGGCGCCGGCACGGATTGCGGCACCCAGCCGAGATCGACCAGCAGGATTTGCCCGCCCTCCCGGCGCAGCGGCATGATCAGCTCGCCGCCGGAAACCGGGCCATCGGGCGTGTCATGCACCTCCTGCCCATAAAGTGCCGCCTTGCCCGGCACCCAGGTGCCGGTGACGAAAACCTTTTCGAACGGGCTGGGGGTCTGCGGCATCGCCACCGGCGGCGCCGCCTGCGCGGCACGTATTTCGGCGACGATGCCTTCCTTCCATTTCAGCCTGTGCAGCTGCCAGACGCCAAGGGCGATGAACAGGCAGAAGGCCGCCAGCGCTGTTACGCCAGGCAGGATCAGGCGGCGCAATTCGTCCCCTTTTTTGCAAAAAAGGGGACACCAAAAAACTTTTGCAATTTTAGCCCGCGGTGATGGCGCTGCGGCCGAGATAATAGATGCACACGAACAGGAACAGCCACACCACGTCCACGAAATGCCAGTACCAGGCCGCCGCCTCGAAGCCGAAATGGCGCTGCGGCGTGAACTGCCCGGCCCGGGCGCGGAAGAAGCAGACGGTGAGAAACAAGGTGCCGATGATCACATGCGCGCCATGAAACCCGGTGGCGATGAAGAAGGAGGAGGCGAAAATCCCGCCGTGATAGAAGGGAAACGGCGAGTGGGTATATTCCCAGGCCTGCCCGCACAGGAACATCAGGCCCAGCACGATGGTGATGCCCAGCCCGCGCACCAGATTTTTCTGGTCATCTTCCAGCAGCGCGTGATGCGCCCAGGTGATGGTGGTGCCGGAGAGCAGCAGCACCATGGTGTTGAAAAGCGGGATCGCGAACGGGTCGATGGTGGTGATGCCCTGCGGCGGCCAGACCGGCGCGAAGGCGGTGCCCATTTTGTCCGGGTAGAAGAAATAATTGAAATAATTCCAGAAGAAGGAGACGAAGAACATCACCTCCGAGGCGATGAACAGGGCCATGCCGTAGCGCAGCCCCACCTGGGTCACGATCTTATGCAGCCCCGGCGTGCGGGCTTCATGAATCACATCCCGCCACCACAGGAACATGACGCTCAGATCCGCCAGCCCGCCCACGGCCAGCAGGATGAAATTATGAAAATGCGCGGCCATGATGATGCCGGCGAAGGTGATCATCGCGGCGGTGGCGCCGCAAAGCGGCCAGAGGCTGGGGTCAACAAGATGGTATGGGTGCGGGACTGTGCCCTTCACCTGGTCCGTCGCGGTATGGATCGTGCCGCTCATCGTTTCTCCCTTCCTCGTCTTTTTAAAGTTTCAGGCGCCGGTCACCACATCTGTCCGTATTCGTGCAGTTTCACCAGCGCGATCGCATAAATAATCAGGCAAAACCCGCCCAAAGCCGCCAGCAGCAGGTAATTGCGCGCCCGGCGGCGGCGGAGGAATTCTGCCTTTTGCTCATCGCTCCAATGCGCCTCGACAATCTCGACGCGCGGCATACGGTCCTTGCCGTAATCCGTCTCTTTTTCCGTGGCCGCCATCATACCAGCCGGTCCACGGCACAGGCCGCAAAGAGCAGAAAGAGATACAGGATCGAGAATTTAAACGCCGCCCGCGCTGGCTTGTCCTTGCTCAGGCTCACACCTTTTTCGTCCTGCGCATCGCGCAGCACGCCCCAGGCGTAATAGACGAAGGCAGCACCCAGCACGAAGGCGGTGGCGCCGTAAATCCATCCCGCCAGCCCCAGGAACCATGGCGAAAGTGCCAGCGGGAACAATATGAGCGTGTAGATGAACACGTTCCAGCGCGTATGGCGGGCGCCCTTCACCACGGGCAGCATCGGCACACCCGCCTTCTCGTAATCGGCGGAGGCGTAGAGGGCCAGCGACCAGAAATGCGGCGGCGTCCAGAAGAAAACAATGAAGAACAGCACCATCGGCAGCAGGCCGATATGGCCCGTGACCGAAGCCCACCCGATCACCGCCGGAAACGCCCCTGCCCCGCCGCCGATCACAATATTCTGCGGCGTACGGCGCTTCAGCCAGATCGTATAGATGACGGCGTAATAGAAGATGGAAAAAGCCAGCACGGCGGCGGCGCAGAGATTGGTCGCCATCGCCAGCAGCAGTACCGAGATGACGGAAAGTACGATGCCAAAGCCCAGCGCCCCGCCCGCCTCGATCTTGCCCGCCGGGATCGGCCGCGTGGTGGTGCGGCGCATGATCGCGTCGATATCGCGGTCATACCACATGTTGATCGCCCCGGCGGCACCGGCACCCAGCGCGATGCAGAAGATGGCGATGGCCCCCATCAGCGGGTTGATATGGCCGGGCGCGATCAGCAGCCCGATGGCGCCGGTGAACACCACCAGCGAGACCACGCGGGGTTTCAGAAGTGCCAGCCAGTCTCCCGGCTCCGCCCCAAGCGCTGGGGCAAAGCTGGCATCCTGAAGCAGTTCAGCGGCCTGGTTGGACAAGACTTCTCCTTAACCTCTCACCGGATGATCGGCACATCCTCGAACGTATGGTGCGGTGCTGGGCTGGGCACGGCCCATTCCAGCGTCGTCGCCCCCTCGCCCCAGTAATTATCGGCGAGTTTTTCCTTCGAGGTGAACACGGCATATAGAACATAGAAGAAAACCAGCGTCGAAAGCCCGGAAATCATCGAGCCGACGGAGGAGACGAAATTCCACCCGGCGAAGGCATCCGCATAATCCGGATAGCGGCGCGGCATGCCCGCCAGCCCCAGGAAATGCTGCGGGAAAAAGGTGAGATTGACGCCGATGAAGAAGGTCCAGAAATGCACCTTGCCCCAGAATTCCGGGTATTGGTGCCCGCTCATCTTGCCGATCCAGAAATAAAACCCGGCGAAGATGGCGAAGGCCGCCCCCATGGAGAGCACGTAGTGGAAATGCGCGATCAGGAAGTAGTCATTATGCAGCTCTTGATCCAGCCCGGCATTGGCGAGCACCACACCCGTGGCCCCGCCGATGACGAACAGGAAGATGAAGCCCAGCGCCCAGAGCATCGGCGTCTTGAACTCGATGGAGCCGCCCCACATCGTCGCGATCCAGGAAAACACCTTGATGCCGGTGGGCACGGCGATAATCAGCGTCGCCACCTCGAAATAGATCCTGGAATCGGTGGAAAGGGCCGAGACGAACATATGGTGCGCCCAGACCACGAAGCCGACGAAGCCGATGATCACCATGGCATAGGCCATGCCGAGATAGCCAAAGATCGGCTTGCGCGAGAAGGTGGAGACCACATGGGAGATAATGCCGAAAGCCGGCAGGATCATGATATAGACTTCCGGGTGGCCGAAGAACCAGAACAGATGCTGGAACAGCACCGGATCGCCGCCGCCGGAGGGCTCGAAGAAGGAGGTGCCGAAATTGCGGTCCATGATCAGCATGGTCACCGCCCCGGCCAGCACCGGAATCGCCAGCAGCAGCAGGAAGGCCGTGACGAGAATGGCCCAGCAGAACAGCGGCATCTTATGCATGGTCATGCCCGGGGCACGCATGTTCAGGATGGTGGCGATGAAGTTGATGGCGCCCAGCAGCGAGGAAATACCCGCCAGATGCAGCGAGAAAAGCGAGAAATCCGTCGCCACGCCAGGTGAGTACTGGGCATTGTCCAGCGGCGGGTAGAGCGTCCATCCCGCCCCGGTGCCGGTATCCAGGAACAGCCCCAGCATCACGAACACGAACCCCGCCACCAGGAACCAGAAGCTCATATTATTCAGCCGCGGGAAGGCCATGTCCGGTGCGCCGATCATCATCGGCACGAACCAGTTGCCCATGCCGCCGATGAGCGCTGGCATCACGAACCAGAAGATCATGATCAGCCCGTGGGCGGTGATGATGGCGTTCCAGGTATTGCCGTTGGTGATGATATCATTATGCGGGTACATCAGCTGCTGGCGCATGATCATCGAAAGCACGCCGCCGAAGCAGCCGCCGATGAAAGCCATGGTGATGTAGAGCGTGCCGATATCCTTGTGGTTGGTGCTCATCAACCAGCGCGCGACGAAGCTCTTTTTATGGTGGCCGTGATCGACCAGGGCATGGTCATTGGCGGTAATGGACATTCTCTGGCTCCTTAGCGCGTGGCGTCAGCCAAAAGGTTGCGGGGCATCGGCGAAGAGAGCGGCGGCACCGCCTGGTTATCCGTGTAGGACGAGAGCGCGCTCTTGGTCCAGGCCAGATAATCCTGAAGCGGCACGGCCTTGATCTCGATGGGCATGCCGTCATGGTTCAGGCCGCAAATCTGGTTGCACTGGCCGTAATAGGTGCCGGGTTTCTCGATGGTGGTCCAGCTGGTCAGAGTGGTGCCCGGAATGGCGTATTTCTGCACCCCCAGCGAGGGCAAATAGAAGCCATGCAGCACATCGGAGCTGGTGATCACGAAGCGGATCTTCTCGCCCACCGGCAACACCATGGGATGATCCACCGACAGCCGGCGGATCTCGCCGGGTTTGATCTCATTATCCGGGATCATATAGCTCGTATAATCGAGCCCCGGCACCGCGTCATATTTATATTCCCAGTACCATTGATGGCCGGTGACGGTGACGGTCATGTATGGACCACTGTCATCCGCCTCATAATAAATGAGATTGATGGAAGGGATGATGACGACCGCCAGGATCAAACAAGGCACCACGATCCAGATGATCTCGATCAGCGTGTTATGAGTGGTCTGGCTCGGCTTGGGGTTCCGCCCGGCGTGGAAGCGAAACATCACATAGCCCATCAATATGGCCACGAACCCGACCACGCCCAGCATGATCCAGAGCACATATTGCATCAGCCAGTCGATCTTGGCCTGCATCGGGCTGCCGGCCGCGGGGAACCAGAGCTGCCAGTTATGCGGCGCGTTCACATAGTTATCCGCCGCCGCCGTTGGGTCCGGCGCCGCGCTCTGGGCCCAGGCAAAATGCGCCGGCAGCGTCAACGCCGCCACCAATGCCAGAATGCCAGCCAGCCTCACGACCGATACATCTCTCCGCTTCATTATGCTGCGTCCCGCTTCTTTTTCATGGCCGTTTCCAAGCCTTTTATATTCATACAGGAATATAAGCCGGACCAGCCAAGATCAAGCTAAATACCGGATTGTTCCATTATGCGGCAAGTGAGCCCGGGCAAGGCCGGGTTTCAGCCGCTAGGAGCCGCCGCCCGCACCCGGCATGGACGGGGCCGTTCCCTCCCCTATTTGTGTGGTGGAGAGGGTCATTTTGGTCCAGGCCAGATAGTCTTTCAACGGCACCGCCTTGATCTCGATGGGCATGGGCGGATGATCATTGCCGCAGATCGAGCTGCTATGGCCAAAATACTCCCCAGGCTTTCTGATAATGGTCCAGCCATTCAAAAGGGCGCTGGGAACGGCATAGATCTCCACCCCCAGAGGCGGCACGAAGAAACCATGCAGCACATCCGCGCTGGTGACGATGAAACGGATTTTCTCGCCCGCCGGCAGCACCAGCGGATGATCGGCGGAGCTCCCCGGAACCTGCCCCGGCCGCAGCTGGCTGTCAGGGATCACGCGGCTTGTGAAGCTGAGCCCCGGTACGGACACATAATCATACGCCCAGTACCATTCATGGGCCGTGACACTCACGGTCACATAAGGCGGCTCGTCACTACGATAGAGCAGCTCGATGGCGGGAAGCATGATCACGGCCAAAATCGCCAGCGGCAGCACGATCCAGGCGATCGCGGTGAAATTCTCCGGGCCGAACCGCCTGCCGAACAGCTCTTTGCGGACCAGCCAATGCAGCAGGAGATAGCCCAGCACCAGCGCCGCCAGACACGCCGCGCCCAAGACCACCCATAGCAAAGCCCGCATCAGAAGATCGAACTCGGACTGCATGAAGGCGCTGGCGCCGCCAGGACCAGCGGGCACGCCTTGGGCAAAGGCCGCGTGCCCATGCAGCACCGCGGCCAACAGGGCCATAGCTACGCCAAACCGCCATTCAACCAAGCCGCGCCGTGTCATTGCCCCTCGTCCCAGCCGCCAAAAAGCCGCCTGACCATCCTGAAAGCCAGATGCTGAATGCTCATTTGGAAGCGGTATAGATGCAAGCGCCCAACTACGGCAGACAGCAAAGGTCAGGGCTGAGGCGCGCAACCGGGCAGCAGCACCCGGCCCTGGCGCAGCGCCGCCGCATTCTCGCTGATCAAGCGCTCCAGCGCGGCGCACATGGCCTTGCGGTTGGGAAAACTGCCGGGGGGCATGGGCTCGCCGAACAGAATGGTCGCCCGCAGCCGGCGGCGGCGCACCAGCGCGCTGAGATGCGGGGCCAGATCCATATCCCCGTACCAGGCGATCAGCGGCCTGTCGCCGCGGCGCACGGGCTGGCCCTCCAGCTCGTCATAAACAATCGTCACCGGCTGCACCCAGGGCTCGGCCCTGCCGAAAGCCAGGGTAAAGAAGGCCGAGGCAAAGGGCAGCACCCGGTTGCCGTCGGAGGTCGTGCCCTCGGGGAACAGGATGATATTGTCGCCGCGCGCCAGCCTGTGCTCCAGCATCCGCTGCTCCCGCGCCACGGTCTCGCGGCTGCGGGAGACGAAGATGCTCCGCCCCAGCTTGGCGATGATGCCGATACCCGGCCATTTCCCAACCTCAGCCTTGGCAACAAAACAGCCCGGCAGGGCCGCCCCCAGGGCGACAATATCCAGCCAGGAGCAATGATTGGCGATAAACAAGGTCGGCCGGTGAAGGGAACATTGGCCGGCAAACCGCAGCCGCACCCCCAAAATGCGCGCCACACCCCGCCAATAGAGGCGCGCGAACCATGCCTTGCCCCAACCCGGCAACGCCAGCAGAACCGATTGCACGCATATGGCCGCAAGGGTCCAGAACACCACAAGGGCAAGACGGACCGAAAGCCTGATCAGGGTGCCTTGCCCTTCAACATCAGGCGCAGATCCCGCCGGATCGGCTCCGGATCGGCTCCCAGAACATCCCGCACCACCTCGGCCCAATCCCCCACATCCTGCACGCGGCTGGGGTTATCCCGCAGCAATTCGCGCTTGATGAAGGGAAAGCCGGTCATCAGCAATTGCCGCCAGAGGTCGGAAGTGGGATTCAGCGGCAGGCGCCGGGCCACACCGTCGCGAATACGCATAACCTGCATCTTGCGCGTCAAATGGATCGGGTCTGTCCGTCCCAGCTCCGTCTCTTCATCCGCAAGCAATTTCTCCAGCTCATCGCGATTCACCATCCTGACGAGCGTCTCATAATCCCATAGCGCGGCACAACTCAGCCCGCCTTTTATCATCGCCTGGGTAATGCCGATTTCGTAATGTTTAACGATATAGGCCTTCATCGGCACTGGCCGGACCGATGCCCAAAAGGACTTAAATGCTTGCCCCCGCAGCGCCTTCGGGCCGAAAGCCAGGAAATAGGATTGCAGATGATAACGAAGCTGCCAGCTTTCCGTCAGCCCCCAGATATCGGCCCGGCTATAATCCAACCGGCGGAGCACATCGCCCAACGGCAGCAACGGGCCGAAAACGCTGTCATTGGCAAGGATCAGCTCTTCCGTATTGGCCCGGGGGAGCCCTAAATGGTTCAGCGCATCGGCCCAGGCACCGAAATCATAGCCCATATTCCGGCGCACGATAACCGCCGCGCATAATTCTTGCAGCGCCGCCATGGCCGCCGGCAGCAGACGCCCGGCATTGGTCACAAACACCACATCCCGGCCATTCGCCTTCAACTCGCGAATATAGCCCAGCACCTGCTGGCGTACCTCGCCACGGCCGTCGAAATGCATGAAGAGCACGATTTTCGCGCCGAGCACGGGCGGCCCTTCCGGCCATGTTCCGACAATCTGCCTAGGGCTGCGCAACCGGCCGCAAATCACGGCAAGCGGCGCGAAGAATCGCCATTTCATGAAGGAGAGGGCGGCGTAGAGCCAGGATTTCAGCAATCGGCGCATGGCGTCAGACCTGCTTGCATTGAGCGCGCAGGTCCTCCGGCGCATCCGGATAGGCAGGAACAAGCGCCGACAAGAGCGAGGCCGCCTCCTCCCCGCGATTCAGCTTGTTGAGTACCACCACCTCACCACGCAAAGCGTGCCAGAAAATCGGGTCCGGCGCCCCTCCCTCGGGGGCCTGCTTGATAAGCGTATCCCGCAGCCGCGCAAAACTGGCGGCGCTGCGCCGCCAATCCTCCTTTTCTTGCAGGAACAGAATGCCCGTGGCGAACAGCGCGTCACGTTCTTCCGGCTGGTAGGGCGGCTGCAGCTTCAGGATCAGCGGCTCCACCGGCGGCAGAAGCTGGCGTGCGCCCGCCATCTCCCGCCGATTCACCAGGGTGGTAAACGCCACCAGGATAAGCCGTTGCGCCTGCGCCTCATCCGCTCCGGCCGCGAGCACGGCTCGCAGACGCTCCGGGATGCGCTGTGCATCGCCATCGGCACGCAAATCCAGATAAAGTCCCGCCGTCAAAGCATCGAGACGCTGCGCCGGCGTGTAATCCCGCTGTTTGGCAATCAACTGGCGGTGCTCCAATTCCCGCGCCAGCGCGACCTCTCCGCAGGCAACCGCCCGGACAAAACTGTCCACGTACAGGCCGGTTAATATATCCGCCTTGATTTTGCCCCCACGCTCCAAGGCCTCCAACCCGGCCACGGCCACGGCCAGCCGCCCGCCATGCAGATCAAGAACAACCTCAGACAGCTGGACATTCCCCGCCACCTCGCCACCGGCACGGCCTTTGAGAACCGGAATGTCGTGGTGGGAAGCGAATATCCCGGCCTCGTCATAGCGCCCCGCATTCACCAGCCGGATGAAGGCTTCCAGCAGCAATGTCTCGCGGTGAAGCTGCGCGAGCGCCAGCCCCTCCAGCCGGCTCGGCACCTCGGCGGGGTCGCCTACCGCCAAATCCAACACCGCCTGCGCCAGCCCGGCATCCTTGGCGGCCTCGCCGCCCGCCCGCGCCGCCAGCGCCGCGGCATCGTGCCGCCTGACAAACTCCAGTGCCTCGTCATAGCGCGCCGCGTTTACCAGCCGCACGAACACGCCAAGTTGGATCTCTTCGGCGGGTTCACCCAGCGCCTGGAGCGCCGCCGCCACGGGCAGCGCCTTCAGCGCGTCCTGGCCGGGGGCGAGATGGAAATTGGCCAGGCTCAGCAGCGCATCGCGGCGCAGCCCGGCGGGAATGGTGGCATCCGGCAGCGCCCCCAGCAGCCCTATTTGCAGGCTGGCCGCGGCTTCATAGGCTTGTGCATTCACCAGCGCCACGAACCCGCGCCAGCCAGTCACCCTGTCACCCAGCGCCAGCAGCGCTCCCGCCGCTTCCGGCCGCCCGGCTTCGGCATCGCACAGCAGCAGCTCGGTCCGCAGCACCGCGGCAATGGAAACCGATAGCCGGTCACGCCCCAGGGAGCGATGGTCCAGTGCCGCCTGCAAGGCCGCAATGGCTTGTTGCGCCAGCACCAGCATCGGCCGCACCGCCTGCCGGTCCTCTCCCGCCGCTAGGCGCTGCATGGAGCGGCTGAACAGGATCATACCCAGCCCCAGGGGCATTTTCCCGCCAAGCCCCTCAAGGCTGTCATCCCCGGTCCCCGGCGGCAGGGCGGTCAGCGCCTCCGGCCGGTAGCCGAAACGTACCTCGCAGGCCTCATTCAGCACCGCCCAGGCGTTTTCAGCGCCATCGCCGTCCTGGTCGTTCACGGAATCGAACAATGCCCGGCCGGCGAAGCCGATCTGCAGATCGCTGCCCGCCGCTGCCGCCGTTGCGCGCGCCCTTAGATAACGGCGGTAAACCGCCCGGCGCGAGGCAAAATCCTCCTCCAGCACGAAGGGCGAGGGCGAGGCATAGGCCACCAGGGCCAATTCCTCCGCCCGCACCACCACATGCGCGAACCCCGCCGCCTCCAGCGCCATCTTCAGGCTTTGTGCCGTTTGCAGCACCACATGCGCGCCGGGCGCCAGCAGCGCATAAAGCTCGCCATTGGAAAGTGCCGGGGTGATCCAATCCGCGTTCGGGGTGGTGAGCAGCAGGATGCCGTCATCCGCGATAGCCCGGCGCATCAGCCGCAGAAACGCCGGCGGCGCCTCCAGATGCTCGATCACCTCGGTCGAGATGATCACATCCCACGGGCCATCGCCCAGCGTCGCCTCGGTGAAATAGCCCTGGCGGATGTCGAGCCCCAACTCCCGCGCGCCAATCCCGGCCAGAGGCGAGGGATCATAGCCCACGCCCTGCCAGCCCTTGGCATTCACGCAGAAATCCAGCCCAAACCCGTAGGCCCCGCCAATCTCCAGCGCCCTGCCGCCCGCCGGTTTGGCAATTCTGGTCAGCGGATCGGAAATCGGCCAGATGCCGGCGCCGATCTGCGCGTAATAGGCCGGCCAGCCGATCTCGATGAGTTCGTCCCCGGCATAGTCGATGGTTCCCAGCGCATCGGCGAAGCGCACGGAACAATGCGGGCAGCATTGCAGCCGGTAATGCCCCTTGGCGCCAAGCAGATCATAATCCACCTCGATCAGCTGCGCCACGCGCCCCGTCTGGCCGCAATTCGGGCATGTTGCGTTGGCCTCGCTCTCCTCAAGCCAGGTTGCCTCGCATTGGCTGGTCAAGCGGATTTTGCTACCGGGCACGGCCATCAGGCGAATAGCTCCGGCACGCGCTGCTTCAGGGCTTCGTTCAACTCCGCCCGGCGCGACCACAAGGCGCGATACCATTCCGTCCGCGCCGCCACCTGATAGGCCAGCATCCGGTTCTGCGCCACATAGCCGCGCGCCGTATCCGCGATACGCCGCGTCGCCTCGGGATAGGCCAGCAGCCGCAGCAGCGCCGCGCGCAGCTCAGCCGGGTCGCGGAACAACACGCCGGTCTTCCCGTCCTGAATGGAGCCGGCGTAAACCACGTGGCTCGCCAGCGCCGCCACACGCGACGCACCGGCCTCGATGAATTTCAGGTCGGACTTGGCGCGGTTGAAGGCGTTGTCCTCCAGCGGCATGAAGCTGATATCCGCCGCCCCCAGCTCCCGCATATAGCTGGTGTAATCGATCATCGCGGGCTCGAAGCTCTTATGCGGGGTGTCCAGCGCGCTGAAGAACGCCTCGTCGAACACCACCCGGAAGCGCAGCCTGTCCCCCACCGCGCGGGACACCTCGTTCAACACCGGCATCAGCGGCGCCCAGTCCTTCTGCCGGTTCAGCGCGCCGAAAAACAGCGTCAGATGGTCCATGTCCTGGAAATTGCGCACTGGCGGTAGCTCGAAGATGCCATTCGGGAACACCGCCACCTCCGGATTATCCCCCAGCAACGCCTCGGCCAGGGCGGGCGTGCTGGTCTGCACCGCATGCACGCCACGGAAGGTGAGCAGCTCGCCCAGATTCACCCCCCGTTCTTCCATGAACATCGGATGGTCGTCGAACTCGCTGACAACCAGATAATCCTTCTGGAGCAGCGCGCGCACGCGCTGCAGCCCGTTCTCGCCCAGCAGCAGGGGCCGGTGCAGAATGGCGATGCGCGGCGCATCGCCCAGTTGCGGCTGCAAGGCACCCTCGGCGGCAATGCTGGTATAAAGCGCGCTGTCCGTGCGCAGGGCCCGCAGCGGCTCCACCACCCGCACATCCGACACGCCACCCTGCGGCGCCAGCATGGTCGCGGTCAGCTCCATGCGCGGAATCGCCGTTTTGCGTGCCCGCCAGATCACTTGCAGCGGGATCGAACGGTTCAGATAATCCTGCGGGTCAACCCCCAGCCCCTTCAAGGCCGGGGCCATGATGCTGGCGAATTGCTCGGCCTGCTCGGTGGCAATCGGCCGCGGGGCGGCGTCGGAAAGCTCCAGCCCCGCTTCGGCCAGCGCCCGCGCCATGGTGCGCGGGGTGAACCAGCGCAGATGGGTCCTATCGAGCAGCCCTTGGTCTTCATAGTCGAACTGGCCAGTCAGCAGCCGTGCCACGAAGCTCCAATGCTCGACATTGGGCATGCAGACCAGCACGGTGCCCTGCGGGGAGAGATATTGCGCATGCGCCTTCAAAAGCGCCCATGGGTCGGAGAGATGCTCCAGCACATCGCCATAGACGATGCAGTCGATCCCGCCGGGCACCTCGAAGGGCATCGGCGTTTTTTCCACATCGCCGACGAATACCTCCGAGATGCGCGCCTTCGCGTGGGCCGCGGCGGTTTCGTCCAGCTCGATGCCAAGCACCCGGCAAGCCGGGTTGCGCCGCAGATAATCCGCCCCCAGCGCCCCCTGGGCGCAGCCGACGTCCAGAATGGTCTTCGCCGTCAGCGGAATTTTCTCGAGCAATTCGGGGTTGGCGAAATCCGGGTACTGCGCATGCACGGCGTTCAAAACGGTCAGTCCTCGCGGCTTGAGTGGCTGGGGAAGGCAAGCAGGGTCATGGCTCTGGCCGGCCGATCCCGGAATAGGTGAAGCCGGCGGCACGCAGCGGCGCCGGATCGAAGACATTGCGCAAATCGACCACCACGCCGCCGCGCATCAATTCCTTCAGGCGCGCCGGCCCAAGTGCCCGGAACTCGTTCCATTCGGTGATCAGCACAAGCGCATCCGCCCCGGCCAGGGCCTCCGCCGTGCTGGCGGCAAGCACCACGCTGTCCGGCAGCAGGGGGCGGGCGGTCTGCATCGCCTCGGGATCGAAGGCCTGCACCTTGGCCCCGCGCGAGACCAGCCCGCGCACCAGCGGCAAGGCGGGGGATTCGCGCATGTCGTCGGTTTCCGGCTTGAAGGCGAGGCCGAGCACGGCGATCACCTTGCCCTGGATGTCCCCGCCGCAAGCCGCCACCACGCGCGCCGCAAGCGCTTCCTTGCGGGCATCGTTCACCGCCACCACGGACTGGATGAGGCGCGAGGGCGCCTGCGCCTCCTCGGCGATTCGCATCAGCGCCAGCGTGTCCTTCGGGAAACATGAGCCGCCAAAACCAGGCCCGGCATGCAGGAATTTCCGGCCGATCCGCCCATCCAGCCCAATTCCGCGCGCCACATCGTTCACGTCCGCCCCTACCCTCTCGCACAGATCCGCCATCTCGTTGATGAAGGTGATCTTCATCGCCAGGAATCCGTTGGCGGCATATTTGATCAGCTCCGCCGTCTCCAGACCGGTGAACACGATCGGGGTTTCGATCAGGTAAAGCGGGCGGTAGAGGCGGCGCAGAACATCGCGCGCCTGCTCGCTCTCGGCCCCCACCACCACCCGGTCCGGGCGCATGAAATCGCCGATGGCGCTGCCCTCGCGCAGGAATTCAGGGTTGGAGGCCACGTCCACCGCCAGGTCCGGGCGCAGCCTGCGGGCCATTTCCAGGATTTTACGCCCGGTGCCCACCGGCACGGTGGATTTGGTGACGATGACGGCCGGGTGGTCCAGCGCCTTCAATAGCTGCTCAACCGCCGCGAACACATAGGTAAGGTCGGCATGGCCATCGCCGCGCCGCGTGGGGGTGCCCACCGCGATGAAGATCGCCTCCGCCCCCTCAATTCCCTCTTCCAGCGTGGCGGGAAAAGTCAGCCGCCCAGAGGCGACATTATTCGCCACCAGCTTGTCGAAGTCCCGGCTCATAGATGGGGATCACGCCTTCCAGCAGCTTCTGGCGCTTGGCCGGGTCCGCCTCGACCACCGTCACCGACACGCCGAACTCCGCGAAACAGGCGCCCGAGACGAGCCCGACATAACCGCCGCCGATAATCGCGATCCTCACCTCAAACACTCCGCTCCGGTTTGATCCCGCCTTGCTTCTGGCGTGCGCGCGTGGTCAGGGCAAGCCCTGACCGTCCCAAAACCGGGCATCTTCAAATTTCCGATCGTTTCCGCCATGGTCCGCGCCATATGACCTTCACGACCCTCTCCGCTTTGTCATTGCCCCGCCATTTGGCCTTAATGGCCGGGCTTGCGATCTTCTCCGGTATCATCGTTCGCGTGATGCTCTCGATCGGCGTGCCGGATAGGCCGGATGCCCGCAAGGCCCATACCCAAACCACCCCCAAATCCGGCGGCGTCGGCATTGTCTGCGCCTTTCTGCTGGGGGTGCTCCTGCTCTACCGCTACGGCCATGTGTCGCGGCTGGCGGAGCCTTATTTCATTGGCGTCATCGCCGCGGCGGTGCTGATCGCGCTGGTCTCCATGCTGGATGACGTGCTGGACATGTCCTTCGCCGTGAAACTCGGCACCCAGCTCATCGCCGCCGTGGCGGTGATCGTCTCCGGGCTATGGGTGCACAACATCGCCGTGCCCTTCACCGGCTATACGGGTCTCGGCTGGGCGGGCATCCCGCTGACCGTGTTTTTCCTGCTCTACGTGACCAATGCGATGAATTTCATCGATGGGCTGAACGGCCTGGCGGCGGGGGTGACACTCATCGCCTGCCTGTTCCTGGCGGGCATCGCCGGGGTGCTGGGCGGGTTCTTCATTTATACCGCCTCACTGCTGCTGGCGGGCGGGGTGCTGGGGTTTCTGCCCTTCAACTACCCCAAGGGCCGGATTTTCATGGGCGATGTCGGCAGCCAGTTCTGCGGCTTCATGCTGGCTTTGTTCGGCGTGGCCGCCGCGCGGTTCGAGCATGTGCAGATGTCCTTCCTGCTGGTGCCCTTCCTGCTTTCGGGCGTGCTGTACGATGTCACCTTCACCCTGATCCGGCGTCTGCTCGCGGGCGAGAACATCGCGCGGGCGCATAATGGGCATCTTTATCAGGTGGTGCGCCGGGCGGGGATGGACGCAAGGCTGGTGGCCATCATCCATTGGCTGTTCGCGGTGCTGGGCGGTGTCACCGCCATTGGCTTCATCAGCGCGCCGTCCATCCCGAAGCTCTGGATCGGGCTGGTGCCGCTGGCGGTGCAGATCGTCTGGACATTCTATGTCAGCGCCCGCGCCCGGCAGGCGGGCATCGGGCGCTGGTCCAGTTGAAAAAGGCCGGGAAAACCCGGCCTTCCGCACTTAGGGGGCAATTCAGATTTTAGAGCGGATCGCCGCGCAACTCGATCCAAAATCATCCTGATCTAAACCTTTTCAAGCGCCTGGGTCAGATCCGCGATCAGATCCTCCGCGTCCTCCAGACCCACGGAGAGGCGGATGCAGCCATCGGTAATGCCAAGGCGGCCGCGCTCCTCCGCGCCGATCTTCATATGCGTCGTCGTGGCCGGATGGGTCGCGAGCGATTTGGTGTCGCCCAGATTGTTCGAGATGGTGATGATCTGGAAGGCGTTCATCAGCCGGAAAGCTTCTTCCTTGCCGCCTTTCAGCTCGAAAGCCACCAGCGTGCCGCCGCCGGACATCTGGCTGAGCGCCAGTTCACGCTGCGCAAAGGAGGGCAAGGTCGGGTAAAGGGCGCGCTTGATCTTGGGCTGGGCATCCAGGAACAGCGCGATCTTCTCGGCACTCTCGCTCTGCGCCTTCACGCGCAGATGCATCGTCTCCAGCCCTTTCAGGATCACCCAGGCATTGAAGGGCGACAGCGAGGGGCCGGTATTGCGGAAAAAGGGCTGAAATACCTCCTCGATCCATTTTTTGGAGGACAGCACCGCGCCGCCGAGCACGCGGCCCTGCCCGTCCATATGCTTGGTGGCGGAATAGACGACCACGTCCGCGCCCAGCTCCAGCGGCTTCTGCAGCAGCGGGGTGGCGAAAACGTTATCCACCACCACAATCGCGCCCGCCGCATGGGCGAGGTTGGACACGGCACGCAGATCCACGATGTCCAGCATCGGGTTGGACGGGCTTTCCAGCAGCACCAGCGCGGTGGGCTTGGAGAGCGCTTGCTTCCAGGCCTCCAGGTCGCCGCCATCCACGAACACGCTCTCGATGCCGAATTGCGGCAGCAGGGTCGAGATGATCCAGTGGCAGGAGCCAAACAAGGCGCGTGAGGCAACCACGCGCTCACCCGCCTTCAACCCGCACATCACCGCCGCATGCACCGCCGCCATGCCGGTGGCCGTGGCCGGCAGGCCTCCGCCCCCTCGATCTTGGCAAGCTTGCCCTCCAGCATCGTCACCGTCGGGTTGGCGAAGCGGGAATATTGGAAATGCTCGACCTGATTGGCGAACACGGCTTCCGCCATTTCGGCGGTCTCATAGGTGAAGCCGGAGGTGAGGAACATCGCCTCGGCATTCTCTTCCAGATTGGTGCGGATGCGCCCGGCATGGATCAAATCCGTGGCGAGGCGGGTCTTCAGCGGTTCGGACATCGGTGCGTGGCCTATCTTTGCAAACAGCTTCGTCCGGCCACGGGAAGAACAGGGCGCTGATGCACCCGGAGCCTCTTTAGCGCGCTTATTTCGCTTCCTCCCCGAACAGAACCCTGCAGGGGAAGCCTCGCCGCAATCCGGCCGGACAAATCACGAGGTGCATTTCGCCTACGCCTGCCCGCTTGCGCGGTCAATGCTGGCAGACTATGAACGCGCCACGGGCGGGTATGATGTAATGGTAGCCTGCTAGCTTCCCAAGCTCGATGCGCGGGTTCGATTCCCGCTACCCGCTCCAATTTCCTGTCTGGCAACGCCCGCCGATGATTGAAAAACCCCTGAAATTCCTGTACTTTTGAGCAGTTACTGATTGTCAGTGGCTGCCTTCGTCTGCCAACAACCGCCCAAAATGAAGATGTGTGAGCCTCACGCGGTTCCGCTATCGAGGCAGGCTCGGGCGATTCTCCTTGAAATGCACGCCTTGTCGGGATCGGGCGCGATGTGTTCCCTTCTGTGCGAACCAGGGCGAGGCCGATCAGTGACAATCCGGTCAATGCGGCTTTACGGCGCATGGGATACCCCAAGGATCAGATGACGGCCGGCGCACCATATCCCCCGCGCTTTCGCCCCAAAATTCGGAACCAACGCGCCCGGCCGCGTGCCGCCCGCCGGCACGGCCGCGCGCGGTTTTGATTGAAGCGGCGCGACGGAGGATGATAACCAGCACATCCAGCCCCCAAGAGGCCGGTGCCACAATGAATATAGCGGGCTCGCTACAAGAATTATAATGGAGACAATCCTTGGCTATGCTGGCTTCCGCCTCCGCCCTTTTCGCCCAGGCCCCACAGCTGGACGATGCCGCCAGCCTGCCCATCGGCGTGGCCGATCTGTTCAAGATCGGCATCGGCCCGTCCTCCTCGCACACGATCGGGCCGATGAAGGCCGCCAACGCCTTCATTGAGGACATGCCCCCCGCCATCCTGGCTTTGGTGAGCCGCATCGCCGTCACCTTGTTCGGCTCCCTGGCGTGGACAGGCATCGGCCACGCCACGGACAAGGCGGTCATTCTCGGGCTGATGGGCCATAAACCGGAAACCATCGACCCGGATGCGGCGCGTGACATCGTCACCGCCATCCAATCCACGCACCACATCACCCTGCCAGATGGCCGGGCCATCCTTTTCAACCCCGCCTGGGACATCATCTTCGACAAGGATGAGTGCTTCGAGCGGCACCCGAACGCCCTGCGCTTCACCGCCTTCGGCGAAGCGGGCGAGGTGCTGGGGGAAGAACTCTGGTTTTCCATCGGCGGCGGGTTCATTGAGCGGGATGGCGCGGCGGACCAGCCCGCCGGCGCCAGCATCCCGCACGGCTTCGCCTATCACAGCACCAGGATGCTGCTCGATCTCTGCCAGAACCTCGGCTGCACCATCGCCGAGCTTGCCCTGGCGAATGAATATGCCCGCCGCCCCGGGGCGGAGACCATCCAGGAGATCGACCAGATCCTGAAAATCATGATGGGCTGCATCGATCGCGGGCTGGCGCAATCCGGCCCGTTGCCGGGCCCGCTGAAAGTGCAGCGCCGGGCGAAGGCCCTGTTCCAGCAATTGCAGGGCAACAACCCATCGGCCAGCGAGTTGTTCACCCATATCTCCGCCTTCGCCATCGCGGTGAATGAGGAGAACGCGGCCGGCGGGCGCGTGGTCACCGCCCCCACCAATGGCGCGGCGGGGGTGGTGCCGGCCGTGCTGCGCTATTACCGGGATTTCTGCGCCGGTGCGGACCAGGATGGCATGCGCGTCTTCCTGCTCACCGCCACCGCCATTGGCGGCATCATCAAGCGCAATGCGTCCATCTCCGGCGCCGAGGTGGGCTGCCAGGGCGAGGTCGGCTCCGCCGCCGCCATGGCCGCCGCCGGGTTCACCGCGGCACTCGGCGGCACCAACGCGCAGATCGAAAACGCCGCCGAGATTGCGATGGAACACCATCTCGGCATGACCTGCGACCCTATCGGCGGGCTGGTGCAGATCCCTTGTATCGAACGCAACGCCTTCGGCGCCATCAAGGCTGTCAATGCCGCCTATCTGGCGATGGCGGGCGATGGCAAGCACCTCGTCTCGCTGGACCAGGTGATCGAGACGATGCGCCAGACCGGGCTCGACATGAACGACAAATACCGCGAGACCTCACGCGGCGGCCTCGCGATCAACGTGCCGGAATGTTGAGCCGGCCGAACAAGAACAACTTCACCGCTGGCCGGATTGCGCCGGATGAAAATATGATGCATCATATTTTCATCCATGACACTCCCGACTGGACATGACGCCGCCCAAGCCGCCCGCCGCCTTGGCCTGCCAGGCACCGCCACGCTGCTGGCCAGCGAACGCGACCTGACCTTCCGGCTACGGACGGAAAACGGCGATTACGTGCTGAAAATCTGCCATCCTGACGAGGAGGCGGAGATGATCGCCCTGCAGCTGCGCGTGCTGCGCCACCTGGCCGCCACTGCTTCCAGCTTGCCGGTGCCGCGCGTGGCGGCGGCGGCGCGGCTCATTTTCGCCGACGGGCTGGCGCGCGAGTGCTATGCGCTGAGCTGGCTGCCCGGCGTGCTGCTGCATGACCATCCCGGCGGGGCGGCCCAGGCTTTCGCATTGGGGCAGGTGATGGCGCGGATGGCGCAATCCCTCGCCAGCCTGCCCTTGCCCGCGAAAGCGCCTGAACAGCTCTGGGACATTTCCCGCGCCCTGGAAATTTCCCCGGCGCTGGAGGGTGCAGAACCCCGCCACCGCGCTTTGGTGGAACCGGTGCTGGCGGAATTCGCCGCCATCACCAAGCCGGGGCTGGCGCGCCTGCCGGCACAGCTCATCCATAACGATTTCAACCCGCACAACCTCTTCGTGGACAACGAAAACCCCGCTTGCATCACCGGCGTGATCGATTTCGGAGACATCACCGTGGCGCCGCGCGTGAACGACCTCGCCGTCGCCCTCTCCTACCGCCTGCCGCACCCCGCCCTGCGCGCCACCGTGCCGGACTGGCTGGCGGGCTATGAAGCCATCTCCCCGCTCTCGGATGAGGAACGCGCCCTGCTGCCGCGCCTCATCCGCGCCCGCATGGCGATGACGGTCACCATCTCCTCCTGGCGGGCGCGGCGGGAGCCGGAAAACGCCGCCTACATCCTGCGCTACCGCGACGGGGCGGAGGGATGCCTCGCCGCGGGTGCTGATTTCTTCGACGATCTTTTCAAGCGGAGTCCCCATGGCCGATGATCTGCTGGCGCGCCGGACCAAAATCCTAAGCCCCTCCTACCGGCTGTTCTATGATGAACCCTTGCGCCCGGTACGCGGCGAGGGCGTGTGGCTCTACGAGGAAAACGGCAAAGCCTGCCTGGATGCCTACAACAATGTCGTCCCCGCCGGGCATTGCCATCCGCGCATCGTGGCGGCGGTGGCGGAACAGAGTGCGAAACTCAACACCCACACGCGCTATCTGCACCAGATCATCCTCGATTACGCCGAGGCGCTGCTTGCCACGTTCCCAAATGAGCTGAACCGCGCCACCTTCACCTGCACGGGCAGTGAGGCGAACGATCTCGCCATCCGCATCGCCCGTTACGTCACTGGCGGCAGCGGCATCATCGTCACGGCGAACGCCTATCACGGCGTCACCTCGGCAACGGCGGACATCTCCCCCTCGCTGGGCGAGGCCGTGCCGCTGGGTGCGCATGTGCGCACCGTGCCCGCCCCGGCGCCGGGCGTGGATTTCACCGCCGCCGTACAAGGCGCGATCGAGGATCTCACACGCCACGGCATCAAACCCGCCTTGCTGGTGGTGGACACGATCTTCTCCTCCGACGGCGTCTATGCCGGCCCGCCCGGCTTTCTGGCCGGGGCGGTGGAGGCCATCCGCGCGGCGGGCGGGCTGTTCCTGGCCGATGAGGTGCAGCCCGGCTTCGGCCGTACTGGCAGCGCGATGTGGGGCTTCGCCCGGCACGGGCTGGTGCCGGACATGGTCTCCATGGGCAAGCCGATGGGCAATGGCTACCCGGCGGCGGGGCTGGCGGCGCAAAGCCGGGTTATCGACCAGTTCGGGAAAAACATCCGCTATTTCAACACATTTGGCGGCAACCCGGTGGCGATGGCGGCGGCCTTGGCCACGCTGCGCGTGATCCAGGAGGAAAAGCTCATGCAAAACGCGGCGGCCACGGGCGCCTATCTGCTGGCCGGGCTGCAGGCCCGCCCGCGGATTCAGGCCGTGCGCGGGGCGGGCCTGTTCATCGGCGCCGAATTGGCGGATGCCGCGCTGGCCGGGTGGGTGGTGAACAGCATGCGCGCCCGTGGCGTGCTCATCAGCGCCTCCGGCCCCGCCAATAATGTCCTGAAAATCCGCCCGCCTCTGGTCTTCACGCAAGAGCATGCGGACATCCTTCTCACCGCCCTGGACGGCGCCCTGGCCGATGGATGAGCTTTCCCCCCTCATCCATGAAACACTCAGCGAAAGCGCCTACACCACGCTGGCGGAAGCGCTGACGCAAGGCCGCTTCCAGCCCGGCCAGCGCCTGAAAATCCGCGACCTCGCCACCCAGCTCGGCACCAGCGTCACCCCGGTGCGGGACGCGATTTTGCGCCTGGTGCAGGATGAGGCGCTCAGCTTCCGCTCTGCGCGGGATATCCGCATCCCCGGCCTCAGCCTGCCCGAATATCTAGAAATCCGCGCCATCCGCCTGGCTCTGGAAGGGCTGGCGGCGGCGGCGGCGGCGGCCCGCGCCACCACGGACGATCTCGCCGGGCTGGAAGCCTTGCTCGCCCGGCATGAGGCCGCGATGCAGGCTGTGAACTGGCGGGACGGCCTGAAGGCCAACCAGGAATTCCATTTCCGCCTTGCCGCCATCGCCCGCATGCCCATTCTCGCCGCGCAACTCAGGCGGCTCTGGCTGCGCATGGGGCCAATGATCGCGCAAACCTATATAGAAGGCGGGCGGGCGATGATCGAGCATCACTACCCGGTGCTGGCGGCGTTGCAGGCGCGCAACCCCGAGGCGGCCTCACGCGCCATACAAAGAGACATCACCGAAGGCGGGCAGGCCATTCTGGCCTTTGTCAGCGCCCAGCCCAGCAAGACCCCAGCCCAGCAAGACCGAGGAGAGCGAACATGCCTGACCTGAAACCCGTATTGCTGCTGACAGGCGCCAGCCGTGGCATCGGCCATGCCACGGTGAAATTGTTCCAGGAACGGGGCTGGCGCATCCTCACCGTCTCGCGCCAGCCTTTCTCGCCGGAATGCCGCTGGCCCAGCGCCAGGGAAAGCCATGTCCAGGCGGATCTTGAAAACCTGAACGAGATCCCCGCCCTGGCGGCGGAGGTCCGCTCCCGGCTGGATAACGGCAAGCTGCACGCCCTGGTGAATAATGCGGGCATCTCCCCCAAAGGCCCCAATGGCGAACGCATGGGGGTGCTGGAGACGGATGCGGCGCTCTGGACGAAAGTGCTCAACGTCAACCTCATCTCCACCGCCCTGCTCGCCCGCGCCTTGCTGCCGGAGCTGGAGCGCGCCCAGGGCTCCATCGTCAACGTTACGTCCATCGCGGGGTCGCGCGTGCATCCCTTCGCGGGGGTGGCCTATGCCTGCTCGAAAGCCGCGCTGGCGGCGCTCACGCGTGAGATGGCGCATGAATTCGGCGGGCGCGGGGTGCGGGCCAACGCCATCGCGCCGGGCGAAATCAGCACCGCCATCCTCTCCGAAGGCACGGATGAGCTGGTGGCCGCCGAAGTGCCTATGAAGCGCCTGGGCACGCCCCTGGAAGTGGCGGAAACCATCCATTTCCTCTGCACCCCCGCCTCTTCTTATGTGAATGGCTCGGAAATCCATATCAATGGCGGCCAGCATGCCTGAGAAAACTCTACCATGTGGGAATCACAAGCTTCCCACATAGGAATCTTTGTTCTAAGCCATGTGCAAGTCCATAAGCAATAAGGCTTCACATGTCTCTCATCCGCTCCCTGCCCGCCGGCCTGGCCGCGCTGACACTGGCCGCGCCGCTGGCCCATGCCCACGCCGTTGCCGGCGACCGTGTTTTCGTCAACACGCTGCTGATCGACGACCCCGGCGTGGGGGATGAGGCCAGCATGCCGGTCTTCTCCGTGACCAGCCCGCAGAGCAAAACCACCGATTTCGGCCTGGGCTTTGAATGGGACAAGACGATTTTCAGCAATCTCGCCATCGGTGCCGGCACCAATTGGGACCTGCTCGGCAACGATGTGAACGACGGCGGCAAAACCCATGCGGGCTTCGGCAACCCCTTCATAAACCTGAAATATCGCTGGATCGTGCTGCCGGAGCATGAATTCATCTCCTCCGTCGCGGTGGAGAGGGATTTCGGCCGCGCCGGCACCGCCGGGTTCGATGACGGCTTCAACTCCACCACCCTCTCCGCCTATGCGGGCAAGGGGCTCGGCGATATTCCGGTGGATTTCATCCGCCCCTTCGCCATCACCGGCGAGTTCGACTATACCATCCCCGATGCCGGGCCGAATTCAGGTGCTGGCGATGTCACCACCTATTCCGGCGGGCTGACGCTGCAATATTCCATCCCTTACCTGCAAGCGCAGATCAAGAATTACGGCCTGCCGCTGGTGCTGGCCAATCTCACCCCGCTGGTGGAGCTGGGCTGGAGCTCCGCCGCCGGGTCCACCGCCCTGCGCGCCACGGATGCGGATTTCTCCCACCCCACCACTTTCCAGCTCGGCGCCGGCGCGGTCTGGACCGGCACCTACTACTCCTTCTCCACCGAGGCGCTGTTTCCCCTCAACGGCCAATCCGGCCGCGGGCTGGGTGTGATCGGGCAGTTCCATCTCTATTTTGACGACATCTTCCCCAACACCATCGGCAAGCCATTATTCGGATCATAAGCCATGAAAAAATATCTGCTTCTCTTCACCCTGGCCGGCATCTCACCGGCCTTCGCCCATGCCTTCCTGAAAGCCTCCACGCCGCCCGTGGGCGCAATTGTGGCCAGCCCGCCAAAAGCCCTGACTCTTCGCTTCACCGAGGACCTGGAAGTGCCCTTCTGCACCGTGACGGTAACCGACAGCACGGGCAAACAGGTGAATGACGGCAAGCCTCAAGCCGTACCCGGCCATCCGGATGAGCTGAGCGTGCCCCTCACCATTACCCAGCCGGGCAAATACAAGGTTTCCTGGCACGCGCTGTCTGTCGATACCCATAAAACCCAGGGCGATTACAGCTTCACCGTTCAGCCCTGAAGACCGGGCCTGGCCGCGCGGCTTACCCGCATTTGGACCAGCCGCATTGCAGGCAGCTCAAACACCCTGCCTCGCGCACCAGCCCTGGCTGGCTGCATTTGGGGCACAAGCTGCCCAGCGGCGATGCCGCTTTCTGCGCCTTGGCGCCATAAACCGGCTGCCTGTCGGATTCCAGGGTCAAAAACCCCGTCTCGATCATATGCCGCTCGATCACATCGCCAATCGCCGCCACCAGCGAGGGCACATACCGCCCCTGGCTCCATTGCCCGCCGCGCGGGTCGAACACCTGCTTCAGCTCCTCGGCCACGAACGCCACCTCGCCGCCCCGGCGGAACACCGCCGAGATCATCCGCGTCAGCGCCACCACCCAGGCATAATGCTCAAGATTCTTCGAGTTCACGAAAATCTCGAACGGCCGGCGCACGCCATCCTGCTCGATATCGTTGATCGTCACATACATCGCATGCTCGCTATCCGGCCAACGCAGCTTATAGGTGGCCCCCATCAGCCGGTCGGCGCGCACCAGCAGGTCCGGGCCATATTCATCGTCATGCGGCTTGGGTGCCTGCTTCTTCTCCCCGGCGGGCGGCGTCACCTCCAGCACAGAGCCGGTCACGTCATTCGGCCGGTAGGTGGTGCAGCCCTTGCAGCCGCTGCGATAGGCGTCGAGATACACCTCCTGAAACGCCTCGAAGCTGATATCCGCGGGCACATTCACAGTCTTTGAAATCGCGCTGTCCACATGGCGCTGCACGGCGGCCTGCATGCGCACATGCTCGGCCGGGTTCAAATCCTGCGCGGTCACGAAATACTCAGGCAGCGCCGCGGACTCTCCGAACTTCGCGCGCCAGAGCCGCAGCGCGTAATCCGTCACCTCCTCCTCGCGGCGGGTGCCGTCGCGCTGCAGAACCTTGCGCGTATAGGCCAGCGCGAACACCGGCTCCACGCCGGAGGACACATTATCCGCCACCAGCGAAATGGTGCCCGTCGGCGCGATGGAGGTGAGCAGCGCATTGCGGATGCCATGCGTGCCGATCGCCGCGCGCACATCCTCATCCAGCCCGCGCACCGTCTCGCCCGCCAGGTATTTGGCGCGGTCGTAAAGCGGAAACGCCCCCTTCTCCGCCGCAAGTTTCGCGGATGCCAGATACGCGGCGCGCTCAACCTGCTTGGCCCACGCCCCCGCCTGCGCGGCGGCTTCAACCGAGCCATAGCGCAGCCCGCACATCATCAGCGCATCGGCCAGCCCGGTCATGCCCAGCCCAATCCGGCGCTTCGCATCCGCCTCCACGCGCTGCTGCTCCAGCGGAAAGCCCGAAGCGTCGATGGTATTGTCCATCATGCGGATCGCGGTGGTCACGAGTTCCGCCAGCTCCGCCTCATCGATATGCGCCTGCGCGCTGAACGGCTCGCGCACCAGCCGCGCCAGGTTGATCGACCCCAGCAGGCAGGCGCCATAAGGCGGCAGCGGCTGCTCGCCGCACGGGTTGGTGGCGTGGATGGTCTCGCAATAATAGAGATTATTGCGGGCATTGATCCGGTCGATGAAAATCACCCCCGGCTCGGCATATTCATATGTCGCGCGGGTGATCCTGTCCCACAGCTCGCGGGCGCGCAGCGTGCGGTACACCTTGCCGCCGAACACCAGCTCCCAGGCGGCATTGGCCTCCACCGCCTTCATGAAATCATCCGTCACCAGCACGGATAGATTGAAATTCCGCAGCCGCCCCGGCTCGCGCTTGGCGGCGATGAACGCCTCGATATCCGGATGGTCGCAGCGCATCACCGCCATCATCGCCCCGCGGCGCGCCCCGGCGGACATGATGGTGCGGCACATCGAATCCCACACATCCATGAAGGAGAGCGGGCCGGAGGCATCCGCCCCCACCCCGCGCACCAAGGCGCCCTTGGGCCGCAGCGAGGAGAAATCATACCCAATCCCGCCGCCCTGCTGCATGGTCAGCGCGGCCTCGCGCAGATGCGAGAAGATCTGGCCGAGATCATCCCCGATATCGCCCATCACGAAGCAGTTGAACAACGTCACCCGCCGCGCCGTGCCCGCACCGGAGAGGATGCGCCCGGCGGGGATGAAGCGGAAATTCTCCAGCGCCTCGTAAAATGGCGCCTCCCATTTCGCGGGCTCGCGCTCCGCCCCGGCCAGCGCCCGGGCCACGCGGCGCCACATATCCTCGATGCTCTGGTCAACCGGTTCGCCCGCCTCGTCCTTCAGCCGGTATTTCGCGTCCCAGATCTGAGCGGAGATCGGCGCCATGCTCTCCAGCACCGGCGAAGCGCTGGGCTGAGGGGCCTGAAAATCCGCTTGAATGTCCATGTCGTTCTCTCCGGTTTGCGGGCAGGCCAGCGGCGCGGCGGCGCCGTGACTTCGAACCGGCTCCAACCATACCAACCCCCACACCGCGCCGCTACCGTTGAGTGAGTGCCCCTGCCCTGCCAGCACTCCTCAGATGGGAATGTTCGCCGTCAAAATACAGAGTCCCGCGATTTCGGACAAAATTTGCACAGCCCCCAAAACATCGCCGGTAAACCCACCGATCTGCCGCTTCGCCAGCCCCGCCACCAGCGCCGCCACCAGCGCCATAACAGCGAAGAGCTTGATAACACCAGAAATTCCAAGCAGCATTGCGAGTCCCACGGCCAGCGCCACCCCGGCCAGCACCGGCCCCAGGGCCACCGCGCCACCCGCCGCGCGCCCCAGCCCATCCGCCCGCGCGGGCGGCAGGGCCAGCATCACCACCGGCGGCAGCGCGCGGCTCAACGCGCCCAGCGCCGCCAGCCGCGCCGCCATGCCCGCCGGCGGCAGCGCCGCCAGCAGCTCCGCCCGCAGCCCCAGCGCCAGCACCAGCGCGATCACGCCATAGCTGCCAATCCGGCTGTCGCGCATGATCTCCAACTTGCGCTCTTTGGTGCGCCCGCCGCCGAACCCGTCCGCCAGATCCGCCAGCCCATCCTCATGCATCGCCCCGGTGAGCAGCACCGCGGCGCCAATGGCGATCAGCCCCGCCGCGAAAGGCGGCAGCCCGGCCTGGGCCATGAGGCTGAACACCAGCCCCGCCAGCGCCCCCACCACCGCGCCCGCAACCGGATAGGCCCAGACGCAGGCAGCCAAGGGCGGCGCTTCCGCCATCCGCCCCATCGGCACCCGCGTTAACAGCATGAAGGCCAGCCGCGCCTCATCAACCCGGCGGCGGAGCAGGCTCATGCCCCAGAAACACCTGCTGAAACACCCGCCTCGGCGAAAGTGGACATGCTATCATGCGCCGCCAGCGCCGCGCGCACCACGCCAAGCGCCACGGCCGCCCCGCTGCCCTCGCCCAGCCGCATCCCCAGCGCCAGCAACGGCGTCTTGTCCAGCTTTTCCAGCAGGCGTGCATGCCCCGGCTCCGCACTCACATGCCCGGCCAGGCAATGCTCCAGCACACCCATGCCCAGCCCCTCCAGCACAGCGGCAGCGGCGGTGCAGATAAACCCGTCCAGCAGTACCGGAATCCTTAGCCCCCGCGCCGCCAGAATGGCACCACAGATCGCCGCCTGCTCGCGCCCGCCAAAGGCCGCCAGCACCGCCAGCGCATCGCCCCGCATTGCCTGGTGCCGCGCCACCCCGGCCTCGATGGCCAGAATCTTCCGGCTCATCCCCGCCTTGTCGGCGCCCGTGCCAGGCCCCGCCCAATCCGCCGCCGCGCCGCCGAACAACGCCATCGCCAGCGCCGCCGCCACGGTGGAATTGCCAATGCCCATCTCCCCCAGCAGCAGAATATCCGCCCCGGCATCCACAGCGGCGGCGCCCTTTGCCATGGCGTCCAGCACCTCCGCCTCGCTCATCGCCGGGCCTTGGGTGAAATCCCCGGTCGGGCGCTCCAGCTCCAGCGCGACCACGGAAAGCGCCGCCCCGCTCGCCCGGCAGAGCTGGTTGATCGCCGCCCCGCCCGCCTGGAAATTCGCCACCATCTGCGCGGTGACCTCCTGCGGATACGGGTTCACCCCCTGCGCGCACACGCCGTGATTGCCCGCGAACACCAGCGCCTGCGCCTTGTCTATGCGCGGCCGCGCACTGCCCCGCCACCCGGCCATGAACACCGCCACATCCTCAAGCCGCCCCAGAGATCCGGGGGGTTTGGTGAGCTGCCCCTGGCGCTCACGCGCCGCCCGCGCGGCCGCCTCGTCAAACCCCGGCAAACCGGCCAGGCAGGCCCGCAAATCCACGAAAGAGGCGGCGGGAAACAGAGAAACCTTCATCATCGTTCCATCATTAACAGCAAAATTTCACTTCACCCGCATTGGATAGCCGGAGACGACAAGCTGCACCTCATCCGCGATTTGGGCGATGTCCTGGTTCAGCCGCCCCGCCGCGTCCCTGAACGCCCGCGCCAGCTTATTCTCCGGCACAATGCCCATGCCCACCTCATTGGTCACGAACATCACCGGCGAGGCTTGCCGCCGCGCGGCATCGCACAGGCGCTGGGCCTCCGCCGGCAAATCCCTGTCCGCGAACATCAGATTGGAAAGCCAAAGGGTCAGGCAATCCACCAGCCTCGGCCCTTCGCCATCGGTGGCATCCAGCGCGCCCGCCAGATCCAGCGGTGCTTCTCTCTCCCGCCAGGGCGGACCGCGCCGGGCGCGGTGGGCGGCAATGCGCGCCTCCATCTCCTCATCCCCCGCCTCGGCGGTGGCGATGTAATGCGGCACGCCGGGGAGGGCCAGAATCCGGCTTTCCGCGTAAAGGCTCTTGCCTGAGCGGGCACCGCCCGTGACGAGGATGATCATGCTGTCCATCCCGGGGGCAGATACCAAACACCATTCCCCCCGCTTGAAAAGGCCGCCCGCCTGGTTTCAGCGCACGCCCGTCACAGGATCAGCAAAAGCAGGATAACCAGCAGGGCAACGCCCAGCCCGCCGCCGTAATAAATGCCGCCGGAGCCGACAAACAGCCCGCCATGCAGGCCAAACCCGCCGCCCAGCAACAATAAAATCAGCAGAATGATCAGCAACAGGCGCATCCGGTATCCCCTTTCTCAAATCTCTTTGAACCCGATTTGGGGGCACCACGGTGCGGTATCCGGCAACTTGCCGTCTCTTCATGAAACCCTAATGGCCCGCCAACAGGGTTGAACCGGCGCCGGTTCACTCTAAAACGGCCGCATATCATGGCATCGCCGCCCCTCACCCGCCTGCTGCTCATCCGCCACGCCCGCGCCCTCACCGCCGGGCTTCTGGCCGGGCGGCTGGACGTTCCGGCCAGCCTCCCGCCTGAACCCGCCCTCGCCCAGGCCAGGCGGCATCTGGCCCTGTTGTGGGAAGGCCATCCCCCTCGCCTTGTCACCAGCCCCGCCCAGCGCTGCCGCCAGACTGCCCTGGCGCTATTCCCGGACCTTCAGCCCGCCACGGATGCGCGCCTGCAGGAGCAGCATTTTGGCGCCTGGGAAGGGCTGCAAACCTCCGCCCTGCCGGATCTCGGCCCGCTCAGCCGCGCCGCCCTCGCCGCCCACCGCCCGCCCGGTGGCGAGAGCTTTCAAGACATCGCGGCCCGCGCCGTCCCCGCCCTGCGGGAGACCGCCGCCCAAGGCCCGGCCATCATCTTCACCCATGCGGGCATCATCCGCGCCGCCCTCGGCCTGGCGCTGGGAGACTTCGCCCAGGGCCTAGCCTTCGAGATCGCGCCCTTTTCCGTTACGCTGCTCACCGCCCTGCCGGAGGGCAACTGGTCCGTCGGCTTCGTCAACCAGCCTCTGGCGCCTCCATGATTCACCCCGCCGCCATGCTGGTGGCGCTGGCCATCGAGTTCAGCCATTGGCTGGCCGGATCCGCTGCACCGCCGCATCGGCCACCCGGTCACCTGGTGCGGGGCGCTGATCACGGCGCTGGAAACACGCTGGAACCAGGGCAGCGGCTCACGGCGCAGGCTGGCGGGCAGCGTTACCGCATTGCTGGTGATTTTCATCAGCGCCGCCCTGGCCGGGCTCTTGCAGGCCGCCCTGCCGCATGGCCGGGCGGGCATCCTGCCCACCGCCATCCTGGCCTGGCCGCTGGTGGCCGCGCGCTCCCTGCACCAGCATGTGGCCGCCGTGGCCGCCCCGCTGGCGCGGGGTGATCTCCCCGCCGCGCGCAAGGCGGTATCCATGATCGTCGGCCGCAACCCGGACATGCTAAACACCCCCGCCATCGCCCGCGCCGCTTTGGAGAGCCTGGGCGAAAATGCCTCGGACGGCATCATCGCCCCGCTTTTCTGGGGCGCCCTATTCGGCCTGCCCGGCATTGCCGCCTACAAGGCGATCAACACGTTGGATTCGATGATCGGCCATCGCAGCCCGCGCTACCTCGCCTTCGGCTGGGCGGCGGCGCGCATTGACGATCTCGCCAACCTCCTCCCCGCCCGGCTCACCGCCTTGCTCTTCGCCCTTTCGGCGCGGAACAAGGCGGCTGCCCTGCGCACCGCCTGGCGTGACGCAAGGCATCACCGCTCCCCCAATGGCGGCTGGCCGGAGGCCGCCATGGCAGGAGCGCTTGGGCTGCGCTTGTCCGGCCCGCGCATTTACGGCAACGAGACGGCGAACGAACCCTGGATCAACGCCGCCGGCCGCGACCCGGGGGCCAAGGATATTTTCGCGGGGCTGGCCCTGTACCGGCGGATGCTGCTTATGGCCGCCGCACTCCTGGCCATCGCCGCTCTGTGAGGCGTGAGATGAAACGAGACCATGGCGGCAATCTGGACTGGGCGGTGAGCCAATATGGCGGCACGCGGGAAGGCTGGATTGACCTTTCCACCGGCATCAACCGCCAGCCTTACCCGGTGCCCGCCATCACGCCGGAGGCCTGGGCCGCCCTGCCCACCGCCAGCGCCACGGCCAGGCTGATCGCGGCCGCGCGCGCCGCCTACCGCACCCAGGGGGCCGTGCTGCCGCTGGCCGGGGCGCAGGCGGCCATCCAGCTCATTCCCCTGCTCGCCAAGCCGGGCAAAGCCAAAATCATGTCCCCCACCTATAACGAGCACGAAGCCGCCCTGCGTGCCTTGGGCTGGGTGGTGGAGGCAGCGGCGAGCGCGGAAGAAACCGCCGGGGCGGATCTCGCGGTTATTGTGAATCCGAATAACCCGGACGGCCGTTATCACGATCCACAATCGCTGCTGGCGCTGTTGCCGAAGGTTGGGCGGCTGGTGGTGGATGAAAGTTTTGGCGACCCCTACCCCGAACTCTCCCTGGCGCCGGAAGCCGGGCGGCCGGGGCTGGTGGTGCTGCGCTCCTTCGGCAAGTTCTACGGGCTGGCCGGCATGCGGCTCGGCTTTGCGCTGGGATGCGAGGCGGACATTGCCGTGCTCTCACAACTGGCGGGGCCATGGCCCGCCTGCGGCCCGGCGCTGGAGATCGGCGCGCTGGCACTGGCGGATACGGCATGGGCCAAAGCCAGCACGCGGCGGCTGATGAGCGAGATTGCCCGCATGGATGCCCTGGCCGCCGGGGCAGGATGGAAAATGGCGGGAGGAACCTGCCTGTTCCGGCTTTATGAAACGCGGGACGCCGCCGCCGCCCAGGCCCAGCTGGCCCGGCATCATATCTGGTCGCGCATCTTTCCCTATTCTGCGCATTGGCTCCGCCTCGGCATGCCAGGCAATGAGCCTGAATGGGACCGGCTTGCCACCGCCCTGGCCAGCCCCTAGAGCGGTTTCCGCCAGAGCGGAACCGCTCTGGCTTATATTTTGGCGAGCAATTTCACCAGTCTAATTGGAATCAAGTGATTCCAATTAGACTGGTATTGCTCTAGGCCAGGGCGATGCAGTTCGATTCCCAAGCCGCCGAGACCCTCGCCCAGATCATGCTCTGGCGGCGGGATGTACGGCATTTTCTGACCGACCCGGTGCCGGAGGAGGGTCTGGAGCGGCTGCGCGCGGCGATGGACCACGCCCCTTCCGTCGGCAATGCCCGCCCCTGGCGGGTGATACGGGTGGAAAGCCCGGCTTTGCGCGCCGCGGTGCGGGCGGAATTCGGGCGCTGCAACCAGGACGCCGCCGCCACTTATGAGGGCGAACAGGCACAAGCCTATGCCAAGCTGAAACTGGCGGGGCTGGATGCGGCCCCCGTGCAACTGGCCGTGTTTACCGAGACCGACCCGCAAGCCGGGCACCGGCTGGGCCGGGCGACGATGGAGCTGACGCTGCAACAATCCACCGCCATGGCGATCTTCGCGCTCTGGCTGGCGGCGCGGGCGGAGAATCTGGGCGTGGGGGCGGTTTCGATTTTGGAGCCGGAGGTGATCGAGCGGCTGTTCGGCGTGCCGGAACATTGGGAGTTCTCGGCTTACCTATGCATCGGCAAACCTGCCTTCACCGATGATACCCCGCTGCTGCACCGCGCGGACTGGCAGAAGAATGAAGAAACGGTGTGGAAGACGCGGTAACCGGCCCGCGATTATTTCGGCGAGCCCAGCGGCGGGAAATCCGACGCGACGAATGTAGGTGCCGGCGGCTTCGGCTGGGGTTTTTTCGAGATCATACCCAGAGAGAGGGCCTGCTTGTTGCAATGTGTCAGGAAGAATTGGCCATAATGCGTGTATCCTGGCACTGCCGGGAACGCGGATTTCGGGCTGACGGCATTCTTCAATGCGGTGACCCGCGATTGGTCGAAGCCCATGCCGTAGGTGCCGATGGTCATCCAGAGATTTCCTGGCGGGGTAAGCTTGGCACCGCCGAGATTATAGATCGAGACATGGGCTTTTTTGTCTTTTTGGAAGGTCACATGGACATCGTAGCCAGCGCTCTGGAAGTCGAGAAATTTCAGATAGCCGTATGACCAGGTATTATTCGAAGGCTCCCAGCTAGGATCAGGCATCGGCTTAGTCTCCCGCAATATTTGTCGTGCATGTCGTGTAGCCTGGCGCCGGTGATTTTTGACCAAACCGCGCGGCGAGCCATGGGTAACTCATCTTAAGGTTGTCGCCCGTTTAAGGTAGTTTAAACGCTGTGAAACAGCAATGAGCCCGCTTGCGAATTCCAGCGCCTGGGGCGCTGCGCCAAAAACCTCATGCGCTAGGCGTTCAGGGCTAACAGCGCTTCCACATCCAGGCTCATCTCCAGATGCGCGGCCAGGCCATCCAGCGCGGCCTCGATCTCCGCGCCGTGGGCGCGCGCCGAGGCGGGCGCCCCCAGGCCGTGAAGAAAGGCGGCACGGAAATCATCGGCGCTGAACAGCCCGTGCAGATAGCTGCCCATCACCAGCCCATCCGCTGACACCGCCCCATCCGGCCGCGTGCCCACCATGGCGAAGGGGCGCGAAATGTCCGGCCCCGCGCTCTGGCCGAGATGGATTTCATAACCCTCCACCGCCAGCCCGCTTTGCCCATGCACCGCCCGCACCAGCCCAAGCTGCTTGCGGCTGCTCATGCGGGTGCTGATATCCAGCAGCGCCAGCCCTTTCATTGCGCCCGGCGGGCCTTCCAGCCCCTCAGGGTCCGCAACTTCCCGCCCCAGCATCTGATAGCCGCCGCAAAGCCCCAATATGCGCCCGCCGCGCCGGTAATGGGCCAGCAGATCGATATCCCAGCCCTGGGCGCGCAGGAACATCAGATCCCCGCGCGTGGATTTGCTGCCGGGGATGATCACCAAGGCCGCATCGCCGGGGATGGCCTGGCCCGGCTCCACCAGCACCAGCTCCACGCCAGGCTCGGCGCGCAGGGGGTCGAGATCGTCGAAATTGGCGATGCGGGAGAGGGCGAGGCAGGCGATTTTTATGGCACCCGCCGCCGCCGCCACGGGGCGGGCGCGGCGGAGGTCCTGCGCGTCCTCGCCCGGCAGGCGGGCGGCATCGGGGAAGTAGGGCAGCACGCCAAAGCCGCGCCAGCCCGTGCGGGACTGGATGAATTCATAACCGGAATCGAAGAGGCGCGGATCGCCCCGGAATTTATTGACGATGAAGCCCTGCACCAAGGCGGCATCCTGCGCATCCAGTACGGCCTGAGTGCCGATGATCTGGGCGATCACCCCGCCCCGGTCGATATCCCCCACCAGCACCACCGGCACGCGGGCGGCCTGGGCGAAGCCCATATTGGCGATGTCCCCCTGGCGGAGATTGACCTCAGCGGGGCTGCCTGCGCCTTCGACGATGACGAGATCATAAGCGGCGGTAAGGCGCTGAAAACTCTCCAGCACCGGGGGCAGGAGCTGGGGCTTGTAGGCCGCATAATCCCGTGCCTTCAGTGTCGCCACGCGCTGGCCTTGCACGATGATCTGCGAGCCGGAGTTGGATTTCGGGCTTCAGCAGCACCGGGTTCATGTCGGTGATGGGCGCCACGCCGCAGGCCAGGGCCTGCAAAGCCTGGGCGCGGCCGATCTCGCCGCCATCCGCCGTGACGGCGGCGTTGTTGGACATGTTTTGCGGCTTGAACGGCGCCACGGACAGGCCCCGGCGCAGAGCCGCCCGGCACAGCCCCGCCACCAGCAAGGATTTGCCGACATTCGAGCCCGTGCCTTGCAGCATCAAGGTACGGGTCAAAACTCAACACCTTGCTGCGCCTTGATGCCGTCGCGGAACGGGTGCTTCACGGCTCCCATTTCGGTGACGAGATCGGCGGCCTCGATGAGGGCTGGCTTCGCGTTGCGGCCGGTGAGCACCACATGCGTCATGGCCGGTTTTTCGGTGAGGAGAAATTCCACCACCTCGTCCACATCGAGATAATCATAGCGCAGGGCGATGTTGATTTCGTCCAGCAACACCATGCGGTTGGCGGGGTCGCGGATCAGCTCTTTGGCTTTCTCCCACCCGGCGCGGGCGGCGGCGATGTCGCGTTCCTTGTCCTGCGTGTCCCAGGTGAAGCCTTCGCCCATGGCGTAAAACTGGCAGAGCCCGCTGAAATGGGTGGTGAGCAGGCGGCGCTCACCCGTGTCCCACGCACCTTTGATGAACTGCACCACCGCACAGGACATTTCATGCGCGATGCAGCGCAGGATCATGCCGAATCCGGCGGAGGATTTGCCCTTGCCCGGCCCGGTATGGACGATGATGAGCCCTTTCTCCCCGGTTTTCCCCGCCATGATTTTTTCGCGCGCAGCCTTGATGCGGGCCATTTTTTCGGCGTGGCGGGCGGCTTCCTCGGGCGGGATTTCGGGCATGGCTGGCTCTCCTTGACTCTGCCCCGCACATGCGGCCTTTTGCGGGAGTTCGTACTGGTGCCTGGCTTATGTCAGGCCAAAAGGGAATGCGATAGGGGAAACCCGAAGCGCAGCCGCCCCCGCGACCGTGACCGGAGAGGTTGCCCAATGCCACTGGCAAAAGCCGGGAAGGCGGGCGCCGCAGGGTTTTACAACCCCTATCCGCAAGCCGGGAGACCTGCCAGCCACGGAACAGTTATCGAGCGGACGGGGTGTGCCGCTGCGGGTTTTTGGCGCGCTTATGCGTGCTCCCGTTTCGCGCGCCCTCTCCGCCCTTTGTTTTGAGGGGTTGAATGGGCGCTGTATTGCATGTCTGCATCACCTGCCGGGCCGGGTTGCCGCTGGTTGAGGGCGAGCCTTGCGCGGGTGCCAGGGTGCATGAGGCGCTGGCCTCCCTGCCCGCGCCGGAGGGCGTGATTGTAAAGCCCGTGGAGTGCCTTTCCGCCTGCAAGAACGGGGCGAGCATCGCGCTTACCGGGCCGGGGCGCTGGTCTTATATCTATGGGCCGGTGAGCGAGGCGGATGCGCAGGTGATTTTGGAGGGTGCCGCCGCCTATGCCGGGACAGAGGATGGCATTGTGCCCTGGCGGGAGCGGCCGGTGCTGTTCCGCAAAAACGTGATTGCCCGCTTGCCAGCATTGGAAACCCCATGACCGATCTTGCCAAAATTCCCGTCACCATCGTCACCGGTTTTCTGGGGGCGGGGAAGACCACGCTGATCCGGCATCTGCTGGCCAACCCCGGCGGCAAGCGGCTGGCGGTGCTGGTGAATGAGTTCGGCACCATGGGGGTGGATGGGGAGATATTGCGCGGCTGCGCGGATGAGAATTGCCCAGAAGAGGCGATTCTGGAGCTGGCGAATGGCTGTATCTGCTGCACGGTGGCCGATGAGTTCATCCCCACCATGGAGCGGCTGCTCGCCCTGGAGAAAAAGCCGGATCATATTCTCATCGAAACCTCGGGCCTGGCTTTGCCCAAGCCGTTGTTGAAGGCGTTCGACTGGCCGGCCATCCGCTCGCGCGTGACGGTGGACGGGGTGGTGGCGATGGCGGATGCGGAGATTGTTTCCACCGGGCAGTTCGCGCCCGAGCCGGGGCGCAATGGCAATGCGCATGACACGCCACTCTCCGAAGTGTTCGGGGACCAGATGGCCTGCGCGGATCTGATCCTGCTCTCCAAGGCGGATCTGGCGGGGGAAGAAAAGCTGGCCACGGCGCGGGAGGTGATCGCGGCGGCGTTGCCCCGCCAGGTGCCGATGCTGCCGGTGACGGATGGGGTGATCGACGCGAAAATCCTGCTCGGGCTCTCGGCGGCGGCGGAGGATGATGTGGCGCAACGCCCCTCCCACCATGATGGCGAGGAGGCGCATGAGCATGATGATTTCGCGACCATCGTGGTGGAATTGCCGGAGCAGGAGAGTGCCGCGCATTTGCTGGCCGCGCTCGAAACTTTGGGGCGGGAGCAGAAGATTTTGCGTGTGAAGGGGCATGTGGCCATCGCCGGCAAGCCGATGCGCCTGCTGGTGCAGGCGGTGGGCGCGCGGGTGCGCAGCCAGTTCGACCAGCCCTGGGGCACGCAGCCCCGCGCTTCGCGGCTGGTGGTGATCGCCGAGCGGCATGACATCAACCCGGCGAAAATCCGGGCGGCTTTGGCCGGATAGCGCCATGCATATCGTCTTCCGCGAAAGCCATGGGCTGGAGGAAGCGGAGACCCCGCATGATCTGGGGCAAGACCCGGCGGAAATGATCGTGCTGTCTTTCTCGGACAGCGACCTCAGCGCATTCGCCAGCGCCTGGCATGGGGCAAAGGCGCGGGGGATGAGGCTGCCCGGCCTGCGGCTGGCGAATTTGGCGCTGCTGCGGCACCCGGTATCGGTGGATGTGTATGTCGAGAAGACGCTGAGCAGGGCGAAGGCCGTGCTGGTGCGGCTGATCGGCGGCGAGAGCTACTGGGCCTATGGGCTGGGGAGCTTGCGGGAGCTGGCGGCGCGCAACGGGCTGAAACTGGCGGTTCTGCCCGGTGACGGGCGGCCGGATGCCGTGCTGGAAGGCTATTCCACCCTGGCGGCGCCGGTGCTTGGCGAACTCACGCGGCTTTGCGATGCAAGCGGGCCGGAGGCGGCCTTGGCGGTGCTGGTGCATCTGGCGCGGGAGATCGGCCATGAAGGGGCGGAGGATCTGGCCCCAGCGCCGCTTCCGGCTTTTGGGTTTTACCTGCCCGGATCAGGGGTTTTGGCGGACCCGCCGGCGGGCACGCGGCGCGTGCCGGTGGTGTTCTACCGTTCCTATCTCGCCGCGGCGGATACGGGGCCGGTGGACGCGTTGGTCGAAGCGCTACGGCGCCATGGGTTCAACGCCTATGGGTTGTTCTTGCCCTCCCTGAAGGCGCTTGAGGCGGCGCGGTTTGCGCAAGCGCATCTGGCCCAGCATCCGCCAGCCGCCATTCTCAACGCCACCGCCTTTTCCGCTGCCGGGGATGATGGCGCCACGCCGCTGGATGGGCCGGGCGTGAAAGTGTTTCAGGTGGCGCTCTCCACCGCGCGGCGGGAGGATTGGGCGGTTTCGGAACGCGGGCTCTCCCCGGCGGATCTGGCGATGCATGTGGCGCTGCCCGAGATCGATGGGCGGATTTTCGCGGGCGTGGTGAGCTTCAAATCAGCCTTCACACGCGATGAGGATTTGCAATTCGCCAGGCAGATCCACGGGGTGGAGCCGGAACGGGTGCAGGCGGCGGCCGCCAGGATCGCGGCCTGGGTAAAGCTGGCGGAGACCAAGGTAACGGCCCGCAGGATTGCGATGGTGCTCTCCACCTATCCCGGCAGGCCAGACCAGATGGCCCATGCGGTGGGGCTGGATGCTTTGCAATCCGCCAATGAAATTCTGCGGGAATTGCAAAAATCCGGGTACGGGGCCGCGCCGGTGGCGCATCTGCCCTGGCGGCTGAAGGCGAGCGAGGCGCGCTGGCCGGTGGCAACCTACAGGCAGCATCTCAAGGCTTTGCCTGAGGCTTTGCAAACCAGCCTGGAGGCGGTGTGGGGCGCGCCGGAAGATGATGCCGCCATGCGGGATGGCGCGTTTTCGTTTCCTCTGGTGACGTCTGGCAATGTCCTGATCGCGTTGCAGCCGGAGCGTGGCGCCCGCAAGGGCCGGGAGGCGCAATATCACGATCTTTCCGCCGTGCCGTGCCATGCCTACGTGGCGTTTTATCTCTGGCTGCGGACGCAGGGGGTGCATGCGCTCATGCATCTGGGCGCGCATGGCACGCTGGAATGGCTGCCGGGGAAGAGCGTGGCACTTTCCGAAGCCTGCTGGCCGGAGGCGCTGGCGGGGGATCTGCCCATCATCTATCCGTTCACCGTGAATGATCCGGGAGAGGCGGCGCAGGCGAAACGGCGCACCGGGGCGGTGACGATCGGGCATATGCCGCCGCCCTTGGCGCAAGCCGCCATGCCGGAACATCTGGCCCGGCTTGAAACGCTTTTGGATGAATACGCCACCGCCGAGGGGCTGGACCCGCCGCGCCGCCTGCGCCTCATCACCGCCATCCGCGAGGAAGCCCGCGCGCGGGGCGTGGAGCAGGATCTGGCGCTGGCGCCGGAGGCCTCCCTGGCGGAGGCCATCACGCGGATCGACCGGTTTGTGTGCGATCTGAAGGAAAGCCGGTTTGGGGATGGGCTGCATGTGTTCGGCCAGGGCGCGTGCGGGGCGGCAGAGACAGCCGGGCTGCTGGCGGCCTTGGATGGCAGGCGGGTGGCACCCGGCCCCTCCGGCTCGCCCGCGCGCGGGCGGGCGGATGTGCTCCCCACCGGGCGGAACATTTTCGCGGTGGACCCGCGCGCCATTCCCACCCGCGCGGCCCATGCGCAAGGCGTGAAGCTGGCGGAGGAGCTGCTGCGCCGGCATTTGCAGGAGAATGGGGACTGGCCGAAGAGTTTGCTGATCGACCTCTGGGGTTCGGCCACCATGCGCAATGCGGGCGAGGAATTCGCCATGGCGCTGCATCTGGCCGGGCTGGCGCCGCTTTGGGAGGAAAACAGCAGCCGGGTGTCCGGGTTCGAGATTTTGCCGCCCGCCTTGCTGGGGCGGCCGCGCATTGATGTGACGCTGCGGATTTCCGGGCTGTTCCGGGATGTGTTTTCGCATCTGGCGCAGTTATTCGCGGCGGGTGCCGAGGCGCTGGCGGCGCGGGAGGAGATGGCCGGGGAGAACCCCTATGTTGCGCGCGGGCCGCGCGTGTTCGGGCCGCGCCCGGGGCAATATGGGCTGGCGATGGGGGATGCGCCGGTGATCTTTACCGGGGAAGCCCGCGCGGCGGCGGCGGCGGCGTGGCTGGCCGGGGCGGAATGGGCCATCGGCACGGATGGCGTTTCCCGCGAAACGCCCGAGGCGCTGCGGGCGCGGCTGGCGGGCACGGATGGGTTTGTGCATGCACAGGATCTGCCGGAGACGGATTTGCTGCTGGCGGCGGATTATGCGGCGCATGAGGGCGGGATTGTCGCGGCTTTGGAGTCGCTGGGGTTGAACGTGCCGCCGCTTTACCATCTGGACGCGACAAACCCGCAAGCCCCGCGCGCGCGGTTGCTGACGGAGGAGATCGCCCGGGTGGTGCGCGCCCGCGCCGCCAACACAGCCTGGGTGCGGGGCATGCTGCGCCATGGCTTCAGGGGCGGGGCGGAGCTGGCGGCGACGCTGGACCATATGGCGGCCTTCGCCAATCTGGCCCGCGCCGTGCCGGGGCATTTGTTCGATCTCTATTTCGAGGCGACGTTGGGGCGCGATGAGGTAACGGATTTTCTGGAGGCGGAGAATCCGGCGGCTTTGGCGCGGATGCGGGATGTGTTCACCCGGCTGCGCGCGGCGGGGCTGTGGGAGACGCGCAGCAACGCCATCCTCGCCGCGCTGGGGGAGGTGGGCGCATGAGCGGGCAGGTGAAAGGCTGGTGCCCGGGCGCTTGGGCGCCGATGCAGGCAGAGGATGGGTTTCTGCTGCGCATCCGCCCGCCGGAAGGGCGGCTGACGGCGGCGCAGGCGCAAGGGCTGGCGGAGCTGGCGCGGACCCATGGGCTGAGTGTTTTCAGCCTGACGTCGCGCGCCAATCTGCAATGGCGCGGCGTGGCGTTGGCGCAGCACGAGCCCTTGCTCGCCGGGCTGGCCGGGCTGGGGCTGCTGGATGCGGACGCGGCGCGGGAGCGGGCGCGCAACATCATCGTCACGCCCTTCTGGCGGGCGGGAGACGGCACGCTGGAGCTGGCGCGCGCATTGGCGGCGGCGCTGGCGGATTTTCCGGTCCTGCCGGGGAAGTTCGGCTTCGCCATCGATACCGGGGTGCTGCCTGTGCTGGGGGATGTTTCCGCCGACCTCCGGCTGGAGCGCGATGCGGCGGGGCGGCTGCTGGTGCGGGCGGATGGCGCGGCGGCGGGGGAAGTGGTGACGCAAGACGATGCGGTTGCGGCCCTGCTGCGGCTGGCACGCTGGTTTCTGGGCAGCGGCGGCGCGCCGGGGGGGCGCGGGCGGATGCGGGCACATGTGAAAGCCGGGCATGCGCCGCCGGGGGCGGATGCGGAACCGGCTGAAGCAGCGCGGCAAGCCCTGCCGGGGCGGCACGAGGCCGGGATGCTGGCGGCCTTCGCCTTTGGCGGCATGCCGGTTGAAACGCTGGCGCGGCTGGCGGCGCTGGCGCCGGAAATCCGGCTGACGCCGTGGCGGATGCTGCTGCTGCCGGGGCTGGAGTCGCTGCCGGCGCTGCCGGGGATGATCCTGGACCCCGACGACCCGATGCTGCGTGTGCATGCCTGCACCGGCGCGCCCGGCTGCGCCCAGGCCTTCGCGCCCACGCGCGGGCTGGCCGGGGGGCTGGCGCCGTTTCTGCCCGCCGGGGCCAGCTTGCATGTTTCGGGCTGCGGCAAGGGCTGCGCGCATCGCGGCACGGCGGATTTCACGCTCATTGCCGGGCCGGGCGGGTTTTCACTCAACCGCCAAGGGCGCGATGTGCCCGGCGCACTTGACCCGGACCTCCTGCTCAGCCACCCCGGCCAGGTATTTGGAACCGAGTGATGCCCCTTAGCTACGAGACAGACGGTGCCGCGATCTACCGGCAATCCTTCGCCACCATCAGGCAGGAGGCGGCGCTGTCCCGCTTCACGCCGGAGGAGGAAGGCGTGGTGGTGCGGATGATCCATGCCCTGGGGCTGGTGGGGCTGGAAGCGCATGTGGCCTTCACGCCCGGCATGGTGGGCCTGGCCCGCGCCGCGCTGGCGGCGGGGGCGCCGGTTCTGTGCGATGCGCGGATGGTGAGCGAGGGCATCACCCGCCCGCGTTTGCCCGCCAATAACCGCATTATCTGCACGCTGCATGAGGAAAGCGTGCCGGATCTGGCCCGGCGGCTTGGCACCACGCGAAGTGCGGCGGCGTTGGAGCTGTGGCGGCCGTTTCTGGCGGGGGCGGTGGTGGCGATCGGCAATGCGCCGACCGCCTTGTTTCATCTGTTGAACATGCTGGAGGACCCCGCCTGCCCGCGCCCGGCGGCGATCATCGGCTGCCCGGTAGGGTTTGTCGGCGCGGCGGAATCCAAGGCGGCGTTGATGGCGGCGCCGCCCTGCCCGGCCTTGAGCGTGCAGGGGCGGCTCGGCGGCTCGGCGGTGAGCGTGGCGGCGGTGAACGCCATCGCCAGCGCGGCGGAATGAGAGAATGAGCATGGGACGGATCATCTGCGCCGGGCTGGGGCCGGGCGACCCGGAGCTGATGAGCGTGCGCGCGGCGAGGCTGGTGCGCGCGGCAAGGCATGTGGCCTATTTCCGCAAGGCCGGGCGGCAGGGGCAGGCAAGGCGGATCGTCGCCGGGATGCTGGCGGATGGCTGCGCGGAATATGCGATGGAATACCCCGTCACCACGGAACTGCCCGCTGACAGCGCCGAATATATCGGGCTGCTGGAGCGCTTTTATGATGACTGGGCCGGGCGGCTGGCGGCGCTGGCGCGAACCGAGGAGGTGGTGGTGCTGTGCGAGGGGGATCCGTTTTTCTACGGCTCCTTCATGCATCTGCATGTGCGGCTGCGGGGCAAGGTGGAGATGGAGATCGTGCCGGGGATCACCGGCATGTCCGGCTGCTGGACGGCGACGGGCACGCCGATCACCTGGGGGAGCGATATTCTCACCATTCTGCCCGGCACCCTGCCGGAGGCGGAGCTGGCGCGGCGCATGGGGGAGAGCGATGCCTTCGTGGTGATGAAGACCGGGCGCAACCTGCCGAAAATCCGGCGCGCTCTGGCCCAGGCCGGGCGGCTGGAGGCAGCGTTTCTGGTGGCGCACGGCACCACGTCGCAGCAGCGGATCGCGCGGCTGGCGGACATGGCAGAGGGGGATTGCCCCTATTTCGCGGTGGTGCTGGCGCATGGCGGGGCGGGGCGCGGATGAGCGGCTGGCTGGCCATTGCCGGGCTGGGGCCAGGGGATGCGGCGTTGATAACGCCGGAGGTAAGCGCGGCACTGGCGCAGGCGAGCGACGTGCTGGGCTACACGCCCTATGTGGCGCGGGTGGCGGCGCGCGAGGGGCTGGTGCTGCATGGCTCCGACAATCGGGAGGAGCTGGACCGCGCCCGACATGCCCTGCGGCTGGCGGCGGCCGGGCGGAAGGCGGTGATTGTGTCCTCCGGTGATCCGGGTGTGTTCGCCATGGCGGCGGCGGTGTTCGAGGTGCTGGAGGAAGAGCCTGAATGGGCGGCGCTGGAGGTGCGGGTGCTGCCGGGCATTACCGCGATGCTGGCGGCGGCGGCGAAGGCCGGTGCGCCTCTGGGGCATGATTTCTGCGCGATCAATCTTTCCGATAATCTGAAACCCTGGGCGGTGATCGAGACGCGGCTGCGGCTGGCGGCGCAGGCGGATTTCGCCATGGCCTTTTACAACCCGCGCTCCAAGGCCAGGCCGGAAGGGTTTGGGCGGGCGCTGGGCGTGCTGCGGGAGGTTTGCGAGCCGGAGCGGCTGGTGATTTTCGCCCGGGCGGTGAGCACGAAGTATGAGCGGATTGAGACCGTGACGCTGGCGGAGGCAACGCCGGAGATGGCGGATATGCGGACCATGGTGCTGGTGGGCAACAGCCAGACCAGGAGAGCGGGGCGGTTTGTTTACACGCCGCGGGCGGCTTCGTGATGCAGCCAGCGCAGCGCCGCCTCGGGCGTTTCCGCAATTTCCCGCGCGGGCAAGGCGGGGCGGTTGATCATCAGCACGGGCAGGCGCAGGGCCCGGGCGGCGTCCAGCTTGGCGCGGGCCCCCTCCCCGCCCGCGTTCTTGGCGACGATGAGGGTGATGCGGTGCCGGCGCAGGAGCGCGAGATCGTGCGCCAGGGTGAAGGGGCCGCGTTCCAGCACATAATCGGCATTGGGCAGTGGCAAGGGCGCGGCGGGTGCATCGACCAGGCGCAGCAAATAGGCGTGTTCAGGACGGGCCGCGAAGGCGGCGAGGTTTTGTTTGCCTATGGCGAGGAAGATGCGCGCCGGCGTGTCCGGCAAGGCGGCGCAGGCCTCCTCGGGGCTGGAGACAAATCGCCAATCATCTTCCGGGCCGGGCGCCCAGGCGGGGCGTTCGAGGGCGAGGAGGCGCACGCCGGTTTCAGCGCAGGCCTGTACGGCATTGCGGCTCATCCGCGCGGCGAAGGGGTGCGTGGCGTCGATGAGATGGGTGATGGCGTTTTCGCGCAGCCAGGCGGCCAGGCCCACCACGCCGCCAAAGCCGCCAATGCGGGTGGGCAAGGGCTGCGCCACGGGGGTTTCCGTGCGGCCCGCATAAGAGAAGATGGCGCTGGCCCCCGCCTCCGCCAGAACGCGCGCCATGCGGCTGGCCTCTGTGGTGCCGCCCAGGAGCAGCACGCGGGAGATGGGGAAGATGCATGGCGTATCTTTTGCCGCTGCGATGGCAAGCGAGGCAAGGTCATGACCGCGCCTTGGCTGACGATCATCGGCATTGGCGAGGACGGGCTGGCGGGGCTTTCCGAAGCGGCCAGGGCGGCGCTGGCGGAGGCGGCGTTCGTGTTCGGCGGGGCGCGGCATCTGGACCTGGCGCGGGCCGGAGCGCGTGGCCGCCCCTGGCCGGTGCCGTTTTCCATCGCATCTCTGCTGGCCTGCCGCCCGGCGCGCGTGGTGGCTTTGTGCTCGGGCGATCCGTTCTGGTTCGGCGCGGGGAGCGTGCTGGCGGCGGCGCTGGCGGCGGAGGAATGGGTTGCCCTGCCCGCGCCTTCCAGTTTTTCATTGGCCGCCGCGCGGCTGGGGTGGCGGCTGGAGGAAACGATCTGCCTGGGGCTGCATGCGGCACCCTTCGCGCGGGCGCGGCGGCATCTCTCGAACGGTGCCCGGCTGATCTGCCTGCTGCGCGGGCCGGAGGCGGTGGCGCCATTTGCGGCATGGCTGGGGGCGCAGGGGTTTGGGGCCTCGCGGCTTTGGCGGCTGGAGGCGCTGGGCGGCCCGCGGGAGCGGCGCCTTGCTGGAACAGCCGATGAGTTTGCCACGCTGGCGCCGGGCAACGGCCCGGTGGCGGTGGCGGTGGCGGTGGCGGGCGGCCCGGGGCTGCCGCATGCGCCGGGGCTGGCGGATGAGCTGTTCGCGCATGACGGGCAGATCACCAGGCGCGCCGTGCGGGCGCTGACAATTTCGGCGCTGGCCCCGCGCCCGGGGGAGCATCTCTGGGATATCGGGGTGGGGTCCGGCTCGGTTTCCATTGAATGGCTGCTGGCGAGCGGCACCGGCCGGGCGAGCGGGCTGGAAGCCGATGAGACCCGTGCCGCGCGGGCAAGGGCAAATGCCGAAGCCTTTGGGGTGGAGGAGCGTTTCAGCCTGTTCGCGCACCGCGCGCCGGACGGGTTGGAAGCCCTGGCGCGGCCGGATGCGGTGTTTATCGGCGGCGGGGCGAGTGCCGCCTTGCTGGAGCGGCTCTGGGCGCTGGCGCCCGCGGGCACGCGGCTGGTGGCGAATGGGGTGACGCTGGAGAGCGAGGCGCTGTTCACCGGCTGGGCGGCGGAAAAAGGCGGGGCGCTGCTGCGGCTGGAGATGGCCGAGGCGGCACCCTTGGGGCGGATGCGCGGCTGGGTGCCGGCACGGCCCATTCTGCAATGGAGCGTCACGCTGTGAGGGTGGCGGGGTTCGGCTTCCGGGATGGGGCGGAGATCGGCGCCCTGCGCGCGGCGCTGGCGGCGGCGGGCGGAACGGGCATCACCGCCATCGCCAGCGTGGCGGAGAAAGCCGGAGAGCCGGTGCTGCGGGCATTGGCGGCGGAGCTGGGGGTGAAGGTGATCGCCCTGCCGGTGAACCGGCTGAACGGGGTGGAGACCATCACCCAATCGCCGCGCATGATGTTGATGTTCGGCACCGGCAGCCTGGCGGAGGCAGCGGCGTTATGCGCGGCGGGGCCGGGGGCGAGATTGCTGGGGCCGCGCGCATCCTCGCCCGACGGGATGGCGATGGCGGCGATTGCGGAAAGGGATACGGAATGATTGTGCATTTTATCGGCGCCGGGCCGGGCGCGGCGGATCTGCTGACATTGCGCGGGCGGGATCTGATCGCCGCCTCGCCGGTGTGCCTCTATGCGGGATCGCTGGTGCCGGAGGGGGTGCTGGCGCATTGCCCGCAAGGGGGCGCGGATTGTGAATACCGCGCCGCTCTCCCTGGATGAGATCATCGCGGAAATTCAAGACGCGAACGCCAAGGGGCTGGATGTGGCGCGGCTGCATTCGGGGGATTTGTCCGTCTGGTCCGCCATGGGGGAGCAGTTGCAGCGCCTGCGGGCGTTGGGGATTGCGTATGACGTGACGCCGGGCGTGCCCGCCTTCGCCGCCGCCGCCGCCAGTTTGGGGGCGGAGCTGACGCTGCCGGGGGTGGCGCAATCCCTGGTGCTGACGCGTTTGGGGGGAAGGGCCTCGCCGCTGCCGGAGGGGGAAAGCCTGGCGGCCTTCGCGGCCACGGGGGCGACGCTGGCGCTGCATCTTTCCATCCACAGGCTGGCGGATGTGGTGGCGGCGCTGACGCCGTTTTACGGAGCGGATTGCCCGGTGGCGGTGGTGTGGCGCGCCTCCTGGCCGGATGAACGGGTGTTGAGGGGCACGCTGGAAACGATCGGAGCGATGATGGCGCCGGAGATCGACCGCACGGCGCTGATTCTGGTGGGGCGGGTGCTGGGGGCGGAGGAATTTGAACGCTCGCGGCTCTATGCGCCGGATTATGACCGGCGCTACCGGCCCACAGGTGCTCATCCGCGTTTTCCGGAATGAAGGGGCTGCTGGTGGCCGCCCCGGCCTCCGGGGCGGGGAAGACGACGCTGACCTTGGGGCTGGCGCGGGCCTGGGCGCGGCAGGGGCTGGCGGTGCAGCCCTTCAAATCCGGGCCGGATTATATCGACCCCGCTTTTCTGGCCGCCGCCACGGGCCGGGATTGTTTCAACCTGGATAGCTGGGCGATGGGCGCGGGCGAGATCGCCGCGCTGGCACGCCATGCCGGGGGGGCGGATCTGGCGCTGGCGGAGGGCTCGATGGGGCTGTTCGATGGTGTGGCGGTGAAGGGGGAAACGGGCAGCGGGGCCTCGGCGGATATCGCGGCCCTGCTCGGCTGGCCGGTGGTGCTGGTGCTGGATACGCGCGGCCAGGCGCAAACTGCGGCGGCGGTGGCCAGCGGCATGGCGCGGTTCCGGGCGGGGGTGAACATAGCGGGCGTGGTGCTGAACCGGGTGGCAAGTGCCCGGCATGAGGCGCTTTTGCGCGCGGGCATGGAAGAGGCGGGTTTGCGCGTGTTCGGGGCGCTGCCGAGGCAGGAGAACGTGACGGTGCCCGAGCGGCATCTCGGCCTGGTGCAGGCCGCTGAATTGCCGAGGCTGGAGGCGCTGCTGGACAATGCCGCCGAGCTGGTCAGCCAATATTGCGACCTGGCGGCGCTGCGCGCGGCGGCGGGTGCCGGGCCAGATTTGCCGGGTTCGGCAATGCCCGTTCAACCGCCAGGGCAACGTATTGCGCTGGCCAGGGATGAAGCCTTTTCCTTTCTCTACCCGCATCTGCTGGCCCGGTGGCGCGCGGCGGGGGCGGAGATTTTACCGTTTTCGCCCTTGGCGGATGAGGCGCCCGCGCCAGATGCGGATATATGCTGGCTGCCGGGCGGGTATCCGGAATTGCATGCGGGCAAAATCGCGGCGGCGGCAAAGTTTCTGCACGGGCTGAAGGCGTTTGCGCAAAGGCGGCCCGTGCATGGGGAATGCGGCGGCTATATGGTGCTGGGCGAAGCGCTGGTGGATGCCGGCGGGGCGCGCCACCAAATGGCGGGGTTGCTGGGGCTCGGCACGTCTTTCGCCAAACGGCGGATGCATCTGGGATACCGGCGGGCGACGCTGGCGGCCCCCATGCCAGGGCAGCCAGCGGGTGCCGTGCTGGCGGGGCATGAATTCCATTACGCAACCATTCTGGAGCAGCCGGACGCGCCCTTGGCCGAGGTGCGCGATGCGCAGATGCAGATTGTGGCGGAAACCGGATCGCGGCGCGGGCAGGTGAGCGGCAGCTTCCTCCATTTGATTTCCCGGCTGGAAAGCGCGCCGTGACGGCCCGGCTTTGCCTGATCGGCATTGGCACCGGCAATCCGGAGCATCTGACGTTGGAAGCGGTGAAAGCCATCAATGCGGCGGATTTGATTCTGATTCCGCGCAAGGGGCCGGACAAGGCGGATCTGGCGGGGCTGCGCCGCGCCATCTGTGCCGATGTTCTGAAAAACCCGAATACAAGGCTGGTGGAATTCGATATGCCGGGGCGCGATGCGGGCAATCCCGACTATCGCGCAGGGGTGGATGAGTGGCACGAAGCCATTGCCCAATGCTGGCAGAAGAACCTCGATTTAGAACTGCCCGAGGGTGGCGAGGCGGCGTTGCTGGTTTGGGGCGATCCTTCGCTTTACGACAGCACGTTGCGCATCGCGGCACGGCTGGGTGTTGCCGTGAGGGTGGTGCCCGGCATCACCGCCATTCAGGCGCTGACCGCCGCGCATACGATGGTGCTGAACGGAATCGGCCAACCCTTCATGGTGACCACGGGGCGGCAATTGCGCGAACATGGCTGGCCGCGCGGCGTGGACACGCTGGTGGTGATGCTGGATGGCGGCTGTGCTTTTGAAAGCGTGCCGCCGAAAAATGTGACGATCTGGTGGGGCGCTTATCTTGGCATGGCGGAGCAGATCATCATCCGCGGACCGCTGGCGCAAACCGGCCCGGAAATTATCCGGGCACGCGCCGCCGCACGGGCGGCGCATGGGTGGATCATGGATATCTATATATTACGCAGATAGAATGGTTCAGGGCTCGGTTCCCGCCGCCGCGACTTCAAGCTCGTCATAGCGCTTGAGTTTGTAGACAAGCGTCGAGATCAGCCAGCTCAAGGCAAAAATGCCGATGATGATATAGCCGAGCGAACCGAAATGATCGTTCAGCGCGCCGATGCCATTCCAGAACCAGCCTTGTAGATTGAACGCGCCGGCGATGAGCCCCAGCCCCTCGATCCCGCCGATCACCAGCGCCACCATGGCGGAGACCAGAGTGATGGTGAGGTTGTAATAAAGCTTGCGCACCGGTTTCACGAAGGCCCAGCCATAGGCGCCGAGCATCATGATGCCGTCCGTCGTGTCGATGAGGGACATGCCGGCGGCGAAGAGCAACGGGAAGGTGAGCAGCGGCCAGAGCGACATGCCGTGCAAGGCCTGGGTGGAAGCGATGCCGAGCAGGGTGACCTCCGTTGCCGTATCGAACCCCAGCCCGAACAGAAAGCCGAGCAGCGCCATGTGCCAGCTTGCATGCACCAGCCGGAAGAGCGGCTGAAACAGGCGCGCCAGCACGCCGCGCTTGTTCAGCAGCATGTCGAAATCCTCCTCGACATAGGCGCCGCCGCGGCGGACATGGCGGAAGCTGCGATAGACGGAGATGGCGATCAGCAGATTCATGAGCGCGATGAGCAGGAGGAATCCGGTTGAAACCAGCGTGCCGACGATACCCGCATCATTGTTGAAGTTCGTGAAACTGTCGGCCAACGTCATCGCCGTGAGGGCGATCACGGCCACGCCGATCAGCAGCACCAGCGAATGGCCCATGGAGAAAAAGAAGCCGACAGCAACGGGCCTCTTGCCCTCTTGCATCAGCTTGCGGGTGACATTGTCGATGGCGGCGATATGATCTGCATCCACCGCATGGCGCAGCCCGAACGCGTAGGCCAGCAGCGAGGTGCCGAGCAGCACCGGCTGATCGTGGAAGGAGATGAGCGCCCAGGCCCAGGCGCCGATATTCAACGCCGCCAGGAAGACATAGATGCCGATGACCTTGCCGCGCAGATTGGCGGTGCCGTCGTTGAAGATACGATTTAGAAACGTAATCATGATTTGCCTCGTTCGTAAGCGTTGCCACCGCGAACAAGGACGGTCCGGCAAAAGACCACCCACCAGGACACCCCGCCCGATGCGTTCACGCTGACGCTCCTTGATGGCAGGTCTCCTGGCTCACGGGTCTCCGCCTTCCGCCGCCTTCCCGGTTGCCCAGTGGCATGTGGCGGCCGGCTCTCCGCTTACAGTTGCGGGGGCAGCCCGGGATTGGGCCGCAAGGCCGCACCCGTGTTCCCTTTTCATCCTCTGGAGAGGAACCATCGCGGGCAGTATGGGCAGCACTTCAGAAATTGGCAATGCGTTCAATGGAGGTGGCGATGATGCAGGTCCGGGTAATGCGGGTGCGTGTGGGTAAGCACGGCGTGGCGGTGGGGGTGGCTGTGCGGCTCGCCGGGGGTGGTGTCCGGCCCATGGGCGTGCTGGTGCTGTTCGTCGTGAATATGGCGATGCTCGTGTTCCAGCGCCTCATGCGTGTGCTCATGCTCATGCCGCTCGGTGAGATGCAGCCAGAGGCCGATGCCCATCAACAGCCCGGCGGCGAGCAGTTGAAGCGTTAAAGGCTCGTTCAGCAGCAGCAAAGAGAGCAGCGCGCCGATGAAGGGCGCCAGCGAGAAATAGGCGCCGGTGCGCGCGGTGCCGAGATGGCGCAGCGCGAACACGAACAGAACCAGGCTGACGCCATAACCCAGAAACCCGACCAGCCCGGCCGCCAGAACGATGCCCGGCGGCGGCGGCGTGGCACCCTGGGCCAGCGCCAGCGCCAGATTCACCGCCCCGGCCACCAGCCCCTTGAGCATGGCGATCTGCACGGGATCCGCCGCGGAGAGCTTGCGGGTGAGGTTATTGTCGATGCCCCAGCACAGGCAGGCAAGCGCGATGAGCAGCGCCCCGCCATCCAGCGCAGCGCTTCCCCGCCAGGAGAGCAGACCCGCCCCCGCCAGAATGGCGAAGGCGCCGGTGAGCAAGAGCCTGTCCACATTTTCGTGGAAGACCAGCCAGGCGATGCCCATGGTCGCCAGCCCTTCGAGATTCAGCAGCAGCGAGGCGCTGGCGGCACTGGTGCGGGCGAGGCCGGATAGCAGGCAGAGCGGGCCCAGCACGCCGCCCGCCAGAATGACGAGGCCAAGCCAGGGCAGGTCCGCCCGGCGCAACGGCGCCTCGATGGCGGGCAGGCGGGCAGCGCGGCGGCAGAGATGCACCGCCGCCAGCCCCAGCCCGGCGCCGAGATAGAGCAGCCCGGCCATCATCCAAGGCCCGGCATTGCCCAGCAGCAGCTTGGCGAAGGGCGTGCTGGCGCCGAACAGAATGGCGGAGGCCAAGGCGAGGAGGATACCGGTGCGCATGGGCGGCTTCTAGCACGGGCTTGGCGCCTTGCGTGCTGTTGATTGGACATATTGCTTTTAATTGAATGATCATATAGTAATGCAATATAGTCATTCGAGGGAACTGCGATGCCGATTTCAGGACAGCCGGCGCGGGCGGAGCGTGGCACGCGTGAGGACAGGCGGCGCGAGCTGATAGATTGCGCCATCAGCATCATCTCCCAAAACGGTCTGGCGGGCACCACGCTGGCCAAGGTGGCCGCGCAGGCCGGGTTGTCGGCGGGGATCGTCAATCATCATTTCGAAACCAAGGACACGCTGCTGACCGAAACACTGCGGACATTATCCGAGGAGTTCGCGGTGACTCTGGAAAGCGCCGTGGGGGCCGCGCCCGATGCCGCCGCCGGGCTGGCGGCGATCATCGCTCTGAGCTTCGACCCCGCCATCTCCTCCCCGGCCAAGGTGGCGGTGTGGTACGCGTTCCAGGCCGAAACCCATTGGCGCGAGAGCTATACCGCGCTGTGCGGGGAGCGGGACAAGGCCTATATGGCGGCCATCAAATCCCTGATGGAAAAACTGTCAGCGGGTACTGGCGCGGATGCGGAAATTCTGGCGCGCAGCTTCGCCGGGCTGCTGGATAGTTATTGGCAGGATATCCTGTTCGAAGGTGAGGGCTTCGGCCGGGCCATGGCGGCGCAATTCTGCCTGCGCTATCTGGCGGCGATTTTCCCTGCCCATGCCTCGGCTTTTGTAAAATCCCCGGCCGCCGCCGAACATTCGCCGAATGTGGTGGCGCTGAAGACCGGGCGCGGCCATGGGGAGGAAACCCCGCGCCCCGCCGGGCCGCCGGAGACCTTGCCAGCCTGGACCTATAACTCGGACGAGTTCTTCGCGCTGGAGACCGAGAAGATCTTCATGACCGAGTGGCATATCGTCTGCCATGTGAACCAGATTCCAAAGCCGGGCGATTACCGGACCTTCGAGCTTTTGAATGAGCGTGCCTTTGTAATCCGCGGCAAGGACAATGAAGTGCGCGGCTTCCATAATGTCTGCCGCCATCGCGCGCATGAGGTGGTGCAGGGCAGCGGCGGGCATTGCAAGAGCGCGATCATCTGCCCCTATCACGGCTGGGGCTATGAGTTGAACGGCAGGCTGAAAGGCGTGGCGGCACCGCACAGCTTCGCGGAGTTCGACCAGAAAGGCTTCGGGCTGAAGCCGGTGGATACGGAAGTGTTCCAGGGCTTCGTGTTCATCCGCTTTGGCGGGAACGGGCTTTCCGTGGCGGAACGCTTCGCGCCCTATGCGGAAGAGTTGAAGCAATACCACTTCGAGGAGCTGGTGCCGGTGGGCGAGCTGAGCTTCCGGGAGACCGGTGCGGATTGGAAGAATGTGTGGGATAATTATCTGGAAGGCTATCACTTCAACAAAGGCCATCCGGGCCTCGCGGGGCTGATGAGCGCGCAATATGAGCTGGATACCAGAACACCACAGCACGTGGCACGGCTGAGCCATTCCCTGCGCGAGGCGGCGAGCAATACATGGTCCGGCCGGATGTATCAGAAGATATTGGAGCGGCCCGCGCATCTGCCCGAGCATATGCGGGAGAACTGGTCTTATTTCTTCATGTTCCCGCTGCTGTCCTTCGATGTGTATCCGGAGCTGATGGGGCATTTCCAGGTAATCCCGACAAGGCCGGGGGCATCGCGGCTGCGCTATCAGAATTACGTTTTGCCGGAGCAGTTGAACTCCCGCCGGGGGCGCGCGGCAAGATGGCTGAATTACCGCATCAACGGGCAGGTGCAGCATGAGGATGATATGCTCGTGCAGTCCGTGCAGGGCGGGCTGAAATCCAGCGCCTATACCACCGGGATACTCTCGGAAAAGGAACGTGTGGTGCATGATTTCCAGGGCTGGATCCGCGAGGCGATCCCCGTGTCGAAACTGCCCACCAAGCTCGCCCCGGGCACGGTGGCGGCGCGCAACGCGGCGATGAGCGCCGGGCAGAGCTGAGGAGTTTCCAAACGAAAAACGGGAGGTGGCGGCACCTCCCGTTTTTATGCTTAGACTGATATGGCTCTAAAACATTGATGCGGAGCCACCACGCCCCGCCAGATGGGCCAGCGCCGCCGGGGCTGGCCCGCCTGTTGCCCAGTCCAGCAGCTCAACGGTGTGAACGGCGGGTATGTCCATATGCTGGCTGAGCTGCACGGCGCAGCCGATATTGCCGGTGGCCACCACATCCGGCTTCAGGCGGCCAAGCGTTTCGGCCTTGCGGGTGCCGAGCTGGGCGGCAATGTCCGGCTGGAAGATATTGTAGGTGCCGGCCGAACCGCAGCAGAGATGCGCATCCACCGGCAGGCGCACGGTAAAGCCCGCCGCGCGCAGCAAATTCTGCGGCGCGGCGGTGATCTTCTGGCCATGCTGCATGGAGCAGGCGGGGTGATAGGCGACAGTGAGGGCTGGCACATCCGCCCGCGCGGGCAGGCCGGCGGCTTCCAGAACCTCGCTGACATCCTTGGCCAGGGCTGAGACTTTCGCGGCCTTGGCGGCATAGCCAGGGTCATCCCGCAGCATGAAGCCGTAATCCTTCACCGTGGTGCCGCAGCCGGAGGTGGTGATGACGATGGCGTCCAGCCCGGCCTCGATCTCACGCGTCCAGGCATCGACATTGCGGCGCGCGGATTGCAGCGCCTGCGCCTCCTTGCCCATATGGTGGGTGAGCGAGCCGCAGCACGCCTCCCCCGCCGCGAAACTCACCTGATAGCCGCAGCGCTCCAGCAGCCGCACCGTGGCCGCGCGGATTTCCGGGCGCAGCACGGGCTCCGCACAGCCTTGCATCAACACCACGCGCCCGCGCGTGCCGGGGGCGTGGTTCGCATTCAGCCCGGCCTTTGGCGGCAAATGGGCAGGGGCGAGTTTCAGCATCGCCGCGGCGGGGCGCAATGGCTTCACGTTTTCCAGCAGCGGCGCCAAGGGCTGGGCCAGGCGCGCCAGTTGCAGGGCGGCGCGGAAGCGTTCGGGCCGGGGCAGAATGGCGGCCACCACGGCGCGCAGCATCCGCTCCGCCAGCGGGCGGCGATAGCGCGTTTCGATATAGGCGCGGGCATGGTCCACCAGATGCATGTAATTCACGCCCGAGGGGCAGGTGGTCATGCAGGAGAGGCAGGAGAGGCAGCGATCGATATGCTTGACGACATCCTCGCCCGGCACACGCTCATTCTCCAGCATGTCCTTGATCAGGTAGATGCGCCCGCGCGGGGAATCCAGCTCATCGCCCAGCAAAACATAAGTCGGGCAGGTGGCGGTGCAGAAGCCGCAATGCACGCATTTGCGGATAACGGCCTCGGAGGCGGCCATATGCGGGTCCGCAAGCTGGGCCGGGGTGAAATCAGTCTGCATGGGGTTCGTCCAGAAAACGGTTCGTCTCGAACACGCCGAGCGGGTCGAAAGCGCGGCGCACGCGGCGGGAGAGTGCTTCAAGGCCCGGCGCCTGCGGGTGCAGGGCGGGGATGCGGGCACGCAATGCCGCCGGGGCGCGGGCCAGCGTGGCGTGGCCGCCCGCCTGCTCCGCCTGGCGGCGGATCGCATCCTCATGGCCCGCAAGCGACAGCCAGATAAGCCCGCCCGCCCAATCCGCGAGATATTGCCCGCCAAGGGCAAGCAAAGGCGTGATGGCGCCAAGGGCCTGGCGCGGCGGCAGGCTGAGGCGCCAGAGCGGCGGTTCGGGCGGTAAGGCCGCGCCGCCTTGGCAGGCTGCCCAGAGCGGCTGGGCTTGCGCCTCGCCCACAGCCTCCGGCGTGCCATGACAGCATAATATCGTGGTGAGATGCGCCTTGCGCGTGGCGACGGAAGGGCCGACGCCGTCCAGCCGGATGAGCGTGTATGCGCCTGGGATATGCGCGGCGGCGGCGACATCGGCGGGCTGGCGCATGGCCTCGCGCATCAGCGCGAAACCCGCCTCATCCTCCAGCCCGCGCCAAAGCAGCGTCAAGCGCTCAGGCGCGCGGGGCAGAACTTTCAGCGTCACTTCCGTCATCACCGCCAGCCGCCCCCAGGAGCCGCAGAGCAGCTTCGGCAGATCATAGCCGGTGACGTTCTTCACCACTTTCGCGCCCGCGCGGAACGCCTCGCCCCGGCCGGAGACAGCCTCGAAGCCCAGCAGATGGTCGCGCACCGAACCGGCGGAGACACGGCGCGGCCCCGCCACGCCCGCCGCCACCACGCCGCCAATGGTGGAACCCGCTTCGCCCCAGGGCTCGAACGCGAAAGCCTGGCCGCGCGCGGCAACAGCCTCGTTCAACTCGGCCAGGGAGGTTCCCGCGCGGGCAGTGAGGACAAGTTCGGCGGGGTCGTAATCGATGATGCCCGAGAGAGCTTTGAGGCTGAGCTGATCCGCCTGGCGCGCCGGCGCGCCGAACTCCACGCGGGTGCCGCCGCCGGTGATTTCCAGCTTGGCGCCGCCCGCCAGGGCATCGGATACGATGCCGCAAATCTCTTCAATGTTTTGAGGCGAGTGCACAACCATGGCCTAGAAACGCGGCAGTTCTGGGAAGGCGAGCTGGCCGCCATGCACATGCATGCGCCCCAGCTCCGCGCAGCGGTGCAGTGTGGGAAACACCTTGCCGGGGTTGAGCAGCAATTCAGGGTCGAAGGCGCATTTCAGGCGCTGCTGCTGGCGCAGATCTTCCTCGCCGAACATCACCGGCATCAAATCGCGCTTCTCCACCCCCACGCCATGCTCGCCGGTGAGCACGCCGCCCACCTCGACGCAGAGGCGCAGAATATCATTGCCGAAATCCTCGGCGCGCTCCAGTTCGCCGGGCTTGTTGGCGTCGTAGAGAATCAGCGGATGCAGATTGCCATCCCCCGCATGGAACACATTAGCCACGCCCAGCCCGTAATGTTCGGAGAGTTCGCGCATGCGGTGCAGAACCTGCGGCAATTTGCGGCGCGGAATCGTACCGTCCATGCAATAATAATCCGGCGAGATGCGCCCCACCGCCGGGAAAGCCGCCTTGCGCCCGGCCCAGAAGGCCAGGCGCTCCGCCTCATCGCGCGAGGCGCGCAGCGTCACCGCGCCATTCCTGCGGGCGATGGATTCGACGTCTTCCAGCAGATGGTTGCACTCAGCCGAAGGGCCATCCAGCTCCACGATCAGCAGCGCCTCGACATCCAGCGGGTAACCAACCTGCACAAACGCCTCGGCGGCATGGATGGCGGGCTTGTCCATCATCTCCATGCCCGCCGGGATGATGCCCGCGGCGATAATCTCCGCCACGCATTGCCCGGCGGATTCCACGGTGGGGAAACCGATGAGCAGTGCGCGTGCCGTTTCCGGCTTGGGAAGGATGCGGACAGTGACTTCCGTGACCACGCCCAGCAGCCCCTCGGAGCCGACGATAATGCCGAGCAGATCCAGCCCCGCCGCATCCAGCGCCTTGCCGCCGATGCGCAAGACCTCGCCTTCCATCGTGACCAGTTGCACGCCGAGCACGTTATTGGTGGTGAGGCCGTATTTCAGGCAATGCACGCCGCCGGAATTCTCCGCCACATTGCCGCCGATGGAACAGGCGATCTGGCTGGACGGGTCCGGCGCGTAATAGAACCCCTCCCCTTCCACCGCCTTGGTGATGGCAAGGTTGGTGACACCGGGCTGCACAACGGCCAGCCTGTCCTCGTAATCAATCTCCAGAACCTTCTTGAACTTGCCCATGCCGAGCAGCACCGCATCCGCCAGCGGCAGCGCCCCGCCCGAGAGCGAGGTGCCCGAGCCGCGCGGCACCACCTTGATGCTGTTCTTGTGGCAATAGCTGAGTACCGCCGCCACCTGCTCCACGGTCTCCGGCAGCACCACCACCATCGGCGGTTGGCGGTAGGCGGTGAGGCCGTCGGATTCATAGGGCCGCAACTCGCCCGGCTCGCCGATCACGCCTTCGCCGGGAACAAGCCGGCGCAAGGCGGCAATGATCTCGTCGCGCCGCGCGATCACCCTTTGATCGGGCAAAGGCATTTTCAAGGACATCCTGGTCTCACTTCCCGTCTTAGCCGCAGGTCAAGCTCAATGAAGCGCGCTTTGGCCACGGGATACAAGAGCGAGTGGTCAGACCGAGTGGCTGACCCCCGCCAGGGATTCCATGCGCGGCTTGTCGGCCTTCAGCGCGGCGGCGGAACCATCATACACCACATGGCCATCGGAGAGCACATAGGCTTTATCCGCCAGTTGCAAGGCCAGCATGGCGTTCTGCTCAACCAGCAGCACGGACATGCCTTCCTTCTTCATCCGGCTGATGGTGCGCATCACCTCCTGCACAATCACCGGCGCCAGGCCTTGCGAAGGCTCGTCCAGGATCAGCAATTTCGGGTTCAGCAGCAGCGCGCGGGCGATGGCCAGCATCTCCTGCTCGCCGCCGGAAAGCCGCCCGCCCTTGCTGGTGCGCCGCTCATGCAGCCGGGGGAAGAGTTCATAAACCGTGTCGATATTCCACGGCCCGCTGGTATCGGGCGGCACCTGGAGATTTTCATGCACCGTCATGTGGCCGAAAATCTTGCGGCCCTCGGGCACATAGCCAACACCCGCCACGGCGATCTTGTATGGCGCGGCGCGGGTGAGATCCTTGCCGAACAGCTTCACGCTGCCGGCCTTGGGCGGGGTGAGGCTCATCACGCTGCGCATGGTGGTGGTCTTGCCGGCCCCGTTGCGCCCCAGCAGCGCCACCAGCTCTCCTTGCTCTACCTTCAACGAGACGCCTTTCAGAATATGGCTCTTGCCGTAATAGGTGTGCAGGCCATCAACTTCGAGAACGGGGGTCATGCGGCGTTCTCCTCAAGCGCGTTGCCGAGATAGGCGGATTGCACGCGCGGATTGGCGGAGATTTCGGCCGCCGTGCCTTCCGCCAGCATGGTGCCATTATCAAGCACGGTGATACGGTCGGCGATGCCGAAGACGATCGCCATGTCATGCTCCACGAACAAAATGGTAATGCCGCGCTCCTTGTTCAGCCGGCGGATGAGGTCCGTCATGTGGTGGGTTTCCTCATCGCCCATCCCCGCTGTCGGTTCGTCCAGCAGCAAGAGCTTCGGATGCCGCGAAAGCGCGATGCCGATTTCCACCACACGCTGGTCGCCATGCGACATTTCGCCGACGATGCGGTCCATCTTCGGGCTGATGCGGGTAATCTCCGCCAGCTCCTCCACCTTGGCCTCCACCTGCGCGCGGGTGGCGCGCGAGATCCAGGGGCGAAGCTGCAGCCCCATCGCCGTCTCCACCGCCACGCGCAGATTTTCATAGACGCTGAGCGAGAGAAACACCTGCGTGATCTGGAAGGTGCGGATGATGCCGCGCCGCACCAGCGCATTCGGGCTGACGGAGACGATGGGCTGGCCATCGAAATTGATGGTGCCCTCGGTAGGTGGAAAGAAACCGCTGATCAGGTTGAACAAGGTGGTTTTACCAGCACCGTTGGGGCCGATGATGGCGCGCAGCTCCCCCGGCTCTACAGCCAGGGAAATGCCCTTCAACGCCTGCAGCGCGCCGAACCGGCGGCCGACATTATCCAGCTTCAGCAGGCTCATGAGCGTGCCCTCCCCTTGATGAAGCCAAGCAGCCCTTGCGGGAAGAACAGCACGGCGAGAACGAAGATGAGGCCGATGAAGCTCATCCAGTTCTGGGTGATGCTGGACAGATAATCCTGCGCCACGATGAAGATGATGGCGCCCAGGAACGGCCCCCAGAAGCTGCGCATGCCGCCCAGCACGCAGATAACGACAAAGGAGCCGGATAGCTGCCAGCCGAGATCATCCGGCGAGGCAAAGCTGGTGAGCAGTGCGTTCAAACTGCCCGCGAGCGCCACGATGAAGGTGGAAATCGCGAAGGCGGCCCAGACCTGCCGGTCCACCGCCACGCCGAGAAAGCGCAGCCGCGTGGTATTCTCCCGCACCGCGACGAAGCTATGCCCCAAGGGCGAGCGCAGGATCTGCCAGATCACCGCCATCACCACGGCGAACAGCGCCAGCACGAGGTAATAGAAACGCTCCGGGCCAAGCGGAAGCACCGCGCCCCCGATATGCAGCGGCACGCGGGAAAAGCCGGTCAGCCCATCCTCACCGCCGGTAAGGCCGTTCCAGCGCACGGCGATGAAGTAGAACATCTGCCCGAAGGCGATGGTGATCATGGCGAAATAGATGCCCTTGCGCTTCATCGCCAAGGGGCCGACCAGAATACCCGCGATGCCGCCCAGCACCGTGCCGGCGAGGATGGCCAGCGGCAGGGAGGGCGCCACATTGATCAGGCATAGCCCCGTGCCATAGGCGCCCAGCCCGAAATAGGCCGCATGGCCGAAGGACAGGCCGCCCGTATAGCCAAGTACGAGATTGAGGCCGGAGGCGGCAATGGCATAGATCAGCGCGCGGGTGGCAAGGTCCGTATAGCCGCCCAGCATGGGCAGCCAGAAGGGCACGAACAGCAGCACCACCCAGATGGCGGCGGAGGCGGCGAAACGGCCGCCAAATGCGGCTTCGCGCTTCACGGCCGGTTTGGTTTCAAACGAAGCGCTCATTCAAACAATCCTTCTTGACCGAGCAGGCCGCGCGGCCGGGCCACCAGCACGACAGCCATGATCACGTAAATCACCACCTCTTGCGCCACGGGGAAGAACGCGGCGGTGATGCCCGAGGCGATGCCGATGATCAGCCCGCCCAGCACGCTGCCGATAAGACTGCCGACACCGCCGACGATGATCGCCACGAAGGAGGGCATGATCAATGACGAACCGATGGAAGGCGACAGCCCCAGCTGCCCCGCCGCCAGAATGCCCGCCACGCCAGCCAGGAAAATGCCGATGCCGAAATTCGCCGCGCGCAGAAAGAAGATGTTCACGCCCATGGCGGCAATCGTCTCCAGATCCGCATTGCCCGCACGGATGCGGATGCCGATGCGGCTGTAACGCAGCACCGCGAACAAGGCGCCGGTGACAAGCACGGTGATGAGAATCAGCACCACGCGGTAGCCGGTGAGAAAGAACAGCGAATTGCTCAGCGGCGAATTGAGATAACTCGGCAGGGCGAAAGGCTCGCCCACCGAGCCCCAGATTGTTCGGATCAGATCCTCCATGATCATCGCCAGGCCGAAGGTCAGCAGCAGCGAGAACAAGGGGTCACGCCCGTAAAGCGGGCGGATCAGCACACGTTCAACCGCCAGGCCGAGAATCACGGCAAGCAGCGGGGCAATGACGAGGCTTCCCCAGAACCCGACATAAGGCTCGATGGTGAAGGCCAGATACCCGCCCAGCGCCATGAAAGTGCCGTGCGCGAAATTGATGACGCCATTCAGGCCCAGGATGAGAGACAGCCCCAGCGCCATCAGCGCGTAGAAGATGCCGACGATCAGCCCATTAAAGGCGCTATACATAAGCAAGGATTCCACGGCGATTCTTTACCTTCCCTGCACCCTTGGGGGTGATTTATGACAGATACCGTGTGATATGCTTGGAGCTGGGCGTGGCTTTTATCGCCACGCACCAGCTCCAACCGCTCAGGCCAAACGCCTTAGCTCGGATAGACCATCTTGCAGCCTGCCTCTTCCGGCGATTTGGCGACGGTGCCGCTCGGGATTGTCTGCGCCACCTCGAACAGGTTCGGATATGTAGCCCCCGCCGGCACATGGCCTGGAAACATGTTGGCGATCATCTGGTGGTCTTCGGCCCGGTAATAACACTTGCCCGGCTGCAGCGCGATCTCGGGCGGCAACACCAGCCCCTCCATCGCCCTCACCACCTTCAAGGCGTCGACCGACTTGGCCTGGTTGGAGGCCAATGCCAGGGCATGGGTGGTGGCATAGCCGAACCAGGACCGTGCGGATGGCACCTTGTTGTCGTAACGGGCCTTATAGGCGGCGACGAAATCCTCCAGATGCGGCACGCCGGGCTGGTTCCAGTACCACTCGAACGTCCACCAGCCGAGCAGGGCGGCGGGCGGCAGCGCCTCCAGCACCTCCAGCTCCTGCTGTGCGCCCGCGATCGTCATTTGCGTATTCAAGCCGAACTGCACGGCCTGCTTCAGCACATTGACGAGATCATCGCCCGCCTGCAGGCAGATCAGCACGTCCGGCTTCGCGGCGCGGGCCTGGATGAGGTAGGAGGAGAAATCCGTGGTGCCCAGCGGGGCCAGCGCATTGCCGAGCGACACGCCGCCGGCCTTGGTGAGCTGCGCCACGTAATCAGTGTAGAGCGAGTGGCCAAACGCATAATCCGGCGTGATGAAGAACCATTTCTTGCCGAACTTGCTGAACAGAAGCTCAAAGTCGGCAGCGGTCTCCATCCAGGTCGTGGAACAGGTGCGGAACGTGTTCCAGGTGCAGTTCTTGCCGGTGATGCCATCGGCATGGCCACCGATATCGACATAAAGCATATTATTCTGCGCCGCGAATTGGCCGAGCGATCCGGCAACGGCCGAGCTGACCGCGCCCATCAAGAAATCCACCTTATCCTGATTGACCAGCTTCTGCGCCTTGCTGACGGCAGGCCCCGGCAAGCCCTGGGAGTCCTCGACCAGCAGCTGCACCGGACGGCCGAGAATACCGCCATTCTTGTTGATCTCGTCCACCGCCATGGTGGCCCCGCGAATCTGATTTTCACCCAGCGCGGCATAGGTGCCGGTGCGCGGGTCCACCTGGCCGATCTTCACCGGCGTTTCACTCTGCGCCCAGCTCACTTCCGGCAGGATCAGACTGGACATACCCGCGGCAGCACCTGCCTTCAGCAGACCACGGCGTTTCAAGGAAGTTGAATTCTTGAAAATCATTGAGATTTTTCCTCCATATTTCTGATGGCCGTCATTATCGTTTCAAACCGGCTTTTGCGCGCGATGTTCTTCTTAACGGAAAGGCTTGTCAACAACTCTTTGAAAGGTAACGGATCAAAACCACGGCAACACGCCGGACAGGCAAAAAATGATGAAAATATAAACAAACATCGGGAATGAAGCCGCCTCCCGCCGCAAAACGCTCCCCGCCCCTCCTCTCAGGCCCAGACCTCCTGATAGATCTCGATGATCGTCCGCGCATCCGGCACACGCGGATTGTTTCCGGGCGAGCCGGAAGCCAGCGCCTGCTCCGCCATCAGCGGCAGCAAGGCGTGCCAGCGCTCCCCGTCAATGCCATAAGCGCTAGGGCTGGGCACTGAGAGTTCCTTATTCAACGCGCGCAGCGTCTCCACCAGCTTGCCCGCCGCGCTGTCATCGCTCTCGCCGGCCGCCGCGAGTCCCATCACCCGCGCGCAATCGGCGTAACGTGTAACATTGCCCGCGATCGACCATTTGGTGACGGCGGGCAGCAGCATGGCGTTGGAAAGCCCGTGCGCCACATGGAAATGCGCGCCGACCGGCCAACTCATGCCGTGCACCAGGCCGACGGAGGCGTTGGAAAATGCAATGCCCGCCTGCATCGCGCCCAGCATCACGCTCTCCCGCGCGGCGCGGTTGCCGGGTTCGTGATAGGCGGTGCGCAGCCCTTTCCAGATCGCCTGCATCGCCGCGATCGCCATCGAATCCGAAAAGGGATTGGCGACGCGCGACACATAGGCCTCGATCGCATGCGTCAGCGCGTCGATGCCCGTATCCGCCGTCAGCCGGCGCGGCATGGTCAGCGTCAGCTCATAATCGACGATGGCCAGCGTTGGCAGATAGGCCAGACCGGCACAGAGCATCTTCTCATTTGTTTCTGTATCCGTCACAATTGTGAAACGCGTCGCCTCGGAACCCGTGCCCGCCGTGGTGGGAATCGCCACAATCGGCAAAGCCGGCGTGTTTTCCTGGTGCGGCGCCTTCAGCGCGCGCATCTTGCCTTGCCGCACCGCCAGAACCGCCGCCGCCTTCGCCGTGTCGATCGGGCTGCCGCCGCCAAAGCCGATCACGCTGTCACACCCGCCCTCGCGCACGAAACGCGCCGCCGCATCCACGCAATCACTGGTTGGGTCCGGCACTGTATCGGCAAAAACGCCGGCCTCGATCCCTTCTTTCGCCAGCACCTCGCGCAGCCGCGCCACGGCCCCGGTTTCAAGCAGGTAATGATCCGTGATGATCGCGGGCTTGCGCAGGCCAAGCAGAGCCAGCGCCGGCCCGGCCTCCGCCAGCGCGCCGCCGCCAAGCCGCACCATGCGGGGAAGCATGATCGTGGACATCGATCCTCCTATGGCCGCTTCTTATCTTACAGTTCTTTTAGCCTTGACCTCCCTGCGAGAACACAGGAAATGTCGAGCATGGACTGTGCAGGATCGCACACATGAAAAAATCTTTCGATTGGAATGACTTGCGCTATTTCCTGGCGGTGGCGCGGGCGGGCACCATCTCCGAGGCCGGGCGGATGACGGCGGCGGACCATGCCACGGTGGCACGGCGCATCACCGCGCTGGAGGCCGCGCTGGAGGCGCAGCTCTTCATCCGCAATGCGCGCGGCTACAGCCTCACCCGCCAGGGCGAGCGGCTGCTGGAAACCGCCGGGCGCATCGAGACCGAGGCCGGCAGGCTGGAGGAGCGGCTGGGCGGGCGCAACCAGGGCGCCAGCGGCATCGTGAGGATCAGTGCGCTGGAGGGAATCGGCAATTTCTTCCTGGCCTCGCGCCTGTCCGCCTTTGCCGCGAAACATAAGCGGCTTTCGGTGGAGCTGCTGACCATCCAGCAGATCCTGGCCATGTCCCGCCGCGATACGGATATCATCATCACCCTGTCCCCGCCCGATTCCCGCAAATTCGTGCAGGAGAAACTCACGGATTACCGCCTCTTCATCTACGGCACGCGCAGCTACCTGGCTTCGAAACCGCCGGTAACCTCCGCCCAGGACCTGAAGAAGCACGATTTCACCGGCTATATCGACGAGCTCGTGTTCACCCGCGGGCTGGATTATATGACCGAGCTTGAATCCAGCCTGCGGGCGCGGCTGCAATGCTCCAGCCTGCATGCGCAGATGGAAGCCGCCTGCGCCGGGTACGGGCTGTGCATCCTGCCCGCCTTCATCGGCAGCGCCAGGCCGGAGCTGGTGCCCGTGCTGCCGCACAGCCTCTCATTGCTGCGCACCTACTGGACCGTGGTTCACGCCGACATCGCCGCCACCTCCAATATCAGGCTCGCCCTTGCCTTCATACGCAAGGAAGTCGGCGCCGCCGCCCCGGCTTTTCTCGGAGAGAGCGCCTTGCGGAACGCCTGACCGGGCATAAGGCGCGTTTCATGTAAACATTTCCATTTTGCCGCGAAACCGTCACGGCTCGCCCGCTAAACGGCGGAGCGTGTGCGATGCCGGCCGGGCCGTGTTGATCACGTCCGGCGATTACGACACGAATCACAAAAGCGCCGCCTGGGACCGCCAGCTTTGCGAACAGGTGGCCGCATGCCGGGTTCACCGCCGCATCGCGCGCGGCCGGGCCGCCCAAACTCGCCTCCATCGTCCTGCCTGAAAGCCACGCCTCATGATTCTCGCCCAGCTCACCGATCTTCACATCAAGGAGGAAGGCCGGCTCGCCTACCGCAACATGGATACTTCCGCAGCACTTGCAGCCGCGCTCGCGCATCTGCGGGCACAAACGGTCAGGCCGGACCTCGTGCTGTTCACCGGCGACCTTGCCGATACCGGGCGGCCCGGGGAATATGCGCGGCTGCGCGCCCATCTTGCGGGGCTCGGCATCCCCTTCTTCCTGATGCCGGGGAATCACGACGACCGCGCGGCCCTGCGCGCCGGTTTTCCCGATCACGCTTATCTGGGCACCGGCGGCGGCCCCATCTGCTACACCATCGAGCCCTTTCCCCTCCGCGTCATCGCGCTGGACAGCCTGCTGCCCGGCCAGGGCGGCGGCGCGCTGGGGCCGGGGCAACTGGAGTGGCTGGCCGGGCGCCTGGCCGAACAGCCCGGGCGCCCAACCGCCGTGGCGCTGCACCACCCGCCCTTTACCACCGGCATCGGCCATATGGACAAGATCGGCCTGGCGGACAGCACCGCCCTCGCGGACATCATCGGGCGCCACCCGAATGTGGAGCGCGTGCTCTGCGGCCATGTTCACCGCCCCATCCAGGCGCGCTGGGCGGGCAGCATCGCCTCCATCGCCCCCTCCACCGCGCATCAGGTGGCGCTCGACCTCCGGGCGGACGCACCCGCTGCCTTCATGATGGAACCGGGCGGCTATCAGCTTCACCACTACGCACCAGCCGCCGGGCTCATCACCCACACCGCCATCGTGGGCAACTGGCCGGGGCCGTTCCCGTTCTTTGATCCCGCGGGGCAGCTGATCGAATAACCAGCCGCGCGGCCGGGAGCATTCAGCTTTCAGGCCGGATCACAAAGCGATTCGATCCGAAATTATCCGGCGCTAGGCCCTGTCCCCCGCAACCCGCGCCAGCGCCGCCAGCACAGTGCGTTCGGACTGGCCGAGATACGCCTCCAGCGCCAGCGCCGCCTGCACCGGCTGGCCCTTTTCCAGCCGGTGCAGAATATCCGCGTTCATATCCACATAGGGCGCGTGCAGCAGCTCCGGGTCGTCGAGCAGGCAGAAGCTCAGCCGCAGCTCGGCGGCGATCTGCGCATAGAATGCGCTCAGCCGCTCGCTATCCGCCAGCGCCACGATACCGGCATGGAACAGCATGTTGGCGCTGCCCACCTCCTGCCAATCCCGCCGCTGCCGAGCCTCAATCGCGATCTCGACCGCCTGGCGCATCCGCGCCGCGCCGGGATGGTTGGGGTAGGAGCGCGCCAGCGCGCCACACTCAATCACCCGGCGCACGCGGTAGATATCGATCACCGAGGCGATGCTCGGCGTCGTCACAAACACCCCGCGATTGGCCTCGTGCCGCAGCAGCCCTTCCTTGGTGAGCAGCCGGAACGCCTCGCGCAGCGTATTGCGGGATACATCCAGGCTGTCGCACAGCGCCTGCTCCGAAAGCCGCTGCCCCGGCGCGAACGCCCCGGCGATCAGATGGTCTCTCAGCCTGTTGGCCAGCTTTTGCGGCAATGGCAGCGCGGGGGATTGGTCCATTCTCTATGCGTCTTTCTTGCCGGGGCCGCGCGGCAATGCCGGGGCCCGTTCCGCTCGTCATTATCCGAAGCCGTCAGGAGCGGCTACCCCCTGGGGCAACCCGGCGCGATTGAACAAAACAAAGGCAAAAATATCCAGCATGATCAAACAGCATTCATTATCTGACTGGGACGGCCAGATTTTTGTAGGAAATTTTAGATATTATTGTTCAACAATCTTGACGGCGAAGCTTTTTGCCATGCAAATCTCGTCAACGCCTCGGTAGCGGGCGGCAAACGTATAGGAGAGGTTCAATGGAGCAAACACTCCCTTCGGCCAGCGCAATGTCGCCCTCGGCCCGGCGCAAGGGGTTTCTCGCCGCGATCATGATCATGGCCATGTCCGCGGTCGGGCCTGGTTTCATTACGCAGACAGCCACCTTCACCGCCAAGCTGGGCGCCTCTTTCGCCTTCGCCATCCTGGCTTCGGTGATCATCGATTTCGTGGTGCAGACGAATATCTGGCGCATGGTCACCGTCACCAGGATGCGCGCGCCCGACATCGCCAACGCCGCCATTCCGGGCTCCGGCTATCTGCTCGCCGTGCTGGTCATCATCGGCGGCCTGTTCTTCAATATCGGCAATATCGCCGGTGCCGGGCTGGGCCTGAACGCGCTGGTGGATGCCGCGCCCAAAACCGGCGGCGCCCTCGCGGCGCTGGTGGCGATCGGCATTTTCCTCTCCAAGCGTGCTGGCATCGCCATGGACCGTGTGGTGCTGGGTGCGGGTATCGTGAAGCTCGTCCTCGTCCTGGTCGCCACCATCGCCGCCGCCCCGCCCGTGGGCGAGGCGATCCGCCAGACTTTCGTGCCGGAGAAGATCAGCTTCGCGACCATTACCACCATCGTTGGCGGCACGGTCGGCGGCTATATCACCTATGCTGGCGCGCATCGCCTGCTGGATAAAGGCGCTGTGGGCGTTGAGAATATCAAGGCGGCCAACCGCGCGGCGCTCACCGGCATCCTCGTCACCGGTGTCATGCGCTATATCCTGTTCCTGGCCATTCTCGGTGTCGTCGCGGCGGGCACAATGCTGGATATTTCAGGCAAAACCGCCAACCCGGCGGGCCAGGCCTTCCGCGCCTCCCTTGGCATTGCCGGCTATCGCATCTTCGGCGCGGTGTTCCTGGCCTCGGCCATGACCAGCATCATCGGTGCGGGCTACACCTCCGTCTCCTTCCTCACCGCCTTCAAGAAGGATATGACGGAACGCAGCCGTAACATCGCCACGGTGGGCTTCATCGCCTTCTCCCTGGTCTGCTTCCTGCTGCTCAAAACCACCCCCGCCGCCATGCTGGTATTCGTCGGCGGGCTGAACGGGCTGGTGCTGCCGGTGGGCCTCTCCATCTTCCTGTACGCGGCCTATGCCTGCACGAAGCTGATGGGCGGCTACCGCTACCCGCGCTGGCTGCTGCTGCTGGGCGTGGTGGTGTGTTTGCTCACCTGGTACATGGCGTATAAATCGATCGGGCCCATCTTCGCCTTCCTGAGCATGTAAAAAGAGGAAACCAGGCACATGGACAGCATGGATTTGAACAGCGACCTTGGCGAAAGCTATGGCGCCTGGAAAATGGGGGACGATGCGGCCATGCTTGGCATCGTCTCCAGCGCCAACATCGCCTGCGGGTTTCACGCGGGCGACCCGGCGGGGATTCTGAAAACCGTCCAGAAAGCCGCCGAACATGGCGTGGCCATCGGCGCGCATGTCTCCTACCCGGACCGCGCCGGGTTCGGCCGGCGGGACATGGATGTGACCACCGAAGAGCTGATCGGCGACATGATCTATCAGATCGGCGCGCTCACCGGCATCGCCAAGGCGGCGGGCACCAGCGTGCGCTACGTGAAACCGCACGGCGCGCTCTATAATCATATCTCCAATCATGAGCGCCAGGGCCTGGCGGTGATCAAGGCGATCAAGATGATCGATCCCTCGCTCGTGCTGATGGGTCTGGCGGGCACGAAGATTCTGGACCTCGCCCGCGCGGAAGGGCTGGCGGTGGTGCCGGAAGTCTTCGCCGATCGCGGCTACACGCCCGAAGGGTTGCTGGTCTCGCGCCGCGAACCCAATGCCGTGCTGCACGATGCCGATTTCGTCGCCCGGCGCATGCTGAACTTCGTGCGCACCGGCACCATCGCCGCCAATGACGGTTCGCAAATCCGCATCGAGGCTGAGTCCATCTGCGTGCATGGCGACAGCCCCGGTGCCGTGACCATGGCCCAGACCATCAAGACATTGTTCGAGGCCGAGGGCGTGGCGGTGAAATCCTTCCTGCCCGCCGCCTGAAAATCATTCCGGAGATTCAATGGCCTAGCGCGGTGCCGCCCTGCCACAAAATCATCCGGCTCCAGCACCTCCCCCTCCCGACCAAGAGACGCCATGCGCTTCCTGCCGCTCAACCACACGAATTTCATCGTCGAGCTGAAAGACCTTGACGAGACGCTTGCCTTGTTGAGCACGCTGCAGGCCAAGCCGCTGCCGGGCATCAAGGAGATGATCCCGGCCGCGCGCACGCTGATGATCGGCTTCGCCCCGGACATCGCAACCGCGCAAGACCTGGCCTGGACTATCTCGAAGCTCGATCTCGGCGGCCCGGTCGGCCGCGACGATAAATGCGTCGAGGTGCCGGTCGATTACAATGGCGAGGATCTGCCGGAAGTGGCCGAACTCACCGGCCTGAGCGTTCAGGACATCATCCGCCGCCATACGGAACGCGAATATATGGTGGCGTTCTGCGGCTTCGCGCCGGGCTTTGGCTATCTGGTCGGCGGCGATCCCGCCTTGCATGTGCCGCGCCGCAAAACCCCGCGCACGCGCATCCCGGCGGGCTCTGTCGGGCTGGCGGGGAATTTCTCCGGCGTCTATCCGCAAATCAGCCCCGGCGGCTGGCAATTGATCGGCACCACGCCTGTGAAGATGTGGGATCTCGCCCGCACCCCGCCCGCCTATGTCCAACCCGGCTACCGCGTGCGCTTTACCGATCTCGCTGCCACCAAGCGCCATATTTCGATTCCGCCCGCAGCCGGCGAGGCCAAAACGCCCGCGCAAACCCATGTGCCGGAAAACGCCGTGCAATTCGCCATCCTCGCGGCACCCCTGCCCGCCTTGTTTCAGGATCTGGGGCGTTTTGGCCAGACCGGGCAAGGCGTTTCCGCCTCCGGCGCGCTGGATCGCGGCGCCTTCAAGGCGGCGAACCGCATTGCCGGAAACCCCGAAACCGAACCTTGCCTGGAACTGATGGGCGGCGGCTTCTCTTTCCGCAGCACCGGCCGGGCGGTCATCGGCATCACCGGCGCGCCCTGCGGCATCCGCATCCGCACGGCGGCAGGGAAAACGCTCACGCCACCCACCTATACACCGGTCGCGCTGGAGCCTGGAGATACCGTCACGCTCTCAGCCCCGGCGGCGGGCACGCGCAGCTATCTGGCCGTGCGCGGCGGCTTCGCGGTCGAGACAGTGCTTGGCAGCGCCGCAACCGATACGCTGGCGATCATCGGGCCGGACCCCGTGCGCGCGGGCAGCGCGCTGACACTGCGGGAGACCAAAAACCTCCCGCCGGTCTCGCTCACCGAACTCCCGGTTTTCGCCTTTCCGAAATCCGGTGAGACCATCACGCTGGATCTCATCCTCGGCCCCCGGCCGGACTGGTTCACGCCCGCATCCATCACCACGCTCAGCGAAACGGCATGGGAGGTCACCGCCCAATCCAACCGCGTCGGCCTCAGGCTGAATGCGGCACCCAGCCTGGAGCGCGCGGGGCCGGATGAACTGCCCAGCGAAGGCTGCGTGAACGGCGCCGTGGAAATTCCGCCGGATGGCAAGCCGCTGCTGTTCCTGGCGGACCATCCGCTCACCGGCGGCTATCCCGTTATCGGCGCGGTGGCGGAATATCATCTTGACCTTGCCGGGCAAATTCCCGTGGGGGCGAAAATCCGTTTCCGCCCCATCGCCCCTTTCTCCGAAATCACGCCGAAGCCTGTGGCCGCCTGAAGGACCAACGAAATGAAAAAAATCCTCATCGCGAACCGTGGCGAAATCGCCGTCCGCATTATCCGCGCCTGCAAGGATTACGGGGTGAAATCCGTCGCGGTGTATGCGGACCCGGATGCGGAAGCCCTGTTCGTCCGCCTGGCGGACGAAGCCCATGCCCTGCCCGGCAGCAAACCGGCTGACACCTACCTCAACATCGAAAAACTGCTTGAAATCGCGCGCCGCGCCGGGGCGGATGCCGTGCATCCCGGCTATGGCTTTCTCTCCGAGCGCGCGGAATTCGCCCGCGCCGTGGCCGATGCCGGGCTGATCTGGATCGGCCCGGACGCGGATGTGATCGACGCGCTGGGCGACAAGGTCTCCGCCCGGCGCATCGCCCAATCCGTCGGCGCACCCCTGGTGGCGGGCAGCCCCGGCCCGGTGGCAACGGCGGAAGCGGCGGTGGCCTTCGCCAAGCAGCACGGCCTGCCCATGGCCATCAAGGCCGCCTATGGCGGCGGCGGGCGCGGCATGAAGGTGGCCCGCAAGCTGGATGAGGTGGCGGAGCTTTACGACTCCGCCGTGCGCGAGGCCATAACCGCCTTCGGACGCGGTGAGTGCTTTCTGGAACGCTTCCTCGACCGCCCGCGCCATATCGAGGCGCAGATCATCGCGGACAAGCATGGCAATGTCACGGTGCTGGGCACGCGGGATTGCTCGCTCCAGCGCCGCAACCAAAAACTTGTCGAGGAAGCGCCAGCACCTTTCCTCACCGAAGCGCAGCGCGCCACCATTGAAAGCGCCGCCAAGCGCATCTGCGCCGCCGCGGGCTATAGCAGCGCGGGCACGGTGGAATTCCTGCTGGGGCAGGACGGCACCATCTCCTTTCTGGAGGTGAATACCCGCCTGCAAGTAGAGCACCCGGTGACGGAGGAAACCACGGATGTCGATCTGGTGATCGAGCAATTCCGCGTCGCCGAAGGCAAGACGCTGGAGATTTCCGAAACCCCCGCCCCGCGCCGGCATGCGTTTGAATTCCGCATCAACGCCGAAGACCCCGCCAAGGGCTTCCTGCCCACCCCCGGCAAAATCACCCTCTTCACCCCGCCCAGCGGCCCCGGCGTGCGGCTGGATAGCGGCGTGGATTCCGGCTCGGTCATTCCCGGCCAGTATGATTCCCTCATCGCCAAGCTGATCGTCACCGGCAAAACGCGGGAGGAAGCCCTGAAGCGCGCCCGCCGCGCTTTGGCCGAATTCAAGATCGAAGGCCCGGCCACGGTGCTGCCCTTCCACCAGGCGGTGGTGGCGCACCCTGATTTCACCGGCGAAACCGGCTTCAACGTCCACACACGCTGGATCGAGACGGATTTCCAGGCGGATTTCGCCCCCGCCGCCCGGCCAGACCCGGCGGAGGACACCGCGCTGCTGCGCATGCCCATCGAGATTGACGGCAAGCGCCATAAAATCGGCCTGCCGCGCAGCTTCCTCGCCGGGCTGTCCAGCGCCGCGCCCGGCGCGAACCCCGAAGCCGCCACGCAGGACGATGACAGCGCGGCGGTGAAGGCCCCCATCGCGGGCAGCATCCAATCCTGGAAAGTGGAGGACAAGGCGCAAGTGCGGGAAGGCGATCTGCTGGCCGTGATGGAGGCGATGAAGATGGAAGTGCAGATCACCGCGCCCCGCGCGGGCATTATCCGCCTCAAGGCGGCGTCAGGCGCCTTCATGAACACCGGGGACATCATCGCCACATATGCGTAACCGCCACCCCGGTTCACGCCCGGGATAACTTGCTTTAAGAGCCCCGGCAGTTTCCCACCGCCGAGGTTTTTAAGTGATTCGCCTGGACAATATCAGCAAGCAGAACGGCACGCGCCTGATCTTCATCGAGGCATCGGCCGCTTTGCAGAAGGGCGAGAAGATCGGCCTGGTCGGCCCCAACGGGGCAGGCAAATCCACCCTCTTCCGCCTCATCACCGGGCAGGAGGAGCCTGATGAAGGCCAGATCCTGACCGATAAGGGCATCACCATCGGCCTGTTCAGCCAGGATGTCGGCGAAATGGCGGGCCGCAGCGCCGTGGCGGAGGTGATGGACGGCGCCGGGCCGGTAAGCGCTGTGGCCGCCGAGCTGACCCAGCTGGAAGCCGATCTGGCGGACCCGGACAAGTTCGACCGGATGGACGAAATTCTGGAGCGCTTCGGCGAGGTGCAGGCCCGCTTCGAGGAGCTGGGAGGCTATGCGCTGGACGCCAAGGCCCGCGAGGTGCTGCACGGCCTCGGCTTCTCCCAGGAGATGATGGAAGGCGATGTCAGCCGCCTCTCCGGCGGGTGGAAGATGCGCGTGGCCCTGGCGCGCATCCTGCTCATGCGGCCGGACGTGATGCTGCTGGACGAGCCTTCCAACCATCTGGACCTGGAAAGCCTGATCTGGCTGGAGCAATTTCTGGCGGGTTACGACGGCGCGCTGCTGATGACCTCACACGACCGCGAATTCATGAATCGCGTCATCAACAAGATCATCGAGATCGATGCCGGTACGCTCACCAGCTATTCCGGCGATTATGAATTCTACGCCCGCCAAGCGGCGCTGAACGAGAAGCACCAGCAGGCGCAGTTCGAGCGCCAGCAGGCGATGCTGGCCAAGGAGATCGCCTTTATTGAGCGTTTCAAGGCCCGCGCCTCCCACGCCGCCCAGGTGCAGAGCCGGGTGAAGAAGCTGGACAAGATCGAGCGCGTGGAACCGCCCAAGCGCCGCCAGACCGTTGAATTCGATTTCCGCCCCGCCCCGCGCTCGGGCGATGACGTGGCCAATCTGCGCGGCGTCTCCAAAGCCTATGGCAGCAAGACCATCTATGACGGGCTGGATTTGCTGATCCGCCGCAAGGAGCGCTGCTGCGTGCTGGGCATCAATGGTGCCGGCAAATCAACCCTGCTGAAGCTCGTCACCGGCACCGCCGCACCGGATGCGGGCAGCGTCACACTCGGCGGCAGCGTGAAGATGGGCTATTTCGCCCAGCACGCCATGGATCTGCTGGATGGCGGGGCCACGGTGTTTGAAGCTCTGGACAATGCTTTTCCCCATGCGGGCCAAGGCAGTTTGCGCGCCCTGGCCGGTGCGTTCGGCTTCTCCGGCGATGAGGTGGAAAAGCGCGTGCGCGTGCTCTCCGGCGGCGAGAAGGCGCGGCTGGTGATGGCTTTGATGCTGTTCGACCCACCGAACTTCCTGGTGCTGGACGAGCCGACCAACCATCTCGACCTCGCCACCAAGGAAATGCTCATCAAGGCGCTTGCAAACTATGAAGGCACCATGCTGTTCGTCTCGCATGACCGGCATTTCCTCGCCGCCCTGTCCAACCGCGTGCTGGAACTCACGCCGGAGGGCATCCATCAGTATGATGGCGGCTACACCGAATATGTCGCACGCACGGGCCATGAAGCCCCCGGCCTGCATAGCTAGAGCGACATTCAACCAAACCGAGCTGTCTGGTTGAATAAAGTGGCTCGCCAAAACAGTTTAGGACCAATTATGACCGACAAGACAATCCCGCTGCTCATCACCCATGGCGGCAAGTTCCATTGCGACGAGGTCTTCGCCTACGCCGTGCTGTGCCTCGCCCTCAACCTCTCCAAACCCGGCGAGGATCATGTCCTGCTGCGCACCCGCAAGGCCGAGCTGATTGAAACCGGCGATATCGTCTTCGATGTCGGCACAATCTTCGACACCGCCACAAACCGCTTCGACCATCACCAGATCGGCGCCCCCACGCGGGAGGATGGCACGCCCTTCTCCTCCGCCGGGCTCATCTGGCAGGTTTACGGCGAGCGCGCGGTGGCCTCTCTGCTCGCCCCCGGGGCCGCTTCCTTCGCCCCCGCCATAGCTAGGGAGCTTGACGAGAAGCTGGTCAAGCGCATCGATGAGATCGATAACGGCGTCTCCGCCGCCGGCCCGGTGGTACGTGATTCCCTGAATCTCTCCGCCCTGGTGGGCGATTTCAACCCGCCCTGGGACAGCCCGGACGCCAACGGCCCCATTGCTGGCGACATTGCCTTCCAGGACGCCGCCCAGATGGTGCGCGGCGTGCTGGCCCGGCGGGTCGAAATCGCCCGCGCCAAGCATCTGGCCGTGGCCCAGGTGCTGGCCGCGCATGAGGCGGCGGAGGATAAGCGGCTTTTGGTGCTGGAGAGCGGCATGCCCTGGAAGAACGTGGTGTTCAGCCATGATCTGCCGGTGCTCCTCGCCATCTCCCCCGCCTCCAACGGCAATTGGATGATCGACACGGTGCCGCCCGAGCCCGGCTCCTTCGCCCAGCGCCTGCCTCTGCCGGAAGGCTGGGCCGGGTTGCAGGGTGCCGAGCTGGCCGCCGCCAGCGGGGTGGAGGATGCGGTGTTCGTGCATGTGCGCCGCTTCGTTGGCGGCGCCAAAAGCCGCGCGGGCGCCATCGCCATGGCGCAAAAGGCGCTCACCCCGGCCGCCTGAATGCGGCGTGCGCCGCGGCCCGGAAATCCCCGGTCTCCCGCATCCAAATAACGTTCTTCGCAAAACGCCCTTTGCCTCGCGCGGTCCCAATCCCCATGTGAGCGTCCAGTCAACGCACCGCAAACCCCGGGCCGCGCGCCCGGAAAAGGGATCGAGCCATGCAAGAGAGTTTCCGGCCCGCAAGCCATATCCAAAGCCACCACGCCGCGCGCCAGGGGGCGGCACGATGAAGGCCGCCTGCCTCCAGGCGCCCGGCGGGTTTGAGCACATCGCCATCCGCGACCTTCCTGATCCCGGCCAGCCCGGGCCGGGGGAGATCCGTGTCGCCCTGCACGCCAGCTCGCTCAATTTCCACGATTTGCTGGTCGCCAAGGGCGCCTTTCCCACCGCGGATGGCCGGGTGCTGATGTCCGACGGTGCAGGCGTGGTGGACGCGGTGGGGCACGGCGTCACCGATTTCGCCCCGGGCGATCACGTTGTCTCCTGCTTCTTCCCGCAATGGCAGGACGGCGCGCCCATCGCCGCCGCCGGGCATTTCGCCCACACGCCTGGTGACGGGGTGGATGGTTTCGCCGCCCAGTACGCGGTGCGCCCGGCCGGCGCCTTCACCCGCGCCCCGCGCGGCTGGAGCCACACCGAAGCCGCCACCATCACCACCGCCGGGCTGACCGCCTGGCGCGCCCTCATCGGCGACGGGCAGCTCAAGCCCGGTGACAAGGTGCTGGTGCTGGGCACTGGCGGCGTCTCCATCGCGGCATTGCAGATCGCCAAGATGGCGGGGGCGCAGGTCATCGCCACCTCCTCGTCCGAGGAGAAGCTGGCACGGCTGCGCGCCCTGGGGGCGGATCACGTCCTCAACTACAAGCGCGTGCCCGATTGGGGCGCGCATGTGCAGGCGCTCACCGGGGGCGGGGTGGACCATGTGGTCGAGGTCGGCGGCCCCGGCACGCTGGCCCAATCCATCACAGCCGTGCGCGTGGGCGGCCATATCTCGCTGATCGGCGTGCTCACCGGCCTGCAGGGCGAGGTGCCGACGGCGGTGCTGATGGCCAAACAGGCCAGGCTGCAAGGGCTCATCGTCGGCAACCGGCGCCAGCAGCAGGATTATGTCGCCGCCCTGGAACAATCCGGCCAGCGCCCGGTGCTGGACCGTTCCTTCCCGCTGGAACAGCTTGCCGAGGCCTTCCGCCACCAGGAAAGCGGCGCGCATTTCGGCAAGATCACCGTCGAATGGTAACGCCCGGACAATAACACCCGGACAATTTGGAGACATGCAATGAGCCAGCCCGCACGAATCCTGATCATCACGACCTCGCACGCCAGGATGGGCCATGAAGACCGGCAGACCGGCATCTGGTTCGAGGAGCTGACAACCCCTTATTACGCCTTCCTCGATGCCGGGGCGGAGGTGACCATCGCCTCCATCGCCGGCGGCAAGGTGCCCATTGACCCGCATTCGCTGGAAGAGGCGGACAAGCCCGCCAGCGTCACCCGCTTCCTTGAGGATGCGGCGGCGATGCGCAGGATCGAGGCCACCCCGAGCCTCGCGGGCCTCTCGGCGGATGGCTATGACGCCGTGTTCCTGCCCGGCGGCCATGGCGTGATGTGGGACATGCCGGACAATGCGGCGCTGGCGGCCTTGCTCTCAAAAGCCTGGGCGCAGGGCAAGGTGGTGGCCGCCGTCTGCCACGGCCCGGCCGGGCTTGTCGGCGCCAGGGACGAGGCGGGCAAGCCGCTGGTGGCCGGCCGTAAGGTGGCCGCCTTCACCAACACGGAAGAGGACGCGGCGGGCCTGACCAAGGCCGTGCCCTTCCTGCTGGAAACCCGCCTCCGCGAACTGGGCGCCGAATACGGGAAGGGCCCGGATTTCCAGCCCTTCGCACTGCGCGACGGCAAGCTGGTGACCGGCCAGAACCCCGCCTCCTCCGCAAAGGTGGCGGCGCTGGTGCTGGAGGCCATTAAAGGCTGAAAGACCGCCTTAGCATGCAATTTTGCAATTAATAATTATTCTCATTGACTGGATCGGGCAATCTGCTATCCATGCCTCATGGCTCCCATCTAGATTTGGACATCCTGATGGCGGCATGACCGGGGCGGCGGCGTTGCCGCGCGCCGTTTCCGGGGATCGCGTTAAACTGGGCTCACGCCATTGGGGCGTTCATCACCGGGTGAACGCCCCCTTTTTAGGGGAATTATATACCTGACTCCCCTGGGCTTATTTTGGCTATCCAGAGGTCAAACCCGTCATTGCGAGCCGCATAGCGGCGCGGCAATCCAGCTTTCCGCCAACGCCTTGAAGATGGATTGCTTCGCGCCGCTCGCAACGACGAGAAAAATGCCCGCACATAATGCCATGGGGCGTTATTAAAATTCCTTTTTAGCCGGAAATCACTCTTGCTCGGGGGCTGGCGCGGCGTTGAGCTGGATGTAGCGCTCAATGCCGATCCTGGCGATCAGGTCGAACTGGCGTTCCAGGAAATCCACATGCTCCTCCTCGTTATCGAGGATGCGGCGCAGCAGGTCGCGCGACACATAATCGCGCACGCTCTCGCAATAGGCGATACCCTCGCGCAGATCGGCCATCGCCTTTTCTTCCAGCGCGAGGTCGGATTTCAAAATCTCCTCCACCGTCTCGCCGACGCGGATCTGATCCAGACGCTGCACATTGGGCAGCCCGTCCAGGAACAGGATGCGCTCGATCAGCCAATCGGCGTGGTGCATCTCCTCGATGGATTCGTCATATTCATGCTTGCCGAGCTTGGTCACACCCCAATGGCGCAACGTGCGGGCGTGCAGGAAATATTGGTTGATGGCCGTCAGCTCGTTGGTGAGCTGGGTGTTCAGATGCTCGATGACCTGCGGGTCGCGCAGCATGGGTTATCTCCCCTCAATTGCATCTTGCGACTATGCGGACCCGGGCGGGCCGCGTCGAGCCCCCGGCCTCAACCGGCCTCGGGCGTGGCGCCCTGGGTCAGCTCCTGCATCATGGTTTTCACCATCTTCACGCATGTTCCGCATTTGGCGCGGCAGCCGCAGGCTTCATATACCTCCGCCGCATTGGTGGTGTTGCCCTGAATGATCACGTCCTTCAGCTTGCGGTCGGTCAAGGCATTGCAAATGCAGAGATACACGGCAGGTCCTCAAAATGGGGCAAGCCTTGATAGCATATCTGCGAATGTCTCGCAATTGCGTTTAAATGATATCTCAACTCACCAGCATTGCCTGCCTGGTCAGCCAGCTCTGGTACCAGCCCGGCCAATCCCCCGTGGGCGTGCCCGGCGTGCCCATGCCAAAGCCATGCCCGCCGCTGGGCAGTTGATGGAACGCCACCGGCACATCCGCCCGCTCGCAGGCCCGGTCCATGATCACCGTGTTGGCGGGGCTCGAGATCGGGTCATCCTTCGCCTGCACCAGGAACATCGCGGGGCAGCCGGGGCGCACATGCGTCTGCACCGACCATTCGGCGCTTTCCTGCGCAGTGGGGTCCTCACCCACCAGAATCTTGCGGGTGGTGGTGTGCTGAAAAGGCGGCTCCAGCGTGATGACCGGGTAGATCAGCGCCGCGTTATCCGGCCGGGCGGAGAGGAAATCCACCGAATCCACCGGCGAATAGGAGCGGAAATCCGACCAATCGGCCGCCAGCCCCATCAGATGCCCGCCCGCCGAAAAGCCCAGCACCCCCACATGGTCCGGGTTCAGCCCGTAGCGCCCGGCATTGGCGCGGATCAGCCTGACGGCGCGCTGCGCATCCTGCAAGGGCGCTTGCGGCCCCTCCGCCCAGCCCTCGCCGGGCAGCCGGTAGGTAAGGGTAAAGGCGGTGACACCCCTGGCCGCCAGCCAGAGCGCCGCGGGATGCGCCTCGGTTTCCATCTCAATCCGCTTATAACCGCCACCGCCCGCCACCAGCATTGCGGCGCCGTTCGGGTTTTGCGGCCGGTAGATATTCAAATGCGGCGTGGCGACATGGCTCACCGCGCCGCTCGCGCTCACCTGCTCGCGCCCTTGCGGGCCACCACCGCCGGGCGGCGTGCCAGGCCAGAGATTGATGGTCTCGGCCGCCGGCCCGGCAAAGGCCATGGCGGGCGCGATCAGGCTTGCCGCGGCGGCGATCAGCAAAGGGCGGCGGCCGGTCATGCGAATTCTCCCCAACAACATCAATCCATTGCTGGAGTAAGGCAGGGCCATGTGTCAGCCTGCACCGTTTTGCAACGGAACGTCACGGCAGCGCTTCCAGTCCCGGCCGGCGCTCACGCCGTCAAAGCGTTCCAGGCGGCAAGGGAATCCATATAGTCGCGCCAATGCGCGATCTTCCGGTTCTCGATGCTGATGATCGAGCAGAACCGGTTATCATATTTCCTGCCGGTCGCGAGGATGGTCCCGTGGACCTCATATTCAATCACCACGGCACGGCCATCATCCGTCTTATGAACAACCAGCCGGCCGGCGGATTGAAGCGCGATATTGTCCACATAGCCCCTGAACCGGGCCATCAGGGCGGTCCGCCCCTGGATCACGCGCGGCCAGCCGGGAAAATCATAAAGAACCTCATAGACGACGTCCCCTGCGAGGACGTCGAAGAAATGCGCCCCCTCGACAAGCCCGCCCAGCGCCCCGCGCACCAGATTGAAATAAGGGGCGGCGGCCTCATAGGCGGCGTAGTTCGAACCCGGCATCCTGCGCTCTCCATGCGTTTGTGAAGTTGCTTGTAAAAAGAGAGCCACATATAAATGGTAAGCTGGCTTCGTAGAAGAAGGCACTTTGAGATCAGTCACGAACACCGAGGTAAGTCATGAAAAACCCTGGCAAACCCGGCCCGCTGGCCCCCGAGGCCATCTGCCGGAGCGCGGACCCGCTGGCGGTGCGGGAGCTGCTGACGAAGATCGGCGATAAATGGACGATCTTCCTGGTCCTTTCGCTCGACCTCCTCGGCGGGCGGGCCCGGTTTTCGGAGCTTGAGCGCGCGGTTCCGGGAATCTCGCAACGGATGCTGTCCACGACGCTGAAGGCGCTCGAACGCGACGGGCTGGTGATCCGCGAGCTGTTCGCCGAAGTGCCGCCGCGCGTGGAATATGAACTCACCGGGCTTGGCAGGAGCCTGCTGCGCCCCACGCAAGGGCTGGTGGATTGGGCCAAGGCGAATTGGGAGCAGGTGAGGCAAGCGCAATCCAAATACGATGCGCGATGATTTCCGGGCCGGGTATCCGGCCGTTCCGGAGCCCGGATATTGATCCCCCCCATCCTTGCGCCTAGTTTGCGCCGCCGGTTGCCCGGCTCTTCTCTTTCGCCTCATCCGGTCCCCAGGGCCGGGCTTTTGCCGGGACGCGCATGAAAATCCTCTTCGCCTTCGAGAACACCCTGCCCAACGCCGAGGCGGATGCGGAAGTGTTCGTCACCACCGCGCGCTATCTGGGCGCGCATCTGCAAGAAAGCTGGCTGCATGTGCCGGTGGCGCGGGAAAACATGGGGGTGGCGCGGGGGCTGGCGGATATGCCCATCATCCGCGCCTTCGCGCCCTTGAAGCCCGCCGCCCTGCGGCATTTCTGCTGCGGGCTGACCATCGCGCTGCGGCGGGAATTCCATCAGGCGGACCTGGTTTATACCCGCAATCTCTGGGTGGCGTGGATGTCCATTCTCTGCGGGCAGCGGGTGGTGTTCGACCATTACCGCCCCTGGCCGGACCAGATTCCGCCGCTGCAACGCTGGCTCTACAGGCTGTTCACCCATCCGCGTTTCCTGGGCAGCATCTGCCATTCCGAGTACACGCGGCAAAAATATATCGAGCTGGGGGTGCCGCCGGAAAAACTGCGCTGCATTCATAACGGGTTCGAGCCGCGCCGCTTCCAGGCGCCGATTCCGCTGGAAGAGGCCAAGGCGCTGATCGGCGTGGAGGCGGGCGCGAAAACCGTGATCTATACCGGCCGGGTGAACCACAAGAAGGGGCTGGAACTGGCGATCGAGGCGGCGAAGCAATTGCCGCGGCTCACCTTCCTGTTCGTCGGCTCCTATGGCGAGGGGCCGGTGGAGGCGCTGGCGCGGAAGGTGCCGAATATCATCATCGTGCCCTGGCAAACGGAGGCGACGCTCGGCAACTATATCTACGCCGCCGATGTGCTGCTGATCCCGCCCTCGCTGCAGCCGCTGGCCAAGTTCGGCTCCACGGTGCTGCCGCTGAAATTGTTTTTCTATCTCGGCTCCGGGCGGCCCATTCTGGCGGGCGATACCCCGGATGTGGCGGAGGTGCTGAAGAATGACGAGACCGCTTTGCTCGTGCAGCCGGATTCGCTGGCGGCGCTGGTGGCCGGGCTGAAGGCGCTGACGCAGGATGAGGCGCTGGCCGCGCGGCTTTCCGCCGGGGCGGCGGCGGATAGCCGGAACTATACATGGAGTGCGCGGGCGGAGAAGATTTTCGCCACCGTGCAAGGCTGGCTGGCCGGGGCGGGGGTGCCAAAACCCGGGAATTGGGGGGCCGCGCAGGCCGAAACCTGGAAGCGCGAATCCCGCCGCTGGTTCGGGCATTTCGCCCGCACGCGCAATGTGATTCTGCCGCCGGGTGAAGCCCCGCGCTGAATGACGGAGCCGCCAGAAGACGGGCTGGAAAGCCATAAGCGCCATCTCGGCCGGGGCTTCAACTGGCTGGGCGGGGCCACGATCATCGCCAAGATCACGGATTTCGTCACCATCATCGCGGTGCTGATGTTTCTGACCAAGGTGCAGGTGGGGATCGGCTCGCTGGTGCTCTCCATCGGCATGGTGGTGGAGGCGTTCGATGGCTTGGGCACGGGCGATGCGCTGGTGCAGGCCAAGAGTTTTGGCGAGCGGCAATTACAATCGCTGTTCTGGTTCATCATGGCCGCGGCATTGGTGGTGGGGGTGCTGGCGGTGGTGCTCTCCCCGGCGGTGGGGTGGATTTACGGGATGCAGGGCATTCCGCTGTATTTCCTGGCCCTGGCGGCCAAGCAGCCCTTGGTGGGGGCGGCGGTGATTCCGCTGGCGCTGCTGAACCGCGAGCTGAAATACGAGAAGATCGCCGCCGTGAATGTGGGGGCCACGTTTGGCGCGGCTTTGGTGCGGTTTTTGATTGCCGTGCTGGGCGGGGGCACCTGGGCGCTGGTGGGCGGGTATTTTGCCAGCGGCGTGTTCATTCTGGCGGGGGCGTTTTGGGCCAGGCCCTTCCGGCCGGGGTGGCATTTTTCATTTTCCGAGATCCGGCCTCTGGTTTCGTTCGGCACACGCTCGGCCAGCGCCAATATTTTCGAGCAGATTTTCAAGAATATCGATTATCTGCTGGTCGGCTGGTTTTATGGCGCGGCGGCGCTGGCGGTGTACCGGGTGGCGTTCGACGTGGCGATGGAGCCGGCGATGGCGGTGGGCACGCTGATCAACCGCACCGCGCTGCCGGTGTTTGCCCGCGTGGCCGCCGTGCCCGCGCATCTGCGGGAGGCGCTGTTCTGGTCCCTGCAAAGGCTGGCGAGTTTGGTCGCACCCTGCATGGCCGGGCTGGGGCTGATGGCGGTGCCGCTGACCGGGCTGCTGCATGATTCCCAGGGGCATAGCTATGCCGCGGCGGCGCTGCCGTTGCAGATATTGGCGGCCGCCGCGGTGCTGCGGATAACCTCGCAATTGATCACGCCGGTGCTGATGGGCACGGGGCAACCTGGCAAGGCGGCAACGCTTTCCTTTGCGACGCTGGCGCTGCTGGGCGGGTTTATTCTGCTGGCGGGCTTAAGCGTGCATGGGCAGATGGGGCTGGTTGCGGTCTCGGCCGCGTGGCTGGCGATTTATCCGTTTCTGCTGAGCTGGGGCGTGAATTATTTGCGGGTGCATTGGCAGGTTGCGCCGCTGGCGCTGCTGAAACCGTTCGCGGCGCCGGGGCTGGCGGTGGGGTTGATGGTGGCGTTCACGCTGGGGGCACGGGCATTGCCGTTTGGGGATGATGCGGTGGCGCGGATTGCGGCGGCGGTGGTGGCGACGGGGCTGGCTTATGGCGGGCTGGTTTTGTGGGGACGGTGGGAGAGGCAAAAACGTTCCACGTAGAACATGGGTGGAGAATTTAGGGAATAACGGGTCGTTAGATTTTGAAGATGCAGGATTTACGTTTTTGGAGGAAAATGGTTGACATGATTTCGGTTTGAAGGTGTATTAATCTGGGCGGCCACATCTGTTGCGTGTGCTCCAGCAGCATGGACTTATTCGGATAGCGGGTGTGGGCCGGGAGCGGACCGGCGGGTTTCGGGCACCCGACCGGAGCAAGCGGACATTTATCCCGGATAGTCAAAAGCTAAAAAACAGTTCAAATTACTCACCAAAGTGGGCGGACGGAAGGAACTCTTTTATCCAGCCAACATCTTTAAAAGATTTCTAATTTTGGGACTTTACACCACGGAAAGATAAAATCTTGAAGCAGTTCGTTGCGCCTTGGCTCTTCCTAGCCTGTTGTATTGTCCTCGCGGCGCTGCCCGCTCCCACGCGCGCAGGCTGCGACGATTTTCCCGGCGTGCCCGCTGGCCAATCGCCCCCCTATAGCCCGGCACTGCTGGAAAAAACCTATGCTTGCGTCCTCGCCGACTACAAGTCTGGCCAATACGACTACGATGGACCCATTGAAAAACCGTTGGACGATGCAGGCATCGGCACCTTGATGAATGGTTCTGGCGGGTTGCTACCCGCCCAGCGCGTGCAGATACTCAACGATTACGGCTTCTGGCAATATAAGAGCGCTACATTTTCAAACAATTCGAGCTTTGGCAACGCTATTGCCACCCTTAAGCTGGTCACCGTATTGGCGCCTACCCGCGCCTTGGCTTGGATGAATCTAGGCGACGCCTATGCAGCAGCTGCCAGCGCATTTATGACCGAGGACGACGAGAGGCCGAGCCTCTTCAACCAAGCGGTGGACGCATATCATCGGTATACAGAGCTTACCCCCCAGCCAAACCAACATGTGCAGGCCTTTCTGGTACTACATCCCTATAATCCGGCACGGGCGGCGGTATGCAGAATTCGTTGCCACCGCCCTTAACACCGGCAACTGGGACGATTCGCTAGTCGCCTTTAACACGCCTGTAGACTTGCTTGGCGACGGAAAGTCTTACTACGTGTCGTTCACGACCGAGGGCACGATGCACTTTCCCGACCTTTCAGTCTCTACCATGGTAAATGCCGATCCAGATCAACCCTCCCCTTTGTCAAGCCTGCTCGATCCGCTGAATGACGGCGCGCATAATAGCGACCTGGAGGGCTCAGGCGTTGGTGACAACTTTCAGCTCTTTTCTTACCAGAAACACGTTTACATGCTGCACGAGGAAATCTCGCCTAGCAGCTCCGCCGTTACTTTCGCGGAGGTGGTGCAACCTGGGCGCGGCGTTATTTGCCATACCGATACGACTGTTCATCCTGGCATCGATACCGGCAAGGGCAACCCGCTCTGCGATGCTTTGTTGCACAGCACCGCGTTTGTGCAGCCAGAAGCGACGCCATCCTCCAATAATAGCCAGGTTTACACGCCCGTTACTGGAATGGGCGAAGGCTACCAGCTTATCAGCACGACCGATGTAGATTTTGAGGACGATGGCCGTAAGCAAATCCTTGCCACGTATGGCTACGACAGCAGTGCCGGATCAGGTTGCGACAATACCGGCCTACTGCTCTATGATCCGAAGAAGAAGACCATCATCGCTGGCCCTCTGAACGACGCCATCAGTCAAATCCCTCTTGGGTGCCAGGAGGCAGATGAATTCCTCATCATCTATGGAGGCAAAACCTATATCGAGGTTGATAATGGAACTGACACTCTGCCTGGTGAGCCGACGGGAGTGGCCATCTACGAGGCGCGGAGTGAAAAAATCTTCCCCGTCTGCCTTATCCGAAACAAGTTCACCTATACAGCGCAGTAACGAACACTACTCATCTGGACGTAGATTCGAGTCCTACTTCGGGAGCCAATTCTATCCCCTGACGCCACCCAAGTCCCTAGTTCAAATGACTCCATGTCCGCTTATGGAATTTGAATTTGGATGCTTAATGGGCCGGAACGGGCGCGTAGCTGTCTTCTGCCCGCCAATAAATGACCTCTTTGGGACAGCGTGATGAACCTTCGGTCGGCCTACTTGGGTCACCCGACCCCTAAACCACCCTTCTCGCCGCCTTATCCCCCCGCCACCACCGCAGCTTCGTCACATCCACCAGCGCCTCGCCTTGCAGGCTGTGCCACCCTTCTTTCCCACCCGGCGGCTGCGCATAAATTGTTTCGGTGGCGGGCCAGCGGTGGAAGAGGGACCAGGTCCAGACGCGGTGGCGCAGATAGATGGCACGCAGGCGCCGCGCGAGGCGGATATCCGGCAGCACGTTGCGTTTCTCCGCCCAGAGCGGGGACGCCCCAAGATCGCGGGCGAGTTTCCAGGTGAGCGGGGCGACGTAGTTGGAGAACCAGATGGTGAAACCTAGCTCTTCTTGAAGGGTGGCGACGGCGCGGTAGACCTGGACATGTTCGGGGTGGCCGTACTCGCCCCAGGGGTTGTGGGTGTAGACCGCATCCGCGCCGGCCAGGATAGGGCGGAGTTTTTCCACGAGCAGGGCAAAATTCGCGTCATAGCGGGCCTGGCCCGCCGGGTCGGAGATTGCCATGCCGGTTGCGGTGAGGGTTGGGGTTTGCCAATCCACCAGCAGCCGCACCCCGCTTTCGGGAATGGCGAGGTTGACGAGGCGGGGCAGTTTCAGCGCCGCCACGGCTTGCGCGCGGGCGGATGCTTTCTCCGGTTTGGCCCAGGGCGCGCCATAGCACAGCACCACCGGGTCGGCCTGTTCCATGGCGGAACTCAGCCAGAGGATTTCATCGTCCGGGTGTGCGGCGACGAGGACAATGCGGCTCATGCCGGGCCGCCCAGCAACCCGTCGTAAATATCTTCCAACGCGGCGGTTTGGCGGGTGATGTCGAAATGCTGTTCCACCCGGCGGCGCGCGGCCTCGCCCATGCGCAGGCGCAAAGTCGGGTTGGCGAGCAGCGTGCCGATGGCGGTGGCGAGCGCTTCGGGGTCGCGCTCGGGCACCAGGAAGCCGGTTTTGCCTTCCTCGATGCCTTCCGGAATGCCGCCGACGCGCGAGCCGATGCCGGGTACGCCGGTGGCGGCGGCTTCCAGCATCACCATGCCCAGCCCTTCCTCGCGCCCGGAATGGGTTTTGATGCTGGGCAGCACCAGCATGGCGGCGCGGCGCATCCAGCCCAGCACTTCCGCATGCGGGCGCGCCCCCAGGAAGGCGATGCGCCCTGCAAAGCCGGTTTCGCGCGCCAGCCGTTCCAGCGGTTTGCGCAGCTTGCCGTCGCCGATGATCACCAGCCGGGCGAGCGGATATTGCGGGGCGATGCGGGCGAAGGCGCGGATCAAAAACTCCGTGCCCTTCACCTCCTCCAGCCGCGCCACATGCAGGATGGCAGGTTCCTCCTGCGCCGGGGTGCGGGGCGCGATGGCGCTGGGGTCCACGCCGATATAATGCACCTTCACGCGCTCGGGCGGGAAATCCAGCGCCAGCAGTTTTTCGCGCAGGAAGCTGGAGGCGGCGACGAACAGGCTGCCCTGCCGGGCCAGCCGCCCGCGCCCCAGCGCGTAACGCGCCCAGGCCGGGTTGGCGAGCAGGCCGAGCGGGGAGAGCGTGGCATCAAAGCCGTGAAACGTGGTGACCAGCGGCACGCCGAGCCGGGCGGCCAGGGGCAAGGCGTAAACGCCCTCCACGCCGAAATGGGCGTGGATGAGGTCCGGCACGCGGTTTTCCAGCATGTAGAGATAAGGGTGCGGGCTGGCGGAGAGCATGTGCCAGGCGGCGGGCAGCAGGCGCATGTTCGGCGCCAGATCCTCCAGCACCAGCGCCTCTGCCCCTGGCGGGGGCGGGCCGTAACGCAGCCGCCCCAGATAGAGCGGGCGGTAGCGCCGGAGCCTTTGCGCCTGCTGGGCGATGAAAGGCTCCGACAGCTTGAACAGATTATGCCGGAAGATGCCGACCTGGCGCATCCGCCCTCCGCTTGGGCAGGGCGTTATTTCGCCGCCGCCAGGGCAGGTTCATCCACCAGCAGCCCCAGCGCCTTACCGGCCTCGGCGAACAAAGCGACGGCGTGGTCGATCTGCTCGGGCGTATGCGCGGCACTCACGCTGGAGCGCAGCAAGGCGAGGCCCTTCGGCGTGGCGGGCGGCAAGCTGACATTGGTGTAGAGCCCGGCCTTGAGCAAAGCCGCCCAGAAGCCGAAAGCGGCCTCCGGCGAGGGCATGATGGCGGAAACCACGGGGCTGGGTTCCGGCCCGAGCGCGAAACCCAGGGATTCCAACCCGCGATAGAGGCGCAGGGCATTGGCGTTCAGCCGCTGCCGCAGTTCGGGGCGGGCGCGAAGCTCGTGCAATGCCGCTTCCGTGGCGGCGATCACGCCGGGCGGGAGGGAGGCTGTGAACATGTAAGGGCGGGAGACGACGCGCAGAATGTCCGCCCCTTCCATGTCAGTCACCGCGAAACCGCCGACGCCGGCGAGGCTCTTGGAGAAGGTGCCGACGATGAAATCCGCATCCGCCTCAACCCCGGCCTGCTCGGCCAGGCCGCGGCCGGTAGCACCCAGCACGCCCAGGGAATGGGCTTCGTCCACCACCAGATAGGCGCCATATTCGCGCTTCACGGCGGCGAATTCCCGCAAGGGCGCAGTGTCGCCCAGCATGGAGTAGATGCCCTCGACGATGATGATCTTGTCCCCCGGCTCGTCGGCCAGGCGGCGCAGGCGGTTGGCGAGGTCGTCCGGGCTGTTATGGCGGAAGCGCGTCACCTGGGCATAGCCGAGGCGCGAGCCGTCATAGATGGAGGCGTGGGAATCGGCATCCAGCAGCAGATGGTCGCCCTTGCCCGCCAGGGCGGAGATGATGCCGAGATTGGCCTGGTAGCCGGTGGAGAACACCATGCCATGCTTGCGGCCATAGAAATCCGCCAGCGCCGCCTCCAGCCGCTTATGGCCGCCATAGCTGCCATTGGCGATGCGCGAGCCGGTGGTGCCGGTGCCCGAGGCGCTGGTGGCGGCGTTGGCGGCACTGGTCACCGCCGGGTCGTAAGTGAGGCCGAGATAGTTGTTGGTGCCGAGCAGCAGGGTTTTGCGCCCGGCGATGATGGCCTCGGTGGGGGAGAGCACCTCATCGAACGGCACGTTGAACGGGTTGGCCCCAGCCTCTTCCAGCTGGCGGTACTGCTCCGCCAGCGGCGCGTATTTGTCCAGCAGCGCCATGGTTTTACGCGGCTTCCTTCAGCCGCTGCACGGTGGCGATGAGATCGCCCAGCGTCTCCACCTCGGCGATTTTGTCCAAGGGCACGGAGATGTCGAGCTTGTCCTCGATCTCCATGACGAAATCCATCACCGCGACGGAATCGAGCCCCAGATCCTCGATGATATGCGTCTCGTCGGATAGCGGGCGCGCCTGGGGCAGCGCCGCGCGCAGCGTGCCGAAAATGATCTCACGGATCTCGTTGGTCTGATCAGACATATGGCTGCGCGCAGCTCCTCTGCTGTTTCCTGCACGCCAGCCCCGCGGAAATGACCCGGTTAGGGGCCGCTGATGACATTCGTGCAAGAAAAACTATACAATTCACCAGCCCCTCTATTAAAGAGCGGTCACCGCGTTGTCACGGGCCTTCTGGACAGCTTATGGCGCCTTTGCACCTCCGGGTATGGTCCGGTGAGGCCGGCCATCCTAGATTACGCCGGAGAAAGTTGGTTTGGCGCCTTGAAGACAGACAAATATCTGATTCGTGAGATCACGCGGCCCTTCGCCGCGATTTTGGGCATTCTGGCCTTGCTGTTCGCCGGATACAGCCTGGCCGGGATTTTGTCCGACGCCGTGAACGGCCTGCTGCCGATGCGCGCCATCACCGCGCTCACCTTGCTCAAACTGCTGATCTCGCTGGATGTTCTCATTCCCATCTCGCTCTTCATCGCGGTGCTGGCGGCATTTGGCCGGTTGCAGGCGGATAGCGAGATTACCGCCATGCTGGCCCTGGGCATCGGCCCGCGCCAATTGCTGCGCCCGGTGCTGGGGCTGGCTTTGGGGCTCTCCATCTGCGTGGCCGGCCTGTCCCTGTTCGCGCGGCCCTGGGCCTATACCGCCTCGCATAATATCTCCCGCCGCGCCGCCGTGATGCTGAATGTGAACGCGATGGAAGCGGGCACCTTCTATGGCAGCCCGGATGGCATGCGGGTCATTTTCCTGGGCAACCGGGCGGGGCCGCATGCGCAGGCGCAGAATGTGTTCGTGGCCCGGCGCAATGGCGATCATATCGAGGTGATCTATGCCCAGGACGCCGCCCCCGCCACCGCCGGGGCGGATGGGCGGCGCAGCGTGCATCTCACCAATGCGCATGTGTATGAGTTCGACCGCGACACCCCGGCCAATGACCAATCCCTGGAGGCGGCGGGGCTGAATGTGGACCCGGACGGGACCAATCCTGGCGCCGCCAGCTACAGCCCCGTGGCCGCCAGCACCGCGCATCTCATGGCCTCCAAGGACCCGGCGGACATCGCCGAGCGGCAATGGCGCTTCTCCACCGGGCTTTCCACATTGCTGCTGGCGGTGCTGGGCGCGATTTTGAGCCGCGGGCGCCCGCGCCAGGGCCGCTATGCCAAGTTCGGCCCGGCCATCCTGGCTTATTCCGCCTATTATCTGCTCTGCACCACCGCCCGCACCTGGGTGCAGCATGGCGATGTGGGGCGCTTCCCCGGGCTGTGGTGGGCCCCGGCCTTGCTGGCGGTTTCCATCGCGCTGATCTGGTATGCGCCGGCTTTGCGCCGTGCCTTCCGCACCCCGCCCAAGGGCCCTACCCCCACGCCCCGCGCGCGGCCCGCCCCGAAGCTGAAATTGCACCCGGCAGGCAGCCACGATGCTGCTTGACCGCTATGTCGGCTGGCTGGTCTTCCGCGCCTTCCTGCTCATCACAACCGGCCTCACCGCGCTGTTCAGCCTGCTCGGCTTTGTCGAGCAGCTCGGGCTGATCGGCCAGGGGCAATACAGGCTGCGTGACGCGCTGGCCTATACACTGCTCACCTCGCCAGACCGGATCTTGCAGCTCGCCCCGGTTTCCATGCTGCTGGCCACGCTGATGGGGCTGGGCACGCTGGCCAGATATTCGGAACTCACCGCCTTCCGCAGCTTCGGCGTGTCGCAGGCGCGGATCATCGGCGCGGTGGTGAAGCTTTGCGGGCCGATCATCGTGGCGCTGTTCCTGATCGCCCAATTCGTGATCCCGCCCGCCCAGCAGGCGGCGCAGCGCGAGCGCGCGGCGGCCCTGGGTGATGCGCTGCCCGGCCTCTCCAATGGCGGATTCTGGGCGCAGAAGGGCGGGGTGTTCCTGAATGTGCAGAGCTTCGCCGGGGCGGCGGAGCTGCATGGCGTGGCGATCTTCACCTTTGGGCCGGAGGGCGAGCTGCACAGCATGATCCAGGCCGACGACGCACAGCCGCAGCCGGACGGCACCTGGAAGCTGAGCGGCGTGGTGCGCAATACCATCACCGATGGCCAAACGCAGACGGACATGCCGCCAACGCTGAGCTGGAAGCCCTTTCTCTCCACCCGGCAACTGCAATTGCTGGCGATTCCGCCTGAAACCATGCCGCCCTTGGCGCTTTACAGCTATGTGCGGCAGCTCAAGCAGCAGCATCAGGAGGCACTGGTCTATGAGCAGACCTTCTGGAGCATGGTGGCGATTCCGCTTTCGCTGATCGGCATGGCGCTTATCGCGGCACCCTTCGTGTTCGGGCCGCAGCGCTCAGGCGGGGCGGGGCGGCAGATCGTCATCGGCGCACTGCTCGGCATGGTGTTCCTGCTGGTGCAGGAAATCACCTTCTATCTGGGGCTGCTGCTGGCGGTGAACCCGGCCGTGTCGGCGATGACACCGTCGATTTTGCTGCTGGTGCTGGGCGGCTGGCTGCTGGAGCGCAACCATGTCAAGCTGAGGCCGGGACTTATGGCGTTTTAGAGCGCGATGACTTTAGCTTCGCTCGCTTCGCGAGCGCAGATAAAGTCTGAATCGCCCTCTAAGACATTGAGATAGAGGCGGATTTAGATTTTAGATCGGATCACGAAGTGATTCGATCTAAAATCATCTGGCTCTAGAGCGCGATGCGGTGCTCACCTGCGCCAGGAAGGCGCGGTAATGCACTTTCTGCGCTTCCAGCAGGATGAGCAGGATGGCGCCGAAGCCCACGATCTCGAATACGAAATACAGCACCGGCAGCTTGATCAGCGCCGCGATGAAAATGCCCAGCGTGCGGTAATTGGCGCAGAGCACGCCCCAGCGGCGGATCACCGGGGCGAACTGCTCCCGGTAGGCGGCGCGTAAAGTGGCGTCCTGCCTTGGGTTCGCCGCCAGCAATGCCGCGAATTCCGCATGAAATTCCGCCGCCCCGCCCGAAGCCCAGAGCTGCACCCGCGCATAGAGATGATGCAGATACCCGGCAATGCCCTTCGGCTTCGCGTCCAGCTTCGGCAGGGCCGCGGATTGCTGGCCCCAGCCCCAGAAATTATAATCCTGGCGCTGCATTTCATAGGCGGCGGATTGCACGGCATGCGCCGCGCCGGAGAGCACCACCAGCGCCCAGACCCAGCCGCCCATATAGGCGCTCATCGCCAGCGCCAGCCCCACATAGACGGCGGTGAAGGTGACGTAATCGCAAATGCCGTCCAGCACCTTGCCGAGTTCGGAATAGGATTTGGTGAGGCGGGCGAGCTGGCCGTCCGCCCCGTCCATCACATGCCAGACGAGCATCAGCACGAAGCCGAGAACGGCAGCACCAGGTGGCGGCGTAGAAATGATAGGCCACCCCGGCGAGAATCCCGCAGCCCATGCCGATGAGCGACACGGCGTTGGGGGTGATTCCGAATTTGGCGAAGACCGGCACCAGCCGGGTGGAGATAGGGTGAATGAAATAGAGGTTGGTCGGATCCTCGATCTCATAGGTCCGGCGGACAGGGTCCGCCGCGGCCCGGCCGGCAGCTTCGCTCATGATTACAGACGGCCTTCATCCAGCAGCGTCTCGGCCTTGCCGAAGGCGATGGGGTCGTCCACATCCACCCAGAGCCGGTCGCCGATATCAAACACCCGCGCCTTGCCCCATTCGGCCAGCACATTCATGGCGCCGGAGATGCTGTCATCCCCGCGCGCCTGCGATTCCTCCAGCGCGTCGAACATCACGGGCGTGCAGCGGAACACGCCGGTATCGAAGCAATTGAAGTCCCGGATGATCTTGCCGATATGCTTGAGCTGCTCGCCCTCGCATTTCACGCGGGTCACGTCCTCGGGGTCGTTCAGCGGGTTGTCGATGTTGAAATCCACGCCCAGCGTGACCGTGCCGGGCTCCTGCTTCGCCTGGATCAGGCGGCGGAGAATTTCCGGGTCCACCAGATGGTCGCACATGGTGAGCAGGAAGGGCTCATCCAGGAACTGCTTGGCTGTGAGAACGGAAACACCGTTCGCCCGGTCCCAGGCGCGGTTGAAGACGCGGGTGACATGGATGCCGGAGCGGCGGGAGAATTCGCCCAGCCGCGCCTGCAATTCATCGGAGCGGTAGCCGGTGACGACGAGGAACTCCTCGATCCCGGCTTCCTTGCCGTTGGCGATCACACGCTCGATCAGCGGCACGCCGCGGATGGGGATGAGCGGCTTCAGCTCCCCTTTCTCACGCAGGCGCGTGCCTTGCCCGGCGGCGACGATCAGGCACTTCATTCGGCGGCAGTCACCGCCAGGGCGGGACGGGTGCGGATGAATTCCTCGGTCATCTCATAGGCCACATCATCCGTGTACTGCACGGGCGGGTGCTTGCAGAAATAAGCCGAAGGGCCGGCCAGTACGCCGCCGACGCCATGTTCCAGCGCCAGCTTGCAACAGCGGATCATGTCGATGACCACGCCGGCGGAGTTCGGGCTGTCCTGCACGGAGAGGCGCAGCTCGATATCCATCGGCACATCGCCGAACAGCAGGCCTTCCATGCGGATGAAGGCGATCTTGTTGTCGTTCTGCCAGGGCACATAGTCGGACGGGCCGATATGCACGTCTTCGCGCTCCAGGCGCTTCTTGGTCACGGCCTGCACGGCCTCGGTCTTGGAAACCTTCTTCGAGGCCAGGCGGTCCTGGTTCTTCATGTTCAGGAAGTCGGTATTGCCGCCGGTGTTGAGCTGGTAGGTGCGCAGCAGCTTCACGCCGCGCTTGGCGAACAGATCTGTCAGCACGCGGTGGGTGATGGTGGCGCCGAGCTGGGATTTGATGTCGTCGCCGATGATCGGCAGGTTGGCGTTCTCGAAGCGCGCGGCGAAGGCTTTGTCGCTGGCGATGAACACCGGCATGTTGTTGACGAAGCCGCAGCCAGCCTCCAGCGCGCATTCAGCATAGAAGCGCGCGGCGGCTTCGGAGCCAACCGGCATGTAGTTCAGCAGCACATCGGTCTTGCTGTCCTTCAGGATGGCGACGATCTCGGCCTTGGTCAGCTCCCTGGCGTCGGAACGCACGAAGGTACGGTCCTCGTCGTAATTGGCCATATGCTCGGAGATGCCGTCCAGCACCTGGCCCATCTGCACGGTCACACCCATCTCGGGGATCTCGGCCTGGAACACTTTGGTGCAGTTCGGCTTGGCGAACATGGCGCGGCTCACATCCTGGCCGACCTTGCGGGCATCCACGTCGAACGCGGCCACCACCTTGATATCGTTGGGCTGATAGCCGCCGATCTCGGTATGCATGAGGCCAACCACGCCCTCGCGGCAGCGCTCCGGCGTATAATAGTAAAGCCCCTGGATCAGGGAGCTGGCACAGTTGCCAATGCCCGCGATCGCGATGCGGATGCCGCCGTTCTTCGCCATAATCAACCTCGTCTCTCGCTAAAATCTATCGGGGAGCAGGACGCCCTCACGGACGGCAGGACCAGACACACGCGCGCAACCCAGCCACGACAGACCAACTGCCGCATCTCAAACATGCTGTGGGACTCGCCTTCGTACCTCAACCCTGTACCCTAAAGCCTCCTGCCAATCGCAACCCTGCCGGGAAAACGGCACCGGAACCTCATGCTTTCACGCCTAAGGCACCGAACGGACTGCGGGCAAAACTGGGTGAGTCCGAACTCTGCGCGGTAAGTAAGCCTGCGTCGTACCTCTTTCCGTCATGTGTCGCAAGTGTGACATGCATGTAAGGGGCTGGCCCCGCCTTCACCGAAGGTCAGGCAGGGCCTTGAAAACCAGCGCGCTGTAGAGCTGGGTTTGCCGGTGGGCGCGGACATAATCCGGGCTGATCTGTGCCACGTAGGGTTTGGTGCGCACCGAGCCATACCAATGCGCCACCCTGGTTTGCGGGCCGGTGAGCCGCGCCAGGGCCATGGGGGCGTTGCGGCAGGGGCGGAACCAATGTTCCGAGATTTCCGGCGCCAGCGGGTAGAAACAGGCGGGTTCGTGGACCGTGAGGCCCGGCATGGGGGCGGCGGCCAGCAGCGCCTGATACAGATCCGGCCCCAGCGCATAGGGGCCGGGGGGTTCGCCCTCCGGCAAGGCCGCCATGGCGCGCAGCACGGCGGCGAACAGGGGCGCGCCTGCCTCGCCGCCCATCACCGCGTTGTTCACGGCCGGCGCATACCAGCCCTCCACGGCGCGGAAGGCCCGCCAGCCGCCGGGGGCGCGGCGCAGCGCCTTGCGCAGCACATCCAGCCCCAGATGCTTCGCCCAGACCAGCGGCGAGCGGGATTGATAGACCCAATGCGGCCAGACGATCCGCTCCGCGCCGATGAACTGCACGGCCCCCAGCAAAGGGGTGAGCGGGGCGATGGTGACGGTGTCAACATCCATATAAACGCCGCCCTTCTGGTATAAAATGGCGGCGCGCAACACATCCGCCCGCTGCACCGGGCTTTGCAGCTTGGCGTAAAGTGCCGTGAGCGCCGTGCCCAGCCCCAGCGCCGCCTGCACCGGCGCCAGCAGCGCCTCCGGCGCCAGCTTTTCCAGCCGCACACCCGGCGCCTGCCGCAGGGCGCGCGGCACCGGGCCGTCCGCCAGATCGTCCGTATGGTGCAGAATCACCTGATCCAGCCCGCTTTGGGCGGCGGCGGAAAGTAGCGCGAATCCATGCGCCCATGCCAGATTGGGGCCAATCCAGCAGAAATGCAGCGTTCTGGGGATGGACATGGAAAAATCGCAATCTGGCTGGCGGGACAAGGAAGGATGGCCGGGCAGCTAGGCGGCGGGGGGTGGTGCTGTCAACCGCGCCATACGGCAAAGCCATTGCCATTCACTTGTGAGTCTGTTAGCGCCAAGGGATGGCATCAATGGTAAATTCTAGGCAATATGACTGAGCCTACCCCGACTCACCATGCAGGGCTGGCTAAGCGTTTCGCCGATTTCGGAACCATCGCCGAGGCCCTGGACTATGCCGCACGAGGCCCAACCGGCCTGAATTTCTACTCCGGCAAGGGTGTTCTCACCGAAATTCTGCCTTATGCGGCGCTGCGCGCCCAGGCCATCGCCCTGGCGCGGCGGCTTCTGGGCACGGGGTTGCAGCCCGGCGAGCGCGTGGGGCTGCTGGCCGAGAGCGACGGCGATTTCGCCCGCGCCTTCTTCGCCTGCCAATATGCCGGGCTGGTGCCCGCCCCCCTGCCCCTGCCTTCGGCCTTCGGCGGCAAGGAGGGGTATATCTCCTTCCTGCGCCGGATGATCCAGGGTGCCGGTGCCCATGCCGTGTTCGGCCCCGCCGTGCTGGCGGATTGGCTGGATGAGGCCGTGGAGGGGCTGGATCTGCGCTGTTCCGGCGTGATCTCGGCGCTGGACGATGCGCCGATGGTGCCCGAGGACAGCCTGCCCGTGCCCGAATCGCTCGCCTATCTGCAATTCTCCTCCGGCAGCACGCGTTTTCCGCTCGGCGTGGCGGTGACGCAACACGCCTTCATGGCCAATGCCCATTACATGGCCAAATACGGGCTGCAGGTGAACGAGAACGACCGCTGCACCACCTGGCTGCCTTATTACCATGACATGGGGCTGGTCGGGTTCCTGCTGATGCCGATGGCCTGCCAGCTCTCGGTCGATATTCTGCCCACGCGCGAATTCGCCCGCCGGCCGCTGCTCTGGCTGCAGCTCATCACCCGCAACAAGGGCAGCATCTCCTTCAGCCCCTCCTTCGGCTACGAGCTTTGCGCCCGCCGGGCCCAGACCGCCTCGACCGATGGGATCGACCTTTCCTCCTGGCGGCGCGCGGGCATTGGCGGCGACATGATCCGCCCGGCGGTGCTGACCCGCTTTGCCGAACGCTTCGCCGCCAACGGCTTCTCTGAAAGCGCCTTCATCCCCTGCTACGGCATGGCCGAAGCCACGCTGGCCTTAAGTTTCAGCCCGGACGGCCAGGGTGCGAAGGAAGACGCGGTGGACGGGCTGGTGCTGGAGCGTGAGCACCGCGCCGTGCCCGCCAACGAGAATAGCGAGCGCACCCGCCATTTCGTGATCTGCGGGCAGATGCTGCCCGAGCATGAGGTGCAGGTGCGCGGCGAGGATGGCGCCTTGCTGGCCGAGCGTGAGGTGGGCCGCATCTTCGTGCGCGGGCCGAGCCTGATGCTGGGCTATTTTGGCGCACCTGAAGAAACCGCGCGCGTGCTCTCCCAGGATGGCTGGCTGGATACGGGCGATCTTGGCTATTTGATCAACGGCCAGATCGTGATCACCGGCCGGGCGAAGGATCTCGTCATCGTCAATGGCCGCAATGTCTGGCCGCAGGATCTGGAATGGGCCGCCGAGGCGGAGGTGCCTTTCCTGCGCAGCGGCGACGTGGCGGTGTTCTCCGTCGATAATGGCGAGGATGAGGAAGTGATCGTCCTCGTGCAGTGCCGGGTGACCGAGGCGGCGGCGCGCGAGACTTTGGCGCTGGACCTCACCCGCTTCTTCCGCGGCCGCCAGGGGCTGGAGACGCGCGTGGTGCTGGTGCCCCCCCACAGCCTGCCGCAAACCTCTTCCGGCAAGCTCAGCCGCTCCCGCGCCCGCCTGATGTATCTGGACGGCGCCTTCCAGCTCCGCGCCGCCGCCACCGCGGCGGAATGACCGCGCCCCTTGCCGCCGTTACCGGCGGAACGGGGTTTCTGGGGCTGCATGTCGTCCCCGCCCTGGCGCAAGCAGGATTCAGGCTGCGGCTGCTGACCCGGCACGATGCGGCGCATCCGGCCCTCGCGGGACTATCGTTCGAGAGCGTGCGTGGCGGCCTGGACGATGAAGCCGCCTTGGCGGCGCTGGCCCGGGATGCGGATGTGGTGGTGCATGTGGCGGGGCTGATCAAGGCGCATAGCCGCGCTGAATTTCTGCACGGCAACCGCGACGGTACGGCGGCCATGGCGCGGGCCACACGGCGCGCGGCGCCCCGGGCGAGATTCATCCTGGTTTCATCGCTTGCCGCGCGGGAGCCACGACTTTCCGATTATGCTTTCAGCAAGAACGCGGCGGAGGCAGCCGCGCGGCAGGCATTCAGTGAGGCCACGGAACAATTGGCGATCATTCGCCCGCCCGCGATCTACGGGCCGTGGGACAGGGAAACCCTGCCTCTGTTCCGGGCCTGTTTGCGCCCGGTGGCGCTGCTGTTGAGTGATGGCAGGGCCGCCGTGATCCACGCGCAAGACGCGGCCGGGGCGATTGCCGCCATGGCGGGCGATAAGTTCCGGCCGGGCCTCTTCACCTTGGCCGATGAACGGCCCGAAGGCTATTCCATGCGCACCCTGATGGAGGCCGCCGCATACGCGGCGGGTGGGCGGCCGCATTTTGTAAGATTGCCAAAACCCCTGCTCCTGGCTGCGGGTTTCTGCTCCGGCCTGGCGGGGAGATGGCGGCGGACAGCACCGATCTTCACGCTTGGCAAGGCCCGGGAAATTCTGCACCCTGATTGGTCCGTGCATCCCGACGAGCTATTGCCGCGCGGCATCCATACGCCGCGCTTTGGGCTCAAGGACGGATTCGAGGAGACCGCAGAGTGGTACCGGCAGGCGGGATGGCTGCGCGGTTAGAGTGCGATGAGTTTAGAGCGGGTTTAAAGTGCCGTCTCGAACACCCGGTAGGTTTTATACGGCTTCGCGTTCAGGCTTTCGATCATCCGGCGCATCGGCATGTTGTCCTCGAGAATCCACGACAGCTCGATATGGGTGAGGCCCATCTTCAGCCCCTCGCGGCGCACCATGTCGATCATGAGGTAAGGCAGCAGGCTGCCGATCATGTCCTTGGCGGCGGCGCGGCGCACGCCCATCAGCGGCACGCGCGCGGTCTTCACGCCCGCCACTTTCAGCCGCCAGAGCAGCTTGGCCCAGCCGAAGGGCAGAATTTTGCCGTTCAGCCCGTTGATTGCCTCGTTCAGATTGGGCAGCGCGATCATGAAGGCCACCGGCTCGCCGTCGCGCTCCACCAGGCTGGTCATGCGCGGGTTGAGCAGCGGTTTCAGGGATTTGGAGAGATAATCCGTCTCTTCCTCGGTCAGCGGCACGAAGCCCCAGTTATTCGCCCAGGCATCGTTGAAGATGGAGGTGACGTTCTTGATCTCCTCATTGATCTTCTTCATGTCGAGCTGGCGCACCGTGATGCCCGGCGGCAAGTCCCGCGCCAGCAGGCGCTGCACGCTATCGGGCAGCTCCACGCGCATATCGTAGAGATACGCATAGACATCTTTCGCCTTTTCCAGCCCCTGCGCTTCCAGCCGCTTGGCGACGTAAGGCAGGTCATGCGGCATCAGCAGCATCGGCGGCGTGTCGAACCCGTCTATCAGCGCGCCGGTTTCCTCGTTGATGTTGAGGTTGAACGGGCCCTGCATGCGCTTCATGCCGCGCCCGCGCAGCCAGGCGGCGGCGCGGGCCAGCAGCACCTTGAAAATCTCGGGGTCGTTCTCGGCGGCGAGCATGCCGAACAGGCCCGGCGCCTCCGGGTCCAGCGATTGGGCGAGCTTGTCGATCTGCGCGGAAATGCGGCCGACATCGCGCCCATCCTTCACCGCCAGCCAGAACTGCACCTCGGCATGGCCGAAGAAGGGGTTTTTCGGGCTCAGGGCTTCCTCGCGCTCCATATGCAAGGGCGCGATATAGGCCGGGTCATCCTTGTGCAGCCGCTCGGGCAGCAGGATGAAGCGTTTGAGGAGTTTCTTGTCCGTAACCGGGACGATCTGGATTTCGCTCATCAGCCGGCGCGCCCCGCCTGTTCCTGCATGGCGGAGGGCGGCTTGTCCCGCGGGGGGGTGCCGGTCAGCTCCATCACCCAGGGAAAGCGCTTGGCTTCCTCAAGGTCGTAACCGAGATTGAACACGGTCGGGCTTTTCGGGCAGTCCTTGGCGTTGGGAACATAGGAGTGGAAAACCACATCCGGCAGGAATGAGACGATGCCGAAATTCACGGTCTCATTCTGGAAATGATGCAGCAGATGGTCGCGCTTGAGCTTCTGCACGAAGCTGTTCTTCGGCTTGTAGTTGAGATGCTGGATGCAATGGAAAAATTCATACACGCAGGTGGTGATGAGTGCCGTGCAGAAGCCAGCGGCAAACCCCGTCCAGCCCGCCAGCGCATAGCCGATGGGCCCGGTGATGATCAGCATGGTGGGGATTGTGTTCAGCGGCGAGCCGAACAGCACTTCCAGCTTATGCGGGTCCTGATGATGGTCGAAATGGATGCGCTTCCAGAGGGCCGCACTCCAGCGCATGCGGTAGAGCCAGCGCCCATGCAGCACATAGCGGTGCAGCCCGTACCAAACCAGCGGATAGATGATGAGCACCGCCAGCGCCGGGAGCAGGATGGCGGAAACATGCCGCACCGTGAGCAACACATAAGCGCCGGAGAGCAGCACCAGCGCGGCATAGAGATTGATGGCGGGGTAGGTGAGATAGGCGCCCCAGAGTTCGGGCAATGTCATCCGCCCCAGATCATAGCTCCGGCCATGCCAAGCGCGGCCCCAAACGAGTTTTTTTGCCATACCCTGTACTGCTCTCAAGCTCCGGGAAACGATTGAAAACTGCGGAAACCCACCGTTCTCCACCAACTTTGGCTGCATAGCATGGGGGCTCCGGCCCTGGCAAACAAAGGGCTGGCCTCGCATCCTCCCCGGTGTTGCATGGCGTTCAGGGCCCGGGGACCCAGACCGACACCGTGCGCCGCCGCAGGGCGGGATGGTCATGCGCCTTCAAGGCCGCCAGGAAATCCGGGGTGAATTGTGCCCGGCCCCGCGCCTCCGGCTGGTCCGTGGTGCCGATTTCGACCGCCCGCAACGTCCGCGCCGTCACCATTGAGGTAACAGCCGCATCGGGTAGGCGGCCGAGCTGGATCTGAGTATCGGCATAATAGGTATAGAACGCTGAGGCATGGCCGGCCCGCGCGCACATCAGCAGATTTTCACACACAACCGGCCCCGGCACCGTTTTCAGGAACGCCACCCCGGCCGCGAAATCAGCCCGCGCCTGCGGCAGGGCTTGGTCCTCCCGGATCGCGGCGATGAAATGTGCCGGTGCCCAGATGAGGGGGAACAGAAGCAGCAGGCCGTGCCAGGCCCGCGGCGCCGCCGCGCAGGCCGCCATGGCAAGCACCACGCTCAGCAGCACGGCCTCGAAGAACACGTTGCGGCCCACGCCGCCGCCGCCGGCGAAACCAAAACCCAGCAGATTGGCGGCAAGCCAAGCGAGGATAACGGGCTGAGCCCGCGCCACCCGGCGATGCCGCCAGCACCACCACCCGGCCAGACCCAGCACGGGCAGGAAGACCAGCAGATAATCCCCGCCCTGGGCAGCGAAATCCCGCCAGACATAGGTGCGCGGCTGCAGCATGTGGAGGGAGAAATAAGGGCCGTCGATACGGCAGGTCAGCCATAGCAACACGGCCGCGCACGCCGCCCCGGCGAGCAGCCATTGCAGCAGGCCTGGCCAGCATCTTCGCAAAATCAGCGCCAGCCCGGCGCCGAGCGGCATGGCGATGAGATTTTGCTTGGTGAACAGCGCCAGCGCGAACAGGCAGGCGGAGAGCCACAGCGCGGCACGGGATTCGCCGTTCCGCACATATAGATAAAATCCCGCCGTCTCGAACACCATGGCCAGCAATTGCGGATCATCCACGCCGATGCGGCCCGGCATCCAGATGGCGAGCCAGAGCGCGAACAGAAACCCGGCGAACAGCGCCGCATAAAGCTGCTGCGTGAAGAGCCGGACAAAGGCCCCCGCGAACCCGCCCAGCACCGCCAGCGCGGCCAGCGCCAGGCCGCGCCCGGCGAAAAGCGGGTCCAGCCCGAAGGCGGACAGCCAGCCGGTGACATGGAAGGAGAGGAACGGATAATTGGTGAAATCGAGAACAGGCTTTTCGCCATAAAGCGGCACGTGCCGCGCGGCCAGCAGGGCGCGGACCACGTTCCAGCCTTCATTGCTGTCAAGCTGCACGGGTGCCGGGAGGCGCCATAGCAGCGGCAGATAGAACGCCAATGTCAACAGCCCCAGCAGCAAGGCCGGAATCTTCCAGGGAGAGGAGCGGTCTGCGGCCAAGGGTGACATTCCGGTCGCGCTCATATGGTCTCCAGACCGGCTTGGCTAGGGCGCGACGGCTTCAGGTCAAATCAGACAAGATGCCGCCGCCTGTTTCACCCACCGGCCCTGCCCAGGACACGCCAGGGCCGAGCCATGAAAAAGGCCCGGACAAAGCCGGGCCGCTATGTAGTTTGATGGTTTCGGTTCTGGCGCCGCTGTTAAGTGGTGCGGGAGATGGTGCGGACTTGCGTATCCGTCCGCAAACCGGACGGATACGGCGTCAACCTGCTCTTACGCCGCGAACTGGTTCATCGTGTTATGCGCGCCGCCAGCCTTCAGCGCGGCCTCACCGGCGAAATACTCCTTGTGATCGTCACCGATATCGGAGCCCGACATGTTCTGGTGCTTCACGCAGGCAATGCCTTGGCGGATCTCCTTACGCTGCACATCGGCGACGTAGCCCAGCATGCCTTGCTCGCCGAAATACTCCTTGGCGAGATTATCGGTGGAAAGTGCCGCGGTGTGATAGGTCGGCAGCGTGATCAAATGGTGGAAGATGCCGGCGCGCTTCGCCGCATCGCGCTGGAAGGTGCGGATTTTCTCGTCCGCGGCCTGGCCCAGCTCGGTGTTGTCGTAATCGACGCTCATCAGCTTGGCGCGGTCATAGGCGGAAACATCCTTGCCTTGTTCCTTCCACGCATCGAACACCTGCTGGCGGAAATTCAGCGTCCAGTTGAAGGACGGGGAATTGTTATAGGCCAGCTTGGCGTTGGGCCAGACTTCACGGATGCGGTCCATCATCGAGGCGATCTGCTCGATATGCGGCTTCTCGGTCTCGATCCAGAGCAGGTCAGCGCCGTTGTTCAGCGCGTTGATGCAATCCAGCACGCAACGTTCGGCGCCGGTGCCGGGGCGGAACTGGTAGAGGTTGGAGGGCAGGCGCTTCGGACGCAGCAGCTTGCCGTTGCGGGTGATGAGGACATCGCCATTGCCGATCTGCGAGGCATCGACCTCATCGCAATCCAGGAAGGCATTATACTGGTCGCCGATATCGCCCGGCTCCTTGGAGAAGGCGATCTGCTTGGTCAGGCCAGCGCCCAGAGAGTCGGTGCGGGTGACGATGATGCCTTCCTCGACGCCCAGCTCCATGAACGCGTAACGCAAGGCGCGGATCTTCGCGACGAAATCCTCATGCGGAACCGTCACCTTGCCGTCCTGGTGGCCGCATTGCTTTTCGTCGGAGACCTGGTTCTCGATCTGCAGGGCGCAGGCGCCCGCCTCGATCATCTTCTTGGCCAGCAGATAGGTGGCTTCCGCATTGCCGAAGCCCGCGTCGATATCGGCGATGATGGGCACGACATGGGTTTCGAAATTATCGATCTTGCTCTGGATCTCTTTCTGCTTGGCCAGGTCTCCCGCCGCGCGGGCGGCGTCCAGCTCGCGGAACAGCCCGCCCAGCTCACGCGCATCGGCCTGGCGCAGGAAGGTGTAGATCTCCTCGATCAACGCCGGCACGGAGGTTTTCTCGTGCATGGACTGGTCCGGCAGCGGGCCGAACTCGGAGCGCAGGGCGGCGATCATCCAGCCGGAGAGGTAGATGTAGCGGCGCTTGGTGGTGCCGAAATGCTTCTTGATGGAGATCATCTTCTGCTGCGCGATGAAGCCGTGCCAGCAGCCGAGGGACTGGGTGTAGCTGGCCGGGTCCGCGTCATAGGCCGCCATGTCCTGGCGCATGATCCTGGCGGTGTAGCGGGCGATGTCCAGCCCGGAGGTGAAGCGGTTCTGCAACCGCATGCGGGCCACGGCCTCCGGGGAGATTCCATCCCAGGTGCCGCCCTTGGCGGCGATCAGTTCGCTCGTGCTACGAATGCTATCTTGGTACGACATAGAGGTCTCCGCTGAACGTCCGGAATGGATTGTTGCGGCACCCCAGATACACCTGGTTTTGCAGTGCGTCAGACGTTTTTGTGAAAAAACCGGGTAAATATGTGAAACTCTGCACCCGTTTCGCGGATGCAGTGTAAAACTTTCACAAACTCTGGAAAATCAGCCGAAACCCGAGAGATCGTCTGGGCTGTTGAGATTGGCGAAGGGGTCTCGCGGGCTTGTAAAATTCACCTGCCGGGCACCGCAAAGGGCCAGCGCGTCCCGCACCTTGTGTTTTTCATCCCGGCGCAGGAAATCCTTCAGCCCCGGCAGGAAGGAGACCGGCCAGAGCGAGGCGAGGTGATGCTGCCGCCCGGCATACACCGCGACGGAGGGGCCAGGCGAGAGATCCGCCGCCAAGGTGAGCGGGAAAAACGGCGTGTCCACCGGCATGGTGAGCAGCCAATCGGCCCCTTCCCGCTTGGCCCAGGCCAGCCCCGCTTGCACCCCGGCCAGCGGCCCGCACCCGGCGAAGGCGGGCATGTCCGCCAGCACCGGCAGGCCATAGGCCGCGAATTGCGCGGGGCTGCCATTGGCGCTGATGGCGAGGAGGGATGCCTGGGGGCGCAGCCGCTCCAGCGCATGTTCGATAAGCGGGCGGCCCTGGAGGCGCACAAACGCCTTGTCCACCCCGCCGAAGCGCGTGGCCTTGCCGCCTGCCAAAATCAGCGCCGCGATGGTCATGTCAGGATATTCCCCTGGGGCGAACGACGGGGATTGAACCCGCGACAACCGGTACCACAAACCGGCGCTCTACCAACTGAGCTACGTCCGCCATCCAGGGTGGAGGCCAACTAGCGCGGTCAAGCCAGCGCCGTCAATGGTCTTGCCGCCACCCAGCCTTCCAGGCGCTGCAAGGCCTCCTGCAGAACAGGAACCTGCTTGCAGAAGGCAAAGCGCGCATAATGGCGCGGCGCCGCCCCCACATAGAAGGCTGAAACCGGAATCGCCGCCACGCCCGCCTGTTCGGTGATGGCCTGGCAGAAAGCTACGTCATCCCCATCGAACCCCATGGCTGAGAAATCGGCGGTGATGAAATAGCTCCCCGCGGCGGGCAGGGTGAGAAAGCCCAGGCGCTTCAGCCCGGCATCCAGCAAATCCCGCTGCGCCTCCAGCCCGTCCGCCAGGCCCTGAAAATAATCATCCGGCTTGGCCAGCCCGTAAGCCACGGCGCGCTGCAGATTGGGGGCGGTGGTGAAGGTGAGATTCTGATGCGCCTTGGCCACCAGCCCCATCAGCGCCGCCGGGCCGGAAACATAACCCACCTTCCAGCCGGTGAGGGAGAAGGTTTTGCCCGCACTGCCGATGCGCAAGCTCCGCTCCGCCATGCCAGGCAGTGTGGCCAGCGGGATATGCCTGGCGCCGGAGAAAACGAGATGCTCATACACCTCGTCGCACACCGCATAAGCATCGTGCTGGCGCAACAGCCCGGCGATGAAATCCAGCTCGTCCCGGTTGAACACCTTGCCGGTGGGGTTCATCGGCGAGTTCAGCAGCAGAAGCTTGGTTTTCGGGCCGAAGGCGGCTGCCAGCTCGGCGCGCGGCAGCTCCCAGCCTGGCGGTTGCAGCCGCACCAGCTTCGCCGTGGCGCCCAGCAGCTTCACCACCGGCAGATAGGTATCGTAAAGCGGCTCGATCAGCACCACCTCATCGCCCGGGTTCAGCAGCGCCATCAGGCTGGCGGTGATCGCCTCCGTGGCGCCGGAGGTGACGACGACCCCCGAAGCCGGGTCGATCTCCAGCCCATAGAAACGCTGATTCGCCGCCGCCACCGCCTCGCGCAGCTCCGGCACGCCGGTGAGCGGCGGGTATTGGTTGCGGTTGTCCAGCAGCGCATCCGCCGCCGCCCGCACGATATCCGCCGGGCCCTCCGTATCCGGAAAACCCTGGCCGAGATTGATGGCGCGGTGCTTTACCGCCAAGGCGGACATGACCGTGAAGATGGTGGTGCCGGTGGCGGAAAGCAGGGAATTGGCAGGTTTCACAGCGCGTAAAAATCCTTGGAGCTGAGCGAATGATTTTAACCGCCCAAAGCGCAGGCGGCAAGATTGCACAAATTTTAGGCTATAATCGCCGCCGCTTGAGCAAAGTCCCGTTTTGGCCTTTGATAAATCTGCCGCAAACGCGGCAGCGTGCGGAAAACCATTCTGGCACGGCGCGTGCAAGACGTGATATGTCAGCCCGTTGGCTGACGCGCGCTTGCCCACCGGCTGCCCGGGGCGGGGTAACGGGCGTGCTGTCCGACGAAACCAGAGGAGGACGCGTGGGCCCCGGGCCCGGCGTGAACCAGATGAAGAAGATCGAAGCGATCATCAAGCCGTTCAAGCTCGATGAAGTGAAAGAAGCGCTGCATGAGGTTGGCCTGCAGGGCATCACTGTCGTCGAGGCAAAGGGTTTCGGGCGCCAGAAGGGCCATACCGAGTTATACCGTGGCGCCGAATATGTCGTGGATTTTCTCCCGAAGGTGAAAATCGAAGTCGTGTGCGAGGATTCCGTGGTTGAGCGCGCGGTCGAGGCGATCACCAATGCCGCCCGCACCGGGCGCATCGGCGATGGCAAGATCTTCATCTCCACCATCGAGGAAGCCATCCGTATTCGTACCGGTGAAAAGGGCGAAGCGGCGGTTTGAGCGGGCATTGCCAAGCGGCCCGGCATGTTTAACATGCCGGGCGCTACGCGTTTTTAAGCGGGCGCATGGTGCGTTCCGCGGGCCTGAACGGGTAACATTTTTACACAACGGGGAAAGAGCATGGCTAAGAAGGCCGAGGGCGGCGATGCCGTCGCCAAAGTTCTCAATCTGATCAAGGAGAATGGGGTCGAGTATGTCGATCTGCGCTTCACCGATCCCAGGGGCAAGTGGCAGCACACGGCGCAGTACATCTCCACCGTGGATGAGGACAGCCTGAAAAACGGCTTCATGTTCGATGGTTCCTCCATCGCCGGCTGGAAGGCGATCAACGAGTTCGACATGATCCTGCAGCCGGATCTGGACAGCGCCGTGCTGGACCCCTTCTCGGCCAAGCCGAGCCTGATCCTGTTCTGCGACATCATCGAGCCCGCGACCGGCCAGGGCTATGCCCGCGACCCGCGCTCCACCGCCAAGAAGGCCGAGGCGTACCTCAAGTCCACCGGCATCGGCGACAGCGCCTTCATCGGCGCCGAGGCTGAGTTCTTCGTGTTCGACAGCGTGAAGTTCGGCACCGGCGGCAATTACGGCATCTATCAGCTGGACTCCATTGAGGGCCCCGGCTCTTCCCTGAAGGACTACCCGGAAGGCAATATGGGCCATCGCCCCGTCGTCAAGGGCGGCTATTTCCCCGTGCCGCCGGTGGACAGCGAGAGCGACCTGCGCGCCGAAATGCTCTCCGCGATGGGCGAGATGGGCCTGCCGATCGAGAAGCACCACCATGAGGTGGCGCAGTCCCAGCACGAGCTGGGCACCAAGTTCAGCACGCTGACCACCATGGCCGACCAGATGCAGATCTATAAATACTGCGTCCACAACGTCGCCCATTCCTATGGCAAGACCGCGACCTTCATGCCCAAGCCGATCTACGGCGATAACGGCTCGGGCATGCACACCCATCTGTCCCTCTGGAAGGCCGGCAAGCCGCTCTTCGCGGGCAATGGCTATGCGGATTTGTCCGAGACCTGCCTGTACGCCATTGGCGGCATCATCAAGCATGCCAAGGCGATCAACGCGTTCTCGAACCCCTCCACCAACTCCTATAAGCGCCTGATCCCCGGCTTCGAGGCGCCCGTGCTGCTGGCCTATTCCGCCCGCAACCGCTCCGCTTCCTGCCGTATTCCCTACACCACCAGCCCGAAGGCCAAGCGCGTTGAAGTCCGGTTCCCCGACCCGACCTGCAACCCGTACCTCTCCTTCTCCGCCATCCTGATGGCGGCGCTGGACGGCATCAAGAACAAGATCCACCCGGGCGATCCGATGGATAAGGATCTGTACGACCTGCCGCCGGAAGAGCTGAAGGACATCCCGACCGTCTGCGGCAGCCTGCGCGAAGCCATCGGCGCACTGGAAGCCGATCACGAGTTCCTGCTGCAGGGCGACGTGTTCTCCAAGGAGCAGATCGAGAGCTATATCGAGCTGAAATGGAAGGAAGTGTACAAGTTCGAGCACACGCCGCACCCGGTTGAGTTCGAGATGTACTACTCCGCCTGATCAGCGGTTTATCCAACGCAAACGGCGCCGCGAGGCGCCGTTTTTGTTTGCACGGGCGGAACGGCCAGATGGCATGCCGCGCGCCCTTTGCTACACAGGGCCCATGGCGCAATCGTTTTTCCTAATGGGCCGCAGCCACCTCACGGCTTTGTGGTATGCTTGGCATAATCAGGCGGAAGCCGGCGGCCCGCCCGCCACGCCTTATGCGCACGCCCCGCTGCTACGCCCAGGCCAGCGGATGGACTTCCTGCAGCTCGAATCCACGCGCTATGAGCCGCTTTTCACGCCGGAGGGCGATTTCCATCCGGCCGTGGCCGGGGCAATCGCGGCATCGCAAGCGGAGGTGCTTGTCTCCGTGCTCGGCGGCAATGATCATTCCATGATCGGTGTGGCCGCGCACCGCCCGGCTTTCGATTTCGTGCTGCCCGAGGAGCCGGACCTGCCGCTTGGCGGGCAGGCGCAGCTGGTCCCGGCGAAGATGCTGCGCGCGGAGCTGGCGCGGCGCATCGCCCCCCATATCCGCGCGCTGGAGCGGCTGCGCACCGCCGCCGGGCGGGTGGTGCATGTGGAATCCCCGCCGCCTTTGCCGGAGGAGCATATCCGCCGCCACCCAGCGCCCTTTGCCGATGACATCGCCGCGCTCGGCGTGGCCCCCGCGCTGCTGCGCTATAAACTATGGCGGCTGCATTCCAGCCTGTACCGGGAGGCCTGTACGCGGCTTGGCATCGATTTCCTGCCCTCCCCGCCCGCCATGCGGGATGCGGCGGGGATGATGCTGCCCTTTGGCTGCCATCCGGACGCCACCCATGGCAATGCCATCTATGGCGGGCATGTGCTGGCCGGATTGCTGGAGCTGACCGCATGAGCCATCCCTATCAGGACCTTCCGGACCATTCATTCTGGCGCCGCGCCGTGGCGGCGCAAGACCCGGCCACGCTGAACCCCGCCTTGCCGGGCTCCGTCCGCCTCTCGGCACAGGACAGGGTGGTGACGGCCGGAAGCTGCTTTGCCCAGCATATCGGCCCGCAATTGCGGGCGATGGGCTTCACCTATCTGGTCAGCGAGGCCGCACATCCGCTCTTCCCGGCTGAGCTGGCGGCGCGGTTCGGTTACGGGATGTTTTCCGCGCGCTACGGCAATATCTATACGGCGCGGCAGCTTTTGCAGCTCTGGTACCGCGCTTACGGCGCCTTCCAGCCGCAAGAGGATGTTTGGGACGGGCCGGAGGGGGCGCTGGTTGACCCGTTCCGCCCGCAAATCCAGCCGCGCGGCTTCCTCACAACCCAGGAATACGCGCAGGAGCGCAGCCGCCATTTCGCCGCCCTGCGCGAGACGTTCGAGACGATGGACGTGTTCATCTTCACCCTCGGGCTGACGGAAAGCTGGCGTGCTCGCGCGGATGGCGCGGTGTTCCCGCTCTGCCCCGGCGTGGCGGGCGGGGTGTTCGACCCGGCACGGCACGAATTCCATAATTTCACGGCTGATGAGATCACCTCCGACCTCGTGCAGTTCATCGACACGATCCGCCGGCGCAATCCTGGCTGCCGGTTCATCCTCACCGTCTCGCCCGTGCCCCTGGTGGCCAGCGCGCAACCGGATGAGCATGTGCTGGCCTCCACCTTTCATGCCAAATCCATCCTTCTGGCGGCGGCGCGCGCGGCCGCGCAGGCACGGCCCAATACAGCCTATTTTCCCGCCTATGAGACCATCATGAGCCGGGCTTTTTATGACGGAAGCTATTTCGAGCCGGACCGGCGCAGCGTGACGAAGGCAGGCGTCGACCATGTGATGCGCTGCTTCGCCGCCAGCTTCACGAACCAGGACGCGCCCCTGCCCACCGCCACCCAGGATGAAACCCAGGCCCGGCTGGCCCGCATGGATGCGGCAATGCAAACGCATTGCGACGAGATGGCCCTGGACCCGGAACAACCCTTCCCGTAAATCCCCCTTGCCCTTTCGCGCCCCCGAGCGTACATAGCCATTAACAAATACCCGCTGTTTCACAGGGTGGCCTTAACGGGCCGCCTTTTTTGTTGGATTTTTGCTTTTGTCAGAGAACCGCCCGACCCATACCGGCCTTGAAGGCCGTATCGCGGACATCATCATGGAGCCGCTGGAAGCCCAGGGCTATGAATTGGTGCGCGTGCAAGTGATGGGCACCGAGACACCGACCGTGCAGATCATGGCCGACCGGGCCGATGGCACCTCCTTCACGCTGGAGGATTGCGAGAAAGTCTCCCGCCTGCTCTCCGCCGTGCTGGACGTGGAAGACCCGATCGACAGCGCCTGGACGCTGGAGGTTTCCTCGGCAGGCATCGACCGCCCGCTCACCCGCACCAAGGATTTCAACACCTATGCCGGATTCGAGGCGCGGGTTGAGCTGAATTTCCCCGGCCCGGGCGGGCGCAAACGCTTCACCGGCAAGCTGGTGGGGGCGGATGCCGACACCGTGCGGATGACGCTTGAAAATGCCGAGTCCGTCGAACTGCCCCGCGCCGAGATTAAGAAGGCGAAGCTCGTGCTGACCGACGAGCTGATCAAATTCACCACCCACCCCAAAGTGACAAACTAGAGGATCGCATGGACACCTCCGTCAACCGCCCGGAATTGCTGCTCGTCGCCGACGCGGTGGCCCGGGAAAAGCAGATCGAACGCGAGGAAGTGCTGGAAGCGATGGAGCAGGCCATCCAGAAGGCCGGCCGCGCCAAATACGGGCACGAGAAAGACATCCGCGCCATCATCGACCGCAAGACCGGTGATGTCCGCCTCTCCCGCTGGACCGAGATTGTCGAGACGGTGGAGAACGAGGAAACCCAGATCCCCGTTCACATCGCCAAGAAATTCGCGCCCGAGAAAGAAATCGGCGACTTCCTGGTGGACCCGCTGCCGCCGATCGATTTCGGCCGCATCGCAGCACAGACCGCCAAGCAGGTGATCGTGCAGCGCGTGCGCGAATATGAGCGCTCCAAGCAGTTCAACGAGTTCAAGGACCGCGTGGGCGAGATCATCAACGGCGTGGTCAAGCGCACCGAATACGGCAACCTGATGGTCGATCTCGGCCGGGCCGAGGCACTGCTGCGCCGGGACGAGTGCATCCCCCGCGAGAACCTGAAAAACGGCGACCGCGTGCGTGCCTATATCTATGATGTGCGCGAGGAGCCGCGCGGCCCGCAGATTTTCCTCTCCCGCTCGCATCCTGGCTTCCTGGCCAAGCTGTTCGCGCAGGAAGTGCCAGAAATCTATGACGGGATCATCGAGATCAAGGCCGTGGCGCGCGACCCTGGCTCCCGCGCGAAAATGGCGGTGATCTCCCGTGACGCTTCCATCGACCCGGTCGGCGCTTGCGTTGGTATGCGCGGCTCGCGCGTGCAGGCGGTGGTGGCGGAATTGCAGGGCGAGAAGATCGACATCATCCCCTGGTCCCCCAATGTCGCCACCTTCGTGGTGAACGCCCTGGCCCCGGCCGAGGTTTCCAAGGTGGTGATGGATGAGGAAGCCGGGCGGGTTGAAGTTGTGGTGCCGGATAGCCAGCTCTCGCTGGCCATTGGCCGCCGCGGCCAGAATGTCCGCCTTGCCTCGCAGCTCACCCGCTGGGACATCGACATTCTGACGGAAGCCGAGGAATCCGAGCGCCGCCAGGAAGAGTTCCGCCGCAAGACCGGCCTCTTCGTCGAGGCGCTGGACGTGGATGACGTGATCGCCGGCCTGTTGGTGCAGGAAGGCTTCGAGACCATCGAGGACCTGATCACCACGCCGGAGGAGGAGATCTCCACCATCGAGGGCTTTGACGAGAATGTCGCCATCGAACTGGCCCGCCGCGCCACCACCTTCCTGGAGCGCCAGGCCGCCGAGCAGGAGGAAAAGCGCGTGGAGCTTGGGGTGACGGACGATGTCGCCGCCATCGAGGCGTTCTCCGCCAAGGATTTGATCACGCTGGGCGAGAAGGGCGTGAAAACGCTGGACGACCTGGCCGACCTCGCCGGTGACGAGCTGGTGGAGATCCTGGGGGCTGACGTGATCAGCGAGGAGCAGGCCAATGAGATCATCATGGCCGCCCGCGCCCATTGGTTCGAAGGGGAGGATGGCAACGCAGCCTGAATCCGAGGAGACATTACCCGACGAGCCGGAGCGCGGGCCGCTCCGGCGCTGCCTGGTCAATAGAACGCAAGGCCGGCGGGAGGAAATGCTCCGCTTCGCCGCCGCGCCGGACGGGACGCTGGTTTTCGACCCCGGCGCAACCCTGCCCGGACGCGGACTATGGTTGAGCGCGGACGGTAATGTGCTAGAGTTGGCGGTCCGGCGGGGTGTGTTCCCACGCGCCGCCCGGGCGCCGCTGAACGTGCCGCAGGATTTGCGCGCCCAGGTGGAAGCCGCGCTGACACGGCGGATAATCGATCTGCTCGGCCTCGCACGGCGCAGCGGGGCCGCGATTTCCGGCTTCGAGAAGGCCAGGGAATGGCTGCAGGCCGGCCGGGGCGGTATCATCGTCCAGGCCGTGGACGGCAGCGCCGATGAGCGCGCCCGGTTCGCGGGCGGGCGGCCGATTCCCCAGCTGGCGGTGCTCTCCGCCGCCGCGCTGGGCAAAATCTTCGGCCGGGAGCACGCGGTGCATGTGGTTGTGGCACCGGGGCGGCTGGCCGGGATGATCGAAATCGAGGCGCAGCGCCTGCAAGGTGTTGCGAACGGAAGAGTAAGCGGGCAGTAAGCCCAACAAACAAGGCCGGGGTCAAATCCGGCCAAGACGTGAAGATTGGACCGGATTAGGCATGAGTGACGGCAACGACCAGAATGAAACCAAGGGCGGCAGGCTTTCTCTGCGCCCCGCCGCGCGCGGCGATGCCGGGCATACTGTCGATGCCGGGTCCGTGCGGCAGAGCTTCTCGCATGGCCGCTCGAAGGTTGTGCAGGTCGAGGTTCGCAAGAAGCGCGGCGGTGCCCCCGCACCCGCCGCTGGCGCCCCCGCCGCGCCGGCCCCCACCTTGTCGCTGCGTCCGCAGGCCGAGCGCCCGGCGGCACCCGCAACACCCGCCCCTGCCCCGGCCGCGCCCACCGGGCAGCGCCCCCGTCCGCAGGGCGGCAATGGCGCCCCGCGCGCCCTGACCGCCGCCGAGCTCGCCAACCGCCAGCGCGTGCTGGCCGCCGCCGCCCAGCGCGAGGCCGAGCGCCGCGAGCAGGAAAAGATTTCCATCCTCTCCGCCGCCGAGGAAGCCCGCCGCAAGGCCGAGGATGATGCGCGCCGCCAGGCCGAAGAGGAAGCCGCCGCCGCCAAGGCCCAGGCCGAGGCTGAAGCCGCCGCGGCCGCCGCGGCGAAACTTGAGCCTGGCCTGGAAGCGGCCAAGCCCGCCGCCGCCCAGCCGCCCCAGGCCGCGCGCCCGGCTGCCCCGGCCGCTGCCCGCCCCGCCGCTGGGCAGCCCGCCCGCCCCGCCGCCGCCCCGGCGCCGCGCGGCACCTTGCAGCTCAAACCCGGCGGCCGCCCCGCCGGCACGGAAGAGGACGAGGACGCCCCGCGCGGCCCGCGCCGCCCCGCCACCCCGGCGCCCAAGCGCGGCGTGCCCGCCGCCCCGGTGAAAAAGATCGGCGACGGCAACCGCCGCTCCGGCCGCATCGACGTGCAGGCCGCCATTGAGGGTGAGGATGAGAAGACCCGTTCGCTCGCCTCCGTGCGCCGCCAGCGTGAGCGTGAGCGCCGCCAGGCCGAGCTGGAGCTGCTGCGCTCCGACGGCCTGAAAGTGGTGCGCGAGGTCGTGCTGCCCGAAACCATCACCGTGCAGGAACTCGCCAACCGCATGGCCGCCCCCGGCCGCGATGTGGTGCGCGCCCTGATGAAAATGGGCGTGATGGCCACCATCACCCAAGCCATCGACGCCGATACCGCCGAGCTGATCATCACCGAATTCGGCCACAAGGTCCGCCGCGTCTCTGATTCTGACGTTGAGCTGGGCCTGGAGGGCGAAGAGGACACGGATGCCGAGCTGCAGCCGCGCCCGCCTGTCGTCACCATCATGGGCCATGTCGATCACGGCAAGACCAGCCTGCTGGACGCGCTGCGCCATACGGATGTGGCGGCTGGCGAGGCTGGTGGCATCACCCAGCATATCGGCGCCTATCAGGTCACCCTGCCCTCCGGCCAGGCCATCACCTTCCTGGATACGCCGGGCCATGAGGCCTTTACCGCCATGCGCGCGCGCGGTGCCGCCGCCACCGATATCGTGGTGCTGGTCGTCGCCGCCGATGACGGCGTGATGCCGCAGACCATCGAGGCGATCAAACACGCCAAGGCGGCGCAGGTGCCCATCATCGTGGCGATCAACAAGATCGACCGCCCGGGTGCGGATGCCAACCGCGTGCGCCAGGAATTGCTGCAATACGAGATCGTCGTCGAATCCCTGGGTGGCGACACCATGGATGTCGAGGTCTCGGCGCTGAAGAAGCTCGGGCTGGAGAAGCTGGAAGAAGCCATCCTGCTGCAGGCCGAGGTTCTGGAGCTGAAGGCCAACCCGGAGCGTTCCGCCGAGGGTGCGGTCATCGAAGTCCCGGCTGGATCGCGGCCGCGGCCCGGTGGCCACGGTGCTGGTGCAGAAAGGCACGCTGAACCAGGGCGATATCGTGGTGGCGGGCGCCCAGTGGGGCCGCATCCGCGCCATGCTGAACGACAAGGGCCAGCCGGTGAAGGAGGCCCCGCCTGCTCTGCCGGTGGAAATCCTCGGGCTTTCCGGCGCGCCGACGGCTGGCGAACCCTTCGTGGTCGTCGAGAACGAGCAGCGCGCCCGCGAGATCACCGAATACCGCGCCGCCAAGCTGCGCGAGCGCCAGGTGGCCGCCCAGACCGCCCTGCGCGGCACGATGGAAGAGATGCTCGCCCGCATTCAGGCCGGCGCGCAGAAGGAAGTCGCGGTCGTCATCAAGGCGGATGTGCAAGGCTCGGCCGAGGCGATCGGCGTGGTGCTCGGCAAGCTCGGCAACGAGGAGGTGCGCGTGCGCGTCATCTACTCCGGCGTCGGCCAGATCACCGAGAGCGACGTGCAGCTCGCCAAGGCGTCCGATGGTCTCATCATCGCCTTCAATGTGCGCGCCAATGTGCAGGCACGTGAGCTGGCGCAGCGCGAGGCCGTGGATATCCGCTACTACTCGATCATCTACGAGGTCGGCGACGACATCGAGAAGCTGGTCAAGGGCAAGCTGGCGCCGGTGCATCGCGAGAAATTCCTGGGCTACGCGGAAATCCGCCAGGTGTTCAACATCACCAAGACCGGCAAGGTCGCGGGCTGTTACGTCACCGAGGGTGTGGTCAAGCGCGGCTGTGGCGTGCGTTTGCTGCGCGACAACGTGGTCATTCATCAGGGCGAGCTGTCGCAGCTCAAGCGCTTCAAGGATGATGTGAAGGAAGTGGCGCGCGGCTATGAATGCGGCCTGTCCTTCGCGGGCTTCCAGGATCTGCGCGAGGGCGATGTGGTGGAGTGCTATGAGACCGAGATCGTCGCGCCGTAACCCCATGGGGGCACGGCCATGAAGCGCGCGGCATCCGCCGCCGGGCATGGCGCTGGCCCCAGCCAGCGCCAGCTTCGCGTGGGCGAGGAAATCCGCCATCTCCTGTCGGACGTGCTGCTGCGCACCGAGTTCCATGACCCGGACCTCGCCAAGGCGCATCTCACCGTCTCCGAGGTGCGCATGTCCCCGGACCTCAAGCATGCCTTGGTGTTCGCCACCGTGCTCGGCCACCAGGATATCCGCCCGCTTTTGCCCGCGCTGAAGCGCGTGGCGCCATATCTGCGCGCGCAGATCGCCCCGCGCCTGGGGCTGCGCATCACGCCGGAGCTGAAATTCGCCGCCGATGAGGCGCTGGACGAGGCAACCCGGATCAACAAACTCCTGCACAGCCCGGAAGTCGCGCGGGACCTTGACGGCGAACAGGACTGACCCACCCCGCGTGACCAAGCTGATCACCAGCCCCAAATGCGCGGCGCAATTGCTGCGCGCCGGGCGGCTGGTGGCCTTCGGGACCGAGACCGTCTACGGGCTGGGGGCGGATGCCACCAACGCGCAGGCCGTGGCCGCCATCTACGAGGCCAAGGGACGCCCCAGCTTCAACCCGCTCATCTGCCATTACGCCTCGGCCGAGGCCGCGTTCGCGCACGTGCGACCCAATGAGCTGGCCGGAAAACTTGCGGAAAAATTCTGGCCCGGCCCGCTCACCCTGGTGCTGCTCCGCCGCCCTGGCTGTCCGGTCTCGCAACTGGCGGGGGCGGGTTTGCCCACTCTGGCGGTGCGCGTGCCCGCCCACCCCATGGCGCGGGAGGTGCTGCGGCTGGCCAACCTGCCCATCGCCGCGCCCTCCGCCAATCTTTCAGGCCGTGTTTCACCCACCCGGGCCGCGCATGTGCTGGCGGATCTGGAGGGGCGCATCGCCGCCGTGCTGGACTCCGGCCCCTGCGACGTGGGGCTGGAATCCACCGTGCTGGACCTCTCCGGCGATGCGCCCGTTTTGCTGCGTCCCGGTTTTATCACGCGCGAAATGCTGGAAGCCGAAATCGGCCCGCTTTCCAACACCGTGACACCCGGCACCGCCCCGGTGGCGCCCGGCATGCTCGCCTCCCATTACGCCCCCGCTTTGCCGGTGCGGCTGAACGTGACCACGCCCGGGCCGGATGAAGCCTATCTCGCCTTCGGCCCCGCACCGGCGGGCGCGCTCATTTTCCAGCTTTCCGAAACCCGAAATCTCATCGAGGCCGCCGCGAATTTGTTCGAGGGGCTGCATTGGCTGGATGCACAGGCCGCCGCGCATGGCCTTTCCGGCATCGCCGCCGCCGCCATCCCCGCCGCCGGGCTGGGGCTGGCCATTAACGACCGCCTCTCCCGTGCCGCCGCCCCGCGCGGCTGACCCCCCTTGGCAAACCGGCTGCCGCGCAATATCGGAGTGCGGCGGCGCCATCCCGGAGCCGCCTCAATGGCTGAGAACGCAATAGGCGCAGATTTGGTTCCGGATTTCAGGACAGAACGCCTCGCCCCTAGATTGTGGCATTTTTGTCACACGCCGCCAGTTACCTTGACCCGAATTCTGTCGTATTTTCGTCTTAACCCTTTGTACCGCCACCCCATCCGGGGCATGGCGCCTCATTCAAGATTGCTGATCAGGAGGATAGCCCTTTGGTAAAACCCTTGCGCAAGGCCGTGCTTCCCGTTGCTGGCCTCGGTACGCGCTTTCTGCCCGCCACCAAGGCCATGCCGAAGGAAATGCTTCCCGTCGTCGACAAACCGCTGATCCAGTACGCGGTGGATGAAGCCCGCGCCGCGGGTATCGACCAGTTCTGCATGGTCACCGGCCGCGGCAAGACCGCGCTGATCGACCATTTCGACATCGCCTTCGAGCTGGAGGCCACGCTGGCGGAGCGCAACAAGCGCGAGGCGCTGGATCTGCTGCGCGAGGAAGCGATGCCCCCCGGCGCCATCACCACCGTGCGCCAGCAGGTGCCGCTGGGCCTTGGCCATGCCATCTGGTGCGCCCGCACCTTCATCGGCGACGATCCGTTCGCCATTCTGCTGCCGGATGATCTGGTGCTGAGCAAGACCCCCTGCCTGGGGCAGCTCGCCAAGGTGTATAACGAGACCGGCGGCAATGTGGTCGCCATCTCCGAGGTGCCGCGCGAACACACCAACCGCTACGGCATCCTGAAAACCGGCAAGATCGAGGGCGATCTGGTGGAAGTCACCGGCCTGGTCGAGAAGCCCAAGCCCGAAAACGCCCCCTCCAACCTCTCCATCATCGGCCGCTATGTGCTGCTGCCGGAGGTTATCGCCTATCTCTCCCGCATGGAGGCCGGGGCAGGGAATGAGGTGCAGCTGACCGACGCCATGGCCAAGATGATCGGCGAGAAACCCTTCCACGGGCTGAAATTCGAGGGCCAGCGCTTCGATTGCGGCGACAAGGCGGGGTTCCTGGAGGCGCAGATCGCCTTCTCGCTCGTCCGGCCGGATCTCGGCCCCGCGGTGCGTGAATTCCTCAAGAAATACGTGAACGGCTAACCCTGATTTCCAAGAGGAATCGATGAGCTTTACCCATAAATTCCACGCCAGCAGCCTGCGCGAATACGATATTCGCGGCATTGTCGGCGAAACCCTGAACGAGGCGGATGCCTTCGCCATTGGCCGCGTGTTCGGCTCCATTGTCGCCGAAGCGGGCGGCAAGCGGATCGCCGTGGGCCGCGATGGCCGCCTCTCTTCCCCCGCCCTGGCGCAAGCACTGATCAAGGGGCTGATGGCCTCCGGCGCGGAGGTGATCGATATCGGCCAGGGGCCGACACCGATGCTCTATTTCGCCTCCTTCACCGGGCCGGCGGATGCCGGGGTGATGGTCACCGGCAGCCATAACCCGCCGAACTATAACGGCTTCAAGATGGTGCTGAAGAACAAGCCCTTCTTCGGCGCGCATATCCAGGATCTCGGCGCCCGCGCCGCCGCCGGGCAGGTTGTGCCCGAGACCATGGGCAGCGTGGCGCAAAAGGATGTCTCCGACACCTATGTCGAACGCCTGCTCAAGGATTGGGACGGCAAGAAGACCCTGAAAATCGTCTGGGACAACGGCAATGGCGCGGCGGGCGATGTGCTGACCAAGCTGGTCGCCAGGCTGCCGGGCAAGCATGTGGTGCTGAACGGCAAGGTGGACGGCAATTTCCCCGCCCATCACCCGGACCCGACCGTGCCCAAGAATCTCGAACAGCTCATCGACGCGGTGAAGAAAACCGGCGCCGATGTGGGCGTGGCCTTCGATGGCGATGCGGACCGCATCGGCCTCGTGGACAATGAGGGGCATATCCTGTTCGGCGACCAGTTCCTGATCCTGATGGCGCGGGACGTGCTGAAGGCCCATCCCGGCGGCACCATCATCGCCGATGTGAAAGCCAGCCAGGTGCTGTTCGACGAGGTGGCGAAAGCCGGCGGCACGCCGCTGATGTGGAAAACCGGCCATTCCCTCATCAAATCCAAGATGGCCGAGACCAAGGCGCCGTTGGCGGGCGAAATGTCCGGCCATATTTTCTATAACGACAAATGGTACGGGTTCGACGACGCGCTCTACGCCGCCGTGCGCGTGCTGGGCGTGATCGCCCGCATGGATGGCACGCTGGGCCAATTCCGCGCCGCCCTGCCGCAGGTGATCAACACCCCGGAACTGCGCTTCGACTGCCCGGAAGAGCGCAAATTCGCGGTGGTCCAGGAAGTCGCCGCGCGGTTGACGGAAAACGGCGCCAAGGTTTCCGACACGGATGGCGTGCGCGTTTCCACCGAGGATGGCTGGTGGCTGCTGCGCGCCTCCAACACCCAGGCCGTGCTGGTCGCGCGGGCCGAGGGCAGCTCCGAGGCGGGGCTGGTGCGGCTGAAATCCGCCCTGGCCACGCAGCTTTCCGCCTCCGGCCTGGCCCCGGATTTCGACGCGCCGTCCGCGGGGCATTAGAGAGGGGCGATTTTTAGAGGGCGATTCAGACTTTAGCTGCGCTCGCAAAGCGAGCGAAGCTAAAGTCCTCGCGCTCTAGCTTATATTTTGGCGAGCAATTTCATCAGCTTCATTGGAATCAAGTGATTCCAATGAAGCTGATATTGCTCTAAGAGAAAGTTTTTCAGGCATGCTGGGGGAACGGCAGGCGCGGCAACCGGGCTTTCAGCTTGTTGAACCGCCCCACGCCCGCCAGCCGCCGGTCCAGGAAGGCCAGCGTCTTTTCCGAGTCCAGTGAGCTATCGCTCAGCCAGTACAGCAAGGTGGCGGTGAGCACCGCCGCCAGAATGGCACGCTTGCTGTACCAGGACATGTCAGCGCTCTTATCCCCCGCCGCGAACCACACCGCATCCGCCATGCACGCGATGATCTTGGCCAGGCGCGGCGCGTTGCCGGGCAGCACCAGCCATGCCATCGCGCGGCGCACCGCCTCCTTCTCGCCGCTCATCAGCTCCAGCCGCGCGGCCACGGCGGCGCGCACCCGCGCGGTCAGCCCGGCTTGCGCCATCTGCCCGCGCCGGGCCGCGGCCATGCGCTCATCGCCCAGGGTAAAATAGGTCTCGATCATCTCCGCCCGCCCGCCGGGAAAGGCGAGACCGGCCTCCGCCGGGTCACGGCCCAGGCCGGAAAGTGCCATGCGCAGGGATTTCCCCGTCCAGCCATCGAACGCCGCATTCTGCGCCAGCGCGTCGATCAGCGCCGCCTTGGTCTCATCAATCATCACAGCAACTCCGGAGCATAACGGTCCAGCTCCTCATTATACCCGAACAGCCGGAAATCCTCCATGCGCATCGGGTAAAGCACGCCATCCAGATGATCCGCCTCATGCTGCACCACCCGCGCGGCGAAACCGGAGAGCGTCTCCTCGAAAGGCTGGCCCTCCTCATTCACCCCCGAAAGCCGGATCTCCTTCCAGCGCGGCACGGCGGCGCGCAGGCCGGGAATGGAAAGGCAGCCTTCCCAGCCCAGCTCCTTCCCCGCCTCCTCAACCGGCGTGATCACCGGGTTGATCACGGCGCGCAGCGGCAGCGCCACCCCCTCCTCGCCGCGGCTGGCGGGCACATGGAACACGAACAGCCTGAGCGGCACATGCACCTGGGGTGCGGCCAGCCCCACCCCGCCGGCATCCGCCATCGTCTCGGCCATGGCGCCGATCAGCGCCTGGATCTCAGGCGCGCTGGCGTCGTCCACCTCCGCCGCGCGGCCGAGCAGCACCGGGTGACCCATGCGGGCAATCTTCAGGAGTGACATATTTGCATGTTTGCCCCAGCAGAAATGATTTGGCGAGCACAGAATCTGTGCTATAGCCCCGGCCACAGTTCGCGGACCGCGGCCCCAATTGGCCGTGTGCCGCGTTTGCCCGTTTTTAATCTTTGGTTTGGAGCGCATAGCCCGGTGCAAGTTCTCGTTCGTGACAATAACGTCGACCAGGCGCTGAAGGCGCTTAAGAAGAAGCTGCAGCGTGAAGGCGTGTTCCGCGAGATGAAGCTCCGCCGCCATTATGAGAAGCCCTCCGAGCGCCGCGCCCGTGAGGCCGCCGAGGCTGTCCGCCGCGCCCGCAAGATGGAGCGCAAGCGGATCGAGCGCGAGGGTTTCTAAAACCCTCTTCCCCGCCCCCGGGCGGTGGCCGCATCCAAATTGCCAGATGAAGCCGCAGCGCCCCGCGCCTGCGGCTTTTGCTGTTTCTAGGCAAGCCGCTGCCGGACTCAGGCTTTCTGGATCACCAGCACATGGGTGCCATCGGCCTGCTTCAGCAGGTCCAGCAGCTCATGCCCCTGGTCCGCCGCCGCGCGGGGCACGTTGCGCAACGGGTCCTCGCCTTTCAGCTTCACCAGCAGGATCTGGCCTGCCTCCATCACATCCAGCGCGAGCCTGGTGCGCACATAAGTCATCGGGCAGGTTTCCGCCGTGATGTCTATGGCTTTGTCGTGCTGGGGCAAGGCGGTTATCGTCATCTGTACCTCGTTAAGACTGGACCGGAGCAAAAACTTGGGCCACAAGGCTCAACGATGAATATAAGCATCGAACGCCTGTGCATAGAGAACGGGCTGAAGATGACAGGTCCGCGCCGGGTGATTGCGCGGGTGTTGTCTGAGGCCACCGATCACCCGGATGTGGAAGAACTGCACCGGCGGGCGAATCGCATCGACAACCGAATTTCACTCGCCACCGTCTACCGCACCGTGCGGCTGCTGGAGGCCAAGGGCATCCTCTCCCGGCGGGATCTGGGCAGCCGCCGCGCGCGTTATGAGCCGAGCGGCGAAGGCCACCATTTCCACCTGGTGGATAAGGAATCCGGCAATGTCATCGAGTTCGAGGCGCCGAATGTCGAGCAGGCGCTGCGCGAAATCGCCAAGGCGCGGGGGCTGGAGATCGAGGTGATCAAGATCGAGCTGTTCGGGCGGCGGCAAGCGCCATGAACCAGCACAGCGTGCCGGAGCTGCCGCGCTTCACCATCGGCAACGAAGCCCCCGGCTTTCCCGAGCTGCGGGCCGGCCATCTTGGCGTGCGGCTGGCTACCACGCAGGCGGAGCTGGCAGCCGCCCAGGCGCTGCGCTACCGCGTGTTTTACGAGGAGATGGGCGCCAAGGCCGATGCGGCCACCCTGGCCGCGGGGCTGGACCGCGACGAGTTCGACGCCATCGCCGATCATCTTCTGGTGGTGAACCACGATCTCGGCGAAGGGGCGGAAAGTGTCGTCGGCACCTACCGGCTCATCCGCCAGGAAGCGGCGGAAGCCTTCGGGCGCTTCTATTCGGAAAGCGAGTATGACATCTCGCCCCTGAAAACCTTCCCCGGCCGCAAGCTGGAGCTGGGGCGCAGCTGCACCGCCAGCGCCTACCGCAACAAGATGGTGATGCAGCTGCTCTGGCGCGGCATCGCGGCCTATGTGTTCCATTACGGCATTGATCTCATGTTCGGCTGCGCCTCGCTCACCGGCACCGACCCGGACCAGCTTGCCGGGGAGCTGACCTATCTCGCTTTGCACCATACCGCGCCCGAGGCGATCCGCCCGAAAGCGCTGCCGGAGCGTTATGTCGAGATGCGCCGCCTGCCGCCTGAGCAAATCGACCCGAAACAGGCATTGATGCGCCTGCCGCCGCTGATTAAAGGCTACTTAAGACTCGGCGGCTTTGTGGGCGATGGTGCGGTGATCGATAGCCAGTTCAATACGACGGATATCGCCATTATCGTGCAGACCGACCTGGTGACCGAGAAATATTACCGCCATTACGAGCGGGACACCCGCTAAAAGGCGGGAGTGGGAGCCGGAGCCCCGGCAGAACCGGGACTTGAAGGGATTTGACTATGGCCGAAGATGATCTGAACACACCCGAATCACTGCTTCCATATGATGAATGGACGCAGGATGCGCTGCGCCTGGTGGTGGTCAGCGCGCTGCGCCATGTGGGGCATGAGGGGCTGCCCGGCGGGCATCATTTCTATGTCACCTTCAAGACCGCCTATCCCGGCGTCTCCATCCCGGACCGGCTGAAAGCTCAGTACCCTGATGAAATGACCATCGTGCTGCAGCACCAGTTCCACGGCCTCAGCGTGGACGATGCCGGCAGCACGATGTCGGTGGGCTTGAGCTTCTCGGGCATTCCCTCCACCCTTATCATTCCCATCGCCGCCATCACCAGCTTCGCCGATCCGGAAGTGCGCTTCGGGCTGCAATTCCATGTGGATGTGCCGGAATCCGTGAAAGTGGCCGATATTCCCGAGCCTCAGGGCGATGACGTGCCCTCCCGCCCCAATGATCAGCCCGCCGATGTGGTGAGCCTGGACGCTTTCCGCCGCCGCCAGAAAGACTAAGAGACATGAACGCACCCCTGAAACGCAGCCCTGGTTTCACCTATTCGCCCATGTTCCCGCTGGGCGAGGACGACACCAGATACCGCAAGCTCGACATCGAAGGCGTCTCCACCATCGAGGTCGAGGGCAAGACCGTGCTGAAGATCAGCGAGGGCGCGCTCTCCGAGCTTGCCTTCGCGGCGTTTCACGATGTCTCGCACCTGCTGCGCCCGGCGCATCTGCAGCAGCTCGCCAATATCCTGAAAGACCCAGAGGCCAGCGAGAATGACCGCTACGTGGCCATGGAATTCCTGAAGAACGCGTCCATCGCCGCCAAGGGCATCCTGCCCATGTGCCAGGACACCGGCACCGCCCTGGTGTTCGGCAAGAAAGGCCAGCGCGTCTGGGTTGAGGGCAATGAGGAGGAGGCGCTCTCCTGGGGCGTATCCCGCACCTATACAGAGACCAATCTGCGCTATTCGCAGATGGCGCCGCTGAGCATGTTCGAGGAGAAGAACACCGGCAATAACATGCCGGTGCAGTTCGACATTCTGGCCCAGCCCGGCGAGCACCACGCCGATGAGTTTCATCTGCAGTTCATCGCCAAGGGCGGTGGATCGGCCAATAAAACCTACCTCTTCCAGGAAACCCGCGCGGTTCTGACGCCGGAGAAGATCTATTCCTTCCTGGAGACCAAGATCAAAACCCTGGGCACCTCCGCCTGCCCGCCTTACCACCTGGCCATCGTCATCGGCGGCACCTCGGCGGAGCTGAACCTGAAGACGGTCAAGCTCGCCTCCACCAAATACCTGGACCATCTGCCGACCTCCGGCGACATCTCCGGCCATGCCTTCCGCGACATTGAGATGGAGCAGAAGGTGCTGGAGATCAGCCGCAAAATCGGCATCGGCGCGCAGTTCGGCGGCAAGTATTTCTGCCATGATGTGCGCGTCATCCGCCTGCCCCGCCATGGTGCCAGCCTGCCGATTGGCCTGGGCGTGTCCTGCTCGGCGGACCGGCAGATCAAGGCCAAGATCACCAAGGATGGCGTGTTCCTGGAGCAGCTGGAAACCAACCCGGCCAAGTACCTGCCTGAGATCACCGATGAGCATCTGGGCGGCGAGGTTGTTGCCATCGACCTGCAAAAGCCGATGAGCGAGATCCTGGCCGAGCTGTCCAAGCACCCGATCAAGACCCGCGTGGCCCTCACCGGCACCATCGTGGTGGCGCGCGACATTGCCCACGCCAAGCTGCAAGAGCGGCTGGACCGTGGCGAGGGTCTGCCGGATTACATCAAGAACCACCCGGTCTATTACGCCGGCCCGGCGAAGACGCCGGAGGGCCTGGCCACCGGCAGCTTCGGCCCCACCACGGCCGGGCGCATGGATTCCTATGTGGAGGCATTCCAGAAAGCCGGCGGCTCCCTGATAATGCTGGCCAAGGGCAACCGCAGCAAGGCCGTGCGCGAGGCCTGCCATAAATATGGCGGCTTCTATCTCGGCTCCATCGGCGGCCCGGCGGCAGTGCTGGCGCAGAACAACATCACCAAGGTCGAGGTTCTGGAATATCCCGAGCTTGGCATGGAAGCCGTGTGGAAGATCGAGGTGAAGGATTTCCCGGCCTTCATCGTGGTCGACGACAAAGGCAATGATTTCTTCGCTGATCTTGCGTAACCGGCCATGAAATTCACCGTCGACCGTATTGACCATGTGGTGATGGTCTGCCGGAACCTGCAGGTGACGGCTGGCTGGTATCAGCGTGTGCTGGGCATGGAGCGCGAGGAATATGGCGGCAATAACCGCACGGCCCTGCGCTTCGGCGCCCAAAAAATCAATCTGCACGAGGCGGGGCACGAGGTAATTCCGCACGCCCAGGAAGCCAAGCCGGGCACGCTGGATCTCTGCTTCGTGGTCGCGGTACGGCCGGAGGATGTGGTGGCGCAGCTCCATTCCTGCGGCGTCTCCATTGAGCGCGGGCCGGTTTCGCGTATCGGGGCGCTGGGGGATATCATGTCCGTCTATTGCCGCGACCCGGACGGAAATCTGATCGAGCTTGCCTCCTATCTCGGGGCCTGAACGTCCGGCGATGCAACTTTCCGAGTTTGACTACGAGCTGCCGCCGGAGCTGATCGCCACCGCCCCGGCCCGCCCGCGCGATTCCGCCCGGCTGCTGCATGTGGCGGCGGACGGGCTGCATGACCACACCGTGCGCGACCTGCCCGCCCTGCTGCGGCCGGACGATCTGCTGGTGGTGAACGACACCAAGGTGATCCCGGCGCAGCTTTCCGCCAGACGAGGCGAGGCGAAGATCGGCATCACCCTGGACCGGCGGCTGGATGACGGCTCCTGGCGGGTGCTGCTGCGCAATTCAAAACGTGTGAAACAGGGCGACACGCTGGTCATCGACCCTGCATTCTCCGCCGAAGTGCTGGGCATGCTGGATGGCGGCGCCGCCATTCTGCGCTTCACCGCCGATGATTTTTACGCCGCCCTGGCGCGCAGCGGGGCGCTGGCCCTGCCGCCTTATATCGCCCGGCCGGAGGGCATTACCGAGCAGGATAAGAGCGACTACCAGACCCTCTTCGCCGCGCATGAGGGCGCTGTCGCCGCGCCCACGGCGGGGCTGCATTTCACGCCGGAGCTTCTGGCCGCCCTGCAGGCGCGCGGCATCGAGATGGCGAAGGTCACGCTGCATGTCGGCGCCGGAACCTTCCTGCCGGTGCGGGTGGAGCGGATTGAAGACCATAAAATGCATGCCGAGCGCGGCTACATCACCCAGGAGGCCGCCCAGCGTATCAACGCGGCCAAGGCGGCGGGGCGGCGGGTCATTCCCATCGGCACCACCGCCCTGCGCCTGCTGGAATCCGCCGCCACGGCGGAGGGCGTGCTGAAGCCGTTTGACTCCGAGACGGAGATTTTCATCTATCCCGGCTACCGCTTCAAGATCGCGGATGCGCTGTTCACCAATTTCCACCTGCCCCACTCCACCCTGCTGATGCTGGTGAGCGCCTTCGCGGGCACGGAGCGGATCAAGGCCGCTTACCAGCACGCCATCGCCAACGGCTACCGCTTCTATTCCTATGGCGATGCCTGTTTGCTGGAACGCGCCGCCTAAGCTGGCACTTTCCCGCCAACCCGGCTAATCCCCACCCATGACCGGATCAGAATTTTCCTTCACCCTGGCGGGCCAGGATGGCCATGCCCGCGCCGGCGCGCTCAGCACCGCCCATGGCGAAGTGCCCACCCCCACCTTCATGGCCGTGGGCACCGCCGGCACGGTGAAGGCCATGACAGCGGACGCCGTGCGCGCCACGGGTGCGAAAATCGTCCTCGGCAACACCTACCACCTCATGCTCCGCCCCACGGCCGAGCGCGTGGCGCGGCTCGGCGGCCTGCACAAGATGATGGACTGGCCCGGCCCCATCCTCACCGATTCCGGCGGCTTCCAGATCATGTCCCTGGCCAAGCTGCGCAAGCTGGAAGAGAAAGGTGTGACCTTCCGCTCGCATATCGACGGCACGGCCTATGAGCTGACCCCTGAGCGTTCCACCGAGATCCAGCATCTTCTGGATTCCACCATCACCATGCAGCTCGACGAATGCACCAAATTCCCCTCCACCCATCACGAGGCGGCGGAATCCATGCGGCTTTCCACGCGCTGGGCCAAGCGCTCGCGCGATGCCTTCATCAAGCGCCCCGGCTATGGGCAATTCGGCATCATGCAAGGCAATGTCTATGAGGATCTGCGCCGCGAATCCTCCGCCGCGCTGGTGGACATGGATTACGAAGGCTACGCCATCGGCGGCCTCGCCGTCGGCGAAGGCCAGGCGGTGATGTTCGAGGTGCTGGATTACTGCACGGATCTGCTGCCCGCCAACAAGCCCCGCTACCTCATGGGTGTCGGCACGCCGGACGATCTTCTCGGCTCCGTCGCGCGCGGGGTGGACATGTTCGACTGTGTGATGCCCACCCGCGCCGGGCGCACCGCCCGCGCCTTCACCTCCAACGGCATCTTCAACATGCGCAACGCCCGCTTCATCGACGATGGGCGCACGCTGGATGAAACCTGCCCCTGCCTCTGCTGCACCCGCCACACGCGGGCCTATCTGCACCATCTCTTCCGCGCCGAGGAAATGCTGGGGCCGATGCTGCTCACCATCCACAACCTCACTTATTACCAAAGCCTGATGCAGGGGGCGCGCAAAGCCATCCTGAACCAAGAGTATGATGCCTATTGCGCCGATACACGCGGCAACTGGCAGAGAGGACCCGATTCATGAGCACGGACGACCGCTATACCGGGCTGCAACAGCTCGGCACCAAGACCGAAATGCCCGCCAGCCCCGAAGCGGCGGTGCTGGAGCGCGTACCCGCCAAAACCGGCGGCAAGAACGCCATGGTGCGCTTCGTCTGCCCGGAATTCACCTCCCTCTGCCCGATGACCGGCCAGCCGGATTTCGGCCATATCGTCATCGACTACATCCCCGATGAATTTCTGGTGGAGAGCAAGAGCCTGAAACTCTTCCTGCAATCCTTCCGCAACCATGGCGGGTTTCACGAAGCCTGCTCCTTGATGATCGCCGACCGGCTGGTGGACTTACTGTCCCCGAAATGGCTGCGCATCGGTGCCTATTGGTATCCGCGCGGCGGCATCCCCATCGATGTGTTCTGGCAGACCGGCACCCCGCCCGAGGGCGCCTGGATCCCCGACCAGGGCGTTGCCCCCTATCGTGGCCGGGGCTGATTTAAAGGCACAGATTGCCACCAAGGCGGCCGAGCTTGGCTTCGCCGCCACCGGCTTCACCCGCGCCCAATTGCCGCCCGCGCGGCTGGCTTACCTGCAAGAGTTCCTCGCCCAAGGCCAGCACGGCACCATGGGCTGGATGGCGGAGCGCACCGAGCAGCGCGCCCACCCGCAAGCTTTGTGGCCGGAGGCGCTGAGCGTCATCTCGCTGGGCTTCTCCTACGCGCCGGAGCATGACGCGCTGGAGAGCCTCACCCGGCCGGAGGTGGGAAATATTTCCGTCTATGCCCGCAACCGGGATTATCACGACATCATCAAGGGCAAGCTCAAACACCTCGCCCAGTTCATCGCCGCGCGCGGCGAGGGCGTGAAAGTGTTCGTGGACACCGCCCCGGTCATGGAAAAACCCCTGGCCGAACAAGCCGGGCTGGGATGGCAAGGCAAACACACCAACCTCGTCTCCCGCCAGCACGGCTCCTGGCTGTTCCTGGGAGAAATTTTTACCACCCTGGCGCTGGAGCCGGACGCCCCCGCCCGCGATTTCTGCGGAAGCTGCACCGCCTGCCAAACCGCCTGCCCCACGCAGGCCTTTCCCGCACCTTACAAACTCGATGCGCGGCGCTGCATCTCCTACCTCACCATCGAACATGACGGCCCGATCCCCGAGGAATTCCGTTCCGCCATCGGCAACCGCATCTATGGCTGCGATGACTGCCTGGCCGTCTGCCCCTGGAACAAATTCGCCCAGGCCGGTCGGGAGCAGAAACTCGCGGCGCGGGAGGATCTTGTCGCACCGCCGCTGGCTGAGCTGGCGATGCTGGATAATGCTGGATTCCGGCAGAAATTTTCCGGTTCGCCGATCAAACGCGTCGGGCGAAACAGATTTGCTCGCAATGTGGCGATTGCGATTGGAAATAGTGGAGATCCAGGATTGCTGCCTGTGGCGCAAACTCTGGCGGCAGACGGTGACCCGGTAGTGGCTGAGGCTGGGGCATGGGCGGTGGAAAAACTCCACTGTTAGTTTCGCCCCTAATAAGACATTGAGCGCGCACTTGCCCTACTCTCAGAAGCAGACGTCGTGGCGCGGCCACCTTATACACAAAGCCAACGTCGTTATCGGCTCGCGGCTGAGAGAAAACCAGAACCTCTAAGTTCTAGTAATTCAAAGAAGAGCCAAGATATATAAGGGCTCAGCTCCCACCACCATGGCCATGTAAATGACGACTTTCACTAAAATAAAAGCCTGTTACGGCGCCGACAATCCCGATTACAGGAGTTAGGATTGAACTAATGAACTTTATGATGTCGTCAACAGGCGTTTGTCCTCTAAACAGAAACAAGAAAAACGATGCAGTTATAATGAAAACAAAAGAAGATGTGATGGCTCTTGCGACCCACTTTCGGGCATCTTCACGCTGTTGAGCTATCCGTTCATGCGGAAGAGGGATTGTTCCTTCTTCACTCTTAAGAGAGATATTGGTGGAACCTGACATCGTCGCCTTGTTTTACTTGTTTGTGAATGCTCTTCCTTAAGAGCATTCACATGGGCCAATAGACCAGCTCTAAAGCTAAGGTTTGAGTCAAAAATAGCTTCTCTATTCAACCCGCTAATAGGACTTTTTTCTCTCCATCGGGAGAAACTATAGTCAGGGTGTGATTGTCATCAGCGTTTCGAGCGGCAACCCTAGCTAAAGCCAGTGCCCTACGAATTACTTGCGCATTTGTTTTAACTCCAAACGCATTTTTGAGTTCAGCAATCGCATCAAGCGTTGCTTGATCAACTTCAAATGTAGTTTGGGCCATATCTCTACCTCGATTTGCGGTGTACTTTTTAACTCGCCAAGCAAAATGCTTAGAGAGTGTTTCGTATAATGTAGTACATGAAGCGTATAGATGTAAATTGAAAATAAGATAAAAATACTTGAATAAAAGTATAAAACAAGTATAGTTCGTATGTACCAGTGGTATCTTTTTGTTTTTTATTGTATAGTTGATTGATTTTGCTGTAATTTACGAAGTAGCTGTGCGGGGTAGGTATGAAGTCTCAACCAAAATTTGCCGTTAACTATGCGCCTGGCTCATACCTTGCTCAAAAAATGGAAAATTTGGATGAAGGCATTTTCTTGGATGAAAATGAAAATCTCCGTCCCTCGAGAACGCTGGTTGAGCTCATCACTATCACCACAATGAAACTGCTTCTCTCGCACGATGCATACAGGCATGCGGTTACTATTGAATACGATGGCTACGGGACTCTTTGTTTTTCGCGCTACAGAAACGCCACTTTTTATTACCTGGTTCGCCCCACAAAAATCTTCCTTCTGAATGTGATATTTGACTGGGATAGTCCTTATCTGGGTGATAACTCGATGAAAAGCCAGACCACTTTGGGCCTCGCTAGTCTTGAATAACCAATAGCTTTGGTTAACGAATGCTGACCATCTATATATCTGATCCGGCAGCACCATTCTATATGTGATAATGTCCTTTATCAGATATAGATTTAGATAGGCTGACTGCCCGGCTTCTTAGTGTCCCCACCCAGAACCGGACCGGTAGCCCCCAAAACCAACCCTTTACATCGAAAAAATTCCATTTTCAAACCAAAACCATGCCAACCATTTTCTTCAAAAAACAAAAATCCTTAATCCTCAACCCCTGACACGACGTTATTTCCTAAATTCCCCGCTCATGTTTCACGTGGAACATTTAAAGAACAACACCCTCCAAACCGGCCCCCACCCCCAAAACCTTCCCTTCCCCCCTCAAACCGGCTAAATCCCTCCGCCATGAGCTGGCTCACCGAATTCGTCCGCCCCAAAATCCGCACCTTGCTTGGCCGCAAGGAGGTGCCGGATAATCTCTGGCATCAATGCCCCTCCTGCCAGCAGATGATCTTCCATACCGAGCTGGAAGCGGGCAAGAAGGTTTGCCCGCATTGCGGCTTCCACATGCGCGCCACCGCGCAGGACCGCCTGGCCTGGACCTTTGATGACGGCGCCTACACCCGCATCGAGCTGCCCAAAGCCGTGCCGGACCCCCTGAAATTCCGGGACCAGAAGCGCTACTCCGACCGTTTGAAGGAAGCGCGGGACAAAACCCGGCAGGATGACGCCATTCTGGTCGCCCACGGCACCGTTGGCGGCCATAATACCGTCGTCGCCTCCATGTCCTTCGAATTCATGGGCGGCTCCATGGGCTCGGCCGTGGGCGAGGGTCTGGTGGCCGCCGCGCGGCTGGCCGTGCTGCAACACGCCCCGCTCATCGTCTACACCGCCTCCGGCGGGGCGCGCATGCAGGAAGGGGCCATCAGCCTGATGCAGATGCCCCGCTCCATCATCGCCAGCCAGATGGTGAAGGAAGCCGGGCTGCCCTATATCGTGGTGCTGACCGACCCCACCACCGGGGGCGTCACCGCCTCCTTCGCCATGCTGGGGGATATCCAGATCGCCGAGCCCGGCACCCTCATCGGCTTCGCCGGGGCGCGCGTCATTGAGCAGACGGTGCGCGAAAAACTGCCCGAGGGCTTCCAGCGCGCCGAATATCTCCACCAGCACGGCATTATCGACATGGTGGTGAAGCGCGGGGACCTCACCGCCACGCTGGCGCGCATCATTTCCCTCGCCACCGCCAACAAGAAGGCCGCTTGACGAACGAGCTGCAACGCGAGGCCGGGGCCACCGGTTCCCGGCTGAAGGTGAGTGCGGCGCTGGAGCGCCTGCACAAGCTTTACCCGCGCATGATCGACCTGAAGATCGACCGGCTGCAAAGGCTGCTGGCCGATCTCGGCTCGCCTGAAACGCATCTGCCGCCGGTGATTCATGTGGCCGGCACCAACGGCAAGGGCTCGGCCTGCGCCTTCGCCCGCGCCTTCGCCGAGGCGGCGGGGCTTCGCGCCCATGTTTTCACCTCCCCGCATCTGGTGCGCTTCAATGAGCGCTTCCGCCTGGCCGGCACGCTGGCGAGCGATGAGCAGATCGCCGAGGCGCTGGACGCCATAGAGGCCGCCAACGCCGCCAACCAGATCACCATTTTCGAGGCGATCACCGCCGCCGCCTTCTGGCTGTTCGCCCGCACCCCGGCGGATCTCTGCGTTATTGAGGTGGGCTTGGGCGGGCGGCTGGACGCCACCAATGTCGTCTCCCCCGCCGCCTGCGCCATCACCTCCATCTCGCTGGACCATCAGGATTTTCTGGGCAGCACGCTGGAGCTGATCGCGGGGGAGAAGGCCGGGATCATCAAGCCCGGCATCCCCGTCGTCACCGGCTATCAGCCCGCTGAAGTGCTGGCCCGCATCGCCGCCGAGGCAGCCAAGCAAAATGCCCCGCATCTGCGCCGGGGCCGGGACTGGACAGCCGAGCCCACCGCCACCGGCATGGTGTTCGACGGCATCGAACTCCCCCGCCCGGCCCTGCCCGGCGCGCATCAGATCGAGAATGCGGGCATCGCCCTGGCCGCCCTGCGCGCCGCCGGCTTCCCCCTCACGCCCGCAGCCATGGCCACGGGGCTGCGCGCCGCCGAATGGCCCGCCCGGTTGCAGAAACTGCACGGCAAGCTGGCCGCCCGGCTGCCGGAAGGCTCCGAGCTATGGCTGGACGGCGCCCATAACCCCGGCGGCGCCGAAATCCTGGCCCGGCAGCTTCAGGATTGGAACAGCCCGACCACCGTGATCCTGGGCATGAAGCAGTCCAAGGACGTGGCGGAGTTCATCCGCATCATCGCCCCGCACGCGGCGGCCCTCTACGCCGTGGCGGAACCGGAGCAGCATCTCGCCTTGCCGGTGCCGCGGATTATTGAGGCCTCAGGCGGCCGTGCCGTGCCGGGGCCGGATATTCACGGCGCGCTGGCACAGATTACAGCGCCCGCCCGGGTGCTGATCTGCGGCAGCCTGTATCTCGCGGGCGAGGTGCTGAAGCTGGATGAAGCTGTGACGGCCTGACAGCGAATATTTCCACTTCCGCTTGTCTTGGAATTGTCTCACACATGGCGCCGCCGCGCTTGCTAAACGGCGCCGGCCAGAGCGCGGATAAAGTCTGAAATCGCGCTCTGAACCATCGATGCAGATCAGGAGCCGTCATGAATCTGACCCGCCGCCAATTCACCACCACCAGTGCCATTCTGGGTGCTGGCGCCGCCCTGGCCCGCCCGGCCGGGGCTGAGGAGGCATCCGTCTCCTTCCTGCTGGTGGGCGATTGGGGCCGCAACGGCCACCACCATCAGCGCGACGTGGCGCGCCAGATGGGGATCACCGCGAAGGATACCGGCAGCCTCTACACCGTTTCCGTCGGCGATAATTTCTATGAGAACGGTGTCACCTCGGTCTCCGACCCGCAATGGCAAACCTCGTTCGAGGATGTCTATACCGAGCACGCCCTGCAAACGCCCTGGAAGGTGATCCTCGGCAACCATGATTACCGGGGCAATGTGCAGGCGCAGCTTGATTACGTTAAACAGAGCCAGCGCTGGCAGATCCCCGCGCGCTATTACGCGGAGACGATGACCCTGCCCGGCGGCGCCGTGGCCGCGTTCTATTACCTGGACACCTCGCCCTTCATCAAAAAATATTACGGCACCAAGGTCGCGGTGGACGGGCAGAATTCCCAGGCCCAGCTTGACTGGCTGGACGCGAAGCTGAGCGCCTCCACGGCGGATTGGAACATCGTCATCGGCCACCACCCCATCTACACCGCCCAGGCCGACGGCGACGGGTACGACCACGACCAGCCGGACCTGATCGCGCGGCTGAACCCGATCCTGCTGAAGCATCACGTGCCCATCTATGTTTGCGGGCACGACCATATTCTGCAGGCGGTGAAGATGGACGGCATCTCCTATGTCTGCACCGGCGCGGGGTCGGAGACCTACACACCAAGCCCAGCCATTCGCGGCGGCTTCGCCTCGGGCGCGCATGGTTTCATGGTGGCGCGGCTCTCAGGCAAGCAGCTCGACTGGTCCTTCGTCGATTCCGCCGGCACCGCGCTTTACTCGCAATCCATCGTCCAGGCCTAGAGCCGGATGATTTTAGAGCGAAGCTAAAGCCATCGCACTCTAAGGCTTTTATAAATCCACGCCGGAATAAGACCCGTTGATCGATTTATTGATCAACGGGAAATCCGCCAGAATGGCGGTGGTGGCGGCATATTCCAGCAGCGGCCAGTGCAGCGCGCTGGCATCGGCCACAAAGGCGTCCTGGATCTGCCCGTTATCGATGTTCAGCCAATGCCAGACCGGCCCGCGGAAACTCTCCGCCACGCCCAGCCCCATGCCGCTGGCGGCGGGCGGGGCCAGGGCCAGGGGGCCTTCGGGCAGCACCTCCAGAATATTGCGGATGAGCCGGATGCTTTCGGGAATTTCCTCCAGCCTTATCTTGATCCGCGCCGCCACGTCGCCATCCTGCTCCATCGGCACGGAGAGGCCGAACTCCGCATAAGGCGGGTAGCCCGGCTCCACCCGCGCGTCGCGGCGCTGGCCGGAGGCGCGGCCGACATAGCCGCCCGCATGATAGGCCATCGCCAGTTCGGGCGGGATGATCCCGGTGCCCACCACACGGTCCTGCAGGCTGGCGTAATCCTCGAACACGCGCCTCAGGCTGGGCAGCTCCTGCTCCAGCGCGTCCAGCGCATCCTTAACCGCATCCGCGCCGCCCTCGGCGAGATCCCCCGCCACACCGCCCGGCACCACCACATCCATCATCAGCCGGTGCCCGAAGGCAGCCTGGACGGCGGCGCAGAAACGCTCCCGCGCCAAAGCGAAGCGCGCATCCAGGAAGGCGAACCCGGCATCCCCCGCGATGGCGCCGATATCGCTGGTATGGTTGGCCAGGCGCTCGATCTCCGCCATCACCGCGCGCAGATAATAGGCGCGCTCGGGCACCTTCATATCCAAAGCCGCCTCCGCCGCACGGGCGAAGGCGATGGCATGGGCCACCGTGGCATCGCCCGAGATGCGCGCCGCATAGCGCGCCGCCTGGCGCGGGGATTTGCCGCGCATCAGCCCCAGCGTGCCCTTGTGCGCGTAGCCGAGCCGGGCTTCCAGCTTCAGCACCTGGTCGCCAACCACCGAGAAGCGGAAATGCCCCGGCTCGATGATCCCGGCATGGATCGGCCCTACAGCCACCTGATGCACACCCTCCACATCCGGAGAGCGGAAATCCGGCCAGGCGGCGCGGCCATCCGGTTCGCGGAAATGCTCCACCGCCGTGCGCGTGTCGTTGAATCCCTTGGCGGTGTGGCCGTTCAAATCCTTGGCCAGGCGCTGGAACCAGTTGGCGCCTGGATAATGCAAGGCGGGGTAGGCGCCGTCGCGCAGCTCCACGGCCACCAGCTCGCCCGGCTCGTAAAGCGCATAGGCCCGGGTTGCATCCGTCCAGAGCGCGATGAAATGGCCTTTATGCACCGCCCAGGCCTCCGGGGAGAGAAGCTTCATTGCAGCGCCTCCGCCGCGCGGGAGAGCAGATGCACCAGCGGCCCCGGCATGGCGAAGGCCACCAGGAACACCAGGGCCAGATGCAGCGCCACGAGATGACCGCTCCACCCGGCTTTTTTCGGCGTCTCGGGCGGCGCCGGGGCGAAGAGCAGCGGGCCGATATTGCGCAGGATCGCCACCGCGCAGAGCAAAAGCCCCAATCCCAAAGGCAGGGACATATAGGGGTTTTTCTGGATCGTCTGGCTGATGATGATGAACTCGCTGGCGAACAGCCCCGAGGGCGGCAGGCCGGTGAGCGCGAACACACAAGCCGCCAGCAGCCAGCCGATATATTTATTGGCGTGCAGTATCCCGCGCAGATGCGAGAAACCGTAACTGCCCGGTGCCGCGGACCCGCGCAGGCTGGCGGCGCGGATCAACGCCAGGAACAGGCCGGATTTCAGCAGCATGTGCAGCACCATATGCAACAGCCCGCCAAAGATGGCCGCGGGGCCGCCAATGCCGAAGGCAAAGGCCGAGATGCCGGATTGCTCGATGGAGGAAAACCCGAAAAACCGCCGCGAATCCCGCCTGCGGGAGAAGGAGAATGCCGCCAGGAACAAGGAGGCCAGCCCCAGCGTGAGCAAAAAAGCCCCTGGCTGCATCGCCGTGCCGCCAGAGGCGGCATTGGCCTCCATCAGATGCCTGAAACGCAATATGGCCAGCAGCGCCACGGTGATCAGCGGGCCGGAGAGCGCGGTTGTCAGCGGTGCCGGGCCCTCGGCATAGGCATCCGGCAGCCAGCCATGCAGCGGCACCAAAGCCGCCTTGGTGCCGTAGCCGAACAGGATGAACAGGAAGGCCAGGGTGAGCAGCGCGCCATCCATATGCGCGGCATGGGTGGAAAGGGCGGCGAAGCTCATGGCCGCGAAGCCAGGCCCCAAAGCCGGCTGTGCCGCCAGGTAAACGAGCATGGTGCCAAACAGCGCCAGCCCGATGCCGACACCGCCCAGGATGAAATATTTCCACGCCGCTTCCAGCGCCGTGGGGGTGCGGGAGAGGCTCACACCCAAAGTCATGGCGATGGTGCCGCCCTCCATTGCCGCCCAAAGCAGCCCGACATTATCCGCATAGAGGCCCAGCAAGGACGCCCCCAGCACGATCTGGAAGATGGCGTGATAGATCCGCCAGCGCCGTGCCGGCATGCGCATCTCATCCGCCGCCACATAGCCGATATTGGCGAGCGAGGTGGTAAACCCGACAAACCCCGTAACCGCCCCGAACAAGGCCGCCAGAGGGTCCGCCGCCACCAGCCCGGCCCCGCCATGCCAGAACACCGCCAGCGTGAGCGCGAACAGCACCGCGCTGACCGCCGCATTGGCGATGGCCCCTTGGCGCGGCGCGCCCGCCAGGCCCAGGCAGAGTGCGGCCAGAAACGGCAGCGCGATGGCGAGAAGGGCAAAATTCACCGCCCGCGCCTCTCGATTTCCTCAAGCCCGGTGAGATCCAGCGTGTCGAAATGCTCGCGGATGCGAAGGAGAAACACGCCCACCACCAGGAAGGCCAGCAGCACCAGCAGGGCCACCGAGAATTCCGCCACGAACGGCATGCCCGGCATGCCGATGGCCGCCAGCACCAGCCCGTTTTCCAAGGAGAGAAACCCGATGATCTGCGCCAGCGCGTTGCGCCGCACGATCATCAGCAGCAGCCCCAGCAGCACCACCGAGAGGGCGATGGCAAGATCCTCCCGCGTCAGCGAGACCGAGCTCATCGTCGTCGGCAGCACCACCAGCACGGCGATGCCGATGAGCACCAGGCCCAGGATCATCGAGACCGCCATGGGCAAGGCCGTTTCCACGGCGCGGACCATGTTGAAGCGCAGCACGATCTCGCGCAGCCCCATCGGCAGCACCACCGCCTTCAGCGCGAAGGTAATGAGGCCGGTGAAATAGAGATTCAGCTCATGCTGGGCATAGCCCTGCCAGATTGCGGCGGCGGCAAGCACCAGGGCCTCGGTCTGGTAAAGCGTGATCATCGCCGCCAGGCGCCTTTGGGAGAGCTGCAGAAACCCGCAGAGCAGGATGATGCCGCCCAGGAGATGCGCGAGGGAGAAGGAGAGGCTCATGCGCCGATCCTCGCCGCGACAAACAGGAACACGCTGGCCAGCATGCCGAGCAGCAAGGCCGCGCCCAAAAATTCCGGCACCCGGAACACCCGCATTTTCGCGCGCGAGACCTCAAACAGGCAAAGTGCCACGGCCATGAACAAAAGCTTGCCCGCCCACAGCGCCAGCCCGCCGGGCCAGGAGAGAATATCGGTGGCGCGGGCCATGCCGAAGGGCAGGAAGATGGTGCCGATCAAATTCATCCAGGCGACCAGCCGCAGCATCCCGGCATAGTCCAGCAGCGCCAGCAGCCGCCCGGAATATTCCAGCCCCATCGCCTCATGCACCATGGCGAGTTCCAGATGGCCGGAAGGATTATCGGTGGGGATGCGCCCGGTTTCGGTCAGCGCCACCGCCAGCATGGCGGCCAGCGCGAAGCCGAGGGAGACGGAAATGCCGATATGCGCGGCGCGGAAGGCGCTGGCGATGCCGTCCACGCTCGTATCATGCGCCAGCAGCGCGAAGGCCAGCAGCAGCACCAGCAGCGCGCCCTCGGCGAACAGGCCGAACAAGGCCTCGCGCGCCGCCCCGGCCCCGCCGAAGCCAAACCCCGTCTCCAGCCCGCCCAGCATGATGGCCGCGCGGGCCAGGCCGAACAGCCCGACGATGGTGATGTAATCCCCGGCATCGCCGGTGAGCATGCCGGTGCAGAAGCCGGGGATGAGCATGGCGGCCACCGCCAGCGCCAGAAACGCGCCGAGCGGCCAGAGGGTGAACAGATCCGTCGCCGTGTCCGGCACAAAAGTGCTCTTGCGCAGCAGCTTGGCGAGGGTCTGGTAGGGCTGGAGCAGCCTCGGCCCGCGCCGCCCCAGCAGCCAGGCCCGCAATTTATTGATGAACCCCAGAGCCAAGGGCGCGCCCGCGAAGCAGAGCGCGATATGCAAAGCCGTGGCGATAAGGGCGAGGGCGAAACCCAGCATATTCAGCTCCCCTGCCCCAGCCCGAGAGCGAGCAGAAACAGCACCAGCACCGCGAACACGAAGGCCAGGCGCTCCCTTATGGTGGCGCGGCGCACACGCTCGGCCAGCCGCACGAAGCGCATCTGCAAGCGGAACAAGGGGGCGAGCAGGAAACGCTCCGCCGGGTCCGCCATGGCGGTGCCCAGCAGCCCCTTGCCGAGCACACGCATCACCGGCTCGGCGAAGCCGGTGGCGCTGGGCTGGGTGTGCGGGTCGCCAAAGGGCAGCCAGGCGGGCGGGCGGCCGAAGCCGCCATTCCAGGCCGGCACCTCACGCAGGCCGCGCACGCCCCAGCGTGTCTGCACAAATCCGGCGGCCAGAACCGCGATGCCCGCGAGTATCAGCAAGGTCAGCGGCGCATAGGCCAGCGGCGGGGTTTGCGCCTGCGGGGCCAGCAGGCGGATGACCGGCGTCATCAGCCCCACGATCAGCCCCGGCACCAGCGCCACGGGAACGCAAAGCAGCCCCAGCAGCGCCATCCCCAGGAAGGGGCCACGCCTGGCATCCTCCGCCGCCGCCGCATGCAGGCTGCGCGGCCGCCCCAGAAACCCCATGCCGATGATCCGCACCGCCGCCGCCAGCGCCAAGGCGGCGCCGATGCCCAGCACCGCCAGCAACGCCGAAAACCCGATACGCGCCAGAATGCCGCCCGTGGCCGCCGCGCCGATCACCGCGTGAAACAGCAGGAATTCCGGCGCGAATCCCGGCCCCAAAGGCAGTGCCGCCATGCCCGCCGCCCCCAGCAGCATCAGCGCCCCCAGCCTTGGCATGCCGCGCATCATCCCGCCCAGCCAGTTGAGCGAGGTGGTGCCCACGGCATGCTTCACCTCCCCCGCGCCGATGAACAGCAGCGGCTTGAACAGCCCATGCGCCACGGCACAGAGCAAGGCCGCCTGCAAGGCAAGGCCGGACAGCTCGGCATCCCCCATCGCCTTGGCCCGCAGCGCCAGCCCCAGCCCCACGGCGATGAGCCCGACATGCTCGATGGTGGAGCAGGCCAGCGCCGTCTTCAACTCCACTTCCAGAAACGCCCGCAAGGAGCCGATGAGCACCGAGAGCGCGCCCGCCACCACCAGCGCCCCGCCCCACCAGGGTTGCTGTGCTGGAGCCAGAATCACGAAGGCGTAGCGGATGAGCACATAGAGCGCCACTTTCACCATGCCGCCGGACATCAACGCCGACACGCCCGCCGGCGGGGCCGGATGCGCGCGCGGCAGCCAGCTATGCAGCGGCGCCAGCCCCGCCTTGGCCCCCGCCCCCAGGGCGACCAGCACAAAAGCGAGCGAGGAGGCCGGCATAAACACCGCCGGGATGAGACAGGCGCCGGAAAAAATCGCCACCCCGGCATAGAGCGTCGCGGGTTTCTGGTCGCCTTGCAGCACCAGCAGCCAGGAGGCGGCGCTCATCAGCTCGAAGCCGAAAATCATGGTGAAGGCATCGCCCGCCAGCAGCGCCAGCGCCATGCCCAGCACGAACACCCAGAACGTGAGGGAGGCGCGCATGCCCGCCAGCGCCGCCGCCGCCACCTGCGGCAGCAGGATACAGCAGAACAGCAGGGACAGGGCATCGAGATGCAGATGCATCCCCTGCCCCGGCAAGCCGAACATCAAACCGACGGAAGTTCCCACCCTTCCCCCCTAGCAAACCCCCCGCCGCGCCGCCACCGGATGGCACAAAGAGTTGGCACAAAAAGAAAAAGGGCCCTCCCGCGAACGGGAGAGCCCTTTTCCGTAAAGCCTCGAAAAACCGGCTTACTTCAGCAGGTCGGCCACGGCGGCCTGCTCTTCCAGCAGCTCGTTCAGCGTGTGGTCCATGCGGGAGCGGGAGAACTCGTCCACCGGCAGACCCTCGACGCGCTTATACTTGCCACCCTCGCAGGTGACGGGCACGCCATACATCACGCCCTCGGGAATGCCGTAGGAGCCATCGGACGGAATGCCCATGGACACCCATTTGCCGTTGGTGCCCAGCACCCAGTCGCGCACATGATCGATGGCGGCATTGGCAGCGGAGGCGGCGGAGGAGAGGCCGCGCGCCTCGATGATGGCGGCACCGCGCTTGCCGACGGCGGAGAGGTAGGTGGTCTTGTACCATTCCTCGTCATTGATGATGTCCGGCAGGGCTTTGCCATTGGCGGTGGCGAAGCGGTAATCGGCATACATGGTGGGAGAGTGGTTGCCCCACACGGCGACCTTCTCGATATCCTTCACCGCCACGCCGGATTTTTCCGCCAGCATCGACACCGCGCGGTTATGATCCAGGCGCAGCATGGCCGTGAAATTCTCTTTCGGCAGATCCGGGGCGGACTTCATGGCGATATAGGCATTGGTGTTGGCCGGGTTGCCGACCACGAGCACCTTCACGTCGCGCTTGGCGACATCGTTCAGCGCCTTGCCCTGAACCTTGAAGATCTCGGCATTGGCGGCCAGCAGGTCGCGGCGCTCCATGCCAGGGCCGCGCGGGCGCGAGCCGATGAGGATGGCGATGTCAACATCCTTGAAGGCGACATTCGGGTCATCGCTCGGGGTGACACCCGCCAGCAGCGGGAAGGCGCAATCGTTGAGTTCCATGATCACGCCGTTCAGCGCCTTCTGCGCCTGCGGCAGGTCCAGGAGATCTAGGATAACCGGCGTATCCTTGCCGAGCAGATCGCCATTGGCGATACGGAACAGAATGGCGTAGCCGATCTGGCCAGCGGCGCCGGTTACGGCAACGCGCACGGGGGTTTTCATCTCTTAACTCTCCTTTTTTGAGGCAAGTTTCCCATAGAACCTTGGACCGGCCCGTCAAGCCCCGCCTGGTTCAACCCACGATCAAGGAAATTGGCGCCGCCGCGCTCACCGCGCCGCGCGGCGTGGCGGAAAGCGAATCTCCATCCGCCTGGGTGAGAATACCGCCCGTTGGAGAGGCGAATTCCACATGGCTGCCGCTGATCACGCGCACCCCAGGGCAATGCGGCAGCAACCCCAAGGGCAGCGCCGCGCCGGAGAGCAAAGCGTGCCAGGTGCCCGGCTTTTCGAACAGCACCACCTGAAAGCCCGGCGCCTCGGGATGCGCATGGGGTGCCAGCAAATAGGGCCCGCCATAAAGCCGCCCCTTGCTCACCACCACGCTGGCGGCCTGGTGTTCCACCCCATCCACCGTCAGCCGCACGGGCGGGAAATCATACGCTACTGACTCCCAAAGCGACTGCCAGACATAGGCCCCCTTGCCGATGGCGCGCTTGAGTATTGGCTTGACCCCCTTCACCACCGCGCCGTCGAACCCCAGCCCCAGCATCTGCACGAAGACATGGCTCTGCCCCGGCAATTGCGCCACACCCGGCCAGAGCTGCTTGCTGCGCTTATAGGCCAGCGTGTTGGCGATGGCGCGCGGGGTGGTGGAAAGCCGGTACTCCTTGGCCAGCACATTGGCGGTGCCAAGCGGAATAACGCCCAGCGCGGTCTGCGAGCCGATCAGCCCGTTCGCGACCTCCGCGATCGTGCCATCCCCCCCGGCGGCGACGACCATGAACTCGCCCTCCTGCGCCGCCTGGCGTGCCAGCTCTGTTGCATGCCCGGCATGCTGGGTTTCCGCCACTTCGATCTTCACGCCATTCTCGACCAGCAGATCCAGTACATGCCACAAGGCGGCTGCCCGCCTTCGTCCGGCTACCGGATTGAAAATAATCAGCATTCCCTCTCACTCCGGAGTCGTCGCGCAAACGCCCGTGATGCACGGTTTTGATGACGCTGGAATGGCAGATCGATGACAGCAAAATGACAATGCAATTTTGAAAATTCGCTGATTCCGTCATGGAAACTTCACTGTCTCCAGCGCGGCGCAACAGACTATTGCAACGCCCATGAACGCATCCAGCCAGTTCCGTCCAACGGCTTACCGCAGCGTCTTCATCTCCGACGTGCACATGGGCACGCGCGGCTGCCGGGCAGAGTTCCTGGCGGATTTCCTGAAGCAAACCTCCACCGAGAATTTGTTTCTGGTCGGAGACATCATCGATGGCTGGCGCCTGAAGCGCTCCTGGTTCTGGGACAAGCATCACGACGAGGTTTTGCGGCTGATCCTGAAAGCCGCGCGCGCGGGCGCCAATGTTGTCTATGTGCCCGGCAACCATGACGAGATGCTGCGCAAATATATCAGCCTCGGCATCGAGATCTGCGGCGTGAAGCTGCAGATGGAAGCCGAGCACACCACCGCCGATGGCAAGCGCCTGCTCATCACCCATGGCGATAGTTTCGACAGCGTGGTGCGCCATGCCAAGCTGCTCGCCCTGCTGGGGGACTGGGCCTATACCACGGCCCTGGTGGTGAACCGCTATTTCAACATGGTCCGCACGCGCTTCGGCTATCCTTACTGGTCCCTCTCCGCCTGGCTGAAGCTGCAGGTGAAGGAAGCGGTGAAGGCGATCGACCGGTTCGAGACCGCTTTGGCCGACGATGCCAAGGCCCGCGGGTTTGACGGCGTGGTATGCGGCCATATCCATCACGCCGAGATGCGCCCGGTAAACGGGGTCATGTACCTGAACGATGGCGACTGGGTGGAGAGCTGCACCGCCCTCGTCGAGCATTTCGACGGCACGCTGGAACTTGTGGATTGGGTGGCGCGGCAGAAGCTTTCCATGCTCTCCGGCCCGGCGCCGAAGCTGAGCCCGTCGCAATCCACCGCCCTGCAGAGCGTGGCCGCCGAGTTCACCGCCACATCGCGAGACCACGGCGCCAAGCGTGCTTTATCAGCAGGAGCCTGAGCCTCTGCTCGCTTTCGCGGGTCTGTCGCGCATCCTTATCGTCACCGATGCCTGGGAACCCCAGGTAAACGGTGTGGTGCGGACGCTGCGCACGATCACCGCCGAAATGCGCGCCATGGGCAAGGTCGTCGAGGTGGTGGGGCCGGACAGGTTCAACACCATGCCCATGCCCTCCTACCCGGAAATCCGGCTGGCGCTGTTCCCCGGCCGCAAGCTGGCGAAGATCATCAAGGACTTCCAGCCGGACGCGCTGCATGTGGCCACCGAAGGGCCGCTGGGCATGGCTGCCCGGGCTTACGCCAAGCGGCACAAGATCCATTTCACCACCGCCTTTCATACGCGCTTCGCGGAATATCTGGAGGCGCGCACCCGCATCCCCTCGCGCCTCACCTATGCCTGGCTGCGGCATTTCCATGGCGCCGGCTCGGCGGTGATGGTAGCCACCCAGTCGCTGCGCGATGAGCTCACCGCGCGGGGCTTCAAACATGTCCGCCCCTGGTCACGCGGGGTGGATCTCGATGCGTTTCACCTGGAACCGCGCGAGCAATGGGATCTGCCGCGCCCGATCTTCACTTATGTCGGCCGCGTGGCGGTGGAGAAGAATCTCCGCGCTTTTCTGGCACTCGATCTGCCCGGCTCGAAGCTGGTGGTGGGCGATGGCCCGCAACGCAAGGCGCTGGAGAAAGAATTTCCGGATACGCATTTCGCCGGTGCCCGCCATGGCCCGGCGCTGGCGGCGGCCTATGCCGGGGCGGATGTCTTCGTGTTCCCCTCCAAGACCGACACGTTCGGGCTGGTGGTGCTGGAGGCACTGGCCTCGGGCCTGCCGGTGGCGGCCTATCCGGTGACGGGGCCGATGGATATTCTTGGCGAAGCGCCCCTGCCCGTGGGCGCGCTGGATGAAGATTTACGCAAGGCCTGCCTGAAGGCTTTGGAAATCGACCGCACCGCCTGCCGGCCTTATGCCGAGCAATATTCCTGGCGGGCTTGTGCCGAGCGGTTCATGGATAATCTGGTGCCGGTACGCGAAATCGCGAGCTCGTAAAACCCCGCACAGGCGCAGGGGCTGCTTCAAAGCGCCCCCACGGAAAAACCCGCACATTAAAAAAGGCCCCTTGCGGGGCCTTTTTATTTTCAGATCGCCAGCAGCAGGCGGCGGGGGTCTTCGATGCTTTCCTTCACGCGCACCAGGAAGGAGACCGCCTCGCGGCCATCGATGATGCGGTGATCGTAGGAGACCGCCAGATACATCATCGGGCGGATCTCGATCTTGCCGTCCACCACCACCGGGCGCTCCTGGATCTTGTGCATGCCAAGGATCGCGGATTGCGGCGGGTTGAGGATCGGCGTGCTCATCAGCGAGCCGTACACACCGCCATTGGTGATGGAGAAGGAACCGCCGGAAAGCTGGTCCAGCTTCAGCGTGCCGTCCTTCGCACTCTTGGCGAACCCGGCGATCTCGGCTTCGATCTCGGCAATGCTCTTGGTCTCCGCATCGCGGATCACCGGCACCACGAGGCCATTCGCACCGCCGACGGCGATGCCCATGTTCACGAAGTTCTTGTAGACGATCTCATCCCCGTCGATCTCGGCATTCACCGCCGGGAACTCGGCCAGCGCCGCGCACACCGCCTTCACGAAGAAGCCGTTAAAGCCCAGGCGGATGCCCTTGTGCTTCTTCTCGAACGCATCGCGGTAAGAGGCGCGCAGCGCAATGATGGCGCTCATATCCACCTCGTTGAAGGTGGTGAGCATGGCGGCGGTGTTCTGCGCCTCCTTCAGCCGGTTGGCGATGGTCTTGCGCAGGCGGGTCATCTTCACCCGCTCCTCGCGCACATCGGCGGTGCGCGGGGTTTTCGCCGCCGGGGCGGCGGGGGCGGTGGCAGGCTTGTTCACGAAGGCCAGCACGTCACCCTTGGAGATGCGGCCATCCTTGGCGGTGCCGGTCACGTCTTCCGGGTTCACGCTCTTCTCCGCCATCATCTTGGCGGCGGCGGGCAGGGCGCCCACGCCGGGGCGGGCCACCGGGCCGGGGGCGGCCTGGGCGGCGTTCACGCCGGTCTTGGGTGCGGCGGCCTCGGCCGGCTCCTTCTTCGGCGCGGGGGCGGCGGCGCCCTTCGCGTCCACACGGCCGAGCAGATCGCCGGGCTGCACCTCCGCACCTTCCTCGGCGGCGATCTCGGCGATCACCCCGGCTTCCGGCGCGTTCACCTCGACGGTAACCTTGTCCGTCTCCAGCTCGACGATCGGCTCGTCAGCGGCAACGGCCTCGCCGACTTTCTTGATCCAACGGGCGATGGTGGCGGAGGCGACGCTCTCGCCGAGCGTGGGAACCTTGATATCGGCCGACATGGAAACTCCTGCTTTTTTTGTCGTGTTGGAGGGGTTAAACCGTAAGCGCTTCGTTGACCAGGGCAGCCTGCTCGGCGGCGAACACCTTGGCCAGGCCGCTGGCCGGGGAGGCGGCAGCCTTGCGGCCCACATAACGGGGGCGCTTGGCGGCATTGTCCAGGCAGTCAAGCACATTCTCGATCCGGCGGTCGACGAAGAACCAGGCGCCGTTATTTTCCGGCTCCTCCTGGCACCACACCACTTCCGCGTTCTTGTAGCCCTCGATCGCGGCCTTCAGCGCCTTCACCGGGAAGGGATAGATCTGCTCCAGGCGCACCAGGGCGACATCCTTGATGCCGCGCTCGCGGCGCTCGGCCAGCAAATCGTAATACACCTTGCCGGAGCAGATCACCACGCGCTTCACCTGCTCGGGCGCCACCAGCTCGTCGGTCTCCGGCAGCACGAATTTGAAGCCGGTCCCTTCCGCGAAATCCGCCAGCGGGGAAACCGCGAGCTTGTGGCGCAGCAGGGATTTCGGCGTCATCAGGATCAGCGGCTTGCGGTAGTTCCGCTTCAACTGGCGGCGCAGCGCATGGTAGTAATTCGCCGGGGTGGAAATATTGCCGACGATTATGTTGTTCTCGGCGCAAAGCTGCAAATAACGCTCCAGCCGCGCGGAGGAATGTTCCGGCCCCTGGCCTTCCTGGCCATGCGGCAGCAGCATCACCAGCCCGCACATGCGCAGCCACTTGCTCTCACCGGCGGCGATGAACTGGTCGATGATCACCTGCGCGCCATTGGCGAAATCGCCGAACTGCGCTTCCCACAGCACTAGCACCGAGGGGTCGGCCAGGGCGTAGCCATATTCGAAGCCCAGCACGCCCTGCTCGGAGAGCAGCGAGTTGAAGATCTCGATGCGCGCCTGACCCTCGGCGATGTTGTTCAGCGGCACATATTCATGCTGGTTGGTCTGGTCCACCAGCACCGCGTGGCGCTGGGAGAAGGTGCCGCGCTGCACGTCCTCGCCGGAGAGGCGCACGCGGTGGCCATCAAGCTGCAGCGTGCCGAAGGCCAGGGCTTCGCCGGTCGCCCAGTCCAGCCCCTCGCCGGTCTCGAACATCTGTTTCTTGGCTTCGAGCTGGCGGGCGATCTTCGGGTTCAGGTCGAAATTCTGCGGCGGGGTGTAGAGCGCCTTGCCGACCTCATGAAGCTGCGCCAGGGGAGCGGCGGTGGTGCCTTCCAGCCGCTCGGCATCGTCATCGGCCTGCTTCAGCCCGGCCCAATGGCCTTCCAGCCAATCCGCCTTGTTAACCTTGTAGTCCTTGGCACCTTCATAGGCGGCTTCCAGCTCCTGACCATATTCGTCCAATATGGCCTTCGCCTCATCGGCGGAAACAGAGCCTTCCTTGGCCAGCTTCTCGGCATAAAGCGCGCGGGTGGTCTGCAACGCCTTGATCGCCTTGTACATGATCGGCTGGGTGAACGCCGGCTCATCGTTCTCGTTATGGCCATGGCGGCGATAGCAGACGAGGTCGATGACCACGTCGGTCGCGAATTCGCAGCGGAACTCGGCGGCGATCTGCGCGGCATAGACCACGGCTTCCGGGTTGTCGCCATTCACGTGCAAAATCGGCGCCTGCACGGCCTTGGCCACGTCCGTGCAGTACATGCCGGAGAAGGCATGGGCGGGCACGGTGGTGAAGCCGATCTGGTTATTGACGACCAGATGCACCGAACCGCCGGTGCGGTAGCCGATGAGCTGGCTCATCGCCAGTGTTTCATACACCAGCCCCTGGCCCGCGAAGGCGGCATCGCCATGCATCTGGATGGCCATGGCGGATTTGCGGGAGGTATCGCCCGCCATGTCCAGCCGGGCGCGGATCTTGCCGACCACCACCGGGTCCACCGCCTCAAGATGCGACGGGTTGGGCTGCAGCGAGAGATGCACCTGGTTGCCGTTGATCACCACATCCGTCGAAGTGCCGAGATGGTATTTCACGTCGCCAGAGCCCTGCACGTCATCCGGCTTGGCGGAGGCGCCGCCGAACTCGGAGAACAGGGCCACCAGCGGCTTCTTGACGATATTGACGAGGGTGTTCAGGCGGCCGCGATGCGGCATGCCGATGGCGATCTCGCGCACGCCCTTGCCGGCGGCGGTTTCGATGATGGCATGCAGGGCAGGGATGGAGCTCTCACCACCCTCAAGCCCGAAGCGCTTGGTGCCGACATAGCGCTTCTGGCAGAAGGTCTCGAAACTGTCCGCTTCGGTAAGCTGCTTCAGGATCCTGGCCTTGGCCTTCTTGTCATAGACCGACAGCCAGGGCGCGCCCTCGATCTTGCGCTGAATCCAGCTCTTCTGGGCCGGGTCCTGGATATGCATGAACTCGACGCCGATCTCACCGCAATAGCTCATGCGAAGGGCGGCCATCACCTCGCGCAGCGTGGCGGTCTCGAAGCCCAGAACGCCGTCCAGGAAGATCGGGCGGTCCATGTCGCTGGGCTCGGTGAAGCCGTAGGAGGCGGGGTCCAGCTCGGAATGATAGCCTTTGGGCTTCAGATGCAGCGGGTCGAGCTGGGCTTCCAGATGGCCGCGCACGCGGTAGGCGCGGATGAGCATCAGGGCACGGATGGAATCCAGCGTCGCGGCGCGGGTTTCGGCCGGGGCGGCGGTGGGTGCCGGGGCGGCTTTCGGCGCGGCCTCGGCGCTCACGGTCTCGAACACGGAAGGGCGCGGGGCCCAGGAGGCGCCGGTGGCATCCGTCAGGATGGAACGGGTATCATCGTCCAGCGCCGCGAACAAAGCGGCAAAGTCAGGATCGACAGAGTTGGGTGCCTCCACCCATTTCGCATAAAGCTGCGCGATGAACTGGGCGTTCGCCCCATTCATGGCGGTCGCAATCACGTCCACACCGGCCATAATCAATCCTCTCCTAAAGAGCCAACCGCCCGCTTCATGATGGCACAAAACCATCGGGACGCGTGCTGCGCGGTACCTTCCTTGCGGCGCATATAAGCTACTGCCGTTATTGTACCGTTACCCAAGGCAAAGGGGCAGGGTTGCTGAACGCGCATGGTTACAGCGCCATTGCCCCGGCCCGGGCAACGGGCCGAAAAAAACCCCATGGCGTGACCGCCATGGGGCAGGAAAATCAGGCGCTCAGCGCCTTCAGCATGGTGCTGCCCAGCGAGGCCGGGCTGTCCGCGACAAAGATGCCCGCCTCCTTCATGGCGGCGATCTTCGCCTGGGCGGTGTCCTTGCCGCCGGAGATGACCGCACCGGCATGGCCCATGCGGCGGCCCGGAGGTGCGGTGGCACCGGCGATAAAGCCCACAACCGGCTTCTTGATCTTGTGCCTGGCCAGGAACTCGGCACCGTCAATCTCAGAGGGGCCGCCGATCTCGCCGATCATGATGATCGCCTGGGTCTCCTCATCATGCAGGAACATGTCCAGCACCTCGATGAAATCCGTGCCCTTCACCGGGTCGCCGCCAATGCCCACGCAGGTGGACTGGCCAAGGCCCGCGGCGGTGGTCTGCGCCACGGCCTCATAAGTGAGGGTGCCGGAGCGCGAGACGATGCCGATGGAGCCGCGCTTGTGGATGTGGCCGGGCATGATGCCGATCTTGCACTCATCCGGGGTGATCACGCCGGGGCAGTTCGGCCCGATGAGGCGGGAGTTGGAGCCGGAAAGGGCGCGCTTGACCTTCACCATGTCCAGCACCGGAATGCCCTCGGTGATGCAGACGATCAGCTCAACGCCCGCATCGATGGCTTCCAGGATGGAATCGGCCGCGAACGGCGGCGGCACATAGATGGCCGAGGCGTTGGCGCCGGTCTTGGCGACGGCCTCACCAACCGTGTTGAACACCGGCAGGTCGAGATGGACGGTACCGCCCTTGCCCGGCGTCACACCGCCGACGACCTTGGTGCCGTAGGCCAGCGCCTGCTCGGAGTGGAAGGTGCCCTGGGCGCCGGTGAAGCCCTGGGTGATGACCTTGGTGTCCTTGTTGACGAGAATGGCCATTATGCGGCTTCCTTCACGGCTTTGACGATTTTCTCGGCCGCATCGGCCAGATTGTCGGCGGGGATGATGGGCAGGCCGGACTTGGCCATGATGTCCTTGCCGAGCTGCACGTTGGTGCCCTCAAGGCGCACCACCAGCGGCACGGAGAGCGAGACTTCCCGCGCCGCCGCGATCACGCCTTCCGCGATCACGTCGCAGCGCATGATGCCGCCGAAGATGTTGACCAGGATGCCCTCCACGTTCGGGTCGGACAGGATGATCTTGAAGGCCGCGGTCACGCGCTCCTTGGTGGCACCGCCGCCGACATCCAGGAAGTTCGCGGGCTCGGCGCCGTAGAGCTTGATGATGTCCATGGTCGCCATGGCGAGGCCAGCACCGTTCACCATGCAGCCGATGGACCCATCCAGCGCCACGTAGGAGAGCGAGTATTTGTTGGCTTCCAGCTCCTTCGGGTCTTCCTCGCCCTCGTCGCGGAGCTTCTCGATCTCCGGATGACGGTAGAGGGAGTTGTCGTCGAAGGTCACCTTGGCGTCGAGCGCGTAGATCTCGCCGGCGCCAGTCACGACCAGCGGGTTGATCTCGATGATCGCCACATCCAGCGCCACGAAGGCGTTGTACATGGCGGTGACGAATTTGGTGAAGGTGGCGATCTGCTTGCCTTCAAGCCCGAGGCCGAAGGCCAGCTTGCGGGCATGGAAGCCGGAAATGCCCGAAGCCGGGTCAACCGGGGCGCGCAGGATCTTCTCGGGGTGATGCTCGGCGACCTCTTCGATCTCCATGCCGCCCTCGGTGGAAGCCATGATCACCACTTCGGACACCGAACGGTCGATCAGCAAAGAGAGATACAGCTCGCGCTTGATGTCGCAGCCCGATTCCACATAAACGCGGCGGACCAGGCGGCCGGCCGGGCCGGTCTGCTTGGTGATCAGCGTGTTGCCGATCATCGCGGCGGCGGCGTCACGCACCTCGTCCAGCGATTTGGCCAGGCGCACGCCGCCCTTGCCGTTCGGGTCGTCCTTGAACTTGCCCGCACCGCGGCCACCCGCATGGATTTGAGATTTCACGACATAGACGGGGCCGGGAAGCTTCTTGGCGGCATCCACCGCTTCCTCGGGCGTCCAGGCCACGTAACCGTCCAGAACCGCGACGCCATAGGCCTTCAGCAGTTCCTTGCCCTGGTATTCATGTATGTTCATGTGGAGTTAGCCTACCTGTTCTTTAAGGTTACAAAGGGGCGTTGCCGGGGTGCTAGCGTATCTCCCCCACCCCGGCAAGCAGCATTGTGCATCGCGGCAGACCCTGAGGGTCAAAAAATGTCCTTTCATTGCATGTTAGGTCAGATGCGGAAGGTCGAGATATGTATCGCTCTGCATTTCCTCGAGCCGGGAGGCGGTCCGCTCGAAGATCGAGGACCCCTCGCCCGAGCGGTAGAGATCGTCCGGATACGCCGCGGCGGACGCGTAGAGCTTGCAGCGATGCTCATAAAGCGCGTCGATGAGCGTCACGAAGCGCCTGGCCTCGTCGAAATTATCGGGCGAAAGCCGGGGAATCCCGTCGATCAGCACCGTGTGGTAATGGGTGGCGATGGCCAGATAATCCCCCGGCCCCAGCGCCACCTTGCATAAAGCGTCGAAATCGAACCGCGCCACGCCCTTGGCGCAGAGCGGCACGACGAGCTTGCGGCCCTGGATCAGCAGCGTCTCCGCCTTGGGGGGGTGGCCTTGGGTGAGATGCTCGAACACCCGGTCGATCGCGGCATCCGCCCTGCTATCGGCCGGCACCACCCAGGCTTTCAGCCCATGCTCACGCCCGCGCCGGTAATCCTGCGCCAACTCCAGCACCAGCACGGCCAGATGCTTCTTCAGCAACGCGATGAAGGGCAGAAACGCATCCCGCCCCGGCTTACCCTTGTAAAGATCATCCGGCAGCGTGTTGGAGGTCGCCACCACCACCACCTGCCGGGCAAACAGCGCCTCGAACAGCCGCCCCAGGATCATCGCGTCCACAATGTCATGCACCTGGAACTCATCAAAGCAGAGCAAGGCCGCCTCGGCCGCGATCATATCCGCCAGCGGCGGAACCGGGTCGTCCACCTCCGGGTTCTCGTGCTTGATCTTATGAAAGCGCTTATGCGCCTCCTGCATGAAATCGTGGAAATGGATGCGCCTCTTGCGGGGCACGTCGGCCGCTTCAAAAAACAGATCCATCAGCATGGATTTGCCGCGCCCCACCTCACCGACGATATAAAGCCCGTTCGGGTGGTCATCCAGCTCATCCACCGGCTTGCGGCGCAGCATGCGGGCGAACCAGCCATTGGGGGGCTGCTTCGGGTTGGGGTCGTAGCCACGCAGTTTGGCCCAGAGATCCTGCAACCGCTCGGCCGCCACGGCCTGGGCCGGGTCGTGCTTGAGCATCCCGGCGGCCACGCGGGCGCGGTAGGCGGGCATCACTCCCGGCTCTGATTTTATCAGCTTGGACATGCGGGGCCGCATACTGCCCCCCTTGGTGCGGCGCAACAAGGCCCCAAACCGCATGGCGGCTTGCACGGCCCTGGGGAAGCGCCTACCTCTTGGGCCGAACGCCAGACCTTAATTTATACGGATGCAACCCATGGATGTCGCGGATTTCAGCGCGCTCAGCGCGGCCCCGGTTTCTGCCGAGCCCTTTCCTCATATCCTGCTGGAGCGCTTCATCAAGCCCGAGGCCCTGCCCGCCGTGGTTGCGGATTTGCCGCCCATGAAAGGGCGCGGCAGTTTTCCCATCGGCGCGCTGAAACTGGGCCCGGCGGCGAAGGCGGCCATCGCGGCACTGGAAGGCCCGCAGTTCCGCGCCATCGTGGCTGAGAAATTCGGGCTGGATCTGCAGGGCGCACCGCTGATGACCACTTTGCGCGGCAATTCCGGCGCGCAGGACGGGCAGATCCACACCGATTCATCGGCCAAGCGCGTCACCATCCTGCTCTATCTCAACCCCGCCAAAGGCGAGGCCTGGGCCAGGCATGAAGGTTGCCTGCGCCTGCTGCGCGACGGCGAAAACCTGGAAAACTTCGCCAAGGAAGTGCCGCCGGTGGATGGCACGCTGCTCGTCTTCCCCAACGGCCCCACCACCTGGCACGGGCATAAGCAGTTCGTCGGCCAGCGCTATGTGGTGCAGATGAACTACATGACCACCAGCACCAAGGCGAAGGCCGAGATGCGCCGCCATCATCTCTCCGCCTTCATCAAGCGCGTCACCAAGGCGGCGTGAATCACCCCAGCGGCACGGCGGCCGACAGATTGAGCCGGACCTCACCGCCCGGCGGATAATCCTCCGCCCTGCCTTGCGGCAAATCAACCACCAGGCGCGGGTCCGAGCCGCAGGTCAGCCGCAGCCCCATTCCCATCTCCCGCGCCGAGAGCACGCTAAACCCCTCGCCCGCCGGATCAGGCCGGACAGATGCCGCGTGAATGGCCCACGAGGCGCCATTGCGCTCGAAAATATTCTCATAGCCCAGCAGCGCCGCCGCCATATGGCTGGCGGGGGCAGAAAAAACCTCGCGCGCCGGGCCGTGCTGGATAATCCGCCCCTCCGCCAGCAGCGCCAATTGCTCCGCCCGTGCGGCGATTTCATGATCATGCGTGGCCGCCAGCACCGGAATGCCCCGGGCCGCGGCGGTTTCCACCAGCCAGTCCAGCGTGGCGTCGCGCGTCACCGTGTCCAGCCCGGCGGAGGGTTCGTCCAGCAGCAGCAATTCCGCGCCATGCGCCAGGGCCCTGGCCAGCGCCACGCGCTTGGCCTGGCCGCCGGAAAGCTGGTCTGGCCGGCGGGCGGCCAGCCCTTCCAGCCCCAGCTCGGCCAGCAGCGCCCATGCCCTCTCCCGCCGCCCGGCGCCCTTCAACGCATAGGCTGTGTTCTCCAGCACCGAGAGATGCGGAAACAGCCGGGTTTCCTGCGGCAGATAGCCGATGGGCCGGCGCTCCGGCGCCACCCCCTGCCAGGGCGTGCCCTGTGCGGGCAGCAGCCCGGCCAGCGCCCGCAGAAGCGAGGTTTTGCCCACGCCGGACTGCCCGAGAAGGGCCGTGAAGCCCCGCACCGTGAAGCGCGCCTGCAACGCCACCGGAGCGGCCAGCGTATAATCGATGCAGATTTCGCTCATGGCGCGCGGGCCCGCAGCCCCAGCCAGAGCGGCACCGGCAGCGTCGCCAGCAGAAACACCCCCACCAGCGGAAACACCGCCTGCAGCCCAAGGTCCTGCACATCCGTCCAGAGCTGCACCGGCATGCCGGAGGGGTAATAGGCGACGATCAGGATCACCCCGAATTCCCCCAGCGCCCGCACCCAGGCCAGGGAAAGTGCCGCGGAAAGCCCGCGCCGGGCCAGCGGCAGGGTCACGCGCAGCCTTGCCCGCCAAGGGGGGTCGCCCAGGGTCCGCGCCAGCTCCTCATACTCATCCGGCACTTGCGAGATGGCCCCGCGCGCCGCGATCACATAGGTCGGCAGCGCGGCATAGATGGTGGCCAGCAGAAACGCCGCCGGGGTGTTGGTGAGCGTGATGCCCAGCGCCCCGAACGCCCGGCCCAGCGGCGCCGCCGGGCCATAGACCACGGCCAGCAGGATGCCCAGCGCCAAGGTCGGCATCAGCATCGGCATCAGCACCAGCGCCTCGGCCAGCACTACCAGCCGCCCGCGCGCGCGCGCCAGGTAGAACGCCAGCGGCGTGCCCGCCAGCACAATCACCACCATCGCCGCCGCCCCGCCCAGCAGGGAGGTGGCGATGGAAGCCCAATCCTGCGGGCTGAGCGCCAGCTCCTCCCAGAACACGCCATTGGTGACCAGCCCGCTGAGCGGCGCCACCAGAAAGGCGAGAACGAGGAGCAGAAAGCCGGTGCGCAGCAGAGTCAGATGGAGGCTCCCTTGCCCGGCCCGTAGCCGTAACGCTTGAAGATGGACTGCCCATCCGGCCCGGCCAGGAAGGCGACATAATCCGCCGCCGCCTTCGGGTTAGCCGCTGCTTTCAGAGCCATGGCATAGAATACCAGCGGGCTGGGGTGGATGGTCTTGCCCTTCAGCGTCAGGCTGGCCTTGGCATAGGCGCTCTTGGCCAGCGCCGGGTTGGAGAGGTTGACCGCATCCGGCAATTCAATGAAGGGCAGCTTCTGAGAGACCACGGCACTCTTATAGCCCAAGGTTGCGTCCACCTGCCCAGCCTCCAGCCGCGCCAGCAGAGAAGGTTCGGCGAAGATCTGCGCCGGGTTGATCATCGGGCCGGATAGTTTCTCCGCGAAGCCCGGCAGCTTGTAGTAAGCCTCCGCCAGTTGCAGGGCGAACAGCACATATTGGCCCTGCGGGTCCACCGTGGGGTCGGTGCGGCCCAGGCGGAAATCCGGGTTCAGGAAAATCTTCGTCCAGTCCGCGCCCTTGGCGGCGGCGAATTGCGCGGCGAATTTGGAGCTGGGGGAATAGGCCAGAACCATGGAGGTGCTGGCCACCGGAATCGCCGTCTCCGCCAGCCCGGCATCGCGCACGATCTTCGCCGGGCCGGCGGAAACGGGCACGAACACATCCGGCTTCATCGCCCCGCCGGTGATGAGATGCGCCAGCGCCACCGCGCCCTGGCCGATGCCATGCACCGCAACCCCGGTGGCGGCGGTGAAGGAGGGGTTCATCCCCTTATCCATCAACTTCCCCATCGACCCGGCATAGGCGACGGTGATCGCCTCCCCGGCAAAGGCGTTCCTGGCGGCGGCCAGGGCCAAGGGGGCGGCAAGCAGCAAACGGCGAGACACAGACATGGCAAACTCCCGATATGTTGCGTTGGATATATCGGTGCGGGAGGGTGACGGTCAAACCCGCAACATGGTTGAATGGCGCCATGGCGGAAAAACCAAACCTAAATATGAAACTGCGGCTGAATGGCCCCCATGGTATCGTCATGGGGCCAGGCCGGGCGGATCTGCTGGCGCTCATCGCCGAAACCGGCTCCATCGCCGCCGCCGGGCGGCGCATGGGGATGAGTTACAAGCGGGCCTGGAGCTTGGTCGAATCCCTCAACGCCAGCTTCGCGGCCCCTCTGGTGGAAACCGCCAAGGGCGGCGCCGCGCATGGCGGGGCCCGGCTCACGGCCCTAGGCGAGGAGCTGCTGGCCGCCTACCGCGCGCTGGAGCAGGCCGCCCAAACCGCCGGGGCGGCAGCGCTTGATCGTTTCAATTCCGTGCTGGCGGTTCCGCCCGCGCAAAATCCCCGCTAGGGTGGCCGCCGATGCTGACCGATCTGCCCAATATCCTCACCCTCTCGCGCATTGGCGCCATTCCTCTGCTGGTGCTGCTGGAGGCCATCGGCGCCCCCTGGGCGGATTTCGGCGCGGCCCTGCTGTTCACCCTGGCGGGCATCACCGATTATCTGGACGGCAAGCTCGCCCGCGAGCTGGCCCAGCTTTCGGATTTCGGCCGCATGCTGGACCCGATCGCCGATAAGCTGCTGATCGGCGCCACGCTGATGTGCCTGGCCGGCTTCAACCACATGCCCGCCTACGGCATCTATCCCGCCATCGTCATCATGCTACGGGAAATCCTGGTTTCGGGCCTGCGGGAATACCTGGCGGGCATCCGCATCGGCCTGCCCGTCACCAAGCTCGCGAAATGGAAAACCGGCGTGCAGATGGTCTCGCTCGGCCTGCTGCTGCTGGGCGATGAAGGGGCGCGCTTCCTGGGGCTGGGTTTCCTGCCCGTGGGCTGGATCGGCTTCGTGCTGCTCTGGCTGGCCGCGGCACTCACATTGATCACCGGCTGGGATTATCTCACCGCCGGGCTGCGCCATGCCGGCGCGCAACCCCCGGCCGCCTGAACCGGCTTGGCCGTTCTCGCCATCTCCGGCTGGTCGGGCTCCGGCAAGACCACGCTGATCGCCGCCCTTATTCCGCTGTTCAAGGCACGGGGCCTCAGCGTCTCCAGCATCAAGCACGCGCATCATGGCGTCACGCTGGACAAGCCCGGCAAGGATAGTTTCATCCATGCCGAAGCCGGTGCGCGGGAGGTGATTCTCACCACGGAGGATGGTTTCGCCCTGTTCTCGCGCAGCCCCGCCCCGCTGGAGGCGCTGCTGGCACGGCTGGCCCCGGTGGATCTCGTTCTGGTGGAAGGTTTCAAGGCCGAACCGGTGCCGCGCCTGGCCGTCTACCGCCCCAGCCTCAACAAGCCCGCCCCCTGGCCGGATGCGAACCTGCTGGCCGTGGCCAGCGATGCCATGCTGCCAGATTGCCCGGTGCCGGTTCTGCCCCTGGACAAGCCTGAACCCCTCACGGATTTCCTGATCCAGGCACTTGGGTTAAATGAACCCGGCAATCGCTGAAGGAGCAGAGTCTTTGCGCATCCCCCTCGCTTTGATGGCGGCTCTTTGCCTTACCGGCTGCACGGGCGGCGGTGCTTTCGCGGAGCATGCGCTCTGGCCCTTCGGCAACCCCAATGCGCCCCCCGCCGCCAGCGAAACCGCCCAGCGCGCCCTCGGCAAAACCCCGGATGTGGCACCGCTGCAGCCCCAACCCGGCGATGTCTGGCCCGGCCCGGCGCAGCCAATGCCCACTTTGAGCGAGGTTGAGAAGAACGCGACCCTGCCGCTCGGCCAGGGCTATACGCCCTCCCTGCCCTCGCCCTACCCGCCGGGCAAGGGCCCGCAGATCAACGGCGCGGAGGATGTCACCACCGACGGTGATCTCTACAGCACGCAAAACGGCGTGCCCCAGCCCGTGCCCGCCGTGCCGGGCGATGCAAGGTAGGCCGCCCATGCGCATCCTCTATTTCGCCTGGCTTCGCGAACGCACCGGCAAGACCAGCGAGGAGCTGACCCTGCCCGCGGAGATCACAACCCCGCGCGCGCTGATCGCCTGGCTGCGCGCACAAGGCCCCGGCTACGAGGCCGCCTTCAAGGATGAAAAACTCATCCGCTGCGCCATCGCCCAGGAATTCTGCCCGCTCGACGCCCCCTTGGGCGATGCGGATGAAATCGCCTTCTTCCCCCCCGTGACCGGAGGCTGAGGCCATGCGCCTGGTGGCCGTGCAGGAACAGGATTTCGACCCCGGCGCGCTGCTGGCGCAACTGGGCCATGACGGGGTGGGCGGCATCGCCAGCTTCATTGGCCTGGTGCGCCAGACGGCGGATGGCGGGCTGCGGGCGCTGCATCTGGAACATTACCCCGGCATGACGGAAAAGGCGCTGGACCGGCTGGCCAGCGAGGCGCAAGCCCGCTGGCGCCTTTCCGGCCTCATCATCATCCACCGCGTCGGCCGGCTGGAGCCGGAACAGAATATCGTCTTCGTCGCCACCGCCAGCGCCCACCGGGCCGAGGCCCTGGCCGCCACCGCCTATCTCATCGACCAGTTGAAAACCCGCGCCCCCTTCTGGAAGGCCGAGGAAACCGCCAGCGGCACAACAAGCTGGGTGGAAGCCAATTGCGCCGATGAGGAAACCGCCGCCGCCTGGCAAGGCGAGGCGAAGAATTTGCCGCAGGGCACGGGTCGTCTATAGGAGCGCCATCATGGACCTCAAAGATCATATTCGCGGCATCCCGGATTTCCCGAAACCGGGCATCCTTTTCTACGACATCTCAACCCTGCTCAGGAACGCCGATGCCTGGCAGGTGGCCATGGGGCGGCTGGCCAACCGGGTGCGGGTTTATAACCCCACCGTGCTGGCCGGGGTGGAGAGCCGGGGCTTCCTGCTGGCGGCACCGCTGGCGCTGAAGCTCGGCTGCGGCTTCGTCATGATCCGCAAGCCCGGCAAGCTGCCCGGCGCCACCGTCGGGCTGGATTACGCGCTGGAATATGGCTCGGACCGGGTCGAGATCCAGGCCGATGCGGTGGAAAAAGGGGCCCGCGTGGTGGTGGTGGATGATCTTCTGGCCACCGGCGGCACCATGGCTGCCGGCATCAAGCTTTTGCAGAATGTCGGCGCCGAAGTGGTGGCCGCCGCGGCGGTGATCGAGCTGACCTTCCTGCACGGGCGCGACAGGCTGGACGTGCCGGTGGAAACGCTGGTCCAGTACGACAATTGACGAAATTCCGGTCGGGCGTAATCTCTATGGCTTCGAGGAAGCGCGGAGTTGGAACCAGATGAAACGCCGGCACATTCTCGGTGCCTTTGCCGCCTCGGCCTTGCTGCCGGGGGCAGCACGCGCCCAGGCGCAGGCGCAGGCGGCGCTGGGGCCCATGAACCTGCTGGTGGCGGGGCCCGATGGCGGCCAGACCAGCCGCTGGGGCAGCGCCTTCGCGCTTGCCATGGCCGATGCCTTCCCCGGCACCCCGAACATCGTGGCCGAGCCCGTGGGCGGGCTCGATGGTGTCACCGGCGCCAACCGGCTGGATGCGCTGATCGTGCCGGATGGCCGCAGCGCCGCCATCCTGCCCGGCGCCGCGCTCATCGCCTATCTCACCGGCGATTCCCGGGTGCATTTCGACCCCACGCACTGGACCCCGCTGCTGGCCGGCTGCAATTCCGGCGTGCTGATGCTGCGCGCCGCCAATGGCAGCGTGCCCACGCTGAACACGCTGCAGAAAATGGCCCCGTTGCGCATCGGCGCGGCGCAGCCGCAAAGCGGCGATCTGGCCGCCCTGCTGGCGCTGGCCCGGCTTGGCATTGCCACCGCCCCGGTCTTCGGCCTGCATAGCAGCGAGGATAAAACCCGCGCCTTCATCGCCGGCACGGTGGATGCCGTGTTCATCAGCGGCGAGGGCGTGCCCGAAGACCTCACCCCGCTCACCGCCTCCGGCGCGGTGCCTGCTTTCTGCATCGGCGCCCCCGGGCCCGGCGGCACGGCGGGGCCGGACCCGCTCTTCCCCGGCCTC
>CAWCEU010000010.1:0-157015 GCA_963794625.1 uncultured Pseudomonadota bacterium
TCCGGCCTGCCGCATATCGGCACGTTCGGCGAGGTGGCGCGCACGACCTGGGTGCGCAAGGCGTTCACGGAGCTGACGGGCATGAAGTCCCGCCTGCTGGCCTTCTCGGACGATATGGATGGCTTGCGCAAGGTGCCGGACAATGTGCCGAACAAGGAGATGCTGCGCGAATTTCTGGGCAAGCCGCTGACGCGCATCCCCGACCCGTTCGGCAAGTTCGAGAGCTTCGGCGCGCATAACAACAACATGCTGCAGGATTTCCTGCGCGCCTTCGGGTTTGAGTTCGAGTTCGCCTCGGCCAGCGATTATTATGCCTCCGGCCGGTTCGACGCGGCGCTGCTGCATGTGCTGCGCCACCATGACGAGATCGTGCAGATCATCCTCCCCGACACTGGGGGCGGAGCGCAAGGCGACCTATTCGCCCATCCTGCCCATTCATCCGCGCACCGGCATCGTCATGCAGGTGCCTATCGACAAGGTGGATGCGGAGCACGGCACCGTGTTCTGGACCGACCCGGAGAGCGGCGCGAAATTCGAGACCTCCGTGCTTGGCGGCTCGGCCAAGCTGCAATGGAAGGCCGATTGGGCAATGCGCTGGTACGCGCTGGACGTGGATTATGAGATGTCCGGCAAGGATCTCATCGACAGCGTGAAGCTCTCCTCCTCGATCTGCCGCGCTTTGGGCAAGGAGCCGCCGCTGACCCTGACCTATGAGCTGTTCCTGGACGATAAGGGGCGGAAAATCTCCAAGTCCAAGGGCAACGGGCTCTCCATCGATGAATGGCTGACCTACGCGCCCAAGGAATCGCTGGCCCAGTTCATGTATCACGCCCCGCAGCGCGCCAAGCGGCTGTTCTTTGATGTCATCCCCCGCGCCACGGATGATTACATCAACGCCGTCGCGGCGCTGCCAACGGCCGAGGCGCCGCATGACAATCCGGCCTGGCATATCCATGGCGGGGAATTGCCGGAAAACGCGGGCTCGCCGATCAGCTTCACCATGCTGCTGAACCTGGCCTCCGTGAGCAATGCCGATAGCGCGGAAATGCTCTGGGGCTTCATCCGCGCCTATATGCCCGAGGCCAATGCCGAGAGCTTCCCCTTCCTGGCGGAGCTGGTGCATTACGCCGTGGCCTATAACCGCGATTTCGTGGCCCCGAAGCGCCAGTACCGTGCCCCCACAGAGGTGGAGCGCGCGGCGCTGGAGGATCTGGCGAAAAGCCTGCGGGCGGACGAGCAGGCGCAGCACCCCGGCGATACCGAGGCGGAGCGGCTGCAAAATCTCGTCTATGCCATCGGCAAACGCCATCCCTTTGCCCCGCTGAAGGCCTGGTTCGACTGCCTGTATCAGGTGCTATTGGGCACTGAGGAAGGCCCGCGCTTCGGCGGGTTCATAGCCCTTTACGGGGTGGAGCGGACGATCGCGCTGATCGAGCTGAGCCTCGCCCGCGAGGAGGCGGCGGCCTGAACCCTTGCGCCGGCTGCTGAAGTTTCTGCCGCCTGTTCTTGGGCTTCTGCTTCTCACGGCCATTGCCTTTGGGCTGCACGGGGTTCTCAGGAAGGTTGGGCTGGCGGCGATTTTCGCCGCCTTCCTGGCCACACCCTTTTGGGACGTGATCCGCGCGCTGGCGCTGCTGGCGGTCTCTTTCTGCATCATGGCTGCCTATGATCTGCCGGGGGTTTTCTTCGCGCGGCGGGCAGGCGGAAGCCCGCGCCTGCCTTATCCCAGCATCGGCCTCGCCTCTTTCTGCGCTTATGCGCTCAGCCATGTGCTGGGGGCCACGGCACTGACGGCGGCGGCCATCCGCCTACGTTTCTATGCCCAATGGGAGGTGCCGGCGGGCGGTATTGCGTGCATCATGACGCTGTCCGGCAGCAGCTTTACCCTTGGGGTGCTGACGCTGATGGGCTCGCTTTTGCTGGTGGACCCGTTCTCGGTGCCGCTGCCCAGCAGCCTAGCCCCGGCGCTGCTGCGCATCGTGGGGGCGGGGCTGCTGGCGGTGCCGGCTTTCTATGTGCTGGCGGCACGCGGGCGGGAGGCGGTGGTGCTGTTCGGCAAGCGCATCGCGCTGCCGGGCGGGCGGATTGCCCTGGCGCAGATCGCGCTCTCCTGCCTCGATATCTGCTGTGCCAGCGCCATTCTGCACGCGGTTCTGCCCGCCGCCCCCGGCCTGACCTATCCGCGCACGCTCAGCCTTTATCTCGGCGCCTTTGCCGCCGGTGTGCTCTCCGGCCTGCCGGGCGGGGTCGGGGTGTTCGATTCCGTGCTGCTGCTGGGGCTTTCCGCCTATTTGCCGCCCGCCGAAGCGCTGGGCGCAATTCTGTTATTCCGCGTCATGTACTTTCTTGCCCCGGCATGCTTGGCCGGGCTGTGCTATGCCGGCCATGAACTCTGGGTATACGCATCGAGGGACCGCAACACGGAAGATAAAGAATGACCAAACAACTTACCATCTCGCCGGTGGACGGCAGCGTTTATGTGGAACGCGCTTTTGCCACGGGTGCCGAAATCTCCGCCACGCTGGACCGCGCGGTGAAGGCGCAGGCCGCCTGGAAACATACGAGCCTCGCCGAGCGCGCCGCCATCTGCCACAAATTCTGCGATGCGCTGCTGGCGCATGCGAATGAGATCGGGCTGGAAATCTGCTGGCAGATGGGCCGCCCCATCTCCCAGGCGCCGAACGAGGCGCGCGGCGGCGTGGAGCGCACGCGCTTCATGATCGAGGAAGCCGAGGCCGGCCTGGCCGCCTATGATCCGGGGCCGAAGGACGGCTTCAAGCGCTACATCAAGCGCGAGCCGCTGGGGGTGGTGTATGTCATCGCCCCCTGGAACTACCCGATTCTCACCACCGTGAACTCGGTGATCCCCTCCATCATGGCGGGCAATGCGGTGATCCTGAAGCACTCGCCGCAGACGCCGCTGGTGGCCGAGCGCTTTGCCCAGGCTTTCGCCGAGGCCGGGCTGCCGGAGGGCGTGTTCCAGGTGCTGCATCTCTCCCATGAGGATGCGGAGAATACCATCCGCGATTCGCGGGTGAACCATGTCGCCTTTACCGGCTCGGTGCCCACCGGGCACAAGGTGCAGCGCGCGGCTTCGGACCGGTTCATCTCCGTGGGGCTGGAGCTGGGCGGCAAGGATCCCGGCTATGTGCGGGCGGATGCGGATGTGGCCTTCGCGGTGGAAAACCTCATCGACGGCGCGTTCTTCAATTCCGGCCAGTGCTGCTGCGGCATTGAGCGGCTGTATCTGCACGAGAACGTGTATGACGAGTTCATCGAGCGCGCGGTGGCGATGGCCAATTCCTACCGCCTGGGCGACCCGACAAGGCAGGACACGAATCTAGGCCCCGTGGTGAACACCCGCGCGGCCGAGTTTATCCGCGGCCAGGTGGCGGAAGCCGTGGCGCAGGGTGCGAAAACGCTGGTCGATACCTCGCGCTTCGAGGCGGATAAGCCAGGCACGACCTATGTGGCGCCGCAGATTCTGGTGGATGTGGATCACTCCATGCGGGTGATGATGGAGGAAACCTTCGGGCCGATCGTCGGCGTGATGAAGGTGAAATCCGACGAGGAGGCGCTGGCGCTGATGAACGACACGCCGTTCGGGCTGACGGCGGCCATCTTCACCCGCGACACCGAGGCCGCCGAGGTGCTGGGCGACAGGATCGAGACCGGCACGGTGTTCCTGAACCGCTGCGACGCGCTGGACCCGGCTTTGCCATGGGTGGGCGTGAAGGATAGCGGGCGCGGCTATACGCTCTCCCGCTGGGGGTATGAGACGCTGACCCGGCCGAAGGCGTATCACCTGCGCTTGCCCGCGTAAGACTGGATCAGGCCGCGTGCTCCTCGCGCGCGGCCTCCCAAACTTCTTTCGCCGCGTCCAGGTTCATCGCGCCGATGCCAAGCCCCGCGATCATGTCCGGCCAGAGGCTGTGCCAGAGATAGGCCGTGATGGCGCCAGCCAGGATGATGGCGGCATTGGCCAGCACGTCGTTACGGGCGGAGAGAAAGGCGGCGCGGGTGATGCTGCCGCCGGTGTGGCGATGGCGCGAGAGGATTATCGCCGCGCAGAGATTGACCGCCATGGCGGCCAGCCCGGTGAGGGAAAGCCAGGCGGCATCCGGCGCTTCAGGGTGCCAGATTTTGGAAATGGCCTGCCAGAGGGTGGCCAGGCTGGGCACGAAGATCAGCCCCGCCATCACCATGCCAGCTTTCGCCCGCGCCTTTTGGCCCCAGCCAAGGGCGGCGAGCAGCAGGAAATTCACCGCCGAATCTTCCAGGAAATCCACGCTGTCGGCAAAGAGCGCCACCGAGCCGATGGCCCGCGCCACGCCGAATTCAAAGAAGAAGAACCCGAAATTCAGAATCAGCACCGCCAGGGCGGCGCGGCGGAGGGAGGAATTGGCCATGGCGCGCTCCCAAATGAAAAACGGCGCCCGAAGGCGCCGTTTTGATCAGCGGCGGAGGTTCAGCCGGCCGATCAGATCCTGATAGCGCTTGACGTTCTTGCGCTTCAGATAGTCCAGCAGCGAACGGCGCTGGCCAACCAGCACCAGCAGGCCACGGCGGGAATGATAATCCTTCGCGTGGGTCTTCAGATGCTCGGTCAGGTTGGAGATGCGCTCGGAAAGCAGGGCAACCTGCACTTCCGGGGAGCCCGTGTCGTTGGCGGCGGTCGCGTACTCGGCGATGAGCTCCGTGCGGCGCTCAGGGGTAATCGACATCGTGATATCCTTTAAAAAAAGACGTTAGAACAAGCGCTCGGGCTTCAGCCACCCTTCAGAGAGTCGGGCCATGGCCTTCACGCGCCCCGCCGCCGTTACACGCACCAGCCCCTCATCGGGGTTGGCGGCTTCCGGGATCCGCCCCATCAGGTCCACCAGGCTTATGGCCTGGCCCTGGGAAAGGGCGAAAAACTCTGCTTGGTTCAGGGCCAGTGCCGGGATGTCGTCCAGCGCGGTCTCGAGCGGCAGCAAAGTTTCGGCAAGAGTGGCGGGGTTCTGCTCTGGATTGAGGAAAAAGTCCAGAGGAACCGCCATGTGCTCCAGGAAAGGCCCCACGCGCAGGCGGCGCAGCACGGCGATATGCCCCACCGAGCCGCAGGCCTGGGCCAGATCCCGCGCCAAGGAGCGCATATAGACCCCCTTGCCGGACTGCACCTCGAAGGTGACATGGTCTTCGTCCGGCCGGCCGATCAGCTCGAACCGGTCCACCTGCGCCGGGCGGGGCGGCAGTTCCGGCGGGCGGCCGTCGCGCGCCATGTCATAGGCACGCTCGCCATCCACCTTGATGGCGGAGAAGGCGGGCGGGATTTGCATGATGCTGCCGGTGAACCGGGGCAGGGCGGCCAGAATTTCGGCATCGCTGGGCCGGGCGTTGGAGGTGGCGACGACAGCGCCTTCGGCATCGTCGGTATCCCGCGCCTCGCCGAATTTCAGGGTGAAATGATAGATCTTCGTGCTGTCCATCACATAGGGCACGGTTTTGGTGGCCGCACCGAAGGCCAGCGGCAGGATGCCGGTGGCCAGCGGGTCCAGCGTGCCGCCATGCCCGGCCTTCTGGGCGTCCAGTGCCCGCTTCACCTTGTTCAGCGCCTGCGTGCTGGTGATGCCTTGCGGTTTGTCGAGAATGATCCAGCCGTCGAGTTTGCGGCCTTTTTTCTGCCGAGCCATCGTGTCCTGTGAAAAATCAAAATGAGCGGCGCTGATAGAGCGGTGCGCCCCGCCCCGCAACCTCGCCCCGGCGCGGGCACCCATGCCGGGCCGCACATTAACGCGATGGCAACCGCCTTCTGCTGAAATCATCCGGCCCGGAGGATGTAGCGCCATGCAGGATAACCCAACCGCCTATACGCGCCTGCCCGCCCTGCTGGAGGGACGGCAGGCGGAGCCTTACAGCAATAGCCTCACCCGCCCCTTCGCCGCCGCGCCAAGCGGCCTGAAGCGGGACAAGTTCATCGGTTTCGCGCGGGATGAGGAGAGTGCCAGCCTGCTCCATACCGTGCTGGCCGGGCATATCCCCAACAGCAACCAGGTGCACCTGGTGGATTTCCGCCACGCCCTTACCACCCTGGCGGCGATGCCCACGCCTGAGATCGTGCTGGTGGACCTCTCGGGCGAGGAGCAGCCGATCAACGCGCTGATGGACCTGGCCGATACCGTGGATGCCGGCACGGTGGTGCTGGCGGTGGGCGAGGTGCAGAACGTGAATTTCTACCGAATCGTGGTGAAGAACATGGGGGTGAAGGAATATCTTCCTAAACCGCTGACCGCTGATATGGTCGCCCAGAATTTCCTGCCGGTGATCGATAATCTGGTGCGCGAGCAGGCCGGCCAGCGCGGCGGGCGGATGATCGCGCTGTGCGGGGCGCGGGGCGGGGTGGGCACAAGCTGCATCGCCGCGAATCTTGGCTGGTATATCGCCGCCGAGCTGCACCGCCACACCGTGCTGCTGGATGGCGAGCTTAACACCGGCACCCTGGCGCTGGACATGGATGTTCCCGGCAGCCGCGGCCTGCCCGCCGTGCTGGAGGCGCCGCAGCGCGTGGACCAGCTGCTCATCGAACGCTGCGCCCATGATGCCGGGGACCGCCTGCACGTGATGGCGGGGCTGGAGCCGCTGACCTGGCAGGCGCCCAGCAACCCGGATGGCATCGCCACCTTCGCGCAGGCCATCCGCGCGCGCTATAACTTCATGGTCGCCGATACCGGGGCGCGGCTTACCCCGCTGGCGCGGCAATTGCTGTTCAACGCCCAGCAACGCGTGATCGTGCTGGACCCGACGATGATTTCGCTGCGCAACGTGGAGAAATTGCGGGGCTTGCCCGGCGGTTCCGGCCAGAACCCGCGCCCGGTGCTGATCCTGAACAAGGCGGGCGTGCCGGGCGGGCTGGCGCGGGTTTTCATCGAGGACCATCTGGGCCTGGCGATCGACGCGGTGATCCCGGACCTGCCGCGCCAGGCCGGCCGCGCCAGCGGCCTGGGCACGCTGGCGGCACGCCCGCGCGGGCCATTTCGCAACGGCATCGCGGCGCTGGCGCAGGCTTTGGGCATAGGCGCACAGCCCGCCGCCACCCCGGCTGAGGTGCAGCCAAGCTATGCCGGCACAATGTAGCCCAAGCGCCCGCCGCATTAGGCTTTTGCCGCAAATTCCTGTATAAAACCCGCTCCACAAGACGATTCTGGAGCCTGTTACCTATTATGTCCGATACGCCTGAGCCAGCCCCGCAAGACGATGCCTATGACGCCGCATCGATCAGTGTTCTGAAGGGGCTGGATGCCGTCCGTAAACGGCCCGGCATGTATATTGGCGACACGGATGACGGCTCTGGCCTGCACCATATGGGCTTCGAAATCATCGATAACGCGGTGGACGAGGCCCAGGCCGGCTTCGCCAGCCGGGTGGAGGCGGTGCTGAACGGCGATGGCTCCATGACTGTCCGGGATAATGGCCGCGGCATCCCCACCGACATCCATATCGAGGAAGGCATTTCAGCCGCCGAGGTGGTGCTGACCAAGCTGCATGCGGGCGGCAAGTTCAACCAGAACAGCTACAAGGTTTCCGGTGGTTTGCACGGCGTGGGTGCCGCCGTGGTGAACGCGCTTTCCGAATGGATGGAAGTGCGCATCTGGCGCAACGGGCAGGAGCATTTCATCCGTTTCGAGCATGGCGACACGGTGCAGCCGTTGAAGATTGTCGGCCCCTCGGACAAGCCCAACGGCACGGAAGTCATCTTCAAACCCTCCGCCGCCACCTTCACCCATACGGAATTCGACTATGCGGTGTTCGAGCGCCGCCTGCGCGAACTCGCCTTCCTGAATTCGGGCCTTGCCATCGCGCTGCGCGATGAGCGGCATGAGCCGATCCAGCAGGCGGAATTCCATTACGATGGCGGCGTGAAGGAGTTTTGCATCTGGCTGGACCGCGCCAGGGCCTCGCTGCTGCCCGCACCCATCACCGCGATGTCCGACGCCAAGGAATCCGGGATCAAGGTGGAGTTCGCCTGCACCTGGAACAATTCCTATCATGAGACGATGCTCTGCTTCACCAACAACATCCCGCAGCGCGATGGCGGCACCCATCTCGCCGGATTCCGTGGAGCGCTGACGCGCGTGGTGAGCAACTACGCCAAGAGCATGGGCAAGAAGGATGGCGCGGACATCTCCGGCGAGGATATGCGAGAGGGCCTCACCGCCGTGCTCTCGGTGAAGGTGCCGGACCCGAAATTCTCCTCCCAGACCAAGGACAAGCTGATCTCCTCCGAAGTGCAGCCGGTGGTGCAGGCGGCGGTGGCCGATGCGCTCAGCCATTGGTTCGAGACGCATCCGAAAGAGGCCAAGCACATCGTCCAGAAGGTGATGGACGCGGCGGCGGCGCGTGAGGCGGCGCGCAAGGCCCGCGAACTCACCCGCCGCAAGGGTGTTTTGGATATTTCCTCCCTGCCCGGCAAGCTGGCGGATTGCCAGGAGCGTGACCCGGCGAAATCCGAACTCTTCCTGGTCGAGGGTGACAGCGCCGGCGGCTCCGCGAAGCAGGGGCGTGACCGGAAATACCAGGCGATTTTGCCGCTGAAGGGCAAGATCTTGAACGTCGAGCGCGCGCGCTTCGACAAGATGCTGAGCAGTGCGGAGGTTGGCACGCTGATCACCGCCCTGGGTGCTGGCATCGGCCGGGGGGAGAGCGAGCAGGGCGGGTTCGACCCCGCCAAGCTGCGCTATCACCGCATCGTCATCATGACGGACGCGGACGTGGATGGTTCGCATATCCGCACGCTGCTGCTCACGTTTTTCTACAGGCAGATGCCGCAGCTCGTCGAACAGGGCTATCTTTATATCGCGCAGCCGCCGCTCTATCGCGCCAAGCGTGGCAATGATCAGCGTTATCTGAAGGACGACGCAGCGCTGGAAGCCTTCCTGCTCGACCGTGCCTTGGGTGATTCGGTGCTGACGAGCGGGACGCAGACGCTCTCCGGCGATGATCTGCGCGAGGCGTCGGTGTGGATCGGCCAGGCGGTGCACCGCTTGCGGGCGATGGAGAACACGCTGCCGCAAATCTATCTGGAGCAGATCGCCATTGCCGGGCTGCTCTCGCCGGCGGCGTTGGGCGATGCGGCGCGGGATGCGGCGCTGGTGGCGCGGCTGAACGGCATTTCCCACCCCACCGAACGCGGCTGGGTTGTCACTTCCGATGAGGCCGGTGTGAAGATCGGCCGCACCGTGCGCGGCGTGGCCGAGCATTTCACGCTGGATGCGATCACGCTGCGCACCGCCGAGGCGCGTTATCTGGCCGAGCGCTCGGGCAAGATGGCCGAATTATTCGGCGAGGATGCGAAACTCTCCATCGATGGCGGCGTGGCGAAGCCCTTGCATGGCCCGGCGGCGATGTGGGATTCACTGCTGGCGCATGGCCGCAAGGGGCTGGTGATCAGCCGCTTCAAAGGGCTGGGCGAGATGAACCCGGAAGAGCTGTGGGCGACGACTTTGAACCCCGAAGCGCGCCGCTTGCTGCAGGTGAAGATTTCCGATGCCAAGGATACGGACCAGATCTTCTCGACGCTGATGGGCGACGTGGTGGAACCGCGGCGCGAGTTCATCGTGAACAACGCCCTCAAGGTGGCTAACCTGGATACGTAAACTTATAAGGGTTGTCTGAAAACAACCCTGTAAGTAATTTCACAAGCTTTTTGGCGCCGCTTTTTTTAAAAGCGGCGCCAAAAACGTTTGAAACGATGTAAAGAGGCGTTAAGCCGCCTCAGTACATATGCTGGCCGCCATTGATGGAGAGGGTGGACCCGGTTACGAAATCGGCATCATCGGCCGTCAGGAACACCACGCCGCGCGCGATATCGTCTGCCTTGCCCAGCCGCCCGCGCGGGATTTTGGCGATGATCTTCTCCAGCACATCCGGCGGCACGGCGCGTACCATATCGGTATCGACATAGCCGGGCGCAATGGCGTTCACGGTCACGCCGTAGCGTGCCCCTTCCTGTGCCAGCGCCTTGGTGAAACCATGGATGCCGGATTTGGCGGCGGCATAATTCACCTGGCCATATTGCCCGGCCTGGCCGTTGATGGAGCCGATATTGACGATACGGCCGAATTTCTTGCCCTTCATGCCGTCGAAGGTCGCTTTGCAAAGATTGAAGCAGGAGCCAAGGTTTGTGTCGATCACCGCATCCCACATATCGCGGGTCATCTTGCCCAGCACCGCATCCTTGGTGATGCCGGCGTTGTTGACCAGAATTTCAACGGCGCCATGGCGGGACGCGATGTCGTTCACCGCGGCAAGCGTTTCCTCGAAATTGCCCACATCGAACTTGATGGTTTCAATTCCGGTGTCTCTTTGGAAGGCTTCGGCCGCTTCGGTATTTCCGGCGTAGCTGGCGACAACGAGCCGCCCCGCCTTTTGCAGCGCTATGCTGATAGCGGCACCGATGCCGCGTGTCCCACCCGTGACCAATGCAACTCGAGCCATGTGGACCTCCTCTTCTTTTTTAAAATCCTAAACCAATAAATAGGGAACGCAAAGGCCCGTTATCCGGGCTTTCGGTAAAAAAGCCTGAAATGACGAGCCGGGGACTAGGTGACAAAAATTTGAGCGGCAGGACATGACCCAGATCAACCTGCCTCTATACTCAATGTTTTGGAGGGCGATGCAGACTTTATCCGCGCCCGCGAAGCGAGCGAAGCTAAAGCCGTCGCGCTCTAATGGCCTCCGGGCGCGGCCGGCCCGCCTGGGCGGCGGACAAATAGCGACGCCGCGAAAGCTACCAGCATGCCCATGGCGAGCAGCCCGAAGGCATCGCCATAGGCGAAATAATTGGCTTGCTGCCTGAGGGTTTCGCCAAGCAGCACAATCGCCTGCTGGCGCGCGCCGCCGGCATTGGCCAAACCATGCGCCTGAAAATATTGTTGCATCGCAGCAATCCGCTCGCGCGTTGCCGGGTCCATCAGGCTGACATGCTGGTTGATGATAAAGGAGTGAAATTTCTCGCGGTTGGTAACAAAGGTTTCCACCGTGGCGATGCCCACCGCCCCGCCCAGATTGCGCAGCATGTTGAACAAGGCCGAGGCCGAGCCCGCATCCGCGGCCGAAATGCCGGCGGTGGCGATCATGGTGATGGGCGGGAACACCAGCGCCTGACCCACGGCGCGGATGAGGTTGGGGATGAGCAATTGCGGCCCGCTGTCATTGGGGCCAAGCCGCAGATTCATCATCAGGCTGATGAAGAATAGTAGGAAGCCGAGCGAGAGCAGGCGGCGCGGGTCGATACGCTGCATCAGCCAGGGCATGCAGGGAATGATGACAAGCTGCGGCAGGCCGATCCAGGCCATCACCTGGCCGGATTGCGAAGCGCTGTAGCCATGCGCCTCGGCGAGATAAATCGGAATGAGATAGACGGCCGCATAGAGCACGAAGCCCAGCATGAAATTGGAAATCGAGCTGAACCCGAAATTCCAGCGCCCGAACAGGCGCAGATTCACCAGCGGCGCCTTGTTGCCCGGCCGCAGCTCCTGGAAGAAGAACAAGGCCATGGAGACCGCGGAGATGATGGAGAGGCGGGTGATGAAAGCCGAGCCGAACCAGTCATCCTTGTTGCCTTCCTCCAGCACGGTCTGCAGCGTGCCGAGCCCGATGGCCATGGCGAGCACGCCCAGCCAGTCCCCATGCCAGAGCCGGTCCAGATGCATCGGCTCGGGCTTGAGGCCCCAGAACAGGGCAGGGAGCATGATCGCGCCAGGCACGAGGTTGAGGAAGAAGATATAGCGCCAGCCATAGGCATCGGTGATCCAGCCGCCGATGGTGGGGCCGATGGCGGGCGCGAAGGTGGCGGTGAGCGCGAACATCGAGAAGCCAACCGGCCGCGCGCGCGGCGGCAGCAGCAATATCACGCAGACCAGCGCCAGCGGGATCAGCACGCCGCCGGTAAAGCCCTGAATGGACCGCAGCGCCACCATCTCGGGGAAGCTCGTGCTCAGCCCGCAGGCGGCGGAAAAAATCAGGAACAGGATGCAATTGCCGATGAGATAGCGCCTGAGCGAGAACACGCCCATCAGCCAGCCCGAAAGCGGAATCACGATGATCTCGCCGATCAGATAGGCGGTGGAGATCCAGCCGCCATTATCCAGCCCGGTGCCGATGCCGCCCTGAATATCCGGCAGCGAGGTGTTCACCACCTGAATGTTCAGCACCGCCATGAAGGCGCCGAGCAGCGCCCCCGCGACGGCGACCTTGTTCTTGAGCGGGATCGCGTCCGCGGCCGCCTCGATCATTGCCCGCTACGCGTATCGATTTCCGGTTCCACCGACATGCCCGGCCGCAGCTTGCCGATTTCCTCCGGGGTCAGGTCGATCAGGATCTTCACCGGCACGCGCTGCACGATCTTGGTGAAATTGCCGGTGGCGTTGTCCGGCGGCAGCAGCGCGAATTCCTGGCCGGAGGCGGGGTAGATGCTGTCCACATGGCCGCGCACCTTCAGCTCAGGGAAGCCATCCACGCTGATCTTCACGGTTTGGCCGGGGTGGATGTGGGTGATCTGCGTCTCCTTGTAGTTCGCCAGGATATAAACCTGCGAGAGCGGCACCACGGCCATGATCTGCGTGCCCGGCTGCAGATAATCGCCCGCGGCCACGGTCTTGTTGCCCACCATGCCGTCGAACGGGGCGCGGATATCGGTGTGCTCCAGATCCAGCTGCGCCTGGGTAAGCTGCGCCTGCGCCTGGGAGACGGCGGCATTGGCGCCCGTGAGCTGGGCCTTCAGCACATCCACCTGGCGCTGTGCGGCCTGCAGGCTGGCCTGGTCGGCGGCCAGGGCGGCGCGGGCGGTTTGCAAATCCGTATTGGCCTGGTCGGCGCTCTGCACCGGGCTGGCGCCCTTGGCTGAGAGGGTGGCGTAGCGGCGCTGGTCCTGTTCGGCGAAAACCAGCTTCGCCTCATCGCCCTGCACGGCCGCTTGCGCGGCGGCGATCTTCGCCTGTTGCAGGGAGAGGAGCGCCTCGTCATTGGCGACATCGGCCCCGGCGCTGGTCAGCGCCGCCTGGGCCGCGTTCACCGAATTCTCATAATCCCGGGGATCGATGCGTACCAGGAGCTGGCCCTTGGTCACCGGCTGGTTCTCATTCACCGCCACTTCGGTGACATAGCCGCTCACCTTGGCGGCGATCAGGCTGGAATCAGCGGCGATATAGGCATCGTCGGTACTGACCAGATATTGCCCGACCAACAGATAATTGGCGAGCCAGCCGCCGATCACCAGCACGGCGAGAACAATTCCGGCGCCAACCAGAAGGCGGCGCCGGGGAGAAGCTTGATTATCCGACACTCAAAAAAACTCTCGAAAATGCCGGACTAGACATAGGCGGCGGCCCGCGAATTACAAGCCGTTCAGAACATGCCGCCTCAGAGCTTTTCGACTTGCGCGTATTCCAGATCCACGGGGGTGGAGCGGCCGAAGATGGAGACGGAGACCTTCACGCGGCCCTTCTCCTCGTCCACTTCCTCCACCACGCCGTTGAAGCTGGTGAAGGGGCCATCGGCCACGCGCACCTGCTCGCCCACCTCGAAGATAACAGCCGGGCGGCGCTGTTCGGTGCCCTCCTCCTGCTGCTTCATGATGCGCTCTGCCTCGGCATTGGTAATCGGGCTCGGCTTGTTGCGGCTGCCCAGGAACCCGGTGACCTTCGGGATATCCTTCACCAAATGCCAGGTGTCGTCGGTCATATCCATGTTGATCAGGACATAGCCGGGGAAGAATTTCCGCTCGGTGTTCACCTTCTGGGCACGGCGAACCTCGGTGACTTCCTCGGTCGGCACCACGATGTCGCCGATATGGTCGGCGAAGCCCTTCAGCTCCGCCTGTTCCTTGATTTGCTGCGCGATCTTCTTCTCGAAACCGGAATAGACATGCAGAACGAACCAGCGCTTGGCCATCGAAACTTTCCTTAAATCAGGCGCCGAACAAGGTGCGCATGCCGAGGCCGATGATCGAATCGACCCCGAGCAGAACCAGGGCCATGACCACGACCATGGCCAGCACGACCCCGGTCATCTGCACAGTCTCCTTGCCCGAAGGCCAAGTCACGCGGGACGCCTCGGTACGAACCTCGCGCGCGAATTTCAACACGTTGAACGCCAAGACGGGCCAAACTCCAAAAAACTGCGAACGTGCTGGGTAGGGATGGCAGGGGCGGAGGGTCTCGAACTCTCAACCTCCGGTTTTGGAGACCGGCGCTCTAGCCAATTGAGCTACGCCCCTATCCGTACCAGCATGGAAAGCGCCTTCCACACTTTGCAGCGCCGAATGTCAAGCCTCGGTGCTGCCTTTCTGCTCCAGGCCCCTGAAAAAGGCCGGAAGGCTGGAGCGGGTGACGGGAATCGAACCCGCACAGCCAGCTTGGAAGGCTGGGACTTTACCATTGAGCTACACCCGCTCGGCGCCGTGTCACCGTTAAGCCAAATCCCCCCGGTGAGGCAAGGGCGGGGGCGTCAATGCGCCTCACCGGCAAGAATCCGGCGCGCCGCGCGCTTGAGTTCCAGGAAGGCCGGGCTGGCGGACATGTCCCAGTCCCGCGGGCGGCTCAGGGTCACCGGCGCATCCAAGCTGATGCGCCCGGGGCGGGCACTCATCACCACCAGGCGGGAGCCGAGCATGATCGCCTCGTCGATATCATGCGTCACGAAGATCACCGTGGCGCGGATGCGCTCCCACAGCTCGGTCAGGAAGGCTTGCATGGTTTCCCGCGTCTGCGCGTCCAGCGCGCCGAAGGGCTCGTCCATCAGCAGCACGCGCGGATGCATCACCAGCGCCCGGGCGATGGCCACGCGCTGCTGCATGCCCCCTGAAAGCTCATAAGGCCGGTGCGCCTCGAAGCCCTTCAGCCCGATCAGCTCGATCACCCGGTCCACCTCCCGCCAGTCCACCCCGCCGCGCATGCGCAGGCCGAAGGCGATGTTGTCCCGCAGGCTCAGCCATGGGTACAGGCCGGGCTTCTGGAACACCACCACCCGGTCAGGCCCCGGTCTGGTGATCGGCGCGCCATCCAGCGTGATCCGCCCGGTGCTGGGCGTCTCCAGCCCCGCCACCATGTTGAGCAAGGTGGATTTGCCGCAGCCCGAGGCGCCGAGGATGGTCACGAACGAGCCATCCTCGACGGTGAGCGATATGTCTTCGAGCGCGCGCGCACCGTTGAAATCCTTGGTGACGCGCTCGATTTCGATCGGCATGGGCCTATTTCGCGGCGGTGGCGGCGAAGCTTGATTCCACCGCCTTGGCGGGGTCGCTCAAGGGGCTGGTGATGCGGCCGATCTTCAGCAGCACCGTGGCGGTGTTGGCCAGCGTCTTGGTGGTGGCGGAATCCGCCACGCCGGCGCCGGCGCCCAGCACGAAGGGCGCGGACTGGTCCTTGGCCGAGAAGATCTCATAGCCCTTCAGCTCGGCGGCGGCGGTCGCCTGGTCGATCCCGGCCTGGGTGGCCATGAGGCTGAGCGCCTTCTCCGGGTTGTTCTTGGTGTAGGTCACGCCTTCATCGAGCGCCTTGACGAACTGCACGGTAAGCGCCGGATGCGCCTGCACCCAGTTCGTGTTGGCGATGCAGATGTTATAGGAGGACGCATCGCGCGGCAGGTCCGCGTCGGTTTTCAGCACTGCCGCCCCCTGGGCGCGCAGCGCGTCGAACACCGGGTCCCAGACGATGGCGGCGTCGATGCTGTTGGTGGTGTAGGCCACGCGCATCTCCGGCGGGGACATGTTCACCTGGCTCACCGAACTCGAAGGGCACCCCCGCCTCCGCCAGGAAGGTCGCCAGCTCGAAGCTGGCCTGGGAGCCCTGCACGATGGCGATCTTCTTGCCCTTCAGGTCCGCCACGGAGGTGATGCCCGCACCTGGCCGCACGGCGATGCCGGCGGCGGTGGTATAGCGCTCTTGGTTATAGATGATCGCCAAGCGGCAATCCCTGGGAGATGGCGGCCACAAAGGGCGGCACCCCCAGCCCGCACATGAAATTGAGGCTGTTGGAAGCCAGCGCGCTCATCGCCGCCGGGCCGGAATCGAAGAATTTCAGGGTCACATTGGCGTCCAGATCCTTCTGGAACAGCCCCAGCCCCTGCGTGACCATATACGGGTCGGCGCCATTATTCTCATAGCCGATGACGATGTCCGGCTTGCCCGCGAGGGCGGGCAGGGAAGTGGCGGCCAGGGCGCTGGCGCCCAGCAATCCGGCACGGAGAAATTGTTTCAGCATGAAGCCCCCTTTGTTGTTTGGATTTCATTCCCGCCCGCGCCAGGGCACGGTACGGGTCTCGACAAGCCGGATCACCAGCTCCATCGCATAGCCGAGGATACCGATGACGATGATCCCGGCGATCACCACCGCCACCTGCAAGGCCTGCCCGGCATATTGCACCAGCCAGCCCAGCCCTTGATCCGCGGCGATCAGCTCCGCCGCCACCAGGCAGGACCATGCCACGCCGATGCCCACGCGCGCGGCGGTGAAAATCTCCGGCAGGGCGGAGGGCAGGATCACATGGCGGAAAATCTGCCTTTCGGTGGCACCCAGCGTGCGCGCCACCGCAAGGCGCAAGGGCGGCGTGGCCTTCACACCCGAGATGGTGCCGATGATGATGACGGGAATCGTGCCCACCAGAATCAATAGAATCTTCGGCAGCTCGCCAATGCCGAACCACACCACCAGCAGCGGAATATAGGCCAAAGGCGGCACCGGGCGGATGAATTGCAGAAACGGATCGACGATGCGGAAGATCAGCTTCACCCGTGCCATCGCCAGCCCCAGCGGCACGCCGACGGCCACCGCCCCTAGAAAGCCGATGGCCACGCGCAACGAGCTGACGCCGATATCCACCCAGATCGTATGGCCGCCATAGCCAATGGTGAACAAGGTGACGAAGGCATTCCAGACAGCCCCCGGCGGCGGCAGCGCGATGGGCGGGAATAGCCGCAAAACAGAGGCGAGTTCCCACAGCGCGATGGCCGCCAGCAACACCAGGCTCGCCGTCAGCCAGCCCGCATGCGTCAGGCCGCGCCCAGGCATGGGGGAGGCGCTGGGTGCTGGCTCAGCTTTGGCCATGGGCCGTACCCGGTTTGCCGGCTCCGGATTTTGCGGGGGAGTGACGCCCTGACTTCACGCTCATCCACCGACCTTTCCCAGAAAGCCGAGACGGTTCAAGGCCCCGGCCGGGGCTGTGTCGCCATGTCAGCCGTTGTAATCTCATTCCGCCACGGACGATAATCCAGACTCTGAAATTCGTCTATTCCTACTGAATATGTCGGCAAAAAGAAATTTCGCCCGGCTTCTATCCCCCGCGCCATGCCAATGGCCCCGCCTCTCAGGCTCGATGATGCAGCCTTCGCCTCACGCCCGCATTGTGCCGGTGTCTATAAAGCGTTGATGCCAGGACAGAGCCTCACCCGGCAGGCAGGGCGATTGCTGGCCGTAGGAATGCTCCCGCGCCCGGTGGTAATAATCCTTCAACATCGGCCTATAGTCCGGGTGGGCGCAATTCTCGATGATCAAGGCGGCGCGCTGCTTCGGGCTCAAGCCCCGCAGATCCGCCAGCCCCTGCTCGGTCACAATCACCGCCACATCCTGGGTGATATGGTCCACATGCGCCGCCAGCGGCACGATGGAGGAGATGGCGCCGCCCTTGGCGGTGGAGGGGGTGACGAAGATTGAGATATAGGCATTGCGCGCGAAATCCCCCGAGCCGCCAATGCCGGTCTGGATGCGCGAGCCCATGATCTGGGTGGAGTTCACATTGCCATAGATGTCGGCCTCGATCAGCCCGTTCATGGCGATGCAGCCCAGCCTGCGCACCAGCTCCGGGTGGTTGGAAATCTCCTGCGGCCGCAGGATCATGTGCTTGCGGTATTCGGCCATGTTGTCGTTCATCCGCTCCGCCGCACTTGGGGAGAGCGAGAAGGCGGTGGCGGAGGCCAGGCGCAGCTTGCCGCTATCCAGCATGTCCAGCATGCCGTCCTGGATCACCTCGGTATAGGCGGTGAGGTTCTCAAAGCGCGATGAATTCAGCCCGGCCAGCACGGCATTGGCGATGTTCCCCACGCCCGATTGCAGCGGCAGCAAATGCTCCGGCAGCCGGCTCATCTTCACCTCATGCTCCAGGAACGCGATGAGATGCCCGGCAATGGCGTTGGCCGTGGCATCCGGCTTGGCGAACGGCAGATTGCGGTCCGGCGCCTGGGTTTGAACCACCGCGATCACCTTCTCAGGGTCGCATTTGATGGTTGTCTGGCCGATACGGTCATCCGGGCGCACCAGCGGAATGGGCACGCGGTTGGGCGGCAGGGCGGTGCCGTAATAAATATCATGCACCCCCTCCAGCGCCTCATTCTGCCAGTTATTCACTTCCAGAATGATCTTGTCCGCCCGCTCCACCCAGGTCTTGGAGTTGCCGACGGAGGAGGAGGGGATCAGCGAACCGTCCTCGGTGATGCCCACCACCTCGATCAGCGCCACATCCAGCTTGCCGAGGAAGCCCTGCCAAGCCATCGGCGCCACCTGGCTCAGATGCATGTCGAGATATTCCATCTCGCCCTTATTGATCTTCTCGCGCGCGACAGGGTCGGAGTTGAAGGGTAGGCGGAACTCAATGCCGTCCACCTTGGCCAGCGCCCCATCCAGCTCCGGCCCGGTGGAGGCGCCGGTCCAGATCTTCACCCGGAACGGATTACCCGCTTCCCGCGCCGCCTCGATCCGCTTGGCCAGGGCCTGCGGCACCGCCTTGGGATAGCCCGAGCCGGTAAAGCCGCTCATGCCCACCGTACAGCCGGGCGGGATAAGCGCCGCCGCTTCCTCCGCAGCCATCAATTTCTGACGGAGCTTCACCGACCTGATACGATTCATTAACGCTTCCCTCCTCGACACTGACGCCCCGGCCGGCATGATTTTCACTTGCCCGGCGGCACAGAGAGTAGAACGGCATCCTCGGCCATTACGCTTTGCGGCAGGTCAAATGGACGTCCGTCTTCTACCCGCATCGCTCATGGCCCGGGCAGGTACATGTGTCCATTCGGGAGAAAAAACTGCTACAACTTGTCCTGGAACAGGACAAAAGGCAAGGAGGCGGCCGCGTCATCCAATCTTCGCCATGCGGGGAGCGGCGTTGTTGCTAGGATGCCATGGCAAGCAAAATCTCAAAAATGTGTATTTCGTGATAGCTGGCTAGTTTCGTCGTGCTCCGGTATAAAGAATGTTCTAGATCAAGATTTTGTTCCGGGCAGGCAGGTAAATCGTCTCATTTTGGAGATTCTTGGGTGGGTAAGTCTTTTCTGAAGGACCAACGCTTACTTGTCCGGTTCGGCCATGACCGCAAGGCCGGGCCCGCCACGGAATTCGCCATCATCGGCAGTACCTTTTTCCTGATCCTCTGCGCCATCTTCACCCTGTCGCTGGATATGTACTGGCAGTTGACGCTTGATACCGCCACCCGCGCGGCCACGCGCCAAGTCCAGATCGGTGATATTACCAGCGGGTCGGCGTTCGTCAGCGCCGTGTGCGCGGAGTTCGGGGCGGTCTCCGGTAGCAATTGTGCCAATAATCTCCAATATTCGGTGCAAACCGGCACCTATTTCGGCAGTAAAGGCGACACTTCGTCGATCATCGGGCAGGCGGGATCTCTTGGGACCGGAGGTCTCTCACAGCCAGCAAATTTCCCCACCACCATCACGGCCACGTCTACGGGCACGCCAGAGTTCTTGCTGGTGCAGGTGGCGATGCCGGTGCCTTTCGTTTTCATGAAAGGTATTAGCGCCGTCGTGGCCCAGAACGGAACCAACTACCTTTATTCGGCCGTTGCCACGGTGGTGGAGCCGTGAGGCGTTGTCGTTCCCCGCGCTCTGTGTGGAGCGACAACCGCGGTACCGCGGCGGTCGAATTTGCTTTGATCTTCTCGTTATTTCTGTTGCCGCTGTTCATCGGATTGGTCGAGGTGATTACCCTGTACCGCGCCCAAGAGAAGCTGAATGCTTTTGTAAGCGATCTGGCGTTTATGATCTCAATCGAAACGCCGGGCACGGCGAGTAGCGGCGTGTATAGCATTCCGGCAACATCCACTAGCGCTACCTCCTTGCAGGATGTTTGCAATGGCGCGCTTGCCGGCTTTGCGCCCTACCCGACGAGCAGCATCGTGGTGCAGATCGCAAGTGTCACCAAGGAGGCCGGCGCGAACGGGCTCCCCGCCACGAACACGGCCTCCTCTTTTGTCTATAACAGCAGCAGCCTCTACGATGAGTGGGAGCAGGATTTTAAGGTATCGGGCGGAAGCTGCCAGACAAACGGCGGCACAGGTATTGGTGCCACTGGAACCAGCAATAGCGCAATCAACCTTGCCACCAGCAATCCGCCCAGCACGGCTGGCGGTGGTAGCGGCGGGGTCGTTCAATATCCATGTGACAACGCCATCCTCGTAAAAGCGACGATGAGCTATCCTGGGTTGATTGGTTTGATCATCACCAAAACCATGACCTTGTCACAATCGGCCTATATGCGCTGGCGCTATGCCAGTACGACGACCGAGTTACAATGCCCGACTTGTTCCGTTTCCAATAACAATGCCACGGCGATATACAGCACTGTAAAACAAGCCTGCAATTCTTCCAACACAAGCGCAACCAATTGAGGGGATGGTCTTCATGTTGATCAACCTTTTCGCAAGACTGTTTCATGATCGCAAAGGCGCGACGGCTTTGGTCATGGCTGTTGTCCTGGTGCCGCTCATGATCGCAGGCATCACCGCCATTGACATGGCGCGTATCGCCACGGCGCGTACGGTGTTGCAGGCCTCGGTGGATTCCGCCGCCATCGCCGCCGGCGGCGCACTGAATACCTCCGGCTCCACCACCGCCGCCACAACCGCCGCGGAGGCTGCGTATTCCGGGGGCACCGCGACGCTCGGTCAACTCACCACCAGCCTTACCGCAAGCACGGATAACGGCTTGGTAACTATATATTGCCAAACCAACTCGGTCTCGACTTGTGGAGCGCTCACGGCTGATACAACCGGCGTTTGCCCGACCTCATATTATTACTGCGTGGTGGTGGCGGCCAAGCTGCAACTGAGCAATCTTCTTCTCAAATGGTTGACGCCCACCACGCTCCTGACGGCGAGAGGCGTGGCGGCCACCGCCATCCCGCCAACAACGATCTCCGGCAAAAACATTCCTCCCAGCCCCGGCTTTGGTTCCGCCGGCGATGTCAGCGGTATTTATGCCTATGCGGTGCCGATGAGCGGAGCTGGTAATAGCGCCACCCCGAACTACACGCAGTTGCCAACTCCTAACTCCGCCTGTACAGGCTATGGCTCGATCGGGCCGTTGTCGCTGTTGAGTTCATCAAGCACAACCGGAAGTACCTGTAATTACCTGTTCATTGCCCTATCCACCAGCACCGGCACGGCGGGCACTGGCGGTTCGATCACGCTGCAGCAGAACCAGCCCATTGCCTTCAGCTTCATCAATTACACCGGGGCCCATGGTTACCACTCGTCCAACTATTACCAGACAACGTCGCAGCTTTATGTGGGCTCCAGCAGCAGGTCAACAGGCACATATTACCCGGGCGGCTATGCGGCACCAGTTTATACGACGAGCACGTACAACTGTACGAGCTCCAGCAGCAACGGTAGTTGTTCAACCACCGGCACGCCCAACTCCACGAGCACCTCTTCAACGGGCACAACGGGTACGAGTTCATCTTGCCCCTCAGGCGGGTACACCTGGAACGGTTATACCTACGTCTATACCTATAATTGCACGACCACGGCTGTGACGTATTCGACACAAGGCCTGACGGGCCAATGCCCCGATAGCACTTTGTACGGCTCGCTCGATCCGCTGGGCACTATCAACAGCTCGACCGGTGCCAACAGCGCCGAGGTTCCGTCCGTCGATAGTTTGAACGTCTTCTCTTCGGCTTATGAGGTCTTAGGGTACCCGCCGACCTATGAGGCGAACCATGCCCTTGTGCCATTTCTTGCGACGTCTCTGAAGGCCTCGCAGACGGTTGCTGGGCAAAAATATTATGTAACGGCCATCTGTCCGAATTATACCACCTCCGGCACGGATGCTTCCAATAACTCGCTCAGCACGACGATCAACGCGCCGATCAGTTCTTCATATGCATCCGCCACCGGCTGGTCTGGTTTGAACATTTTCTCAACCGCTTTCCCCGGCCAGACCTATGCCGATAGTAGTACAGCGAACGCTGCTGCCGTTGGCTCTGTGAATCCCGCCGAGGATAACACAGGCCGATTTTCGTCGGGGTCGATCTGGATGACGAGTGACGCCGGCGATATCTATCCGCCGACCATTGCTGCCTGTACCCCGGCAACAAATGCTTCTGACGGCGGCGTCACGACAACGCCCAGCGCCTGGTGGAATTGGCAAGGCAATAATGCCTCAGGCAACTGCGCAAATGAAAGTTTAACCAATCAAGCTTCTTATGTGTCAACGCCGGGCCAGCCAGCATACAGCGATTGTTCGCTTGTGATCCAGCAACTGGGTACCGCGGTGCCCGTGAACAGCAGCAATCAGGCCCTGCTGCCGGATTATTACCTCGTGGTGAAGAATTCCTCTGGTACAATCGTGGCGCTTGATCCTGTTTGGGATGGCCAGACTTTCACCGATGTCATGCCCGGCGTCATCACCAATCATCTTGGTGGTTATGACAGTAAAATAACCCTCAGCGGCACGACGGTAACCGACAAGGATACCGCCGCGACCTATAATTCCAGCGGTCAGATTTCCAGCTACGGATATACACCGTCATCAACCAAGAGTTATTCGATCACGTCTGGTACCTATCAAGGTGATACCGTCTACATCGAACAGCCGGCCCAGAGCGGTGCGGGTAATTACGATTTCGATTTGCCTCCGGAAACGTCTCATACCTGCTATAATCCGCAGTTGAACGGCAACGCCGCCCATACGGTGGCAATCCAGAACGGCACGACAGATAAAAATGGTAATCCAACCCCGACGCAGTTTACAGCAACGGGAGATCAGAATAACGGTTCGTCGGTAGACCCGATTGCGAATCCCAATCTCGGCGCCATTCTGTGCAACAGCAACCCGCCGGAAACCTATGCTTTGTACTGGAACGATCTAGGAACCTACGAAGCGGACGACGTTGGGTATTGGAACGCGATTATCGCGTTCACCTGTTCCGTGCCTGGTTCGAGTACGACGGGCGGCGGCCCGGTGATATTGTCCGGGTAGGCGGGGCTTGCCTGCCACCAACCCGGCAGCAATGCCGGGCCAATGTTTGGCCATGTATTAAGTGTCATGTGAGTTTGGCCAGCCTTGGTCCGTGATATCGGGGTAAAGGAAGACTTATCCCAAATGGTGCGGGTGGGGGGACTCGAACCCCCACAGGGCAAAGCCCCAACGGATTTTAAGTCCGGTGCGTCTACCATTCCACCACACCCGCACTGGACTTCACCTAGCCTGAGCACCCCCTTCCCGGCAATGGGCGGTTGACGCCCCACGGCCCGGCTTGGCAGCACTGGGGAGATGCCGACCGCCCCCAAGCCGCCCCCCGCACTCCCCCGCCGCCTCGGCCGTGCCTGGTCGGTGGCGCGGGTGGTCATCATCCTGGCCATCTGGGGCGGGCTGGCGGCGGGGTTGGTCGCACTCTGGTTCACCTGGGATCTGCCGAACCCCTCGGTCGCCATCACCCAGACCCGCCGCCCCGCCATAAAATTGCTGGACCCGCAGGGCCATCTCCTCGCCCGGTTTGGCGATGCGTCGGGCAATGTCGTCCTGCCCGCCGCCCTGCCGCCCTATGTTCCGGCCGCCTTCATCGCCATTGAGGACAGGCGCTTTGCCCAGCATGGCGCCTTTGACAGCCAGGGCATCTTCCGCGCCCTGGTGTCGGATATTCTGCATCGCCGCGTGGTGCAGGGCGGCTCCACCCTCACCCAGCAGGTGGCCAAAACCCTGTTCCTGGGCAATGAGCGCACGCTGCGCCGCAAGGTGCAGGAGGCCTTCCTCGCCCTCTGGCTCTGGCACCATTACAGCCGGGAGGAAATTCTCGGCATCTATCTCAACCGCGTCTATCTGGGCGAAGGCGCCTACGGGATAGACGCCGCCGCCCGGCTCTACTTCAACGTGCCCGCCGCCCGCCTCACCCTGGCCCAGGCCGCCATCCTGGCCGGGCTGCCGAAGGCCCCCTCCAGCCTCAACCCGCTGGTGAATTCCCAGGCCGCCGCCGCCCGCGCCACCCAGGTGCTGGATGCGATGGTCGCCACCGGAATCCTCTCGCCCGAGCAGGAGAACGACGCCGCCGCCCAATTGGCGGATGCCGCCTCGCCCATCTCCCGCACCTCCTGGTTCGCGCTCTGGACCATGCAGCACGAAGCCCCCTCCATCCCCGAAGGCGAGGATATCAGCTTCACCACCACCATGAATCCCGGCCTGCAAACCGCCGCCCAGGCCGCTTTGGATTCCGCCATCGCCCAGAGCGGCGCCAAATATGGCGTCTCCCAGGGTGCGGTGGTGGTGCTGGAGGCGCGCACGGGTGCCGTGCGCGCCCTGGTGGGCGGGGTGGGCGACCGCGAGGGCTATAACCGCGCCGTTCTGGCCCGGCGCCAAACCGGCTCGGCCATCAAGCCCATCGTCTGGCTGGCCGGGCTGATGGCGGGCATGCCGCCGGACAGCACGGTGCTGGACGGCCCGCTGAACCTGCGCGGCTACCGCCCGCATGATTACGAGGCAGGCTATCGTGGCGAGGTAAGCATGACCGAGGCGCTGGCGGATTCCATGAACACCGCCGCCATCCGCATATTGCTGCGCGCCGGCGGGCCGCGCCGGGTCATTGCGGTGGCGCGTTCGCTAGGGCTGGAGGATAATTTCCCGAAGGATGCCACCATGGCGCTGGGCACGGGTGCTGTGGGGGTGCTGCAACTTGCCGGCGCCTATGCCGCCTTCTTCAATGGTGGAGAGCGCGTGACCCCTTACGGCGTCACCGCCATCAACGGCGCGCCCGCCGCCATAGCCGCGCCAGTGCCGGCCGTGCCCGCCGGAGACGCGCAGGCCGTGGCGGCGATGATGCGCCAGGTCGTGCTCTCCGGCACCGGCAAGGCGGCTTTCATTCCGGGCGTCTATACGGCCGGCAAAACCGGTACCACGCAGGATTACCGGGATGGCTGGTTTGTCGGCTACGTCAAGGGCGATATCATCGCCGTGTGGCTGGGCAATGACGATAACGCGCCGGGCAAGGCACTGCTCGGCGGCAGCCTGCCCGCGCAGATCTTCAAGGAGATCGCCCAGGGACTTTGATCAGATATACTCTGATCAGGCGGGGGCCTCTTGCTCGTCGTCGAAATCGCTCTGGTCGGTCTCGAATAGATCCTGCAGCTCCTTCGCCGCCTCCTGCGCGGTCTGGATCAGCCTGCCTTCGTCATTCCCGTAAGCGTAGGTCTCGTGCAGAATCCGGTCGTCATGCTTGCGGAACAGCTCGATCGCCCGTTTCGCCCGCGGCTCGGGGATATCCAGCTCATCAAGCACGATCTCGGTCAACCGCAAGGATGAGAAAAACGTCTCGCGCACGAACAGATCAACCCCGGCCCCCATCAGCAGATGCACATGGTGGCGGTTGCGCGCCCTGGCCACCACGCGCAATTGCGGGAATTTGCGCCGCACCATCTCCGCCACGGCCACGCTGGCTTCCACATCGTCCAGCGCCAGCACCAGAACTTTCGCGCTCTCCGCCCCGGCCGAGCGCATCAGCTCCTCGCGCGTCGGGTCGCCATAGAACACTTTCACCCCGAACCGGCGGATGAAATCCACCTGTGTGGAGCTGCGGTCCAGCGCCGTGAAGCGGATTTTCTGCATCGACAGCACGCGCCCGATAATCTGCCCCACCCGCCCGAAACCGCAAATAATGACTGGCGCCGACTGCATATCCTCCAGCTTGTCGAACGGGCGCTGCTTCTTTGTTTCCAGCCTCGGCATGGCAAAACGCTCGGACAGTGAGAACAGCACGGGGGCGACCATCATCGAAAGCGCGATAACCAGTGTGGCCTCCGCCGCCAGCGTTTTATCCAGCGTGCCTTCCGCCACGGCGGCGGCGAACAGCACGAACCCGAACTCACTGCCCTCCGGCAGGGCCAGGGCAAAACGCAAGGCCGCCCCGGTGAGCCGCCGGCGCAGATAGCTGACCGCGAAGGCGATGCAGGCTTTCACCACCGTCAGCCCGATCACCAGCAGCAAAATCTCCAGCGGCCTGCTCAGCAACAGCCCGAGATCCGCCGACATGCCCACAGAGATAAAGAAAAACCCGAGCAGCAGCCCCTCGAACGGCTCGATATCGGCCTGCAGCTCGTGCCGGTATTCCGAGTCAGAAACCATCACCCCGGCCAGGAACGCACCCAGAGAGGCCGAAAGCCCCGCCCAATGCGCCAATGCGGCCGTGCCCACCACCAGCAGCAAAGCCGTGGCGGTGAACACTTCCGGCGCCTTGGCCGCCGCCACCATGCGGAACACATAGGGCACCAGCAAAATGCCGCCCGCCAGAATGCCAGCCACCACCGCCGCCCCGCGCGCCACCATCAGCCAGGAGAAATGTTCCGTGCCGCTGCCCGCCAGAATCGGCAGCAGTGCCAGCACCGGAATCGCCGCCATGTCTTGAAACAGCAGCACTGCGAAAGCATCGCGCCCAGGAATGGTCGGCAATAAACTCCGCTCGGAAAGCAGTGGCAGGGCAATGGCGGTGGAGGAGAGCGCCAGCCCGATGCCCAGCACCGCCGCATCCCGCCCCGGCACACCGAACAGCATGATGATGCCCGCCAGTATCAGCGCTGTGGGCACCATTTGCCCCAGCCCCATGCCGAACACCGCCTTGCGCAGCACCCATAAACGATGCGGTCGCAGCTCCAGCCCGATCAGGAATAGCAGCATGGTCACGCCAAGCTCGGAGACATCGCTGATCTCGTTCACATTGGTCACCAGCCCGGTCACGGAGGGACCGATCACCACCCCCGCCGCGAGATAGCCCAGAATGCTCCCCAGCCCCGCATAGCGGGACAAAGGCACGGCAAGCACAATGGCGGCGAGGAGGATGAGCAGGGTCAGGAACATGCTTGCTCCTTACACAAAAAACCGCCCTTGCGGGCGGTTTCTCCAATATTTCCAAAACTTCAGGCGATGTGATTTAAAGCGGAAGAGCGGTAAATAGATTTTCACCTGCCGCCAGCAAGCGGAAATCGTTTCGGGTGTTACCGCCCCATCGCCGCCAGCATAAAGCGCTGCTTCAGCCGCGGCATCCGCTCCACCGCCGCCAGGCCCAGGTCACGCGCCAGCCGCATTGGCGGGAAGTTCGTCGAGAACAGCCTGTCCAGCGCATCCATGCCCAGCAGCATCGCCATGTTGATGGGGCGCTGTTTGGCCTGGTAGGCGCGCAGCACCAAATCAGCCCCAGGGTCTGCCGCCGCTGCCGCCAGCTCCAGCAGCACCGCCGCGTCCCGCAGGCCGAGATTCAACCCCTGGCCCGCGATCGGGTGCACCCCATGCGCGGCATCCCCTATCACGGCGAGGCGCGTATCGTAATAACGCGACGCGTACATCGCATAGAGCGGATAAAGCCAGCGCCGCCCGGCCAGGCTGAGCCGCCCCAGCCGGTTGCCCAGCCGCGCCTCAACCGCCCGCAGCAGCCCGGCATCGTCCATGCCATAGAGCAGCTTGGCGTTCGCATCGCTTTCCGTGAACACGATGGCGGAAACGTTGGGATGCTCATCCGTTCCGGTCATCGGCAGCACGGCGAACGGCCCGCCGGGCAGGAAATGCTCCAGCGCCACGTTATTATGGGGCTGTTCATGCGCGAGCGCGAAAATCACCGCCGTCTGCCGGTAGGGCAGGCGGGTTACGCTGATGCCCGCCTGGTTGCGCAAGGGCGATTGCCGCCCTTCGGCCGCCACCACCAGCTTGGCCTCGAAGCGCTCATCCCCCACCTGCACAATGGCGCCGTCGGCATTGCGGCTCACCACCGCCTCGGCCGGGGCGCGGATGATCACGTCCAATTCCGCCAGCGCCGCATTCAGTGCCACCCGCACGGAGCGCGCCTCGATGATCCAGCCGAACGGGTCATCCCCCACGGCGGAATGGTCGAAATGCAGCCGCAAGGGCGAGGGCGCGCGGCCGGGCTTGCCGTCCGTCACGTCGATATCCAGGATCGGGCAGGGCGCGAAGGGCAGCCGTTCCCACAGCCCGGCCTCTTGCAGCAAGGGCTTGCACCCCTGGGCGATGGCATAGGCCCGCCCGTCGAAATCCGGGTGCTCCATCGGTTTCAAATCGGCCTTGTCGACCAGGAGAACCTTGCGGCCCCGCGCCGCCAGGGCCAGGGCCAGGGTACCGCCCACCGGGCCGGCACCCACCACCGCGATCTCGCATGCTTGCGTCATGCCGCCAATCTGCCAGAGTTTTGCCCCGCCGGAAACAGCCGCCGCAAACAGCAGGGGGCCCAAACGCAAAACGGCGCCCAGGAGGGCGCCGTTCGCAAAGGGCCGGTGGCGCGGATCAGTCGCCCATGACCGGGATTTTCTGGCCGTCGGCGAAGATCGCGTAGGCTTCTTCGCCGTGCACCGCGTCATCGCCGATCAGCAGCGTCTCGTCATCCATGCGCAGCTTGACGAACAGGCCGATGATCTTCAGCAGAATGAAGGTGCCGACCGCATTGTAAACGATGATGAAGGCGGCACCGTAAATCTGCAACAGGAACTGATGGACATCGCCATAGAACAAGCCAGTCACGGAGACGGCGTCGTTCTTGGTGCCATACCATTCGATCATGTTCGGATCGGCGAGAAGACCAACACCCAGGCCGCCGACGATCGCCGCCACGCCGTGCGTGTGGATCACGCCCAGCACGTCGTCCACCTTGCGCATCTGTTTGGTCTTGCCGAGCCAGTTCCAGGTCATCCAGGGCAGCGCCGCGGCGACGATGCCGAGAATGATGGCGCCGGTGCCGTTCACGTAACCAGCCGCCGGGGTAATGGCAACAAGACCGGTGATCATGCCGTTCACCGCACCCAGGATGGAAGGCTTGCCATAGGCCAGCACGTCCATCAGCGTCCAGGTGAGCAGTGCGGCGGCGGTGGCGGTGTGGGTGTTCAGCACGCCAACACCGGCATCGGCATTGGCGGTGAACGGGTCGCCGCCATTGAAGCCGGACCAGCCGAGCCAGAGCAGGCCCGCACCCGCCATGGTGATCAGCAGGTTGTTCGGCTGGAAGCTCTCACGGTCGCGCGGCAGGCGCGGCCCGATAACGGCGGCGGCAACGAAGCCGGAGACGGCGGAGGCCAGATGGATGACATAGCCGCCGGAATAATCCACCACGCCAGCGGCATCCTTATAGCCGAGCCAGCCGCCCAGGCCCGAGAGCCAGCCGCCGCCCCACAGCGAATAAGCGCCGACGGAATAGATGAGGGTCGTCCAGAGCGGCACGAAGATCATCCAGGCCTTGAAGCTCACACGCCCGAGCAGGGCGCCCAGCAGGATGATCGGCGTGATGGCGGCGAACACGAACTGGAAATACACCATCGTCGCCTGGCCATAGCCCAAGGCGGGCATGGCCGAGGCGGCGGAGGGGATGATCGCCTCCTTCTCCATGTTGTAGGCGGAGGTGGTCGGGTCCAGATGGCCGACGAAGGGCCCAAGCCCCCAGGGCAGGTTCAGCCATGGTTTGCCGAAGGACATATTATAGGCCCACAACACCCAGACGATCAGCACCACCGAGAACGCATAGAAAACCATGAAGGCCGAGTTGACGGCCCACTTCTTTTTCACAGCACCGCCATAAAGCAAGGCGAGGCCCGGGATACTCATGATGCCGACAAATGTGGCGGCGGTCAGCTGCCAGGCATTATCGCCTGTATCCAACCAATTGCCCGGCAAAGCCTGTACGATTGTCATTGTTCCGTCTCCATGCGTCCCAGCCGTGTCGATTGCACATAGAACCGCGCCGGATTGCTTCGCGCAGCATCTAGGGATTTTTTAAGCAGGTTTCATGCCATCCCTTACGGGATGTTTATTATTGCGCCAAAAACCCTGAAAAAACCTGGCCTTACCTGTTTTTCCGCCAGGTGAACGGGTTTGGCTGGCGATAGAGAAGATTAAAAAAACGGCAAATGAACCGGGAGACTGTCCGGCACCGGCGCAAGATGAGAGCGGGCCGGTGCTGGCGCGTTGCCGGCTTGCCGGCGGCGCCGAGGTTCATGTTCCCGCCCCCTCTCACGCACCGCCATGCCGTGGGCGCAAACCAGCTGCCGCTCCATGCATCGACGTTATGCTTAATTTTAAGGCAAGCGCATTGCGCAAAACGTTCCGCGCCGTTGCCTGCATTTCGAGCGGCCTGGGCATCGTGCCGCCCTGGCGCGGACGATAAATTGCGGGAGAATTCAATCCTGTCACTGGCATGCTCCTTGCTTTCTTTTGTTTCGCTTATCCGCACTGAGCTTTCATGATTGCGCGTTGCCGGCCTGTTCGGGGCTCCGGGCCACAAAAGGCAGCGCCATGAGGAACGAGGACTTGATGACGAAAAGATCTCTTTTGGGCGTGCCCGTGGGTCTCGGCCTGGCAGCGATTGGCTGCGCCCCCGCCCTGGCGCAGACGGCCGCTCCCACGCCCACCCTCAACTCGGGCGACACTGCCTGGATGCTGACCTCCTCCGCCCTCGTGCTGATGATGACGGTGCCGGGGCTGGCTTTGTATTATTCCGGCCTGCTGCGGCAGAAGAACATGCTGGCCATGCTGATGCAGTGTTTCTTCACCACCGCGCTGGTCACGGTTCTGTGGTGCATCGTCGGCTACAGCCTTGCCTTCACCGCTGGTTCCGGCCCGCTGGCCCCCTTTATCGGCGGTTTCTCCCGCGTGATGCTGACCGGCACCGGCCTGAACGGGCTTTCCGGCACCATTCCCGAGACCGTGTTCGCCTTCTTCCAGGCCACCTTCGCGATCATCACCCCGGCCTTGATCCTGGGTGGCCCGGCCGACCGTCTGAAGTTCTCCTCCTCCATGGTGTTCGTCGGCATTTGGCTGCTGCTGGTCTATTGCCCGATCGCGCATATGGTCTGGGGCCCCGGCGGCTTCCTCGGCAATCTCGGCGTGCTGGATTTCGCGGGCGGCACCGTGGTGCATATCGACAGCGCCGTGCCCGGCCTGATCGCCGCCATCATGGTCGGCAAGCGCGCCGGCTACGGGCGTGAAAACATGGCCCCCGCCAATATGGGCTATGTGCTGATCGGCGGCTCGCTGCTGTGGGTGGGCTGGTTCGGCTTCAATGCCGGTTCCGCGGTCTCCGCGGGCGGCCTGGCCGGCATGGCCGCCATCAACACCCAGCTTGCCACCTCCGCCGCCGTCGTTTCCTGGACGCTGGTTGAGTGGATGGTCAAGGGCAAGCCGAGCCTGCTGGGCGGTGTCTCCGGCGCCGTCGCCGGTCTCGTCGCCATCACCCCGGCTTGCGGCTTTGTCCCCGTCGGCGGTGCGCTGGTCATCGGTCTGGCCGCTGGCGTGGTCTGCTTCTGGGGCGTCACCGGCTTCAAGAGCATGTTCAGCTATGACGACGCGCTGGATGTCTGGGGCGTGCATGGCCTCGGCGGCATCCTGGGCGCTCTGCTCACCGGCGTGTTCGCGGTCGCCGCCGTGGGCGGCCAAGGCCATTCCGGCCTGATCGACGGCAACCCGCACCAGATCATCGTCCAGGCCGAGGGCATCATCGTCACCATCATGTACGACGCGATCGTGAGCTTCATCATCCTGAAGCTGATCGATGTGACCATGGGCCTGCGCGTCTCCAAGGAAGACGAGATCGAAGGGCTGGACATCACCCAGCACGGCGAGGTCGTTCAGCACAGCTAGAGTGCGATGACTTTATCTTCGCTCGCCTCGCGAGCGCGGATAAAGTCTGAATCGCCCTCTTAAACATTGATGGAGAGCAACATGCATTTGGATTGACGCGGAAAGCATCAAGGCAAATGCATGAAATTGCTTTCTAAAATATAACGTCAGAGCGTTCAGTTAAAGGCTGAACGGCTCTGGCCGGTCCTCCCGGATCGCTCCCTTGCCCTCCCGGCCCATGCCGGGAGGGTTTTTCTTTGCCCCGCATCCGCCGCGATGATCTGGATCAATGGATGCACGGAATTCTTCTGCTCTGGTCCCGCCCCAGGATGGGCATGGCATGAGCAGCGTGACAGAGACGGGCACGGAAACAGCCTTTGACAGGCTGGGCGGCGAAGCAGGCGTACTGGCCCTGGCGGCGCGCTTTTACGATATAATGGACAGCAACCCGGCTTACGCGGCGCTCCGTGCGATGCACGCGTCTGATCTGGCGCCGGTCCGTGAGTTCTTCGCCGGGTTCCTTAGCGTCTGGCTCGGCGGCAAGCGGGACTGGCTGGAGCGGCGTGGCGGCTTCTGCCTGATGTCCCGCCATGCCGGCATGGGCATCACCAGTGAAACCGCCGGGCAATGGCTTGCCGCCATGCGCGAGGCGATGGACGGGCTGGTGACAGACGCGCCGCTGAGGGAAAAGATGGACAGCGCCTTCGCCCGCCTGGCCGAGGCCATGGCCTGGACCGGCCGGACCGCCGGACGCTGAATGCGCAGCCCAGGCTTTATATAGCGCCGGGTTGATGCCAGGCACGTGTAGTATTATGCACGCGCCGATCAGCAAGCGTGCGATCGGTATGGGGTGAACCGGGTCAGGTTCGGCGCAGGCCGTGAATCGCCGCTCAACTTGTGAGGAGAGGCGGATACATTGTTTAAGTTCAGCCATTTCGGCTGATCCCGCTTAAACAATGTATCCGCCTCGGAGATTGGCGGAAACATGGCAAGCATTGCGGATAGTTCGGGCAACGGGGCGGCGCTGAAGCGCCAGGCGGAACTTTTGGCCCAGCAGCCGGGCGAAGATCGGATGATGGCCAACGCCATCCGGGCGCTGGCGATCGACGCCGTGGAGGCCGCCAAATCCGGCCATCCCGGCATGCCGATGGGCATGGCCGATGCCGCCACGACGCTCTACCGCAAATTCCTGAAATTCGACGCCGCCGCCCCGGATTGGTTCGACCGCGACCGCTTCGTGCTCTCCGCCGGGCATGGCTCCATGCTGCTCTACGCGCTGCTGCACCTCACCGGCCATGAGGGCATGGGCATCGCGCAGCTCAAAACCTTCCGCCAGCTTCACTCCCCCGCCGCCGGCCACCCGGAATATGGCGAGCATCCCGGTATTGAGATGACCACCGGCCCCCTCGGCCAGGGCTTCGCCACCTCCGTCGGCATGGCGCTGGCGGAGCGCATGCTGGCCGCGAAATTCGGCAAATCGCTGGTTGATCACCGCACCTGGGTCGTCGCGGGCGATGGCTGTTTGCAGGAAGGCGTCTCGCACGAGGCCGCGGCGCTGGCGGGCCATCTGAAGCTGAACAAGCTCACCGTGCTGTGGGATGATAATTCCATCTCCATCGACGGCGCCACCTCCATGTCCACCTCCGAGGACACGCTGAAGCGCTTTAGCGCCTATGGCTGGGCCACGCGGCGCATCGACGGGCATAATTTCGAGGAGCTGGCGGCGGCCCTGGCCTTTGCGCAGAAATCCTCCAAGCCCACCATCATCGCCTGCAAAACCATCATCGGCTTCGGCGCCCCCACCAAGGCGGGCACGGCTGGGGTGCATGGCTCCGCCCTGGGCGGGGCGGAGGCTGAGGCCGCCAAGAAGGCGCTGGGCTGGAACCATCTGCCCTTCGTGGTGCCGGAGGAGATCTACGCCCCCTGGCGCGAGGCCGGGTCGCGCGGCGCCTCCACCCGCCGCGCCTGGCTGAAGCGCCTGGCCAAGCACCCGATGCGCGCCGAGTTCGAGCGCGTGATGCAGGGCAAGCTGCCGGAAGGCTGGGCGGAAACCATGTCCGCCTACAAGGCGCAGCTCGCGGAGCAGAAACCCAAGCTCGCCACCCGCCAGTCCAGCCAGAAGGCGCTGGAAGTGCTGGTGCAGGCGGTGCCGGAACTGGTCGGCGGCTCGGCCGATCTCACCGGCTCCAATCTCACCCTCATCAAGGGCATGGGCGACGTGACGCCGGGCAATTATGCGGGCCGTTACATATATTATGGCATCCGCGAATTCGGCATGGCGGCGGCGATGAACGGCATCGCCCTGCATGGCGGGCTTATTCCTTATGGCGGCACGTTCTTCGTGTTCACCGATTATATGCGCCCGGCCATCCGCCTGGCGGCGCTGATGCATACCCGCGCCATCCATGTGCTCACCCATGATTCCATCGGGCTGGGCGAGGACGGGCCGACCCACCAGCCCATCGAGCATCTGGCCAGCCTGCGCGCCATGCCCAACGTGCTGGTGCTGCGCCCGGCCGATGCCATCGAAACCGCCGAGGCCTGGGAAATCGCCATCAAGAACACCAAGGGCCCGAGCCTGCTGGTGCTCTCCCGCCAAGGCGTGCCCGCCGTGCGGGATGTGGCCAACGGCAACAAGACCGCCCGTGGCGCCTATGTGCTGGCCGAGGCCAATGGCCCCCGCGCGGCCACCATCATCGCCACCGGCACCGAGGTGTCTCTGGCGATTGGGGCCAAGAAGAAACTGGCGGAGCAGGGCATCGAGGTGGCGGTGGTCTCCGCCCCCTGTTTCGAGCTGTTCGCCCAGCAGGCGCCTGAATACCAGAAGGAGGTTCTGGGCACCGCGCCGCGCATCGGCGTGGAAGCCGCCTCCGGCTTTGGCTGGGAGCGCTGGCTGGGGCCTGACGGAATTTTCATCGGCATGAATGGCTTCGGCGCTAGCGCCCCGGCGGAAATCCTGTACGAGCATTTCGGCATTACAGAAGCGGCGATCGTGGCCGCGGTTAAGAAAGAAGGAAACTGAACGTGGCTGTGAAAATCGCGATTAACGGCTTTGGCCGTATTGGCCGTCTGGTTCTGCGCGCCCTTATCGAGAGCGGCCGTACCGATGTGGAGCCGGTGCTGATCAACGACCTCGGCTCCGTTGAGGACAACGCCCATCTGCTCCGCTACGATTCCGTGCATGGCCGCTTCCCCGGCACCGTCGAGGTGAAGGGCGACAGCCTGATCATCACCCATAACGGCCGCACCTACGCGCCGATCAAGGTCACCGCCGAGCGCGATCCGGCCAAGGTTCCCTTGAGCGGCATTGACGTGGCGATGGAATGCACCGGCCTGTTCACCAAGCGTGAAACCGCTGCCGCCCTGCTCACCGCGGGTGCCCGCAAAGTGCTCATCTCCGCCCCGGCTGACGGCGTGGACGCCACCATCGTGTACGGCGTGAACCACAAGACGCTGACCAAGGACATGGAGGTCATCTCCAACGCCTCCTGCACCACCAATTGCCTGGTGCCGGTGGCCAAGGTGCTGCACGAGACTTTCGGCATCGAGCGCGGCTACATGGTGACCATCCACTCCTACACCGGCGACCAGAAGACGGTGGACACACTCCATAAGGACCGTCACCGCGCCCGCGCCGCCGCCCTCTCCCTCATCCCGACCTCGACCGGTGCGGCCAAGGCTGTCGGCCTTGTGCTGCCGGAGCTGAAGGGCAAGCTGGACGGCACCTCCATCCGCGTTCCCACCCCGGATGTGTCGCTGGTCTCGCTCGATGTCGTGCTGAAGAAGCAGCCGGGCAAGGATGAGATCAACGCTGCCATGAAGGCGGCCGCCGAAGGCGAGCTGAAGGGCATTCTCGGCTACTCGACAGAGGCGCTGGTGAGCACCGATTTCATCCACCAGCCGGAATCCTCGATCTTCGACGCGCCGCAGACCGTGGTGGTTGATGGCGCGCTGACCCGCGTGATGAGCTGGTATGACAATGAGTGGGGCTTCTCCAACCGCATGTCCGATACCGCCGCCTATTTCGGTGCGCTGTGAGCCAAACGCTCGATAATGTGAATGTGGCGGGGAAGCGTGTGCTTCTCCGCGCCGACCTGAACGTCCCCGTGCGGGACGGGAAGGTGACAGACGCGACCCGGCTTGAGCGTCTGATGCCGACCATCAAGGAGCTCTCCGACAAGGGCGCCAAGGTGATCGTGCTTAGCCATTTCGACCGGCCGAACGGCAAGATCGTGCCGGAAATGTCCTTGAAGCCCATCGCGGAATCGCTGGGGCACATTCTTGGCCGCCCCGTGGCCTTCTCGGCGGATTGCGTGGGGCCGGAGGCGGAAAACGCCGTCGCCTCCTTAAATGACGGCGATGTGCTGGTGCTGGAAAATACCCGCTTCCACGCTGGCGAGGAGGCGAACGACCCGGCCTTCGTGGCACAGCTCGCGAAGCTGGGCGATATTTTCGTGAACGACGCCTTCTCCGCCGCCCACCGCGCCCATGCCTCCACCGAGGGTGTGGCAAAGCATATGCCCTCCTTCGCCGGGCGGCTGATGCAGGCGGAGCTGCATGCGCTGGAAGCCGCCCTTGGCAACCCGCAGCGCCCGGTGGCCGCCATCGTCGCGGGCTCCAAGGTGTCCACCAAGCTGGATTTGCTGAACAATCTCGTCACCAAGGTCGATATCCTGGTGATCGGCGGGGCGATGGCGAACACCTTCCTCGCGGCACAGGGCCATAATGTCGGCAAATCCTTGCAGGAGGCCGACCTGCATCGCACCGCGCTGGAGATTCTGAAGAAAGCCGCCGCCAAGGGCTGCGAGATCCTCTTGCCGCAGGATGTGGTGGTGGCTGAGACATTCTCGGCCAACGTGCCGACCCAGGTGGTGAAGATCGACGCCATCCCCGCCAATGCCATGGCGCTGGATGTGGGCCCCGCCACGGTCGAGGCCTTCATCAAGCGCCTGCCGGAGATCAAGACGATCATCTGGAACGGCCCGCTCGGCGCCTTCGAGACCAAGCCGTTCGATGCCTCCACCAACACGCTGGCCCAGGCGATCGCCGAGGCCACCAAGGCGGGCAAGGTGATCTCGGTGGGCGGCGGCGGCGATACCGTCTCGGCCCTGAAGCTGGCAGGGGTGCATCACGACCTCACTTATCTCTCCTCCGCCGGCGGGGCCTTCCTGGAATGGATGGAAGGCAAGATCCTCCCCGGCGTGGAGGTGCTGAGCAAGGCCTTCTCGAACCTGGGCTGAGTTTGGTTTTGTTTCTTGAAAAGCCGCCTTTCTCCGGAAAGGCGGCTTTTTTATGTCTGAAGGGCGCGGCAGGCTCGTGTGTTCCCGCATATATGCCCAGCGTTAGGCGTGGATGGACAGAGGCCCTGCCGTGGCTCTAGGTGGAACCAGGCCCGGAAAAAGGGCGCAGATCCAGTCAATTTTCCAGTCAATTTCCTCGTTTTTCAGGCGGCGTGAATGAGCCAGTCGGTCGTCTCCAGTCAATTTTTTGCGCCCCGGGTGCAGGCGCTGCTGCTTGTGCTGGGTTCGGTCGTGCTGTGGGGCTTCGCGCCCATCGGCAACCGCTATTTTATCGGCACCGGCCATCTGGCAATGCCTGGCGCCTCCTATATGGCGCTGCGCTACAGCATCGCCTCCATCTGCTTCCTGCCGGCGGTGGTGCGGGCGTTCAAAAGCTGGTCCGCGCGGGACTGGCTGCGTGGTGCCGTTTGCGGGCTGAGCGGGGTGGCCACCTATAATCTCCTCTCGGGCGTGGCGGCGCGTACCGTTTCGGCCGGCATGATAGGGCTGCTTTGCTCCTCCGAATCGCTGATGATCCTGATGCTCGCCTGCCTGATCACCCGGCGGGCGCCGGGCGGGCGCACCATTTTCGCGGCCTTGCTGGGGGTTGCGGGCATTGCGCTGCTGGCAAGCTCGGCGGGACCGGCCGAGGGCGATTTGCGCGGGATTCTGCTGCTGCTGGTGGGGGCGCTGGGCTGGGCCATCTATTGCGTGGTGATTCCACCGCTGATCAAGAAGCATGGGGCGCTGCAAAGCTCGGCGGTGACGATGTTCATCGGCGCGGTGCCGCTGCTGGCCGCGGGCTGGCCGGGGCTGATGCCGATGATTTCGATCATGAATGGGCGGGAATGGGAAATCTTGCTCTTCCTGTCCATCGGCTCCTCGGTGATCGCACTGATCGCCTGGAACAAGGGCGTGGCCGAGCTGGGGGCGCAGACGGCGGGGTGGTTTCTGTACCTGCTGCCGGTGGTTAGCGCGCTGGGCGGTTTCGCGCTGCTGGGCGAGCCGCTGACTTTGGGGGAGCTGGCTGGCGGGGCGATGATTCTGGGGTCTGTCTATCTCGCCCAGCGCCGATAGCCTGTTCCGCGCTCCGGCTTAAAATTTCAGTGTTTTGGCGAAGCGCTTTTTCAAGGCACTGCGCCGGAGCTGTAAGAGGGGCTTACGCCTCTTCCCCGTCCTCTTCCTCATCATCCGGGCGGGCGGGGAGTTTGTAGCTGTCATTCAGCCAGCGGCCGAGATCGATATCGGCGCAGCGGGATGAGCAGAAAGGGGTGTGTTCGGGCGCGGCGGGCTTGCCGCAGATCGGGCATTTCATTGGTTCAGAACCTCATGCAAGGGCGGGCGGATGCGCCGGCGGCTGAGTTCGGCGAAGCCGAGATGCGAGAGGCCGAGCAGGGTAGGGGCCAGCGGGTCGCGCTGCAAGGCCTCGCGCAGCGCGGGCAGGAGTTTCTGCCGCTGCGCAGGCTTTAGCCCCGCGAAATCTATAAGCAGGCCGCCGGAGAGGTTGCGCAGCACGATCTGGCGGCAGATTTCCGGAATCACCGCCTGGTTCAGCGCCAGCGGGTTCATGTGGCTGGCGGCGGCGGCATCCACGTCCAGCAGCGTGGCGGCGGGGGCCGGGGTGATGTGCAGGCGCGCCCCTTGGGGCAAGGGGGCGACAGGCTCGGCCAGGGTGGCGATTTCATCTTCCAGCACCGCGTCGAACGCTGCGGCATCGTGGCGCATGCGGCCTTCCAGGGCCGGGCGGAGGTCGGCCATCAGCGCGTAATCGTCCAGGACGATCTCTTCGGCGGGGAAGCGCTCCGCCAGCTCCAGAAGCGGGCCGGGGCCGTGGGCGATGAGGCCGGGCGTATCGCCGGGTGGCGTTGTTTCCAGCTTCAGGCGCGGGCCCTTGCCGCCTTGCGGGGCGCGGGTGACGCGCACGCTGACATATTGGCCAATGGTGAGGTTTTTGCCCCCGGCGCTGTCCGGCAGGAAGCCGGAAGCCTCGCCGCCCAGCGCCACGAAGCAGCCCGCCAGCGCCTTTTCCACGGCATCCACGCGGCCGGTATAAAAATCACCCACCCCATCCGGTGCGGCGCGGTTCCAGACATAGAATTCCGTGAGATCATCCCCGCGCAGCAGGGCGATGCGCGTTTGCGCGCCACGGGCCGAGGCGGCGATCACCGCCAGCCGAGGCCGCGCAGCAGGGACGCGGTTTCATGCAAAGGCAGCCCGACCACGCCGGAATAGGAGCCGGAGAGAAAATCGATGAAGCTGGCCGCCAGGCCCTGGATGGCATAGCCGCCCGCCTTGCCTCGCCACTCGCCGCTATCGAGATAGGCGTTAAGCTGCGGCTCATCCAGCCGGGCGAAACCCACCGCCGAATCCACCACCCGGCAGGCCATGCGGCCATCCGGCGCGCGCACGGCCACGGCGCTATGCACCCGGTGGCGGCGGCCGGAGAGCAGGCGCAGATAAACCTCTGCCTCTTCGCGCGATTTCGGTTTTATGCAGCATGCGCCGCCCGGCGGCGACAACAGTATCCGCCGCGATCACGAAGGCTTCGGAGTCCGGGGTGAGTTTCTCCAACGCCATCCGGCGCGCGAAAGCGCGGGGCAGTTCGCCCTTTTGGGGTGTCTCGTCGATCTCTGGGGCGGCGATCCGGGCTGGTTCGATGCCGATCTGCCGCAACAGCGCCAAGCGGCGCGGGCTGGCCGAAGCCAGAATTACTTGAAGCGGAATGTGATCCGGCCCTTGGTCAGATCGTAAGGCGTCATCTCGACATTCACGCGGTCGCCCGCCAGAACGCGGATGCGGTTCTTGCGCATCTTGCCGCTGGTATGGGCGAGAATCTCATGCTCATTATCCAGCTTTACGCGGAACATGGCGTTGGGCAGCAGCTCGGTCACCATGCCGCTGAATTCAATCATATCTTCCTTAGACAAACACACCTCTGCCGTTAAAAATGGGAAATCCGCCGCCCAAATGGGCCGGGAATGGTTTTCCGTCAAGGCTTTCCGCAGCCCGCGCCACGCAGGCAAGCCCCCCGCCCCGTGAATGGGATGCTGGGAGTGCAAGGCTAAGTCAATGAATTTGCAGGGAAAAGCCGGATATGGTGAGCACAACAGGGATTGAACCTGTGACCCCCACCATGTCAAGGTGATGCTCTACCGCTGAGCTATGTGCCCATATCCGTGCCGGGCCTAATAGCTTCGTTGGTAACAGGAGGCAAGAGCTTGGAACGCAAGCTGGTGACACCGGTGCGGCGTTTGCCGTATCTGGCTGGCCGTTTCTGGCGGCGGCGGGCGGCTTTTTGGGGCGGCGCGCTGTGTGTTGGGGCGGTGAGCGTGCTGTTTGCGCGCGCGGCGGACGGGGCGGAGGATTTGTTTTTTCATGTCAGGGGCCAGTATTGGGCGCTGCCCTTGCTCATCACGCCGCTTGGATTCGTGTTCTGCGCCTGGGCGGCGGGCAGCGTATTTCCTGGCTCGCAAGGCAGCGGCATTCCGCAGGCCATCGCGGCGCGGGAGCTGCCGCGCGGAGTTGCGCGGCGCAGGCTGCTTTCGGTGCGTTTATGCTTCGCCAAGATCGGGCTGACAGTGGTCGGGCTGCTCTGCGGCGCTTCGATAGGGCGCGAGGGGCCGACCGTGCAGGTGGGGGCCGCGATCATGTTGCAGGTGGCGCGGCTGCGCGGCTTGCAGAATGAGCGCGGGCTGATTTTGGCGGGCTCCGCCGCCGGCATCGCCGCCGCCTTCAACGCGCCGCTGGCCGGGGTGGTGTTCGCGATTGAGGAGATGAGCCGCAGTTTTGAGGTGAAGACCAACGGCATCGTGCTGACCACGGTGATCATTGGCGGTCTCGTCTCGCTGGGGCTGACCGGCAATTACACCTATTTCGGCACCAGCGATGCCTCCGTGGACGGGCTGAGCGGCTGGGTGCTGACCGCCTTGTGCGGCACGGCGGGCGGGCTGCTGGGCGGGCTGTTCAGCCGGTTGATGCTGGATCTCGGCGCGTGGGCGAAGGGGTGGATCTCCGCCGATCCGAAAAAACGGCGGTTGCTCTATCCGCTGATCTGCGGGGTGCTGGTCGCGGTGATCGGCATCGCCACCGGGGGCGATAGCTTCGGCACCGGCTACCAGACCGCCCGCGCGGCGGTGGAGGGGGTGAGCCCGGCCTGGTATTTCTGGCCCGCGAAATTCCTGACCACGCTGATCACGGCCGTCTCCGGTATTCCGGGCGGCATTTTCGCGCCTTCGCTTTCGGTGGGGGCGGGGCTTGGCGCCTGGATCGCGGGGGAGGGCGGCAAGGCCGCCAGCGTGGGCGCGCTGCTCGGCATGGCAGGCTATTTCTCGGGCGTGGTGCAGGCGCCGATGACGGCCTTTGTCATCATCCTGGAAATGACCGGCAATACCGGCTCGGTGATTCCGGTGATGGTGGCGGCGATGCTGGGGCTGGGCGCCTCGCGCCTGGTTTGCCCGCGCCCGCTTTACCATGAGCTGGCGCAAGGCTTCATGGCGCTGGGGCGCTCCACCAGGCCGGCGGAGACGCGCCGGCCGGGGCATGAGGCGGAAGAGGAAGAGGGTGAGGAGGATGAGCCGGAGCGGGGCGCCTGACTGAAAGCCGGAAAATGCTTCAAGCCGGCTGGTAGCGCGGGTTGCCGGTACGCCAGAAGGTGAAGGCCATGATATCCGCTGTTTCCTGATCACTCTGGGCGCGGGTGGAGCCGATGCCATGGCCCGCATCCGCTTCCACCCGCAGCAGGATGGGGTTCTGGCTGGCGGTAGCGGCTTGCAGCCGCGCGGTCATCTTGGTGGCTTCCCAGGGGGAGACGCGCGGGTCGTGCAGGCCCGTGGTCAGCAGCACCGCCGGGTATTTCACCCCGTCATGCACGTGCTGGTAGGCATCCATGGCGAAAAGGTCGTGAAAGCCGCGCTCGGTTTTCACGCTGCCGAATTCAGGAATGTTCGGCGGGCCGTTGGGGGAGAATTCGCTGCGCATCGCGTCCGAAACGCCGACCATGGAGATAGCCACGGCCGCCAGCTCCGGCCGCTCCGTCAGCAGCCGCCCCACCGTGATGCCGCCCGCCGAGCCGCCGATGACGCCGATGGTACGGTGGGAGCTGTAGCCCTGCTGGATGAGATGCAGCGCGCAATCCTCCGCATCCTGCCATGTATGGTATTTGGCGGCTTTCTGGCCAGCCTGGTGCCAATCCTCGCCCAGCTCGCCACCGCCGCGCACATGCGCCACGGCGAAGACGGCGCCTTCGTCCAGGAAGGGCAGCCAGCGCGCCATGAAGCTGGGGTCGAGCGTGATGCCATAGGCGCCATAGGCTTCCATCAGCAGCGTGGCGGTGCCGTCTTTCTTCAGCCCCCTGCGGTAGATGACGGAGAGCGGCACGCGCGCGCCATCGCGCGCCGGGGCGAGGATTTCTTCCGAGGTATAGGGCGAGACATCGATGGCGGGCTGCGGGGCGAGGCTGGTTTGCACCACGTTGCCATCCGCCTGGGCCTGGCAGATCACGCAAGGCCGCACCCAGCCTTCGAGCGGGAACCAGGCGCCCTCGTGCAACGTGTCGGCATAGAAACCATCTTCATCGATGGCGCCGGCGAAGGGCAGGGCGAGGCTGGTGAGCTTGCCGTCCGCCCCCAGCCTGCGCACGCCGCCGAGCCCGGTGTCGAGATCGAGGATATAATTCCGTCCTTGGCGGCGGCGATGGCGCGGATGATGGCGCGGCTGGGTGGCACAATTTCCTGCGCCTGGGCAAAATGCGGCTTGGCGGCGTTGATTTTCACCACCCGGTAATGCGGCGCGTGGCTATGGGTGAGCAGGAATACATCCTGCCCGCTGATGGTGTAATCCGTCACCTTGTCATCGGGGGTGCAGATGCGCGCCCAGGCCGGTTTGCCCGCCAGCGTATCGGTCAGGCTGGCCATGTAGAGCGTGAGTTCGTTCTGCACGCCGGAGGAAATTTCGGCGATGAGAATATCCGAGCCCGGCGTGGCGATGATGGCGGGTTCGTCGATGGGCGCAAGGGGGATGCCGGTTGCGAGGCCGGGGCCGATCAGGAGGGCATCGCGGGCGGCGTCGGTTCCCAGAAGATGCAGCCAGGCGCTGGAGTTTTCCTCGTAATGCAGGCTGCCGGGGGGGACGTCCTGATAGCGGTTGTAGAAGAAGCCGGACCCATCCGGCAGCCAGCTCGGGCCGGCATCGTCCGTGCGGGTGATGGCCAGCGGCGAGATGGCGCCGGTCGCGGTGTCCAGCACATGCAGCACGGAATGTTCGGAGCCGCCATCGGAGAGCCCGTAGACAATGCGCGAGCCATCGGGCGAGGCGCTCCACCAGTCCAATGACGCATGGGTGCCGGGGGTGGCGAAATGCTCGGGGTCGATCAGCAACCTGTCGGTGCCGGACAGCCCGTCGCGGACATAAAGCCGGGTGGTGTTGGCGCCGGGCGGGCGGCGTTCGGTGAAGATGAGGCTGCCCGCGGTCTGGAGTGCGTCGATGAGGGTGACGGCGTCCGAGTTTTTGGAGATGGCGGCGGCCAGATGGTCACGGCCCGGGATCTGGGCGAGCACGGCGCGGGCGTAATCGCCCTCTTCCTGCACGTAACTGTGCCATTCGGCGTCTTCCGATTCCATCCAGCGGTAGGGGTCGGTGACGAGCTGGCCGAAATAGATTTCCTTCACTGGCCTGATGGGCGCCACCGGCGGGCCGCTGCCGATGTGGATGGGGCGCGGTGCGGCGTAACGGCCCGCCGCCTGGGCGGTGGCGCAGGCGGCCAGGGCGGTGGAGGCGGCAAGCAGCGCGCGGCGGGACAGGCGGGACATGGAAGGCTCCTGGGAAGGCGGGCGCATCAACACTCCGCCGCCCGGAGCGCGTCAAGCCGGGGCTCAGTGCTGATAGAAGGGGGCGGGGCGCCAGTCCCGCAGGGATTGGTAGGCGGCGGGGGAGACCAGCAGCGGCGCGCCAGCGGGGCAGGGGCTGGTGGCGGCGGTGGGCGCGCCCGCCCAGCTCAGCACCATGCCATCCGGCCGGTGGGCGAGGATGGCGAAGCTGCCGCCATCGGCGCGCAAAATCTCCTCAGCCAGCGTGCAGGCGGGGCCGGAAGTGGCCAGCACGTCGCCAAGAACATGCGCGGTGACCTCATGCCACGGCGCCAGGTTGCGCCCGGTGGCGGCGGCCGGGAAATACCCGGCCGGAATATTGAGGCGCTCGCCTGGGGCGGGCAGGCTATTGGTGATGCGGGCGCAAAAGATAAGCCCCGCCAACAGCGCCAGCGCCAGCACATAGGAAAGGGCCGGGGTGCCGGAAGGTACAATGCGCGGATCTGGCTTTGGCGCGGTGATTACCTTGAATTTCAAGGCTTTCCCTTTCGCGCGCACCGGGGCAGTGCTGGGGGGCTTGTTTTCGGAAGCCCGGCGCTTGGGCGGATAGCGCAGCATTTTTTACCTCTCCTGCCCGCAATTTAGGCGATTTTATTTGGTTTGCAGAGGGGTAGAATGGCTGGGTTGCGTTAATTCGGTGTGACCGGGGTGGCGCGGCGGCGGCGGCTTTTGCGCGGTTTGCTGGAAGGGGGCCGGGGCGTTTGGCCGGGCGCCGTGGACGCTATGGAAATGGATACGCAAGGAGAAACCCCCTCACGCATCCTCAACCAATTCCACGCCCGGAACAAGCTTGGCGGCCTGGGCCAGGCGCGGGGAGACGTTGAAGCCGCCGGGCAGGCGCATTTCCAGCCGCCTCAGCGCGCCGGTTTTGGGCACCAGGATGATGCGCCCCTTGCCGCGCCCCTCACGGTCGAACAGGGCTTTCAGGGAAGGGATGGCGTCCTCGCGGTCCAGCCAGATTTTCAGTCCCGCTCCGGCGTCGCGGGCGGCATCGTCCAGCAGGGAAATATCGGAGGCGGTGATGCGCAGCGATTCGCCGTCCATCTTCGCATCGGCCGTGATCAGCAGGGCGGTGCCTTCCTCCAGCATTTCGCGGGAACGGTTCAGCACTTCGGAGAAGAGCGTGACCTCGCAACTGCCCTGGATGTCGGACAAGGTGAGCCACATCATGCGGCTGCCGGTGCGGGTGATGCGCTCCTTCTTGCCGGCGACGGTGCCGGCGAGTTTCACGCGGGTGGCGCCAGCCTCCGCCTTGCGCTGGATGGCGCCGGAGGCGGTGACGTCAAGGCGTTTCAGCGCCTGGGCGTACATGTCCAGCGGGTGGGCGGAAATATGGAAGCCGATGGCCTCCGCCTCGAAGGCGAGGCGCTCTGTCTCCGGCCAGTCCGGCCCGGCGGGCAGGCGGATTTTTTCCGGCTCCGCGCCGCCGAACAGGCCGATCTGCCCGCTCTCGCGCTCCGCCGCACCGGCCTGGGCGGTGCGCAAGATCATCTCCGCGGCGTTGAAGATGCGGGCGCGGTTGGTATCCAGGCTCTCGAAGGCACCGGCCTTGGCGAGGATTTCGATCTGCGCGCGGGTGAGGGTTTTGGGGTCGATGCGCGCGGCGAAATCGTCGATGTTGCGGAAAGGTTTTGCCCCGCGCGCCTTCACCAGCTCATCCATGGCGCCCATGCCGATGCGCTTGATGGCGCCCAGCGCGAAGCGGATGGCGTAGGTGCCGTCCTCCTGCAATTCCACCTCGAAATCAGCACCGGATTTATTCACGTCCGGCGGCAGCACCTTGATGCCGCCGCGCATCGCATCGGCGCGCAGCAGGGCCACTTTATCCGTGTTGGCGATGGAGAGGGACATGCAGGCCGCTAGAAACGCGACCGGATGGTTGGCGCGCAGATAGGCGGTTTGGTAGGAGACCAGCGCATAGGCGGCGGCGTGGGATTTGTTGAAGCCGTAATCGGCGAATTTCGCCATGAGGTCGAAGATCTCGTTGGCGCGTTCGGCGGTGAAACCTTTCGTCAGCGCGCCGTCCAGGAAGATTTTGCGCTGTGCGTCCATCTCCGCGCGGATTTTCTTGCCCATGGCGCGGCGCAGCAGATCCGCCCCCGCCAGCGTGTAGCCCGCCATGACCTGGGCGATCTGCATCACCTGTTCCTGGTAGACGATGATGCCGTTGGTTTCTTCGAGAATATGATGGATGGCGGGGTCTGGCGCTTCCCATTTGGCGCCGCGCTTGCGTTCACAGTAATCGGGGATGTTGGCCATCGGGCCGGGGCGGCAGAGCGCCTGTGCCGCGACGAGATCCTCGAACCTGTCCGGCCGCATTTGCAAAAGCGCGCCACGGAAGGTGTTTGTTTCGAATGTGAACACACCCGCCGTGTCACCCCGGCTGATCATCTCGTAGGTTTTCTTGTCGTCCAGCGGGATTTTTGAAATATCCAGCTCGATGCCCTGGGATGCCAAGAATTTCAGCGCGCGGTCGATGATGGTGAGGGTGGTGAGGCCGAGGAAGTCGAACTTCACCAGCCCGACCTGTTCCACGTATTTCATCGAATATTGGGTGACGAGAAGATCCGAGCGCGGATCTTTATAAAGCGGCACCAGCTTCACCAGCTCGCGGTCACCGATGACGACACCCGCCGCATGGGTGGAGGCGTGGCGGTAGAGGCCCTCGATCTGCTGGGCGATTTCCATGAGGCGGGCCAGGCCCTCATCGGAATCGCGCAAATCCTGAAGTTTCGGCTCGCCTTCGATGGCGTCCTTCAGGCTCACCGGCTTGGCCGGATTGTTGGGGATGAGCTCCGCGACCTTGTTCACCTGGCCATAAGGCAGGCCGAGCACGCGGCCGACATCGCGCACCGCCGCGCGGGCTTGCAGCTTACCGAAGGTAATGATCTGCGCCACATGGTCGGAGCCGTATTCCCTCACCACATAATTGATCACTTCATCGCGCCGTTCCTGGCAGAAATCGATATCGAAATCCGGCATGGAGACGCGTTCGGGGTTCAGGAAGCGCTCAAACAGAAGCGCGTAGCGCAGCGGGTTGAGGTCGGTGATACGCAAGCTCCAGGCGACGAGCGAGCCAGCACCCGAACCGCGCCCGGGGCCGACGGGGATATCATGGTCCTTCGCCCATTGGATGAAATCCGCCACGATGAGGAAGTAGCCGGGGAAGCCCATCTGCACGATGATGGAAAGCTCGAATTCCAGCCGGTCCCAATATTCCTTTTGCGCTTCGCCCTCGATGTTTTCGAAGGCGAGGCGGGCGCGCAAGCCTTCTTCGGACATGGCGCGCAAAGTTTCCTCTTCCGTCGCGCCCTCGCGCACTTTCGGGCAGCGGGGCAGCAGCGGCTTGCGCGTGGTGGTCATCACCGCGCAGCTTTGCGCGATGGCGATGGTGTTGTCGCAGGCATCCGGCAAATCCGCGAAGAGTTCGCGCATCAGCGCGGCGGGTTTGAACCAATGCTCGGGTGTCACGCGGCGGCGGTCTTTTTCCGCCAGCACGCGGCCCTCGGCGATGCAGAGCAGCGCGTCATGCGCCTCGTACATCTCGCGCTTGGCGAAGAAGCACTCATTGGTGGCCACAATCGGTAGATCGAACTCCTCGGCCAGCAGCAAAAAACCGGGTTCGGTGGCGAGTTCCAGAGGCTCGCCATGGCGCTGAAGCTCGATGGCGATGCGGTTGGGGAAGGCATTTTTCAGAATGGAGAGATAGGTTTTGGCCTCGTCCATCTGGCCTTCCGCCAGCAGCCGGCCGATGGGGCCGAGCGCGCCGCCGGTGAGCAGGAACAGGCCTTCGGCATATTCGCAAAGCTGTTCGCGGGTGATTTGCGGTTTAACCGCGTCGCCGGTGAGGAAGGAGAGGGAGGTGAGGCGCTGGAGATTGGCGTAGCCATCCTCATTCTGAGCCAGGAGCACCACGTAATCCGGCGCCAGAATGGTGCCGGTGCGCGCCAGGCCGAGCTGGCAGCCGATGATGGGTTGCACGCCGGATTTGGTGCAGTACTGGGTGAATTCCAGCGTGCCGAACATGTTGGAGGTGTCGGTGATGGCCACCGCGGGCATATTTTCCGCCGCCGCCAGCCCTGCCAATTTATCGGCCTTGATGGCGCCTTCCGAGAGCGAATAGGCGGAATGGACGCGTAGATGCACGAAATCGGCGTGGGGCATGCGGGACTCCAGCGGGAACCGTTAGTTTGGGCTGGGGCTCAGCTCAGTTCAAGCGGTGGATCGTACTCAACGCCGGTGAAATACAGCCCCTCGGCGGGGGCGGTCTGCCCGGCGGCGGGGCGGGATTTGGCGGCCAGGATGTCGGCGATTTTCTGCCCGGGCCAATGGCCTTCGCCGACCATTTTCAAGCTGCCGACCATGTTGCGGACCTGGTGGTGCAGGAAGCTGCGCGCCTTGGTTTCCAGGATCACCTTCTCTCCCTCGCGGCGGACGGCGCAAAAATCCAGCGTGCGCATCGGGCTTTTAGCCTGGCAGGCGGAGGCGCGGAAGGAGGAGAAATCATGATGCCCGAGCAGGAGCTGCGCGGCGCGGTGCATGGCCTGCGCGTCCAGCTTTGCCTTCACATGCCAGACGCGGTTCACCTCAAGCGTGGGCGGCTGCGGGCGGTTGAGGATGATGTAGCGGTAGCTGCGCGCCCGGGCGGAGAAGCGGGCGTTCCAGCCCTCGGGCGCCAGGCAGCAGCGCAGCACGGCGATGGGGTGGGGTTTGAGGTGGAAATTCATCGCCTCGCGGATGCGGAAGGGCGTGAAATCCGGCAGTTCGACCTGCACGATCATGGCCAGCGCATGCACCCCGGCATCGGTGCGGCCAGCCGAAATGGCCTCGGTGACGTCCGCGCCGCCGCGGATGCGCGAGGCGGCTTCCTCGATCACCTGCTGGATAGCGAGGCCGTGCTTCTGGCGCTGCCAGCCCATGAAGGGCGTGCCATCATACTCGATTTCCAGGGCCCAAAGGGTCAATAGAAGCGCGCCCCTTCGGGGAGTTTGTAGCCGCGCAGGAAATCATCGGCGCTCATCGCGGCTTTGCCGGCACGCTGCAGGCGGGTCACGCGCAAAGCGCCCTCGCCGCAGGCAATGGTAAGGCCGCCGGGCAGCAAGGTGCCGGGGATGGCTTCGCCCGCCACCACGTCGGCGGCGAGGATCTTCACCACGATATCTCCCAGCAGGCTGAGCGCGCCGGGCCAGGGGTAGAAGGCGCGGATGCGCCGTTCCAGCACCGTGGCGGGCAGGCGGAAATCCAGCCGCGCATCTTCCCGGCTCAGCTTGGGGGCGTAGTTGGAGATTGCTTCATTTTGCGCGATGGGAGCGCTGGGGTGGGCCAGCTCCCGCAGGATCAGCTTTGCCCCCAACTCGGCCAGGCGGTCATGCAGATCGGCGGAGGTGTCCTCGGGGCCGATGGGGGTGGCTTCCCGGCGCAGCATGGGGCCGGTATCCAGCCCCGCTTCCATCTGCATGATGGTGATGCCGGTTTCCACATCCCCGGCGGCGATGGCGGCCTGGATGGGCGCGGCACCCCGCCAGCGCGGCAGCAGGGAGCCATGGATGTTCAGGCAGCCGCGTTTGGGGGCATCCAGCAATTCTTGCGGCAAAATCAGCCCGTAGGCGGCCACAATGGCGGCATCCAGGGACAAGGACCGGACATAATCCAGCTCTTCCTGGTTTTTGCGCAGCCTGGCGGGCGTGCGCACGTTCAGGCCAAGTTCCAAGGCGGCCGCGTGGACGGGGCAGGGCTGCTCCCTCTGGCCCCGCCCGGCGGGTTTGGGCGGCTGGGCGTACACCGCGGCCACCTCGTGCCCGGCCGCCACCAGCGCCTTGAGGGCCGGGACGGCGAAGCCCGGCGAGCCCATGAAGGCGAGTTTGAGGGGCTGGGCCATTACCGTGCCTGATGCTCCTTCACGGCCTTGGCCAGCTTGCGGAGCAGAATATTGCGTTTCAGCGCGGAGAGATAATCCACGAACAGCACGCCGTTCAGATGGTCGATCTCATGCTGCAAACAGGCGGCAAGCAGGCCCTCGGCCTCGATTTCCTTCTTCACGCCCTGCGGGTCCAGATAGCGCAGCTTCACCCGGGCCGGGCGGGTGACCTCGGCATATTGGTCCGGGATGGAGAGGCAGCCCTCCTCCTGGGTGGCCAGCTCGTCGGATTTGGCGATGATCTCGGGGTTGATCAACGCGATTGGGGCGGGCTCCTCCTTGGGGGCCACGTCCACCACGATCACCCGCAGCAGGCTGCCGACCTGGTTGGCGGCCAGGCCGATGCCCGGCGCCTTGTACATGGTGGCGAACATGGAGGGCACTAGGCTGCGCACCTCATCGGCATCCGCCGGGGTAATCGGCCGGGCCACCTTGCGCAGCACGGAATCCGGATAGATGAGGATGGGCAGGAGCGGGGCGCTGGTTTGTGTCTCTGACATGCCACGCATGTAATCCGCCAGGGGGATGGCCGCAACGCGTGCCTCTTGCATCGCTGCAAAACCATGCCAACATGGAGACCCGGATGCCTCACAGGAGGGTCCACAACCTGCTTCGCTCATATGGGGGAGCTTTTGATCATGACGACACGCGTTTTCACCTCGCCGCTTTTTCTTGGCTTCGACCATCTGGAGCAGATGATCGAGCGCGCGGCGAAAAATTCCTCGGACGGTTACCCGCCCTATAATATCGAGCAGCTCAGCCCGGTTTCGCTGCGCATCACGCTCGCCGTGGCGGGATTCACCATGGACGACCTGCAGATCACCCTGGAAGATAACCAGCTGGTGATCAGGGGCCGGCAGACTGACGATGGCCAGGGGCGGGTGTTTCTGCACCGGGGCATCGCAGCGCGGCAGTTCCAGCGGGCTTTCGTGATCGCGGAGGGGATAGAGGTGAAGGGCGCGTGGCTGGATAACGGCCTGTTGCACGTGGATTTGATCCGCCCCATGCCGCAGCCGGTGGTAAAGACAATTCCTATATCGCGCGGCCAGACCAAGGTGCCCGCCCCCACCAAGACGGTGGACGGGGACTGAACATCACAAAACCGGGAAGATGGCTGGCCAAGGGGGCAGCGCATCCCCAATTCGGACATAATGGGACTTCAGGCTGGAGATCTTCCAGCCCGAGGGGCCTGAAAGGACATAAGATGAACATCAAGAACCATGATGGCACGGCCAATTTCGTTCCTGGCACGGTGCTGGACATTCATCACATCTCACCAGCACAGCTGGCGTTGCTGGGGCTGGAGGAGATTGCCTTCGTGAAGCCGGTGATGACCGAGAACGGCCCTGCCTTTTCCATCCACGCGGCCGATGGCACGCCGATGGCCATTGCCGCCAACCCGGCGCTGGCGGCGGCGGCGATCATCCAGAACGACATGCAGCCGACGCTGGTGCATTAGAGTGGGGTGACTTTAGCTTCGCTCGCTCCGCGCGCGCGGATAAAGCCTGGATCGCCCTCTAAAATCATCCGAGTCTAGCCTCACTGCCGGGGCGATGGTAATGGCGCGGCCATGTCCATCGTCCTCGCATTGCCCAAGGGGCGTATCCTGAATGAGGCTGGCCCTGTGCTGGCCCGCGCCGGCCTGATGCCGGAGCCGGAATATACCGACGAAAACTCCCGCAAGCTGCGCTTTGGCACCAGCCATCCGGATGTGGATGTGATCCGGGTGCGTTCCTTCGACGTGGCGACCTTCGTGGCCTTCGGCGCCGCGGAGATCGGCATTTGCGGCGGGGATGTGCTGATGGAGTTCGATTATCCCGAAATCTATGCGCCGTTGGATCTGCGCATCGGCAAATGCCGCATTTCGGTGGCGGAGCCGGAGGATGATGCGGGGCAGACGGATCTCTCCCGCATCTCGGCGATCCGGGTGGCCAGCAAATATCCCAACACCGCCAAGCGCCATTTCGCGCGCAGGGGTATTCAGGCGGAGATCGTGGAGCTTTCGGGCTCCATGGAACTCGCACCCGGGCTGGGGCTTTCACGACTTATCGTTGATCTGGTGCAGACCGGCAGCACGTTGAAGGCGAACGGGCTGGTGGAGACCGATGTGATCGCGCAAGTGTCATCGCGGCTGATCGTGAATCGTGTTGCGCTGAAAACGAGGCCGGACGAGATTGGCGCCTGGATCGAGGCTTTCAGGAAGGCGCTGGACTCATGAAAATACTGGCGACGAAGAATCCCGGTTTCGAGGCTGCGTTCGCGAAACTGCTGGCCCGCGCCACGGTGGCGCCGGAGGTTTCCGGCGCGGTACGCGAGATTATCGAGCATGTGCGCACACAGGGCGACGCGGCGCTGCTGGCTTACACCGCGCGCTTCGACAGGCTGGAGCTGCCCGCCTCTGGCCTGCGCGTGACGGCGGACGAACTGACGGCCGCCGAGGCGCAGACGCCGAAGATGCTGCGCGAGGCGCTGGCACTGGCGGCACGGCGGATCGAGACCTTCCACCGGGCGCAGATGCCGCGCGATATCGCCTATACCGACGATGAGGGCATCACTTGCGGGCTGCGCTGGGGGCCGTTGGACTCGGTGGGGCTTTATGTGCCCGGCGGCAAGGCGGCTTACCCTTCTTCCGTGCTGATGAACGCCATTCCCGCCAAGGTGGCCGGGGTGCGGCGCATTGCGATGGTGGTGCCCGCCCCTGGCGGCGTGCTGAACCCGCATGTGCTGACGGCGGCGAATGTGGCCGGGATTTCCGAAATCTACCGCGTTGGCGGGGCGCAGGCCGTGGCGGCGCTGGCCTATGGCACTGGGGCCATCCGCCGGGTGGACAGGATTGTGGGCCCCGGCAATGCCTATGTGGCGGAGGCCAAGCGCCAGGTATTCGGGCAGGTGGGGATCGATAGCATCGCCGGCCCGTCGGAGGTGCTGATCATCGCCGATGACGGGTGCGGCCCGATGCAGGTGGCGCTGGACCTGCTGGCCCAGGCCGAGCATGACGAGGATGCGCAATCCATCCTGGTGACGGATAGCGGTGCGCTCGCCGCGGCGGTGGAAAGTGCTGTGGAGCAGGCGCTGGAGACCTTGCCGCGCAAGGAAATTGCCGGGACGAGCTGGCGCCGCCATGGCGCGATCATTCTGGTGCAGGATTGGAATGAGGCGGTGAACATCGCCAACCGCGTGGCGCCGGAGCATTTGCAGCTGATGCTGGCGGACCCGGAGCCGGTCTTCGCCAAGATCCGTCATGCCGGGGCGGTATTCCTGGGCCGCAATACGCCGGAGGCGATGGGCGATTACATCATCGGGCCGAACCATGTGCTGCCAACGTCCGGCACGGCGCGGTTTGCGTCCGGCCTGTCGGTCTATGATTTCATGAAACGCACCACCTATGCCGGTGTGCCGCGCCAGGCGCTGGCCAAGCTGGGGCCGTATGCCGTGACGCTGGCCGAGGCGGAAGGGCTGAGCGCGCATGCGCGCTCCATCGCGGTGCGGCTGCCGCAGGAGTGAGGCTGGCGGGCAAGATGATGGCGCCTCTCCGCACTTGAAGAATGTTGCTTGAAGGGGAGGCGTGATGGCTGACGGGCATGATCGCGGCATCGCGGTACTGATCCTCGCCCATGGCTCCCCTGTCGGCCTTGCCGGTCTGGCGCGCTTCTTCGATGCGCCGGGGTTTGATCTTTTCGTGCATGTCGACGCCAAGGCCGATGACGCGCCGTTCCGGGCCGCGGCTTCGTCCGCGGCCATACGGTTCATCGAACCGCGCATCAACATATTCTGGCGCGGCTTCACCATGATTGAAGCGACGATCGCGCTGCTCAAGGCCGCCAGGCGCCAGAAACCCTATGCGCGTTATGTGATTCTGTCGGACGATACCATTCCTCTCCAGCCGCTTGCCGCCATCCGGCAACAGCTCTCCGGGGAGCAGGATTTCGTCACCACGCGGAAAGCGGATGATTTCCGGCATCGTTATGATTCGTTCTTTCTGCTCGACAGCCTTGCCACGCAGGTGCGCTGGCTTCCCCTGCGGGACAGGGTGGTTACCCCGGACCTCATCGCGCGCATCAAGCGGCTTGAAGTGTTGATGGCGCATGGCAAGAAGCCGCTTCCGGTGTTCTGGTACGGGTCGCAATGGATGGCCCTGACGGCGGCAACGGCCGAGACGATTCTACGAAGCTGGGAGAGCGATGGCTGGCTGCGCGAGTTTTTCGAGTTTTCGGAGGTTCCCGATGAATCCTATTTCCAGACGGTGATCGGCGAATATTCCGGGCCGGCCGACCGGCCGCTGACCTATGTCGACTGGAGCGTTCCCGAGCCGCCGCGCGTGTTTACGGCACTCGCCGAGATCGAAGGGTTGCACAAGCCGGGATTCATGTTTCTGCGCAAGGCAAGGCTGCCCAGGGAGCAGCTTTACCAATGGATCGACCGGCTTAAATGCTGAACACTCAGATACGCCGCAGGATTTCCGCCACCAGCGCGTCAATGTCCTCGGCGGTTGTGCGGTGGTTGACGATGGCGCAGCGTATGGCAGTGCGGCCGCCGATATTGGTGGTTGAGGGGGCGAATAGCCCTTCTTCCTGAAGGTCCGCGACCAGGTCCAGAACGTCCTGGCTGGTTTTACCCTCGATCCCGAAACAGACGATGTTGAGCGCCACGGGCGCCAGCAAAGTGAGCTGGCTGCTGGCCCGCACCTGTGCGGCAAGGCGCTGGGCGAGGGCGCAGCTCGTCTCCACCACGCCCGCCAAGCCTTGCGTGCCATAGGCGGAGAGGGTCATCCAGATTTTCAGGGCGGAGAAGCCGCGCGAGAGGTCCGGCCCGAGATCGCACGGCCAGGGAAAACCACCCGCCAGCCCGCGGGGTGCCGCGGCGAGGTAGCTGGTGGCCTGGGTGAAGGTGGCGTTGTGGATGGCGGGGTCGCGCACCAGCAGGCAGCCGCAGGAATAAGTGACCTGGGCCCATTTATGGAAATCGAAGGCGATGGAATCCGCCCGGCTGAGACCCTCGGTGAGATGGCGCTTTTCCGGGGAGAGGGCGGCCAGGGCGCCGAAGGCGCCGTCCACATGGAACCAGGCATTTTCTTCCGCGGCGATGCCGGCGGCCGCGTTCAGATCGTCGAACGCGCCGGTATCCACGCTGCCCGCCGTGGCGGCGATGAGGAAGGGGGTGAAGCCCGCCGCCTTGTCCGCCGCGATGGTGGCGCGGAGTTTTTCCATGTCCATGCGCAAATCGGCATCGACGGGGATTTTGCGCAAACCGGCGCGGCCGAACCCCGCCATGTCCAGCGCGCCGGTGACGCAGCGATGCACCCCCGCCGAGGCATAGGCGGTGAGTTTGGCGCCGTTCACCCCGGTTTCATGCCCGGCCTCGCCCAGCGCTTTATGTTTGGCGCAGAGGACGGCGCAGAAATTGGCCATGGAGGAGCCGGTGAGCAGCACGCCGGAGGTCTGCGCGGGCATGCCCAGCATTTCGGCGGCCCAGGCGATGACCTGGCGTTCGACGGCGATGCCCACATGGTCACGCCCGCCGCAATTGGCGTTCATGGCGCCCGCCAGCAGCTCCGCCAGCATGGAAACCGGGTTGCCGCCGCCATGCACCCAGCCCATGAAACGGGGGTGCAGGTTGCCGGTAACATAAGGCTGAATCTCGGCCGTAAAGCGGGTGTAGAGGGCTTCCGGCGCGGTGCCGGTGCGGGGCAGGGGGGCAATGAAAGACTGCCGCACAGCCTCCGGCATCGGGCGCCAGACGGGTTGTTCGCGCAGGGTGGAGAGATGGTCCACCATGTCGTCCAGCATCTGGTGGCCGAGGGCGCGGAGGGAGGACCAGTCGGCGGGGTCGAGGGTGCTCATGGAGCGGGTATGCGGGAGAGAGACGGTCGACTCAAGCGTTCAGCTTTTTGGTTTGTGCGGCTTCGCGCTGTTTTCTTCGGGCACGGATGCATGCCCGGAATTCGGAGAAGAAATGATCTCGGCGTTTTTTGTGCCAAGCATTTCGATAAATGACGAGGTGGCGACCCCCAGGAGGAAGTTGACCTGCATGGGTACAGCCCGGGAAGAATTGCTTGATTGCCAACGCACGCATCCGCTTTCGTGCGAGCTGTCCGGAAAGGGGCCAGAAAATCTTACGGCCGCGCCCGATGACGAGGATGCAGCCGTTGAATTGCATTACGCGGCACCGCGCGCCCTCAACGCCGTGGCGAGCGTGCCTTCATCCAGCACTTCCAGCGCGCCGCCGATGGGCACGCCTTGCGCGAGGCGGGAGAGGGGCACGGCAAACCGCCGCAGGCGTTCGGTGAGGTAATGGGCGGTGGCGGCACCTTCCACGGTGGCGGGGAGGGCGAGGATGATTTCCTCGATGCCGCCTTGTTCCACCCGCGCCAGCAGCGGGCGGATCGCCAGATCCTCCGGCCCGCGCCCGGACAGGGCCGAAAGCGTGCCGCCCAGAACGTGGTATTTGCCGCGATAGACATGTACGCGCTCCAGCGCCCAGAGATCCGCGACATTTTCCACCACGCAGATGCGGGCCTCGCGCAGCGGCTCGGCGCAGATGGCGCAGGGGTCGGATGAATCGAGGTTGCCGCAGATGGAGCAAGTGCGGATGGAGGCGGCGGCGGAACGAAGGGCGTCGGCCAGGGGCAGCAGGCCGGTTTCCTTTTCCCGCAGCAGTTTCAGCACGATGCGCCGCGCGCTGCGGGGGCCGAGCCCCGGCAGGCGCGAGAACAGGCTGATCAGGTTTTCGAGTTCAGGTCCGCCCACTTCAGAACGGCAGCTTCATTCCCGCCGGGAGGTTGATGCCGCCCATGGCGTTCTTGGTCTCGGCCTCCATCATCTCGTCCAGCTTGGATTTGGCATCCGCATGGGCGGCGGCGATGAGGTCTTCCAGCATCTCGGCCTCGCTGGGGTCGATCAGCTTGGGGTCGATCTTCACGCGTTTCAGGGCACCTTTGCCGGAAAGGGTAACGCGCACCAGACCGGCACCGGCAACGCCTTCCATCTCGGTGGCTTCCAGCTTGGCCTGCATGTCGGCCATTTTCTGCTGCATCTGCTGGGCCTGCTTCATCAGGCCGGCGATGTTTTTCATTTACTCATCTCCTTCATATAGCTCGTCGGGCGGAACCAGGGCCGCCCAATCCGCGGGCAGATCCGGTTCGGCGTCCGGTTCGTGCGGTGTTTCTACCTTGGTGCCGGGGAATTGCGCCAGGATGGCCTGCACCAAGGGGTGGGCCAGGGCTTCGTCCCGCGCCTTGGCGGTGGCGACCCCTTCGGCCTCGTCGATGGTCGGCTCGCCCGTTTGGGTGGAGAGCACGATGGTCCAGCGCCGCCCGGTTTCTTCCTCCAGCATGCGCGAGAGTTTGGTGATGAGATCGCGCGGATGATCCTCCGTCAGGCGCATCTCGATCACCGGCGGGGCGAAGCGCACCAGATGTACCGATTGGCGCAGATGCGCGTAGAGCATCACGTCGCGCTTATGCTGCGCCAGGGCGACGACATCCTGAAAGGTGAGCGCGCGGGGTGCGGCTTCCTGCATCACGATATTGCCATTGGCGACGGCGCGGGCGCCACCGCCGCCATTGCTTCCATGGGGGCCGCCAGCGGGTGCGCCTCCGAGGGAGGCAGAGGGGTTTTCCGTGAGTTTCTTCACCAGTTCACCAGGCGGCGGCAAGTCGGCCACGTGGCAGAGGCGGATGAGAATCATTTCAGCACCCGCGCGGCGGTCCGGTGCTGTTTCGACTTCCTGAAGCCCCTTCAGCAGCATCTGCCAGAGGCGGCCGAGGAAGGGGATGGAGAGCATTTCCGCCAGCGCCACGCCGCGCGTGCGCTCCATCTCCGGCAGCGCGCCGCTTTGTGCCAGAGCCGGCACGGATTTCATGCGGGTGAGCAGATGCGCGAGGCCCAACAGATCAGAGAGCAGCACGCCGGGATCGGCGCCGCGCTCGTAGGAATCATCGGAGATTTTTAAGCTCGCCTGGATGTCGCCCCGCACCACGGCATCCATCAGGTCGAACACGTTGCCGCGATCCGCAAGGCCCAGCATGTCCGCCACCATCGGCGCGGTGATCTCGCCGCTATCTTCCGCGCCGCGTGCGATCGCCTGGTCGAGGAGCGACAAACCGTCGCGCACTGAGCCATCAGCGGCACGGGCGATGTGGGTGAGGGCGGCTTGCGAAATCGCCACCTGCTCTTTTTCCGCGATGCGGGTGAAATGCGTGGTGAGCACTTCAACCGGCACGCGGCGCAAATCGAAACGCTGGCAGCGCGAGAGCACGGTGATGGGCACCTTGCGGATTTCCGTGGTGGCCAGCACGAATTTAATATGCGGTGGCGGTTCTTCCAGTGTTTTCAGCAGCGCGTTGAACGCTGCCTTGGAGAGCATGTGCACTTCATCGATGATAAAGACTTTGACGCGCGCGGAGAGCGGCTTGAAGCGCGTCGCCTCGATGATCTCGCGCACATCGTCAACGCCGGTATTGGAGGCGGCGTCCATCTCCACAACGTCCGGGTGGCGGTCGGCCAATATGGCTTTGCAATTGTCGCACACGCCGCACGGGTCCGGCGTGGGGCCGCCAGTGCCGTCAGGCCCGGTGCAGTTGAGCGCGCGGGCGAGGATGCGTGCGGTGGTGGTTTTGCCCACACCGCGCACGCCGGTGAGCATGAAGGCATGGGCGATGCGGTTCATGGCGAAGGCATTGCGCAAAGTGCGCACCAGGGCTTCCTGGCCGATCAGGTCATCGAAAATGGTGGGGCGGTATTTGCGGGCCAGAACGCGGTAGGCGGCGGCTTTCGGTGCCTCCTGCTCCGGCTCATCGCCGAAGAGGTTTGGACCAGAAGGGGTGAGGCCCGGCGGCGGGGCGTCTGGCGCTTCGTCGTCGAACAAACCCATGAGCAGCGCGGACCTTGGCGTAGAGATTCAGGTGGGAGACCGGACAACGACCCATGCGAAATCCGTTGTGGCTGCTGCCTTCCGGCCCTGACCAGGTTGGCGGGCCGCGATGTCCGCCGCCGATCTCCCGGGGGGATTATCGCCTCTGCGGCGCCAGAGTGCAAGCTTGGCAGGAAAGAGGGGCGATGCCACATAGAAAGCCATGGATTTCACTCATAAAAACGAACCCAACCATTATAGTAGCGGGGCCCTGGACCGTGCCGCCCCCTTGCGGGAAGACTTGGCATGGCAGGCCAAGGCGGCGGGGGATGCCGCCAGCCGCTATGTGCTGCTACGCGATGGCAAGGTGCTGATCGATGATGCGGGGGAGGTGCCGCGCGCGGTGATGCTGCCGCCTCCGGGGCTGGCGCCGGATCTGTTCCTCGGGCTCGCTAATGATGTGCCGCTATTCGCGCTCGATCTTTCGGGGCGGGATTTGCCCGGCGGGATCGCGCTGGAGGATTTCCGCGAACTGCGCGGCCTGACGGCGATGCTGCCGATGCTGGATGCGGCGTTGCTGGCCACCGCGCGCGGCATGTTCAACTGGCGCGCGACGCATAAATATTGCCCGTTTTGCGCCGGGGCGCTGGAACCGCGACGGGCCGGGTGGGTGTTGCACTGCACGCAATGCGGGCGCGAGCATTTTCCGCGCACGGATTCCGCCGTGATCATGCTGGTTACGCGCGGCGATGCGGCGCTGCTTGGCCAGTCTCACCGGTTTCCGCCGGAGAAGAATATGTATTCCACGCTGGCCGGTTTTGTTGAGCCGGGCGAGGCGCTGGAAGACGCCGTGCGGCGCGAAGTGTTTGAGGAAACCGGGGTGCGGGTGGGGGCTGTGCATTATCATTCAAGCCAGCCATGGCCGTTTCCCGCCTCGCTGATGCTCGGTTTCCATGCGGAAGGAACGAGCGCGGAGATCGTGCTGCAGGATGATGAGATCCGTGATGCGCGCTGGTTCACCCGTGCCGAGATACGCGGCCATGCGGCGCTGGGGTTCGGATTGCCGACGCATGATTCCATCGCCAGGCGGCTGATCGAGGATTGGCTGACCCGAGGAGCGTAGGCGGCGGCACGCATAAAAAAACAGGCGCGAAAGCCGCGCCTGTTTCGTGATGGCCGGATGAAAGGCCGTTAGTTGATGCTGTCGAAGGTCGGGGAGATGATCTCCACCGTCTCGTCCGTCACCACCGGGGTTTCGACGACGGGAGTTGCCGTCTTGCGCGGCTTGCGCGGGGCGGCCTTCTTCACGGCCGGCTTCTTGGCGGCCACGGTCTTCTTGACGGCTGGCTTCTTGGCGACGGCCGCGGTCTTCTTCGCAACGGGCTTCTTGGCTGCCGTGGTCTTCTTCGCGACGGGCTTCTTGGCGGCCACGGTCTTCTTTGCGACGGGCTTCTTGGCTGCCGCGGTCTTCTTTGCGACGGGCTTCTTGGCTGCCGCGGTCTTCTTTGCAACGGGCTTCTTGGCCGCTGCGGTCTTCTTTGCGACGGGCTTCTTGGCCGCTGCGGTCTTCTTCGCGACGGGCTTCTTGGCTGCCGCGGTCTTCTTTGCGACGGGCTTCTTGGCTGCCGCGGTCTTCTTTGCAACGGGCTTCTTGGCCGCTGCGGTCTTCTTCGCGAGGGGCTTCTTCGCGGCGGCGGCTTTCTTCGCGGCCGGCTTCTTGGCGGCGGGGGCGGCCTTCTTCGCGGCGGGCTTCTTCACGGCGGCTTTCTTCGCAGCCGGTTTCTTCACGGCGGCTTTCTTCGCGGCCGGCTTTTTGGCGGTGGCGGTTTTCTTGGCGGTTGCCCGCACGGCCAGCGGCTGCGCCCGCTGCGTATTGTTCTGGTCTTCAGTGGTCACGAAACATGCTCCTTAGCGTTCAAGGTTATGGTTGAGCTCCGGTCTATCGCGGTCCGGCACAGAAACGTCTTTTTCCACGGCGGTGAGCCGTCCTTCTTAATTTCGCGTGCGGGCCCTTGACCGGCAGACATCAGACACGGTTGCGACGCGAATCGCGTGATGCACGCAAGAATCGCTATTCGGCTTCTCCCATTGCGCTGTCAATAAAAAGCGTAAGCAAACAGCCGTCTTCACGCATTTTTTTTCGTATAATGCGCAAATGCCATACTGCAACGGCGGTTTTGCCGTTGATGAGCCATGCCATCGCCACCTTTTTGCCCGTTTTCAAACCGGGAAACGATGGTTCGAAAAAACAACATTATGCAGAATCGCATGCCTGGTTTGGGTCTTTGCGAAGACGCCAAGTGGGGTGAACGTGAATGGATAATGAACGGAATGGAAGATACGCCAAAAAGCCGCGGCGATGTGTTCCATTCCGGATCGCCGGGATGCGTTCACGCATCGTGGCGCGGGGGGAAGAGGCGGCATTGCCATCGGATAAAATCTGCTATTTGTCGCGCCTTTCCATAATTGTTATGATCCACCCAGAAGACAGGACGGGCGTTTCGCCGGATTGCATGATTGCCCGGCGGGAAGGACCGTTTTGCGGATGGGTGGGCGGATTGGGCCTTCCGGTTTCGGCATAGAGCATTGGGCGCGGGAGACTGACATGGCGGATGCAAAGGGCAGGCTGACGCGGGTTATTCTGGATGGCGAGGCACTGCACCGGATCTCCGCCTTGCAGCAGGCCGACCGTGAGCAGGCGGTGCACGACCTGGCGCAAGAGAATGAATTTCATCTGCCGGGCTTTGCTGAGCTGCAAAGTATTCTGCATCTTTCCATTCAGGAAGGCCGCCTGGTGTTCGATGTGCGCGACGAGAACGACCAGCCGGTGCAGGCGGTGCTGCTGGCGCTGGGGCCATTCAAGATGCTGATCCGCGATTATCAGATGCTGCTTGATCTCTATGCCAGCGCCGTGGCGGAAGGGCGCGAGGCGCGCATTCAGGCAATCGATATGGGGCGGCGGGGCCTGCATAATGAGGGCGCGGAACTGATGATTGAGCGCCTCGCGGGCAAGGTGGTGATTGATTTTCCCACCGCGCGGCGTTTATTCACCCTCGTCTGCGCCTTGCATCAGAAACTTTAGGAATTCTTGACGCCATGAAAATTGACGGCACCCCGTACCGCTCGATCTGGGTGGATGAAACAGATGGCTGGTCTGTCCGCATCATCGATCAGACCAAACTGCCTTGGAGCGTGGACCTTGTCCGCCTCACCACGCTTGAGGAAATGGCGCATGCCATCAAGGCGATGCTGGTGCGCGGCGCGCCGCTGATCGGCGCCTCCGCCGCTTATGGCGTGGCCCTGGCGATGCGCGCCGATGCTTCCGATGCCGGCCTGGCACAGGCGCTGGAGGTGCTGGGCGCCACGCGCCCCACCGCGATCAATCTGCGCTGGGCGCTCATGCGCATGGGGGCGGTGCTGCGTAAGCTGGAGCCTGGCGCGCGTGGTGCCGCGGCTTATGCCGAGGCCGCGAAGATCTGCGATGAGGATGTCGCGGTGAATAAGGCGATCGGCCGCAACGGCATGGCGCTGATTCAGGAGAAGGCGAACGCCAAGAAACGGGTGAATGTGCTAACCCATTGCAATGCCGGGTGGATCGCCACCGTGGATTGGGGCACGGCGCTCGCGCCCATTTATATGGCGCATGATTCCGGGATCGATGTGCATGTGTGGGTGGAGGAAACCCGCCCGCGCAACCAGGGTGCCTCGCTCACCGCGTGGGAGCTGGGCAAGCATGGCGTGAACCACACGGTGATCGCGGATAATGCCGGCGGGCATTTCATGCAGCATGGCGAGGTGGATCTGGTGATCGTCGGCACGGACCGCGTGACCCGCCAGGGCGATGTCTGCAATAAGATCGGCACTTATCTGAAAGCGCTTTCCGCGCGTGATAATGGCGTGCCCTTCTGGGTGGCGCTGCCCGCTTCCACCATCGACTGGACGATCCGCGACGGGCTTGCCGATATTCCCATCGAGGAGCGCGCGGCGACGGAAGTGACGACGATGACCGGCCGCGCGATGGATGGTTCCATCGCCACCGTGCGGATCGTGCCGACATCGAGCCCCGCCGCCAACCCGGCTTTCGATGTCACGCCAGCACGGCTCGTGACCGGGCTGATCACCGAGCGCGGCCTGTGCGATGCGGCCGAGATGGCACTGACAGAGATGTTCAGCGACCTGGCGTGAAGTTTTCCGCCGCTATCCGCCAAAAGCTCTTCCGGCCGCTTTTTTTTCAAAAGGCGGCCGCTTTTGGTTTTGTTTTTCTTGCGTCCTGCGCGGTGGAGACTCACGCGCCGCCTTTCGCCAATGGCGGCTACGAACCATTCTCCCGCAGCGCCGCCGTGGCTGTCGCGCTGCGTGAATGGCGGCTCTGGGGCGGGCATGTGGATGATGATGACGGTGCCGGCTATGTGCAGCGCGACGCCACCATGCCAGAGCGCCAGCAGGGGCTGTGGCAGCGCGTGGGGGAATATTGGTGGGAGGGGATGAACAGCAACGAGCCGGATGCGCGTTGGACCGGCAAGCATGACGGCAATGGCAAATTGTTTCCTGTGGCGGTGAACGGGGATTATGCGTGGTCGGCCGCGTTCATCTCTTATGTCATGCGCATTGCCGGGGCGGGGCCGGATTTTCCCTACGCGCCGGACCATGCCACTTATATTAATTATGCCGCGCGTCCTTACCACCCCGGCAAATTGCTGATCGCGGAGAACCCGCTGGATTATGCGCCGCGTCTGGGAGATATCGTCTGTTTCCCGCGCGGGCGCGCGCGCGATCTGACGTTCAGCGATCTGCCGGCCTCATATCTCTTCCCCGCGCATTGTTCCATTGTCACCGGTGGCGGGCCGGGGATGGTGGAGATTGTCGGCGGCAATGTGGATGATGCGGTAACGATGGAGCATCTGCACGCCAACGCCCAAGGGCTGCTTTCCGGCAACCGGGAAAACTGGTTCGTGGTGTTGCGGGTTCTCTACACGCAGAACTGAACGGGCGGCGCTGAATGCCGCCCTGTTCACTTATATTATTATGGCTGCGTCTTGTTTGGTGTGATCGAGACCGTGGCGGTCATGCCTGCAACCAGGTGTGCGCCGGCGGGCACGTTGTCGATGGCGATGCGCACGGGGATGCGCGCGGCAAGGCGGACCCAGGTGAAGGTGGGATTCACATCCGCCAGCAAGGTGGGGGCGGCGATGCGTTCATTATCCGCGATGCCGGCGGCGAAGCCTTGCACATGGCCTTGAATTGCCGGGCCGCCCTGCAGAAGCTGCACCGAGGCTTTGTCGCCGATCTGGATGTGGCGGAGTTTGGTTTCCTCGAAATAACCATCCACATAAAGTGAATCGGTATCGACGATGGCGATGACCGCCGTGCCCGCGCTGACATAATCGCCTGGCTGCATGGAGAAATTGGTGACCACACCATTCACCGTGGCGTGGACGGTGCTGCGCTGCAGGTTCAACTCCGCCACGCCGAGATCCGATTGTGCCGCGGCATAGGCTGCCTGCGCCGCCGCATAGGCCGCCTGCGCTTCCAGCGATTGAGTGCTGGCATCATCGCGCGAGATGGCGGAGGTGGCGTTGCTGGAAAGGGCTGCGTAGCGCGCGGCGTTGGCCTGCGCGTTCAGCATTGTGGCATGGGCTTTTTCTTCCGAGGCCTTGGCTTGCGCCAGAGCGGCCGTGGCCTGTGCCAGCGCCAGGTTGAAACGCGAAGGATCGATCTGGAAGAGCGGTTCGCCCGTATGCACGAACTGATTATCACGCACGAACACCTGCACCACCGGGCCGGTGACATCCGGCGCCAGGGAGACGATATCCGCCCGCACGCGCCCGTCGCGCGTCCAGGGGCTCTCCATATAATAGACCCAGAGCTGCCAGCCGATGACCCCGGCGATGGCCAGGGCGATTAGCGTGACGATAAAGCGGTATACGAAGGAGGCGGGCTTCATGGGACTCCGGGTTCAGAAATAACGGTTGGCTGCCAGACTGATCAGCCCGGTCAGCATGACGAGAAGGCACAAATCGAATAGCGGCCGGTGCCAGACAAAACGGTAAAGGCCCAGCCCCGAGATTCCGCGCCGGATGATGGTGGAAAGCAGCAAGGCGATGCCGGCCCAGATAAGCAGCGGCGGAAACAGCACGCCATAGATGTTGATTTCACCGATCATGTGGCAACCAGGGCAGGGGTGGAGGATAAGAATTCCGGGGGCGGCGCCTCGGGATAAAGTGCTGAGCGCAAGCCGGACAGGATCATCAAGGCCGCGCGGTAGGCCAGGGCGTCGCTCATGAGTGTGCTCATTGTTTCATCCAGGGCCGCGACAAGGGCGGGCGGTGCCGGATGGCGCGGGTTGGCGCGGTAATAGGCGGCAACGCAACGGAAGATGAGGCAGCTGCCCTCCCGCGCCGCGGGCGGCAGGCGCCATTGCTCGCGGTGCAGCCCGATGATGTTGAGGCCGACGCGCAGGTCCAGCAACGCGCCGGCGGCGGCGCTGTCCGCGCCTGAGGCCACGGCGGCCAGGCGCGGCATCATCAGCCCCAGCCGGTCCATCATGATGCCGGTCAGCGCCGCGCGGTCTGGTGCCGCGCTGGCCTCGGCGGCGGCGGCCACGTCGCGCCAATTGGCGCGCATCAGCCTGTCCGCGCTCCAGGCGGCGCCGACGGAACGGATGATGCGGGTGATGATCAGCGCGCTGCCGAGACCGATGATCAGGCTGAAGGAGCTGTCGGCGAATTTTATAAAATTGATATCGTAACCATTATTCAGCGCCATCTGGGTGGAGCCGACAGCCCCCAGCACCATGCCGGTGCCAAAGGTGGCGGGGCGCGAGACCAGCACGCCGATGGTCAGCCCCACGGGCAACAGCACGAGATAAAGCGCGTCGAAACCCACGACTTTCGGCAGGATCGCGAAGCCATAGACGAAGATGCCGGCGATGACGAGCGCGGAATTGCGCAGCATCTGCGCGATGGCGGGGGCTGGATCGTCCTGTGCCGCGAAGAAGGAGCAGGCGACAGCAACCATGATGGCCGCGCCGGCGCCATAGGACCAGGATGTTTCGATCCAGATCGCGCAGACCAGGAGAATGGAGAACACGGCGGAAAGGGCCGAGAGGAAAGCCAGCTTATGGTCGCGGTTCTGGCGGGTGATGGCGATGTATTCAGCCTCCAGCGCCGGACTGGCGGGGGCGGGGGTACCGTCCGTCACATGCCGGCGCAATTGGCGTGATTGATGCACGATGCGCACCAGCTCCTCCAGCCTTACGGCGAGGCTGGCGCGCAGCAGGCCGGTCCAGTTGGGGGGCTCATGGCCCAGCTCCTGAATCTCCCGCAGCAGCGGATCGGCGCCTTCGGCTTTGCCAGCCTTCATCCAGTCATCGGTACGCGTGAGCACGGTTTGCACGGCGGGGGTGAGACCGCCGATCCGGCGCAGCTCGGCCACGCGCTGGCCGATGGAGCTGAGGATCGGCATCAGGCTGATCACATACATGCGCAGCCTTGTGACGTGCCGCACCGCTGTTTGCATATGCGAAATATCGTAGCCGAGCTGGGAGACCATCATCGCCGTATCTGTTGCTTCGAAGGCAAGGCGGCGGCGCGCGTCCCGCGCGGGCTGGGCTTCACCGTCTCCGGCCAGGACGGCGCTGGCCCATTCCACGCCTGGCTGCACCCAGGAGGAGATGCGCCGCGCCAGCAGCGGGCCCATCGAGCGTGGCAGGATCAGCGTGCCGATCATGGTGGTGCAGACAATGCCGAGCGTGATTTCCTCGCAACGTGTCAGCGCGGTTTCGAAGATATGGCCGGGATTGGTGACGGACGGAAAGCCGATGATGCCCGCCGTATAGCCGGAGAGCATGAAGGTATAGGCGCGCGGGGAACGGTCCATCAGCGCGATATAGAGGCAAAGCCCTACCCAGAGCGCCATGGCGATGCACAGCAGCACCGGCGCATCGACCAGATTGGGCACCATGATCACAGCCGCCGTGCCGCCGATGAGCGTGCCGAAGAACCGGTACACGGCCTTGGAGCGCATGGCGCCGGCGAAGGGATGGGCGACGATGAAGGCCGTGGCCATCGACCAATAAGGATTATCCAGCCCGAGCCAGCAGGAAATATAGAAGGCCAGCATGGCGCCGGTGAAGGTTTTCAGGGCAAAGAGGAGTTCGTCCGGCTTGGGCATCGTCCCCTGGAAACATGAAAAAGCGGCAGGAAGGTAGACATTGTTTGCAAGGCCGCCCTGCGATGGCTTGGCATGGCGGCATTTGCAGACGGTTTTGTCTTCTCCACCTTCATCCTAGATGAACCGCTGGCTGGCTGGAAGCTTGTTTCAAGGTTAGCCTCGCGCCGGTGAGAGGAGGCTCTGCATGAATATCGTGGTGCTGACCGGGGCGGGGATTTCGGCGGAATCAGGGGTTTCGACATTCCGCGCGGCGGATGGGTTGTGGGAGAATCACAGGATCGAAGATGTCGCCTCGCCGGAAGGGTTTCTGAGGGATCCGGCCCTGGTGCATCATTTCTACAATCTGCGGCGCGCGCAGCTGCGGGAGGTGGAACCCAACCGGGCGCACCGGGCGCTGGCGGCGCTGGAGCGGGCCTGGCGGGGGCGCGGAGAGTTTTTGCTGGTGACGCAGAATGTGGATGACCTGCATGAGCGCGCGGGCAGCACAGCCTTGCTGCATATGCATGGGGAACTGCGCAAGCTGCTCTGCGCCGCCTGTGAGGAAACCAGGCTCTGGGAGGAGGATTCGGGCGTCGGGATGCTCTGCCCCGCCTGCGGCACGGCGGCGATGCGGCCGGATATCGTCTGGTTTGGGGAGATTCCGTATCACATGGACGAGATCATGGCGGCTTTGGACCAGGCGGATGTGTTCTGCGCCATCGGCACCTCGGGTATTGTGTATCCGGCCGCCGGGTTTGCCGCCGAGGCGCGGCGCAATGGCAAAAATTGCGTGCTGTATGAGATTAACCCGGCCCCCACAGGGGCGCGCTATTTCGACCATGTGATCGCGGCCCCGGCGGGCGAGGGCGTGCCGGCGTTTTTGCGCCGCCTGGGGGTGGAGGAAGGCGGGGGGCAGGAAGGCGGGGCGGAGGAAGCGGTTTAGCCCGCGCGGCGGCTGGAAAAGCGTGCCGCCAGCAGGGCGGCGGCGCCGCTGAGCCCGGTTTCGGTATGAAAGGCGATCCGCTCTCCCTCCGCGAGCTTGGCGCGCAGCTGGGCGGCCAGGGGGGCGGCGGCGTCCGCGCCATCGGGGAGGGCGAGGAGCTCGACCCCCTCAATGGGTGGCCGGAACGGGTGGCCAGGGGCGGCGATGAGCGTGGCGATGCCATGCGCCCGCAGCAGGGCGAGCCCGGTCTCCGGCGTGGCGCCAGCCAGGGAGAGCACGGCCAGGCGCTCAGGTTCCGTCCAGATCAGATGGGCTGCCTGCGCCGTGGAGGAAGGGAGAACGGGCGTGGCGGCGCCCAGAATGGCGCGGACCTCGCTCTGGATTGTGGAGAAATCAAGCGGCGCGGGGGGCGGGGTTTCTATCCCGGGGGCCGTGCGGAAGCGCTTGTGGCTCATCTCCATGGAGGCGAAATCCCGCGAGACGTGCCGGCGGAACACAAAGCCGTCCGCCGCCGGTGCCGGTGCTGGTTCGGAGGCGGTTGGCGCGGGCGGCGGCTCGAACGCAACGGGGGCGGGTATGGCCGGTTCCGGCAAGGCGGGAGGGGCCTGCATCGGCGGGGCGGCGCGCAGAAATGCCCGCAACTCATCCTGCGGCGCGGCGGCCAAGGCCGCGCGGCGCCGGGAACCTGCCAGAATGTCCGCCCCGAGGACGAGGACGCCAAGGGATAATATGCCGAGCGCCAAGGAGAGAAGCAGTATGTCGCGATCCAATCTTCACCGCCTCCCGCTGCGGCCTGGGGAAAATTTAACGGCCCGGCAACGATTTGGGAAGTAAACGCTTTACGTGTGTCGTTTTGTTAATAAACAACCTATGGTTCTAACGTGATTTTACCCTAGCCGGGGCGGGCATGGAAATCCGCCAGCTTGTAGCGGCTGCCCAGGCTGTAACGGCTGCCGGGATGGGTAAGGAGCGAGCGTGTGGCGGGTCCGGCCTCTGTCCAGGTGCGGCGGAGCAGGCATAAACACGCTTCATGCGGGGCGAGGCGAAGCAGCTTCTGCACCCGCGCATCGGCTGAAGCGGCATGAATGATGTGTTCCACCTCGTAAGGCGGCTTGATGGATTGCAGATAGCGGTTGGGGGTGATGGCGGTGAAATCCTGCGCCAGATATTCGGGCGCGAAGGCGGAGGAGACGTAGCGCTCTTCCAATTGCACCGGGATATCGTTTTCGAAATGAACGATCTCGGAATAGAACAGCTTCGCACGGGGGCGGAGTGAGAATTCAGTGGCGATGTCCGCCCCGGCCGGGCGGGCTTCCAGGGTCAGCACTTCCGCCCGGTGGGTGTGGCCGCGCCGGGCGATATCTTCCGCGATGTCGTGGATTTCCAGCAGCGGTGAGCGCGGGGCGGGGGCCTGTACGAAACTGCCTGCCCCTTGCACGCGCAGCAACACGCCTTCCGCCGACAGCTCCCGCAGGGCGCGATGCACCGTCATGCGCGAGGCGCCGAGACGCTCCATCAACTCGAATTCGGAGGGGATTTTCTCGCCCGGCTTCCAGATGCCCGCGGCAATGCCGTCGCGCAGATGGGATTTTACCTGTTCATAGAGTTTTGGCGGGCGCAGATCATCCATGGCGGTTAGAGGCGCTTGCGCAGAACGGCGTCGAACCCGGCGCGAGCCTGCGCGGCACGGCGATGTTTGCCATCTTCCACCACGCGCCTGCCGCGCACCCAGACATCGCGCACCGCGGGCGCGCGGGTGGTGAAGATGGCATCGGCCAGCGCGTCTTCCGGGTTTTCACCCGCGATGGTGACGAAGCTGGCGGGCGCGCCGATGGCGAGGCCAGCCCCAAGCCCCATCGCCTGCGCGCCGCCGGAGACGGCGTGCTGGTAGAGGGCGGTGGCGGTGGGGCGAATCGTTGCGGTGGCCATGACGTTCCTTTGACGCTGGCCGAGGCGCTGGGAATATTCAAGCATTTGCAGCTCCCGCCCGGCATCGATGAGCACATTCGAGTCCGAACCGATGCCATAGGCGCCGGTGAAAAGCTGAGCGGGGAAAATGCCGTCGCCCAGATTGGCCTCGGTGATGGGGCAGAGCCCGGCGACGGCGTTGGCCTTTGCCATGCCCTTGGCTTCATCTTCCGTGATGTGGGTGGCATGCACCAGGCACCAGTTGGCGGAGACTGGCGCATTGGCCAGCAGATAATCCACGGGCCGCGCGCCGGAGAAGGCAAGGCAGGCCTCCACCTCGGCGGTTTGTTCTGAAATATGGATGTGGAACGGCGCGGTGCCGTTCAGCGTGACCAGTTCCGCGATTTCCTCCAGCGTGGCGGCGCGCAGCGAATGGGGGGCGCAGCCGGTGGCGGAGAGTTCGCGGCAACGCGCGTGAAGCTTGGCGTAGCTTTCGAGTGAATTGATGAAACGGCGCTGGCCTTCGGCAGGGGGTTTTCCGCCGAAGCCGGAATGGGCGTAGAAAACGGGCAGAAGCAGCAGTTCGATGCCTGTTTCCGCCGCCGCCGCGGCGAGGCGCGAGGCCATCTCGGCGATATCAGTATAGGGTGAGCCATCCGGCGCGTGGTGGAGATAATGAAACTCCGCGACGGAGGTGAAGCCGCCTTCCAGCATTTCCGCGAAAGCCTGGGTGGCGATGGCCTGCACATCATCCGGGTCCAGCGACAAGGCCAGCCGGTACATAAGCTCCCGCCAGGTCCAGAAACTATCGGCGGTGGGGCCGCGTAGCTCCGCCCGCCCGGCCATGGCGCGCTGGAAGCTGTGGCTGTGCAGGTTCGGCATGCCGGGCAGGGCAATGCCCGTGCCGCCGGAAATGCTTGCCTCGACCTCAGTGATCACGCCATCTTTAAAGGATAGCGCCACGTTCTCGGCCCAGCCGCCGGGTAGCAGGGCGTGACGAAAAATGATGCGGTCGGACACTGGACAGGCCTCCTGGGGATGGATATTGTATATACAACTTATCCCCCTCATCGCCAAGGTATAGAACATGCGTGCAGAGCGGATTTTTACCAATGCGAGGCTGGCGACCATGGATCCCGGCTTGCCTGGGCTGGGCGTTGTGGAAGGCGGCATGGTGGCGCAGGCCGGCGGGCGTATTCTTTACGCTGGCGCCGCGCGGCCGATCGAGGCCGATGAGATCGTGGATTGCGAAGGCCGCTGGATCACGCCTGGATTGATCGATTGCCATACGCATCTTGTTTATGCAGGAGACCGTGCTGGGGAGTTCGAGGCGCGGCTGAAAGGCGTGGGCTATGAGGAAATTGCCCGCGCGGGCGGCGGTATTCTCGGCACCATGAGGGCAACGCGCGAGGCGAGCGCGGAGGATCTGCTTGCCGCGGCGCAAAAGCGCATGGCGCCGTTGATCGCAGAGGGCGTGACGACGCTGGAAGTGAAATCCGGCTACGGGCTTTCGCCTGAGTCTGAATATAAATGCCTGAAGGTTGCGAAATCGCTGGGCGATCAGGCCGATATTTCCCCTACCTTCCTCGGCGCGCACGGGTTTCCGCCGGAGATGGGGCGGGGTGCGTATATGCGCCTGCTTTGCGAGGAGATGATCCCGCATGTTGCGGCGCACAAATTGGCTGATGCCGTCGACGGGTTTTGCGAGGGCATTGCCTTCTCGCCCGAGGAGATCGAACAGGTTTTTGCCGCCGCCGTGAAGCATGGCTTGAGGGTGAAGCTGCACGCGGACCAGCTTTCCGACCTGGGCGGCGCGGCGCTGGCGGCGAAATTCGCGGCACTTTCAGCGGATCATCTGGAATATACCAATGAGGCCGGTGCCGCCGCCATGGCCCAGGCCGGAACCGTGGCGGTGCTGCTGCCCGGCGCGTTCTTCACGCTGCGCGAAAAGCAGCTGCCGCCGGTTGAGGCGTTTCGCCAGCATGGCGTGAAGATGGCGGTTTCCACCGACCTTAACCCCGGCACCTCGCCGCTTTTCTCCTTGCTGCTGGCGATGAACATGGCCGCCACGCAATTCCGCATGACGGTGGAGGAGTGCCTGCTGGGCGTGACCCGCCATGCCGCCGCCGCTTTGGGGCGGGGCGATGTGGGCGTGCTGAAGGCCGGGGCGAAATGCCATCTGGCCATCTGGGACATCGAACGCCCGGCGGAGCTTGTCTACCGCATCGGGTTCAATCCGTTACATCAACGCATCTGGAGTGCCGCATGAAACTCACGCCCGGGGAAATGAATCTGGCGCAATGGCGCGCGATTTATCAAGGCGAAGCCATTGAACTTGACGAGGCGGCGCTGCCTGCCATCCAGGCCGGGGCGGATGCCGTGGCGGAGATTTTAAGCCGGGGTGAGCCGGTTTATGGAATCAATACCGGGTTCGGCAAGCTGGCCTCGGTGCGGATTGCGGATGACGATCTCGCCACCTTGCAGCGCAATCTTGTGCTGTCGCACGCCGCCGGTGTGGGCGAGCCGATGCCCATTCCCGTGGCCAGGCTGATGCTGGCGTTGAAGATGGGCTCGCTCGGCCAGGGTGCGTCTGGTGTGCGGGTGGACACCGTGCGGATGCTGGACGCGATGCTGGCGAGGAATCTGATTCCCGTGGTGCCGTGCCAAGGCTCCGTCGGCGCCTCGGGCGATCTGGCGCCGCTTTCGCACATGACCGCCGCGATGATGGGCGTGGGCGAGATTTATGTGCATGGCGTACGCAAGGATGCTGCTGTTGCCTTGCAAGAAGCCGGGCTGGCGCCTTTGGTGCTGGGGCCGAAGGAAGGGCTGGCGCTGCTGAACGGCACGCAATTCTCCACCGCCAATGCGCTGGCCGGGTTGTTTGAGGCGGAGCGGAATTTCCGTGCCGCTCTCGTCACCGGGGCACTTTCCACCGATGCGGCCAAAGGGTCGGACGCGCCGTTTGATCCGCGTATTCATGCCGTGCGCAAGCATAAGGGGCAGAAGCAGGTAGCGGATGCGCTGCGGGGGCTGATGGCGGGTTCGGCCATTCGCGCCTCGCATTTGAAAGGCGATGAGCGCGTGCAGGACCCTTATTGCCTGCGCTGCCAGCCGCAGGTGATGGGCGCAATTCTGGACGTTTTGCGCCAGGCCGCCGCCACGCTGGAGACCGAGGCGAATGGCGTCACCGATAATCCGCTGATCTTCACCGGCCCGGCCGAGGCGCTTTCCGGCGGGAATTTCCATGCCGAGCCTGTGGCCTTCGCGGCGGATATGATCGCGATGGCGGTGTGCGAGATTGGCTCGCTGGCCGAGCGGCGTATCTCGCTGCTGGTGGACCCGGTGCTTTCGGGCCTGCCCGCCTTCCTCACGCCCAAGCCCGGCCTGAATTCCGGTTTCATGATTCCGCAGGTGACGGCGGCGGCCTTGGTGTCCGAGAACAAGGGCAGGGCCTTTCCGGCCTCGGTGGATTCCATTCCCACCTCCGCCAACCAGGAGGACCATGTGTCCATGGCGGCACATGGCGCCCGGCGGCTGCTGGCGATGAATGACAATCTGCGCGCGGTGATTGCCATTGAATGGCTGGCGGCGGCGCAGGGATGCGATTTCCATACGCTGAAATCCTCGGCGGCTTTGGAGGAGGCGCGGGCGGCTCTGCGCGGCGCGGTGCCGAAACTGGATGAAGACAGGCATTTCGCGCCGGATATCGAGGCCGCCATCGCGCTGCTGCGGGCCGGGGCTTTGGCATCTGAAAACCTGCCGGGGGTTGCATGAGCTTGTTTACGTTGCGCCGGGGCAATGCGCCCCTGATACTCTCCATACCGCATGCGGGTACGGAGATTCCTGAAGAATTTTCAGGTGTTTTCGTGTCGGACTGGCTGGCGCGCAAGGATGCGGATTGGTGGCTGCCGCAGCTCTACAGCTTTGCCGAGGCGCTGGACGCCACCATCATCGCGGCGAAAATTTCGCGTTCGGTGATAGACGTCAACCGCGACCCCTCCGGTGTGTCGCTCTATCCCGGTCAGGTGACGACAGGGCTTTGCCCCACCGAGACCTTTGATGGCGAGCCGCTTTATAAAGGGGCGGTGCCGGATGAGGCTGAGATCGCCCGCCGCCGGGACATCTATTTCACGCCCTATCATAATGCGCTGCGTTCGGAGATCGAGCGCGTGCAGGCGCTGTGCGGGCGCGTGGTGCTGTATGATTGCCATTCCATCCGCAGCCATATCCCCCGTCTGTTCGAAGGCGAACTGCCGCAATTCAATATCGGCACCAATGACGGCAAGAGCTGCGATGCGGCCGTGCAGGCGCATGTGCAGCATGTCTGCGCGGAAAGCGGCTTCTCTTACGTGGTGAATGGCCGTTTCAAGGGCGGCTGGATCACCCGGCATTATAGTGAACAGGTCCGGAATATTCACGCCATCCAGATGGAGCTGGGGTGCCGTGGTTATATGGACGAGCCTTTGTCCGTCACGCCAGATAACTGGCCCACGCCGCTGAAAAACCCCGCTCCCATCCATCCCGTTCTTGAAAAGATTCTGAAAGGTTTCTGCGCATGACCCGTCTTGATAATGCGCGCGTGATCCGCGCGGACCATGGCACCAAACTCGCCGCGAAAAGCTGGCAGACGGAAGCGCCGTTGCGCATGCTGATGAATAATCTCGACCCGATGGTGGCCGAGCGCCCGGAAGAGCTGGTGGTGTATGGCGGCATCGGCCGTGCGGCGCGCGACTGGGAAAGTTTCGACCGCATCGTGGCCGCGCTGAAAAAGCTGGAGTGCGACCAGAGCCTGCTCGTTCAGTCCGGCAAGCCGGTGGGGGTGTTCCGCACCCATGCGGATGCGCCGCGCGTGCTCATCGCCAATTCCAACCTCGTGCCGAACTGGGCCAACTGGGCGCATTTCAACGAGCTGGATCGCAAGGGGTTGATGATGTACGGCCAGATGACGGCCGGCTCCTGGATCTATATCGGCACCCAGGGCATCGTGCAGGGCACGTATGAAACCTTCGTCGAGGCCGGGCGGCGCCATTATAATGGCGATGTCGCGGGACGGTGGGTGCTCACCGCCGGGCTGGGCGGCATGGGCGGCGCGCAGACTTTGGCGGCCACGATGGCGGGCATGAGCTGCCTGGCCATCGAGTGCCAGCAAAGCCGTATCGAGATGCGGCTGAAGACCCGCTATGTCGATGTGCAGGCAAAGGATCTGGACGAGGCGCTGGAGATGATCGACCAGGCCTGTGCCGAGAAGAAGGCGATTTCGGTGGCGCTGCTGGGCAATGCGGCGGAGATTCTGCCGGAGCTGCTGAAGCGCGGCGTGCGGCCGGACATGCTGACCGACCAGACCTCCGCCCATGACCCGGTGAATGGCTATCTGCCGGCGGGTTGGAGCGTTGGCGAGTGGGAAGCCAAGCGCGAGACCGACCCGAAGGCGGTTGAGGCCGCGGCTCGCGCCTCCATGGCCCAGCATGTGCTGGCCATGCTGGAATTCGTGAAGATGGGCGTGCCGACTTTCGATTACGGCAACAACCTCCGCCAGCGCGCGAAGGAGCAGGGTGTTGCCCATGCGTTCGACTTCCCCGGCTTCGTGCCCGCTTATATCCGCCCGCTTTTCTGCCGCGGCATCGGCCCGTTCCGCTGGGCGGCACTCTCCGGCGACCCGGAGGATATCTATAAGACCGACGCCAAGGTGAAGGAGTTGCTGCCGGACCACAAGCATCTGCATAACTGGCTGGACATGGCGAAGGAGCGCATCTCCTTCCAGGGTCTGCCCGCGCGCATCTGCTGGGTGGGGCTGGGAGACCGCCACCGGCTGGGTCTCGCCTTCAACGAGATGGTCGCCTCGGGCGAGCTTTCCGCCCCGGTGGTGATTGGCCGTGACCATCTGGATTCCGGCTCCGTCGCCTCGCCGAACCGCGAAACGGAATCGATGCTGGATGGGTCCGATGCCGTTTCCGATTGGCCGCTGCTGAATGCGCTGCTCAACTGCGCGTCCGGCGCCACCTGGGTGTCGTTGCATCATGGCGGCGGTGTCGGCATGGGCTTCTCGCAACATTCCGGCATGGTCATCTGTGCCGATGGCACGCCGGAAGCGGCCGCCCGGCTGGCGCGGGTATTGTGGAACGACCCCGCCACCGGCGTGATGCGCCATGCCGATGCGGGCTATGAGATCGCCCAGGACTGCGCGCGGGAGTTCAAGCTCGACCTGCCTTCGCTCTGAGCGGGGTGGAGCTGGTTGCACGGTTTTTGCCCGAAAACCGTGCAACTGGTTAGGTTTTAATTATCCAAAAGCTAAGTAGTATCGACTTTAACAAAGCTGTGCGGCGGGCGTATGGTTGAAACCGCCGGACTCGCCGGCCTGTATCTGCTAAGCAATGGGAGCTCGTGTATGAGCGGTGATGGACAGAAGGTCCGCGCTCGATCCGCGATGGAAGCGGTGCCGGTGGCCATGGTGAGGGCATGCATGGCGGTATCCAGCCGATGAAGACAGCAGCGGAGTAAGAGATGATTCACAAGCGCATTCGCCCGTTCAACACCAAGGAAACATACCCTGAGCAGAATCTGGATAATGATCTCTGCCAGGCGGTGGTGACGGGCAAGATGATTTATCTGCGCGGCCAGGTGCCGCAGGATCTCGACACCCGCGAGAATGTGGCGGTGGGCGACCCCGCCGGGCAGGCCGAGAAGGTGATGCAGAATATCGACCTGCTGCTGCGCGAATGCGGGGCGAATCTGGAGCATATCTGCAAGGTCACGGTCTACCTCACCGATATCCGCCACCGCGAGGCGGTGTACCGCACCGCCGGGCGCTGGCTGAAGGGTGTATATCCGGTGTTCACCGGGCTTGTGGTGGTGGCGCTTGCCCGGCCGGAATGGCTGGTCGAGATTGACGTGATCGCGGAACTTCCATGAGCGAAGCGAAGTCTCAGGCGAATGGCGAGGCGAAGCTGCGCGGCGAGCTGGCGGCGCTCTGCCGCCTCGCCGCCAAATTCGACTGGCAGGAAGCGACGGCGAACCATATCTCGCTGGCGGTTTCCGAGGATGGCACGAAATTCCTCATCAACCGCCGCTGGCGGGATTTTTCCACGCTGAAAGCCTCGGAATTGGCGCTGCTGGATAGCAGCGCCAACGAATTGCCCGAGGATGTGGATGCAACCGCCTGGGCCATCCATGGGGCCATCCACCGGCTGGTGCCGAAGGCGCGTTGCGTGGTGCATTTGCACCCCGCTTACGCCACGGCGCTCTCCTGCCTGAAGGACCCTACACTCTACCCCGTGGACCAGACCTCGGCCCGTTTCTTCAACCGTATCGCCATTGATGGCGCTTATGCCGGCATGGCGGATAACCAGGCCGAGGGCGAGCGGCTGGCGAAGATCCTGGGTGAGAAGAAGATCTTGATGATGGGCAATCATGGCCTGCTCACCATCGGCGAGAGCGCGGCGGAGGCGTTCGATGCCTTCTATCATTTCGAGCGCGCGGCCCGCACCTTGATGCTGGCCTATGGCACCGGGCAGCCTTTGAGTGTTCTCAATGACGAGGTGGCCGAGAAAACCGCCAAGGCCTGGGAAAGCGAGCCGGCATTCGGCGAAGCGCATTTCGCGCAGATGCGCCGGACGATTGGCCAGGATTATCTGGCGTAAAAAGGGGGCTTTCGCCCCCTTTTTCATTCGTCGCCCGGCACGCCGTAGGAAGGCGCGGCCTCGGGGTTCAGGGCGCGGGTCACGTAATCATACATTTGCGGGTGCCAGACCTCCCAAAGCCGGGCCAGCTCGGCCAGCGGCTCATCGTGCCAGTCCACGCGCAGATCCGCGACCGGCCAAGCTTGCTTGTCCACCACCAGCATCCCGGCGGATTTCACCGGCCCGGCCTCGCCGCCCGCCATCAACCCGGCCTGCATCGCGGCGATCACCCGCGCGCCCAGCTCCGCGTTGGGATCTGTTGCCTCGAATGCCGCGATAACCGCTTGCGGCACTTCGGTGTTGGCCAGCAGGTTTCCCGCCGAAACGGCGTTTTGGCCCTGCGCGGAGGCATTTGTGCCGAGCGTGTTGGCGCCGGAGAAGAAGGCGGTACGGCCTTGCGCGTCGACCACCGTGAGCTGCCGGTATTCAGGAAAGCTGGCCGTGCCCGCCACTTGCGCCAGCGCCGCCTCGGCGCTCAAGCCTGAGGCCAGTGCTTCCAGCAGCTTCGGGCCCAGGCGCGGGTCTGTCACGTTCTGGGTGGTGGCGGCGCCGATACCCGCCCGCGCATAGGCGCAACGCGCGGCCACGGCGGGGGAGGAAGATGTCACGGCCACGGCGAATTGCCCGCTACGAGGGCAGCGGGCCACGAGGGAGAAGGTCATGTATCAATCCTTTGTGCTCGGCCACTGGTTTCAAGGGCGATCTTGCTTTTGTAAAACATAATCTTCTGATACATTAATTCAAAATTCCTGACGGGCGGGGGCGATGCGGTTTACGCTGAAACAGATAAGTTATTTCGTGGCCACGGCGGAGACTGGCAGCATCACCATGGCCTCCGAGAAGGTGAATATTTCCCAGCCCTCCATCTCCTCCGCCATCACGGCGCTGGAGGAGGAATTCGGCATCCAGCTTTTCATCCGCCACCATGCGCAGGGCCTGTCGCTCACCGCCGAGGGGCAGCGCTTTCTGCGGGAGGCGAAGGCGCTGCTGTTGCAGGCGGAGGAGGTGCAAAGTGCCGCCTCGATGATCTCCGCGAAAGTGGGCGGGCCGCTGGAGGTTGGCTGCCTTTCCACCCTGTTCCCGCTGGCGATTCCTGAACTGCTATCGGTATTCCGCAAACGCCACGAGGCGGCCAAGGTGAATGCCGTGGCGGGCAACCAGGCGGAGTTATTCGAAGCGCTGCGCCATGGCCGCATTGCCCTGCTGCTGACCTATGACATGAATATTCCACCGGATTTTGAGTTCGTGCCGATGGCCCCGCTGCCGCCTTATGCGTTTGTCGGCGCGTCGCATCCTTTCGCGCGCCGGCGTTCGGTGAGTTTGAAGGAGTTCGAGGGTGAGGAATTCCTGCTGCTCGACCTGCCAATGAGCCGCGATTATTTCCTGTCCTTGTTCCGGGAGGCGGGAGTGTCACCCAATATCATCGGGCGCTACCCTTATATCGATGTAATCCGCAGCCTGGTGGCGCGTGGCGAGGGGTATGGGCTGGCCAATGCGCAGCCGAAGAATCTTTCCACGCTGGATGGGCGCAAGCTCTCCTATCTGGCGCTGGAGGATAAGCTGCGGCCGCTGCTGTATGGAGTTGCCACGCTGAAGGGCCTGCGCCGCACGCCGACGGCGGAAGCCTTCATCGAGCTTTGCCATGAGCTGTTGCTGAACAAACCGCTGCCGGGAACGCGGTGAAAAGCAGCTTTTAAAAAGTGATGCCAGAAAATCCGGCCATTCAAAATCCGGCCATTCGTGGTGAACGGTATAAGCCGACTGCCTGAGGCGGTTATGGGGTGGAAAGCCCGACGATTACGCGGTCTAGAAACGCGTCGCAGGCATCCAGCTCGTCCTGCGTCACGTATTCGTCCGGCTTGTGCGCACGGTTGATGCTGCCGGGGCCGCACACCACGGTGGGCAGATGCAGCTGCTCATTGAACAACCCGCCTTCCGAGCCGAAGCCGATCTTGCAGGGCTGCGTGCCGGCGGCGGTTAGAATCTTGCGCGCGAACGCATCGTCTTCTTTCGTGTCCAGGCCAGGATATTCGTTGGTGATCTCGATCTCGATCCGGCCTTTGCCGCGCCGCGATATGATCTTCGCCGCCCGCCCGCGCAGCTTTTCCACCAAATCGCGGGGGGCGTCCCCCGCCACGTTGCGGATTTCGAACTGCATTTCGCAATGCTCGGGCACGATATTCAACGCGCTGCCGCCCTGAATGGTGCCGACATGCACGCTGGTGGAAGGGAAGGGATAAGCGTCGTCATGCGCGCCGTTCGTGGCGAGTTCGGTTTGCAACGTCTCGGCCTCGCACACCATCTCCGCCGCCAGGGAGATGGCATTGCACCCCAGGGCGGGGTTGGCGGAATGGGCGGCCAGGCCGAAGCAGCTGATGCAGCCAGCCACCTTGCCTTTATGGCCGAGTGCCACTTTCTGCTCCGTCGGCTCGCCGATCAGGCAGCCTTCCGCCTGGAATTTTTCCTTGACGAGCCGGGCCAGCAGATCCCGCACGCCGACGCAGCCGATTTCCTCGTCATAGGAAAAAGCCAGATGCAGCGGCCGGACGAGCTTGGTTTTATCGGCGCGGGCGGCGGCGCTGAGGGCGGCGGCGAGGAAGCCTTTCATGTCGCTGCTGCCGCGGCCGTGGAGTTTTCCTTCCTTGGCGGTCAGGATGAACGGATCCGTGTTCCAGGCCTGGCCCGCCACCGGCACCACATCGCTATGGCCGGAGAGCACGATACCGGCCCCCGTATCCGGCCCGAAGCTTGCCAGAAGGTTGAATTTTCCCGGCTTCGCGCCAGCCATGATATGAATCCGCCCGCCCGAGGCGGTGATGCGCCCCGCACTCCAGCGGATCAGCGCCTCATTGCTGTCGGCACTGACCGTGGGAAAGGCGATGAGCGTGGCGAGGGTTTCTGCTGTGCTTGTCATTTGCCGGATTCGTAGCGCGCTGATGCGTTTGGGGGAAGCCCTGGTTTTGCCCGTATTGCAGGCGCGAAATAGCAAGTTATGCTCAAAAAATATCCCTATGCACAGAGAAAGAGTTGTTCTTGCTTCAATTAATTAAATGCAAAACCTCGTTAGATTAGTGTAAACTATAGGTAATAGAAAATTATGGAGTGATTCGGTTTGGCTCGCGATCCGCGCTACGATATTTTGTTCGATCAAGTCCGGATCGGTCCCGTTGTGTCGAAGAACCGGTTTTTCCAGGTTCCGCATTGCAATGGCATGGGCTACCGCGATCCCTCGGCGCTGGCGACGATGCGCGCGGTGAAGGCGCAAGGGGGGTGGGGCGTTGTCTGCTCCGAGCAGGCGGAAATTCATCCCACCGCCGAAATCTGCCCCTTCATCGAGCTGCGCGTGTGGAGCGAGCAGGACGTGCCGATGCTGGCGCGCGTGGCGGATTCGATCCATCAATACGATTCACTGGCGGGCTTGCAGCTTTGCCATAACGGCATGAATGCGCCGAATCTCTATTCGCGCGAGATCCCGATGGGGCCTTCGGATCTGCCGGTTTTCTCGGTGTTCAACGATCCCGTGCAGGCCCGGGCGATGGATAAGGAGGATATCCGCAATTTGCGCAAATGGCACCGGGACGCGGCGCTGCGTGCCAAGCGCGCGGGGTATGACATTGTTTATGTCTATGCGGGCAAGCTTTTTGGCGGGCCGATGTTCTTCCTCTCCCGCCGCTTCAATCAGCGTACGGATGAATATGGCGGCAGCCTGGAGAATCGCGCCCGGCTGCTGAAGGAGCTGATCGAGGAGGTGAAGGACTCCGTTGGCGATTCCCTTGGTGTGGCCTGCCGTATTTCAGTGGATGAGATGATCGGCGAGGAAGGCTTCCACGCCGCCGAGGCGCGGGACGTGATCGCGCATCTGGGCGAGGTGCCGGATCTTTGGGATCTCACGCTCTCCTCCTGGGATAATGACAGCCAGACCTCGCGCTTTGCCGATGAGGGGTATCAGGAGCCTTATGTGCTGGGCGTGAAGCAGTTGACCACCAAGCCGGTCGTCGGCGTGGGGCGGTTCACCTCGCCGGATACGATGGTGCGCATGGTCAAACAGGGCATCCTGGATTGTATCGGCGCGGCGCGGCCTTCCATTGCTGACCCGTTCATTCCGGAGAAGATCCGCGAAGGCCGGTTCGAGGATATTCGCGAATGTATTGGCTGCAATATCTGCGTTTCCGGTGATCACACATCTTCCATTGTGCGCTGCACCCAGAACCCTTCGATGGGCGAGGAATGGCGGCGCGGCTGGCACCCTGAATATATCCGCCCGAAGGAGAGCGATGCCCGCGTGCTGGTGGTGGGCGGCGGCCCCGCTGGTTTGGAAGCGGCGATGATGCTCGGGCGGCGCGGCTATGAGGTGGCGCTGGCCGAACGCGGGCGCGAGCTGGGCGGGCGCTTGATCCATGAACGCCGCCTGCCGGGCCTTTCCGCCTGGGGCCGCGTGGCGGATTACCGCATCGGCCAGATTACGCCGATGACGAATATCGAGACCTTCTTCGAGAGCGATCTTTCGCCGGAGGATCTGCTGGCTTTCGGGTTCGAGCATATCCTGCTGGCCACCGGCAGTTCCTGGCGCCGTGACACTGTGGCACGGAATATGCTGCGTGCAGCCCCATTGGAGGGTGTGGAGGTTTTCACGCCCGATGATTTGATGGCGGGCGAGAGGCCGAAAGCGAAGCGGGTGATGCTCTATGATGATGACCATTATTACATGGGCGGTGTGCTCGCCGAGCTGTTGGCCAAGGAAGGCTACGAGGTGATGCTTGTCACCCCCGCTTCCGGCGCGTCGTCCTGGACCTTCAACACCATGGAACAGCATAAGATTCAGGCCAGGCTGCTGGAACAGGGCATCGCCATCCACGCCAACAGGATTCTGGTGAAGGCCGAAGCGGGCCAGGCCACGCTGGGCTGTGTATTCACCGGCCGCGAGGAAAAAATCGAGGCCGGTGCCGTGGTTCTGGTCACGGCGCGCCTGCCGCGCCTCGGCCTGGCGCAAGAGCTTCGCGCCCGCGAGATTGAATGGGCGGATGCCGGAATCAAGAGCGTCACCGTTGTTGGTGATGCGCTTGCCCCCGGCACCGTCGCCGCCGCCGTCTGGAGCGGCCGGCGTTATGCCGAGGAATTCGGTACCACTCCAGACCCAGATGCACTGCCCTTCCGCCGTGAAGTGGCGGAGCTGCTTCCCTTCGACCTCAGCGCCATCATGGCGCGCAACCCCCAGCGTTAAGGACCCGGCAATGGCCACAGAATCTCCAGGCAGAGTCGAGCAACACACCATCTTCCAGATACCTCTGGACCAGCGGCATGGCACCTCGAAGGATTTGTTCACCATCTGGTTCGGCTCGAACATCATGATGCTGACCATCGTCACCGGCGCGCTGGCGACCTCGGTGTTCAAGCTCGATTTCATGAGCTCCTGCCTTTCCATCATTGTCGGCAACATGGTCGGCGCGATCTTCATGGCGTTGCATGCCGCACAGGGGCCGCAGCTTGGCGTGCCGCAAATGGTGCAGACGCGCGGGCAGTTCGGCACCATCGGCGCGGTGCTGGTGGTGGCCATCGTCATCATCATGTATGTCGGCTTTTTGGCGTCCAACATCGTGCTGGGCGGGCAGTCTCTGCACACCATCGCGGGCGGGATCGATGAGCATGCGCTGATCATCTTCATCGCCGCCGTCAGCGTCATCGCCACCATCTTCGGGCATGACCTGATCCACGCCTATGCGCGTTTTCTTACCTGGGCATCCGGCGCCGCGCTGGTGATTTCCTTTGCCTGGATCGTGCTGGTGCATGGCCTGCCGGGCAATTTCATGGCGATGAACAGCTTCAGCGCCGCCGGGTTCTTCAGCATGGTCTCCGTCGGCGCGCTGTGGCAGATTGCCTATGCGCCTTACGTGTCGGATTATACCCGCTACATGCCGCATGACACCGGCGCCAAGCCCGCTTTCTGGGCGTCCTACTGGGGCTGCTCGCTGGGCTCCATCTTCCCGATGATCTTGGGCGCGCTGCTCGGCCTCGTCGCCGCCAATGGCGATCCGGTTGGCGGGCTCACCACCTTCACCGGTGTTGCCGCCATCCCCATCGTCATCATCTTCTCCGTGGGCATCGCCGGCACCAATGCGATGAACCTCTATTGCGGCGTGCTTTCCACCATCACCCTCATCCATACCTTCGTGCCGTCCTGGAAGGCCGGGGCCATGGCGCGCGCGGTCACGGCCATCATCATCACCCTCATCGGCTTGGCGATCGCGCTGTTCGCGGCGGGCAACTTCCTGACCAACTACACCAACTTCATCCTGCTGCTGCTCTACGTGCTGGTGCCCTGGACGGCGATCAACCTCGTGGATTTCTATCTGGTCCGCCATGGCGATTACGATGTGAGCGCCTTCTTCACCGCCGAAGGCGGCGTGTATGGCCGGTTCAACAAATCCGCGATCTTCTGCTATATCCTTGGCATTCTCATCCAGCTTCCTTTTGTTTCCACCGAGCTTTATACCGGCCCGGTCGCCAAGGCGCTGAATGGGGTGGATCTTTCCTGGATCGTCGGCCTCTGCGTGATCAGCCCGATCTACTATTTCATGGCCAAGCGTCACGACGCCAATAAGCTGGCGGCGGTCTGAGCCATGCGGATCGCCCTTTGGCAAACAACGGGGCATCTGGCGGACAAGGCGGCCAATCTCGCCGCCTTGTCCCGTACCGCCCGCGCCGCCGCGGCGGCGGGAGCGGAGCTGCTGCTCTGCTCGGAATGCTGGCTGGGGGGCTATAACGCCCCTCAGGCCGGGTTGGCGGAGATGGTGGATGGACCTTCGGCCGCCGCCATCGCGGCGATCGCCCGCGAGAACGGCCTTGCCGTCGTCTATGGTTTTGCCGAGCGGGATGGCGAGACCGTGTATAACAGCGCCATCGCCATCGGGCCGGATGGCGCAAGGCTGGGGCTGTACCGCAAGCTGCATCTGTTCGGGGATTTCGAGCGTGGCGAGTATGTGCCGGGCGCGGCCTTCATGCCGCCCTTCAGCTATCGCGGCTGGAAGATCGGGCTGCTGATCTGCTATGATGTGGAGTTTCCCGAGGCGGTGCGGCATGTGGCGCTGGCCGGGGCGGAGCTGGTGCTGATCCCCACGGCGCTTTCGCCGGAATATGGCTGCGTGCCGGGTGCCATTGTGCCCGCGCGGGCGGTCGAGAATCAAGTCTATGTCGGCTATTGCAACCATGCGGGTGAGGAGGGCGATCTCGCCTATCTCGGCGGCTCCTGCCTCGCGGGGCCGGATGGCCGCGTTCTGGCCGCGGCCGGAGCAGGCGAAGCGCTGCTGCTGGCCGATATTTCACACGAAACGCTGCAAGAGGCGGCGAAGCTCTTTCCCTACCGGCGCGACAGACGGCCGGAGATTTATAACAAACAAGACTAGGGCATCATGTCACGCAAAACCCATGAGGAATGGCGGAACCTGGCCGCGAAGGCCAGGCTGCCGGTTGATCTGTTCATTGCCGGCGCCTCTCGCGCATCTGCCGGCGGCGCGCGCTTCGCCAAATTAAATCCCGCCACCGGCGCGGTGCTGGGCGAGGTGGCGCAAGGCACGGCGGAGGACATCAACGAAGCCGTGCAGGCCGCCCGCGCGGCCTTTGAGGATAAACGCTGGCGCGGCAAGAGCATGGCCGAGCGGCGGGATATCCTGCTGCGCATCGCCATGTTGATCGAGGCGAATACGGACCGCCTCGCCCTGGCCGAGAGCCTGGACATGGGCAAGCCGGTGGAGGAGGCCGCCGCCATCGATATTCCCGGCGCCGCCGCCGTCTGGCGCTTCTATGCCGAGGCGATCGACAAGGTGAATGGCGAGGTGGCGCCGACCAATGCGGGTAATCTCGCCATCGTCACGCGTGAGCCGCTGGGGGTTGTGGGTGCCATCGTGCCCTGGAATTTCCCGTTCGATATGGCGGCCTGGAAATGCGCGCCTGCCTTGGCGGCGGGCAATTCCGTGGTGCTGAAACCCTCCGAGCGTTCGCCCTTCACCGCACTGATCCTGGCGGAGCTGGCGCGTGAGGCGGGGCTGCCGGATGGGGTGCTGAACATCGTCACCGGCTTCGGGCATGAAGCGGGCAAGGCGCTGGCTTTGCATAACGATGTGGATTGCCTGGCCTTCACCGGCTCCACCCGCACCGGCCGCACGCTGATGGGCTATTCGGGCGAGAGCAATCTCAAGCAGGTCTGGCTGGAGCTGGGCGGCAAGAGCCCGAATCTGGTGTTTGCCGATGCGGATCTGGACAAGGCGGCGGAGCTGGCGGCCATGGCCATCTTCTTCAATGCCGGGCAAATCTGCTCCGCCAATTCCCGCCTGCTGGTGGAGAAACGTGTGGCGGATGAGTTCACAGCGCGGCTGGTGAAGCTGGCGGAAGGTTACCAGCCGGGCGATCCGTTGAACCCGGAAAGCCGTATGGGCGCATTGGTGGATGCGGCGCATCTGCGGCAGGTGCTGGGCCATGTGGAGGCCGCGAAGGCGCAGGCGGCGCTGGCCTGCGGCGGCGCGGCGGCCGATTTGCCGGGCGCCTTCATGCAACCCACCATCTTCACCGGGATGAATGCGGATGCCGCCTTGCTGCGTGACGAGGTGTTCGGCCCGGTTCTGGCCGTGGTGCCGTTCGAGACGGAAGATGAAGCCATCCGCCTCGCCAATGACAGTATTTACGGCCTTGCCGCCTCGGTCTGGACACAGGATGTAAGCCGCGCCTTGCGCGTGGCGGCTGAGCTGCGCGTGGGCACGGTCTCCATCAACACCGTGGATGCGTTGAGCCCGCAGACACCCTTCGGCGGCGTGCGCCAATCCGGCTTCGGGCGGGATTTATCCTTGCACGCGCTGGAGAAATTCTCCGCGCTGAAGACAACCTGGATCAAATACGCATAGGCAATGATTTGCGGATGGTCAGCCCGGGCGTTTCACGGGCTCTACCATAACCCGCAATATTCCTCGGAATTTTCCAGATTTCGGCCCGGCGCCATGTCCGGGCCGAGATCCTCCAGCCAGCCATCGGGCGCGCTTTGCCGGGGGGTGGCGCCGCAATTCGTGTGTACCCAATCCATGCCCATCCGCCCGGAATTGGCCTGGTAGAGCTTGCCGCAGAGCGAAAGCCGGTCTCCAGGGCGCAGGCCGGAGAGCGGTGCGGGCACAGCGCCAGGAGCGGCATCGTAACCCTGCGCAAAAACATTATCGGCGCGGATATCGTAAATTTGCCCGTCATCCCCGCGCAGCAGGATCTTGGTGTGGGAGAGCGCCACGCCATGCTTGTATTCCCGCGCTTGTACGTAGAACGGCCCGTGCTGGATGGTGCCGGTAAGGTAGGTGCCGCCCTGGGCCTGGCATTGTTGTGCCTCATCGGCGTGTGCGGCCTCGGCGGCGCCAAGCAGGATTAAGGCGATGAGCCAGCGTGTCATGGCTCGCTTCCTATCATAGGCGGACCTGGCGCCAAAGCGCCTGGCGCGTTGTTTCCGCCTCCTGCCATGCCCATGTGAGGCTGGCTTGGCAGGGAGAGAGACATGAGCCAGATCGACGCGGCACAATCAGGGCATTTCAAAATCGGCGGGGATCTGGAAATCGTCCGCCTGGGCTTTGGGGCGATGCGCATCACTGGCCCCGGTATCTGGGGTCCGCCGCGGGACAAGGAAGAGGTGCTGCGCACCTTGCGCCGCGTGCCGGAACTGGGGATCGATTTTATCGACACGGCGGATTCCTATGGCCCGGACGTGTCCGAGCCGCTCATCCGCGAGGCGCTGTATCCTTACGGCAAGCTGCGCATCGCCACCAAGGGCGGGCTCACCCGCTCCGGCCCCGACCATTGGGCGCCCAAGGGCAACCCGGATTATCTGATCGGCCAGGCCCGCCGCAGCCGGGAGTTTCTGGGGGTCGAGGCCATCGATCTCTGGCAATTGCACAGGATCGACCCCCGCATTCCCGCCGGTGAACAATTCGCCGCCGTGCGGGCGCTGCTGGATGAAGGTGTCATCCGCCATGCGGGCTTGAGCGAGGTTTCCGTGGCGCAGATCAAGGCGGCGCAGAAAATCTTCCCCGTCGCCACCGTGCAGAACCGCTACAACCTCTCGGACCGCGCCAGCGAGGACGTGCTGGATTATTGCGAGCAGCAGGGCATCGGCTTCATCCCCTGGTATCCGCTGGCGGCGGGCAAGCTGGCGGAGCCGGGCGGTGTGCTGGATGGCATCGCCGCCGCGCACAAGGCCAGCACGGGGCAGATTGCGCTGGCCTGGCTGCTCCGGCGCAGCAAGGTGATGCTGCCCATCCCCGGCACCGGCAAGGTGAAGCATCTGGAGGAAAATGCCGGCGCCGCCGCCATCCGGCTGAGCGAGGCCGAGTTCAAGGCGCTGGACGAGGCGGGGCGCTAAACTGCCTCACGGCGCCTTGGCCGCGCCGGTGCCGGCGGGAAAGCGGGCCGGGTATTCCAGCGGCCCCTCATAGCCAAGCGCCCTGGCCCGCGCGGTCAGCATCGCCACCTCGGCCGGGGGCGGGTTGGGCGCGCGGGTGAACAGGGATAACAGGGTCATTTGCGGGTTGGCGACAATGAACCAGCCATAATCGCCGCCATGGTCGAGAATCCAGTAGGTATAAGGCACGGTGAAGAGGTGCCAGACCTTGTAGCGCACCAGGATTTTATTGTCCGGCCCGGGGTTCAGCAGGGCAACCGTGCCCTGGAAAAACCGCTCCTTGCCCGCGGGCGTGCCCATGCGGCAGGCGTCTCGTTGCACAAGCTGGCCTTTGGCGTTGGCGGAATAATCGGTGGTGCCGGCGACGCAGCCATCAGTGAGATGCATCGGCGCGCGGCCGATCTCATACCATCGCCCTGTGTAAAGCCGCGCCATGTCCACGCTTTTCACAGGCTCCGGTGCGGCGACCCGCGCGGGCTGGCTGGCGCATCCGGTCAGGATGAGACACAGGACAAGGCTTGCGCGCAGATATTTCATATTCGTTATACGGCGGCACGCCTGTTTTGGATCAGTCCCGCCGCGCCTATTGCGCCTGCACCTGGCTGCTGCCCGAGAGGGTGAGGGGATGTCCGAAGACATAGGGCAGGGGGATGAGCGGATTGACCCGCGCGGTGAGCGTGTAGGTGACGATGATTGTCTGCGTGCTGCCTGAACCGCTGAGCGCCATGGCCGGCGTGTAGCTGGTGCTGGTATCCGCGCGTCCATCGGGAAAGGTGATCCGGGTGGGGCTGTGCTGGTTCACATTGGCCAGAAGCCCAGCCAGCGCCGCCACATTTCCCGCATCGTCAGGATTGTTCCAGGCGTAAAGATCGAAGGATTCGAGCGCGCTGTCGATCTGATAGCGGGCATTGAGGAGAAACATGAAATCGATCATCCCCGCCAGCAGCGGAAACAGGATGAACAGGCTGACCAGCGCCATCTCCACCGAGGCGGCGCCGCGCCGTTCACGCAGCAGACGCCTTAGCTGCACGATGTGACTTCCGAGCCGGAGGTGCCGCCGACCGTGGCGGTGGCGCTGGTGGAAAGCGGCAGGCTGAAGCAGGGCATTTTGAACCAGTGCCGCCACTGGCCAGGGCCATGCCGGTTTGCACCGCGGCGGCGCGCGCGGCGATTTGCGCCGCGTAGCTCATGCCGCCAAAGATGAAGTGTTTAGTCCCGGCATTTTCTGGAGCGGGTTCCTTCTGAATCGTTTTGGCTTATGGCGGCAGGGCTGGTCCGCCTAGAACATGGCTGGCCACGCCGCGCCAATAAAAAAGGCCGCATCTCTGCGGCCTTTGGCGGGGAAGATAGGGAGGGGCTTTTAGAACGGGATTTCGTCGTCCAGGTCGTTGCCAGGGCGCGTGTCCCAGCCGCCCACCGCGCGGGCGGGGGATTTCGCCGCCGGGGCGGAGGAAGCGGGGCGCGGCGCGTATTCGTCCGCGCCGCCGCCCATGCCGGCACCACCCGCCGGGCGGTCCAGCAGCACGATCTCGCCATTGAAACGCCCGATCATGATCTCGGTCGTATAACGCTCCTGGCCGGATTGGTCGGTCCATTTCCTGGTTTGCAGCTTGCCTTCCAGGTAGACTTTCGAGCCCTTGCGCAGATATTTCTCCGCCACCTCGCCCAGCCGGTCGTTCATGATGACCACGCGGTGCCACTCGGTCAGCTCCTTGCGCTCACCACTCGCCTTGTCGTTCCAGCTCTCGGAGGTCGCCACCGCCAGATTGACGATCTTCATACCGGCTTGCGTGTTGCGGATTTCCGGGTCGCGCCCCAGATTGCCCACGATAATCACCTTGTTCACACTACCAGCCATACGGACCTCTGCAACTCAAAATTGTCTTCCAGGATAGCGCATCTTGCCGGTTCTGGCCAGCGCCCGATGCAGCCCGGCATCCTGAAGGCCAGCGTTGCTTTATAGCCCGACACCCCCTATCTTACAAGAACATTGCACGAACATCCGGGGCAGATCATGGCGGAGCAGAAGGGCGCGGGGTTTATCACTGTCCGCGGTGCGCGCGAGCATAACCTTAAGAATATCGACATTCAGATTCCGCGCGAGCAGCTCACCGTTATTACCGGGCTGTCCGGTTCGGGCAAATCCTCGCTGGCGTTCGATACCATCTATGCCGAGGGGCAGCGGCGTTATGTGGAGAGCCTTTCGGCCTATGCGCGCCAGTTCCTGGAGCTGATGGGCAAGCCGGATGTGGACAGCATCGAGGGTCTCTCCCCGGCCATCTCCATCGAGCAGAAAACCACCTCGAAAAACCCCCGCTCCACCGTCGGCACCGTTACGGAAATCCATGACTATATGCGCCTGCTCTGGGCGCGGGCGGGTGTGCCGTATTCCCCCGCCACCGGCCTGCCCATTGAGGCGCAGACGGTCAGCCAGATGGTGGACCGGGTGATGGCGATGAAGGAAGGCACACGGCTTTTGCTGCTTGCCCCGGTGATTCGCGGCCGCAAGGGCGAGTACAGGAAAGATCTGGCGGAATTCCAGCGCAAGGGCTTCACCCGTGCCAAGATCGACGGCACGATTTATGAGATCGACCAGGCCCCGGCGCTGAACAAGAAGCTGAAGCACGATATCGAGCTGGTGGTGGACCGGCTGGTGGTGAAACCTGGCCTGGAGCAGCGCCTGGCGGATTCATTCGAAACCGCTTTGGGGCTGGCGGATGGCATCGTCTATGCCGAGAACGCGGATAGTGGCGAGCACACGGTGTTTTCCTCCCGCTTCGCCTGCCCGGTCTCGGGTTTTACCATCGAGGAAATCGAGCCGCGGCTTTTCTCTTTCAACTCCCCGCACGGCGCCTGCCCGGTTTGCGACGGGTTGGGGCATGAGATCTATTTCGATCCGCATCTGGTGGTGCCGGATGAGCGACGCGCGCTGAACGATAACGCCATAGCCCCCTGGGCGGGCGCGCAATCGCCCTATTACGACCAGACCATTGCCTCGCTGGCCAAGCATTACGGTGTGAAGCTGACCACGGCCTGGGAGGATCTGCCGGAGGATATCCGGAATGTTTTCCTCTACGGCTCTGGCAAGGAAGACATCAAATTCACCTACAAGGACACGGCGCGGGCCTATAACGTTACCAAGCCGTTCGAAGGTGTCATCAAGAACCTTGAGCGGCGCTACAAGGAAACCGATTCCGCCTGGACCCGCGAGGAACTCTCCCGTTACCACGCCGAGCGCCCTTGCGGCACATGCCATGGCGCGCGGCTGAAACCCGAGGCGCTGGCGGTGAAGGTGGCGGGCAAGAACCTGGCCGAGGTGGCGGAGCTGTCCATCGACGACGCCCGGGACTGGTTCGGCAAGGTGGCCGCCACGCTGACCCCGCAGCGTCTGGAAATTGCCCGGCGCATCCTGCGCGAAATCGAGGAGCGGCTGCAATTCCTGCTCGATGTGGGGTTGAACTACCTCACTTTGGCGCGCGGCTCCGCCACACTTTCGGGCGGGGAGAGCCAGCGCATCCGCCTGGCCAGCCAGATCGGCTCCGGCCTTACCGGCGTGCTCTATGTGCTGGACGAACCTTCCATCGGCTTGCACCAGCGCGATAATGAGCGGCTGCTGGGCACGCTGGAGCGGCTCAAGCGCCTCGGCAACACCGTGCTGGTGGTGGAGCATGACGAGGATGCGATCCGCGCCGCCGACCATCTGGTGGATATGGGGCCGGGTGCTGGCATCGCTGGCGGCCATGTGGTGGCGCAGGGCACGCCGCAGCAGGTTGCGGCCAACCCCAAATCCGTCACCGGCGATTATCTTTCCGGCCGCCGCGCCATTCCCGTGCCCATGCGCCGCCCGGTGCAGAAGAACCGCAAGATCAAGCTCGTCGGCGCGCGCGGCAATAATCTCAAGGATGTGACCGCGGAGTTTCCGCTGGGGCTGTTCACCTGCATCACAGGCGTCTCCGGCGGCGGCAAGTCAACTTTGGTGGTGGACACGCTCTACAAGGCGCTCTCCCGCCGCCTGATGGGCTCAGGCGAGGTGCCCGCACCGTTCGACAAGATCGAGGGCATGGAGCAGCTCGATAAGATCATCGATATCGACCAATCCCCCATCGGCCGCACCCCACGCTCCAACCCCGCCACCTACACGGATTTGTTCGCGCCGATCCGCGACTGGTTCGCCGAGATGCCGGAATCCCGTGCGCGCGGCTACAAGCCGGGGCGCTTCAGCTTCAACGTGAAAGGCGGGCGCTGCGAGGCTTGCCAGGGCGACGGCGTGCTGAAGATCGAGATGCATTTCCTGCCGGATGTGTTCGTGACGTGCGACACCTGCAAGGGCAAGCGCTATAACCGCGAGACGCTGGAGGTGAAGTTCCGCGGCAAATCCATCGCCGATGTGCTGGATATGTCGGTGGATGAGGCGCTGGTGTTCTTCTCCGCCGTGCCGAAAATCCATGACCGGCTCAGCATCCTGGGCCGCGTGGGGCTGGGCTATATCAAGCTCGGCCAGCAGGCCACCACGCTTTCGGGCGGTGAGGCGCAGCGCATCAAGCTGGCCAAGGAACTGGCGCGGCGCGCCACCGGCCGCACGCTCTATATTCTCGATGAGCCGACCACCGGCCTGCATTTCGAGGATATCCGCAAGCTGCTGGAGGTGCTGCACGCTTTGGTGGATGCGGGCAACACCATCATCGTCATCGAGCATAATCTTGAAGTCATCAAAACCGCCGATCATATCATCGATATCGGCCCGGAAGGCGGGGCAGGGGGCGGGCGCGTGATCGCCGCCGGCACGCCGGAGCAGATCGCGGCCACTGAGGGCAGCTATACAGGCAAGTTCCTCGCCCCGCTTCTCGCACAGAAACCGGCGAAGGCGCGCAAGAAGGCATAAAAAGGGCGGGGCTGGGGGAGGAAAAGACGTTTTGGAAAAGAGACTATGAACCGCCTCCGCCGGATTGCCGGGCGCTGGATCGCCAATTTCCTGACCCAGGAGATGGAGGCTTCCCCTGCTCTGCCGGTGGATATCGCGGCGCTGGAAAAATTGCTGCACAAGGCCGATGTCATTCTGGTCGAGGGCAATCTGCGCGTCAGCGCGGTGATCAAATATCTCACCCAATCCACCTGGTCCCACGCCGTGCTTTATGCCGGAAACGGCATGTGTATCGAGGCGGACATGCTGCTGGGCGTGCGCCGTTTTCCTCTGGCGGAGCTAACTTCCTATCACATCCGCATCTGCCGCCCCATCAGCCTGACGCCGGAAGATGCGGACAAGATTATCGCCCACGCCGAATCCCGCATCGGCGTACAATATGATCTGAAACATGTCCTCGATTTGGCGCGCTACATGGTGCCGCTGCCGGTGCCCAATGCCTGGCGCCGCCGTGCCATCGCGCTGGGCTCCGCCGATCCCAGCCGTGCCATTTGCTCCACCTTGGTCGCCGAGGCCTTCCAGGCCGCGCATTATCCCATTCTGCCGGAAATCCCGCCCTCACCGCCTTCCGGCCAGGCCGCCAGCGCCAAGGTCCGGGAAATCTACCATATCCACGACACCGGCCTGTTCACTCCGCGGGATTTCGACATCTCCCCCTATTTCCACGTCATCAAGCCGGACATGCCGCGGCGGTTCGATCATCATAATTTGGTCTGGGTGCCGTGAACGGAATTTAAGTGGTGATGTAAACGGGCATGGACCTGTAACGACCTCCACGTTAGGTTTAGATGGCATGAGTAAGACACTGCCGGCCCTGCCTGACATTCTGTTGCTGACATGGTTCGGCACGATTCCATGCTTTGATCTGGCGCGACGGCGCCTGACCCATGTGGCGCCCGAGGCGCTGGATAAAACATTCTTGCCACTTGGTTTGAAGCGCGACGGTGGAACCGAGGCCGCGCCCTTATTCTCGTTGGCCGGAGAGGGGTGGGCCGGCCTTCCGGCACTTGAGATCGGCAAAGGCATGTATCCACGCTGCGTGACTTTTCTTGGCGGGACGTCTTTTATGATTGCAAAGCCCGTCGGTTCCTTGGAGGTTAATGCGAAAGCCGCCAGTAGTTTCGAGAATTTTCTGCCTCTTTTGGCAAAAGATTTCCTGGCTTTGCGCGAGATATTATCCATGCATTGGAGGCTGGGCAGTGCCGAGCCAGTGCCCCTAGGGCTTGACAAGTTCAAACTTAAAATTGGCGCAAGTGAAGCCTCTCTTTGGGACAATTTGCCGCTCAACTACGATGCGACTCTTCAAACATTATCCATCAAGGCGTCTGGTGTAGGCCTGTCTTTGAAAGGCGTGCCACTGGAACTGGAGGCTCCGGTCATATGGATTAATCCTCTCGGTAACATTGGCAATCGGGCACTGCAGTATCTTACTGCTGTCGGGCTGGCGGCACGAGTACCAGGAGCCAAGATACAGAATATCAAGCTGGAGATGTGGAATTATGAAAATCCTTTTCCGCGTCCCCCTGCGTGGAAATCGGCTGGTACCGGTACGCGGACGCATTTGGATCTTGAAGGCTTGGCGGATTGCTTGGTCCGCAGAGAAGTTGAGGCAGTTTGTATAGATGGTTTCGCTTTCCACCTCGATCATTACCCGCCGCGCCCGATCTGCCGGCAATTATTGCCAGCCGCCCATGGTACCGAGGCGGTACAAGGATTCGGCTCCGAAGAGTTGGTGTGCAGCGTGCGAGCCGCGGAAATCCTAAAAAATATTCATCCAGACTATCTTCCACTGCCGCCCGGTTATTATGCCAAACTTCAAGAAGAAAGCGGATTGGAACTCGTATTCTTTGGGCAATTAGGCGACGATGCCTATTCTGCGTCTCTGCGCAAAGCTTTTCCCGCGGCGCGTTTTGTGCCCAGCGTCAATCAGAATTACGACTTTGAGCTATTGCGACGATCCCGCAATGTCGCGCTCAGTATTTCGACGTTTGCCTGGCTGGCCACTTGGCTGGGAGACGCCGAGCGCATCTATTTGCCTGTGGGGGGTATGTTCAGCCCGGTTCAGCATCCCTCGCAGGATTATTTGCCGCTGGAAGAAGATAATTACCGTTATATTTTATTGCCGCCGGTAAAGTCGGTTAACCTGCAAGAGGAGCCCGAGCGGTTCCAGGCTATGCAGGACCTTGTCGCCAAGAGGGCGCGTTTTGCGGATCGTGAGGAGATACGGGAAATTCGTGAAAGGGCTATCGGGTTGGAAGCGCATAAAACACAAGTGAAAGGATTTAGTAGCCCCTTTTATCTGATGCAGAATCCTGATGCTGCGGTTGGGGTTAGGGCTCTTCAGGAAACCGCGTTAAATCATTATCTACGCATTGGTGCCCGGGAAAAACGCCCTTATAGGCCCTTTGACGCACTTTTCTATGCTGATGCGTACCCTGATGCGGCCGAAGCCGTGGCGCTGGGGTATTATCCCAGCCTCTTTGCTCATTTTCTTGAGATTGGGGAGAAGAAAGGTTACGCCCCTACGCCATGAAGCCTTATTTCGCTTGTGCGGCGGGTATTGAGCTGGCGTTTGCGGGCGCCGCTTTTGCAGGCTCACCATAAACCACCGACGCCCGCTTCAGGAATGCGTTCACCATCATCTGCACTGCCTCGGTGAACACCGCACCGATGGCCTTTTGCAGGATGATGTTGCGGAATTCGAAATCCACGAAAAAATCCACCAGGCAGCCATCCGGGTGCGGCGCGAAATCCCAGCGGTTATGGAGATATTTGAACGGCCCGTTTTCATATTCCACGCGGATGGCGCAGGGGCCGTCGCCCGAGCCAGGCAGCAGCGTCACCCGGCTGGTGAAGCTTTCCCGGAACGGCCCGAACCCGATGGTCAGGTCCGCGATCATCAGGTTATTCACATGGCTGCGTACCCTGGCACCCACGCACCAGGGCAGGAATTTCGGGTATTTCCCAACATCCGCCACCAGCGCGTAAAGCTGGTGGGGGGTGTAGGGAACGATCTTCTGCTGCGCGAACTTGGTCACGGGCTTATGCCGCGAGCTGCTTGGCCCGCGCCGCCCTTAAGCCCTCAAAATCCGCATCCGCATGGTAGGACGAGCGGGTGAGCGGCGTGGCCGCCACCTGCAGGAAGCCTTTGGCGCGAGCCATGGCGGCCAGCTCCTCGAACTCGTCCGGCGTCCAGAATTTCTCCACCGCCGCGTGCTTCACTGTCGGTTGGAGGTATTGGCCGATGGTGATAAAATCCACATCCGCGATGCGCAGATCATCCATCACCTGGGAAATTTCGGATTTGCTCTCGCCCAGCCCCACCATGAGGCCGGATTTGGTGAAGATCGACGGGTCGACCTGCTTCACCTTATCCAGCAGCCGGATGGATTGGTAATAGCGCGCCCCCGGCCGGATGGTGGGGTAGAGCCGGGGCACCGTCTCGAAATTATGGTTGAACACATCCGGCTTGGCGCGGGCCACCACTTCGATGGCGCCCGGCTTGCGCAGGAAATCCGGGGTCAAAATCTCAATCGTGGTGTCCGGTGCGGCGCGGCGCACGGCGGCGATCACGGCGGCGAAATGCGCGGCGCCGCCATCGGCAACGTCGTCGCGGTCCACGGAGGTGATGACCACATGCCGCAGCCCAAGCTGTGCCACGGCCTCCGCCACGCGGCGGGGCTCATCTTCATCCAGGGCGGCTGGCAGGCCGGTGGAGACATTGCAGAAGGAACAGGCGCGGGTGCAGATCTCGCCCATGATCATCATGGTCGCGTGGCGCTGGGACCAGCATTCCCCGATATTCGGGCAAGCCGCTTCCTCGCACACGGTGGTTAGCTTCTTCTCCCGCATCAGCGCACGGGTCTCATGGTACACAGGGTGGGTCGGCGCTTTCACGCGGATCCAGTCCGGCTTGCGGGCAATCGGGTTGTCCGGGCGGTGTTGTTTCTCCGGGTGGCGGACCCGGTGGTCAATCTCGATGCGTGTGGCCATTTCCGTACTTACCTAAAAAACGCCCCCTTGAGAGCAACATCCAGCCAAACGGCCCCGTTTGGCTGGATAAAATTGCCCGCCCAAACAAGATTGGGCGCCGGGTAGATTAGAAGTGGATGACCCGTCCGAAGGCGTCAAGGACGGATTCGTGCATGGCTTCGGAGATGGTGGGGTGGGGGAACACCGTTTCCATCAATTCGGCCTCCGTGGTCTCCAGCTGGCGGGCCACCACATAACCCTGGATCATCTCGGTCACTTCCGCGCCGATCATGTGCGCGCCGAGCAGCGCGCCTGTCTTGGCGTCGAAGACGGTCTTCACCAGCCCTTCCGGCTCGCCCAGGGCAATCGCCTTGCCGTTGCCGATGAAGGGGAAGCGGCCGATTTTCACGTCATGGCCCAGCTCCTTGGCCCTGGCTTCGGTGAGGCCCACGCTGGCCACCTGCGGGTGGGCATAGGTGCAGCCGGGGATGTTCCAGGTTTCGAACGGGTGCGGGTTGAGCCCGGCAATGGCCTCGATGCACACCACGCCCTCATGGCTCGCCTTGTGCGCCAGCCAGGGTGGCCCGGCCAGATCGCCGATGGCATACACGCCCGGCTCGCCGGTGCGGCCATAGCCGTCCACAACAACGTGCGTGCGGTCCACCTGCACCTTGGTGCCTTCCAGCCCGATATTCTCGACATTGCCGACAATGCCGACCGCCGAGATCACCTTCTCGACCTCAAACATTTGCTCTTTGCCGCCAGCCTCGACCGTGACCTTCACGGAATTCACACCTTTCTCGGCCTTCTTCACCACCGCGGAGGTGAGGATCTTGATGCCCTGCTTCTCGAAGCTCTTGCGCGCCAAGGCAGAGATTTCGGCATCCTCGACCGGCAAGATCCGGTCCACCATCTCCACCACGGTCACATCCACGCCCAGCGCGTTGTAGAAGCTCGCGAACTCGATGCCGATGGCGCCAGAGCCCATGATCAGCATGGATTTCGGCAAGGTTTCCGGCACCATCGCCTCGAAATAGGACCAGATCTGCTTGCCATCCACTTCCAGTCCGGGAATCTGGCGCGGGCGCGCCCCGGTGGCCAGGATGATATGCGGGGCTTCCAGCTCCGCCACCGGCTTGCCGTCCTTGGTGACGGCGAGCTTGCCGTTCCCGGCCAGCTTGCCAAAGCCATCATACACGGCGACCTTGTTCTTCTTCATCAGATGGCCGACGCCGGAAGAAAGCTGCTTGGAAACGGCCCGCGAGCGCGCCACCACCTTCGTCAAATCCACCTTCACATCGCCAACCGTAATGCCGAACGCATCGGCATGGTCGACGAGGTGCTTCACCTCGGCCGAGCGCAGCAGCGCCTTGGTGGGAATGCAGCCCCAGTTGAGGCAGATGCCGCCCAGATGCTTGGCCTCGACCACCGCCACCTTCAGCTTGAGCTGCGCGGCGCGGATGGCGGCGACATAGCCGCCCGGCCCGCCGCCCACCACGATCACGTCGAATTTGTCAGCCATTTTGGGTTTCCTTGGTTTATGCCGCTTTTTGAAAAAAGCGGCGCCAAAAACTTTTGGACCTTGGCACCGGGGCACTGCCCCGGTGCTGGGTTAAAGCAGCAGGCCGAGCGGCTCTTCGATCAGCCCCCTCAGGGTTTGCAGGAACTCCGCCCCCAGCGCGCCGTCCACCACGCGGTGGTCAGCGGAGAGGGTGGCGCTCATCACCGTGGCGATCTTGATCTCATCGCCCTTGATGACGGGCCGTTTCTCGCCGGCGCCCACAGCCAGAATGGCGGCTTGCGGCGGGTTGATGATGGCGGAGAATTCGGAGATGCCGAACATGCCCAGATTGGAGATGGAGAAGCCGCCGCCCTGGAATTCCTCGGGCTTCAGCTTGCCCGCCTTCGCGCGGCCGGCCAGGTCCTTCATGCTGTTGGAGATGGCGGCAAGGCCGAGCCTGTCCGCGCCCTTGATGATCGGCGTGATCAGCCCGTCCGGAATGGCGACGGCGATGGAAATATCCACCTCGTCGTACTGAATGATCGCCTCATCGGTCCAGGACGCATTCACGTTCGGATGGCGGCGCAGCGCGATGCCGCAGGCTTTGATGATGAGATCGTTCACCGATAGTTTGAACGCGCCCGGGCCGTCCTTGGGCGATTTGGCGTTCAGCTCGGCGCGCAGGGCCAGCAGCTTGTCCAGCTCGATATTCACCGTGAGGTAGAAATGCGGGACGCTCTGCTTCGATTCCGTGAGGCGTTTGGCGATGACCTTGCGCATGGTGGAGTTCGGCAGCTTCTTGTGCGGCGCGGTGATCACCGGGGCCGGTGCCGCGGGCTTCGGCGCGGCCGGCGCCGGAGGGGCGGCCGGCGCCGCGGCGGCAGGTGCCGCGGCCGGGGCATGGGCGGGCTTGCCTTCCACGTCGGCCTTCACAATCCGCCCATTCGGGCCGGAGCCCTTGATGGTGGAGAGGTCAATGCCGCTCTGCTTGGCGATGCGCTTGGCCAGTGGCGAGGCAAAGATGCGCTCGCCATGCTCAACCGGGGCCGGAGCAGCAATGGGGGCAGCCGCCTTCGGCTCCTCCTTGGGCGCCTCGGCCTTTGCCGCCGGGGCGGGAGCGGCGGCAGCCGGAGCGTCCAATTTCTCGCCCTTGGTGGCGGTGATCACGCCGATCACACTGTTCACCGCCACGCCCTCGGTGCCTTCCGGCACCAGGATTTTCGCCAGGAACCCTTCATCGACGGCTTCCACTTCCATGGTCGCCTTGTCGGTCTCGATCTCGGCGATCACGTCGCCGGATTTGATCTCATCGCCTTCCTTCTTGACCCATTTGGCAAGCTTGCCCTCGGTCATGGTCGGCGAGAGGGCGGGCATCAGGATATTAATGGCCATGGTTGAACGCCTCCCGGATCAAAAGAGTTTTTTCACGGCATCCACCACCCAGTCGGGCTGGGGCAGCGCCAGTTTTTCGAGATTCGCGGCATAAGGCATCGGCACGTCCACGCCGGCCACGCGGGCGGGCGGGGCATCCAGCCAATCAAAGCAGTTTTCCACCACGGTGGCGATGATCTCGGAGCCGACACCGGCGAACGGCCAGCCTTCTTCCAGGCTCACCACGCGGCTGGTTTTCTTCACGGAGGCCGTGATGGTCTCGATATCCAGCGGGCGGATGGTGCGCAGATTGATCACCTCGGCGGAGATGCCAGCTTCAGCCAGCTTGTCGGCCGCCTTCAGCGCCACATCCACCATGATCGAGAAGGCGATGATGGTCACGTCCGTACCCTGGCGCTCGATCTTCGCCTTGCCGATGGGCAGGATGAAGTTTTCATCCTCCGGCACCTCGAAGCTATGGCCATAGAGAATTTCGTTCTCCAGGAAGATCACCGGGTTCGGGTCGCGGATGGCGGCGCGCAGCAGGCCCTTGGCATCGGCGGCGGACCAGGGGGCCACAACCTTCAGGCCGGGGCAATGCGCGTACCAGGAGGCATAGCACTGGCTATGCTGCGCACCCACGCGGGACGCAGCACCATTGGGACCGCGGAAGACGATGGACGCACCCATCTGCCCGCCGGACATATACAGCGTCTTGGCGGCGGAGTTGATGATCTGGTCGATCGCCTGCATGGCGAAGTTGAAGGTCATGAATTCCAGGATCGGCTTCAGCCCGTTCATCGCCGCACCCACGGCCATGCCGGTGAAGCCATGCTCGGTGATCGGCGTGTCGATGACCCGCTTCGGGCCGAACTCGTCCAGCAACCCTTGGCTGATCTTATAGGCGCCCTGATACTGGGCGACTTCCTCGCCCATCAGGAACACATCCTTGTCGGCGCGCATTTCCACGGCCATGGCCTCGCGCAGAGCCTCGCGCACGGTCATGGTCTTGGTCGGGCCCCATTCCTTTTCCATCGGCTCCTGCATGGTGGCGGGGGCATGATGCTTGGGCGCCGCGGCCGGTGTCGCTGCCGTTGGGGCGGGCGCGGGAGCCTCGGCCTTCGGCGCCGGAGCGGGTGCTGGCTGGGCGGCTTGGGCGCCGCCATTGAGCTGCGCGATGACAGCATTCACCGCCACGCCCTCAGTGCCTTCGGGCACCAGAATGGCGGTCAGCGTGCCTTCATCCACGGCTTCCACTTCCATGGTCGCCTTGTCGGTCTCGATCTCGGCCAGCACATCGCCGGACTTCACCTCATCGCCCACTTTCTTGAGCCATTTGGCCAGCTTGCCCTCGGTCATGGTGGGGGAGAGGGCGGGCATCAGAATATCGGTCATGGGTTCAGCCCTCCACCAGCACGTCGGTATAAAGCTCGGAGGGGTCGGGCTCCGGCGAGGTCTGGGCGAAATCCGCCGCCTCCTGCACGCGCGCCTTCAAATTGTCGTCCAGCTTCTTCAGCTCAGCTTCGCTCACGCCCAGCTCCTCAAGAATCTTCTTGGCGCTATCCAGGCAGTCATGCTCGGCGCGCATCTTCTGCACCTCTTCGCGGGTGCGGTATTTCGCGGGGTCGGACATTGAATGGCCGCGATAGCGGTAGGTCTTCATTTCCAGCAGAAACGGGCCCTTGCCGGCGCGGCAGTGCGCCACGGCCTGCTCGCCCGCCGCCTTCACCGCCAGCACATCCATGCCATCCACCGCCAGGCTCGGCATGCCCCAGGGCATGGCGTTATGGGAGAGATCGGAGGAGGCGGTGGCGCGCTCGACAGAGGTGCCCATGGCGTAACGGTTATTCTCGATGATGAACACCACCGGCAGCTTGAACAAGGCCGCCAGGTTGTAGCTCTCGTAAACCTGGCCCTGGTTGGAGGCGCCCTCGCCATAATAGGTCAGGCAGACATGGTCGTTCTCGCGGTACCAGTTGGAGAAGGCGAGCCCGGTGCCCAGAGACACCTGCGCGCCCACAATGCCATGCCCGCCGAAGAAGCCTTTCTCCTTGCTGAACATGTGCATGGAGCCGCCCTTGCCCTTGGAGTAGCCGCCGATGCGCCCGGTCAGCTCCGCCATCACGCCTTTCGGGTCCATGCCGCAGGCCAGCATATGGCCGTGGTCGCGGTAGGAGGTGATGACCTCATCGCCTTCCTTCAGGCAATGCTGCATGCCGACAACGACGGCTTCCTGCCCGATATAGAGATGGCAGAAGCCCGCGATGAGGCCCATGCCATAAAGCTGCCCGGCCTTCTCCTCGAAGCGGCGGATCAGCAGCATGCGCTCATAAGCGTCCAGCAGCTCGTCCTTGCCCATCACCTCGACGGGTTTTTTCACGGTTTTCCTGGTTTTGTCTGGGCTTGTGGCCATGTCTCTTGGCTCCCGGTTTATGCTCAATCCGCTGGCAGCTAGGCCAATCTTGCCGCAGCGCGCAAGAGAAAGATTGGCAAAGCTTTTCTTCGCAAGTGCAAAAAAACAAATTAACCAATTTGTGGTTAATTATCGCTTTCACCGCATGGAAGCAGAGAGGCGCCGAAATAAAATTACAAAAGAACCGCCCCGTTAAGGCGGTGACGCCAGTACCGGCCCGCAAAAGGAAATGATTATTCGGCGGATTTGGCGGCTGGCAGGTCGATCACCAGATCGTTCGGATCGGCCAGGTTCAGCACTTCGCGCGCCTGTTCGTCCAGCATGTCGGGTTCGATGGCTTGGCCGGCGAGGTCAGCCACCCTGGTTTGCCACATCACCAGCCGTTGATGCGTCGCATCGGCCTGTTTCTGGGCCGCCTGCAACTGGGTATGCTGCTCCGCCTGGGCTTCCAGCCCGCTTTTGCCGTGGACGGCGTTCCAGCCGAAATAATAGGTCAACGCCAGAAAGATTGCCGGCGCTACCAATCCACGGAGACGGTTTTTAATCGCGCGAAGCAAAGCAAATCCTTGGGCGAGAGAGGGCAAGCTGCCAATGTGTTCGAGTCTTAAGTCATTCCGGCCGGTTTCGCAAGAGGTTTTTGCTGTATATTCATGATTTTAATAACCTTAATTCAATTTCATGCGCCGCCATGATTCTGCCGTGCTTGCGGCGTGGTCTCGCCATGCGGGAACGCCCATATCAGAGTCGGAATTTGGAAGGGGAGCACCCATGATGTTGAAACAATTGCTGCTGGGCGGGGCGCTGGCGGCTGGTCTGGCGGCTGCAAGCGCGGCCCCCGCCCTGGCCGATTGGGGTGACCACGGCCATGGCGGCTATGACCATGGGGGCTATGACCATGGCGGCCCCGGCTGGGGCGGCCAGGGCCATTGGGATGGCCACCCCTATAATGACTGGCATGGCCGCGGCTGGTGGGATGGCGGGCATCATTGGCATTGGTTCGCGGGCTGGGGCCCGGCCTATGGCTATGTCGGCCCCGTGCCGGTCTGGGGGCCGGGCGTGCCGGTTTATGCGGCACCGCCGCCGGTCTATTACGCGCCGCCTCCGGCTTACTACGCGCCCCCGCCGCCGCCGGTTTACTATGCGCCGCCCCCGCCGCCCGTCGTGGTGGCGCCGGTGCCATCCATCGTCATCACTCCGGGTGGCGTCGGGATCACGCCATGAGAAAAGGCCGGAGCGTTGCTCTGGCCTTTTCCATTTTGAGGCCGGCGGCCACGCAGGCGCTGGTTTTTAAATAGGGCTGGCCGCCACGCAGGCGTTAACTTTTGATTCAGGCTGGCCGCCACGCAGGCGCCAGCGGCAATCAAGGCCATTTCACCTCGGGCGGCATGGACATCAAGATCGCCTCGGTATTGCCGCCGGTTTTCAGGCCGAATGTCGTCCCCCGGTCGTAGAGCAGATTGAACTCCACATAGCGCCCGCGGCGGATGAGCTGGGCCTCGCGCTCCTCCTGTGTATAGGTTTCCCCCACGCGGCGGCGAACGATGGGCGGGTAGGCGGCCAGGAACGCCTCCCCCACATCGCGGGTGAAGGCGAAATCCGCCACCGGCATCGCCACTATCCAGATAATCGTAGAAAATTCCGCCGGCACCTCGCGGCTCGCCCCGGTGCGGCAGAGAAGAAATATTCATCGCACCATTTTTTGAATTTTTCGTAATAGGCGGGATCGTGCCGGTCGCAGGCGGCTTTGTAGGCGGCGTGGAAGAAGGCGGCATCCTCGGCGGCCTGCGGCGTGCCGGGCTGCAGGGGGGTTAAGTCGCCGCCGCCGCCGAACCAGCCCTTGGCGGTGACAATCATGCGGGTGTTCATATGCACCGCCGGCACTTTCGGGCTGCGCGGATGCGCCACCAGCGAAATGCCCGCCGCCCAGAATTTCGCGCCGGCCTCCGTGCCAGGGATTTTTGCGGCGAAATCGGGAGTGAACTCCCCATCCACCACGGACGTGTTCACCCCCGCCTTCTCGAAGACCTGGCCGCGCAGCACGCTCATCACCCCGCCGCCCCCGCCGGGCCTGTCCCAGGATGTGCGGGCGAAGCGGGCGGGGCTTCCGGCTTCGGCCTCAATGGCCTCGAATTCCGCGCAGATGCGGTCGCGCAGGGTGCCGAACCAGGCGGCGGCGTCTTGTTTCAGGCTTTCATGCGGGGGCTTGGCGGTCATGGCGCCGGTTTAGGCCAAGCGGGGAGGGCGATCCACTCTTGAAATTTTTGCGTGCAGCCGCCACCCTGCGTTTCAGGGGAGAGCCAATCTTCCAGGGAGCGAAACATGGCTGAATCAACAGCGAACGAGGCTGCGGCGCAGGGAGGAGAAGACCGGCGCGATTTCTTGAGACTCCTGGCCATGGCGGGCGGTGCCGTGGGGGCGGCTTCCATCGTTTGGCCGTTGATCGACGCGCTGAACCCCGGCGCGGCGGGTGAGGCGCAGGCCAGGCCAGTCGTCACCATCTCCGATATTCCGGAAAACAGTGCCAAAACGGTACAATGGGCAGGGCAGCCGGTGCTGATCCGGCGCCTTACGGACAAGCAGATCGCCGACGCCACCGTCGTGCCGATGTCCGCTTTGCCTGACCCGGCGGATATTTCCACCCGCGTGGCGCCCGGCAACGGGCATTTCGTAGTGGTGGTGGGGCTGAATACCGGCACGCCCTGCCAGCTTGAGGGCAACAGCCCCTCTGACCCGCGCGGCGATTACGATGGCTGGGTCTGCCCCTGCGATGGCAGCCAATATGACCCTCTGGGGCGGGTGCGCTCGGGCCCCGCCAAGCGCAATCTGGTGATACCGCGCTTCAGCTTCATCAATCCCGCGCAAATCCAGCTGGGCTAGGGGGCGAATATGCATATGGATGCGAAACAAGGCTGGCTGTCGGCGCGCGTGCCCTACCTCGGCGCGGTCTGCGCCGGTTTCAACCGCAAGGACAGGGCGCCCGGTGCCCCCTGGCTGGCCACGCTGCCAAGCTTGTTGGCCGCGCTGCTGCTGGTGTTGCTGGCCTCCGGCGTGGTGCTGACGGTTTATTACGACCCGCGCGACGCCTATGCCTCGCTGCAGAGCATCGCGCGCGAGGTGCGGGGCGGCTGGCTGGTACAGGGCTATCATGCCACCGGGGCAAGCCTCGGCTTCGCGGTGCTGTATCTCTATCTCTTCCGCACCCTGCTGGTGCGCGGCTACCGGGCGCCGGGCGAGCTGGCCTGGATGCTCTGGGTGAAGCTGCTGGCGGTGCTGCTGCTCACCGGCTGGCTGGGTTTCGTGCTGAATGGCGGGGCGGGGGGCTATTGGTCCTTGTTCAACGCCACTGGCGCGGCGATGACGCTTTCCGGTTTTCCCGGCGCGGTGGCGATGTGGTTTTTCGGCGGCCCGGCGGGTGGTTCCACGCTGGCGCGGCTGCTGGTGTTTCATGGGCTGCTGGCGCTGTGCGCGGCGCTGGTGATCTGGCTGGCCTGTGTTGCCACCAGGCAGGCGCGCCCGGTGCCGGAAGGGCGGGCGGTGGCGTTCTGGCCGGTCTATGCCTCGCAGAGTTTCGCGGCGCTGGCGGTGCTGGCGCTGGTGTTCGCCATTCTGCTCGGCTTCGCGCCGCATTGGGGGCAGGGGGCGCAGAATGTGATTCCGGCCTCGGCACTCGCCGTGCCGGCGCGCATCTCCTATCCCTGGTATCTTACGCCCATTGCCGGGCTGGCGGGGGTGTTCCCGGGCGTCGCCGGGCATATCTGGGCGGTGATTGCGGCGGCGGCGGTATTATACGCGCTGCCCTGGCTGGACCGTTCAAACGGCGCGCGGCCGGGCGGCCTTTATAGGGCGCTCACCTGGCTTCTGGGCCTGGATGTGCTGGCGCTGGGCCTGGTGACCGCCTGCCCGGCGGGGGCGGTGCTGGCTGATCTGCTCACCTTCTGGTTCTTCTTTCATTTCCTGGTGCTCACCCCGCTGGTTACGACGATGGAGGCCGCATGATGCGCCGTTTCTTTGCACCGCTGCTCGCGGCGGGGTTGCTGGCGGGCGTCGCCGCGCGGGCGGAGGATACGCTTTCACCCCTGCATTTCCAGTCCGAGGGCTGGCTGGGCAGCACCGACCTCGCCGCCGCGCAGCGCGGGTTCGCCGTGTATCAGGGCGTGTGCGCGGGCTGCCATGGCATGGGCGCGCTGCATTACCGCGACCTCGAAGGGCTGGGGCTGACGCCGGAGCAGGTGGCGGGCATCGCCGCCAGCGTGAAACTGGCCGATGGCAGTGCCGCCACGCCCGATTCCCCGTTCAAGGCACCCGGGCCGATCAACATGGGCGGCGCCGAGCCGCCGGACCTTTCCACCATCGTGGCGCAGCGCCCGGGGGGCACGCGGTATATCTATGATTTTCTCACCGGCTTTGCCCCGCCGCCCGCCGGTGTCACGCTGCTCTCCGGCCATTTCTATAATGCCGCCTTTCCGGGCGGGCAGGTTTCCATGCCCGCCGTGCTGCGCGATAACGCGGTGACCTATGCCGACGGCACCAAAGCCACCACGGCGCAGGAAGCGGCGGATGTGGCGGAGTTTTTAACATGGGCTTCGGACCCGAATCTTTCGGCCCGGCATGCCATTGGCCTGCGGGCGGTAATCTTCTTCGCCTTCCTGACGATCGTGGCGGTGGCCACGAAACGCCGGATCTGGCGGCAGGAGGGCTGAGCGCACTCGCGGCGGAGGCCCATGCCTGCCGCGTCTGCCATGATGTGCTGCCGCTGGGGGCGCGGCCGGTTTTCCAGGTCTCCACCACCGCGCGGCTTCTGGTGATTTCCCAGGCGCCGGGCACCAAGGTGCATATCAGCGGCCAGCCATTCGACGATGCCTCCGGCGACAGGTTGCGGAGCTGGATGGGGATTGGCCGCGATCTCTTCTATGACGCCGCCAAGCTGAACATCATGGGGATGGGGTTCTGCTATCCAGGCCGGTTACCGAATGGCGGCGATGCCCCGCCGCGCCCGGAATGCGCGCCGCTCTGGCATGAAAGATTTCTGGCGCTGATGCCGCGGGTCGAGCTGATCCTGCTTGTCGGCGGCTATGCGCAGAAGCGCTATCTGGGCAAGGGCAGCATGACGGAGCTGGTGCGCGGCCATGTGCCGGGCCAGCACTTCATGCCGCTGCCGCATCCCTCCTGGCGCACCACGGCCTGGGAGGCGAAAAATCCCTGGTTCGGAGAGGATGTTTTGCCAAGATTGAAGGCAGAAGTGGCGCGGTTGACGGCGTAAACCCGCCATGCCGTAAATTTCAAGACTTTCCTGGTATTTTCTGCTATGGATGGCCTCACCACGCCAACGCGGGCGCATAACCGCGCGGATGGAGAAACAGAGCCATGCATATTCGCAATCCCATAGAATGGGCGGTGGCGCAGCTGGAAGCCCCTGGCAGAACCATCGGCACCGCCCCGCCCGAGGCTTACTGGTCCGTGCCGATTCAGGCCGGGGAGCCGGAGATCCAGTCCATCACCATGACGGATTTGAAGCTGGCGCTGCGGCGCGGGCTGGATGATTTCGCCGCTTGCCGCACGGATGTGATGTTCCTCTGCCTGATTTATCCGGTCATCGGGGTGTTCATTGCCGCGGCGGAGGCAGAGGGCGGGCTGCTGCCGCTTTTATTCCCGACCGCTTCGGGCTTTGCGCTGGTGGGGCCGTTCTTCGCGCTGGGGCTTTATGAAATGAGCCGCCAGCGCGAGCTGACCGGCAAGATCAACTGGCTCGACATGCTCGAGGTGCTGCGCGCCCCCTCGATCGGGGCCATCGCCCTTCTAGGGCTGCTGCTCATCGCCCTGTTCCTGGCTTGGCTGGCGGTGGCGGAGGGCATCTACGCCGTAACGCTGGGGCCAGCGCCGCCGTCTTCGGTGTGGGCCTTCACGCAGGAGATTTTCACCACGCAGGCCGGCTGGGCGATGATCATTCTCGGCTGGGGGGCGGGAATGCTGTTTTCCGCTGCCGTGCTGGCGATCAGCGTGGTGTCTTTCCCATTGATGCTGGACAGGCCCGTGACCTTGCGCAGCGCCATGGCAACCTCGCTGCTGGCGGTGCGGCGGAATCCGCTTCAGCTTGGGTGCTGGGGGCTGCTGGTCGGCGCGGCCTTGTTCATCGGCGCGCTGCCTTGCTTTGTCGGGCTGATCGTGGTGCTGCCCGTGCTGGGGCACTCCACCTGGCATCTGTACCGCCAGGTCGTACGGCCGCCCTTCCAGAAGCAAACCGAAGCCGAACCCATGGGGGACTGGATTTAAAAAGTTTTTGGTGCAGCTTTTTCCCAAAAAGCTGCACATTCTTTTATGAGGCGGCGCCTTCGCGGAGCTGCGCCAGCGATTTGATGGCATTCCCCTCGGAATCGAAATTCCCCTCATCCAGCCAGGCCAAAATCGCATCGCGCCGCGCAGGCCATTCGGCGGCGAGGAGGGAATACATCGCCGTATCGCGCTCACGCCCCTTCACCACCATATGCGCGCGCAACGTGCCTTCACAGGAAAAGCCAAGGCGCAGAGCGGCACGTCTGGAAGGCTCGTTCAGCGCGTTGCATTTCCACACCAGCCGCCGGTAGCCGAGATCATCCGCGGCGTGGCGCAGGAGCAAAAACATCGCTTCCGTCGCGGCGCGGGTGCGCCGCAGCTCTGGGCCGAACCAGATATTGCCAAGCTCGATGGCGGCATTCTTGGGTTCGATATTCATGAGGGCGAGAAAGCCCGTCACGCGCCCGGTGGTGATCGGGCGCACAGCCCAGAAAGCAATCGCCGGGTCCGCGATGTTCGCCGCGATCAATGCCTCCACCTCCGCCACGCCGCGCCACGGCCCGAAAGACATATAGGTGAAGCTGTCCTCGGCGAATTGCGAGGCCTCGAACAATTCTCCCGCATGGCGGCGGGAGAGCGGCTCCAGCGCCACACGGCTGCCTTGGAATTTCTGGCGGGCGGGCAAGGGGCGGGGCCAGGTGTCCACCTCGGGGCCGATGGGCAAGGGCATCAGCCGCGCAGCCTCGCCAGCGTGGCGGTGGTGGAATGGCCGGGCAGCAGTTCGGCCAGCGCCACGGAGCCGCCCCAGCTTTCCACGAGATCCGCGCCCACCACCGTCGCGCGGGTATAGTCAGCCCCTTTGATCAGCACATCCGGCTTGATGCGCTTGATCAGCTCGATCGGCGTATCCTCCTCGAACAAACATACCAGATCGACCGAGGCCAGCGAGGCCAGCACGGCGGCACGGGCGGCCTCGCCCTGGGCGGGGCGGGTGGGCCCTTTCAGGCGCTTGACCGAGCTGTCGGCATTGATGCCGACGATCAGCCGGTCGCACATGGTGCGGCATTGCTCCAGCAGATGCACATGGCCGGGATGCAGCAGATCGAAACAGCCATTGGTGAAGCCCACCTTGTAGCCGCGCAGGCGCCAGCGTTCGGCCATCTCGGCGGCGGCGGCGGGTGTGACCACCTTCTGCAACGCCCCGGTGGCGGGGGCGATGGCGGCGAGAATGTCGGAGGGCCTGGCCACGGCGGTGCCCACCTTGCCGACGACGATGCCCGCGGCGATGTTGGCCAGCCGCGCCGCATCTTCCAGCTTCACCTCGGCGGCCAGGGCGGCGGCCAGGGTGGCCACCACCGTATCCCCGGCGCCGGAAACATCGAACACCTCCCGCGCCTCGCCGGGGTAATGGCGTACTTCCTCGGGCGTGATCAGGCTCATGCCATCCTCTGAGCGCGTGACCAGCACCGCGCCGAAGGCATAGCGGCTCAGCAGTTCCTGCGCGGCGGCGACGATCTCGGCCTCGCTTTCCACCGGCATGTCGGTGGCTTCGGCCAGCTCCTTGCGGTTGGGGGTAAGAACGTCAGCCCCCCGGTAGCGGGCATAATCGCGCCCCTTGGGGTCGACGATGATCTTGCGCCCCAGTTTCTGCGCGCCCTGGATCAGCGCGGCGCAGACGGCGGCACTCAGCACCCCCTTGCGGTAATCGGAAAGCACGGTGACGCTGGTGGCGGCCATGGCATCCAGCGCGATTCGCACCAGCCGCTCGGAGAGTTTTTCCGGCAGCGCCAGCGTTTCCTCGCGGTCGGCGCGGATGAGGTGCTGGCCTTGCGCGATATAGCGGGTTTTCAGCGTGGTGGTGCGGCCATTCTGCACCAGCAGCCAGGGCTCCACGCGCTCCTGCCCGCCGATGAGGCCGGTGAGGTCGGAGCCCGCCTGGTCATCCCCCACCACGGAGACGAAAGCCGCCGAGGCGCTCAGCGCCACCAGGTTGCGCACCACATTCCCGGCGCCGCCGGGCATCGCCACCTCGCGCGTGACGGTGAGGATGGGCACCGGTGCTTCCGGGCTGACGCGGGCGACCTCGCCATAGACATAGCGGTCCAGCATCGCATCGCCCACCACCAGCACGCTGGCGCGGGAAAATCTCTTTACATGGGCGCCGAGGTCGGCGGTGGAGGCTGTCGTGGAATCTTGGGCCATGGGAAACCGCTAACGCGCCCCCGCCCTTATGGCAACGGCGCCAAAACATGCTTATCTGGCATCCATCATGACAGAACTTCCGGCCTTTCTCGATTCCACCCGGCCCCAGGTGCCGGATCTTTCCGTGCCACGCGGTGTCACACCCTTTTATATGCCAGAGCGCCCGGTGCGCGGGCGGCTGGTGCGGCTGGGGCCGCTGGGGGCCACTTTGCTCTCCCGCCACGAGCATCCGGCCCCGGTGCGCGCCCTGCTCGGCCAGGCGCTGGCACTGGCGGCGGGGCTTTCCACCGCGCTGAAATTCAAGGGTTCCTTCTCCATCCAGATCCGCGGCGACGGCCCGGTGCCGATGCTGGTGGTGGATTGCACCGAGGCGGGGGCCTTGCGCGGCTATGTGCGCGTGGCCGAGGATGCCGAGATCCCCGAAGGTGCCGGCGCCCGGCAATTGCTGGGCAATGGCTATATCGCCTTCACCGTGGACCAGGGGCTGGACCGCGAACCGACCCAGGGCATCGTCTCCATTGAAGGTGATAGCCTGGCGGAGATGGCGGAATTCTATTTCACCACCTCCGAGCAGCTGCCCGCGCGCATTTTCGTGGCGGCGGCGGAAACCGAGGCGGGCTGGCGCGCCTCGGCCATGGTGCTGGAGCGTGTGGCCGGGGCGGGCGGTGTGGGGCCGGAGCTTTCCGAGACCGACCAGACCGAGGCCTGGCGTACCGCGACCATCCTGGCCGAGACGGTGACGCAGGCCGAGCTGCTGGACGACGCCCTGCCGCCCGAACATCTGCTCTACCGGCTGTTCCATGGCGAGGGGGTGGCGGTTTCCAAGCCGCGCACATTAAGCTTCGGCTGCCGCTGCTCGCGCCAGCGCCTGGGCGGAATTCTGGAGGGATTTAACCAGGAAGAGCTGGACCATATGGCCGTGGAAGGGCAGATCGTGATGACCTGCGAATTCTGCAATTTCGATTTCCGCTTCGCCCGCGATGATGTCGCCGGGCAGCCAAACCCGAATGAGGCTGGAGCAACCGAATGAAACGACTTGTTTTCGCACTGCCCTTGCTGGCGCTGGCCGCCTGCGGCTCAACCCCGCCGGCGCCCAGCTACAAGCCGCTGGACTATTCCTATCTGCCGCCGATCCTGCTGAAGGTCAGCCAGGTGAACGTGGTGAATGCCTATGTGCCCACCCCTTCACAGGTGCAGCTGGCTGGGCAAGACCCCTCCCCGCCCGCCGACACGCTGATGGCAATGCTGCGCCAGCGCCTGCAGCCCGCGGGCCTGCCCGGCACCGCGACGGTGACTGTACAAACCGCCTATGTGGATAAAGTGAACGGCAATTTGACGGGTTCGATGACCGTCGACCTTAATCTGGCCAGCGCCGATGGCCGCGCCACCGGCTTTACCGAGGCCAGCGTGAGCGCCAGCCAGACTGCGCCCGACTCCAGCAACCCGGACGATACGCGGGCCGCCCTTTATGCCTTGACCAAGCAGCTGATGACGCAAATGAACGTGCAGCTGCAATACCAGATCCAGAAAAACCTGCCGAGCTGGGTTTCCTGGACCAATAATGGCGCCGCCGGGGTGGCGGGGGCAGCGTCCGCCACGGCGGGTGATGCGGGCGGCGTCATCCAGGCGGCGCCGCTGGCGGCACCGCCCGGCGTGGCCACGGCCCCGGCCACCGGTGCCGCGCCCACCGCCGTACCAGCCTCCGCCGCGCCCGCCGGCGGACAGATCAACGGCAATACCGCCGTGCCTAGCTTTCTGCCTGGCGCGGGCCCGGCAGCCTTGGGGAGTGCTCAATAATGACCAAACTAGCCTTGTTACCGCGTTCCGGCATGGCGCCATGGGAAGACGTGCCCGCGGATAAGCTGATCGACGGCACGCCGCAGACCCGCACCATGGTGCTCTATGAGAACAATGCCAGAGGGCTTGCCGCCGGGGAGTGGGAAGCGAGCCCCGGCAAGTGGCGCATTGCCTATGGCGAATGGGAATATGTGGAGATCATCTCCGGCGCTTGCGTGGTGGAGGGTGATGACGGCCGCCGGATCCAGGCCGGGCCGGGAGATAAATTCGTCATCGAACCCGGCTTCACCGGCACCTGGGAAGTGCTCTCCCCCATGCGCAAAAGCTGGGTGATCCACGAATAGGTGGATCCCTGCATAACGCTTGACGCGGCGCGTCTGGCGGTCTAGACGGCGCGTTCCATTACACACTTTTTTATTCGGATAACATGGCCAATATCGCATCTGCCCAGAAACGCATCCGCCAGACGCTGAAGCGCACGGCGCGCAACAAGGCGCGTAAGTCCCGTGTACACAGCTTCATCCGCAAGGTGGAAGAGGCCGTGGCCGCTGGGAACAAGGACGAGGCGCTGGCCGCCTTCCGCGCCGCCCAGCCGGAGCTGCAGCGTGCCGCAGGCAAGGGTGTGCTGAAGGCGAACGCGGTCTCGCGCAAGCTCTCCCGCCTGTCCGCCAGCGTGAAATCTGTCGCCGCCGCCTAAGCGGGCGGTGAGCGGGGGCATAAACCTCCGTCTCAAAAATTAATCAATCTTACACCGCCGTCATCTTGCTGTAATGGCAAGAGGCGGCGATTTTTTTGTTTCAGCCGTTATGGAGGCTTTCCGCGAGGCCACCGAATCGTGACTTGAGAAAGTTTTGACTTTCCAAGCATATGATTTTTAGGCATTTTTTTGCTGCGTCAGCGCTTTGGACGTGGCTGCGAAGAATTTGAACGCTTGCTTCGGTGAGTGGTTTGGACCTAAACTCAGGTCCTCAATTGACCGTTCACAACTGTCTCATTTCTGGGAAAGCTAGGCCTTTCAGAGGGCTTCGCTTTGCGGAAAGGGCGTCTGCGGCGGTTTTTGCGGGGGCAGGCATAGCAGAATGGGTATAAACCTGGAGATTAATTCCTCTGGTCAGGGCGGCGCTGCGCTGCAAACCTCCGCGGTCTGGAATGACGAGGCGCGGCTGGTTGAGCAGTGGGCGCGCGTGCGCGCGCGGCTGCAGGCGGAAGTGGGTGAGGTCGAGTACAGGACCTGGCTGAAGCAGGTGAGCTTTGGCGGGCTGGCGGGGGATGAGGCGGTGGTGATGCTGCCCACCCGTTTCCTGCGCGACTGGGTGAACAAGGAATATGGCGAGCTGATCGCCGCCTTCTGGCAGCAGGAGAATCAGGCGGTCAAGCGCGTGGAGTTCCGCACCGGCGCCCCGTCGGCACGCCCGGCAGCGCCGGACCTGGCGGAGCCCGCCCAGGCCCCGGCACCCGCCGCATTGCCGCAACAGCGCCCGGAGAATATGGCGGCGCTGGACCAGCGCTTCACCTTCGAGACCTTCGTGGTCGGCAAGCCGAACGAGTTCGCCTATGCCTGCGCCCGGCGCGTGGCGGAGGCTCCGGCGACGGCGGGCTTCAACCCGCTGTTTCTTTATGGTGGCGTCGGGCTGGGCAAAACTCATCTGATGCACGCCATTGCCTGGGAATTATCCACCAAGCCGCGCGGCGGGCGCCCGGTATCCGTCGCCTACATGTCGGCCGAGCGGTTCATGTACCGTTTCATTAACGCGCTGCGCTCGCAATCCACGCTGGAATTCAAGAACGAGCTGCGTTCCGTCGATGTGCTGATGATCGATGATCTGCAGTTCCTGATCGGCAAGGACAATACGCAGGAAGAATTCTTCCACACCTTCAACGCGCTGGTGGATGCGGGCAAGCAGATCGTCATCTCCGCCGATAAATCCCCCTCCGATCTGTCGGGGCTGGAGGACCGCCTGCGCACCCGCCTGGGCTGCGGCATGGTGGCCGACCTGCACGCCACCACCTTCGAGCTGCGTTATTCCATTCTGGAGGCCAAGGCCCAGCGCGCGGGGGTGGAGGTGCCGGCAAAGGTGCTTGAGTTCCTCGCCCGCAAGATCACCAGCAACAACCGCGAGCTGGAAGGTGCGCTGAACCGGCTGGTGGCGCATGCGAATTTGTTCAACCGTCAGGTCACGATCGACACCGCGCATGAGGTGCTGCACGACGTGCTGAAGGCGCATGACCGCAAGATCTCCATCCAGGAGATCCAGAAGCGCGTGTGCGAGCATTATAATATACGTGTGGCGGAAATGTCCTCCGCCCGGCGGGCGCGCAACATTGCCCGGCCGCGCCAGGTGGCGATGTATCTGGCCAAGCAGCTCACCTCCAAGAGCCTGCCCGATATCGGCCGGCATTTCGGCGACCGTGACCATACCACGGTGATGCATGCGGTATCGCGCATCACGGAACTGATCGCCCAGGATGCCGCATTTGCCGAGGATGTGGAGCTGCTGAAACGCCTGCTGGAGAATTAAACAGCCATAGCGCTTAAGAAGGGGGCAGGGCGGCCGCGCTCTGCCCCCTTCTATTTGTGGAGCGTTTACGGGCGCTTCCCTCCCATTGGTCACCTTGCTAGTCTAAGCCACGAATCGGTCCATAAAATCCGGGGATTCGCTCTCTGTCTGGAAGGGTACCATGAAGTTCAAGGCCGATCGCGCCACGCTGATAAAGTCTCTTGCCCATGTGCAGAACGTGGTTGAGAAGCGGAACACCATCCCCATCCTCGCCAATGTGCTGTTGCAGGTGAAGGACGGCAAGCTGACCATCGCCGCCACGGATCTCGAAATCGCGCTGGTTGAAGAAGTTGCCGCCGAGACGGTTCGCGATGGCGCCATTACCGTGCCCGCCGCCACACTTTATGAGATCGTGCGCCGCCAGCCGGACAACGCGGTCATCGAGCTGGACCATCCCGGCGGAGATGCGCAGCTCGCCCTGCGCGCGGGGCGTTATTCCACCAGCCTGGTGGCGCTCTCGGTCGAGGAGTTTCCGAAGCTCGATGCCGGCAAGCTCTCGCATGGCTTCGTGCTCTCCGCGCAGGAGCTGCGCGGGCTGATCGACCGCACGCGCTTTGCCATCTCCACCGAAGAGACACGTTATTACCTGAACGGCATCTATCTGCACGCGGCGGAGGGTGCGGACGGCCCGGTGCTGCGCGCCGTGGCCACGGATGGCCATCGCCTGGCCCGCGTGGAAGAGCCGCTGCCGCAAGGGGCGGCGGGCATGCCGGGCATCATCATTCCGCGCAAGACGGTGACGGAGCTGCGCAAATTGCTGGACGAAGCCACCGGCGAGGTGGAGGTCGCACTTTCCGAAACCCGGATTCAGTTCAGCATCGGTACGATGAAGCTGACCAGCAAACTCATCGACGGCACCTTCCCCGATTACGACCGGGTGATCCCGCGCGGGAACGACAAGATCCTGCGTGTGGACAAGAAGGATTTCAACGATGCGGTGGGCCGCGTCTCCGCCATTTCGGCGGAGAAACATCGTCCGGTGAAGCTCTCTCTCGCCAAGGAACTGCTGGTGATCTCCGCGGCCTCCGCCGAGCAAGGCTCGGCATCCGAGGAGCTGGGCGGGGATTTGGTGGATTACCAGGCAGGGCCTTTGGAAATCGGCTTCCAGGCGCGGTATTTGCAGGACGTGACGGAGCAGATCAAAGGCAAGGTGGAATTTGCCTTCGCCGATGGCGCGGCACCGACTTTGGTGCGCGACCAGGATGATAATTCCGCCGTCTATGTTCTGATGCCGATGCGGGTGTAAGAGGAGAACGCGGCCTTTTTTAAAAAAGGGCCGCACCCCAAAAGCTTTTTGACCTTTGTGTTGAGGCTCTTTCTCAATTTGGGAAAGGGCTTCATCTGCAAGGAGAAGATTTTTGCGCCGCTTTTTTTAAAACGGCAGAGGAATCCTACAACGACGCTAAATCGCCTGGTCCTGACAGATTTTCGCTCCTATGCGAGCTTGCGCTTCGAACCGCGGGCACGCCAATTGGTGTTCGCGGGGCCGAACGGTGCTGGCAAGACCAATCTTCTGGAAGCCGTTTCCCTGCTGGTGCCTGGCCGTGGCCTGCGCGGGGCGCGCTTCGCGGAGCTGGCGCGCCAAGGCGGGGCAGGCGGCTGGGCCGTGGCGGCACGCTTCGATCACGGGCTGGAGATCGGTACGGGAGCTGTCGAGGGGGCTCCGGAACGCAGGGAATTCCGCTTGAATGGCGTGAAGCCACGCGCCCAGAGCGATGTGGCTGAACAACTCGCCGCAATCTGGCTCACCCCGCAGATGGACCGGCTGTTCACCGACACCGCCTCCGGCCGGCGCAAATTCCTGGACCGGCTGGTGATCGCACTTGAGCCTTTCCACGCCCGGGAGATCGCCGCGTTTGAAAGCGCCTCCGCCCAGCGCAACAAGCTTCTGGCTGAACCGCCCTACGACCCCGCCTGGGCGGCGGCGCTGGAGGATTCCATGGCCCGGCATGCCGTGGCGGCCACGGCGGCGCGGGCCGCGCTTATCGCCCGGCTGAATGCCACGCTGGCGGCGGGTGTGGCGGACCCGTTTCCGCGCGTGGTGCTGGGGCTGGCCTGCCCCATCGCGCAAAGGCTGCAACAAGCCCCGGCGGTGGATGTGGAGGACTGGCTGCGCGCCGCGCTGGCGGCTTCGCGCGGTGCCGATGCGGTGACGAAATCCGCAGGCCAGGGGCCGCAAAAAGCTGATCTGCTGATTACCGGCGAAGCAACCGGGCACCCCGCCGCGCTCTCTTCCACCGGGCAGCAGAAGGCGATGCTGATTGGAATCGTGCTTGGCCACGCCGCGATGATTTCCAACGCGCGCGGCGAGCCGCCGCTGCTGCTGCTGGACGAGCCGCTGGTGCATCTGGACGCGCAGCGCCGGGCGGCATTGTTTGCGGCACTGGAGAAAGCGGATTTTCCCGCCTGGCTCACCGGCACGGATATGGAGATGTTCGAGCGGTTTCCGGCGGGGCGGTACACTGTTCAAGAGGGCGAGGTTTTGGAGGTTTAGATCCAAAATTTGGCGGCGCGCAGCAGCTCCCGGCCCATTCGGTTTTCGTGCTTGCGGGTGCCACCGGGCTTTCGTATGCAAGGGCGTCAGCGTTCCCGGTCCGTCAACATAACCCGCATGGTGTACCTATGAGCTCAGGTCTTCGTCTTCTGGGGAGGGCATCCTCCATCAATGTCCGGAAAGTGCTTTGGACCATTGAAGAAATAGGCATTGCCTATACGCGCGAGGATTGGGGAACCGGCTTCGCATCGACCGATACGCCCGCGTTTCTGGCGTTGAACCCAAATGGCCTGGTGCCGGTCATTCAGGATGAAGCGGGGATATTGTGGGAGTCCAACACGATTTGCCGCTACCTTGCGGCCAAGCATGGCCGGACGGATCTGCTTCCCGCAACGGCGTGGGAGCGGGCCTGTGCCGAGCAATGGATGGACTGGCAAGCCACCGAGTTAAATACATCCTGGCGCCACGCATTTCTCGGCCTGGTGAGGAAAAACCCGCAGTTTCAAGATCCTGAGCGTATCGCCGAGAGCATCGCCGAGTGGAATAAAAGGATGGGCATCCTGGAGCGGCAGCTCGTTTCAACAGGCGCTTTCGTGGCTGGCCCGTCCTTTACCCTTGCCGATATCGTGATTGGATTATCGGTGAATCGCTGGCTCATGATGCCGATGCCCCGGCCGGAATACCCGGCCATCAACGCTTATCATGAGCGGCTGAAGCTGCGGCCGGCCTATTTGGAGCATGGCTGCAACGGCATGCCGTAGATAACCCGGATCGTTTCACAACTGGACAGGGTGATCCGCGGACACCCTCCCGCTCCAACCCCAGCCCAGGGCCGGCTTCAAACTAAAACATCCTCGCGCGGCTTTCTTCCCAAAATCCGCCAGCCTATACCCTTTCCATGCGTATTCTTCTCCTGGGAGACCTGCTCGGCCGTTCAGGCCGCGAGGCGGCCCTGAAACATATCCCCGAGCTCCGCGCGGCGTTGAAGCTCGATTTCGTGGCGGTGAATGCCGAGAATGCCTCCCACGGCTTCGGCCTCGGGCCGGACATGGCGGAAGCCTTGTTCGCCGCCGGGGCGGATGTGATCACGCTCGGCAACCATGCCTGGGACCGGCGTGAGATCATCCCCTACATCGCCAATGAGAAACGGCTGATCCGCCCGATCAATTATCCACCCGGCACGCCAGGGGCGGGGGCGCATCTGGCGGCGCTGCCGGATGGGCGCAAGGTGCTGGTGGCGCAGGCCATGGGCCGGCTCTACATGGACCCGATGGATTGCCCCTTCCGCGCCATTGATGAATTGCTGACCCGCCACAGGCTGGGCGTTACCGTGCAGGCGATATTGGTGGATATCCATGCCGAGGCGACATCGGAGAAAATGGCGTTCGGCCATGCGTTCGACGGGCGGGTGAGTGCCGTGACCGGCACGCATACGCATATCCCCACGGCGGACCACCAAATTCTGCCCGGCGGCACCGCCTATGCCACGGATCTGGGCATGTGCGGGGATTATGATTCCGTCATCGGCATGACCAAGGCGCCCGCCCTGAACCGCTTCATCCGCAAGATGCCGGGCGAGAAGCTGAGCCCTGCGGAAGGCCCGGCGACACTCTGCGGCGCCTTCGTGGAGACGGATGACGCCACCGGCCTCGCCCGCCGGATCGAGCCGGTGCGCCTCGGCGGGCGGCTGGCCCCGGCGCTGCCGGTGCCTTGAGGCCGCATTTCACGGCCTGTTAACAACGGCGCCGGCAAGATCGGCGGCATTTCACAACCCCGGTCTGGCAGGATGGAATGTCTTCACTGATCTTGGAGCTTAAGCAGGGCGAATTGATGATTCTCAACGGCGCGGTCATCCGGTTCAAAACACGCGCGAAGCTGGAACTGAACAGCCATGCCCGTTTCCTGTTCGGCAAGCAGATCATGCGGCCGGAGGAAGCCACCACCCCCGCCCGCCGCGCCTATTATGCGTTGCAGCTTGCCTATACCGGCGGGGAGGGGGAGCGCCCGGCGGCCTTGCGCCAGGCGCGGGAGCTGATCAGCACACAGCTTGGTGAGGCGGATGATACCCAGGGCGGCTGGGCCGCGCTGCTGCGGCTGAGCACCGAGGGCACCGCCCTGGAAGCGCTGAAGCTGGCCCGGCAGATGATCCGTGCCGAGGAAGCGCCGTAGGGCCGCAATCAGGTGCTGCCGCGCAAACCTTCCAGCCTGGCCAGTACGGCGGGCACATCCGGCTGCACCTCGAACAGCTCCCGCACTTCCGGCCTGGCGAAGCCGCGCTTGACGGTCTCTTCCACCAGCGTCACGAAACTCTCCGCCCAGCCGAGGATATTCACCAGGATGATCGGCTTGCTGTGCTGGCCGAGCTGCTTCCAGGTCAGAATTTCCACCGTCTCGTCATAGGTGCCAAGCCCGCCCGGCATCACCACGAAGGCATCCGCCAGGGCGAAGAGGCGGCGCTTGCGGGTATGCATCGAGTCGGTGACGATCAGCTCCGTCAGCCCCTGGAACTCCACCTCGCGCTTGCGCAGGAAGTCCGGGATGATGCCGGTCACCTCACCGCCCGCGCCCAGCGTGGCGCCTGCCGTGATGCCCATCAGCCCGACATTGCCGCCCCCGAACACCAGGCGCATGCCGCGCCCGCCCAGCCCTTCGCCCAGCGCCTTGGCGGACGCCGCGTATACCGGGTCCACCCCCGGGTTGGAGCCGCAAAACACGGTGACGGAAAAACTGCCCATGAAACTCTGCCTCGCTTCCAGTTCTGCCCCGTTCGTGGCAGGCTGGCGCCGCCATGGCAAGCAACGACACCACCGACACACCCGCGCCCAAGCGGCATAATCTGCGCCTCATCGCCCTTATCGTGCTGGCTGTGCTGGCGCGGGTGATGGCGCGCTGCTTCTTTATTTGCATTACGGCCGCCAGGCGGCGCCGCCAGCGCCACCCGCGCAGCCCGTGCCCCCGGCGCCGGTACCGCAGGCGGCCAGCGGCCCGCCCGCGCCGAGTTTCGACATTGTGCGCGTGGACCCGCAGGGCAATGCCGTGCTGGCCGGGCGCGCCGTGCCAGGCGCCACCGTAACGGTGAAGGATGGCGATGTTGTTCTGGGCACCGTCACGGCGGATGCGCAGGGGGCCTTCGTGCTCATCCCCGCCAGCCCGCTGCCGCCCGGCGCGCATGAGATCACCCTCTCCGAGACGCTGCCCGGCGGCAAAATTTTGCAAGGCTCGCAGAGCGCCTCCATTTCCCTGCCCGGCAATGGCAAGGCTGCCCTGGCGGTGGTGTCCGGCCCCAATGGCAGCAATGTGGTCACTGGCCAGGGGCCGCAGCCCGGCCAGCTTGGCATGGGTGCGGTGGATTACGACGCCCAGGGCCATGCCGTGTTCAGCGGCACCGCTCCGGCGGGGGCCAATGTCACGGTGGAACTGGGCGGCAAGGCCATAGGCACCGTCAAGGCGGATTCCTCCGGCCATTGGCATGTGCAGGCGCCCGTACCCGCCGCGCCGGGCATGATCACGCTGAACGCCACCGCGCCGGATGGCAGCGCCATCGCGCCCGTCACGGTGCCCTTCGCGCCGGAGGAACTCTCCAAGGCGCTGGAGGAAGGCCATGTGCTCATCGCCCCCGGTGATAATCTATGGATGATCGCACGCCGGGTTTATGGGCGCGGGACCTTGTACACGCTGATCTATTCCGCCAATGCGAGCCAGATCCACGACCCGAACCTGATTTTCCCCGGGCAGGCTTTCTCGCTGCCCCAGAAACAGGCGAATTGAACAGGCGAATTGAACAAAGGCAACCGCTGAATGAATATTGCTGAGACTGTAAAATCGGTGATGAGCCCGCCGCATAAGGCGGGGTACCCTTTCATCGTCGGCGGCATCGTGGTGGCGGTGATCGGGCTTGTGCTCTGGCACCCGCTGACCTGGCTGGGGCTCATCTTCACCCTGTTCTGCCTGTATTTCTTCCGCGACCCGGAGCGCGTGCTGCCGCCGCGCAAGGATGTGTTCGTGGCGCCTGCCGACGGGCTGGTGGTGAGCATCGAGCAGGCGATTCCCCCCGCCGAGCTGGGTCTGGCGCCAGAACCCCGCACCCGTGTCGCCATCTTCCTCTCGGTACTGGATGTGCATGTGAACCGCGCGCCCATCGCCAGCACGGTGCAGAAGATCGCCTATCACCCCGGCCTGTTCCTGAGTGCTGCCGAGGACAAGGCGAGCGATGATAACGAGCGCAATTCCCTGCTGCTGCGCACCTCGGACGGGCGGGATGTGGTGGTGGTGCAGATCGCCGGGCTGATCGCGCGGCGGATTCTCTGCGAGGTGGCACAAGGCCAGCCGCTTCTGGCGGGCCAGCGCTTCGGCATCATCCGCTTTGGCTCGCGGACCGATCTTTACCTGCCCGAGGGCTGCACCCCCCTGGTGGCGGTGGGCCAGCGCATGATCGGCGGTGAGACGGTGATTGCCGAATTGCCGCCCAAGGCTCCCTCCTTCCCATGAGGCCGATCCGCCGCCTGCCCCGGCGGCAGCGCTTCTCCGGGCTCAGTTTCAACCGGATGCTGCCCAATCTGATGACGCTGCTGGGGCTCTGCATCGGGCTCTCCTCCATCCGGCTGGGGCTGGATGGGCGCTATGGCACGGCGGTGCTGGCCATCGCCGTCTCCGGCGTGATCGACGGGCTGGACGGCCGGCTGGCCCGGCTGTTGAAAGCCACCTCGCGCTTTGGCGCCGAGTTCGATTCGCTGGCGGATTTCCTTTGCTTCGGTGTCGCCCCGGCGCTGCTGCTTTACATGTGGTCGCTGGAACCCTGGGGCGCGATCGGCTTTCTGCCGCCCTTGATGTTCGCCTCCGCCATGGCGCTGCGCCTGGCGCGCTTCAACGCGGCGCTGGATTCCGCGCCGAAAGCGGCTTTCGCCTATAATTTCTTCACTGGCGTGCCCGCCCCGGCCGGGGCGGGGCTGGTGCTGTTTCCGCTGTTCATCGGGCTTGCGGCCAACGAGCATAACCTGTTCTGGTTGCAGGATCTGGTGAGCTATCCGCTCTTCACCGGCGCGTTCCTGGTCATCTCCGCGCTGCTCTGTGTCTCCACCCTGCCGGTTTGGAGCTTCAAAAACTTCAAGATCCCGACGGCGGGGATATTGCCCCTGCTGCTCGGCGTGGTGGTGTTCGCGGCGCTGATCTTCGCGGACCCCTATATTGCCGGGGGGCTGGCGGGGCTGGCCTATATCGTCATGCTGCCCTTCTCTCTGCGCAGCTACCACAAGCTGGCCCGTGAGGCCGAGGCGCGCCGTGCGGCGGTGGAAGAGGTGGAGGATGAGCCCGCGGAACAACCTGCAAGCTAATTCCTGTTGATCTAAACAACCTGTAATTTTAGCTTCACTTCCGGCGCAAGGTGCGCCGGGAGCGTTGCATGTCCGGCTCGACAATCACTTCCAGCGGCACGGCCGCCTTGCTGCTGGGTGCCGCGGTGCAAACGCCGCTGACCGTGCAGGCGGGCGTGGCCATCACGCTGGCGGGCAGCGCGGCCGGTGCCGCATTCAGCCTCAGCAGCGCGGTTTACGGCGGCGGCGGGGCGGACTGGACCATCCTGAACGAGGGCACGCTGGCGGCGGACCTCACTTTGGCCTCGGGGGGCGCCGCCGGGGCCGGGCTGCGCCTGGCGGGCGTGGGCAGCGTGACCAACGCCGCCTCCGGGCTGATCCAGGGTAATGAGGCCGGGCTGGCGCTGCTGGCGGGCGGTGTCGCTGTCAATCAGGGCACTATAACCGGCGGGGTGGGGGCTGGCGCCGGGCTGGGGCGCATCGGTGTGCAGCTGGCGGGCGGCGTGCTGGCAAATAATGGGCTGATCCAGGGCGGAGCCTATGGGGTGAGCCTGAGCGCTTCCGGGCAGGTTCAGAATACTGGGCGGATCAGCGGCGGCGCGGCCGGGCTGGTGCTGGCTGGCGGCGGCACGTTGATAAACCAGGAAAGCGGCGCGGTATCTGGCGGCTTGGCGGGCGTGGTGCTGCAGGCGGGGGCCAGCCTGGTCAATGCGGGCAGCATCGCCGCCACGCTCGCGGGGGCAGGGCATGAGGGCGTGGTGCTGGGGGCGGGCGCCTATCTCGGCAATCAAGGCAGCATTGGCGGCTTTGACGGGGTATGGGGCATCTCCGGCACCGTGACGCTGGCGAATGATGGCTGGATCGGCAGCGGCGGCGCCCTGATCCTGTCTCCCCCGTCCACCGGCTATAGCTTCGTCAGCGGTGCGGCGGTGGAGCTGAACAGCGCCATCGTGACCAATGAAGGCGTCATCCAGGGCAATGACGTGCCGGAAGACGCGCTGATGCAGGCGGGCTCAGCCGGAACCGGGCTGATCCTGGGCGCGGGCACGCTGGAGAATGGCGGCACCATCGCGGGCGGTGGCGGGGCCTATGCCACCCATGGCGGGGTGGGGCTGGCCGGGGCGGCGTTGCTTTCCGCCAGCAATAGCGGGCTGATCCAGGGTGGCACCGGCACCTATGGCGGGGCGGGGGCAATGCTGTTTGGCACCTCGCTGCTGAACACGGGCACCATATCGGGTGGTGGCGGCGCCGTCTCCGGCGGGGATGGGGTGGTGCTGAATAACGGTGCCACGCTGGTGAATCAGGGGCGCATCGCTGGCGGCACGGGCACGCAATATCTCTGGAACACCGGCCTTGGGGCCGGTGTGGCGCTATATAACGGCGTGCTGGAGAATGCGGGGCTGCTCACCGGCGGCGGGGGGCAGCTGATCGGGCTATGGATGGGCGGTGGCCAGGCCACCAATAGCGGCACCATCACCGGCCATGCGGCCCTGGCCATGCAGGGCGGCACGCTGGAGAATGACGGGCTGATTTCCGGCACTGACATAGCGGTGGATCTGGCGGGCGGTAGCTTCCTGAACGCGGGCACGCTGGCGGGCAGCTATGCGGTCTACATGCCTGGCCCTGGCGGCGTGCTGGCCGTGGCGCCGGGAGCGCTGTTCCAGGGGCAGGTGGTGGACCGCGCGGGCGGCGGCACGCTGCTGCTCACCGGCACCGCCCCCGCGCTGCTGGACATGGGCGGCAGTTTTTCCGGCTTCAGCGAAATCTCCTTCGCCGCCGGGTCCGGCTGGGTGCTGGCCGGTGGCGTGTCGCAATTGGGTGGCGGGCAGAGCATCGCGGGCTTCACCCATGGGGATGCCCTGCTCCTGGAAGGGTTTTCCGCCACCAGCGAGCGTTTTGCCCCCGGCGGCGGGTTGGTGCTGGAACAGGGCGGCACCAGCGTCACGCTGGATTTCGCGGGCAGTTTTACGAGCGATGCGTTCACGGTCAGCGCCGTGGCGCAAGGCACGGAGATCGTGATCTGCTACCGGCGCGGCACGCTGATCCAGACCTCGCAGGGTGAACGTGATGTGGCGGATCTGCGAATTGGCGACATATTGCCCACACGCTTCGGCGGTTTGCGCCGGATCAGATGGATCGGCCGGCAGCGTTTCGGCCCTGAAGACGTGCGGGGCAACCGGGAGCGCATCCCCGTCTGCATCCATCCCGGCGCGCTGGGGCAAGGGTTGCCGCGCCGGGCACTCCATGTCTCGCCCGGCCACTCCATGTTGCTGAACGGCGTGCTGGTGCTGGCCGGAGCGCTGGTGAATGGCGTGACCATCACCCAGGAGCATGACGGGGGCGGGGCGGATTATTTCCTGCCCGAGTTCGAGGCGCATGATTGCCTTCTCGCCGAAGGTGCCTGGAGTGAGACCTTCGCCGACGGTCCTGGCCTGCGCCGCCAATTCCATAACCTGGCGGCGTTTCAGGCGCTTTATCCCGGTTACCGGGAACCGGGTGAGATCACCCTCTGCGCTCCCCGCAAGCTGCGGGGCGCCGCGCTGGAACGGGCTCTGCGGCCCGTGCTGGCCAGCAGCTCGCGGGGGCTGACGCCCGGCCCGCTGCGCGGCTGTATCGATCTCGCGGATGGCCAGCGCATCGAAGGCTGGGCCCAGGATATCAATTGGCCCGTTTTGCCGCAGGCGTTGGAGTTCCATGCCGGCAACCGCAAGCTGGGTGTGGCGCTGGCCTGCCAGTACCGGGAGGATCTGGCGCAGGCGGGCATCGGCGCCGGGCGGGCCGCGTTCAGTTTCATCGCCCCGCGAGGCTTCAACCCCGCCGGCTTGCGCGTGCTTCGCGCCGGCGATGGGGCGGAACTGCGCCCCGGCGCCGCCCGCGCCGCTTGAAATCAACCTTCCACGTCGGTCACCGGCCGGTCGATCCCCAGGGCTTCCTCGGTATGCCAGACGCCATCCTCGGTCTCGTACATGATCAGCGTGGTCTCGCCGGGTATGCGCTGCTCATGGGCGGCGTGGCGGGCGGCTTTCACCGCGGCCTCGCGGCTTGGAAAGCTTTCCGAGAAGCTGCCGTTCAGCGTGTAGGCGAAGCCGCCATCATGCGGGACGATCTTATAATGCGCGATGCTCATGGCGGGGTCCTCCGTGTGGTTAAGCCTATATAAGCTTTCAGCGCAGCCTTGCCATGGCCAGCGCATCGGCATAGGCGCCCTGGCGGAACACATCGGCGCGCAGCCTGCCCTCGGTCTCGAAGCCGAAGGATTCGTAGAGCCGGATGGCATGGTGGTTATCCGCCAGCACGGCAAGCCCGACGCGGCTGAAGCCGTGCCAATGATCGGCGGCATCCAGCGCCGCCGCCAGCATGGCGCGGCCGATGCCTTGCCCGGCATAGGCATCGTCCACGGCCAGCAGCGCCAGATAGCCCGAATGCGCCCGCCGCCCCTGGCCGGGGATCAGCATCGTCAGCCCGCAGAGCTTGTTCCCCGCCACGGCGGCGAAAACCCTCTGGCCATCCTGCGGCTCGGCGAAGTGAAGGTAGCGTGCCTCCGGTGCGCATGGCGTGCCGAGCGTACCATGGCGCACGCCCGGCTGGTTCATCAGCGCGGTGATGGCGGGCAGGTCTTCGGGTTCCGTGGCACGCAGGATGAACGGCCCGCGCGGCGCACAGGCCGGGCTTGCGGGCGGGGCGGCGTGGTCGCGCGGCAGGCCGGGGCGCAGCCGGGCCATCACCAGGCTGTCCGCCAGCACGCCGTCCTGCAACGCATAACGGCGCTGGGTGGCCTCGATCTCGAAACCGGATTTCTTGTAGAGGGCCAAGGCGGGGGCGTTACCGGCGAACACATCGAGTTCCAGCCGGTGCAGGTTCAGCCAGTTATCCGCGAGATCGAGCAGCGCCGCGAGCAGGCTGGTGCCGATGCCCTGGCCCTGCGCCTCGTCAGCCACCATGATGCCGAGTGTCGCGGCATGGGCGCGGCGGGGGGATTTGTTGCGGACAAGGCTGGCTTCCCCAAGGATCAAGCCATCCGCCCGGCAGGCGGCCAGGCTGGTCCGCAGCTCTGTGTTCGCGGCCAGGAACATGCGGGTGCCGGCCACGCTCTCGAAGGGCATCGCCAGCGTGCCCCGGCGCACGCCGTGCTGGTTGCGCAGCCGGTTGATGCCGGGGGCGTCTTCGATGGTGGCGGCGCGGATGGTGATCATGGAGCGGCATCCTGGGCAGGTGAGGGCAGGGCCGCCTTGCCGCCTTCGATGACCACGGGCTTGAAGCCGCGCGGCGGGCGCTCCGGCTCGCTTCGCGCGCTGGCGCGGGCCCGCGCGGTGGCCGCGGCAAAGCCGAGCCCGGCGGCGCCGAGGGTTAGAAGCAGCAGCAAGGCCAGGGGGGACATGGGAAAGCTCCTCTGCGTTGGCGGGGCGGGGAGCGTTTTCCAAAAGAAACCCCGCCGGATGGTGGGCGGGGTTGTGAGGTTTTCAGGGATTGTGAAGCCCGTTCAACCACTCAGCGCCCGCGCGCAGCTCCACACACCGCCAATCTGAATGGCGGCAATGCGAATCATACGGGTGCGGGTTTTGGTCATGTTGCCAGGACGCTAACGAGGAAATCATGATTTGCCAAGCTCGTATTCGCGCATGGCACTTGCCTTGCGCGCGGATAGGCCTTTCTCTTCGCAACCAGGCATGAAGGAATGGCGATGGCCGCGAAACCGGAAAGGAAACAGGCGCTCGTGGTGGGGGCATCGCGCGGGCTGGGGCTGGGGCTCACCAGGGAGTTTCTGCGCCGTGGCTATCACGTTACCGCCACGGTGCGCGCCGCCATCTCCGGCGGCGGGCTGGAGGAGTATTACGACCAGCTCTCCATGGATACGCTCGATATCAACAACCTTCACATGGTGGAGGCGTTCCTGGCCCGGATGAAAGGGCGGGTATTCGATATCATCGTGCTGAATGCCGGCATCTATGGCCCGCGCGACAAGGCGATGAGCGAGGTGAGCACGGAGGAGATCACGCATCTGGTCATGACCAACGCCATCGCCCCGGTGCGGCTGGCGGAGCGGCTGGCGCCGCTGTTGCGGCCAGAGACCGGGGTGCTGGCGTTCATGTCCTCGGCCCTTGGCAGCCTGGAGGTGAATGCCAGCGATGCGAGCGAGCTTTATTGCGCCAGCAAGGCGATGCTGAACCGGCTCACCCGTTCCTTCGCCGCCGCGCATGATTATCTCACCATTCTCAACCTGCATCCTGGCTGGGTGCGCACGGATATGGGTGGCGCCGATGCGCCCCTGGATGTGGAGACCAGCGTGAAGGGCATGGCGGATGTGCTGGAGGCCCGCGCCGGTAGCGGCGGGCACGAATTCCTGGATTACCGGGGCAAGATCATCCCCTGGTAAGCCGGATCCTGGCGGGGGGGGGGGCGGCATGGCGGAGGCAGGGCGTCGGGCCATCACGGGGCTTCTGGAGACCTCGCTCTATGTGGACGACATGGCGCGGGCGGTGTCTTTCTATGAGCAGGTTCTGGGGCTGCGCCCCATGCTGCATGGCGAGCGTCTCACCGCTTTCGATGCCAGGCGCCAGGGTGTGCTGCTGCTGTTCAAGCGCGGTGCCTCGGTGGAGGACGCGCATCATCCCGGCGGGGTGATCCCCGGCCATGACGGCGCCGGGCCGTTGCATATGGCCTTGGCCATACCGGCTGAAAGCTATGAGGCCTGGCATGCGCATTTGAGCCAGATGGGGGTGAAGCTGCGCGGCGAGATGCGCTGGCCCAAGGGCGGGCGCAGCCTTTATTTCGAGGATCCGGATGGAAACGTGCTGGAACTCGCCACGCCAGGGCTCTGGCCGAATTATTAGTTGCCGGAGAACGGCGCCATGCAGCCTTGCGGTTGGTTTTAACGCGAAACCTTGCTAGAGCGCCGCGATGGACCAGCCCCTTCAGCAGAGCGAGACTTCGACCGGCATTCCGCCCCGGCGCACCTTCGCCATCATCTCCCACCCGGACGCCGGCAAGACGACGCTGACCGAGAAGCTGCTGCTGTTCGGCGGCGCCATCCGCGAGGCGGGCATGGTCAAGGCCCGGCAGGACCGGCGCAACACACGCTCGGACTGGATGAAGATCGAGCGCCAGCGCGGCATTTCGGTGACGTCCTCGGTGATGACCTTTGAGTTCGGCGGCGCGGTGTTCAATTTGCTGGACACGCCGGGCCATGAGGATTTCTCCGAGGATACCTACCGCACGCTCACCGCCGTCGATAGCGCGGTGATGGTGATTGACGCGGCGAAGGGCATCGAGCTGCAGACCAAAAAGCTGTTCGAGGTCTGCCGCCTGCGCAACATCCCCATCACCACCTTCATCAACAAGATCGACCGCGAGGGCCAGAACCCCTTCGCGCTGCTGGATGAGATTGCCGATACGCTGGCGCTGGATATCTGCCCGATGGTTTGGCCCATTGGCTCGGGCGGGCTATTTAAGGGCTGTTACGATATCCGTAACGACAAGCTGGTCTCCGCCAGGAAGCCGGGCGAGGACGAGGTGGTGCAGAAATTTACCATCCCGGCCGACCAGCAAGCGCAGCTTGATGAGGATGTGGAGCTGATCCGCGCCGCCTATCCGGAATTCGATAGGCAATCTTTCGAGGAAGGCCATCTCACCCCGGTCTATTTCGGTTCCGCGCTGAAGGATTACTCCGTGCGTGAATTACTGGAAGGGCTGGTGGCCAACGCCCCGCCGCCGCAGCCGCGCGCGGCGGATATCCGTACCGTGGCGCCGGAGGAAAAGCCGGTTTCCGGTTTCGTGTTCAAGGTGCAGGCCAATATGGACCCGCAGCACCGCGACCGTATCGCCTTTACCCGCATCTGCTCCGGCAAATTCACCCGCGGCATGAAGCTCACCCATTCGCGTACCGGCAAGCCGATGGCGATCCAGGCGCCGATCTTCTTCTTCGCGCAGGACCGCTCCTTGGCCGAGGAGGCCTATCCCGGCGACATTATCGGCATCCCCAACCACGGCACGCTGCGGGTGGGCGATACGCTGACCGAGGGTGAGAAGCTGCGCTTCACCGGCATCCCGGATTTTGCCCCGGAAATCCTGCGCCGCGTGCGCCTGGCGGACCCGATGAAGGCCAAGCAGATGCGCAAGGCGCTCGAGGATCTGGCCGAGGAAGGTGTTACGCAGGTCTTCCGCCCGATGACCGGCGCGGACTGGATCGTCGGCGTGGTCGGCATGTTGCAGCTCGACGTGCTGAGCAGCCGCATCGAGCAGGAATATAACGTGCCCATCGGCTTCGACCCCGCGCCGTTCGATACCGCGCGCTGGATTTTCTCCGAGGATACGGCCAGGCTGAAATTCTTCATCGAGGTGAACAAGAGCGCCATGAGCGAGGACCGCGACGGCGCGCCGGTTTATCTCGTGCGCAATAGCTGGGAGCTGAACCGGATGAAGGAGAATTTCCCCGAGGTTACCTTTTCGGCCACGCGTGAACGGCAGTAAAACTCTTCCCGGCCCGCTCACGCCTCCCCGGTCTGGAGGGGCTGAGGCGTTTCTGCTGCATGCAGAAACGCTGGCAGCCTGTGCTCCACCAGCGCCAGCCCGGCATATTGGGCAGGCCGCGCCCGGCGCAGCCATAGGCTGAAGCAAAATCCCGCCGCCAAAATTGCTGGGTAGAGAAGCGGCAGCCAAGCCACGAACGGTGTCTGCACCGCCGAAAGCAGGGTGAAATTGAAACACACCGTGCCCAGCGCGACGACAAGCCCCGCCGCCGCGCAGAGCGAGGCCGCCAGCACCACCCATCCCGCCTCCCGCCGGCGCCGGGCGACATAGACCAGGATGGCGATGGAGGCCGCCGCCTGCAGGCCGATGATGCCAAGCGTGCCGGTGCCGATCAGCACGGGAATGATTGCGGCATAGGGGTTGCTGTGCGCCCCGGCGATGCCGAGCAAGCAGATGATGGTGGCGGCCGAGATGCAGAGTGTGGCCGCCGTGGGCACCTTGCGTGTTTCGTCGAAGCGCGAGAACAGGCGCGGCAGCAGCCCTTCCTGGGCGAGGGCGAACACGATAGCGCGCAGCGGCGGCGTGGATGGCGATATAGGTCGCCAGCATCGAGGTGCAGAGCAGCACGCCCGCGATATCGGACGCGATTTCCCCCTGATATTGCGTGATGAGATCCAGCATCAGCGTGCCGCCATGCTGGACCGCAATGGCCTTGGCCTGGCGCAGCCCCCATGGCGCCGATCGCGATCCATGCCGTGACGAGGTAGAAGCAGCCGATGAGAATCACGGAGACATAGCTGCCCAGCGGAATGCTGCGCACCGGGTCGGCGGCTTCCTTTGAATAAAGCGCGCCGGATTCAAACCCCACGAAGCAGGTGAAGGCGGTCATCAGCGAGACGCCGAGCCCAGGCGCCAGCCAATGCCCGGGCGCGAAGGAGGCCAGCGGAAACGCCGCCCAGCCTTTCGCGTAGATCACGCTGCGCATCGAACATCACCAGAACAGCCGTTTCCACCACGATGATAACGGCCAGCACCTTGGAGGACACATCCATGGAGCGGCAGATTGAGCAGCCCGGTGATGACGAGCGACACGGCGGCGCAGATGGTCCAACCCACTTTCAGCCCTACGGCCAGAAACACCTGCTCGTCGAAATAGCCGCAGGCCGCCGCCAGGCCGAAGGCGAAGGCGGTGTAGGCGATCATCGCGCAATAGGCCGCCCCCACGCCCAGCGGCTTGCCCAGCCCCTCGGCCACATAGGTATAGAACGCGCCCGCGCTCACCACCCGGCGGCCAATGAAGGCATAGCCGGCCGTGAAGGCGATCAGGATGCGCCCCGGCGATCAGGAACGCCACGGGCACATTGGCGCCGGTGCCGCGCGCGATGGCGATCGGCAGATTGCCGATCATCGAGGCGAGCGGTGCCGCCGCGGCAATCACCAGAAAGACGATGTGCGGCGTTGAGAGCAGATGGGAGGGGGAAGCTTGTTCAGCGGCGGATTGAGGCATGATGGTCTCGAGATATCCTAATCCGTCTGCACAACAAAGAGGCGCGCAAACAGCCTTTCGATCTAAAATCACCCGCCTCAATAATTGAACTGGTAACTCAGCCCCACGCTGCTGCCGTTATTGCCGGTGCTGTCCGTGCCGGTGGAGGTTTGCAGCTTCAAGCCCTTGTAGAGATTGATCTCCACATTCGCCTGCGTGCCTTGGCCGCTGGTGGATTGGCTGGCCCCCACATACACGCCCGGCGCCACGTAACGCCCCGCCTGCACCGAGGGCGCGCCGGTGGAGGAACTGCCAACCGAAAGCTGGTCCAGCCCCAGCGCGTTGCGCACCGAATTGAGCGGGCTGAAACCACCGCCCACCCCCGCGATTTGCGCCAGCGCCGCCGCGAGTGAGGCCGCCTGGAAGGGCGACAGGCTGGATGAGCTTTGCGCGAACAGAAGCTGGGCCAAAATCTCATCAGACGGCAAAGGCGGCGAACTGGTCAGGCTGATCTGCGGCTTTGCCGCCGTGCCGCCGATCACCAGTGACGCGGTACCGTTATTGCTGGTGGTGGTTGTCGCCTCCAGATCCAGCGCCGGGATGAAGCCGCCGCCATTGAACTCGATCTGGCCGGAGGTGAATTGCAGCGTCTTGCCCGCCAGCGAGAAATTGCCCCGGATCAGCTTGAAGCCGCCGGAGGGTTGCGGGTTGTCCGCGGTGCCGCCCACGGTAATATGCCCGCCCAGCTCAGCGAACAGCCCATCGCCACGGATGAAGATCTGGTTCTTGGCATGCACGTCCAGCGCCAGCTTGATCGGCGGGGCGGGCGGTGCCGCGCTGGCGGGCGGGGGCGGCGGGGTGCTGGAATTATGGATCGGCAGATTGGCCACCGATGGCGGCAGCGATTTCGGGATATTGATGTTGGCCTTCAGGATATCGATCCGCCCGCCCAGCGCCGACTGGCCGTTTAGCTCGCCTTTCAAGGTCAGCGCCGCGTTCAGCGTTTCGGTGATCAAATCCGAGGCGATGGGGGTGGCGTTGTCGGCGTTCAGGGCTGAAATCCACCGGCAGGCCGGGCGCGCCGAGATCGATGGTTCCGTGCCCGGTGATCTTGCCCTGTCCGGCGGTGGCGGAGAGGCTTTGCAGCGTGATCAGCTTGTTGGCGGCGGCGATGCTGGCATTGATGGCGGTGAGATTCAGGCCGGAGGCGATGTTCTGCACCGTGCCACCCGCCAGCCGCAGCGTGCCATCGGCGCGCGGCGCGCCCGGCGTGCCGGAAAGGCGCATATTGGTGGTGATCACCCCGCGCACCAGATTGCCGTTCACCGCCAGAATCGGGTCCAGCAGCTTCAGGTCAAGCCGCCCGTCAAGCGCCAGATTCATCGCCCCGCCCATCGAGAACGGCGCCGTGCCGTTCACGATGAGATTAACATTCTGCCCGGCATTCACGCCGATATTGACCCCGGCACTCTGCCCTTTCAGGCTGGCCTGGGCATTGATGTTGGCGGGCGGCAGGGCGGCGGCGGGGCCGGTTTCATCCCGCAGCCCCTGGGCGGTGAGGCTCACCTGCCCGGTGGGGGCCCTGGGCGTGCCCGCAAGCTGCATATTGGTGGTCACCACACCGCTCAGCTTTACATTCATCTGGGTCAGAAGCGGGTTCAGCAGGGGCAGGTTCACCCGCCCCGTCAGCGCCAGCTTCATCGGTCCCGTCATGGACAGTGGCGCGGTGCCGCGGGCGGTGATGTTCGCATCCTGCCCGGCCTCGGCGGTCAGATTCACATCCGCGCTGTCGCCCTTCAGATTCGCCGTGCCGGAGAGGCTGGCGGCGGGCAGCCCTTGCGTGCTCTTGCTGATATAACGCAGGCCGCTGGCATTCAGCGCGATCTTCCCGTTCGGCGCCTTCGGCGTGCCGGTTACATCGGCGGTGAGATTCACGATGCCCGCCGCGTCCACGCCCGGCACAAACAGCTTGGCCAGCGAAAGATCGAGATTTTTGAACGAGGCTTTCGCATTCAGATTGGGCGAGAGCGTGCCATCCAGCGCGATGCCGGCACTGCCCAGCGCCAGATCGAGGTGCCGCACCGCGATCTCCGGCTTGGTCTCGATATCCGCCGGGCCGCGCAGCTTCGCCGCCAGGCTGCGCCAATTCGCTGTCAGGCTGGCCAGATGCGCGCTCTGCGCCGGCACATCCAGCACCCCCGCGAGGCTGAGCTTGGCGGGGTAGGCCATCAGCCGGGCGATGTTGGCATCCACCTGCACCGCCAGCGCCTCCAGTCTGCCATCGGCACTTACCGTGCCGTTGATGGCGCCCAGCGACGGCGTGGCCACCACATCCTTCGCCGCCAGGTTCATCTTCAAAACCTGGTCGTCCTGATAGGCGAAATCAGCCTGCACGCCGCCGCGCAGCTTGGTGCCGGTGAAGGGGTCGAAATCCGCCAGGGAGCCGAGGGCAAGCCGGGCGGTGCCGCTGGGCAGCTCCGCCCCGGCGGCGAGGTTCAGGTCAGCCTGCGCCTGCAAGGATTTCCATTCCGCCTGGTCGATCTTCACGCTGGCCGCCCCCGCCGTGTCGCGGGCAAAATCGGCATCCAGCACCAAAGGTGCTCCGGCCAGTGTGCCGGTGCCTGCCAGCGTGCCGTGCGGGGTTTTCGGCAGATGCGCGGCGTGCAGCGTGATCTTGAACGGGCCGGAGGGCACGTCCGGCACGCTTACCTGGCCGGTGATGTCCGCATCCGCCGAAAAATCCTGCGGGCTGCCCGTCACATGGCTGTGCAATTGCACCGCGCCGGTGAGCTGCGGGGCCAGGGCGGCGATGTTGTCCAGGCTGGCATCGGTGCTCAGGTCGAGCTGCTGCTCATCCAGCGTGCCGCTGCCGCCGAGGCTGAATTGCGGGCCTTTCAGAGCGAGCTGGCCGATGGTGACCTTCTTGCCCTGCAGGCTGGCGAGCAGGGAGAGGTCGGTGCGCCCGGTGAGCAGCTTCTCCAGCCCGGCGGGGGCCTGGGTGAGGGCCACATGGCCTTGCAGGGAGAGCGTGGCGCCATCCTGCTTCGCGGTCTGCACGACCACCAGATGCAGCTGCGTATCACCGCTGAGCTGCTGCTTGGCCAGCGTGCCGAAGGGCGCCAGGGCGGGTACGGTCAGGGTGACATCCGCGAAAGGGTTGTTCGGGTCCAGCCCCAGCGTGCCCGCCATGTTCAGCTTGGCATCGCCCAGCGCCAGTCCGGCGGTGAGGGCGGCATGGGCGCGCGGCCCGTTCAGCGCCACATCCATGGTGAGCGGCAGTTGCACCTGCGGGCCGGAGAAATGGCCGATCAGCCCGTTTGGCGGCTCGTTCACATGCAGCTTCATGGACACGTTCCGCGGGTCCAGCGTGGCCGCCAGCCGATAATCCGCATCGCCGTTTTCCGTGGTGGCGTTCAGCGCGATATCGCCATGCTGAAGGTCGCGCAGATGCGAGCTGCCGGTGACATGCAGCGCGATATCCTCCCCCGCCAGGGAGGAGGCGATGTGCAGCGTGCCGATTTCCAGCCTGTCCAGATTCACCCGGAAATTGGGCAGGCCGCCGCTGCCGCCTTGGCTCTTGCCGTTGCCGGGCGGGTAGGACGGGGTGCGCGCCACGCCAAGGCTCTGCGCCGTCAGCGCCTGGACGGAGAGATCGCGTTGCAGCAGCGCCAGGGGCGACCATTTCAGCTCCGCCTGCTGTCCGCTCAGCCAGGCGCCTTGCGGGTCCAGCACCTCGAAACTGGCGATCTTGATATCCGCCGGGAAATGCCCGCCCAACGCCCCCAGCTTGATATAGGACGCACCGAATTTATTGATCTCGCGCACCGCGAGATTGCGCCCGGCCTTGCTGTTCAGCGCCACCACCAGCCCCGCCACCGCCGCCACCAGCAGGAGCAGCAAGACCAGAAGTCCGAGAAGGATGCGTTTCAGCCAGCGCATGGGATCAGAACGCCTCCCCAAGCCCGAGATACAGCGCGAAGGCACCGCTGCCCGCCGTGCGTTTCAGCGGAAAGGCAATATCCGCCCTTATGGGGCCGATGGAGGTATAATACCGCAAGCCAAGCCCGTAGCCGACGCTCACCTTGCCCTTGAACGGCGCGGACCCGGCATTCACCTGCCCAGCATCGATAAACGGCACGATGCCGATTGTCTTGGTGATATGCTGGCGGAATTCGAGATTGATCGCATCTATCGCAAGCCCGCCTTCCGGCTTGTCATCGGCGAAAAGCGGCCCGACCGTCTGGTAGGAATAGCCGCGCACCGTGCCCGAGCCGCCGGCATATAAGCGCTGGTCCGGCGGCACGCTGAACTGGCTGGTGCCCTGGATGCTGCCCACCACGCCGTGAATGGCGATCACCCCCCAGGCCCGGCGCTCCACCGGAATATAGGTCGAGCCGCTGCCCAGCAGGATCACGAACGGGCTGTGCTTGTTGCCCACCACCGGATAGGTGGGGGTGATGGTGAGCCCCAGCATATGGCCGCGCGTGGGCTCCAGCACCGAGTTGGTGGTGTTCCAGGTGAAATTGACCGGAAATTGCGCCAGCACATAGGTGCGGGAATAGCCTTCCTGGTCCACGCGCTCGCTGATGAAGCTGGGGCCGTAGGTGATGGTGGTGTTCTGGGTGATGGGGCGCGAAAGCGAGGCGCCGAGCAGGAAGCCCGTGCGGTCGTAAGCGGTGAGCGATTCCTTCAATATCTCGGCGGAGAGGCTCAGCGTCTGCGCATGGGCGTAGTAATCCGGCTTGGTGAACACGGCCTTCAGGTCATAGCCCGGTGCCGTGGTGCCGGTGCCGCCCAGCCCGTTGGCGGCAACCGAGAAAGTGAGCGTCTCGGCGCGGTGAAAGACATTCTTGTCCTCCCAGCTGGCGCCGATGGTGAAGCCGGTATCGGTGGCATAGGCGCCGGAGAGCGAGACGGTATGGCGTTTCTGCTCGACCATATGGAAATCGATGGGCACTTGCCCATCCGTCGCCGCCTCCGCCGGTACGGGGGTGACGGAGGAGAACACCCCAAGCCCGAGCAGCGAGTCCCGCGCGTTTTGCAGGGCCGTGTCGGAATATGGCTGGCCGGGCAGCAGCTCGATATGCCGGCGCAGGAAATCCGGGTCCGTACGCGTCAGGCCGGTGAAGCTGACGGGGCCGATATCCACATGCGGGCCAGGGGTAACGGTGTAGCTCACATCCAGCGTATGGGTGGCCTGGTTGGCGACGGCGTAAGGCTCGCTCACCTTGGCGAAGGCATAGCCCGCATTGCGCAAATCGCTCGTCATCTTGGCGCTGGCGGACAGCACGGGGGCGGCATCGGCGGTCTGCCCGGCACGGATTCCGGGCCTGGCCTTGAAGCCCTGGGGCAGCCCGTTGATGTTCACTTGCCCGAGGGTGAAGAGCGGCCCTTTATCGGTGTTCACCTGTAAGCTGGCCTGGCTGGCATCCGGCAACTGGTCCAGATGGTCCAGCAGCGCCGGATCATCGAGGGACATGCCATCGATCGTGATGGTGGCGCTGCCCGCGTCATAGCCAAGGGAGTGCAGAACGGTAATGAACTGCGCTTCATCCGCCCGCGCCCGGCCGATGAGCGCGAACGGGGCAGGGGGCAGCTTGGATTGCAGAGAGACGAGCGAGGAGGTTTGCTTCAGCAAGCCGTCCAGCGCGCCATCGCCGGAGGGTGTGAAGTTCACGCCGTATTTCACCGGATCAGCACCCTGCGCGGCGGTGCCACCCAGGGCGAGACAAAGGCATAGAAGCGGTCTGGTCCACCGGCGCATGGCCCAGATGTGACAGGGTTTGGGGGCGCTTGCCAACCCATCGCGCTTTACACTGTTGCAAGGTCAGGAAATTGATGATGACAGCAAAGGCAATGTCCGGCTCGGCATATTGGCGCCCCCCGGCCCCACAGGCCAAAAAAATGTAATGATATAGTTAGCTCTTCATATCTCTCCGGTATTGATTGCCGGCACCGGGACGGGCAGACAACATGCCGTTCCTGAACCCGGAGGTTGCGGGGACGCGCGTTTGAGACCGGGCCTTAAAACAGGGTGGAGTGCTGCGACATGCCGCTTATCGCGTACCAGTCGTTCAATGCGAATTCCAGCAAGGACCACGGGCTGAGCACCATCAGCATGCAGCGCTTTACCAAGGACACGAACAGCCATGTGACGGGGCTGGGGCATAAGGCGCTCGTGCTGCCGCATGATTCCGGCAATCTGGACACGCCGATCGAAGGGCCTGCGAATCTCGTGCCGATTCAGGCGTTTGGGCTGCAGAACAGCAAGAAACGCAAGCACACCGATGACGATTCCGGCGAGGCAATGGCCAAGACGCCGAAGACCGGCGAGCATACGGTGCATGTGTTCGGCTCGCAGATCTCGCTGCTATGGCAGAATTTCTACCGGCAATTCGGCACGATGCCGAGCATCATGGTGTGCGGCGAGCTGGATTCCTCACACTCCGATTTCAGCGGCCTGGTGGGCAGCCAGAGCGTGAGCGTGAAAGCCATTCCGTCAATAAAGGCTTGCCAATCCTTCACCGCGATCAGCCAGACGCAGAGCGCGGCCACGCTGCTTGGCAATGGCGAAGGATTTGCCGTCTATTGCGTATCGAACATGAACATCGTGTTCGTGCATGTGCCCAACAGAATCGCAAAGGACAAGGACGGCACAAAGAAATTTTATACGGATATCGCGCAGACGATGCTGGAGAGCGGCAAGATCATCCATATGGTGATCGGCGACACCAACCAGGGCAGTGCGGATTTTACCAAGGAAGCGCTGAACGCCGCGTTTCAGACCAAGGCCTACAAGAATGCCCTGGATGGCGGAACCATCAGCAAGGTCGATAATTACCAGGTGAGCGAGCACGGCACCAACAGCACGGGCACGCAGCTTTACGATGTGGCGGTTTACCGGTCGGATGTTGTCGAGCTGAAGAAGCCTGTCGCCTATCTCTCGCAATCCTCGAATGCCGTTACCGTCACCGATCATTGCGGGCTTGGTGTATTCATTGAGCTGAAGGGTAAAAATTAAAACCCCGGGAACAGGCCAGCTCCGTAAGGCGCTGGCCCGTTCATGCCGTTTCACCGCCCGCTACGTTTCGGTTTCGCCGCATCCGGTGCCGGGAAGCCGAGATAATGCAGGCCATCCAGCATGTGTTTGGACAATGGCGCTTCCACCGTCAGGCTGCCGCCCTCCGGATGCGGGAAGGTCAGGCGGCGCGCGTGCAGATGCAGTTGCTGCGCGAAATGTTCCGAGTAGACCCCGCCATAGACCTCATCGCCCAGAATTGGCGTGCCGAGTGCGAGGCAATGCGCGCGGAGCTGGTGCATGCGCCCCGTATGCGGCGATAATTCCACCAGGCTGAATTTGCGCCCGGCCTTGTCCAGCACGCGGTAATCCGTCACCGCTTTCTGCGCCTCCTTGTCCTTGCGCGAGGCGGGTTCGGCGCGGGAGGTGGAGCCAAGGTCGATGCGCTTCAGCGGCAGATCGATGCGCCCTTCAAGCTGCTCCGGCAGCCCGGCCAGCAGCGCCCAGTAGGTTTTCTCCACATCGCGGCCACGGAAGGCGGCGGAGAGCTTGCTCGCCACTTTGCCGCTGCGCGCGATGACCAGAATGCCGGATGTGTCGCGGTCCAGCCTGTGCACCAGCTTCGGGCGCTCAGGGGCATCGCCCTGCAGGGCGTCCAGCATGCCATCCACATGCACCGCGATGCCGGAGCCGCCCTGCACCGGCAGCCCGGCGGGCTTGTTGAGGACAATGACGCTGGCATCGCTATAGAGCACCATGCGCTCCAGCTCTTTCGTCATCGCCTCGTCCATCTTCATCACATGGCGCTGTTTCGGCGCCTCGGCCGGTGGGGCGATCTCGGGCACGCTCAGCAGATCGCCTTCCGCCAGCCGCGCATTGGCCTCGGCCCGGCTGCCATTCAGGCGGATCTTGCCGGTGCGCAGCAGCCTTTGCAGAACCCCCTGGGTGAGGCCGGGAATTTCGCGGCGCAGATAACGGTCCAGCCGCATCTCGGCCCCGGCTTCGGTCACTTGATAGTCAGTCATTGCCTCTCTTCGCGCAGTTTCGCCCAATAAGCGAGGCGCTTGACGATTTCGCGCTCGAAGCCGCGCTCCACCGGGCGGTAGAAGTCTGGGCGGCCCATGCCATCGGGGAAGTAATTATCGCCGGAGAAGCCGTCCTCGGTGTCATGGTCATACTGGTAGCCCTCGCCATAGCCGAGGTTTTTCATCAGCTTGGTGGGGGCGTTGAGGATGTTCATCGGCGGCATCAAACTGCCGGTTTCCTTGGCCGCGCGGTTCGCCGCCCCAATGGCCTTGTAGACCGCGTTGGATTTGGGCGCGGTCGCCAGATACACCACCGCCTGCGCGATGCAGACCTCCCCCTCCGGCGAGCCCAGCCGCTCATAAGCCTCCCAGGCGGAAAGCGCCTGCACCAGGGCCTGCGGGTCGGCGAGGCCGATATCCTCCGCGGCGAAGCGCGTGACGCGCCGGGCGATATAGCGCGGGTCCTCACCGCCCGCGAACATGCGCGCCAGCCAGTACAGCGCCGCATCGGGGTCCGAGCCGCGCATGGATTTATGCAGGGCCGAGATGAGGTTGTAATGCTCCTCCCGGTCCCGGTCATAAAGTGCCGCGCGGCGGGAGAGGAGCTGGCCGAGCCCGGTTTCATCCAATAACGGCTCCGGCGGCAGGGCGAAAAGCTGCTCGGCCATGTTCAAAAGCGCCCTGCCATCGCCATCGGCCATGGCGCGCAGGCTGGCCCGGGCACCCTGCGTCAGCGGCAGTGTCTCGCCGGTCTCAGCCTCGGCGCGGGCAAGCAACTGCTCCATCGCCGCATCATCCAGCCGGCGCAGCACGAACACCTGGGCGCGGGAGAGCAGTGCCCCATTCAGCGCGAAGCTGGGGTTTTCCGTGGTGGCGCCCACCAGCACGATGGTACCCGCCTCCACCACCGGCAGAAACGCATCCTGCTGGGCGCGGTTGAAACGGTGGATCTCGTCCACGAACAGCAGTGTGGCCTGGCCCGTGCGGTGCAGGCGTGTGGCCTCGTCGAACACTTTCTTCAAATCCGCCACGCCGGAGAACACGGCGGAAATCTGCCGGAATTGCAGCCCCGCTTCATCGGCCAGCAGCCGCGCGATGGTGGTTTTGCCCACCCCCGGCGGCCCCCACAGGATGATGGAGGCCAGCGAGCCGCGCCCCAGCATGCCTGTCAGGCTGCCTTGCGGGCCGAGCAAATGCTCCTGGCCCACCACCTCGTTCAAGGCTTTCGGGCGCAGCCTTTCGGCCAGAGGCCGCGGCCCCGCGGGGCGGCTGGGCGCTGGGGCCGGAAGGGGCGGGCCGAACAGATCATCATCCTGCATGTCGGATATTTAATCGCAACCAGGCGCGGCCGCCATGCCGGGGCTACCGATTGCGATTGAAGCCCAGCCGCCTCTGCCCTACATTCGGTTCATGGCAAATGAAAACGGCCCGGTGCTCGACATGACGCCCGAGGGGCAATTCGTCGAGCCGCCCAAACCCTCCCTGACGCAGATCCTGCTGCGCCTCGCCGCCTTCGGCTTCGCCCTGTGCATTGGCGCGGTACTGGTATGGACGGCCTTCCTGATGATCCCGATCCTGCTGGTGCTGGGTTTCGCGGGGTATCTGTTCGTGCGCGGTCAGCGCGGCGGCTGGCGGGCCTTCTGACATAAAAACGCTGTGCTTGCCCGGCCTCAGGTGAGCACTGGCTCCAGATCCACGCCTACATGCAGCATGTGCCGCCCGCCGCCCAGGATGATGCCGCGCAGGGGCGACACGTCCGAAAAATCCCGGCCCCAGGAGAGCGTCACATGCTCATCCGAAACCAGCAGATTATTGGTGGGGTCAAAATCCACCCAGCCGATTTCAGGGCCGAGCCAGGCACCCACCCAGGCATGGCTCTGATCGGCGCCGCGCCGCTTGACCTGCCCCGGCAGCGGCAAGGTGCGCAGATAGCCCGACACATACCGCCCCGGCAGCCCCAGGGCGCGCAGGCAGGCCAGCATGAAATGCGCATAATCCTGGCAGACCCCGGTGCGCGTGTGCAGAATTTGTAGCGCGGTGGTGAAATTATTGGTCACGCCGGGCTTGTAATTCATCTCGTTGAAGATGCGCTGGTTCAGCTCCAGCAGCGCCTCCAGGATCTTGCGCCCCGGCAGGAAGCTCACGGCGGCGTAGTCGGCGATCTCACCCTCCGGCATGGCGAGCTTGCTGGGCAGGCAGAATTCCGCCACCTCCGGGTCTTGCGGCCCCCAGGCGGCAATGGCCTCCCAGCGCGGGGTTTGCTCAGGCGGCGGCGGGGGCGGCTGGCTCACCTCCACCGTGGCGCTGAGCGAGACGGCGAATTGCTTATGCCCGCCGGTGAGCGAGACGGAGGTGGTGTGGTTGCCGAAATGGTCAATCTCGTCGCGCCGGTTGTCAGGCGCCGGCGAGATGTCGAGCTGCGCCTCGCGCACGAACTGCCCCGGCCGGTCGCGCGGCAGCAGATGCATGAAATGCGTGCCGATCACGACCGGCTCGGCATAATCATAGGTGGTGGCGTGGTGGAGGCGGTAAAGGGTCATATTGCAGCGCAACTTGGCTGATTATTGCGCCGCTTCCAAGATCTCGTCTTCTTCCAGCGTATGCGCCTCCGGCAGCAGGGTGAAGAAGCGGCGGTGCACGCGGTCTGAAAGCAGGCGCAGCTTGGCGCCGGTGGCAACCAGCGTCTCGTGCAGGGCGCTGGCATTGCCGGCGAGGTTCACAACATCCTGCTGCAAATGCCGGGCGGATTTCGGCGTCATCATCGGCACCCAGCCGTTCCAGGCAGGCGCGCAGCGCGGCGCATTGGAAGGCGAGGGAGCGCGGGTTGGAAGGGTCTGCCAGCAGCATCGCCAGCACCGGGCCGGGGGCCATGATGCCGGCATGGCGCAGCTCATAGCTCAGCACCGAATCGGCCAGCTCGATCCCTAGCGCCATGCCAGGTTCCAGCCGCTCCACCGGGCCGTTCAGCAATATGGCCAGCGTTTCCGCCAGCGTTTCCCCGCGCTCCAGCCGCCGCCCCATTTCCAGGAACAGCCAGCCGCCATCGCGCGACATGTTCTCCGCCGCGATTCCCGCGAAGGTGGCGGCAAAGCTCAGCATGGTGGGCAGGGCCGCCTCCTCGTTGGGCAGGGCTTCGCTGGCCTGGTGCAGGGCAAAGCGCACGGTGGCGAGCATCGAGGGCGAAAGCCGCTCTGAAGAGGCATCCACCAGCCGCGCCACTTCGCGCAGCAACCCGGAGATGGGCCGGCGCCGCGCCAGGGTCTGGCGCAGCAGCCGCCCGGAAATGGCCGATCCCGCCACATCCGGCGGCAGCAGCCCGGCCTGGCCGAGGCAGCGGGAGATCAGGGTGCGCTCGGTCATGTCGCGCGGCAGGGAGGTGCCGGATTCCAGCCTGGGCAGCGCCAGCAGCAGCAGGCGGGCCGCCGCTTCCAGCCGCTCCACCGAGCGGCCGAGCCAGAACAGGTTATCCGCCAGGCGCGAGGGCAGATGCGCCGCGGCCAGAAATTTCACATGCTCCGGCGGCTCCGCGGGCAGGGCGCCGGAGATCAGGCGCGGCTCCTCGCTGTCCAGTACCCAGAGATCCTTGATGCCAAGCCCGGCGGGCACACCCTCGGCGGCCAGCGGCAGGCCCAGCCCGCCCGGCAGCACCTGCCAGCCCATGCCGTCATGCCAGGCGAAGAGGCGCAAGCAGAGCGGCGCCTTGATGATGCTCCGGTCCGGCGCCAGGAACGGCGCGACAGACGCGATGCTGGCACTCGGCGCATCCGCCAGATGCAGCAGCTCCGGCTCGCCCAGCAGCGGTTCGAACAGCTCCTGGATGTAAGGCCGCAGAGTGGCGGCTTCGAGCAGCGTGCTGCCCGGCGCGTTGAGCATGGACAGCACCCCGGCGCGGATGGCGCCGAACGCGCCGGGAATACCGGAGCCCGGCCGCCCGCCTTGCTCCAGCGGGTCGAGATCGATGCCCGAAACACCACGGATCAGGGTTGCCACATGCAGCAGCCCGCTCAATGTTTTCATGTGCAGGGCGCCGTTGCGGGCGGCGAGGTCGGCGGGTTCGATCATCAGCACGCCAAGGGCGCGGGCCAGCAGCGCGTCGTCGAAGCCGCCATTGCCATCCGGCCCTTGCGCCAGCCCGCCGGAAAGCACCGCGACCAGCCCGCCCTCGGCCTCGCGCTGGAGGTGATCCACCATGATTTCCCGCGCCGGGCGGATGGAGCGCAGCCCCCCGGCCCGGAACAGCTCCGGCAGGCTGCCCGTGGCAAGCCGGCGCAGTGTCAGTGCATGGCCGAGCCCGGGGATCACCCCGGTATGGTCGCGCACCAACAGGAAGCGCCCATCCGGGGCGCGGATCACGTCGGCGGCGTAGAGGCCAAGGCGCGGCGTGGCGAGGGGGCAGTGCGTATGCAACGGGCGCAGGAAATGCGGGTCGCCCAGCACCAGGGCGGGGGGCAGCTTGCCGAGCTGCATCAGGCTCTGCGGGCCGTAGAGATCCTCCAGCACCTGCGAGAGCAGGTGGGCGCGCTGGCGGATGGCCTCTTCCAGCCCGGCGAACTCGGCGGCGGTGAGCGGGGCGGGCAACGGGTCGTAAATCCGCGCGGCCTGCGTGCCCAGCGGGGCGGCAAGTCCCATCTGCCGGTTCAGCACCAGGGCCCGGCGCTCCAGCTCGTCATTCCCCACCTCGCGAACCGCGCTCAGGATCGGTCCCCAGGGGCTCCGAATCCGGCCCTGGCGGTCCAGCGTTTCATCGCAAGGTGTTAAAGGCTGCATTTGGGCAGGATTATCAGAGTGTCCGGCAGGTGCCTACCTATACCCTAGGGGAAACGCTTTTTCCTGCCGGGAGCGGCAAGAAGGGCACATGCGGTATTCCGCTTTGGTCCGCTGCTTGCATGGTCATTACAGAGCTTAAATGTAAGGCCGGGGGGAACATCTTGCGGATATGGACGTTTTGACGGCAGACTTACCTTACACCATGACGGACCTGCGCCAAATTCTGGGTGATGCATGCTGAAATGCTGGGCGAAACCTGCCCGGTTGAAGCCATTTGCGCCGGGGTGTGGTCAGACCCTGGCGGATTATCTGGCATTCCCCTGCTTTTTTCGTCCCCTCTTTTCTCGCGTGCGCGCGCCGGAGGCTTTGGCTTGAACGAAATTTTCCAACATCTTTGGCCCGAATATGATCCCGGCCGCTTTTTCTGTGAGCTGACCACCACCCGCGCCGATGCCGGCCCGGTGCCGCGATGGCTGGCGGAGCGGCTGCAAGGAATCGGGCTGGAGGCTTTGCGCGCCCGCGCCTCCGCCGCCGAAACCGACCTGATCGATCTCGGCGTGACCTTCACCGTTTATTCCGACGCCACGGCCATCGACCGTATTCTGCCCTTCGATTGTATCCCGCGCGTGTTAACGGCCGCAGAATGGGATCTGCTGGAGCGTGCCTGCATCCAGCGCGTGAAGGCGTTGAACCTGTTCCTGGGCGATATCTACGGCAAGGGCCAGGTGGTGAAGGATGGTATCATTCCCGCCGAGCTGGTTTACGGAAATTCCAATTACCGGCCGGAGATGAAGGATTTCCCGGTGCCACATGGCACCTATGTGCATGTTTGCGGCATCGATATCATCCGCGACGAGCATGGCGACTTCCGGGTGCTGGAGGATAATGCCCGCACGCCTTCAGGTGTCTCCTACGTCATCGAGAACCGGCATCTGATGCTGCGTGCCTTCCCGGACCTGATGGCGGGCATCAAGCTCAAGCCCGTGGATGATTACGGCCGCCGCCTGCGCGCGGCGATGGCGGAGGTGGCCCCCGGCGGGCTGGATGATCCGCAAGTGGTGCTGCTCTCGCCTGGCATCTACAACTCCGCCTATTTCGAGCATGTGTTCCTGGCGCGTGAGATGGGCGTGCCGCTGGTGGTGGGGGCGGATCTCGTGGTCGAGAATGACCGCGTCTATATGCGCACCATCTCCGGCCTGAAGCCGGTCCACACCATCTACCGCCGCCTGAACGATGACTTCCTGGACCCGGAAGTATTCCGCCCGGAATCCATGCTGGGCGTGCCCGGCCTCATCCGCGCCTGGAAAAAGGGCAATGTCGCCATCGCCAACGCGGTGGGCACGGGTGTCGCGGATGACAAGGCGGTTTACGCCTACATGCCGCGCATCATCAAATACTACCTCTCCGAGGAGCCGCTGATCCGGAATGTGGAAACCCATATCTGCCGCGAGGCGGAAGGGCTGAAATACACGCTGGACAATCTCGACAAGCTGGTGACCAAGCCGGTGGGCGAGAGCGGCGGTTATGGCATCACCATCGGCCCGCGCGCCTCCAAGGAGGAGCTGGAGACGGTGCGCGACACCATCAAGGCCAACCCGGATAACTGGATCAGCCAGCCGATGATCGGCCTCTCCGTCGGGCCGACGCTGGCGGAGGAAGGCATCGGCCCGCGCCATCTGGACCTGCGGCCCTTTATCGTCACCGGCAAGGAGAGCTGGGTGCTGCCCGGCGGGTTATCGCGCGTTGCGATGAAAAGGGGGTCGCTGATCGTGAATTCCTCGCAGGGCGGCGGCTCCAAGGATACCTGGGTGCTGGCCGAGCCGTTCGGCCAAGGAGACATGGCATGAACCATATGCGCGACCCCGGGCTGCTGGCCCGCGACGCCGAGGGGCTGTTCTGGATGGCCCGCTATCTGGAGCGGGTCGAGAACATGGCGCGGCTGATCGACGTGACGCAAAGCTTCGAGAGCCCGGGTTTTGAAACCGAGGCCTGGTTCGGTCTCATCCGCATCAACGCGGATGAGACAAATTTCCTCGAACGCGGCTTCTCGGCCGATGCCACCCATGTGAAGCGCTTTTATCTGCTGGACCGGGGCAACAGCACCTCCATCCCCGCCTGCCTGGAGGATGCGCGCACCAATGCCCGCACCCTGCGCCCGCTGATGAGTACGGAGATGTGGAAGCAGCTCAACGTCTTCCACCGCTTCGTCTCCCGCATCACGCCGGAGGATCTGGAGGGCGACGCGCTCTCGCGGCTCTGCACCAAGATAAAAGAGGGCGTGCAGGCCCATACCGGCATCACCCAGGGCACGCTCTACCGCGACCAGGGCTGGTATTTCTATGAGCTGGGCCGCTACATCGAACGTGCCGACCAGACCACCCGCATGCTGGACATCAAATTCACCGCCTTGCTGCCCCGCGGCCAGGAGGAGAAACGCGTGGCCGAGCTGACGCAATGGAACGCCATTCTGCGCGGGGCGGCCGGCTATCATGCCTTCAAGCGCTATGCCCGGGCGCAATTCTCGCCGGAGGACGTGGTGCATTTCCTGCTGCGGGACTCCTCTTCTCCGCGCTCGGCACTGCTCTGCGTGCAGGCGAATTGAATCGCATCTGGATGATCTGCGCCGCCATTACGGCCTTTCCGCCGTGGCGGAGGCGACGGAGCGGGCGGAGGTGCTGCGCGAATTGCTGGTGGAGAAGTCGCTTGGCCATATTCTCGCCACGGGGCTGCATGAATATCTGGATATCGTTCAAATTCATCTGCAGGAGCTTGCCGGGGCTATTGGCCGTGCCTTCTTCCGTGATTGGCAGCCAGAGGCCGCACCGGCGGTGCAAATGCAGGTCCAGACCCAGGTTAGCGCTTGAGCATTTCAGCCCGCACCATGCCCGTTCCCGCCCAACCCGCGCCCGGGGCCCGCTCTTCCGGCTTCGCGGCCTGGGCTTGGCCGCTCGGCGTTTTCGTTCTGGCCTTGCTGCCGCGGCTTCTCGATCTCGGCAGCCGCCCGTTCTGGCTGGATGAGGTCTTCACCCTTAACCGCGCCTCGCTGAAGCCCGGCGCGCTTGTGCTGGATTCGTTCCAGAACCACCATATGCCGAGCTTCTTCCTGATCCTGGCACCTTTCACCCATTTTGCGCATCCGGAATTCTGGCTGCGCTTGCCTTCCGCCCTGTTCGGCGCCGCGGCGGTGATGCTGGTGTTTATGATCGCCGAGCGCATTGCGGGAGTTTTGGCCGGGGTGGTGGCGGCATTGATCCTGGCGCTCTCGCCCACCGTGCTGGCCTTCTCGCAGGAGGCGCGCTCCTACACGCTGGAAATGACGCTGATCCTGGTGGCGCTGTATGGCGTGACAAGGCTGGCGCTGGATCTGCGCGCGGCCGGGCAGGGGCTGCGGGCCGCGCGGGCGGGCTGGCTGTGCTACGTGCTGGGCACCGCCGCGGCACTGGATGTGCTGGGGGATGGGCTGCCCTGGCTGCTGGCCGCCAATCTCATCTTTCTCTGCCTGCTGCCTTTTGCCCCCGCGCGCAGGGGCTTTGTCCGCAATCTCTTGCTGGCCGATGCGGCGGTGCTGCTCTTCACCGCCCCCTTCTACGCGCTGATGCTGCATTTCCAGACGGAAACCGTCACCAACAGCCTGGGCTGGATTCCGCCCCTCAATGCCGCCCGGCTCTGGTATAATTTCGGGGCGGTCTATCTGATGCATGTGGCGGATTGGGTCTCCTTCCGCTTCCTGAACCGTTACTCGGTGCCTGGCCTGGTCTGGCTGGTCGATATTCTGCTGCTACTGGCGCTGGGGGCCGCCGCCTGGCGGCTGCGCCGCCGCCCGGTGATGCTCATCATGCTCGGCATCGCCTTCCTGTTCCTGCCTTGCCTGTTTGTGCTGATTTCACTGTGGCACCCATTACTGCTGCCGCGCTATCTGCTCTGGAGCGCCGCACCCTTCGCCATCCTGGCCGGGATCGGCGCCGCCGCGCTGCTGGAGGCCCAGCCCCTGCGCACCCGGCGCCTGGCGGTGCTGGCCGCCGCCGCCCTGCTGCTCGTCAACCTGCAGCCTTATTACCATGAAGAAACCAAGCCGCGCTGGGACGTGGCGGCGCGGCTGCTGACCCTGGACGTGACCCCTGGCGATGTCGTCTATCTCTCCGATACAGGCGCCCTGCCGATCCTGCGGGTATACATACCCGCTGAGGCCCAGGCCTCGGTACTGAGCGATTCCGATGGCGATCTGGCCCATGCCAAGCTGGCTTTGAGCCAGGGCAAGCGGGTCTGGGTGGTGTATGGCCATGCGGGGCAGAACACGAGCACATCGCAGCAATTCTACGCGGGGGTGCAGGCTCTGGGCATGCCGAGCGAGGTGCAGACGGCGGGCAAGCGGATCACCATCACGCTCTATGACCCTTCCGAACATCTGGCGAGCTGCACACCGCTAGGCCGCGAGAAGGGGATCTGCAGCTGAACCGCCCCAGCTGAGCCTCCCCACTGAGCCTCCCCACTGAACCTCCATGAAAAACGCCGCCAGGCGGAGCTTGGCGGCGTTTTCGCGGGGTTGGGCCTCGGGTTATTTCTCGACGAAGGCCTTCTCGATCACATACTGGCCCGGCTCGGAATGGTTACCCTCCTCGAAGCCATGCTCTTCGAGGAGTTTCTGCAACTCGGACAGCATTTCCGGGCTGCCGCAGAGCATCACCCGGTAATCCTCGGGGTTCAGGGCGGGCAAGCCGAGATCGGCTTCCAGCTTGCCCTGCTCCAGCAGCGCGGTGATGCGGCCATTATGCTTGAACGGCTCGCGCGTCACCGTCGGGTAGTAGAGCAGCTTTTCCCTGGCCAGCTCGCCGAAGAACTCGTCTTCCATCAGGTCCGCCACCACCTTCTCGCCATAACCAAGCTCGGCGATATGGCGGCAGCCATGCACCAGGATGAGCTTCTCATAGCGCTCATAGGCATCCGGGTCCTTGATCACGCTCACGAACGGCGCCAGCCCGGTGCCGGTGGAGAGCATCATCAGATATTTGCCTGGCGTCAGGTTATCCTGGATCAGCGTGCCGGTGGGCTTGCCGCCGACGATGATCTCATCGCCTGGCTGCAGCCTCTGCAGATGCTGGGTCAGCGGGCCATTGGGCACCTTGATGGAGAAGAACTCCAGCTGGTCCTCATGATTGGCGCTGCACAGCGAATAGGCGCGCAACAGCGGCCGCCCGTTAATGGGCAGGCCGATCATCACGAATTGTCCGTTGATGAAGCGCAGGCCGGGGTCGCGCGTGGTGGTGAAGCTGAACAGCCGGTCAGTCCAGTGCCGGACGGTTTTCACCGTCTCGGTATACATCGTCGCCAAGGTATCTTGCTCCGCACAAAAAATCCGGACGTGCTTAGACAGTCCGGCGGAAAATGTTAACCTCTATTTTGGCAGGTCTGGACCTAAAAACGCAAAAATCTCCTCCAGCCGGGTGCGTCCTGGCTGGAGTCGTGGTTTTGGTCCGGCCTGGTGTCAGATCGCCGCGCTGCCTTTCTCGCTGGTGCGGATGCGAATCACCTCTTCCACGGTGGAGACGAAGATCTTGCCGTCGCCAATGCGCCCGGTGCGCGCCGCGTTCATGATGGCTTCCACCGCGCGGTCCACCACATCGTCGTCGCAGACGATTTCGAGCTTCACTTTCGGAAGAAAATCAACAACATATTCCGCGCCGCGATAGGTTTCGGAATGGCCCTTCTGGCGCCCGAAGCCTTTCGCCTCGGTCACGGTGATGCCTTGCAGCCCGACTTCGCTCAGCGCGTCCTTCACTTCATCGAGCTTGAACGGTTTGATGATGGCTTCGATCTTCTTCATCTTCATCAGCGCCCTTCTCAGAGCACTCTCCATGGCCGGGTTGAGATGCCGGGATAGATTTCCCGTCCGCCTGATCGGCAAGTCTCGGCATCCTGTCACGCGATTCCGGTCCGCACAATGGCAACGCCAGCAAAACGTTCGGTTTTTGGCCGCGTCCGGCGGCTCGGCGCGCCTTGGCGGGGGCGGTGGTTTAGAGTAAAGCATTTCCTGGGCAAAGCCGGAGACGAAATGAACCCTGCGAAGCTGCTGGCGGATGAGAAAAATACCTCTCGTGGAGATCGTCCGGCCCCGGCGCCGGAATTTGCCGCCTTCCGCGATATTCTGCCCGAAACCGTCCCGCCGCACCCGGCCCTGGCGCCGCTGCTGCTGCGCCACGAGGCTGAGGCCGCCTGGCTCACGGCGCGTGGGGTGGAACTGGCCTTGGCCCGTGCCGCCGCCGCGCGGGCCGCGGCGCAATTCTGCGCGGCTGAGCTGGACGAGCTGCCGGAACCCGCCCGTGCCAAGCTGCCGCGCTGGCTGGCGCCGATGGCGGCGGAAGTTTCACCCGGCCCGCTGCGCCTGGCCCAGCTATTCGGGCTGGAGGCGAAGGCGGCAGAACGGCTGCATGAGGTTTGGAGCCTGCTGGGCACCGCCGATGCGCTGATGGAGACCGGCGGCGATATCCGCCTAGCCCGCGACCCGAAAACCGCCTTGAACGGCTATGGCTGCAGCCACCGGCCGCGCCCTTGGGCCATTACCTTTGCGTCCTCAACGGCGTCCTCCTCTTCTGAACGGGGCTATATCGCCGCCGACAAGGCACGGCTGGCCGTCACCGCCGCCCTGCTGCGCGGCGCGCCGTGCCGCAAGGCCGTTGGCGCCTGCATCGGCGCGGCGCGGCGCGGCATTACCCAGGCCTTCGGCTTGCGCGCGGGCGAGGAGATCGTGCTCGCCGCGTCCGGCACTGATACCGAGTTGCTGGCCCTCGCCCTCACCCATCTGGCCGGGACGGACAAGCCCATCCAGAACATCCTCATCGCCCCGGAGGAAACCGGGCGCGGCGTGCCCATGGCGGCGCGCGGGCTGCATTTCGCCGTGGATACCGCTTTGGGCCACGACGTGACCTTCGAGGCGCCGATCGAGGGGTTCCGCCCCGACACGGCGCTGACCAATATCCAGCTGCGTGAAGCCTCCGGCGCGGTCCGGCCCGAGGCGGCGGTGGAGGCGGAGATCGAGGCGGCGCTGGCGGGCGCGCTGGCGGCGGGCAGGCGGGTGATCCTGCACGGGCTGGACCTCTCCAAGACCGGCCTGCTGGCGCCGTCTCCGGCCTTTCTGGCGAAGCTGCGCGCGGCTTACGGCGAGGGGTTCGACATTGTGCTGGATGCCTGCCAGGCGCGGCTCTCGCCCGCCTCCGTGCAGGCTTATCTCGATCTCGGCGCCACGGTGCTGGTCACCGGCTCGAAATTCTTCACCGGCCCGCCTTTCGCCGGGGCGGCGCTGCTGCCCGCCCAGGTCGCGGCACGGCTGCGCACGGGGCGGCTGCCCGCCGGGCTTGCCGCTTATTTCAACCGGGCTGAGTTTCCGGCAAAGGCCCCGGCGGCGCGGGTGCTGCCCGAGGGTGGCAATTATGGCCTCGCCTTGCGCTGGCACGCGGCGCTGGCGGAGATCCGGGCGCTGCTGCGCGTGTCTGCGGCACGGCGGGCGGCAATCCTGCGCGGCTTCGCCGACGTAGTGGGGCAGGGCATTGCCGCCACGCCGGGCCTTACCCTGCTATCCGCTCCGGCCATCAGCCGCACGGCGGCCGATGAGCCGTGGGAGCGCCTGCCCAGCATCTTCACATTCTCGCTGCGCGCCCCGCACGCGCCAGAGCGGTGCCTGACACCCGCCGAGGCGCGGCAGGTCTATGTCTGGCTGAACACGGATCTTTCCCCCTGGCTGCCGGAGCAGGCGGCGCTGGCCGCGCGCATCTGCCATATCGGCCAGCCCGTGCCGCTGGCGCAGCCGCGGGGCGAGGGGCAGATGGGGGCGCTGCGTGTTTCAGCCGGCGCCCGGTTGATCTCGGGCGAGCCCTCGCACCGCACATTGGCACCCTCCGCGCGGCTGGCCCGGGAGTTTGCCGATGCCGGTGTGGTGTTCGCCAAGATCGGGCTGATCCTGGCGCATTGGGCAAGGCTGGCTGAGGCAAACCCCAGCCCCTCCTACCGCCCGCGCCGCACGTAACGGCTGGTCGCCACATAAAGCAGTTTAGGGGCAGCTTTCTTCAAAAAGCCGCCCCTAAACTTTATCCCCTGCCTGCGGGTTTTTAACCCGGCCAGCCCTCTCTCAGTGGGTGAACAGATTGCCGCTCTGGGTCACGTTCGTGAGACCCGCGAAGATGAGATGCGTGCCGTCATTCAGATAGACATTCAGCGCCCCGCCGGAGACGCTCTCGCTGGCGACGGAAAGGGTGGAGGCGACCACCAGGCTGCCGGTGAAATCATTGATCAGGTCCGTGCCGCCGCCGCCGGTGATCGAGAACAGATCATTGCCTAATCCGGCCCCGGTCAGCGTCTCGTTCCCCGCCGCCGAGACCAGCGTATTGGCGCCGCCCGAGCCGCCGATCAGCACGTCGTTATTCCCGCCCGCGGTGAACAGATCGCCGCTGCCGGTGCCGCCATTCAGGCTGTTATTTCCAGCATTGCCGCCGGAGACGATATTATCGCTGCTGGCCCCGCCAAACAGCGTCACCTGCGTGTTGCTGCCGGATGCGAGCACCGTGCTGGAGGTGCCGGACCCGCCGATGAACACCAGCTGCTCATTGCTGTTGGTGTTGACGCTGCCGATTTTGACGCCGTGGCTATCCGTGGCGGTCACGAAGGCGCTGGTATTGGCATTGATCGTCGCCGCGCTGTCGGACATGTTCACCAGCGCCACGCTGTCATTGGCGCCGTTGAGGACGATATTGTTGCCGCCATAAACCTGGTCATAGGCGGTAACGCTGTCATTGGCGCCGTTCAACGTGACGCTGTCGCCGCCTGCAAGCGTCACCGCGGCGCTGGAGCCGGTTTGCAGCAGCGTATCCTTGCCGCCCAGATTGAACTGCCCGCCCGCGAGGGTGAACTGGTTCTGCACCGAATTTGAGCCGGTGGCGGTTTCATAGGACCAGGGGCTGGCATCCGACACCGTGGCGGCGCCGGTAAAGTCGATGCTGTTGCCGTTGCCTTTCAGCACGAGGCTGGCATCGCCGCCGCTGATGCTGTTGTTGCTGGAGGAGACGTAAAGCGTGGCGCCGCCCGTGGCCTCGATGCTGTTATTGCCGGACCAGATGGACAATGTGTCCGCCCCGCTCACCACCAGTACGCTGCCGGTGCCGCCGGCGGCGCTCGGGTTGTTCGCGACGGCGAACAGATTGCCGCTGCCCCCGGCATAAAGAGTGTCCTGGGAGGAGCCGTAAATGAAGCCGGAATTGCCGCTGCCGGTGACGCTGAGCACGTTGTAATTGCTGGTGACGCCGTTAGCGGTGAAATTGATGATATTACCGGAGCCAAGAACGATCGTGTTGGGGGCGCTGGCGGTGCCGCCCAGAGTGTCCTGGGTGAGCATCTCGCCATCCGTCACGGTGATGGTATTGCCGCCGGAGGAGAGGTTCAGCTTGGTGCCGCCGCCGATCGTGTAGGTATTGTTGCCGACACTGTCATTATAGGTGCCGCCCGCCGTGGCGACCACGCTGGTGCCGCCGGAGGTGACATTGACCGTGCTGGAGCCGGAGCCTGGCGTCGTGTCCACAATGCTGGTGGAACCGTCATTATAGGTGGTGGTGGAGGCGGCAACACTGTCCACCGAGACAACGGAGGCGGGCACGGTGCTGGAAGGCTGGCCGGACAGGATGGATTTTGAAGTGCTCACCGTGCTGTTGCCGCCGGCGACGCTGATGGTCTCGGTCGTGGTCTGCGCCGCCACGCTGCTATTGCCGCCGGAAACGGTGGCTGAATTGCCGTAGCTCTGCAGGGATACCGAGCTGCCGTCGCCGCTGCTGGTGACGGTGTTGTTGTTGTTATAGGTGGTGACGCTGGCGCCCGAGCCGGTGATGGAAATGGTGGAGCCGGGCGTGCTGTCCTGGCCGGCGGCATCGGCACCGGCCAATAGGGCCGAGGGGAAGTTGGAGCCTGGTATCGCCTGGTCGATCACCGTGTCCTTGCTGCCGGTGACCAGAATGCTCTTCGCATTGGCCGCGACCACGGTATCGTTGGCGCCGTTGACGGTGAAATTGCCGTTATTGGCATAGACCAGCACATTATCGCCATTGATGACGAAATTGCCGTTCATGTAGGTTGCGGAGACGGTGTCGTTATTGCCGTTGACGACGATATTGGATGTTTCGATGCGCTGCTGGGAGCTGAAATAATTATAGCTGCCATTGATGGTGACACCGCCATCATTGAAGCCGCCATCGATGATGACGTTATTATTCCCGGCCAGGATCAGCGTGTCGCCGGAAGCCCCGCCGCTTTGATCCAGCCCGGTCTTCAGAGTGTCGGAGGAGCCGGTGAGGCTGATGGCCTCGCTGTTGCCGGTGAGGGTGATGCCGATCCCGGAGACCGAGCTTTGCACCGTGTCGGAGCCGCCATTGATCGTGGGGGCGCCAGAGACGACGTTCAGAACCTGGCCGCTATAAGAGCTGGCCGTGCTGCCGCCTACGGTGACGATGTCAGTCAATGCAGTTTTCTCCGTCGCGCCTGGATGATGGGCTTTGCTGCAACGCGGTAGGTTGCACACGGTTAATTGATTAGCGATGCCCGAGGCGCGCGTCAGCAAGGATTTTGCTTGCTGAACAAAGGGATGGGGTGTTGTCTGAATTCCTTAACAGATGTCTACAAAACAATAAAATGATGGTCTTGTGGTATGATGTTGGGAAAAATACGAGGTCTACCGCGGGGGGCGCTCAGGCGGCGCCGGCCGGGTCGATCCAACATAATGGATTAATATCTAAAATTGAATTTATTATATAATTTTGGCTGTTCTTAAGGCGTTGTTCCGGATTTTAACTTACGTCTACGTATTAAATTAACAAAATTTAATTCCACGGACGGGTCTATGTTACCAAAAATCCATCTTACCGAGTCCCTAAACCCATGACTCTTGCCGATGAAGGCCGGACATGGTGCAGTTCGGCCATGGTGAAGCTGGACAAGATTTATACCCGTGGCGGCGATCAGGGTGAAACATCGCTGGGCGATGGCACGCGGGTGCCAAAATCTTCCGCCCGGATCACCGCCTTGGGCGAGGTGGATGAAACGAATGCCGCCATCGGGCTGGCGCGGCTGGATGCCGACGCCGCGACGGACGTTATCCTGGCGCGCATCCAGAACGATTTGTTCGACCTTGGCGCCGATCTCTGCACACCGATTTATGAGCCGGAAGCCCGGGTGCTCAGGATCGTGCAATCACAGATTGACTGGCTGGAGGAGCGGATTGACGCCATCACGGCCGCGCTGCCGCCGCTCACCTCCTTCATTCTGCCCGCCGGCAGCCCGGCGGCGGTGCGGCTGCATGCCGCCCGCACCGTGGCGCGGCGGGCGGAGCGCGCGGTGGTGCTGCTGCTGGAGGCGCCGGGCGAGGCGGTGAACCGGCTGGTGCTGGTCTATCTGAACCGCCTGTCGGACCTGCTCTTTGTCCTGGCCCGCGCGGCCAATGGCATGGGCGGGGCGGATGTGCTGTGGGTGCCCGCCGGAAGCCGGAATGGCTGAGCCGGCCGGCTGGTCCCTTGCCGCCGATTTCGCCACCGGGGGAGACGAGGCGGCGGCCCGGAATTTCTACGCGCTTTACGAGGGGACGGAGTTCGGCATGCCGGGCCGCGGGGCGCTGGCCATCATCGCCCGTGCCCATGCCGATGGGCGCAGTGATACGGCCGGAGCGCGCGGTGCCGTGCAAAGCATGGTGCATGGCTTCGCGGAAGGTTATTTCGGCGCCAGGCGCACCATTTCGGTGCGCAAGGCGGCGGCCTCGGCGCTGGCCTCGCTGAATCGCTGGCTGGCCGGGCAGATGCAGGGCGAGGCCGGCCTGGCCCCGGTCTCGCTCTCGGCGCTGCTGCTGCAGGACAAGCGTATAGGCCTGGCACAGGTGGGTCGCGCCAATGCCTGGGATTGTCGTCAGCCGGCGAGCCTCTTCGTTCTCCTTCACCCAGCGGACGAACTCGGCGTCGAAGGCTGCGATCCGTCGATCGAGCTCGGCCCATTGCGCTCGAGCGTCGGCGACCAGAAGGACCATTCGCGGGCTCAATCCCGCTCCGCCTTGCTCATCCATCAGAACGGCGCAGAAATTGCTGAAGCTTCCGCTTGCCCTGCGGCGCGACAAACCCGCGCTCCAGCAGGATCGCGCGCAAGCTGATTGATCAGAGCCGTTCGCTCGCCAACCAGCCGGTCTCGCGATCGATGAAGCGTCTGCATGTCCAGCTGGTCCTGGCTCTTCAGTTCGACAAACCGCATCGTCGGCCGCGTCGCCGCTTCCGCGATCCCCTCGGCGTCGCGATCGTCGTTCTTCTGCGCCTTGATATAAGGGCGGACATATTCGGGCGACATCAGCCGAACATCGTGGCCGTGAGCGGCGAACACGCGGCCGAGATGATGAGCCCCGCAGCAGGCCTCCATCCCGACGACGCACGGAGGAAGCTTCTCCGCCAGAGCAATCAACGTCTCCCGTCTTACCTTACGCCGCATCACGACCGCGCCGGATGCCTCCAGCCCGACGACGCTGCAGACGTTCTTGCCGAGATCGACGCCAAGGACCGTAATATCCATCACCC